>NZ_KB889663.1 GCF_000372745.1 Embleya scabrispora DSM 41855 | reverse complement strand
CGGGGGCGCTGACGCGCCGGGACGCGGCCGAACTCGGCGGCCCCGGGGGAAAGCTGGTTGCTCACCGCAGCCAATCCATTGACCGGCGGCCCGCCGTACCGGGGTCGTAGGGTGGCCGGCTGGGTCCGGCTCGGAGGCGCGTCGGCTTCGGGGGCGGGCACACGAGTCCCGGGGGTTCGGGGCTCAGGGTGCGTCGTGTCTGCTGCGGTCGAATCGGTGGGCGAGGGTTGGGCCGGTCGGGGAGGCGGGCGGGCGGAAGGTCAGGGTGACTCGGGCGCCGGGGCGGCCGGTGGCGTCGGCCGTCAGCGACGCGCCGGTGAGGGTGTGCAGGCGCACGGTGCCGGTGCCGGCGTGTGCGGCAATGCTCGGGCGGGCCCGGACCGCCGCCAACGGGCCGTCGGGGCCGGTCATCCGGCTGGTCGGGCCCCCGGCGTGGTGCAGTTGCACCATGCCGGGGCCCAGCACCAGGTATTGCAGGTCGTGCACCAGAACCCGGCACGCGACCACCGACGCGGCAGGGGTGGCGTCGTGCGCGAGGTCGCAGCGAGCCCCGTGCAGCGCGGCGGTCTCGGCGATGGTGTCGGCCAGACAGTCGCTGATGCCCCGATCCGGGCGGTCGGTCAGCCGGGCCAACAGATGCACGCCCAGTCGGCGCAGGAACCAGTCCATGCCATGCCCACACCCGCCCACCGGCTCACTCGACGCGGCGGCCACCACCACGGCGGCCTCGGGCGTGGTAAGCGCGAACGCGCGCTCTCCGGAATCGTTTCGTGGGTCGACGACGACCACCTCGGCATGCACGAAGATCAGTCTTGAGGACGAAGGCCCATCCGGACAGAGACACAACACCGATTGACCCAAACGTGCGCCCCCAACCCAGCCCACCCCGACCCGCCACTCCCCGGCGCGTCAGCGCCCCCGACCCACCCCACCCCAGTGATCGACGCGCGAAGCGCGGAGAGCGGCGGAGCCGCAAAACGTGGACGGTGTGACCCGGAGCGAAGCGGAGGGACACACCGTC
>NZ_KB889662.1 GCF_000372745.1 Embleya scabrispora DSM 41855 | reverse complement strand
CCGCCCACCCCGCCGGCGCGTCAGCGCCCCCGACACAGGCCGCCCCCAGTGATCGACGCGCGAAGCGCGGAGAGCGGCGGAGCCGCAAAACGTGGACTTCGTGGCCCGGAGCGAAGCGGAGGGACACGAAGTCCCGAGCGAGGGGCCGCTTTTTTGCGGAGGAGCGAAGCGGGGGNGCAAAAAAGNGGTGCCTCGCGAGCCGGCGACGAAGTCGCCCAACAAGCAGCTTCGCTGTGCTCGCGACGCCGGCGCGTCGCCTCCCTGTGCCCGCGACGCCGGTGCGTTGCTTCGCCGTGCCCCCGACACCGGTGCGTCGCCTCCCCGGCCCCCGACCCCGCCGCCGCCTCCCCGCCGCCTCCCCGCCGCCTCCCCGCCCACAACCCCCGCCGCCCCGCCCCACGACCCGCCTCTCCCGGTGCACCCGCTACCTACAGCGCTCCCACCTTCGTCAGGAACGCCATTGTCTTCTCCGGGTCGTACATGAACTCCTCGAATTCCACCGGGTTGTCGAAGGCGCTCATGATCGCGTCGCAGACGGCGGGGCAGGTGTTGCCCGCGCCCATCAACATCTGGACGTGCTCCGGGGGGACGCCCAGGAGCGATGTGGAGAACTTGACGCCGTGTCGGGCGCGGGACCAGAACGCGTCGAAGACCGATTGCATCCAGGCGGCGTCGAACGGGCGATCGCCGTGCGCGACGATCTCGTTCAGGTACAGGTCGGCGGCCCGTGCGGCGTTGTTGGAACCCTGCCCGCTGATCGGGTCGTTGGTGACCAGGACGTCGCCGATGCCCAACGCGACGCCGCCCGACGGGAGTTCGGCGATCGGCTTGCGCACGATGGGGGAGAAGCCGCCGCTGAGTACGCACATCGGGTCGGTGAGTTCGGCGCGGCTGATCCGGTCGTAGTCCCACGGCGCGAACTGCCGGACCAAACCCTGCATCACCGCCCAGTGGGTGTCCGGGTCGCGCACGTCGCGGAACACGTCGAGCGGGCCGCCCGGCACGGCTTCGAGCAGGATGATGTCGCACGGGCCGGACAGCGTCAGGCCCGGGAACATGATGATCTCGCCGATCCCGGGAATCGCGTTGACGTGCAGCGCGTCGTACCCGACCTCGGGGCGCGGCGTCGCGCCGTGGAAGTACGCGACGGCCAACTGCCGCTGCGGGGTGGTGAATACGGACCGGTCGTGGTCCCGATCGAACATCGACACCAGCTCGCCCTTGCCGGCGGCCACCACGACCAGGTCGTAGTTGCGGGTGTACCAGTCGATGTCGGAGACCGCGACCGGGTGGACCACCAGGTTGCCGCCGCGCGCCAGGAACAGGTCCATCCACGCGGGCATCTTCATCCGCTGGTCGACCGACTGCGCGCCGCCCAGATCACCCAGCCAGTTCACCACCGGAGTGCCGTCCGGGCCGGGGATGGTGAACCCGGCCCGGGGAATCGGCGGTACCCGCCCGGACCACAGATCCAGGCCGTGCGGCTGCTCCAGCGCGATCGTCGACGGCATCATGATCTGCGTCGAGGTCACCCGCCCGGCGCGGATCTCGTCGGGCGTCCGCTCGGTCATCACGGTCACGTCGTAGCCGTGGGCCAGCAACCCCAGGCCGAGTTGGAGCCCGGATTGGCCGGCACCGACGATGAGGATCCTGCGCATGGCTGACGTCCCTTCCCCTGATCAAGGTCGACAGCATCGTATGGCTCGCGCTGCGTGTTCAGCGGAGTACCGACCGAGAAAGAAGCCCCACCACCCGACACCGCACCACCCGACACCGCACCACCCGACACCGGCCAAGGGCCGCCGCACCGGCCCTACATGAACGAGGACTCCGCCGTGAGCCCCAGCGCCGGGTCCGCGCCCGTCACGATCGGCTGGCAGTTGCCCCAACCGACCCCGCCGCCGACCGGGTCGGTCACCCGGACCACCGTGTCCCGGATCTGGTGCAGCCGGCGGGCCTGTTCGGGGGTCGAGCAGTCCGCGATCCGCTCGCCCTCCACGTGCAGGTCGCCGCGCCACTCGCCGTGGTGTCGGCCGTCCAGGCCGAAGTACAGGCCCGCGCCGAGGTGGAAGCCGGTCGCCGAGACCACCTCCAGTTGCAGCGGCCGGGCCGAACCGTCCGCCATGGTCGCGTGCAACTTCCCACCGCGCAGCCGTCGATTGACCGGGTCGTAGCTCAAGTCCGGTACCAGATCGGCCCATTCCTCGACTCGTCCGTCGGGATGCTCGACCCCGCCCATCACCCGCTTCTGCGCGAAGCCGGGTCCACCGGTGATCTGGTAGTGCAGGAACAGCGCGTATCGGCTGCCGTCCCCACGCTCCATCAGGATGGGCGCCCAGATCATCCGGAACGACATCGACGCGGGCATCCCGGCCGGCTCCAGGTCGGCCGCCGGCGCACCCACGTCGTAGCGGGTGCCCCACGAGTGGTCGCGGGTGGACACCCACGTGTCGGGGGTGATCTCGGTGCGCTCGCCGTCCACTTCGACCCAGCCGGACGCCACCCCGGTCTGGTGATAGCGCACCAGGTCGGCAGTGGTGCGATAGGCGCGCCGGTTGTGCGTGCGGTCCTCACAGACCGCCGGGACGACCGCCTCGAATGTCCAGTCGAAGGCGATCGGCTGAGCCTCGTTCGCCTCCAGCACGAAGCGCACCACCTTGAGTGGCTCGACCACCTCGTAGCGGATCGGCCCCACCGTCGTGGTGTGCGGTTCGGGCGACAGCCGGCGCGAGGCGCGCACCGTGAGTTGTTCGACGCCGCGCGAGAGACCCGCGTAGCCGTCCATCACGTTGCGGTTCGTGTACTTGCCCAGCCCGAAGCCCAGTTGCAGGCTGCCGTCCCGGGCCGCGGCCATCGCGCAGACCTTCTCGGTCCACGACGGGTCGGTGGTGGCCACCGTCGCGAACGTCTCGGCGACCTGGTGATGAAAGCCTTCGTCGGCCGCGGTGAGCGGCCCGATCGGGTTGGTCACGAATCCTCCGTCGATCAGCGTCGAATCCCGAGCACTGCCGGATTCTCCGCCGGCCCTCGCCAACAGACCAGAGCCTTGACCTGTGACAGAGAACCTGTTTTCGTCATCCGGGCATCCGAGCCATCGAATGCCGTCGCGCGAGCGACACCGGAGGGGGAGCGGCAGCATGGAACGTGTTCCTATCGACGGACCCCTTGCCGGCCTGCGCGTCGTGGACCTGTCCACGGCCGCGACCGGTCCGTACGCGGTGACCCTGCTCGCCGATCAGGGCGCCGACGTGATCAAGGTCGAACGCCCCGGGATCGGCGACATCTCCCGCTGGATCGGCACCGCGACCGGAGGCATCAGCGCGCTGTACCAGATGTGCAACCGCGGCAAGCGCTGCGTCGGGGTGGACCTGCGTACCGACCGGGGCCGCGACCTGGTGCGCGAGCTGATCGCGCGGGCCGACGTGGTGGTGCAGAACTGGCGGCCCGGCGTGGCCGAACGGCTCGGCCTGGGCTACGCCGACGTGCGTCGGGACGACCTCGTCTACTGCTCGATCTCCGGCTTCGGCGCGCACGGGCCGTACGCCGGAAAGGGCGCCTACGACACGGTGATCCAGGCGTACGGCGGGATCGCCGAGAACCAGAAGGACCCGGAGACCGGCCGCCCGAGGTTCTCGAACCAGGCCCTCGCCGACAAGGTCACCGCGCTCACCGCCGCGCAGGCGATCACCGCGGCCCTGTACGCACGCGAACGCGGGCGCGGCGGCCAACACCTCGAATTGTCCATGCTGGACGCGGTGATCTCGTTCATGTGGGTCGACTCGGCCGGCAACGACGTGCTGCGCGACGGCGACGGCAGCCAACCCGGCAGCTTCGTCGCGGACGTGCGCCCGTACGCGTTCCTGGACGGCTGGGGTATCGCCACACCCACCTCGGACGCGGACTTCGCGGGCATGTGCCGTGCGTTCGGCGTCGACGGGTACGACGACCCGCGGGTGGCCACGATCGCCGAGCGGCGGCGCAACCGTGAGGTCGGCCACGCGCTGGTGACCCGCTGCCACGAGGCCGCGACCAGACTCACCGTCGCCGAGGGCATCGCTCGCCTGGAGGCGGAGAACGTGCCGTGCGGTGTCGTGCTGGGTCCCGGCGACCTCGCCGGCGACCCGCACATCGCCGCCGTCGGCGTGCTGGAGGACGACGTCCACCCGACCGCCGGGCGGCTGCGGCAGCCGCGGCACCCGACGCTGTTCGGCGGTACGCCCGGGCGGCTGGGCGCGCCGGCTCCCACACTCGGGGCCGACACGGACGCGATCCTCGCCGAACTCGGCCTCGATCCGGAGCAGGTGGCGCAGCTGCGGGTGGCCGAGGTGGTCTGCTAGGCCCTGCGGGCGGCGGCGGGGCCTGCGGCCCGCTTGTCCGCGAACCCCCGACGGGCTGGATTGGCCGGGTTTGTGCTCGGACGCCGGGCGCCTGGGTATCGCGGTTCCCGGGTTCAGGGCCGAGCGACCGTCCACTGGTCTCTGGCGCTCCAGGGTGAGTCGTGGCCCTGGGCGTCTTGGACCCGGACGCTCCAGTAGTAGGTCACGCCCTGTTCGACGCGAAGGCCGGAGGGGCGGAGGGCGGTGTGCTCGGTGGAGTGCACCACGCCGCTGTCCCATACGTTCGGGTCCACGCCGCCGTCGGTCACCGTGTCGACCGCCTGGGGGTCGGTCGAGACGACCAGGCGGTATGTGCGCTGCGGGTGGATCCGGCCTCCCAGGCGGACCGTCCAGCTGATTCCGTCGGGGTCCGCTTCCGGGTTGTGCGGCGGCGCGACCGCGGTCAACGTGGGCCGCGAGGTGCTCGCCGTGCACGCGAGGAGGGTCCCGCTCACCGCCAGACCCGCGAGAACCACGAGGCTCAGCCGACCCGCCCGTCGTACCGGCCTCACGCGTACCCCTGTTCCCGGTGACAAATGATCACGGTGACTCTACGGATGTGACACGCGTCACCGGAAGTGCTCCCGCCCGGGCGTACCGGACGTGCGCGTAGCGGCGGAATCCGGGTTGCGTCCGGGCGGGCGCTCGCGAGCAGGCAGGATAGACGGGTGACTCTCATCGATCTGCTCCCCGCCGAGGCCGACCCCGACGCCCTGTACGAAGCCTTCGCGTCGTACGCGGAGGAGCGCGGCCTCACCCTGTACCCCGCGCAGGAAGAGGCGCTGATCGAGCTGGTCTCGGGCAACAACGTCATCCTGAATACGCCGACCGGCTCGGGGAAGAGCCTGGTCGCCGCCGGCGGGCACTTCGCCGCGATGGCGCGCAAGGAGCGCAGCTTCTACACCGCGCCGATCAAGGCGCTGGTCTCGGAGAAGTTCTTCGACCTCGTCGCCCAGTTCGGCACCGAGAACGTCGGCATGATGACCGGCGACGCCTCGGTCAACGCGACCGCGCCGATCATCTGCTGTACCGCGGAGGTGCTGGCCAACATCGCGCTGCGTGACGGCGCGGACGCGGACGTCGGCTTCGTGGTGATGGACGAGTTCCACTACTACGGCGACCCGGACCGGGGCTGGGCCTGGCAGATCCCGCTGATCGAGCTGCCGAAGGCGCAGTTCCTGCTGATGTCCGCGACGCTCGGGGACATGGACCGCTTCCAGAGCGACCTGAAGCGGCGCACCGGCCGGTCCACCGCGATCGTCAAGTCGGCCACGCGTCCGGTGCCGCTGTACTTCTCCTACCGGGTCACCCCGCTGCACGAGACCATCGAGGAGCTGCTGACCACGCGTGAGGCGCCGATCTACATCGTGCACTTCACCCAGGCGTCGGCGGTCGAGCGGGCCCAGTCGCTGATGAGCATCAACATGTGCACGCGCGAGGAGAAGGATCAGATCGCGTCGGTGATCGGCGGGTTCCGGTTCACCACCAAGTTCGGCCGGCAGCTCTCGCGCTGGGTGCGGCACGGGATCGGCGTGCACCACGCGGGCATGCTGCCCAAGTACCGCCGGCTGGTGGAGCGGCTGGCCCAGGCCGGTCTGCTCAAGGTGATCTGCGGTACCGACACGCTCGGCGTCGGGGTCAATGTGCCCATCCGCACGGTGTTGTTCACCGCGCTGTCCAAGTACGACGGCCAGCGGGTGCGCCGGCTGCGGGCGCGCGAGTTCCACCAGATCGCCGGGCGGGCCGGGCGGGCCGGCTTCGACACCGTGGGCAACGTGGTCGCGCAGGCCCCCGAGTACGAGATCGAGAACATCAAGGCGCTGGCCAAGGCCGGCGACGACCCGAAGAAGCGCCGCAAGGTGGTCCGCAAGAAGGCACCGGAGGGCTTCGTCGGCTGGAACGACGAGACCTACACCCGGCTCCAGGAGGCCGAGCCGGAGCCGCTGGCGTCCCGCTTCCGGGTCACCCACGCGATGCTGCTCGCGGTGATCAACCGGCCCGGCAACGCGTTCGAGGCGATGCGGCACCTGCTCACCGACAACGACGAGCCGCGCGCCCAGCAGCTGCGGCACATCCGGCAGGCGATCGCGATCTACCGCTCGCTCCTGGACGGCGGCGTGGTGGAGAAGCTCGCCGAGTCGGACGAGGAGGGCCGCATCGTCCGACTCACCGTGGACCTCCAAGCCGACTTCGCGCTCAACCAGCCGCTGTCCACGTTCGCGCTGGCCGCGTTCGACCTGCTCGACCCGGAGGCGCCGACCTACGCGTTGGACGTGCTCTCGGTGGTCGAGGCCACGCTCGACGATCCGCGCCAGATCCTCGCCGCGCAGCTGAACAAGGCCAAGGGCGAGGCGGTCGGGCAGATGAAGGCCGACGGGATCGAGTACGAGGAGCGGATGGAACGGCTCGCCGACATCCAATACCCGCGCCCGCTGGAGGAGTTGCTCGAACACGCCTACGCGATCTACATGCGCAGCCACCCGTGGGTCGGTGACCACCCGCTGTCGCCCAAGTCGATCGTGCGGGACATGTACGAGCGGGCGATGGCCTTCGGCGACTACGTCGGCTGGTACGAACTCGCGCGCACCGAGGGCATCGTGCTGCGCTATCTGGCGAGCGCGTACAAGGCGCTCAACCAGACCGTGCCGGACGACGCGAAGAACGAGGACCTGCACGATCTGATCGCGTGGCTGGGCGAGTTGGTCCGCCAGGTCGACTCCAGCCTGCTCGACGAGTGGGAGAAGCTGGCCAACCCGGACGCGACGCAGGAGGAGCTCGACGACATCGAGGGCCGCACCACGCCGGTCACCGCGAACGAGCGGGCGTTTCGGGTGCTGGTGCGCAACGCGCTCTTCCGGCGGGTCGAACTCGCGGCGCTGCGGCGCTACTTCCAGCTCGGCGAGTTGTCCGAGCAGGAGGGCGACGGCAACTGGGACGCGGAGCGCTGGCAGGACGCGCTGGAGGACTACTGGGACGAGCACGACTCGATCGGCACCGGCCCCGACGCGCGCGGCCCCAAGCTCATGCAGATCACCAAGGAGGACTCCGCGTGGCGGGTGCGCCAGGTGTTCGACGACCCGGCGCAGGACCACGACTGGGGGATCACCGCGGAGGTGGACCTGACCGAGTCGGACGAGACCGGACGCGCGGTGCTGCGGGTGGTCGCGGTCGACCGGATGTGAGCCCGCGCCCGCGGCGGGGCGGGTCGGGCAGACTGGGCCCATGACCAAGAAGACGGCTGTCGACGCGCACGGTTCGATCCTGTCCTGGCGTTCGCACAACTCGGTGTTGTCGATCGGCTCCGAGGGTTCGGTGCTCTCGATCGGATCGGTGGGCTCGGTACTGTCGATCGGTTCGGTCGGCTCCGCGCTGTCCTTCGGGTCGATCGGCTCGGCGCTCTCCGCCGCGTCGATCGGCTCCTACCTGGGCGTGGCATCGGCGTTCTCGGCCCAGTCGGTGTGGTCGGCGTTCTCGATCCAGTCCAGCGGCAGCGTCTTCGACCACCACAACGCCCGAAAGCTCGCCCGCCGGTCAGCCCTACCGGCGGCCGCGGCGATCGCCGTCCTGGCCACCGCCACAATCCTGACCCGCGACACCCGCTGAAGCGCTCGGCGGATGGTCAGCCCAGGTCCAGGTCGTCCGCCGGCCTCGGGGCGGGGCGGGGAGCGGGGCCGGGTGTGCGCTTGGTGCCGGCGAAGGCGGTGAGGTCGTAGGCCGTTTCCGCGTGTACCGCAAGGTCCAGACCCAGTTGCTCGTGGTCGGCGTGGGCGCGGAAGCCGATGGCGCGGTCGATCAGCTTCGCGATCGTGTACGTGACGCCGAAGGAGAACGCGGACACCACCACGATCGCCACGACCTGCTTGCCGAGCAGCGCGGCGCCGCCGCCGCGCAGCAGACCTTCCGGACCGCCGGTGACGTCCTTCGCCGCGAACAGGCCGATCAGCAGCGTGCCGACCACCCCGCCGACGTAGTGCACGCCGACCACGTCGAGCGAGTCGTCGTAGCCGAAGCGGTGCTTCCAGCCGACCGCGAAGCTGCACAGGACACCCGCGACCAAGCCGATCACCAGCGCGCCGGGCAGATCCACCACGCCGCAGGCCGGGGTGATCGCGACCAGGCCCGCGACCGCACCGGAGGCCGCGCCGAGCGTGGTGGCGTGCCCGTCCCGGCGCTTTTCCACCGCCAGCCAGCCGATCAGCGCGGTACACCCGGCCGCCTGCGTATTCACCAGCGCCTGGGCGGCCAGGCCGTTCGCGCCCAGTGCCGAGCCGCCGTTGAAGCCGAACCAGCCGAACCACAGCAGGCCCGCGCCGAGCACCACGAGCGGCAGGTTGTGCGGCCGCATCGGGTCGCGCTTGAAGCCGATTCGCGGACCGAGCACCAGGGCCACCGCCATGCCCGCCGCGCCGCAGTTGATCTCGACCACCAGACCGCCCGCGAAGTCGAGCGCGCCGAGCCGGTGCGCGATCCAGCCGTCCGGCCCCCACACCCAGTGCGCCAGCGGCGCGTACACGCAGACGACCCACACCGCGCAGAAGAGCACCCACGCCTTGAACCGGGTGCGGTCGGCGATCGCTCCGGAGATCAGCGCCACGGTCAGGATCGCGAAGGTCAACTGGAACGCCATGAACAGCAGCTCGGGCACCGTGCCGTGCAGATCGGTGGGCTTGGTACCGGCCATGAACACATCGCCGAGATCGCCGAGCAGCCCGCTGCCCACGTCGCCGCCGAAGGCCAGGCTGTAGCCGAAGGCGATCCAGACCACGGTCACCACCGCGATCGCCACGAAGCTCATCATCAGCATGTTGAGCACGCTCTTGGCCCGAACCATGCCGCCGTAGAAGATCGCCAGGGCGGGGGTCATCAGCAGCACGAGCGCGGTGGCCACGAGCAGCCACGCGGTGTCTCCGGCGTTCAGGGCGTCGGTCGCGACGGTCATGCGGCTCCCTCGTGGGCCTGATGGGGTCTGGTGCGGCACTGGCTAGGTCAGGGTGGGCAGCCCGGGTTTCCTGTCGTATACCTCGGTGTTACGCGCGGGTTAAGGAACCCGCCCCGTGTTACGTGCGGATTGCCCGACGATGAGCGAGTGCTCACGCGGTGAGCGCTCCGACACGCTCACGAAACACTCCCGCACCCATGCCGCGGCGTCGGCCCCGGCCGTTTTGTCCCCGACCTGCTCCGTCCCCGACCTGCTCCGTCCCCGACCTACTCCGGCGCCCGGCCGCCCGAGCGTCGGGTCACCAGGCGGGCGACCGAGGCCAACCGCTCGCCGTGTGTCGTCACCCGGCGCCCGGTCACGCGCTCCAGGCCGTTCAGGGTGAGTGCGACCGCGACCCGGCCGGCGGCGTCGAAGACCGGGGCGACCAGGGTCGAAATGTCGTAGACGGTGTCCGGATCGACCGCGATCAGCTCGTACTCCTCCTCCCCGAGCGCGGCGGCCAACTCGGCCAACCGGTCGCGCAACAGCGCCGCCTCGCGCGGGCGTTCGGCCATCCGCTCCAGCGTGTCGCCGATTCGGGTCCGGGTCGGACTGTCCAAGGTGATCGAGTACCCGCGTTCGCGGACGGCCGCCAGCGTCGGCGGCAGCAGGATCCGGGCCGTGCCGCGCACCCGCTCGTCCAGCCGGTCCATCCAGGCGTCGACCTCCGCCGGTGTGGACCACGCGTGGAAGACCTGGCCGAGCGGCGGCACCATGCGCAACCGCTGACCCACCCGGACGTCGGCGGAGGCCAACTGCGGCCGGCCCTCCACGGCCAGGATGACGATCTCGTCGCCCACCGCGACGCTGGCGATCAGCTCGGTCTCGAACTCATTCGCCAGCTCGCGCAGTTGTGCCCGGGCCAAGTCCACCGCCGGATTGCCGCGCAGCGCCGCGTCGCCGAGCGCGACCAGGGCCGGCCCCAGCTCGTAGGTCTTGCGGCGCGGATGCCGCACCAGGTAGCCGGCGTCCTCCAATGCCCGGAGCACCGACAGCGCGGACGCGAGGTTGATGCCGAGCGCGGCGTGCAGCTCGGAGAGCGTGTACGCGCAGCCCGGGTGTGCGGCGAAGAAGTTCAGGATCTCGACCGCACGACCGGCGGCGAGGGCGGGACGAACCATGACGGCGACTCTCCGACCCGGCGGGCACCTTGTGGCCGGTACCTCGGCGGGTCACACTCGGGACCAGAAATACGGGATTGGAAAACATTTTTCAATATACCGAAAAGGAGTGCCCGATGAAGCTCGACGTGCTCTACGAAGTGGACGTGCCGCGCCCGTGGCACGGCGAACACCCCCACGGCCAGCGGCGCGAGGAACAGCGTGCGTATCGCGAGGCGGTCGAGCAGATCCGGCTGGCCGACCGGATGGGCTTCAACACCGTCTGGGCGGTGGAGCACCACTTCCGCGAGGGCCGCTCGCACATGCCGGCCTCCGAGGTCTTCCTCGGCCACCTGGCCGGGATCACCGAGCGGATCCGGATGGGCTTCGGCGTGACGCTGACCCCGTTCGGGTTCACCCCGCCGCAACGGATCGCGGAGAAGGTCGCGACGGTGGACATCCTCTCCGGCGGCCGGGTCGAGTGGGGGACCGGTCGATCCACCCCGATGGAGCAGACCGCGTTCGGCGTGGACATCGCCCGCTCGCGGGACGACTGGCGCGAGGCGATCGAGATCGTCACCGGCATGTGGCGCGAGGAGTACTTCGAGTACGAGTCGGAGCGCTTCTCCTTCCCGCGCCGGATGGTCACTCCCAAGCCGTTCCAGGACCCGCATCCGCCGTGCTGGATGGCCGCCACGTCACAGGGTTCGGCGGAGGTCGCCGGCCGCAACGGGCTGGGCATGTTGTCCTTCTCGATCATGCAGCCGCTGGAGACGATGGCCGCCCAGGTCGCCGCCTACCGCGCGGCGGCGGCGACCCCGACGCCGCTCACCGACGTGACCACGAACAAGGTCGCGGCATACACCCTGGTGCACACGACCGGGCGCAAGCAGGTCGACCGGCGGGTCTGGGACTCGGTCGCGTGGTGGTACAAGAACCTCGCGATGTTCACCCTCGAATGGGAACTGCCGCACCTTTCCCCGGCGGAGCAGGACAAGACCTTCCCGCTGCTGAAACCGATGTTCGAGGGCACCGTCCCGGTGGAGACCTTCGACGCGGCGGACATGATCGTGATCGGCGACGTGGAAACCTGCGTACGCAAGATGAAGCGCTACGCGGACCTGGGCGTGGACGAGCTGATCTGCTACGTCCAGTGGGGCTTCCTGGAGCACCGGGACATCCTGCGGACGATCGAGATCCTCGGCAAAGAGGTCATTCCGGAACTGGAGAAGTACCAGCCGAACGCATAGCGGGGCCGCGGTGGTCCCGGCGACATATGTCGGATCCATGAGCATGGTTCGCAAAACGGATGCATCCTCGAATTGCGGGCCTTGCCCACTGCGTCCCGACGATGCGTTGTACGGTCCGTGAGTGACAGTCACACCGCTTGCCCACTGGCCCGCCGACTACCCGAGCGACTACGCGGTGGTGGACGTTGAGACCACCGGGCTCCGGAGTTCGGATCGGATCGTTTCGGTCGCCGTGGAGTTGCTCGATCGGGCCGGTACGGTCACCGATCGGTGGTCGACGCTGGTGGATCCGCGGCGCGATCCCGGACCCGTGCACATCCACGGACTGACCCCGGAACGGCTCGCGGGCGCACCGACGTTCGACCGGATCGCGGACGACCTGGCCGAGTACCTCGACGGGCGGGTGCTGGTCGCGCACAACGCGCCGTTCGACTGGGGGATGCTGGCCTCGGAGTACCGCCGCCTGGACACGCCGTGGCCGATGCGGCGGCGGCTGTGCACGATGGCTTTGGCACGACACCTGGAACTGCCGATCGGTGACTACAAGTTGGCCACCCTCGCGGCGCACTATCGGGTTCGGCAACTGCGCGCGCACGACGCGGTGGACGACGCGCGGGTGCTCGGTGAGATCTTCCGGTACGGCCTGCACGAGGCGGCCGGGGCCGGCCTGCCGCTGCCGCTGACCGTGCCCGACAGCGGCTCCGGGCTGCGTCGCGCGGCCGCCGCGCGCAAGCGGCTCCCGGAGCGGGCCGCCGTGGCGAAGGCGCCTTGCCCGTGGACGAATCCGGGTCGGCTCGACCTCGCGGTCGGCCTGGTCCAGGGCATGCGGGTGGCCTTCACCGGCGACGCCGGCAACGCGCGCGAGCAGATGGAGCGGCAGGCGACCGAGGCCGGTCTGTACGTGGCGACTTCGGTCAGCGGCAAGACCTCGGTCCTGGTGACCAACGACCCGGGCAGCGGCAGCGGCAAGAACCGTGCGGCCGCTCGGCTGGGCACGCCGGTGATCGACGAGGCAACGTACGTGCGGCTGTTGGCGCGGGTGCTACCGGGTACGGCGGTCGACGGGGCGGCGGTGCGGCTTCCGGCACCGCGTACCGAGTCCGAGCCGACCTCCCGGGGCGGTGCGGTCGCCGAGGTCGCGCCGGTCGCCGAGGCCGCGCCGTTCCAGGCCGTGGTCCCGCCGAGCGCACCCGCGCCGGCCGTCGAGTCGGTCCGCCCGCCCATCCGCCCGACGGTGCGTCAGGTGTTGGTCCTCCAGGGCCGGGACGAGCACGGCGAGGGTGGCCGGGTGCGCCAACTCGTACTCGAATCGGGCGCCCGGCTGCGGATCAATCTGACCTCGACCGTGGACACCGTGGTCGTGCTGCCCGGCGCGGCGGCCGATCCCCGGATCGCCCGGGCGCAGGCGTTCGGCGCGGTATGCCTGACCGAGGCGCAGTGGCATGCGTCGCTGGCCGAGTCGCCGGCGCCCGCACTCGACCGGACCGGCGCGGATACCGCCACCGCCGCGAGCGAAGGCGCGGGCGCGGGCAACCTCCCGCGCGGCGGCACGATCCGGTTGCCCGGCGGCGCGAATCCCGGCCGGTGGACGCTGAACGCCTCATGGGCCTGGGACCGCCCCGACGAGGACATCGACATCGTGGCGTTCCTGCTGGACGAGCACGAACGAGTACGCGGCGATTCGGATTTCGTGTTCTGGAACCAGCCGGTCGCACCGCTGGACGTGGTCGCCCTGGACGCGTCCGGCCCCGCCGAGCAGACCGTCACGCTCGAACTGGATGCGCTGCCACGTGATGTACGTCGCGTCGTGATCGCGGCCTCGGTCGACGGGACGAGCACATTCGCGGCGGTCGGACCGATCGAGATCGACGTGGCGCCCTTCCAGACCACCTCGTTCGTCCGCTCGGTGCTCGACGCCGCCACGGTCGAACGGGTGTTGCTGCTCGGCACGTTCTACCGGCACGGCGCCGGCTGGAAGTTCCGTACGGAGGGCCAGGGCTACGAGTTCGACCTGGCCGGACTGGCCGGCTCGTTCGGTGTGGAGATCGCCTGAGACCCGGTGCCGACCGGCCGGTAAACCGGAGTGCGATTCGGTGCCCGGGCGGCCAAGTGGTTTGCTTGACCCGGCCGACAGCAACCGAGGGCAAGGAGTGGTCATGGCGCAGGTCAGGGCAACCGCACACACGACTGTGGCGGCGGAACCGGAGGCGGTTTTCGCGGCCGTCGCGGATTACGCGGACGTGCGGCCCAAGCTGCTCACCGAGCACTTCTCGGAGTACGACCTGCGCGAGGGCGGCAAGGGCGCCGGCACGGTGGCGCACTGGCGACTGCAGGCCACGAGCAAGCGCTCGCGCGACTGCCTGGTGACGGTCACCGAGCCGGCCGCCCTGACGCTGGTGGAGACCGACGCCAACTCGTCGATGGTCACCACGTGGACCGTGTCGGCGGCCGGTGCGGGCAGCCGGGTCGAGATCGTCACGGTGTGGAACGGAGCCGGTGGCATCGGGGGCTTCTTCGAGAAGACCTTCGCGCCGGCCGGGCTCAAGCGGATCTACGACGGCGTGCTCGCGAAGCTGCCCGACGTGCTCTAGGCAGACGCCTGCCGCACCCGGGACGACGCCGGCCGACCCCACCGCGAGGTGGAGCCGGCCGGCGTCGGCCGATCGGGTCAGGTGAGCAGCGAGCCCGCGCCGATGCCCAGGGCCGCGGCCGAGACCAGCCCGAAGAAGGCGACCCACACCGCTCCGGGGATCCGGGTCAGGTCGGCGAGCTGATCCGCGTCCGACCACGGCGCCCGACCGCGACCGCGCATCTGCTGGAGTTCGAAGACCGGCCGTACCCCGGACACGAGCAGGAACCACACCAACAGGTAGGCGAACGCCGCCTGGATCCGCGCACTGGCCAGCCACGAGATCGCGAAGATCACCCCGCCGGTCACCAGCAGTACCAGCGCGCCGAACAGGTTGCGTATCGCGATGAACATCAGCGCGAGCAACACCAGCGCCACCCACAACACCATGGTGATGTGCGCGCCCGCGAGCAGCGCCGCGCCGCCCGCACCCAGGATGGACGGCGTGATGTAGCCGGCCATCGCGGTGAGCACCATCCCCAGGCCGGTCGGTTTGCCCACGGACACGGTCACGCCCGAGGTATCCGAGTGCAACCTGATACCGGACAATCGGCGCCCGCTGAGCAGCGCGACCATCGCGTGGCCGCCCTCGTGTGCGATCGTCACCACCGACCGCAACGGCCGCCAGGTCGGGCGATACAGCACCACCACGACCGCGACCGCCCCGGTCACGAGCGCGAGCCAACTCGGTGGATCCGGTTGGGTCCCGACCACCCGGTCCCACAGATCCTGCAACGACACCGTGTCGACGCTGCTCACGCCGCCCCTCTCGTCCTACGTCCGACCCCTACCCCCGCCTCGAACGCTACCGCCCACCCCGCCTCGCCCACCCACCCCCGACCTTCCCGTGACGCGACTGTCGCCGACTCGATTCACCCCACCCGCCCACACCCCCACCACTCACCCCTCCACCCCCCGTACCCGCGTCGCCTCCCCGCCGCTGTCGTCGGTGATCCGTGGGAGGTCGTCCGCGTTGAAGTGCCGCCCGGAGACCTCCACGCGCACGCCGCCGCCGAGTACGAGGCGATCGCACGGGGTGAGGATCTCCTCCACGTCCACCTCGAGCGCGCGCCCGGGTTCGTACGCGGAGCCGTTCCAGCGCTCGATCTCGGTGCCGTTGGAGGAACCCAGGTCGACCGCGAGCACGTGCCCTCCGGCCCGGCCGGCCGCGAAGCGCAGCAGCACGTGCTGGCGGCTGACGTACCGCACCGCCTCGCCGAACCGGTCCTGCCGGCTGCCCAGGTTGTAGCCGTTGACGATCCGGCCCCGGCCGAGCACGAGGTTGCTGCCCAGTTCGAGCGGCAGGCGCTCGATCGACTCGCCGGTGGCGTGGTCGGCCAGGCCGACCTGCCGGGTCGGCCGCCGCGGCCCCAGCGCCCGGAGCGGACTCGCGCACCCCGGGCAGACCGCCCGCGCGCCCGCGTCCACGCGGGGCCAGACCGGCAGCCGGCCCGTCCACATGCGCGCGTACAGACACAGCGAATCGACGCACCGCCACCGGGTGTTCATGATCTCCGGGTGTCGGGCCGGGTCGAGGTGCTTGTCCCGGAACTCCTTGATCTCCTCGGCCCGGGAGACCCGCTGGTGGTGCTCGGGGCCGATGCCGCGCGGCACGAAGTGCACGCCGTGCGCGTCCTGGTACCAGTGGTGGAAACGCTCGGGGTGCGCCTCGATCCACGGGTGCCGACGGCGGAAGTCGAGGAAGTGGTCCCCGCTGAGCACGTGCAACAGGTCGGCCTCGGCGCGTTCGAGGACGAGCGTGTCCGCGACCGGACGCAGGGTCACCTCGCGGCGGGCCGCCCGTCGCTGCAACTCGCGTTTGTCGGTCGTGTCCAGGGCGTGCAACAACGCCTTGTCCGCGACGAGTTCGATCCGTACGTCGGCGCCGTGCCGGGCCCGCCAGCCGTGCACGACGGCGTCCAGGCGAGCCAGAAACGGGCCCTTCTCGCCGATCGGATACAGCTCTTCGGAGTGACACACATTGGCCACATCCACGATCGCGTCCCACACACCGTCCCCCTGACCGAGCCCTTGCCCAATTCCTATCCGAAACCCGGTCGCCCCGCTGCGCTACACGCCCTAGCGTGCCACCGTGATCGAGACCCTGGCCCTGTCCGGACAAGCCACCCCGACCGCCGACCTGTTGGCCCGGGCCGCCGTCGCGCGCGGGATGTCGGTCGCCGTGCTCGCCGGTCCGCGTCCCGACCTGTGCGGATCCACGGCCTACTACGGCGGACCGCGATTCGCCGACACGGTGGCCGCCTCACTGGACGTGGCCCTGCTGGAGCCGGCGGCCAACATGGCCTGGTTCAGCAACATCTACGCCGCCGACGCCACCCGCTGCCTCGACACCATCCTGACCGCCGCCGGCCCCCGAACCGCCCTGCCCGCCACGGACCGACGCTTCGTCCGCCCAACCCACACGTGGTTCGGATCCGGATGAGCCACGCCGCAGCGGCGACGTGCCACGAACGTTCACCCGTGCGTGCGTCGCCGGTGCGTCCGAGCGTGTCCTCGACCCGTCGGGCGTCAGGGACCGGGCTCGGGGCGGGAGCGGATGGAGGGGTGGGTCGGGAGCCCGCGGTGGGTCGATTCCGCGTGGAGGTAGCGGGCGGCCAAGGTGGTGACGCAGGTCAGGTTGGTGTTCAGGCCCGGGGGGATGATCCAGGTCATCGATGAGCCGGGGTAGGGGCGCGGGCCGGGGACGGTGAGGCAGCCGCCGTGGCCGACGTAGTGGTAGCGCGTGCCGTCGGACGGGCCGACCGCGGCGAGCCACACCTCGGCGCTGCCGGGGCCGACCAGGTAGGCCCACTTGCCCGCGTGCTCCTCGGCGATCACCGCGCCGGTGGGTTCGGCGGCGGCGATGAGCAGGTCGAGTACGGCGGCGCCCAGTTCGGCCCGCATCACGACGGCGTCGAACAACCGGCCGGTGTCCGCCGCGCGGCGGGCGCCGGGGTTGGTCAGCCAGGTGTACCGCGTGTCGCGTGGATCGCGGGTGGCGGCACTGATCCACGCGATCCCTGCCTGATTCACGCCGGCGTCTTGCTCCTGCAGCACGTTCCCTCGCCTCCCAATGGTCGGGAAAAGGCGCGACCGGTCACTCGCGAACGGCCCGACGGGTGGTCGAGGAGTCGCTGTAAGTAGCGTCCCCGGTGGGAGCAATAAGTGCAAGTCAAACAACTCACTCGACTTGCAGCGTGTCGGACATGAGTACCATGACGGCGACTCGCGGAGCTGAACCCCCGAAAGCCCCGAAAGAGCGAAAATTCGAAAGAAGTTCGAAAGAAGTTCGAAAAGACCAAAAGAAGTTCGAACGACCTGGGCAACCGAGGCACGAGCGGTGCGGGATCGGGAGGAAACATGGGCGCCGAGCAATATCCGACGGTTCGCAGGCGCGTTCTGGGCGCCAACCTGCGTCGGCTGCGCGAGGACACGTCACTGCTGCTGGAGGACGCCGCCGACGCCCTCTCCTGCCATCCCGCGAAGGTGAGCCGGATCGAGTCCGGCCGCAGCGGGATCCGCGCGCTCGACCTGAAGGCGCTGCTCGACCTGTACGAAGTGCGGGACCCGGCCGCGCGCGAGGGCTGGCTGGCCCTTGCCCGTGAGGGTCGTCGTCAGCGCTGGTGGCGCGACCTCGCCGACCGACTGCCGCAGGACTTCCTGGATTTGATCGGCCTGGAGGCCGAGGTGGCGTCCTGCCTGGGATTCCAGCCGAGCATCATCCCCGGGCTGTTCCAGACCGAGGAGTACGCCACGGCGGTGATCCGCGGCGGCACGGTGGGACCGGTCGACGAACAGTGCCGCACCCGGGTCCGGGTTCGGCTGGATCGACAGCGCGTGCTCACCCGCGGCGAACCGGCGCCGCTGGAGGTGTTGATGGTGATCGGCGAGGCCGCGCTGCGCCAGGAAATAGGCGGCCCACGGGTCCTGCGCGAGCAACTCGTGCACTTGATCGAAATTGCGCAACTGTCGAACGTGACCGTGCAAGTACTACCCTTTTCGGCAGGCGCCTATCCGGGCGGCCCCACGCCGTTCTCGATCTACGGATTCCCTCCCCCCTCGGGGATGGAAGTGGTCTCGCTGGAAAACATCACCAGCCACGCGTACCTGGAAAGAGCCCAGGACACCGCTCACTACGGCAAGGTCTTCGCCGACTTACGGGGCATCGCTCTGAGTCCCGTCGAGTCCGAAGCCTTCATCGCGGCCAGTGCCCAGCAACTCGCAGACCGAGTCACTCGCGACCGGAGCGACTCGCCGATTGAGTAGGAAGAACGCCATGCCCCAGAACACCATGTCCGCGAACAACTCGGCCCGTTGGGTCAAAAGCTCGTACAGCATGCAGAACGGCGACTGCACCGAGATTCGTCCGCACCCGGACGGCACCGTCGACGTCCGGGACAGCAAGGACCCGGCCGTAGGACTGCTGACCCTCGCCGCCGCCCCCTGGACCGCGTTCGTCGACACCCTGCACGCGAACGCCTGACCCGCCCACCCCCGACCGAGGTCCGCGGGCCGCCCCACCCCCCGAAGGGCGGCCCGCCGACCCGCTCCACCGCCCCCGACCCACCCGCGCACCGATCCGCCACGCCGCCGCACGGGAATCGGGTCGAGTCGAGCCCCCACGCCCGGTACGCTCCGGGGGCATGGTCGCCCCCTCCGATTCCCCCCGCATGCCCGACAAGCCCACCCTCGACGGGCTGGAAGCGAAATGGTCGCGCGTCTGGGAAGAGACGGGCGTATACCGCTTCGACCGGAGCCGGACCCGCGAAGAGATCTACTCCATCGACACCCCGCCGCCCACGGTCAGCGGATCACTGCACGTGGGACACGTGTTCTCGTACACCCACACCGACGCGATCGCCCGCTACCGGCGGATGTGCGGACGCGAGGTCTTCTATCCGATGGGCTGGGACGACAACGGTCTGCCCACCGAGCGACGGGTGCAGAACCACTTCGGCGTGCGCTGCGACCCCGCGCTGCCCTACGAAGCCGACTTCGTGCCGCCGCCGCAGCCGGGCAAACAGCAGATCCCCGTCTCCCGACGCAACTTCATCGAACTGTGCGAGCGACTGACCCGCGAGGACGAGAAGGCGTTCGAGGAACTGTGGCGACTGCTCGGGCTGTCCGTCGACTGGACGATGACCTACCAGACCATCGACGCGGTCTCGCGTACCGCCTCCCAGCGGGCCTTCCTGCGCAACCTGGAGCGCGGCGAGGCATACCCGGCCGAGGCGCCCACGCTGTGGGACGTCACCTTCCGTACCGCGGTCGCGCAGGCCGAGTTGGAGGACCGGGAGCGTCCCGGTGCCTTCCACCGACTCGTTTTTCGCGGGCCCACCGGCGACGCGCTGGAAATCGCGACCACCCGGCCGGAGTTGCTGCCCGCGTGCGTCGCGCTGGTCGCGCATCCCGACGACACGCGCTACACGCACCTGTTCGGGAACAGCGTGCGCACACCGCTGTTCCGCGTGCCGGTGCCGGTGTACGCGCATGCGCTGGCCGACCCGGAGAAGGGCTCCGGGATCGCCATGGTGTGCACCTTCGGCGACACCACCGACGTCACCTGGTGGCGTGAACTGCGCCTGGACACCCGGGCCGTGCTCGGGCGGGACGGCCGCATCCTGAGCGATCCGCCGGCCGGGCTCGACACCCCGGAGGCGGTCGAGGCGTACGCCCGCCTGGCCGGCGCGACCGTGTTCACCGCACGTGAGCGGATCGTGGCGATGTTGCGCGAGAGCGGCGAACTGGTCGGTGAGCCGAAGCCGATCACGCACCCGGTCAAGTTCTACGAGAAGGGCGACAAGCCGCTCGAGATCGTCACCACCCGGCAGTGGTACCTGCGCAACGGCGGGCGCGATGTGGAGCTTCGGACCCGACTGCTGGACCGGGGCGCCGAGTTGGCCTGGCATCCCGCGCACATGAAGGTCCGCTACGACAATTGGGTCGAGGGCCTCAACGGCGACTGGCTGATCAGCCGGCAGCGCTTCTTCGGGGTCCCGGTGCCGCTGTGGTATCCGTTGGACGAGGCCGGACTCCCGCGCCACGACGCACTGTTGCGCCCGGCCGAGGCGGATCTGCCGATCGATCCGTACACCGACGTGCCGCCCGGCTACCGGGCGGAACAGCGCGGCGAACCCGGCGGGTTCGTCGGCGACGCGGACGTGATGGACACATGGGCGACCTCCTCACTCACGCCGCAGATCGCGGGTGGCTGGTGTCGCGACGACGACCTTTTCGCCCGGGTCTTCCCGATGGACCTGCGCCCACAGGCACACGAGATCATCCGCACCTGGTTGTTCTCCGCCGTGGTGCGTGCGGACGCGGAGAACCACAGCCTGCCGTTCGCGCACGCGGCGATCTCCGGCTGGATCCTGGACCCGGACCGCAAGAAGATGTCCAAGTCCAAGGGCAACGTGGTCACTCCGGTCGACCTGCTCGCGCAGCACGGCTCGGACGCGGTGCGCTACTGGGCGGCGAGCGGCCGGCCGGGCGTGGACACCGCGTTCGACGTCGGTCAGATGAAGGTCGGCCGCCGGTTGGCGATCAAGCTGCTCAACGTCGGCCGGTTCGTGCTCTCGACCGGCGCGGCCGAGGCACCCGACGCGGTGCGCGAACCGCTCGACCTGGCCCTGCTCGCCGAGGTGGCGGAGGTGGCCCGCGCGGCGACCGAGGCGTTCGAGGACTACGACTACGCGCGGGCGCTGGATCGGACCGAGCGGTTCTTCTGGTACTTCTGCGACGACTACGTCGAACTGGTCAAGGCCCGCGCCTACGGCGAGGCCGGCGCCGCGGCGGGCGCCGAGTCGGCCCGGGCCGCGCTCGCGAGTGCGCTGTCCGTACTGCTGCGACTGCTGGCGCCGGTGTTGCCGTTCGCCACCGAGGAGGTGTGGTCGTGGTGGCAGGAGGGCTCGGTGCACCGGGCGCAATGGCCCGCGCCGCAGGCGCCGGAGGCCGACCGGGCGCTGCCGGCTCTCGCGTCCGAGTTGATCGCCGGCGTGCGCAAGGCCAAGTCGGCCGCGCAGGTGTCGATGCGCGCCGCGGTGGCGGGCGTCACGATCACCGGCGACCCGGCCGAACTGGTCCGGGTGGCCCTGATCGAGACGGACCTGCGTGCGGCCGGACACATCTCCCGCGTCGACCTGGTGCCCGCGGACGGCCCGCTCACTGTGGATGTCAGCCTCGCGGAACGACCGCCGGCCGGGACGGACCGCAATAATCATTGACTCGGCCAAGTACCCGTAGTACCCGTTGGCCATGACCACTGAGCATGTCGAGCACCACCCCGACGACCGGTTCCACCCGCCGACCAGCGACGACCCGTACTGGTCGGAGACCTCCTGGTTCACCTTCACGGTCCCGCAAAGGCGGCTGTCCGGGCAGCTGTATCCGTTCTTCCGGGCGAACCAGAAGGTCGCGGCGGGTGGCGCGTACTTCTGGGACGACAGCGGGCAGCACCCGCACGAGGCGGTCTACGCCAAGAACTTCTGGCATCTGCCGATTCCCGACCAGGACCTGACCGACCTGCGGCTGCCGAACGGCTTCCGGGTGCGCTGCGTGCAGCCGCAGGCGGTGTACGAGGTCGGCTACGACGACCCGGACGGCGGCGACGAGATCCACGTCGACCTGACCTTCACCGGGGTGCTGCCGCCGCACCACCTCGGCGACAAGCACGTGGACCAGCCCGGGCGGTACACCGGCACGGTCGTGCTGCGCGGCGAGGAGATCACGGTCGACTCGTACGGCTTCCGGGACCGCTCGTGGGGGCCGCGCTCGCAGTTCGGTCAGGGCCTGATGCAGTCGCCGGCCAAGCGGGGCGGATACAGCTACGCGACCGCCTCCGAGCGGGACGCCTTCCACAGCATCACCATGGACTTCGGCTCGGGCTGCGTGTCCATCCACGGCTACCTGCTCCGCGACGGCATCTGGGCCAAGCTGGCCAAGGGGCGCCGCGAGGTGGTCGAACGCGACGACGCCACCGGCTGGGCCACCCGGATCGTGCTGGAGGGGATCGACGAACTCGGCCGCGAACTGCACGCCGAGGGGCGTATGCACAACCGACTCGGCTTCTTCCTGAACCCGAATCTGTTCACCGTCAACGGCCTCACCGAATGGACCTTCGACGGCGTCACCGCCTGGGGCGAGGACCACGAGAACTTCTCCGCGGCCGAGATTCGCCGGCACAGCCGGGCCTGGCGCGAGCGCTGACCGGATCGACCGACACGGGGAACGGGCCCAAGGCCCCGGCGCGGTGGTGCTGTGCCCGCATTCGTCGGGGGAGCGGGCCGCCGTCCACGTGTGACGTGGTCCACCCGGCGCGGGCTTGAAGTTAGGCAAGCCTCACCTCTAGGTTGCGGAGTGGGACAAGGCAAGGCTTGCCTAAGAGCGGAACCTCCTCGTCCGCTCACTCCACAGCTCGAAAGGCCGCCGGATGCGTCTGCGTCGAACAAGCTTGAAGGTGGCCGCGGCCGTCCTCGCCGTCACCGCGTTCGCCACGGCGTGCGGCGACGACGACAAGAAGTCCGACGGCAAGGCCGACAAGGCCCCGGCCGGTTCGGCGCTGCCCGCCACCGTGGACACCACGATGGGCAAGGTCACGGTCAAGGACGCGAGCCGGATCGTCCCGCTCGGCGGCGACATCGCACAGACCGTGTACGCACTGGGCCTGGCCTCGAACGTCGTCGGCGTGGACACCTCGGGCGCGGTCCTGCCGGAGAGCAAGGGCAAGCCGACCTTCGGCAACTCGCGCGGCCTCAATCCCGAGGGCATCCTCGCCCAGCGGCCCACGGTCGCCATCGGCAGCGCCTCGGTCGGCCCGCGCACCGCGATCGACCAGCTCAAGGCGGCCGGCGTACCGATCGTGCTGATCCCGGACAGCAGCAAGCCCGAGGACGCGATCACCCGGATCACCACCATCGCCACCGCGCTGGGCGTGCCGGACAAGGGCAAGACGCTCGCCGACCGGACCGCCGGCGAGATCGCCGGCGCCAAGGCCAAGGGCGCGCAGGCCGCCACCAAGCCGCGCGTGGCGTTCCTCTACATCCGCGGGCAGGCCAACCTGTACCAGATCGGCGGCAAGGGCCTGGGCCCGGACAGCATGATCACCGCCGCCGGCGGCATCGACACCGGCACCGAACTGGGCGTCGAGATGTCCGCCGCGCTGACCCCCGAGGCGATGGTCTCGGCCAAGCCCGACGTCATCCTCGTCTTCCAAAAGGGCCTGGAGTCGGTCGGCGGCGTCGACGGTGTGCTCAAGCTGCCGGGTGTCGCTCAGACGCCTGCCGGTCAAAACCGCAAGGTCGTCGCGATGGACGACCTGGAGCTGGGTGGCGGCGGTCCGACCGCGGGCGTCGCGCTGAACAAGCTCGTCGATCTGTTGCATGGCTAGGGTCGGCCGGGCCGCCGCGACCCGCCGGCTTCGAACGCCGGACGGGCTGTCGCGGCCCGTTCGGCGAGCGAGGACGAACGACGGGAAGGCGCGGGGGAGACCGTGGCAACGGTGACGGAGCGTCAAGAACCGACCGACGAACCGGGTTCACCACCTCCGGTGGTCGAACTCGGCAAGACGACGACCCCGGTGGCGACTACGCCCGTGGCGACAGCCCCGGCGACGACGATCCCGGTGGCAGCGGCGCCGCGTCGACACGGCCGTTGGCTGATGCCGACCCTGGTGCTGCTGCTCCTGGCCACGAGCATCGTCTCGGCCGGTATGGGTGCCTTCGACATCCCCTCCGATCAGGTGCTCTCCTCCGTGCTGCGCCATCTCGGCCTGGACGTCGGCCATGTGTCGGACGCCAACGAGGCCGTGTTGTGGAACATCCGCTTCCCGCGCATCGTGCTCGGCATCATGGTCGGCGCGTGCCTGGGCTGCGCCGGGGCCGCGATGCAGGGCGTGTTCGGCAACCCGCTCGCCGAGCCCGGCGTGATCGGGGTGTCCTCCGGCGCGGCGCTCGGCGCGGTCGGCGCGATCGTGCTGGGCGTGTCCACCTTCGGCTCCTGGACGGTGACCGCGTTCGCCTTCGCCGGCGGCCTGATCACCACGCTCTTCGTCTACCTGCTCTCCCGCTCCGACGGCCGCACCGAAGTGGTCACCCTGGTCCTGACCGGCATCGCGATCAACGCGCTGGCCGGCGCCGCGATCGGGCTGTTCACCTTCGTCGCCGACGACGCCGAACTGCGCAGCATCACCTTCTGGAACCTGGGCAGCGTCGGTGGGGCGAGCTGGAAGATCATCGGCGCGCTCGCACCGTTCGCGCTCATCGGCCTGCTGGTCCTGCCCCGGTACGCCCGCGCGCTGGACATCATGGCGCTCGGCGAACGCGGCGCCCGACACCTGGGCGTGGACACCGAACGGGTACGTATCGTGGTGGTCGTGCTCAGCGCCACCCTGGTCGGCGCGGCCGTCGCCGCGGCCGGCGTGATCACCTTCGTCGGTCTGGTCGTCCCGCACATCATCCGACTGATCGCCGGCCCGCGACACCGGCTGCTGCTGCCCGCGAGCGCCGTGCTCGGCGCGCTGGTCACCGTCGGCGCCGATCTCGCGGCGCGCACCGTCGCGATGCCCAAGGAGGTCCCGCTCGGCGTGCTCACCGCGCTGATCGGTGCCCCGTTCTTCCTGTGGTTGCTGCGCAGGACCCGTTCCCGGCAGGGAGGTTGGGCCTGATGAGGCTGCTCGCCCGAAACCGCACGGCGGCGCCCGCGACAGTGCCCGAAGTGGGCACGATCGGCGTCGAGGCCGAGCACGTCACCTACGCCATCGCCGGCCGCAACCTGGTCGACGGTGTCTCGTTGACCGTGCGCCACGGCGAGATCGTCGCGGTGCTCGGCCCCAACGGCGCGGGCAAGTCCACCCTGCTCGGCCTGCTCACCGGCGACCTGACGCCGCATCACGGCACCGTGCGGATCGCCGATCGGCCCTCCTCCGACTACTCGCAGCGCGAACTGGCGCTTCGCCGCGCGGTGTTGCCGCAGAGCGTCACGCTGTCCTTCCCGTTCACCGTGGACGAGGTGGTGCGGATGGGCCGCGCGCCGCACGCGGGATTGCCGAGCGAGGAGTCCGAGGACACGATCGTGGCCCGCGCCTTGGCCGAGACGGACGTGGCGCACCTGGCCGACCGGGTCTACCCGTCGCTGTCCGGCGGCGAGCGGGCCCGGGTCTCACTCGCCCGGGTGCTCGCGCAGGGCGCGCCCGTACTCTTCCTCGACGAGCCCACCGCCGCCCTGGACCTCAAGCACACCGAGGACGTGCTGCGGCTGGCCCGGGACCGGGCCCGCCAAGGCGACGCGGTGGTGATCGTGCTGCACGACCTCAACCTGGCCGCCGCCTACGCGGACCGGATCGCCCTGCTCGCCCACGGCCGACTGGTCGCCTGCGGCCCGCCGGAACAGGTGTGCACCGCGCCGGTGTTGTCCGAGTTGTACGGCCATCCCGTGGACGTGCTGCGCCGTCCCGGCACCGACGAGCTGCTGATCCTGCCGTCGCGCTGACGCCGCGCGCCGGCCACCCCTACGGGTGCAGCGCCTTGTGCAGCGCGGCGAAGGAACCCGAGGCGCATTCCGCGCAGCGCGGCACCAGGTCCACGAAGCTCATGAAGCCGTGCACCATGTCGTCGAACAGCTCGCACTCGACCGTGCCGCCCGCCGCGCGCAGCCGTTCGGCGAAGTCCGCGCCCTCGTCGCGCAGCGGATCGTGACCGGCCAGGACCACGTGCGCCGGCGCCAGGCCGGACAGGTCCGCGATGGTGCCGATCGAGGCGTACGGGCCCAGTTCGTCGAGCCCGCGTCCGCCGAGGTAGTGCTCCATGAACCACGCGATCGAGGCGGCGGTGAGCAGCGGCGCGTTCGCGTTCTCGATCCGCGACGCGGTGCCCTCGACGCCGGTCGCCGGATACCACAACATCTGCAACGCCGGTTGTGGGAGCCCGTGTTCCCGGGCCAGCAGGCACGTGGTCGCGGACAGCGTGGCGCCCGCGCTGTCGCCGGCCAGCGCGATCCGGCTCGGGTCGGCACCGAGCTCGGCGGCGTTGTCGAGCACCCACCGGTACGCGGCGAGCGCGTCCTCGACCGCGGCCGGGAACGGGTGTTCCGGGGCGAGTCGATAGTCCACCGAGATCACCACACACTCGGCGTGTCGGGCGATCCGCCGGGCCAGGGCATCGTGACTGTCCAGCCCGCCGATCACGAACCCGCCGCCGTGGAAGAACACGGTCACCGGCAGATCTGGCCCTTCCGAGGGCCGGTACACCCGGGCGGGCAGCGCGTCGACGGCGCCCGGGATGGTGCGATCGTGCACCCGGGCCAACTCGGTCATCACCGGAAGGAGCCCGATCCCGGCATCGACGGTCGCCCGCGCGGTGGCCACGTCGCCCACGAACAGATTCTCCGGCGTGAAACTCAGCAACTCCACGAGCTGCGGATCGATCGACACCGCGTTTTCCCTCCGTCACCCACATACCGGCCGGTACGGAATGTACGACGCATCCCGTGCGGGCGGAACCCGCGCGGCGCATCGAAGGCTCACGCCGAATCCACCGGCGGACGCCACCGCAGAATCGAGTCCAACGGCCGCAGGGCCGCGTCCGGCGCCAACCGCCCGGCTGCCCGCAGGAACCCGTCCCGGGCCGCCACGGCGTACCGCCCCTCCCATTGCGCCATCGCCCCCAGCCGGCGCGACTTCCGCACGACCGCCGAGGTGTGCGCCAGCCGCCGCGCGGTGTACGCGGGCAGCGCCTGGGCCACTTTGTCGGCGGCCACGCCCGTGAGCACGTCGGCGAGTTCGATCGCGTCCTCCAGCGCCTGATTGCCGCCCTGGCCCAGGTTGGGGGTCATCGCGTGCGCCGCGTCGCCGATCAGCACGACCCGTCCCCGGTGGTGCGCGGGCAGCGGATCGGCCATCTCGTGCACATCCAGGTGCAGGATCTGCTCCGGTGTCGCGGCCTCGATCAGCCGGCCGATCGGTGCGTGGAAGTCCCGGTACAGGCGCAGCAGTTCGGCCCGCTCGTCGCCGTGCGTGACACCGGCCGGGCGGTTCGCGGTCGCGTACCAGTACACCCGGCCGTCGGCCAGCGGCATCGCGCCGAAGACCAGGCCGCGGCCCCACGTCTCGCCCGGCACCATCTCGGTCTTCGGCACGATCGCGCGCCACGTGGTGAATCCGGCGTAGCGCGGGCCGGGGTGCTCGGGGAAGAGCGCGTGTCGGATCGGCGAGCGGATTCCGTCGGCGCCGACCACGAGGTCCGCGGTCAGGGTCTCGCCGGTCGTGGTGATCACCGACGCGCGGTGGTCCGGTCCGCCGGGCAACACGCTCGACACCGTCGTCCCGGTGCGCAGCGCGTTCGCCGGCAGGCCCGCGAGCAGCACTCGCATCAGTTCGGCCCGAGGCGCCAACACCATCGGTTCGCCGAAGCGCTCGACGAACGCCTCGCCGCTGGTGGGCGCGAGCACCCGCCCGTCCGGCCGACGCAGCGTCGCGGTGCCCTGGATCGCGGCCAACTCGCGGAGCGGCTCGCCCGCGCCGATGGCGTCGAGCGCGCGCAGCCCGTTCGGCGCGACGGCGATGGCCGCGCCGATCGGCTCCAGGGTGGCGGCGCGTTCCAGGACCACCACCGACCAGCCCTTGCGGTGCAGGGCGGTCGCGGCGGTGAGCCCGCCGGGGCCGGCGCCGACGACGATCGCTTCGGGCTTGGTGACGGACATGGTTCCCCCTGTGTCGGTACTTCCGACGTTCACTACAGGTGTAGAGGACGTGATGTGGACTCTACAGCTGTAGTGGCAGTTTTCTCTACGGCTGTAGTGGTCGATTTCCACGGCCGCGGTGGGCTCGTCTCTACGGATGTAGTGAACGGATCTCTACAGGCGTAGCGACATGGCAGGCTGGCCCGCGTGACCACCGCGAAGCGCACCAACCCCGACCGCCCCGACCGCCTCGTCCTGATCGGCGACACCGCGATTCGTCTGCTCGTCGAGCGCGGCATGCGCGGCCTGACCCATCGCGCCGTCGACGAGGGCGCGGGTCTGCCGCCCGGATCCACCTCGTACTACGCGCGCACGCGCGCCGCGCTCCTGGAGGTGGCGCTCGCGCGGATGACCGTCCTGGAGGCGGGGGAGTTCGCGCCGGCGTTGGCCGACGGCGAGTCGCCCGCCGCGTTGCCGGACGACCTGATGGGCATCGCCGACCTGGTCGCGGCGATCGTGGACGCCGCGATCCGGGACGGGCGGGACCAGAAGATCGCCCGCTATGAACTGGCTCTGGAGGCGACCCGCCGGCCCGAGCTGCGCACGGTGTACGACGAGGCGGGCGCGGTGTTCCGAGGTGCGGCGGTGGGCATGCTCGCCGTCCTCGGCTCGCGCGCGCCCGAGCGGCACGGCCGTTTCCTGGTCGCGTGGTGCGAAGGCGTGATGTTCGACGCGATCGCCGGTGCGGGCTGGGCGACGCCGCCGTCGCGGGCCGAGATCCGACTCGGGGTCATCGAACTGCTGTCCGGGATGCTCGCCGATGCGACCCCTCGGCCCCCCGCGCGGCCCTTCGGAAATGCCTCAACGAGTGACATGGGCGACTCACCGGATCGTTCGTGACCCCCTTGGTCAAAAGTCGTTTCATCCTGACTTAGTCTGTTCGCTTGTGAGAAATGAGCACGTGCGCCAGAGGGGCGAGAGGCACCACCGGGTAGGAGAGTCGCACTACCTCCCGGAGTCCGATCTCAAGGACAAGGGGCTGAACCGAAATTCCATCGGCCTGCTGGGCAGCGTGGTCGTCGCCATCTCCACCGTGGCGCCGGTGTACACCCTCACCGGCGCCCTCGGGCCCACGGTCAACAAGGTCGGCACCCACGCCCCGGCGATCTTCCTGGTCGGCTTCGTCCCGATGTTGCTCGTCGCCTTCGCGTACCGCGAGCTCAGCAAGGCGGTGCCGGACGCGGGCACCTCGTTCACCTGGACGGTCAAGGCGTTCGGCCCGCGCGTGGGCTGGATGTGCGGCTGGGGCCTGGTGATGGCAACCGTCATCGTGTTGTCCAACCTGGCCGGCATCGGCACGTCGTTCTTCTACCTCGCGCTCGGCGAGGCGTTCAACAGCGACTGGGTCAAGGACCTGGACGACAACAAGCTGGTGCACGTGCCCACGTGTCTGGTCTTCATCGCGATCGCCACCGCGATCAGCTATCGCGGCATGACGGTGACCAAGCGGGTCCAGTACGTGCTCGTCGCACTGCAACTCACGGTGCTCGCACTGTTCATCGTGATGGCGATCGGCAAGGCCACGGCCGGCGACGTGCCCACGTCGATCTCGTTCTCGTGGGACTGGTTCAACCCGTTCGGCATCGACGGCGGCTTCACCGCGCTGACCGCGGGTCTGTCGTTGTCGATCTTCATGTACTGGGGCTGGGACACGGCCCTGAGCATCAACGAGGAGACCGCCGGCGGCCCCAAGGTCCCGGGTCGGGCCGCGATCATCTCGGTGCTGTTCATCGTGGTGGCCTACCTGATGACCGGCGTCGCCACGCTGATGTACGCGGGTGTCGGAACCACCGGACTGGGCCTGAACAACGACGAGGACGACAACATCTTCGCGAAGCTGGCCGACCCGGTGATGGGTTCGGGCCTGGGCATCCTGATGTTCGTCGCGGTGCTCGCCAGCTCGGTCGCCAGCCTCCAGACCACCTTCATCCCGGTCGCCCGCACGCTGCTGTCGATGAGCGCGTACGAGGCGGTGCCCAAGGTGTTCTCGCGTGTGCATCCCACGTTCAAGACACCGGGCTTCGCGACCATCTCGGCCGGGGTCGCGACGGGTGCGTTCTACACGATCATGACGATCCTGTCGGAGAACGTGCTCACCGACACGATCTACGCACTCGGCCTGATGATCTGCTTCTACTACTCGCTGACCGCGTTCTCCTGTGTGTGGTACTTCCGCAAGGACCTCTCGCGCAGCTTCGACGACCTGATGGTCAAGGGCGTCATGCCGGCGCTCGGCGGGCTGATGCTGGGCGCGATCTTCATAAAGACGCTGGTGGACGTGGCCGACCCGAACTACGGCGACGGCAACCGGGTGGCCGGGGTGGGCAGCGTGTTCATCATCGGCGTCGGCCTGTTGGTGCTCGGCGCGGTACTGATGGAGGTTCGTCGGGTCGTCAGTCCGGCGTTCTTCCGGGGCGAGATCCTCAAGCGGGACACCCCGGTGCTGGTGCCGGACGAGGACTGAGACATCGTCGCCGGTCGCGCACGTCACGGGGCGCGTGCGCGACCGTCCGACCCTGCCTGAACGGTCAGCGGTTCTGGATGGCGTCCATCGCGACCGCGACGCAGATCGCCAGCCGGCGGTCCATCGTCGGGTCGGGCAGCTTCACCAGGTACTGGTCGCGCAGCTTCATCTGCCGCTCGACGGTCAGCACCGCGTTGCCGCCCTCGTCGACGAAGTCGAAGTGGTAGGTCGGGGCCGGCAGCCAGGCACCGACCACGGGTATGAAGCCCCACACGCGGCGCAGGATCGCGCCGAACAGGCTGCGTTCCTGGCCCACCGCCTTGGCCGCGTCCGGGCGTTCGAGGTTCCAGGTGGAGCGCAGGAGGGACTTCTTGAAGTCCTTCGAGAACATGCCGAGGTTGCTGCCCTCGACGCCGGTCACGTCGTGCTGTGCCCGCACGTCGAGGATCTGGCGCGCCTTGAACCGGGCGAGTTCGGTGGTCTTGGTGTCATCCGTGTAGAGGATGACCTCTTCCTTGAGCTTGCCGCGCTTTTGCTGCGCGAACGCGATCACCGGTCCGTGTTGCCCGTCCGGACCGACCAGGTGCACCACGTACTGGTTCACGATCGGTCGGAAGTTCTGGCGGATGATCAGCTGTGTTTCGTTCTGGAACGGCATGGTCATGACGTGCGGGATCCCCCCAGGGATACGGAGCGTTGGCGTATCTGTCCGCCGGAAGCGCACAACCTACAGGTGTTCGAACGACATGGGCAGCCGAGATGTCGAGCGCTCTCCGCTCGTTGCCCATTCGTGGTCGACGCGCCCGGAGGAATTCGCGGGACGGAGGTTGTGGGGAAGGCTTTCGGATGCCATCACGCATGGCTTCCGGAGTTCGGGACGGCGGTTCCGGGAGTTCGGGACGGGGGCTCCCGAAGTGCGTGACGGTCGGTCAGAGCGAGTGCCGCACACCTCCGGCGACGGGACCGAGCTTGTCGGGGTTGGCGACCATCCGAAGCCCCACGACCCGGCCGTCCGCGTCCGGCTCGACCGTGACCACCGTGATCGGGAGTGTGGCGGGGTTGACCAGGGTGACCTCGACAGCACGCTTGCGTGCCGCCCGAGCCGTACCGACGGCCGCCTGCGCCGGCATCGCCCCCGACCCACCCTCAATGCGGAATCGCCTGTCGCGGTCGGGTGAACGGCAACTCGTCCCGGAAGTCCGCGATTCGGCGCGCGACGTCCCAGATGCTCTCGCTGCCCTCCAACCGCGACAGGTACAACGAGCGCTCGGCCAGGCCGACCAGGTCGACGGTGAAGTACATGCTCATCAAAGGATTGATGAACAGCTCGCTGTTGCCCGTGCGTTCGGTGAAGTGCGCGTCGCCGAACCGACCATGCAGGGCCGAGGCGACCGAGCCCTGCACGATGCTCGGCCGCAGCGGGGTGCGCTCGTTCGCGTACGCCACCGCGTCCAGAAACAGCGCTCCCTCCCGCGATTCGCGCGGAATCGACAACGCGCCGAGGTAGTGCCCCTCCCGGGTGAGTGCCGCCAGGTTCTCCAGCACCTGTGCGTGGCAGATGCCGTGGTAGGCGTCGATGCCGAAGCCGAGCGAGGCGACCAGTCGGGTCGGCACCCGCACGCCGGCCACCGCGGCGAGGCTGGTCATGTCCTCCTCCGGAGTGCCCAACGACGCCTCGTCGCCGCGCATCAGGATGTCGGTGCCGCCGTCCACGAGCACGATCGCGTCCACGTCCAGGTCCTTGACCAACCGCCGATAGGCGGCCCGCAGCGGCACGACCCCGGTCTTCCCGAACGCGTACACGGTGTCCGTGAAGCCGTTGCGCCCGAGCCAGGTCGCCAGCGTGCGCTCCGGGAAGTAGTCGTCGTTGCCGGGCGTGTCCGGTCGTACCGCGGCCAGTCCCGGCAACAGCCGACTCGGCGACGGCAACCGATCCACCGTCACGAACGACAGGTTCGCGTAGTGCACCCGCTTGCCCTGTTCGGCCAGCGCGAGGCCCAGCGGCAGTCCGGAGAACACGTCGAATCCGCCACCCGCCCCGGCGATCAATACGGAGTGGGCATCCCGCAGGCGGGTGAAGACCGGAGGTTCGGCAAGGGTGAACACGCGCGGACCGTACCAAGGCGATCACGCCGTGCGTCAAGGCAATTCCCGGCGCTGCCCGCGGCGTTCAGGCCGAGCCCGGCGCCGTCCGGTACTCGTCGATCAGCAGCCGCTTGTACAGCTTTCCGGTCGGGTGCCGCGGCAACTCGGCGCGGAAGTCCACCGATCGCGGGCACTTGTAGTGGGCGATCCGCGCCCGGCAATAGGCGATCAGTTCGTGAGCCAACTCCGGTCCCGCCGCGCTGCCTTCGGCCGGCTGCACGACCGCCTTGACCTGTTCGCCCAGTTCCGCGTCCGGGACGCCGAACACCGCGACGTCGGCGATCGCCGGATGCAGTGCGAGCAGGTTCTCCACCTCCTGCGGGTAGATGTTCACCCCACCGCTGATGATCGTGTGCGATTGGCGGTCCGTCAGATACAGGTAGCCGTCCGCGTCCAGGTGCCCGATGTCGCCGAGTGTGGTCCACCCCCGGCCCGCCGGGTCGCGGCCGGCCTCGGTTTTGTCCGGGTCGCCGTGATAGGAGAACTGCGGCCCGTCGGCGAAGTAGACGATGCCGTCCTCGCCCACCGGCAGTTCGCGGCCCTCGCCGTCGCAGATGTGCGGTGTGCCCAGGATCGCCCGCCCCACCGTGCCCCGGTGCGCGAGCCATTCCTCGGGGGTGCAGCCGACGTAGCCGTTGCCCTCGGTGCCGGCGTAGTACTCGTACAGCACCGGTCCCCACCACTCCAGCATGCGTTCCTTGACCTCGGGCGGACACGGCGCGGCGGCGTGCAACGCGTAGCGCAGCGACGACAGTTCGTAGCGCTCGCGCACCTCGGCCGGCAGCTTGAGCATCCGGACGAACATCGTCGGCACCCACTGGCTGTGCGTCACCCGATGGCGTTCGATGGCGGCCAACGCGGCCTCCGGGTCGAATCGTTCCAGCACGACCACGGTGTGCCCGGCGCGCAGGAACTGCATGCAGTAGCGCAGCGGCGCCGCGTGGTAGAGCGGCGCGGGACACAGGTAGACGTCGCCGCCCTTGCCCGAGGTGTCCATCCCGTAGAGCGCGCCGATCAGGTGGAACAGCGTCAGGGCCGGTCCGCTGCCCAGCGGGTGGTCCTCACGGTTGGGCAGTACGCCCTTGGGGCGACCGGTGGTGCCGGACGAGTAGAGCATGTCCGCGCCCTCGAACTCGGTGGCGATCGGCGTGCTCGGACAGGTGCGGACCGCGATCTCGTACGGCTCGAATCCGGGGATCGCGCCGTCCAGCATCAGCCACCGCTCCACCTGGGGCGCCCGCTCGCGGATGGCGCCCGCGAGGTCGGCCAACGCGGCGGAGGAGACGAACACGCGGGCACCGCAGTTGTTCACGACGTAGGCCAGCTCGTCGGGGTGCAGTCGTACGCCGACCGGCGTGTAGATCAGACCGGAACGCTGTGCGGCCCAGGTGAGCGCCAGGTAGAGCGGATGATTCTCCAGCGCGATGGCGAGATGGTCCCCGGGGCGCAGCCCGGCGTCGTACAGCAGGTGCGCGAAGCGGTTGGATTCCGCGTCCAGCTCGGCGTAGCCGACGACCCGGCCGGTGCCGGCCATGATCACGGCGGGGTGGTCGGGGTGCGCGGCGGCGATGACACCGGGATGCATGGGCGATCCTCGTCTCGGTGCGACGGTGTTCCGCTCCCGAACCGGGCGCGGGCTCCCTGAGCTTCCGTTCGGATGGCGCCGCAGAAGTCTCGCACCGTACTCGGCCCTACTGAAGAGATCGGCCCTGCCCGAGCCGGCGCACCCGTCCGCCGCCGAGCACGTGTTCAGTGCAGCGGTCGCCCGCCCGCGAAGGCCGGCCCGCGCACCTCGCCGCCCGGTGCCGACGCCAGTTCGCGTCCCAGCCACTCGAACGCGGCCGGCAGGCCCCTGGCCCAGGTGCCGAAGTTGTGCCCGCCGGACGGCTCTATCTGCACCTTCACGGTGTCCGTCGGCCGCAGCTTGCGGGCGAACTCGCGTGCCTCCCGGGCCGTCTTGCCCTCGCCCTTGGCCGCGAACAGGTACATCCGCACCGGCGGCCTACGCGCGTCGTCGATCGTGTGCAGCGGGCTGTTGGCCCGGCGCAGCGTGTCGTCGCCGCGGTACAGGTCGCCGGTGGTCATGTCGGTGATCGCCTTGAAGTAGCCGGAGAGGCTGGCCGCCGCGGTGTAGCGGTCGGGGTGGCGCAGGGCCAGGTTCACCGAGCAGAAGCCGCCGGTGGAGTAGCCCAGCAGGCCCCATCCCGCCGGCGCGGGAGCGGTGCGGAAGTTGGCCGCTATGGCGTCCGGCACGTCCTGGCCGAGGTAGGTGTCGGCGCGTGCGCCGCCGGGAGCGTCCACACACTCGCTGTCTCGGCCCGCGACGGGGTTCTGCGCCGCGATCACCACGATCGCCGGCGGCATCCGGCCCGATTCCATCAGCCCGGAAAGCATCTGGTGCACCTTCATCCGGCGCAGCCACGTGTCGGGGGTGCCGGGGAAGCCGGAGGTGAGCTGGATGACCGGGAAGCGGGTGCGGGCGTTGTCCGGGGTGAAGTAGGCGGCGGGCAGGTAGACGAAGGTGTCGAGCTTGTAGCCGGTGCGGGTGCCCTGGATGGTGGTGTTGACCAGCACGCCGTGTTTGGGGTCCGCGCCGGGCCGGCGAGGATGCCGGGTCCTGGGCTGGTCGGTCAGTGGGGGCTTGGTGACCATGAACGGCAGCCCGTTGCCGTTGTCGTCGGAGAACGGGACGGCCGGCCTGGGGTCGAGGTGCTTGACCTTGACGGTGGACACCGGCACGTCCGGCACCGGCGGCCCGTCGGCGATGTGCATCAGGTCGGACAGGGTCGAGTAGAAGTACATCTGCGCGTTGACCGCGGCCAGGATGGTGAAGGTGACCATGAGTTGGGTGAACAGCAGCGTGCAGATCCGGCGGGTGCGCTGGAGCGTGGGGCGGTTCCAGAACCAGATGGTGGCGAAGGCGGTGCCGGCCGTGGCGACCGCCATGCCTATGACGAACCACATGCTCGTGATGTCCACGTCCCAGAAGGGACGCCCCGCCAGCATTTGATCCACGCTCCCACTGCCTTCTTCGCCGAGCCCGACCGATGGCGCCGGTCCCGGCGAACACCCCGCACGGTCGCGCCGGGAGCGGAGCAGCCTGCCCGTCTATTTTGTGCCCGGCCGCATCCTGCCGCGTCGATCCCGAGTCCCGAACCGGGTCATTCACAAGTCGCACGCGAGCGCGCCGAGTCCTCCGCGGTCCCCGGGGCGACGAGTACGCGCGCAGGGGCATTCAGTACGAACGCGGCAACCCGAGTGTGTGCTGCGCCACATGATTGAGGATCATCTCCCGGCTCACCGGTGCGATCCGCAACGTCCTGGCCATGCCCCACAGGGGCACCAGACCGTAGTCGCGGCTCATGCCGTTGCCGCCATGGGTCTGGATGGCGGCGTCCACCGCGTGGATGGCGGCCTCGGCGGCGGCGTACTTGGCCATGTTGGCGGCCTCGCCGGCGGCCTTGGCCATCGCCTCGCCCGCGTCGTGCAGCCAGGCCGCCCGGGCGGTCATCAGCGCGGCCAGCTCGACCTCGATCGCGGCTTCGGCGAGCGGGTGGGCGATCGCCTGGTGCGTGCCGATCGGGCGACCCCACACCTCGCGGGTACGGGCGTAGTCGGCGGCTCGGGCGAGCGCGTACCGGGCGATGCCCACGCCCAGCGCGGCACCGGTCACCCGTTCCGGATTGAGACCGTGGAAGACCTGGCGCAGTCCGTCGCCCTCGGTGCCGATCAACTGCTCGGCGGATACCGGTACGTCGTCGAAGAACAGCGTGAACTGCCGTTCAGGCGCGGAGCCTTCGATCGCCAGCGGGGTCGCGGTCAGGCGCGGGTCGGCGGCGTCGACCAGGAACAGCGAGAGCCGGCCGCGGCCGGAGTCGGGATCGGTGCCGGTCTTGGCGACCACCAGGATCGCGTCGGCCTCGTCGACTCCGGAGATGAACTGCTTGGTGCCGCGCAACAACCAGCCGTCGCCGTCCCGGGTCGCCGTGGTGGCCAGGCGGTGGGTGTTGGAACCGGCTTCCGGCTCGGTGATCGCGAACACGATCTTGCCCCGGCCCGCCGCCAGGCGCGGCAGCCAGGTGCTCTTCTGCTCGGCGGTGCCGAACCGGGTGAGCACCTCGCCCGCGATCGCGCCGGAGACCAGGAGCAACAGCAGCGGGCAACCGTGCGCGGCGACCTCCTCGCAGACGATCGCCAGCTCGACCAGGCCGCCGCCTCCGCCGCCGTATTCCTCGGGCAGATTGACCCCGATGTAGCCGTGCCTGCCCAGGGCCTGCCACAGCTCGGTGGTGGGTCGGCGCTCGCGGCTGTGCTCGGCGAAGTAGCCGGGGCCGAATCCGTCGGTGATCGCGCCCACCGCCGCGCGCAGGGCCCGGTGTTCGTCGCTCTCCTCGAAGTGCATGGCTCACTCGTCCAACAGCGTCGTGGGGATGTCGGTGTGCCGCGATCGGATGTACTCGGCCAGGCCCTTCGCCTGCGGGTCCGGGCGGGTGGAGGCCGCGACGCCCTCGCCGAGCAGGCCGACGATCACGAAGTTGACCGCGCGCAGATTCGCCAGTACGTGGCGCTCGATCGGCAACCCGGCCGCCTCCGGGAACAGTTCGCGCAGCCGATGCACCGTCAAATGCCCGCGCAGCCAACGGAATCCGGCGTCGTCGCGGGCCCACACGCCCAGGTTGGCGTCGCCCCCCTTGTCGCCGGAGCGGGCGCCGCAGACCAGCCCGAGCGGAACCCGGCGGGTCGGCCCCATGGGGTGATCGGGTGGTTCGGGCGGGGAGGTCGCGTCGGGCAGCGGCGCGGTGTGCTCGGGCGGCGCGATCGGGCGGGACGTGCCGTCGGGCAGCACCACGGTGTGCTCGACCTCGGTCGCCGGGATCCATGCCGCGCGAAAGACGCTGTAGGCGGTCTCGGCGGTGGGCGGGGTGGTGGTGTGAAAGCCCGGGTATCCGGCCAGCGCGAGTTCGACGACCGCGCCGGAGAAGGCCCGGCCGACCTTGCCGGCATCGAGGTCCTTGACGGTGACCCGCAGGTGCGCGGTGGCCTGTTCGTTGGTCGGCGCGTCGGGTCGGTCGTAGCGCAGCAGCCGCACGTCGACCTCGGCGAACCGATCCCGGCCGCCGAGCGTGTCGAAGAGCATGCGTTCGGCGTGTGCGGCCTTGGCCTCGATATCCAGGCCGGTCAGCACCATCGTCATGGTGTTGCGGTAGCCGCCGAGTTCGTTGACGGCGACCTTGAGGGTGGGCGGCGGTGGCAGCCCGCGCACCCCGCGGATCCGTACCCGGTCGGGACCCGCCGGGCCGAGCGTGATGGTGTCGAACCGGGCCACCGCGTCCGGGTTGGCGTAGGCGGGTCCGTCGATCTCGTACAGGAGTTGCGCGGTCACCGTACCGATCGACACCAGGCCGCCGGTACCCCGGTGTTTGGTGATCACCGACGAGCCGTCGGCGGCCACCTCCGCGATCGGGAAGCCGGGGCGGCGGGTGTCCAGTGCGAAGTCGGTGGTGCGGCCCGGGCGGTGCAGGCGCGGAAGGTCGCCGAACGGGTAGTTGCCGCCGGTGGCCTGGGGGCCGCACTCGATCACGTGGCCCGCGACGATCGCACCGGCGAGCCGGTCGTAATCGGTGCGTCGCCAGCCGTGCCACCAGGCGGCGGGCCCGACCACCAGGGAGGCGTCGGTCACCCGTGGGCAGACCACGATGTCCGCGCCCTCGGCGAGCGCCTCGGCGATGCCCCAGCCGCCGAGGTAGGCGTTGGCGGTCACCGCGCGCGGCCCGGCGTCGATCCGGTCCAGCACGTCGTCACCGGTCACGTAGGCGATCCGCGGGGCCAGACCCAGGCGTTCCGCGCTCGCCCGCAGCCGCTCGGCCAGGCCCGCCGGGTTGAGGCCACCGGCGTTGGAGACGATCCGGATGCCGCGGTCCAGGCACGTGCCCATGACCTGTTCCAGCTGGGTCACGAAGGTGCGCGCGTAGCCGGCGTCGGGGTCCTTGGCCCGGGCCTTCCACAGGATGGACATGGTCAGTTCGGCCAGATAGTCGCCGGTGAGCACGTCGATCGGGCCGCCCTCGACCATCTCGCGCGCGGCGGCCCGGCGATCGCCGTAGAAGCCGGAGCAGTTCGCGATCCGGACCGGGCGACGGTCGGCCGGCGGGGAGTCGTTGGTCGTCGCGCTCATCCGGCCGCCTCCGCGTCGGCGGTCACGATCGCCAACACCGCGCCGGCGTCCACCGATTCGCCGGGGCCCACCGGCAGCCGGCGAACGATGCCACAGTGCGGTGCGGTCACCTCGTGTTCCATCTTCATCGCCTCCACGGCCAACACGAGCTGTCCGGCCGCGACGCGTTGGCCCTCGGCGACCGCGACCCGGACCACCGTGCCGGGCATCGCGGCCAGCAGCGAACCGGCGGGTTCGGCCGCGGATGCGGCCGGTTCCGGCAGACGGGGCAGCTCGGTCAGTTCGCTCGCGCCCAGTGGGCTGTCCAGGTGGATCGTGTCGCCGACCCGGTGTACCGAGACGGTGCGCCGCACACCGTCCGCGGTCAGGTCCACCCGATCCGCGTGTGCGGCGTGCACGACCAGGCCGGGCAGCGGCTTTCCATCGATCGCGACATGATCGGGCAGGCGATAGGACACGACCGTGCGGCTGTCGGTGTCGTGTGCGTAGGTCACCTGCTGGTCGGCGCTGCGGACGTTGCGCCAGCCGCTCGGGATGCCGCCCAGAACACGGGTCGTCGCGCGCCGTTCGGCCTGCCCGGCGAGCGCCGCGGCGGCGGCGTGGATCGCCGGCGCCGCCGGGTCGCCGGCGCACAGCTCGGCCGCGGAATGCCGGTCCAGGAAGCCGGTGTCCGCGTCGCCGGCGATGAACTCGGGCGAGCGCAGGATGCCCACGAGCAGGTCGCGGTTGGTGCGGACGCCGTGCAGCCGGGCCCGGGAGAGCGCGTGGGCGAGCCTGCGGCACGCCTCGTCGCGGGTCGGCGCGTACGCGATCACCTTGGCTAGCAGCGCGTCGTAGTGCGGGCCGATCCGGCTGCCGTCGCTCACCCCGGCGTCCACCCGGATGCCGTCCCGCTCGGCGATGTCGAAGCGGTGCAGCGTGCCGACCGAGGGCGCGTAGCCGCGAATCGGGTCCTCCGCGTACAACCGGGCCTCGATCGCGTGGCCCGCGGCAACCGGTTCGGCGGGCAGCGAATGGCCCTGGGCAACCAGGAGTTGCAGCCGGACCAGGTCCAGGCCGGTGGTGAGTTCGGTGACCGGGTGCTCGACCTGGAGCCGGGTGTTGACCTCCAGGAGGTGGAACGCGCCGGCCCGGTCGAGCACGAACTCCACGGTGCCCGCCCCGACATAGCCGATCGCCCGACCGGCGGCCACCGCCGCCGCGCACAACCGGGCGCGCAGCGCCGGATCGACGGCCGGCGACGGGCTCTCCTCGATCAGCTTCTGGTGCCGGCGCTGGATCGAGCAGTCCCGCTCGAAGAGTGCGAGCACATTCCCGTGGGTGTCCCCGAAGATCTGCACCTCGACGTGTCGGGGGCGCTCCACCAGGCGCTCCAGGAATATGGTGTCGTCGCCGAACGCGGCGCCCGCCTCGCGTCGGGCGGCGGCCACCGCCTCGTGCAGAGCGGCCTGTTCGCGCACCGCGCGCATGCCTCGGCCGCCTCCGCCGAAGGCGGCCTTGACCAGGAGCGGGAAGCCGATCCGGGCGGCGAGTTCGTGCGCGTCGCCGTCCTCGCGGACGATCCCGCCGGGCAGCACCGGCACGCCGGCGGCACCGAGCAGTTCCTTCGCCGCGAGCTTGTCGCCCATCGCGGCGACGGTCTCCGGCGCGGGCCCCACGAAGACGAGCCCGGCGGCCTCGACGCGCCGGGCGAAATCGGCGTTCTCGGACAGGAATCCATAGCCCGGATGCACCGCGTCGGCGCCGGTGGCGCGGGCCGCCTCGATCAGCAGGTCGGCGCGCAGGTAGGTGTCCGCGGCGGCGTCGCCGGGCAGCCGCACCGCCTGATCGGCCGCCGCGACGTGGGGCGAGTCGGTGTCCGGATCGGCGTACACGGCCACGGTGTCGATGCCCATCGCGTGCGCGGTGCGGGCGATCCGCACCGCGATTTCGCCGCGGTTGGCGATCAACAGCCTGCGGATGAGCGGCATACGATCCCCTCGGTGTGCGGGTTTTGGGGTCGGTGCGCGGCGCTTGCGCGTCGGTTCGGGTCGGGTCCAGCCTCTTGGCGGTCGGGTTGCGCGCGGTGCTGTTGGGCTCGGGTCCCCGGGCGGACGGGTTGCCCGCGGTGCTCCGCGGCGTCACATGCGAAAGACCCCGTATCCGGTGGTGCCCGCGACCGGCGCCGAGTGGGCCGCGGACAGTGCGATGCCGAGCACGGTGCGGGTGTCGCGGGGGTCGATCACGCCGTCGTCGTACAGCCGCGCGGTGACGAAGAACGCGTGCGACTCGCGCTCGATCTGCGCCTCGATCGCGCTGCGACGCAGTTCGTCCACCTCCTCGTCGAAGGCGATCCCGCGCGCCGCGGCGGCCTGTCGGCCGACGATGGACAACACGCCGGCCAGTTGTGCGGCGCCCATCACCGCGAGCTTGGCGGTCGGCCAGGCGAACAGCAGCCGCGGGTCGAACGCGCGGCCGGACATGCCGTAGTTGCCCGCGCCGAACGACGCGCCGATGTTCAGGGTCAGGTGCGGCACGGTCGAGTTGGTCACCGCGTTGATCATCTTGGCACCGTCCTTGACGATGCCGCCCTGCTCGTACGCGGTGCCCACCATGTAGCCGGTGGTGTTCTGCAGGAACAGCAGCGGGGTGTCCGAGCGGTTCGCCAACTGGATGAACTCGGCGGCCTTCCTCGACTCCTCGCCGAACAGCACGCCGCGCGCGTTGGCCAAGACCCCGACCGGGAAGCCGTGCACCGAGGCCCACCCGGTGACCAGGCTGGTCCCGTAGCCGGGCTTGTACTCGCCGAACCGCGAACCGTCCACCACCCGGGCCAGCACCTCGCGCGGATCGAAGGGGACGCGCAGGTCGGCCGAGACCAGGCCGAGCACCTCGTCGATGTCGTACAGCGGTTCGTCCGCCGGGTGGGTCGGCCCGGGACCGTGCTTGCGCCAGTTCAGCTCGGCCACGATCCGCCGCCCGATCCGCAGGCAGTCGTACTCGTCCACGGCGTAGTGGTCGGCCAGACCGGACACCCGCGCGTGCATCGCGGCGCCGCCCAGTTCCTCGTCGTCGGCCTCCTCGCCGGTGGCCATCCGCACCAGCGGCGGACCGCCCAGGAACACCTTGGCCTGCCCCGCCACGAGCACCGAGTGGTCGCACAGGCCGGGGATGTACGCGCCGCCCGCCGTGGAGTTGCCGAACACCAGCGCGATGGTGGGGATGCCCAGCGCGGACAGCTCGGTCAGGTCGTGAAAGACGCGGCCGCCGGGTACGAACAGCTCGGCCTGGGTGGGCAGATCGGCGCCGCCGGACTCGACCAGGCTGATCACCGGCAGCCGGTTGCGGCGGGCGATCTCCAGTGCGCGCAGATTCTTGCGCAGCGCGTACGGATTGAGTGAACCGCCGCGCACTGTGGGGTCGTTGGCGATCACCACGCACTCCACGCCACAGACCGGGCCGATGCCGGTGACCAGGCCCGCGCCGACGGTGAACTCGGTGCCCCACGCGGCGAGCGAGGACAGTTCGAGGAAGGGCGCGTCCTGGTCGAGCAGCAGCTCGATGCGCTGACGCGCGGTCAACCGGCCCCGCGCCAGGTGCCGTTCGACATAGCGCTCGCCGCCGCCGGCGCGGGCCAGGTCGAGCTGTTCGCGCAGCGCCGCGAGCGCGGCGAGCTGCGTCGTGCGGTTTTCCCGGTAGGTGTCCGACCGGGGATCGAGCCGGGAACGAAGAACGGGCACGAGCTCGCCTCCTCGCCTGACGAAGCATGTCGACGCATGTCGACGTGTGTCGAAGGCAACTTCCGGATGTTAACGGCCGGTCACTTGGCTGCGGAAGGGTCGACGCGGTACGACGATCGACGGCGCGAAGGGGCCTCGGCGCGAGCGAAGTGGCCCGATCGGGTGAGGGCGGGAGCTTGTCGCGGTCCTTCGTCGTCGGCCATGTGGGTCCTCCGGGCTGGGCGGGGTGAGCGTCGGGCATCGCTCCGGTACCCCGCTTTTCGGGAAAACACGACACCGACGCGGGGCCGGGATGCCGGGGCCGCGTCGGTGTCGCGTCGGTGTCACCGTTTGTCGCCGTACGGGTCAGCCGTGGTGGTGCCCGTGGTGACCGTGGTGCTCCGCGTGCGGGTCGGTGGCCTCGGGCTGCCCGTGCCCGTGCCCGCCGGGCGCCCCGGGCTTGTCGGCCTCGACGGTGAACTCGGCGGTCCGCACCACCCCGCCGTGCTTGAAGTCGAGGAAGAACCGGTAGGTGCCGACGCTGGGCAGCTCGGTGTGGAAGGCGATCTCGGGGCCGGCCGGGGTCACCCCGTCGCCGGGCGCGCCGCCCGGGTGCACGTGCAGGTAGGCGAGGTCGCCCTCGCGCAGCACCACGAGGTGGCCGAACGCGGCGAGGTAGGGCTCCAGGTCGGTGACGGGCCGGCCGCCCCGGGCCACCGAGAGGGTGATGTGCGCCCCCTGCCCGGCAGCCGGCTCACCGGCCAGGGTCACCGTGTAGCCGTCCACCTCGGCGGTCGGGGCGGGCACGGGCAGCGGCACCGGGCGGAAGTCGCCGGCCACGTGCACGTCCACGGCGAGGGTGAGCGGGATGCCGGTCGCGGCCGGGGCGAAGTCGGTGAAGACCCGGTACGTGCCGGCCCGGTCGAGGGTGAGCTCCTGGGTCCAGACGCCGTCCTCGCCGAGCACCGGGTGCACGTGCCGGAAGCCGCTCAGGTCGCGACGGACCACGATCAGGTGCAGGTCCTTGTCGTGCTGCGGTAGGTATTCGCGCACCGGGGCTCCGTCGGGACCGTCGATACGGAACGCGAACGTACCGGCCGGCGCGGCGACCGGGACCAGTGTGTAGCCGTCACGCGAGACCTGGAGTCCCTCGGGGGTGGTGGGGGCGGCGGCGTGGTGGGCGTGGACGGTCATGGCGATCTCCCGAGCATCGAGCGGTGTGCCCGAGCGGCCCGGGCGGGCCGCTCGGTGGCCTTGGTGGCGGCCACATCGGAAAGTTATACCCCCCAGGGGTATGTATCAAGTGAGTCGGAAGTGACCCGAGCCACTCGACGCAGCCGGCGCCGGTCCGGGTCGTCGCCCGGGCCCGAGCCCGACGACCCGACGGCCCCGCCGGACGGAAAACAGGATTCGCATCGGGCGCGGGATGTCGGATACTGCGGGATCGGCGGCAGGATCACGGGGAAGCGGGGAGCGGCGAGATGCGCACATTGCTGATGGGTTTGGTCGGCTCGACCGCCTACGGGCTGGCCACGGCGGAGTCGGACGAGGACCTGCTCGGGGTGTACATCGCCGACTCGCGCCAGGTCCTCGGGCTGGACGGCGCCAAGGTGACGAGCGGCTCCCGGGTGACCACGAAGCCCGATGTGACGATGCACGAACTGGGCAAGTACTGCGGCCTGGCGCTCAAGTGCAACCCGACGATCACCGAGCTGCTCTGGCTCCCCGAGTACCGGGTCGAGACCGAGGCCGGACGCCGAATCCGGGCACTGCGCGATGCGTTCCTGTCCACGGAGTACGTGCGGGCCGCGTACGGCGGCTACGCCGTCCAGCAGGCCAAGCGGCTGTCGGGCCGGCATCAGGCGGGCAAGGAGGGGTTCTCCGCCGACACGGCCAAGCGCACCGCCAAGCACGGCAGGCACTGCCTGCGGCTGCTGCTTCAGGCGCAACAGCTGCTGCGCACAGGCGAATTGCTCCTGGACGTGAGCGCCCACCGCGAGGACCTGTTCGCCGTGGGCCGACTGGCCGTCGAGGACCCCGAGGCGTTCACGCTGCGCTTCGAACGGGAGAAGGCGGCCCTCGACGCGATCGACTCGGTGTTGCCCGGCCACCCCGACCGCGAGGCCGTCGATGACTTGGTGGTCGACCTGCGCATGGCCGCGCTGGCGGGCTGAGCCCGGAACGGCGCAGCCCCCGCCGGGATTTCGTACCGGCGCAGCGATGGTAGGGCGCCACCACCCGGCACGCCTCGGCCGCCGGCGCCGCGCCGGTGAGCAGGGCGGCAGGCCCGGCGAGCGCGCGTCAGGTCTCGTGCAGTGGGTGGTAGTCCTCCGGGCTCAGGCCGAAGGTCCAGGCGACGCCCTCGCGGGCGGTTTCGGTGTCCGGCGGTACGCGCAGCCAGTAGGTGCGGGTGGTGCCGTCCGGTTCGGGGGTGGAGTTGAGCACCTCGACCATCACGATCGGTTCGTCGTCGTCGAGTTCGATCTCCCACAACACGCCGGTCTCGTCCCGGTCCAGCGGCTGGGCGCCGACCTCGCGCAGGTAGCGGTCGTAGCCGTAGATCTCCAGCATCACCCGGCGCAGTTCGGTGTTGCCCTCGTTGTGGATCGCGCGCACGGTCAGTCGGCTGCCGCCGGGGCCGAGGCCGCCGACGAAGTCGGCCGGGACGGGCATGCCGCGCCACGCGTGCAGCGCGAAGCCGTCGGCGTAGGTCAGCGCGGGGCCGTCGCCGTTGTGCAGCCGCGACTGGTCGTCGCGGTGCATCGTGGTGGGCCGCTCGCTGACCAGCACGACCCGCTCGTACGGCCACCACCAGCCGACGTGCCGGGCCACCTCGCCCAGTTCGGCCAGGACCGGGAAGTCGAATTCCGGGAAGCGCTCCTTGAGCCCGTCGAAGACCGCGAGCCAGGCCGCGTCGTGCTGGCCGCCCAGGGCGCTGTGCGTGGTCGCGCGGACCTTGTCGGCGACGTCCCAGCGGCTTCGGGAGGCAGGGGTGCGCACGGAGGGGTCCCACGCGCCGACGCCCGAGTGCACGGCCTCGCGGATCCGCTCGGTGAGCTGCCGGGTGGGCTCCCACAGCCGATCGGCGCCCTCGGCCCAGGCGAGGTCCCAGCCGGCCGTGCCCAGCGCCGCGGTGGCCTCGGCCTTGGCGGTCGTCCAGGGGCCACTCCAGAGCCGTTCCTGCACGGGTCGGCCCGGGCGGCCGGGAACCTTCACCGACAGCCGTGTGGCGGCCAGATCGGCGGGCTTGCAACTGCCCGCCGCCACGGCCGCGGCCACCGCCGCCGCGAGCGGCGAGTCGTACCAGACCACGCGCTCCGGCTCGGGCAATCCCGCGGCCCGATACACGGCCCGGATGGCCTCCTCGGCGGCGGGCCGATCGGCGGGCCCGGTGGCGGCGGCGACGTGTGCCCAGTCCGTGGTGGCCTCGGCCAGCGCGAGCCGGTCCGCGAGACCCAACACGGGGGCGTGGTGCGGCGTCGGCCGCGCTCGCTCGTTGGTGGCCGGGGTGTGAGGAGTCGGCCCGGGGCGGTGGGTGGTGGGGGTCGACGTGTCGTGGCCTGCCGGCTCGGGCCGGTCGGCCGCGGGGGCCGGGGCGTGGTGCGGGGTACGCCTTGCCCGGTTGGCGGCCCGCGCCGCCTGGTGGGCGTCCTGGCTCGCCGCGTCGGCGGGCGTCTCGGCACGCGGGGGAGCGGGGGGCGCCGCCGACTCGGCCGCACGGGCCGCCTGCGCTTCGCGGTTACGGTGCGCGGCCCAGGACGCGGCGGCCGGGTTGGCCGGCGGAGCGGGCGGGGCCGGCGGGCTCGGGACGACTGCCTTGCGCGGCAGCGCGATCCCGGGCAACTTGCGGGGCGGCGTGGCCATCGTGTCTCCCGTGGCTTGCGGTTGCGTCTTGGTCGGCTTGGGATGGTCGCGCCCACCGGATCCGCTGGGTGCGCCGAGAGCGGACGCCCATGTTTTTACCGGCAGCGCCCCGACCGGCTTCACTCGGCCACCCGCGCCGCCGACTCGATGCCGGTTCTCGCCGGTTCTCGCCGGTTCGCTCCGGCGAGCGGCGAGCGGTGGGCGCGTCCGGCGCGGTAGGCGCGGCGCCGCTGCACTCCGCCGGCCGATGCGGCGACCGGTCGCCGTGCCGCGTGCCGTGTGTCCTGTGCCTCACCGGTCCTGCGGTTTCGGCGGGAGCGATCCACTACCGATGGCGTCGGCCTCGTGTGGTTCGGAGTTCGGTCCGGCCGGGCCGCATCCGGCGGGTTCGCGCGTTGCCCGCCGGGGCCGCACGCCGGGACGACGCACGCACCGGCGCGTCGGCGGCGGTCCGCCCGAGCGGCTCGGTGACGAACCCGCCCGGGGCGGCGGTTCGTGGGACCGGCTCCGGGTCGACGGCGTCCGCCGCGTGCCGGCGCCCACTTCGGGCGGGGCCGTAGCCGGGCGCGCCACGCCGTGCCGCAACGGGCGTCGCGGCGGCGCGGACGTCGTCGGCGAACGGCACTAGTCGGCCACCATGCGGACCGCGCCCGGGATGTACTCGCGTTGGCGGACCACGCGGTACCAACCCTTCGGGAGGTCGATCGTGGCGTGCTCCTCGTGCACGATGCGAGTGGCCTCGTCCAGGTGCAGGTGGCCGATCAGCATCGGTTCCGGGGCCAGGTAGAGCGTGCCCTCGCCGACGACCGCGTGGGCGTGCCCGGTGGCCTCCCCGAGCGCCAACACCAGTCGGCCGCGCGCGTCCCGGGGCTTGGTCGGCAACGTTTTGACGCCGGTCGGCACGGTCCGCTCACCGATCGGCTGCAACAGGATGTCGCCCTGACGAAACACGGCGAACCTCCATCGGGATAGTCGAATTGACGGTGGCTCAACCCCACCGCCGCACACGCTAACCACCCCGACCGACAACGCACATCGCGCCCCACACACCCGACGCCGACCCCGTGCCCGCCGGGCGGTGCGCATCCGTCGGGCCGTGCGCGTCCGGCGGCAGGGCCCGATTCAAGCGCCGAACGGTCGTCCCGGACCGAGTGCGCGACCGCGCCACCTGAGCCGCGCAGTCGGCGGCGACGCCCGACGCACGGCATCGAGGACCAGGGCGGCCCAGGCCCCCACGCCCACCGAACTCGCGGCGCGCCCCGCCCATTCGCGCGCCACCCCACCCGAGCGCCGCGGCCCGGCGCCGAAGGCTCCCTCAGTAGCCCGCCGGTCGCACCAACCCGGTTTCGTAGGCGTACACCGCGGCCTGGGTCCGGTCGCGCAGGCCCAGTTTGACCAGGATGCGGCCGACGTGGGTCTTCACCGTCTGCTCGGCCACCACCAGGCGGGCGGCGATCTCCGCGTTGGACAGGCCCTGGGCGATCAGGGACAGGACTTCGGTCTCGCGTTCGGTGAGGTCGCCGACGCGGTCCTTGAGCGGGGCCCGCGGGGCGCCGGCCAAGCGGGAGAACTCGCCGATCAGGCGCTTGGTCAGGTTCGGCGCGAGCAATGCGTCGCCGGCCGCCACCACCCGTACCGCGTGGGCGAGTTCCTCGGCCGAGGCGTCCTTGAGCAGGAAGCCGGACGCGCCCGCGCGCAGCGCCTCGTACACGTATTCGTCCAGGTCGAACGTGGTCAGCACGAGCACCTTGGCCACGGCGTCGGCGGGGCCGGTGATCCGTCCGGTGGCCTCGATGCCGCCGAGCCGCGGCATCCGGATGTCCATCAGCACCACGTCGGGCGCGAGTTCGGCCACCTGCTCGACCGCGTCGAGGCCGTCCACGGCCTGCCCGACCACCTCGATGTCCGGCTCCGCGTTCAGCAAGACGGTGAAGCCCTGCCGGACCATCACCTGGTCGTCGGCGATCAACACCCGGATGGTCACGAATCGTTCCCCAATGGAAGCCTGGCCACTACCTCGTACCCGCCGCCGGGAATCGGCCCGCCGGCGAACTCGCCACCCAGCATGGCGACCCGCTCGCGCATCCCGAGTACCCCGTGCCCGCCGCCCGGCGGGGTCGGCCGGGTGGGCGCGTCGGCCGTCTCGGCCGCGGTGTTGGCGATCCGAATGGCCAGGCCGGTCGCCTGGTAGCCCAGTTCCACCCGAATCGCCGCTCCCGGTGCGTGCCGCAACACGTTGCTGAGCGCCTCCTGCACGATCCGGAACGCGGACAGCTCGACCCCGGGCGGCAGTGCCCGCCGCTCGCCGGTGATCCGGGTGTCGACCTCCAGACCCGCGCCGCGCACGTTGTCGACCAACTCGTCCAGCCGGTCCAGGGTGGGCTGCGGGGCGTGCCGCATGGCCTCGGACAGGTCGTCCTCGGAGCGCAGCACGCCCAGCACCCGGCGCAGTTCGGCGAGCGCGTCGACCGCGTTCGCCCGGATGCCGATCAGGTTCTCCTGGAGCGCCTCGGAGGGGTTGTCCACCAGGTGCGGTGCGACCTGGGCCTGGATCGAGATTACCGACATGTGGTGGGCGACCACGTCGTGCAATTCGCGGGCGATCCGGGTGCGTTCCTCGAGCAGCGTGCGCCGGGCCCGTTCCTCGGCGGTGAGTTCGGCCTGGACCACCAACTCGGTCCGGGCCTCCCGCCGCCCGCGCAGCGAGGCGCCGACCACGGCGGCGATGGTGAGGGCCACCACGGCCTGATACAGGTCCGGGTTGTGCACGGGCGAGCGGAGCGCGATGCAGATCAGCCCCGCCAGCACGCTGATCGCCAGCGCCTCGGCGGCGATGCGCGGGCGCACCCGCAGTGCCAGCAGGAACAGCGCGGCGGCATGCAACGCGATACCGGCCCCGGTCCACGGGTACAGCTGCGGGCTGTGCGGGTTCGCCACCAGCGCGACGACGACCATCGCCAGGGTCGCCGCCCACCAGGCCGGCAACGGTCGGAACATCGCGGCCACGACCGCCACGGACGGTATGGCGCCGAGCACCAGGCCGGCCCCGTGGCCCAGGCCGTATTGCCAGATGTTCTGGTTGATGTTGGTTACCCCGAGCAGGACCGCGAAGAGCACCAACAGCATTGCGAATGCCGGCTGCCAGTCGCGCCAGCTGCGCGGGAGCGGGTCGGGCGCCGCCGTCCACAGGTCCTCGCGGAGCGTGCGTGTGATTGCACGCACCGCCCTTCCGAACCGGCTCCCGCCCCCCTTTCGCACAAGATCAACCCTAGGCACGCCGTACCTCCGCCGTTCGAGCGGGCCGGCATCCGGCCGCGCCTCGACACCGAGGCTACGTTCCGACGCGGCCCACCGACATCCCGCCGCAGGGCTCATCCGCCGGGTGGCTCCGAAGTACTACGGGTATGACGGCGCCGCCCGCGTCGGCCCGCCCGCGCCGTTCGCCCGAGTCGGCGCACCGCCGGGGCCACCCGCCCGAAGGCGGCCCGCCGACCCACCCGGCCACCCGCGCCGCCGGTCGAGGCCGCGCCGGTCGAGGCCGCCGGCCCGGGCCGGCGTGCCCCCACGGTCAACTGCGCTCCTTGACCCCCGCCAACATGCCCTCGATGCGATCCGGCGGCCCGGGCCGGGAGAAGTACCAGCCCTGCCCGGCGTCACAGCCGATCGCCCGCAACCGCTCGGCCTGGACCGCCGTTTCGATGCCCTCGGCGGTCACCGTCAGGCCGATCGCGTGCGCCAGTTCGACCAGCGAGGCCACGATCCGGCCGTCCACCGGATCGGAGTCGCCGGGTTGGCGCAGCCCCTCGACGAAGGAGCCGGCGATCTTCAGCTCGCAGACCGGAAGTCGGCGCAGATAGGCCAGGTTCGAGTAGCCGGTGCCGAAGTCGTCGATCGCGATCCGGATGCCCATCGCGGCCAGTTCGCGTAGTCGCTCCAGCGGGCCACCGTCGGTGGACATGATCTGGCTCTCGGTCAGCTCGAATTGCAGCCGACCCGGATCCAGGCCCGTCTCGGCCAGCACCCGCTCCACCTGGCGTACCAGGCCCGGTTCACGGCACTGGCGTTCGGCGAGGTTGACGCTGATGAAGGGCGCGCCGTCCGGTTCCAGGTCCTGCCAGCGGCGCGCCTCGCGGCAGGCCTGCTCCAGCACGTGCATGCCCAGCGGCACGATCAGCCCGGTCTCCTCGGCCAGCCCGATGAAGCGGTCCGGGCCGACCAGGCCGTTGCGCGGATGGCGCCAGCGCACCAGCGCCTCGACGCCGAGCACGCCGCCGTCGGCCAGGGAGACGAGCGGCTGGTAGTCGACGTAGAACTCGCCGTGGTGCAGCGCGGCGGGCATCTCCGCGGACAGCGTGTAGCGGGCCACCTCGCGGTCGTTGCGGTCGGTGTCGAACACCGTCCAGCGCCCGCGCCCGTCGGACTTGGCCCAGTAGAGCGTTATGTCGGCGGCGCGCAGCGTGTCCGCCGGGCTGGTGCCGGCCACCGGCCGTTCGACGATGCCGATGCTCGCGGTGACGGTCAGGTCGTGGCCGCGGATCCGGAACGGTTCGCGCAGCGCGGCGAACACGCCGTCGGCCAGCGCCACCACCTGCCCGGTGCCGGTGGAGTGCTCGACCAGGATGACGAACTCGTCGCCGCCCATCCGCGCCATCAGGTGCCCGGCCTGGCCCGCGTACCGGCTCAGCCGTCGGGCGACCGCGACCAGCAACTGGTCGCCCACGTCGTGCCCGAGGCTGTCGTTGACCACCTTGAACCCGTCCAGGTCCAGGTAGCACAGGCCGACCCGATCACCGGGGCCCGGGTGCTCGAAGGCCGCGGTCAGTCGCTCGACGAACAGCGCGCGGTTGGGCAGTCCGGTGAGCTGGTCGTGCATCGCCTGGTGGCGCAGCCGGGTGTGCAGGCGATGCCGGTCGGTGACGTCCTCCAGCATGCAGACCTGGTACTCGGGGTTGCCCTTGGAGTCGCGGACCAGGGACAACGACAGATGGGTCCACAGCGTCTCGCCGTCGGCCTTCTCGAACTGCTTCTCCAGGGCGAAGTGGTCGCGTTCGCCGGTGATCAACTCGTCGTAGAGCTTCCACATGTGGTCGGTGTCGCCGTCGTGCATGAAGTCGCGGACCTGCCGCTTGCACATCTCCTCGACGCTGGCCGCGAACATCGTGGTCATCGCCTGGTTGACGTCGATCACGTTGCCGTCGACGTCGCCGATCCCGATGCCGATCGCGGCCTGGTCGAAAACCGCCCGAAAGCGCGCTTCACTCGTGTGCAATGCGTGCTCGGCGCTGTCCCGCGCGACCAGGACGGCGGCGTGGATGGCTTCCTGCTCGTCCAGGGTTCGCCGGCGCAGCGCCTCCGCGTAACCCGCCGCGAGGGCGCCCATCAGCCCGGCGATCCGCTCCAGGTACGCGTCGGGGTCCCGGCCGCGGCCGACCGCCTCGCGGCGCAGGATGGGCCACCACGGGCCGACCAGGCCCAGTGTGCGCTCCAGCGTGCCGCTGCCGGTGAAGTGTTCGCCGACGAGGGACGCGCCCACCTCGCGCGCGCCGGCCGGGTCGAACGGCTCGGTGCGCAGCGCCTGCGCCAGGCGCAGGGCCTGCTCGCGCAGGTATTGCTCGATCTCGGCACCGCTCAACGGGACGAAGCTGGTGCCCTCGATGGTGCGGGCCCAGTCGCGGGCGAATCGGCTCAGCGACGCTCCGGCCCCGTCGGCCCGCGCGTCGTCCGTACCGCCGTTCACCCTGCGCTCCCCACGGTGGTCCGGGCGCACGTGCCGGTCCCCCGGCACGTCTGCACGCACGCTGTGCCCGGCGCCCACGATGGTCGATCCACCGCCCCACCTTTCCTCCTCGGGGGCGATCCGTCACCGTGCAATGTCGGTGCGGTCGCCGCTCGGACGAGCCGGCCACAATCCCCAGCGGCCGTGTGAACGAGCCACATCACCCGTTATCACCCGTTCGGACGAGCCGGTTGGTACCTCCGGTATGTCCCGACGATCGCGTGATCATCGTTGACGGTATCCGCCGCGGCGCGGAAACGTCTTGCAGTTGGACGCGGCGCGAGGAGCATCACTCCGGAGAGGGACAGGTGGTGCGCGCGGGTCCGTACCGAATTGTGGCGTACGCCCTCGCACTCCGGCGCACGCAGGGCTCCCCACGCGACGACTGACGGACCATCAGGTTGCCGCCCCCGGGCAACGGTACGCTCTACCGGCTCGAGTCGGCGAGGTGGGGCGCCGTCGCCACGGATGGACGGCGGACCGCCGCAGTGGAGGGTGTGGTCCCGATGTTGGTGGAACTCGCGGTCGGAGACGCGTACGGAGCCGGGTTCGAATACGCGGATCGACCGTTCGTCGTGCGAGGCAACACACTCGCCGGTTATGTGCAGCATCCTCGTCATCGTGACGTGCTGCCCGGCCGATACACCGACGACACGCAGATGAGTATCGCGGTCGCCGAATGGTTGCTCGGCGACGATCACGGGATACCGGCGCTCGCGGACCTTTTCGTGCGGGCGTACAAGCGCGACGCGCGCGCCGGATACGCGCGGGGATTTCGGGGTGTTTTGGAGGAAGTCGCCGACGGCACGGAGCTGCTGGAGGTGTTGCGGCCGGAAAGCGACAAGAGCGGCGCGGCGATGCGCGCCGGTGTGCTGGGCCTGCTGCCGGATCTCGCCGACGTGCGCCGCACGGCCGCGCTGCAGGCCCGGATCACCCACCGCACACTCGGCGGGATGACCTCGGCGACCGCGGCGGCGCTGGCGGTGCACTACTGCCGGTACGACCTGGGCCCGGTCGCCGAGTTGCCGACGTGGCTGGCGGCGACGTTGCCGGCCTCGACGGACCCGGCCGTGTGGGCGCGGCCGTGGCGCGGCAAGGTCGGCTCGCCGGGTATGGACAGCACCCGCGCGGCGATCACCGCGCTGGCCGCACACACCGGCACGGCCGCGTTGTTGCAGGCGTGCGTGGCGTACACCGGCGACGTGGACACGGTGGCCACCATCGCGCTGGCGGCGGCGAGTTGCTCGGCGGAGTACGCCCAGGACCTGCCGCCCGCGCTGCTGGCGGGGTTGGAGAACGGGCCGTACGGGCGGGACCATCTCGCCGGGCTGGACGCCCGATTGACGGCCCGGTTCGGCTGAGCCGTGCCGGTCGGCGCCGTTCGGCGCCGCGCGCCGGTGAAAGGTCGGCGAAAGATCCGGTCCCGTTCACCCCGGTCCACCCCGGGATGGACCGGCGAAACACGAGAGGCCCCCCGGCGGACCGGGGGGCCTCTCGCTTGCCTGGAGCCCCAATACGGAATCGAACCGTAGACCTTCTCCTTACCATGGAGACGCTCTACCGACTGAGCTATTGGGGCCTGCGCGGCGAAAACTTACCGGATCCGCGTTCGGTTCGCCAACTTGATCCACGAGCGGGTCCAAGGCGCCTTCGCCGACCGGCGCTCACCACTCGCCGGGGCTCATCGTGAAGTGTGCGTAGGGGACGGTCCACACCACCTCGCGGCCGGCCTCCGCGCGCTCGTCGTAGGCGGTGCCGTGGTCGCCGGTGACGATCGCGAAGCAGGGCCTGCGGCAGCTCATCGCGCGAAACAGCCGGCCGATGTGCCGGTCCACGTACTCCAGCGCGGCGGCGTGGGTGTCGCGGTTGTCGCCGTCGGCGGCGGTGGCGCCGGGGGTGTGGAACCAGTTCGGTTGGGCGATGGCGGCGACGTCGACGAGCAGGAAGAGCCGGCGATCCGGGTCGAGGCCGCCGACCACCAGTTCGGCGCGGGCGACCTGGGCTTCGAACGAGATCGGTGAGGTGACGCCGAGTTCGGGGTCCCAGTGGCTCTCGGCGAACATGCCGGGCAGCACCGAGTCGTGCGCGCCCTGCTTGTCGAAGCAGCCGACGCCGCCGATGCAGGCGGTGTGGTAGCCGGCCTTGGTCAGCGCGCTGGGCAGGTCCGGGGTGTCGAACAGCCACGTGTGCGCGTTCGTGGACTCGGTGTCGCCGAGCCGGGCGGCGAACAGGCGCGGATGCGGGCCGGGCTCCGCCGGGGTGGGCAGGTAGCCCGCCAGGAACGCGGTGTGCGCGGCGAAGGCGAGGCTGGCCGGGGTGTACCGGCGCTGCCAGCCGCCCTCGGGCAGGACCCGGGAGAGGTTGGGCAGCCGGCCGGCCGCGGCGAGTTCGACGGCCACGTCGTAGCGCAGCGCGTCGAGCGTGACGAGCAGTAGGTCCTGCTCGCCCACGACGGCGTTCATGTCGGGACCGGTCATATCGGACATGCCACCTTCTCCGCATCTGCTCGGGTGTTCGGGGCCGCCGCCGGTGGCCCGCACGCGGGCGGCGAATGGATCGCCCATGCCTACCAGAGGGAGGCGACTCTTCGAGGGATAACCCCCTCGCCGGTGTTCGGGTCGCGGTGTATGTTGTTCTCAACCTAAGAACATCTCATTCGGAGAACAACCGTCGAGTCGGTGTCGGGAACGTGAACCGCCGGGGCCGCGTCGGACGTGCATCGCAGTAGGCACATCGGAGGGAAGTGCGACATGGCCGACACCGCCACCACCGAACGCGACTGGCTCGCGTCCTACGATCCCAGAGCCTGGGACCCGATCGCGGTGACCGTCGACATCGTCGCGCTGACGATTCGCCGACTCGGCGGCGCCGGCCGGGCGGACACCGACCCGGACGGCACCGGCGAGGATCCGCCCAAGGCACTGCACGTGCTGCTCGTGCGGCGCGGCGAGATGCCCTTCGCGGGCCGACTCGCGCTGCCCGGCGGCTTCGTGCGGCCGGTGGACGGGGCGGACGGCACCCGGCACGAGGAGGACCTCGGCGAGGCCGCCGAGCGCGAACTGGCCGAGGAGACCGGGCTCGCCGCCGGTGCCCGGCTCGACCGGGTCCACCTCGAACAACTGGGCACCTACGGCGCGCCCGGGCGCGATCCGAGGATGCGCGTGGTCTCGGTCGCGCACCTGGCCTTCGCGCCGGACCTGCCCGACCCGACCGCCGGCGGCGACGCCGCACACGCGTCGTGGGTGCCGGTCGCCGAGGTCGATCCGAACACGCTGGCCTTCGACCACGCGCGCATCCTCGCCGACGGCCTGGAGCGCGCCCGCGCCAAGCTCGAATACTCACCACTGGCCACCGCGTTCGCGGGTGAGGAGTTCACCATCACCGAACTGCGCGAGGTCTACCAGGCGGTGTGGGGACAGCCCATGCACGCCGGCAACTTCCATCGCAAGGTGCTGTCGGTGCCCGGCTTCGTCGAGGACACCGGCGCCACCACCGCGCGCGGCGGGGCTCGCGGCGGTCGCCGCGCCCGGCTGTACCGCGCGGGCCCCGCACGTCTGCTGCACCCGGCGCTGCTGCGCCCGTCCCCGGAGGAGGACTCCCGATGACAAGGACGCCCGGCACCACCTCGACCACCCCCACGACCTTCGCGGCCGCGCTCGACCTGCTGAGCGGCGCGCCGGATCCGCAGGGCGTCTTCGGGCCCTACGACGGCACACCGGAGGCATGCCTGCGAGCCGGCAACCGCACCTACCGCCAACTCGCCCGCCTGCTCCACCCGGACACCGCGCCCACCGATCGACGAGCCGAGGCCGCCCGCGCGTTCACCGACCTGGGCGAGCTGTGGAACCGCTATCAGCAGGACATCACCGGCGTGACCGGTCGTCAGGTGGTGATCACCACCAAGCGCCGGGTCTACTCGGTCGGCGAGGAGCGCGCGAGCGGCGACATCGCCACGCTGTACAAGGTCGGCTACCGGGCCGAGGACGACGGCGAGGCACGGGCGTTGCTCAAGCTGCCGCGATCGGTGAGCGACAACGACCTGATGGAGCGCGAGGCCACCGCGCTGGAGCGGATCGCCCGCGAGGGTGACCCCCAGTACGCGAACTACGTGCCCCGGCTGATCGAGACCTTCCGGCACCGGGACGCCAAGAGCGGCGTCGAGCGGCGCGCCAACGTACTCGAACGGGTGCGTGGCTTCCGCTCGTTGACCGAGGTGCGCGAGGCGTACCCGGACGGCCTGGACGCGCGCGACGTGGCCTGGATGTGGCGCCGCCTGCTGGTCGCGATCGGATACGCGCACCGGGCCGGCGTCGTGCACGGCGCGATCACCCCCGACCACGTGCTGATCCACCCGCGCGAGCACGGACTGGTCCTGGTCGACTGGTGCTACTCGGTGCTGCTCGACGGCCCGGGCGACGCCGACCGGCCGGAGGCGATCCTGCGCGCCAAGGCGGTCGAGCACGTGCCCGCGATGATCGATCGGCACGCGGACCTGTATCCGCCGGAGATCCCCGGCAAGCAGCCGCCGGAGACCGCCGCCGACGTGTACATGGCGACCCGGTGCATGACCGGCCTGCTCGCCGCGGACGCGCCCAAGCCGCTGCTGCGCTTCGCCCGAGGCTGCTCGCTGCCCGCTCCCGCCCGTCGCCCGCACGACGCGTGGAAGCTGCTCGGCGAACTGGACGAACTGCTCGGCAAGCTCTACGGCCCGCGCCGCTTCCGGCCGTTCGCGATGCCCACGCGCCGCGAGTCCAAGGGCCCGGCAGCCGGCGCCGGCACCGCCCGCACCGGCGCCAAGCCGGTCGATTCCGTATAGCGCCGGGTCGGCCCGCACGGCCGACCCCGCGTACAGATCCCAACGCCTTGATCGGGGAGTGAGCACCATGGGCAGTGGCAACTGGTCCACCAACGTCTACGACGCGGCACAGAGCTACAACGCGGCCGCCGGCCGCAGTGCGTTCCACTACGACCACGTCACCAAGCGGAGCACGCCGCACAGCGCCTGGAAGGCGCACGACGACCTGGACCCGGGGCAGGCGGGCACGCGCGAGAGCCGGGACAGCGACGAGCACCCCACGTCGCTGGCCATCTCGGTGCTCTTCGACGTGACCGGTTCGATGTTGCGGGTTCCGCAGACCCTGCAGACCAAGCTGCCCGAGCTGTTCGGCCTGCTGCTGCGCAAGGGCTACGTGCAGGACCCGCAGATCATGTTCGGCGCGATCGGCGACGCGACCTGCGATCGGGTTCCGTTGCAGATCGGTCAGTTCGAGTCGGACAACCGGATGGACGACCAGCTCGGCAACATCCTTCTGGAGGGCGGCGGCGGCGGGCAAAAGCGCGAATCGTACGAACTGGCCCTGTACTTCATGGCCCGGCACACCTCGATCGACTGCCACGACAAGCGCGGCAAGCGCGGCTACCTGTTCGTGATCGGCGACGAGATGCCCTACCGCAAGGTGCGCCGCGCCGAGGTGAAGGAATTCATCGGCGACGACCTCGCCGAGGACATACCGATCGAGCGGATCCTGGCCGAATTGCAGCGCGTGTACGAGGTCTACTACATCCTCCCGGCCGGTTCGTCCTACGTGGGCGACGCCGAGGTGCTCGGCGAGTGGAAGGGCCTGCTGCGGCAGAACGTGATCGAACTCGACGACCCGGACGGCGTCTGCGAGACGATCGCGCTGACCATCGGCCTCGCCGAGGACGCGATCGACCTGGACGAGGGCTTGGAGCACCTGCGCGAGGTGGGCGCCACGGCGCAGGTCGCCAACGTCTCCAAGGCGCTGGCCTCCTACGCCCGCACCGGCGGCGGGGTGGCCGTCTCCGGCTCGCTGCCCGGGCTGGACGGCACCGGCGACGCGGGCACCCCGCGTCTGTGACACCACGTCATATCGCGGTCGTCGACCTGGGGTTCGGCGACGCGGGCAAGGGCACCACGGTGGACCGGTTGTGCGCGCGAGCGCGCGAGGAGGGGCAGCCGGTGCACGCCGTGGTGCGCTTCAACGGCGGTGCGCAGGCCGCGCACAACGTGGTCACCGACGACGGCCGGCACCACACGTTCGCCCAGTTCGGCTCCGGCACCTTCACCCCGGGCACCCGCACCCATCTGTCCCGGTTCATGCTGGTGGACCCGCTCGCGCTGGCCGCCGAGGCCGAGCACCTGCGCGCGCTCGGCGTGCCCGAGCCGCTCGCGCTGCTGACCGCGGACCGGGAGGCGCTGTTGACCACGCCGTACCACGCGGCGGCCAACCGGGCCCGGGAGCTGGCGCGCGGGGCGCACCGGCACGGGTCGTGCGGGATGGGGGTGGGCGAGACGGCGGCGTTCGCGCTGGCCCACCCGCAGGACGCGCCGCGGGTGGGGGACTGCGCCTCGCCGGGGCTGCTGCGCCGCCGGTTGACGGCCGTACGGGACGCGCTGAGCGCCGAATTCGGGACACCCCTGGGTCCGGACGTGTCGGCGTGCGTGGCGGCCTTCCTGGGCTTCGGGCGGGCGGTGCGGATGGTGGATCGCGCGTACGCGCGCGAGCTGCTGCGCGGCGGCCCGGTGGTCTTCGAGGGCGCGCAGGGTGTGCTGCTGGACGAGTGGCACGGGTTCCATCCGTACACGACGTGGTCGACCACGACCTTCGCGAACGCCGAGACACTGGCCGCCGAGGCGGGCGAGGCGCTGTACCGGCTCGGCGTGCTGCGCACCTACACGACGCGGCACGGCGCGGGGCCGCTGCCCACCGAGGACGCGGCGCTGACCGCCGCGCTGCCGGACCCGCACAACGGGACCGGGCGGTGGCAGGGCGCCTTCCGGGTCGGCCACTTCGACGTGCCGGCGCATCGGTACGCGGTCGCGGTGTGCGGGGGAGTGCACGGCTTGGCGCTCACCCACGCGGATGTCCTCGGGCGCGCGGGCGTGGCCGTGGCCGGGTCGTACGAGGGCGTGGAACCTTCGGTGGGCCCGGTGCCCGACCTCGCGCGTGCCGAGCGGCTGACCGGGCACATGTTCGCCGCGCGGCCGGTACTGCGGGCTGCGCCCGCGCCGGCGCAGTGGCCGGAATTCGTCGCCGCCGAGCTGGGCGCCCCGGTGACCTTGCTCTCGTTCGGTCCCCGCACCGGTGACAAGTGTGAGCGGCCGGCACTAGGCTCCTATTACTCTCCGGTAACATAGCCGTCCGAAGGGCGCTCCGGGAGGTGCTTCGCGAGGTGTCGAGGGATCGAGGCCGGGTCGGTGGTCAGCGGCTTTACCGGGACCGCGTACTCTCGAAGCAGAAGTTGACGGACCGTCAGAACTGAATGTGCCCTGTGTCACGCGTGCGCCCTCGCGCGGGCGTGGCATCGTGGCGCGGAGATTGATGGATCTCGGGGCCGGAACCGTGGGCCTGTCGCCGCCCCCGTCGACGGGCATGACACCCTCGGACCGGCACCTGGGTGACCGGACGACCACAGGAGAACTGTTGTGAAAATCGTTGTCTGCGTGAAGTACGTACCCGACGCGACCGGGGACCGGGGCTTCAACGACGATGGCACCACCGATCGCGAGTCGGTCGACTCCCTGCTGTCGGAGCTGGACGAGTACGCGATCGAGCAGGCGCTCAAGATCGTGGAGTCCGGCGTCGAGGCCGAGATCACGTACCTGACGGTCGGTCCGGACGACGCGAAGGACGCGCTGCGCAAGGCGCTGGCGATGGGCGGCGACAACGCCATCCACGTCAACGACGACGACATCGCGGGCACCGACGCGCTGGGTACCTCGCTGATCCTGGCCAAGGCCATCGAGCGCGCCGGCTTCGATCTGGTCATCTGCGGCATGGCCTCCACCGACGCCTCGATGGGCGTCGTACCGGCCATGCTGGCCGAGCGTCTGGGCGTCCCGCAGGTCACCTACCTGGACGAGGTCACGGTCGAAGGCACCACCGTCAAGGGCGGCGGCACCGTCAAGGGCCGTCGCGAGGGCGACGTGGCCACCGAGCTGATCGAGGCCGCACTGCCCGCCGTCGTGTCGGTCACCGACCGCACCGGCGAGGCCCGCTACCCGTCCTTCAAGGGCATCATGGCGGCCAAGAAGAAGAACGTGGAAGCGCTGGACCTGGACGACCTGGGCATCGAGTCGGACCAGGTCGGCCTGTCCGCGGCATGGTCGATCGTGGACACCGCGACCAAGCGCCCGCCGCGCGCCAAGGGCGAGGTCGTCGAGGACGAGGGCGAGGGCGGCGTGCAGCTGGCCGGGTTCCTCGCCGCCAAGAAGTTCATCTGAGTCGGTCGGCAGCACCGGACTGTTTCGACACGTTTGCGGTCGCTCCTCGGGGCGACCGGGCATCGCAACCCGGCCGGAGAAATCCGGGCTGACCGGACAAGGAGAGAACCCCACATGGCCGAGATTCTCGTTCTCGTCGACCACGCCGACGGCGCGGTCCGCAAGCCGACCCTGGAGCTGCTGACCCTGGCCCGCCGCCTCGGTGAGCCGTCCGCGGTCTTCCTGGGCAAGGGCGCCGAGGGCGCCACCGAGACGCTGGGCAAGTACGGCGCGCAGAAGGTCTACGTCGTGGACGCCCCCGAGGTCGACGACTACCTCGTCGCCCCGGCCGTCGACGCGCTGACCCAAATCGCCGGGAGCAGCGAGCCGGGCGCGATCCTGGTCGCCTCCTCCGCCGAGGGCCGCGAGATCGCGGCGCGCGTCGCGGTGCGCCTGGAGTCTGGCCTGATCACCGACGCGGTGGACATCGAGGCCGGCGCCGACGGCCCCGTCACCGAGCAGTCGGTGTTCGCCGCGACCTACCAGGTCAAGGCGCACGTCACCAAGGGCACCCCGATCATCACGGTCAAGCCCAACGCCGCCACTCCGGAGGAGTCCCCGGCCACCCCCGCCGTGGAGGCCGTGACGGTGGACTTCACCGCTCTGGCCACCGGCACCAGGGTCGTCTCGCGCGCCCCGCGCGAGAAGTCCGACCGCCCCGAGCTGACCGAGGCCGACATCGTGGTCTCGGGTGGCCGCGGCGTCAACGGCGCGGAGAACTTCCACGTGATCGAGTCGGTCGCGGACGCGCTCGGCGCGGCCGTGGGCGCCTCCCGCGCGGCGGTCGACGCCGGTTGGTACCCGCACAGCCACCAGGTCGGCCAGACCGGCACCCAGGTCTCGCCGCAGCTCTACATCGCGGTGGGCATCTCCGGCGCGATCCAGCACCGCGCGGGCATGCAGACCTCGAAGACCATCGTCGCGATCAACAAGGACGAGGACGCGCCGATCTTCGACCTGGTCGACTACGGCGTGGTCGGCGACCTGTTCAAGGTGATGCCGCAGCTGGAGGCGGAGATCAACAAGCGCAAGTAGCGGTGGGCGGGCGGGCGTCGAGGCCCGCCGCGCACGCGTGACGACCCCGCGCCGGGACGACCGGCCGCGGGGTCGTCGCACGTTCCGCCGGCGCGACGGCAGGCACGAGCGAGGCGGCACCGGCCCGGGACCGCTTTCCGGGCTCGGGGCTGCGTACCGGTCGCGGAGCCGTACCACTGGGCCTGCCCGGTGACGGCCGCGATGCGGGCACTCGTTATGCGGAACCGCCGGTGATCGTCGCCTGATAGGGGACCTGGCCGCACATGGCTCCGCCGTAGCCGGTGATCCGGACCGAACCGGACAGGCTGCCCGTGCTGCCGACGCTCACCGTCAGCTCGCCGGAGACCGGGACGTACGGGCAGGCGGTCAGGCCCGCGTTGGCGGTGAAGTGGTTGGCCGAAGTGGCGGACATGCGCTGGTCCGGTTGGAAGGTCACCTTCGAGCCGGCCACGGTCACGTAGCCCATGTCCATATTCGCCGCGTTCGCGCCGGGGTTGCACGCGGAGTTGCTGCCCAGCCAGATCGCGCCGACCTCGGGCCGAGCGGCGGGCGAGCCGGAGATCAGGCAGACGTCGACCGCGTTGACGCCGTTGGTGGTGCCCACCCGGGCGACGGTGTCGCGTACCCGCACGGTGCCGGTGCGCCGGAAGGTGTTCGATCCGACCTGCCCGGAGATGGTGACGGTGTACGTCCCGCGATTCGGGCCGCCCTGCCCGGAGGTGCCGCCGCCGGTGGTGGTGGTCGGGCGCGGCGCGGAGGTGGTTCGGGCCGGCGCGGGCGAACTCGACGTGTGGGCGTCGCCGGTGCGTTCGGCCGATGGCGTGCCGCTGCCCGACGGGGTCGGGCTGCTCGCACCGGTCGCGGTCGAGCCGGTGTCGCCGCGTTCGGTGCTCGCGTTCGTCCGGGACGCGTCGGGCGTCCCGGACGAACCCGACGAACACCCGCCGAGAACCAATCCGACCGAGAGCGCGGCCGCGGCCATCGATTGCCGTCCTCGTCGTGCCATGTCGGTTCCCCCCGAGCCTCGGCATGTGTCCGGTTCCCCGTGCGCGCCGGTCACCCGTCGGCGCGCCCCACGACTCGGACATTAACCCCGCGTCGCCGGCCGCGAATACCCCACAGGTGTGGGGTGCTCAAGCGGCGGGCGGCGGGGCGGTCAGTCGGCCGTCCAGGGCGAGTGGACCGAGGCCCAGGCGGGGCAGGTAGTGGCGGGAGAACACCGCGGCGGTCAGTTCGCGGCGGCTGCGTACGCCGACCTTGTCGAAGATCTTTTCCAGGTGGTCGTTCAGCGTGTTCCGGGTGATGTGCAACTCGGCGAGCACCTCGTCGCTGGACCGGCCGTGCAGGACGAGTTGGGCGATCCGCCGCTGCCGGTCGCTGAGTCCGTACGCCGCCAGTACCAGCGCGATCAGCATGCCGGGCTCCGCCGGGCCGATCGCGACCATGGTCAGCGGCTCCGGCGCGGTGAGCAACCGCCAGGCGTGCAGCGCCAACCAGTGCCCGTCGCGGGTGCGGACCTGGGACCGGGCGGTGCCGCCCGCCTGCCCGGCGTGCGCCGCCGAAGCCACCGCGTGCACGGCGTACGGGCAGGACTTCGGCCGGCCGGCCGCACCGCCCTCCTCGAGCCGGGCCATCAGCCGCTCGGCGCTGGGACTGCACTCGACCACGCGCCGGCCGGCGTCGAGCACGACGAAGCCGGACCCGTCCGGCGCCGATCCCTCGTCGGTACCGGTGACCACGAGTGAACGGCGCACCGCGCGCGTGGTGGGCGCCGCGAACGCCCGTGCGGTGGCCAGGTCCCGGCCGCCGAACGGCGCACTGTCGGTGGACCGGCACAGCACCACCAGGCCCCAGGTACGCCCGCGTTCGCGCAGCAGGATGCGCAACTCGTCGGCCATGCCCAGCGGTTGCAGGATGTCCCGGTAGTACGTGCTGGACTCGATCGCGCCGGCGGTGGACGCCTTCAGCGAACTCACCGGCGCCGTACGTCGGGTCAATGCCCGAAGGTTGTCGACCCCGTCCTGTTCCACATGCTCGATCTCGAACAACCTCGGCATGACGTGCTCCGGAAACCCCGACTCGTGCACGCCACCGGTGTCGAGCAGCGTCGAGGGATCCAGCAGCACGGCGCACCAGATGTCGGCCGGCACCACCTTCAACAACCGCGCGGCCGCGGCACCGACGACATCGGCCGCCCCGGTCCCGTTCTCCACGACACCCTGCAGGGCCCGCTCCAGCCCCACGACACCACGCTCGGGTCCACCGGAAACCACCCCTCAACGCTACCGATTCCACCGCCCGCCGGCGATGGATACGCACAGGACGAGGGGGTCGAGGTCAGTGGTGGGGTCGGCGCAGCCCTGCGATGAGGACTTCCACCACGCGGCGTGCGTCGTAGCGGGGGTCGCTGTCGGCGCCGATGCAGAGGTTGCCGACGGCGCGCATGAGTTCGTACGCATCGAGGTCGGGTCGGATCTCGCCGGCGCCGGCCGCGGCTTCGAGCAGTTCGGCGCAGACGGGTACGAGGCGGTCGAGGAAGTAGGCATGCAGTGCCTCGAAGCCCGCGTTGTCCGCCTGCAGCACGGCGGCGAGTCCGTGTTTGGTCACCAGGAAATCGACGAAGAGGTCGATCCACTGCCCCAGTGCGGCGTGCGGGGAAGAACCGGCCGCCTGCAGGGTCGGCCCGGCATCGGCGCAGGCGTCGACCTGGTGCCGGTAGACGGCGATGATGAGGTCCGCTCGCGTCGGGAAGTGCCGGTAGATCGTGCCCAGCCCGACGCCGGCCTCGGCCGCGATGTCGCGTACCGGCGCGTCCACGCCCGACCTGACGAAGACCGCCGCGGCCGCATCGAGCAGGGTCTCCTTGTTGCGCCGGGCGTCCTTGCGTTTGGACGGGACCGCCTGCCCCGCGCCCTCGTTGCCCTCGTTCACCACACCGCTCCTTCCGCCCGCCGCTTGCCAAAGCGGAACCCTGTTCCGTATTGTTCCGGAACGTGGTTCCGCTTTGTTTATGATGCCAGGGCGGGGACCGGTAACCAAGCCATGCCACGCACCACGCGCCACCCGCGATGAGGAGACACGAATATGCAGTACCGCACCTTGGGCCGCACCGGTGTGCAGGTCGGCACTCTCGCGCTCGGCGCGATGAACTTCGGAAAGATCGGGCGCACCACCCAGGACGAGGTCACCGCCATCGTCGACGCCGCCCTGGAAGGGGGGATCAACCTGATCGACACCGCCGACGTCTACAGCGGCGGCGAGTCGGAGGAAATGGTCGGCAAGGCCATCGCGGGTCGCCGCGACGACCTCGTGCTGGCCACGAAGGCGACCATGCCCATGGGTGACGAGCGCAATCGCCGGGGCAGCTCGCGCCGCTGGCTGGTCACCGCGCTGGAGGACAGCCTGCGTCGGCTCGGCGTCGACCACGTCGACCTCTACCAGATTCACCGGTGGGATCCGAACACCAGCGACGAGGAGACCCTGTCGGCGTTGACCGACCTACAGCGCGCGGGAAAGATCCGCCACTTCGGCTCCTCGACCTTTCCGGCCCACCGCATCGTGCAAGCCCAGTGGGCCGCCCGCGAGCACCACCTGAGCCGCTACGTCACCGAACAGCCCAGCTACTCGATCCTGCAGCGCGGTATCGAAACCCACGTCCTGCCGGTGACCGAGCAGTACGGGCTCGGAGTGATGGTGTGGAGCCCGCTGGCCTCCGGCTGGCTCTCGGGTGCGATCCGCCGGGGCCGGGAGATCACCACCAGCCGCTCGACGTTCATGCCGCAGCGCTTCGACACCACCATCCCCGCCAACCGGGCCAGGCTCGACGCCGTCGAGCAATTGGCCAAGGTCGCCGACGAGGCCGGCCTGACGATGATCCGGCTCGCACTCGGCTTCGTGACCGCGCACCCCGGCGTGACCAGCGCACTGATCGGCCCCCGCACGCCGGAACATCTGCACTCGCAGCTCGCCGCCGCGGACACCACTCTCTCCGCCGACGTCCTCGACGCGATCGACGCGATCGTCGCCCCCGGCACCGACCTCGCCCCGCACGAGAAGAACGACACCCCACCCGCACTGCTCGACCCGTCACTGCGGCGCCGCTGATCGTCCCGGCGAACGAGCGCGGAGCCCGAGCACGACCCGGCGGTGACGGGTCATGGGCGCGGGCCGGCCGTCGGGATCGGGAGGGATGCCTCCGGGGAGGTGAGGGACGGCAGCGGGGGCGTCGGGGGAGGTGCGCGGCGTTGTATGCCGGACAGGGCGATGCCGGTGAGGACGATGGCGGCGCCGCATGCCTCGATCCAGCTCGGGCGTTCGCCGAGGACGGCCCATGCGGCGAGGATGCCGACGATCGGGACGAGCAGGCCGTACGGCGCGACCGCGGAGGCGGAGCGACGGCCGAGCAGGGCGAACCACAGGCCGTAGCCGAGCCAGGAGGACAGCACGACGGTGAAGGCCAGGCCGCCCACGCCGCTCCACGAGGCCGAGGTGAGTGCGTCCAGGTCCTGCCCGGGCCCCTCGACGGCCAGCGACAGCGCCAGCAGCGGCAGTGGCGCGACGAGCGCGGACCACACCACCAGACCCGCGCCGCCCGGGATGCCCGCCTTCCGGGTGAGCATGTTGCCGAAGCCCCACGACGCACCCGCGCCGATCACCGGTACGAACGGCCACAGGGACGCGCCCTGCCCCCGGCCGAACGCGATCACGCCCATCCCGACCGCGGCCACCGCGAGCGAGACCAGCCGGGTACGCCCCGGGATCTCGCGCAGCATCAGGACCGCGAACAGCACGGTGAACATGGCCTGGCACTGAATCACCACCGAGGACAGCCCGGCCGGCATCCCCGCGTGCATCGCGCTGAACAAGAACGCGAACTGGCCCACGTTGACGGTGAGCCCGACCCCGATGATCAGCCGCCAACTCGTCCGCGGCCGCTTGATGAACAGCACCGCCGGAAACGCGACGAGGGCGAAGCGCAGCGCGGCCAACAGAAAGGGCGGGAAGTCGTCGAGGCTCGCGTCGATCGCCACGAAGTTCACTCCCCAGATCACGCTGACGAGCGCGGCACACAGGGAATCGGTACGGGTCATGAGCGAAAGTGTGTGGCTCGGCCATCCATCAGGTCCATCTACATTTTCCGGACCTCAATCGGTAGTTTTCCTGCATGGAGCTCAAGCGACTGAACATCCTGCGCGCGCTCGACCAGCACGGCACCGTCGCCGCCGCCGCGCAGTCGCTGCATCTGACCCCGTCCGCCGTGTCGCAACAGCTCGCCGTACTCGCCCGTGAGGCGGACGCGGCGTTGCTGGAGAAGCACGGCCGCGGGGTGCGGCTGACCGCCGCGGCGCATGTGCTGCTCGGCCATGCCGACGCGATCGCGACCCGCCTGGAGCAGGCCCGTGCCGACCTCGCGGCGCAGCGCGACGGGCGGATCGGCCGGGCCCGGATCTCCGGATTCCCGTCCGGCATCTCGGGCCTGGTCGGGCCGGCGCTGGCCCGGCTCAAGGTGAGCCATCCGGGGTGGCGGTTCGAGGTGGTCCAGTACGAGACCGAGGAGGCGCTTCCGCTGCTGCCCGCCCGGGAGTTGGACGTGGCGGTCGTGATGACGCACCCCGACATGCCCGCGCCCGACCATCCGCGGATCGAGTTGCACCCGCTGTTGGACGAGCCGTTCGAGATCGCGCTGCCGGTCGGCCACCCGCTCGCCGAGCGGGCCGAGGTCTCCCTGGCGACCGACCTCGCGGACGCCGACTGGATCATCACCGCACCGGGGACGGCATGCCACGGGCTGCTCCTGACGGCCTGTCATCAGGCCGGATTCCAGCCCCGTCTGGTGCACACGTCGACCGACTTCGGCGCCCAACTGGCGCTGGTGGCGGCCGGTCTGGGCGTGACGATCATTCCCCGGCTGGCCCAGCCGGCGCTGCCGTCCGGCGTGGTGCTGCGCCCGATCGCGGCGCCCGCACCGCGCCGGCACCTGATGGCGGCGGTCCGTCGAGGCTACGGTCCGTCGCCGCTGCTGACCACGCTGCGCGCGGTGGGCGCGGAGCTGGCGGCGCGGGAGTGCTGAGCGGCTCGGGGCCGCGGGGCCGTACGCGCCGTGCGCCGCACGCGAGGAACCCGAGCCCGGCGGCCGATCAACCCCGCGCGGCGGCCCCGGCGCCGGCAGCCGGATTGGCCTCCGATGCCGAGCCCGAGCCCGAGCCCGAGCCCGAGCCGGAATCCGATCCGGAGGAAGGTTCCTGCGGTTCGTGCTTGCCGAAGTACGCGACGGCCACCGCGCCGGACACCGCGAGGACGAAGCCCATGACGGCCATCCAGGCCAGCCCGTCCCGGGAGGTGTCGCCGAGCCACAACACGCCCACCGCACCCGGCACCACCGTCTCGCCGACCACGAGCGCCGCGGTCGCGCCGTTCACCGAGCCGATCTGCAGCGCGATGGTGTGCAGGTACATCCCCCCGATGCCACCGATCAGCACCGCGTACAGCGCCGGGTCGGCGGCCAGCTCGGCCAGGTCGAACGGGTCGACGCCGTCCAGGATCCGTACGCCGATGCCGAGTCCGCCGAAGCCGAGGCCGGAGAGCAGACCCGCGACGATCGCACCGTTGGCGCCCAGGAAGCGGACCAGCACGGTGCCACCGACGATCACCACGAACGTGACGATCAGCACCCACCAGTGCGTGGCGCGCGGACTGTGCCCGTCGCCCTCGGGACCGGCCGCGACACCCAGCAGGACGAGCGCTCCGCAGACCACGCCGATCGAGGTCCAGTCGGCCCGATACAGCTTGATCTTGAGCAGCTTGATCCCGAGTACGGCGGTGATCACCAGGTTCGCGCTGATGATGGTCTGCGACAGGAACAGCGGCAGCAGCCGTGCCGCCAACGCGCCGAGCGCGAAGCCGACGAAGTCGAGCAGGGTGCCGACGATGAACTCCCACGTGACCGCGGCCTTGGCGGTGGAGGACAGGCTCGGGCCGCCGTACCCGGTCACCTGAGCGCTGCCGCCGCCCTGCTCGGCCCGTTTGGCCTCCTCCTCGCGCGCGGATCGCCGCGACCCGACCGCTTGCAGCACCGACCCCACGCCGTAACACGCGGAGGCCGCGACAGCGGTGACCAGACCGACGATCACAGAAGACTCCCATTCACCAAGATCTCGGATATGCCGCGAGGGCGGCTACGGACACCCTGCCGGCCCCGCGCGGATCGTACGCACGAGCCTTGCGCCGGCCGGCCCGCGCCGGCCCGGTTCGGACCGACCGCGAAACCCTCCCCGCCTCGTCTCGCCTCGCCAACGATCGTGTTCCGCAGCCGGTTTCCGATTCGGGCCCGTGGATCACATCCCATACCTGCGGCGTACTCGGACCGTACGCATCTCGGTTGACGACGCACGACATGCCGCGTCGACGGAGGCATTCGAGGGAATCCTCTGCGTGCCTTGTCATGATTTGTAGATTTATGTCTGATTCTTCGGGAATGCACAGGAAACCGAACGCCCGGATCCGCGCGACGGGCCTCGCGCTGTCCGGAGTCGTCACCCTCGGCGGTGTGATCCTCGTCGGCGTTTTCGCCGCCATGGGCTTCGCCGAGCCGCTGCCCGACGGACTCGGCCCCTGCATTCCCGGCCGTTGTCCGGCCACGAATGAAGAACCCAACAACGGCCCGATCGCAGGTCGCGACAACGGCATCAACATGTTCGTCGGCAACGACTGGTCCGTACGCGGATCCTCTGCGGGGGCCGAGGGCAAGCTCGTCGCCCTCGGCGACTTCGACATGAACAAGACCTCGGGGTCCGGCAGCTACAACGTGGGCATCGTGGGTGCCGGCACCCGGGTGCCCCCCGACGACGGCACGGACTTCCTCACCGTCGGCGGCAACCTCACGGTCGCGACCGGGCAGACGCTGAGCGCCGAGGAGGGGACCGTCAACGGCGTGGTGCGCTACGCGGGCACCCTTACCGGCGACACCGTGACGCCCGCCCCGGTCAAGGACGGGTCCGCCGCGGCTCCGTACGCCGGTCTGCGTCCCCGGTCGACCGACTCGTCGAGTTGCTACGCGTTCCCGGACGGCCGCCCGCGCGCGGCCACCGGCACCGCTACGAACGTGGGCTTCGAGACGCTGTTCACCGGCGACGGTACGTCCCAACTCCAGGTGTTCAACGTCGACTTCGACATCGCCGATCCCGCGGGCGGCGCGGATCAGGGCATCTCGTTCGTCAGGATCCCCCCGGGCGCCACCGTGCTGGTCAACCTGACCGGGCCGACCCGGGTGGTCAGCGCCTTCATCGGCAGCGCGGACATCCCCGCCGGGCTGCGCGAGCGCCTGCTGTGGAACTTCGCGGAGGCCGCGTCGGTGACCATCAAGGGCAACGCCCAGTTCCAGGGCAGTGTGCTGGTGGGCAATCCGGCGAGCACCACGACCGTGTCCGTTCCGGGGATGAACGGGCGGTTCTTCACGGCCGGTTCGCTGATCCACGAGTCGACGTCCGGGTCCGGGTTCCACCGGTACCCGTTCGACGGTGACCTGCCGGATTGCGGCGGGCCCACGTCGGCTTCGCTTTCGGCGAGTCCTTCCGCCGGCCCGCCGGCCTTGCGCTCGGCCTCGCAATCGATCTCGCGCTCGGCCTCGTACGAGGTGTCTCGGTCCGGCTCGCATCCGGCCTCGTACTCGGCGTACCGGTCCGACTCGCCCTCGCCCGCCGCCAGTCGATCGGCGGCGTCCTTCGGTACGCACACCGAGCCGCACGGCGGCGGTGCCGGCGGCCCGGGCAGCCGGGGTGGTGCTGCGGGCGGTGGCAACGGTGGAGGCATCGGCGGATCCGGCGGATCGCGTCTGGCCCACAGCGGCATGACGGGCAACGCCGCGATATCGCTCGGTGGCGGTGCGCTCGCCATCGGCCTCGGGGCGATGTTGCGGTATGTCCACCGCGCGCGTGGTCGTGGCCGCGCGTAGCCGCCGGCCGACCCGATCGGCCCCCGATCCGCCAGGAGATCGGGGGCCGATCCCTTGTCCACCCGCTGTCGACCGCCGACTCGGTATGTCCCCACGTGACAACGGCCCTTCGCGACCCGCGCGCCGTGCGCGCGTCGTTCCGCAGCGTGGTGGAACAAAGGATGTACGCGACAACGGTCTCAACATACTGTGACCTCCGTAGCGGTCGTCGGAAGCGATCGACAAGCCTTGGGAGGGGCCACATGAGCGGGATCTGCGAGGGACGCGTCGTCGTCGTGACCGGTGCGGGCAACGGCATCGGCCGGGCGCACGCACTGGCGTTCGCGGCCGAGGGGGCCAAGGTCGTGGTGAACGACCTCGGCGGCGCGCGCGACGGCACCGGCGCGTCGGCGGGTCCGGCCCAGGCCGTGGTGGCGGAGATCGTCGCGGTGGGCGGCGAGGCGGTGGCCAACACCTCCGACATCTCCGACTTCGCCGGCGCCGAGGCGCTGATCGCGCAGGCGATCGAGACGTACGGCCGGCTCGACGTCCTGGTCAACAACGCGGGCATCCTGCGCGACCGGATGTTGACGAACATGTCCGAGGCCGAGTGGGACGCGGTGATCAAGGTCCACCTCAAGGGCACCTTCGCGCCCGCGCACCACGCGGCGGCGTACTGGCGCGGCCTGGCCAAGGCGGGCGAGCAGGTGGACGCCCGAATCATCAACACCAGTTCGCCGTCCGGCATCTTCGGCAACATCGGCCAGACCAACTACGGCGCGGCCAAGGCCGGCATCGCGGGCTTCACCATCATCGCGGCGCAGGAACTGGGCCGCTACGGCGTCACGGTCAACGCGATCGCCCCCACCGCCCTGACCCGGCTGACCGAGGACCTGGCCGGCTTCGCCGACGAGGCCGCCGCCGCGCAGCTCGCCGAACAACTCGCCCCCGAGCACATCTCGCCGCTCGTGGTCTGGCTCGGCAGCCCCGCCTCCGCCGGCGTCACGGGCCGGGTCTTCTCCGTCACCGGCAGCTCGATCAGCGTCGCCGAGGGCTGGGTCAACGGCCCCACGGTCGACAAGGGCGCCCGCTGGACCCCCGCCGAACTCACCGACGTCATCCCCGACCTGGTCGCCAAGGCGGCCGGCAACGCCGACATGAGCGGCGTCCGCAAGTAGCCCGGGACATGACACCGCCGGCCGTGCCCGGGGGAGGGGGCGCGGCCGGCGGGGGCGGGTTACTTCGTGATTCCGAAGCGTTCCAGGCCGAAGGCCTTGATGGCGTTGGTGCGGAAGAGCTTGTCGCACTCGGCCTGGGTCAGGCCCGCCTTCGTGGCGATGTCGAAGGCGACCTTGTGGGTGTTCGGGAAGGTCGAGTCCGCGTGCGGGTAGTCGACCTCGAAGCAGATCTGGTCGATGCCGATCACGTCCCGGTTGCGCAGGCCGATCTCGTCGTCGAAGATGCAGCCGTAGATCCGGTCCTGGATGTACGAGCTGGGCTTTTGGGTCAGCGACGAGCCGAACGCGTTGTCGTCGCGCTCCTCCCACAGCTTGTCCGCGCGCTCCATCACGTACGGCATCCAGCCGACCTGGCCCTCGGCGTAGGCGATCTTCATCTTCGGGAAGCGGTCGAAGACGCCGGAGAAGATGTAGTCGACCATCGAGCCCATGGCGTTTTGGAAGGTCAGCACCGAGGAGACGATGAACGGCGCGTCCGGCGACGTGGACGGCATCTTCGAGGACGACCCGATGTGCATGCAGACGATCGTGTTCGTCTCCTCGCACGCCCGGAAGAACGGGTCCCAGAAGCGGTCCTTGTCGTGCACCGACGGCAGGCCCAGCGGGACCGGGTTCTCCGAGAAGGCGACCGCGAACGAACCCTTCGCCGCGCACCGGCGCACCTCCGCGGCGGCCAGGTTCGCGTCCCACAGCGGGATGATCGTCATCGGCAGCAGGCGGCCCTTGCCGTCGCCCGCGCACCACTCGTCGATCATCCAGTCGTTGTACGCCTGGACGCACAGCAGCGCGAGTTCCTTGTCCTCACGCTCGTAGAACGCCTGGCCACAGAAACGCGGCAGGATGTTCGGGAAGCACAGCGACGCGTCGACGTGGTTGGCGTCCATGTCCTTGAGCCGCTCGGACTGGATCCACGCACCCGGCCGGATGTCGTCGAAGGTGACCGGCGTCACGTCCAGCGTGTCGAAGCCGACCGCGGCCGAGAGCTTGGGGAACGGGTAGACCAGGTCGTCGTACAGCCACCAGTCGCACCACTCGCCGTCCTCGACGCCGCGCTCGTAGGAGAACACGCCGCCGATGAAGTTGAACTTCGCCTTGTCGCGCACCACGCGCGGGCCGCGGTCCTTGTACTTGGCGGGCAGTCGCGAGGTCCACAGGTCCGGGGGCTCCACCACGTGGTCGTCCACGGAGATGATGCGCGGGATCTCGAGCGTCATGGCCTGCTCCTTATTGCGACTCTTTGCGACTCTTTGCGACTCGACGCGACTCGTCGCGTCTGCGTGGGCCCGGCGGCGGTGGCCCCGCTTGCGACGCGTGGACCCTGCGCTACCCAGGAAACCCGCTGACGGGTCGTCAGCCAAGCCCCTGTTGTTGCTAACGTTATGCCGACACGGCATAGGTGGGTTTCCATGGAACTGCGTGACCTGAGATGTTTCCTGGCCGTCGCCGAGGAACGGCACTTCGGCCGCGCCGCAGCACGGCTGTATCTGTCCCAACCGATGGTCAGCAAGGCGGTGCGCCGCCTGGAGCAGCAGCTCGGGGCCCGGCTGGTGGACCGATCCTCGCTGCCGGTGGCGCTCACGCCGCTCGGCGAGGTGTTCCGCAGTCGGCTCGACGAGTCGCTGCGGGTGCTCGACGACGCGTGCGCGGAGGTGCGTCGGCGGGCCACCTGGGACGCCGGACAGGTGCGCGTGGGGTATACCTCGGGCCTGGGCCCCTCGCTCGTGTCGGCCGCGATCTCCGCGCTGCACATCCGCCACCCGGCGCTGCGTGTGCAGTGGACCAGCGAGCCGACGGCCCGTCAGGTGGCCGATGTGCGCGAGGGCGTCCTGGACGCGGGACTGGGCTGGCTGCCGGATCTGGGCCCGGGCTTCGAGTCCGCCCGGGTCGGTACGTTCGCGTTCGTCGCGCTGCTCCCGCAGGAGCACGCGCTCGCCGGGCGGCTGTCGGTGAACCTGCCCGAACTGGTCGGGTGCGGCGAGCCGATCGTGGTGTGGCCGCGCCAGCCGCACCCCAGGCTGTACTCGCGCGTCACCGAGGCGCTGCGGCGCTCGGGCGCGACCGAGATCGTCGAGGCGTACGGCAGCGTGGACGACGTGATCGCGCGGGTGGTGGACCGCCAAGGGGTGGGGCTGTCGCCGCGCGGATGGGCCCGGCAGCGCCCGGTCCGCGGGGTCGTCCAGGTGCCGCTGACGGGAGCACCGGACGTCGCGGTGACCGCGTTCTGGCGAGCCGACCAGGAGCACGAGGGGGTCGGCGTGCTGGTCCAACTGCTGCGCGAGGTGGCGGCGGACAGTGACTTGGCCGACCAGTTGTGAGCCGGTAGGCCCACCGCGTCGACCCGAGCGACCCGGTGTGCCCGGGCCGCCCGCCCGGCCGCAGCGCTCGACGCGACCCCCGCCGGGCCGGCACGGCGTCCCGCGCCCGACCCGCCCGGCGACTCACGCCCGCTCATCCGAAGCATTGGCGAGGCCCCTCACCGTCCCCGGTGAAGGGCCTCCCCACGTCAACGGCACGACCTTGTCGCCGGTTCCCGCCGCGCCGGTCTATTGCAGCAGACGTCCCAACCGACCCGGGATGTTCGGCAGTCCGGGAATCCCCGGCACGCCCTGCTGCCCACCGGGCGGCTGGTTGGCCGCCGCGGCCTGGGCCGGGATCAGGTTCGGGTCGATCGAGATCTCCGAGGACTGCATCAGCACCGTGCCGGCCCCGACGAAGTCGTACTGGTGCTCCTCGCCGGACGCGCCGCCGAGGCCGGTCAGCCGGCGCGCCATGCCCAGCGCGCCGCGCATGTACTTGGTGTCGAAGTGGTGGCACGGCGTCGGACAGTCCGCCCAGCCGAGCAGCGCCTCGGGGTCCACCCGGATCGGCGGCTCGACGAAGTGCACCGCGCCGTTGGAGGCGGCGACGAACTTGCCGGTGCCGATCAGCGTGACGAACCCGGGAACGATCGACTGCTTCAGGTCCAGGCCGGGCTGGAAGGCGAGCAGATTGGCGGCCCGGATGGTCAGGTTGCCCTGCTCCAGGTCGAACGAGTTGACGTCGAAGCCGCGGTCGGCGAGCAGCAACTGCCCCTTGCCCTGGGCGACGATCCAGTCCTGGATGTACAGCGGCGAGTTGAAGTTCGCGGTGACCAGCCGGTCGAGCGCGCCCACGCCCAGCGCCTCGAACTTGATCCGCCCGTAGTAGGCGATCATCTTGCCCTTCTGCACGAACCACTCGCCGTCGAGGGCCACACAGAAGGTGTACGGATTGACGTTGTCGTCCTGCGGCAGCGTTCGCGCGTCGAACACCGCAGGGCCGGAACCGGGGGCGGTCACAGCTTCTCCTCGCTCGCCTGGACGTAGACCGTGCCGGTGCCGGACAGCTCCAGCTGGAACGCCTCGCCGGAACCGCGCCCGATCACGTCGCGCCAACCCACGTTGGCGCCGATCCGGTTTTCGATGTGGCCCCGATGCGCCACGTACGCCTGCGGGTCGACGTGGATCGAGCGACCCGGCTGGACCGGCAGCTCGATCACGCCGCCGTGCGCGAGCACCCCGCACCAGCCGTGGCCGGTCAGCGTCGTGGTGAACAGTCCCTGGCCGGTCACCTGGCCGCGGATCATCCCGCGGACGCCGCCCTGTGCGCCCATGAACATGGTGCCCTGCTGCAACGAGTCCTCGAACACGAGCAGCCGGTCCGCCTCGACGTGCAGCGTGTCGCCGGTGATCTGGATCAGGTGCACGTGTCGGCCCGCGTGACCGAACATCACCGTGCCGTCACCCTCGGCCTTCATCAGCGGCACCGACTCGCCCGCCAGCCGCCGCCCGATCATCCCGCCGACGCCCTGCGCCCCCGTGGTGGTCGGGGTGAAGGACACCTCGCCGCGGTAGGCCAGCATCGCCCCGCGCAGGCAGTACAGCGTCTGCCCCGGTCGTACGGTGGCCTCGATCATCTTGGAGTTGACCTGGTCGAACGTCACGTCTGCCCCCCGATGGTCTGCCGCTCGGTGGGCTGTACGTAGACCAGCCCGTCGCCCTGGAAGCGCAACTGCACGCTCTCGCCGGACCCCTCGCCGATGAAGGTGCGCCAATTGACGTCCTTGACGAACTCCTTGCGCAGCTGCCCGGTGTGCGCGACATACGCCCCCGGGTCCACCGACAGTGGCTCGCCCTGCGACACCCGCAGCACGATGGCCGGCCCGTCGGAGGTGACCGCGACCGTGCCCTGGCCCGATACGGTCGTGGTGAACAGGCCCTGGCCGCTGGTCGCGCCGCTCAGGCCGGTGAACTCGGTGCCGGTGCGCAGACTCTGGTCGACGGCGAGCAGGTTGCTCGACTCCACGTGCAGCGTCTCGCCGGTCAGCTGGACGAGATTGATCTCGGTGGCCCGGTCGGCGAACCAGCAGGTGCCCTCACCGCTCACCTCCATGAGGGTCATGCCCTCACCCGTGAGCCGGCGGGTCACCATTCCGCGCAGCCCCTCACCCCCGCCGGACAGTCGTTTGAAGGACATCCGTCCGTCATAGGCGATCATCGTCCCGTTTCGGGCCTTGACCGCCTCTCCGTTCATGCCCACCGCGAGAACTCGCGTGCCATGCATCACAAAGGTCGCCACGATCGGGAAGCTAGCAGCGCGAGGCCGGTCGCCGGAGGGTGGAAACCCCTCATCTTGCCGGGGTTTTACCAGCGCCGGGGCAGCCACGCCGTTGCATACGCCACGCGCGCCTCTTGCTAGCTTGAGAGGCGGCCGGCGGCAACCCGGCGCGCCGCCCCGCCGCAGATCGCCCCGCGAGGAGTGCACCACCATGACGATGTTCGCCTCGCCCGAGGACGCCCGCACCCGGCTCGGAGCCGTCGACTACCTGACCGATCCCGGCATCGCGACCGCCGTCTTCCTGGCCGACGCGCTGGGCAAGCCGCTGTTGATCGAGGGCCCGGCGGGAGTCGGCAAGACCGAGCTGGCCAAGGCGGTCGCGGCGGCCGCGTCCGCCGAGCTGATCCGGTTGCAGTGCTACGAGGGCCTGGACGAGTCGCGCGCGCTGTACGAGTGGGACTACCGCAAGCAACTGCTGCGCATCCAGGCGGGCGTGGACGGGTGGGACGAGGCGCGGGCCGGGATCTTCGCCGAGGAGTTCCTGTTGGCCCGGCCGTTGCTCACCGCGATCCGCCGCGACGAGCCGACCGTGCTGCTGATCGACGAGACGGACAAGGCGGATGTCGAGGTCGAGGGGTTGCTGCTGGAGGTGCTCTCCGACTTCCAGGTCACCATCCCCGAGTTGGGCACGATCACCGCCTCGCGGCGCCCGTTCGTGGTGCTCACCTCGAATGCGACGCGCGAACTGAGCGAGGCGCTGAAGCGGCGCTGTCTGTACCTGTACATCGACTATCCGACGCCGGAGCGTGAGCGGGACATCGTGCTCACCCGGGTACCGGGAATCCGCGAGCAGCTCGCCGAGCAGGTGGTGCGCACCGTCGCGTCGCTGCGGGCCCTGGAGCTCAAGAAGGCGCCCTCGATCGCCGAGACCCTGGACTGGGCCCGGACGCTGATCGCGCTGGCGGCCGAGGAGTTGGACGAGGAAACGATAGCGAGCACGCTCGGTGTCGTGCTCAAGCACGCCTCCGACCACACGCGGGCCGCGAAGGAACTCGGCCTGCCCGGTATCGGCGGCTGACGCCGATGTCCCTCCTCGACCGCCACGTCGGCTTCGTCCGGGCGCTGCGACACGGCGGATTGCCGGTGTCGCTCGCCGAAGGACTGGACGCGGCCCGTGCGTTGACCGTGCTCGACCTCACGGACCGGGAGACACTGCGGGCCGCCTACGCGGCGTCGCTGTGCAAGCGGCACACTCACCGGGCGGTCTTTGACACGCTGTTCGAGCTGTGGTTCCCGGTGGGCGCGGCGGCGCGGGCCGACGCCGACCCGGTCGGAGCGGCGACCGGCGAGCGGCCGGACGGCGCGGCCGAGGGCGGGGCGAGTGCGGACGCCGCCGACGCCGAGGTCTTCCGCGATCGGTTGCGGGAACTCCTGCTCGGTGAGGACGACATCGCCCTGCGCCGGTTGGCGCGTGAGGCGGTCGGGCGGTTCGGTGCCTTCGACGGGCCCTCGGGAGCCTCGTGGTCCGCGCACATGGTCGGTCGCGCGCTCGACCCGCGGACGCTGATGGCGGGTCTGCTGCGCGCGGTCCTCGGCGGGCGACTCCCGGGCGGGGTGGCCGAACGCAACGCGCGGCGGATGATCCAGGCCCGGGTGGACCGGCTGAACGAGCACATCCTCTCCGACGTGCGTCGCCGGCTCGCCGAGGAACGCGGCATCGAGCGGGTCGCCGAGACCGCGGTCAAACCGGCCGTGGAGAATCTGGACATCCTGCGCGCGAGCCGGACCGATCTGATCGCGCTGCGCCGGGAGATCCAACCGCTCGCGCAGCGCCTGGCCACCCGGCTGACCATCCGGCAACGGGCGGGCCGGCACGGTCGCCTGGACTTTCGCCGGACGGTCCGCGCGTCGTTGTCCACGGGTGGCGTGCCCCTGACCACCCATCACCGTCCGCGCCGGCCGCACAAGCCCGAACTGGTGGTGTTGTGCGACGCGAGCGAGTCGGTCTCCTCCTTCGCCCACTTCACCCTGATGCTCGCCTACGCGCTGCGTGAACAGTTCGCCCGGGTACGGGCGTTCGCGTTCATCGACACGGTGGACGAGGTGACCCGATTCTTCGAGCAGCCGGGTGGCGACGTCACCGAGGCGATGCGCCGGTTGACCGCCGAGGCGAATCTGGTGCGGTTGAGCGGACACAGCGACTACGGACACGCGTTCAACGTCTTCGTGCGGCGCTATGGCGACGTGATCGGCCCGAAGTCCTCGCTGCTGATTCTGGGCGACGCGCGGAACAACTACCAGGACCCGGCCCTGACGGCCCTCGCGGCGATGGTGACGCCGGCCCGCCACGCGTGGTGGCTCAATCCCGAGCCGGAGCGGGACTGGGACACCGGTGACTCGATCGCCGGTGTGTACGGCCGGCAGATCTCCATGATCGAGTGCCGCAACCTGACCCAGCTGGGTCGATTCATCGGCGAGTTGGCCTGACCACGGCAGAAGCCGACGCACGACCGAGGGAAAGTCGTACACCCCTCCGGCGGGTGTGGACGTGGCCGGTTCGTCGTCGCCGACTCGCCGACTCGAAGCCGGCGAAGGGCCGGGCCCGATCTGGCAGGCTCGACCCCATGGACCGGGATCGGATCGCCGTGGACTACTGGGACAACGCCTATGCGGGCGGGATGTACGCGGACGTCGGGCCCGATGCGTTCGTGGACCGCATCCTGGCGGTCGCCGCGCCGGGCACCTCGGGCGTGGAGATCGGCTGTGGCAACGGTCGCAACCTGATTCCGTTGACCCGCGCCGGCCTCGACCTGGTCGGCGTCGACCCCTCCCGTACGGCCCTGGACCAACTCGCCACCCGGGCACCGCAATTGACGCTCGTGCACGGCACCCAGGAGGATCTGCCGCCCGGTCGGCGCTACGACCTGGTGATCGGCATCCAGGTGCACCAGCACGGTACTCGCACCGACGCTCGCGCGCTCCTGCGCGGCTCGCTGGCCCGGGTCGCGCCCGGCGGCCTGTTCGCGCTGCGGACCGCCTCCGCCGACACCGAGGCGGTCGAGGCGCACGAGCTGCTGGACGCCGGCGCGGACGGCGGTCGGACCTTCCGCTACCTGGCGGGCTTCAAGGCCGGCCTCACCGTGCACTATTACGGGCGACGCGAACTGGAGGCGCTGCTTCGTGACTTCGAGCCGGTGCTGCCGTTGCGCGCGGAGCACACCGAGCGCCGCGATCCGCCGCCGGGGGTCTGGGCGCACTGGGAGACCATCGTGCGCAGGCCGGTGTGAGGACCGGTCCCGCCACGGACCGGCGCGGAGCAGGTGGGCATCGCCCTTGCGGGGGCGAGCGACCTGGACTGGAGATCATCGGGATGCGATCGACCACGAAGGAGCCTGTCATGACGGTGACCGCCGAGCGGGGGCCGGCACGGCGGAGGGATTCGCCGCGATCACCGCGTCCGAGGACATGAAGGAGGGCGTCGCCGCGTTCCTGGCCAAGCGGGCACCGCGGTGGACCGGCCGCTGACCCGTTACGCCTCCACGTCCGCGGCTCGACCACCGGTCATCCGCAACAATTCCGCGTACGTGGTCGGATACATGTGGTTGTGGTCGCCGGCGCCGGCCCAGATCACGTCGTGCTTGGCCAGCCAGGTGTCGACCAGGGTGCGGATCCGATGCGGGTGGCCGACCGGGGCCACCCCGCCCACCTCCTGGCCGGTCGCGGAGAGCACGAAGGCCGGGTCGGCGCGGCGCATCTTGCGGATGCCGAGGAGTCGGGAGACCACCCGCGTGTCCACCCGATGTGCCCCACTGGTGATCACCAGCAGCGGTTGGCCGTCGGCGGAGAACACCAGACTGTTGGCGATCGCGCCCACGTCGCAGCCCAGTACCTCGGCGGCGGCTGCCGCGGTCGGCACCGTCTCGGTGAATTCCCGGATCTCTCCCGTGGCATCGAGCGCACGCAGCGCCTCGGCGACCTTCTCGACCGGCGTGTTCATGACGTGAGGGTAATGCTTTCGCGGTGCTACCTTGACCGGCCATGACAGCGAATCGTCGGGTGCTCTTGATCAGTGGGTCGCTTCGCGCGGAGTCCACCAACTCCGCGCTGGTCCGGACCGCACGGGAGGTCGCGCCGTCCGGCGTGGACGCGGTCGTGTTCGACGGGCTCGGTCGGTTGCCGCACTTCAATCCGGACGAGGACCACGAGCCGCTGCCGCCGGCCGTCGTGGAGCTGCGGGCCGCGATCGACGCCGCCGACGCGGTGCTGTTGTCCACTCCCGAGTACGCCGGCGCGCTGCCCGGGTCGTTCAAGAACCTGCTCGACTGGACCGTCGGCGGCGTGGAGACCAGCGAGAAGCCGGTGGCCTGGATCAATGCCTCCGCCAACCCGGGCGGCGCGGCCAAGGCACACCAGTCGCTGCGTGTCGTGCTCGGCTACACCGGAGCCGACGTGGTCGACGCGGCCTGCGTACACGTGGGCGTGGCCCGCGACGCGGTGGGCCCGGACGGCCTGATCGCCGACCCCGACGTACGCAAGGGCATCACCGCCGCCTTGACCGCACTCGCCGAGGCGATCCGCGTGACCCACCCCTGAGCACGGCCGTTCCGCCTCGCCCGGACGGCCGCCGCGACGTGCTCCGTCGGTCCTCGGCGGCCCGCCGAGCCACTCGCAGGATTGGCTGATCGATCGTCAAGAGTGGCCTCCCGAAGCGTGTTTCGCCGCTCTATGCTGACCCCGCCATCGAGACGGGGGTTGCGCGTGCCTGTGATCGCGATCGCTCTGGGGATCGTCTTTCTGGTCGACATCCTGCGGGTGTGGTTGCCCTCTCTGATCACCGTGTACGGGGATGCCGGGGCCACGCCCGCCGAACAACTGGGCCTGTTCGCGCTCGCCTGGTTCGCGGTCGCGTTCGCGGCGGTGCCGCTGTGCCGGCGGGTCGGTGGGCGGCCGGTCGCGGTTGCGGCCGGGGTGGCGATGGTGATGGTGCGGCTGTGGTTGCAGTTCACCGACGGCGGTGACGCGCAGCTCTACCTCGCCTGTCTGGCGCTGGTCGCCGCGTTGTGCTGGCTGATCGCGGTGGCGCACACCGGCTGGGACGCGGGTGTCGGGGTCGTGGCCGGTGCGGCGGTGGCGGTGGCGCTGCACGCGGGGCTGGGCACGCTGGATCCGATGTGGCTTCAGGTCTGGCGCGGCTGGGCCGTACTGGGCACGCTCGCCGTGGTGTTCGTGGCCGCGCAGGTGTGGATCGCGCCGCCGGTGGTCCCCACGCCGCAGCCGGTCCTGTGGTCCGTGCTCGGGCCCGTGCTGTTCCTCACCGGCGTGTTGTTCGGCAACGTCGGCGTCGCGCACGCGGCGGCCGGTGAGCCGCGCTGGGGTGTACCGGTCCTGGTCGGCGCGTGGGCCCTCGCGGTGCCGGTGTCGCGGCTGCGCGGCGCGTGGGTGTTGCCGCTCGGCCTGGTGTTCCTGGTGGCCGGCGTGGTCGGCGCGGGCTACCTGGAGACGAGCGCGCACGAGGGGATCGTCGGCCTGGCGCCGAGCGGCGCGGCCGGTTGGCAGGCGCTGGGGGCGCTCGGCGTGGGCCTGGTCCTGGGCGACGCCGCCGGGCGCGGGCGACCCGCCGTGCGCTGGGCGCCGGCCTGGAGCATGGTCGGCTTCTTCGCGCTGACCTTCCTGCACTACGCCCGCTACGACGTCGAGATCGGCGGGTTGGCCCGCGGCCGGGTGCTGCTCCTGGGCGTGCTCGCGCTCGCGGTGCCGGCGGGCCTGGCGGCGGTGCGGGACGGGCGCGCCCCCGCTCCGGCCGAATCCGCGCCCGCGCCCGCGCGCGCCCGAGGCCGGACGGTCGCGCACAGTGGTGGGCACGGCGGGACCCGGTCCGACGTCCCGCTCGGCGGTCGGCCCCGCGCCGGTCGGGGCGCGCAACGACCCGGTCGACGGCCCGACACGCGTCCCGGCGCCAAACCCGCGCCCGCTCGTGCGGGCAGCCGGCCGGGTACGCCCGCCGCGCCCGCGGCCGGCGCTGCCGGAGCCCGCAAGGCGGATCGGCTCAGGGACGTCCCGCCGCCCCCATCCTGGGCCGAGCGGGTGCACGCCTCGCCGGCCCTGGCGACCGTGTTCCCCGTACTGATCGCGCTCGCCGCGTTCGGGCTGCGGCCGGCCGCCGGATCGGCACCGGTGTCGGACGCGGCGGCGGGGACGTTGCGGGTGGTCACGTACAACATCCGGATGGGCTTCGGCGTGGACGGTCGCTTCGACCCGGACCGCACGGCGGACACGATCCGGGCGCTGAAGCCGGACGTGCTGGTGCTGAACGAGGTGGACCGGGCCTGGTTCCTCAACGGCGGCCACGACGTGCTGACGCTGCTCGCCCGGCGGCTCGACCTGCCGTACCGGTTCGCACCCGCCGCCGATCCGCAGTGGGGCGACGCGGTGCTCACTCGCAAGCCGATCCGGCACCTGGAGTCGATCAAGCTGCCGGCGGGTGGTGCGCCGACCGGTGCGCAGGCTCTCGGCGTGGTCATCGAGGCGGCGCCCGGCAAGTCGATCGCCGTGGTGTCCACACATCTTCAGGACGCGGACGACGAGGTGCCTCGGGCACAGGCCGAACGCGCCGCGGAGTTCGCCGCGCGAATGGGCGCTTCGGCGCCGGTGGTGGTACTCGGCGACATGAACGCGACGATCGACAGCCCGCAAATGAAGGCGTTCACCGGGCGCGGACTCGTGGACGGACTGGCCCGTGCCCGCCCGATCCGAACCTACCCCGCAGACAAGCCGAACAAGGAGATCGACCAGGTCCTGGTCGACACCAGGCTGCGCGTCGCCGCCGTCGACTCCCCACCATCGAACGCATCCGACCACCTCCCGGTCGCGGTGACCCTCATGTACTGACGCGCCTGTGCCCAATCGCAATCGCCCAGGCACTCGTCGAGCCCACGCCATCGCAACGGCCTGGGTCGCTCAAAGCGCGCGGCGAGCCACGCCAATCAGCCCGCCCGGCGTTTGCGGGCACCGGGCCGGAGGCCGGCTCGGGCCGCAAGACGCGAGCGCACGGCGCCGGGGTCACCCGCGCGGCGGCCTTGCCATCGCCCGATGTGGGCACCGTCCTTCGGATGGCCACCGTCATGGGTGGCTCCGAAGGAGGGGCGTGGGACGGTGTCCGAGCGCGACGAGCCCGACCCGCGTCGCTGGCAGGCGCTCGCGGTCTGTCTGATCGCGGGGTTCATCACGTTGCTCGACGTGTCCATCGTCAACGTCGCGCTGCCGTCCATCCGCGCGGGCCTCGGCGCGAGCGTGAGCGAAATCCAGTGGGTGCTGTCCGGCTACGCGCTGACCTTCGGACTCGCCCTGGTACCGGCCGGCCGGATCGGCGACGCGCGCGGTCGCCGGATGATGTTCATGACCGGCCTGGCCCTGTTCACCGGTGCCAGTGCCTTGTGCGGCGCGGCGCAGACGTCCCAGTGGCTGGTGCTGGCCCGGCTCCTCCAGGGCATCGCGGGAGGCATCCTCACGCCGCAGGTGTCCGCGCTGATCCAGCAGATGTTCTCCGGTCGCGAACGCGGCCGCGCGTTCGGCATGTTCGGCACCGTGATCGGTATCTCCACGGCCGTGGGCCCGTTGCTCGGCGGCCTGATCATCAAGGTGTTCGGCGCCGACGAGGGTTGGCGCTGGGTGTTCTACGTCAACCTCCCGATCGGCATCGTCGCCTTCGTGCTGGCCCTGCGGCTGTTGCCCGGTCCCGACCACGAGAGCCGGGCCTGCCTGCGCGATCTGGATCCGGTCGGTGTGTTGCTGCTCGGCTCCGGCGTGGTGTTTCTGCTGCTGCCGCTGGTCGAGGAGCGCCAGTGGAAGGGTCCCGCCAAGTGGCTGTTGGTGCCGGTCGCGGCGGTGTTCTTCGTCGTCTTCGTCCTGTGGGAGATCGGCCAGGGCCGGCGCGGCCGCAAACCGTTGGTCGACCTGGCGCTGTTCAAGGTCCGCTCGTACACGCTCGGCCTGTTGGTGATGTTGTTCTACTTCGCCGGGTTCACCTCGATTTTCTTCGTCTTCACCCTCTACCTCCAGTCCGGGCTGGGCTACAGCGCGCTGCTCGCGGGCCTGGCGATCACCCCGTTCGCGCTCGGTTCGGCGGTCGGCGCGTCGATCGGCGGGCGCCTGGTGAACCGGTTCGGCCACGCGCTGGTGACCGGTGGGTTGCTGATGGTCGCGGTGGGTCTGGTCGCCGCGATCCTGACCGTGTTCGAGGTGCCGGGGCACCAGGTGGGCTGGGTACTGGTGCCGCCGCTGCTGTGTGCGGGACTGGGCAGTGGACTGGTGATCTCGCCCAACCAGACGCTGACCCTGGCCGAGGTGCCGCCCGTGCAGGGCGGCGCCGCCGGCGGGGTGTTGCAGACCGGGCAGCGGATCGGCTCGGCGATGGGGATCGCGGCGGTCGGGTCGGTCTTCTTCTCCCGGCTGGCCGCCGACCAGGGCCGGGACTGGGCCGCGCCGCTGCGCCAGGGACTGATGGTCTCGGTGGGCTTCGTGCTCGCCGCGTTCGTGGTCGCCTTCCTGGACCTGCGCAAGGGTCGTACCCTGATGCCCCGATAGCGCGGCGGCGCCCGGGGGACGTCCGCGTGACCCGGTAGCGTCCGGGCATGACTTTCGACATCCACGCGGAGTTGCCCGCGGCGCTCGCGGATCGGGCCGGAGCCTGGGAGTTCATCCGCGCGTTCGCCGCCGACCGGACCGAGGCGATCGGGGCCGCGGACGGATACGACCCGGCGGAACTGGACGCGAGCGCCGCGCGACTGGGCGTGCGGTTGCCGACCGCGCTTCGGGAGCTGTACGAACTTCTGGGTCGGCGTGGCGACCTGACGAGCAATCACGACGTCCTGCTGGCGCCGGACAGGCTCTACGTCGAGGACGGCGTGCTGGTCTTCCGCGAGGAGAACCAGGGCGTCGCGTGGTGGGGTGTGCGGCCGGACGGCGACGATCCCGCGGTGCTCGCGAGGTACGGCATGGCCGCGCAGCCGGCCGACCCCTGGTCGGCCTGGCTGCCGCGGTTGTCGATGGCGGCGGTGGAGATCGTGCTGTCGGAGATCCTGCTCTTCGACGACGAACTCGTCGAGGCGATCGAACTCGCTCCCGAAGAGATCGACCGACTACCGGAGGAGATGCGGGAGGTGGCGTTCCCCGGGTATCCCGAATGCGACGAACCCGGGAACCGGGTGCGCTGGTTCGCGAGCCCCGATCTGCTGGCCCGCTACGACGGCGCGATGATCGTGTTCCGAGCGCGCACGGAAGAGGACATGGAGTACTTCTTCGACGTGGTCTGCGGCGACGAGGACGACGAGGACGAGCCGGACGCCTGAACCGGCGGCCCGAGCCCGGAAGCACCCGACGCGCCGAGGCCCGGCGTCCCCGCGCGGGACGTCGAGCCTCGGCCGTATCCTTCGGTCCGAATCAGAACCCGCTGTTGCGGAACGGCTCCTTCGGCTTGCCCAGGTTCGGCTTGCCGAGCACGTCCTTGGATGACAGCGCGTAGATGCCGTGGTTGGTCAGCACCCACACGACGTTGCGGTCCCACTCGACGTAGACGCCGTGCGTCTGGTTGCCCATCGCCCACTCCGGGAAGGCGCCGTCCTCGGTGGGCCAATCCTTGGTCTTGGTGCCGAACGCCTTGGGCACGAAGTACGCCTCGATCTCCGGCCGGGCCGGGTTCTTGACGTCGAAGACCTGGGCGCCCGCGTTGTAGAAGCCGTACACGAGCGTGCCGTCGTCGTGCCGGCCCGGGTTGGTGTAGTAGCCGGTGCGCTTGGGCCCGAAGCTGCCCCGGCGCTGGCAGTAGTCGGTGATCCCGGCCGATTTCGGCGGCGTGGGTCGGGGCAACCGGCCGACGATCCGGGGGTTGGCCACGTCCCGCGCGTCGATCTGGTAGATCGGCTTGTACGGCTCGTAGCAGTCCTCGGTCAACGGATAGCCGGAGAGGTAGATCATCCCGGTCTTCTCGTACTGCGACACGTCGATGTTGTCGCCCTCGGTGCCCGCCACCGACGGCGGCAGGTCCACGTGGCCCACCTGACGCATCCTCGCCGGGTCCGAGATGTCGAGGATGGTCATGCCCAGACCGCCCTGGACAGCGAAGCCGTACCGGCCGCCCTGCTCCACCGGCTTGGGGACGAACAGCGACATCCGCGCGCCCAGCCAGCTCGTGCGGTTGCCGCAGCGCGGGTTCTTCGCGTACGCCTCCTCCTCGCCGGTGACCTGACCGGGCAGGTGCCAGGTGTCCAGGAGCTTCGGCCTGGTCGGGTCGGACATGTCGTAGGACTGGTAGCCGGCCGAGTGCAGGTTGGTCGGGTACTCGGTATTGGCGAAGGTGTCGTTCGGCGCGACGGCGATGAACATGTATTTGCCGCCGTCCCAGTACGGCACGTCCAGCGAACCGGAGCCCTGCTGGGCCTTGCCCGGGTCGCTGTCGAGCGGGTTCGGCTGGGTCGAGTCGGTGCTGACGGTCGAGATCAGCCGCCAATCCGCCTTCCTCGGCCCGTCCAGGCGGTAGACCTTGAAGCCCTTGAGCCCGGGCTTGGCGCGCAGTTTCGCCACGCCCTCCGGGTTGCCGTACTTGTCGTGTCCCGGCTCGTCGGTCAGTTCGCTGATCTGCCGCTTGTCCTCGAAGGACTGCACCATCACGTAGGCGTTCAGCCGCTTGTTCCACTGGATCGTGGACGCGCCCCAGTAGTCGCCCGCCGCCCAGGTGCCGTTGGCCTTGAGCTCGTCGCCGCCCACGTCCTCGCGGGACATCCTCTCCACCACCGTGACGTGCTTGACGTCGGTGATGTCGTAGACGCGACCCTCGGAACGGTCGTATTGGAACATGTACCGGCGTCCGCCGAAGTCGACGATGTTCTGCCACGTGTGGAAGAAGTCCGGGGTGAAGTCGTAGCCCTCGTAGGCGGCTTCGACGTTCATGTTCTTCACGTACTGTCTGTCGTCGTAGTCGGCGCGGCGCCCCGGGAAGGGGTGCGGGTTCTCCTCGTCGAGCGGGGTGGACGCGGGGTCCAGGAACGAGCCGTCGAGTTGCATGCCGTAGGCGTTCGGGTCGGCCGGCTGCGGCCGGCGCTCCTGGCAGACGAACGGGATGTTCGGGTCCTGCGCGGTGCCCGCGGCGTTCGCGGTGTGCGGCGCGGAACCGGCGGCGGTGCGGCCGCCGTCGCCCAGGTAGGTGCTGCCGGTGACGGCCACCAGGGCGGCCATCGCGACCGCGCCCGATCTGCCGTATCTCCGGGATCTGCGGGATCTGCCGGCTCCGCTGCCGAGGGTGGGTGTACGGCGCATCTGACGAACCTTCCGACACGGGACAATGACGGGGAAGTGCGCTTGCGTGTGGCGGTGTCGCGCGGGAGCGGGCCGAGACGGGTTCGGCCCGCCGCCGATCCGGCGGGCAACATGGCGAGCGCGCCGCGATGACCGGCCGAACCGCCCTCGTCACCTCTTCGCAGGCGAAGTGCACCTCCTGCGATGGAAACCGACCGGTGACCCCGGATGCTCCGGTGTCACCGCGCGTTGGTCGAGGACCGCGGTGTCGACGGACCGATCGCTCCGCCGCGCGGAACGGGTCGGCGTCGTGGCCGAACAACAACGGCGTGCCGGACTCGACGCGGCACCCGTACCCGATGCCGTGTCTGCGGCATCGGGCGGATGGCTCGTCAAGAAGCCGTCGCCACGTGCATGATGGCTGCGCCGGCGCATGTCCATCCAATGCCGATCCGGCGCCACTGCATCACCAAACAGGTATGCGTGCCCGCCCGGTACGCAGCACCGAACCGGCACGGGAGCCTGCGTGGACCTGCTCGACGGACGCCTGAAGTTTCGGCATCTGACCCTGATCACGGCGATCGCCGAGCACGGGGGAGTCAGCCGCGCGGCCGAGGCACTGCACCTGACCCAGCCCGCCGCGACCCGCACCCTGCGCGAGTTGGAGACGATGGTCGGCGTTCCGCTGTTCGAGCGGGGCCCGCACGGGATGAGCCCCACGCTCTACGGCGATGCCCTGGTCGCCCATGCGCGGGTGATCCTGGCCGAGGTGCGCCGGGCGGGCGACCACATCGCCGGCCTGCGCGAGGGACAGACCGGTACGGTCACCGTCGGCACGCTGCTCGCGGGCACCAGCGTGCTGCTGCCGCGCGCGGTTTCCGCGCTCAAGCGGGACCGGCCCGGGATCACCGTGATCGTTCGCGAGGCCACCTACGACGTGCTGTATCCGCAACTGCTCGCGGGCGAGATCGATGTCGTGGTCGGCCGGCTCGGCCGGGCCGAGGACGCCGGGCGGGTCCGGCAGACCGCGCTGTATCGCGAGCCGATCCGGCTGGTGGTCCGGCGCGGTCACCCGCTTCTGGAAACCGCGCGCGTGCTTGCCGACACGATCGCGCATCCTTGGATCCTGCCGCTCGAACAGACGGCGCTGCGCAGCGAGTTGGCCCAGCTGTTCACCCGCAGCGGGCTGCCGCTGCCGGCCGACCGGGTCGAGTGCACCTCGATCCTGACCGTGCGGGCGCTGCTGCTGGCCACCGACATGATCGCCGCGCTGCCGGAGCTCGTGGTCACCGGCGACGAGCGGCTCGCGGTGCTGCCGGTGCCGCTGGAGTCGGTGCGCCGCACGGTGGGCACCACGCTGATGGCGGACCGGACGCCGACGCCGGCGGTGAGCGCGTTCCTGGCCTGCATCGGCGACCAGGCGGTGGCGCTGCGGGCCGCCCTCGGCGAGGAGGCGGCGCTCGACTCGGACTGAGCGTCGCGGGTGTTCAAGCGTGTGTCGGCCGGTGTGCGGTGTGCGGCGCGTCGGCACGTCGGCGGCGCGACGGTACGGGTCGGTCGATTCCGGGATATTCGCCGGCGGAACGGGTAGCCGGCACCCCGATCAAGATGCGACAGTTCGAATAACGCGGCGACGGTGCCCAGACCCGTGCCGGCCCATACCGGATCGCGCCGCGCGTGTCCATGGTGCTCCACCCCCCTGGCGGGGGGCGCAGCCTGCCCCCGCAATAGGGGGGCTTGTCGGATCGTCCCTCGGACGGGCGGTCAATAGCGTCGAGATGGCGCCAAGCCACCGCGCTCAGCCGACCACCCTTCTTCCAGATACCGGGACGTCCCATGACCTTGACCGCACCCACCCTGGACAATCCGGAGGTATCTCCGCCGCCGCGTCGAGGCAGCGACTTCGCGCCGCTGCTCGCCGACCTCAAGGCGGCCGGACTGCTGGAGCGGCGCACCGCCTGGTACGCCCGGATGATCGGCCTGAACCTGCTCTTCCTGCTCGGCTCCTGGGCCGCGGTCGTGTGGGTCGGCGACTCGTGGTGGCAGCTCGCCATGGCCGTTCCGGTCGCGCTGTTCACCACGCGAGCCTCCTTCGTCGGCCACGACGCCGGCCACCAGCAGATCGCCCGCACCGCCCGTACGCACCGCCTGCTCGCGCTGCTGCACGGCAACCTGCTGATGGGGATGAGCTGCGGGTGGTGGAACGCGAAGCACAACAAGCACCACGCCAACCCGAACCACCTGGAGAAGGACCCCGACGTCTCGGCCGGTGTGCTGGTCTGGGATGCCGACCAGACCGCCGGGCGGACCGGCCTGATGGGCTGGCTGACCCGGCACCAGGCCCGGCTGTTCTTCCCGCTGCTGCTGCTCGAAGGGCTCAACCTCAAGGTCACCGGCCTGATGGCGCTCAAGGAGCGGACCCCGCGCGAGCGCCTGGAGGAGGGCTCGGTGCTGGCCGTGCACTACGCCGTGTACCTCTCCGTGCTGCTGATCGCGATGTCGCCGGTCAAGGCGCTGGTCTTCGTCCTGGTCACGCACGCGCTGCTCGGCCTGCACCTGGGCATGGCGTTCGCGCCCAACCACAAGGGCATGCCGGCGCCCGAGCCGGGCGTGAAGTGGGACCACCTGCGGCGTCAGGTGCTGACCTCGCGCAATGTCGAGGGCGGCCCGGTCACCGACTGGATGCTCGGCGGGCTGAACTACCAGATCGAACACCACCTGGTGCCGAACATGCCGCGGGTGAACCTGCGCAAGGCCCAGCCGATCGTGCGCGCGCACTGCGACCGGCTCGGCGTGCCCTATCTGGAGACGAGCCTGGTGCGGTCCTACCGACAGGCACTGGGCCACATGCACGACGTGGGCGCCTCGCTGCGCGCCGAGCGGACCGGTCAGCCCGAGCACGGCGGGCAGCCCGAGCAGACCGGGCGCGCGGCCTAGGGGCCGCGTCGGAAAGTGGCGGGCAAAGATGCGCGAAGGCGATTGATGTGTTCTACATCTATCCCTAGGGTGGGGCCGACCATCCCCTCCCCACCCTGGAGCGCGTTCCGTGGCCGGCCCCGCCTCAACCCCGCAGGACCCGCGACGACGTTTTCTGGTACCGGTCCTCGGCTCCTGTGGCATCGTCGCCGCGCTCATGCAGACCGTGGTGGTACCGCTGCTCCCGGATCTGCCCGCGCTGACCGGCAGCTCGGCCTCGACGGTCAGCTGGACGGTCACCGCGACCCTGCTCAGCGGCTCGGTGTGCACGCCGCTCCTCGGCCGGGCGGGCGACATGTTCGGCAAGAAGCGCATGCTGGTCGTGGCGATGAGCGTGCTCTCGATCGGCTCGGTGATGTGCGCGCTGACCTCGGACATCGGCGTCCTGATCGTCGGCCGCACCCTCCAGGGCATGGCCACCGCCGTCGTCCCACTGGGGATCAGCATCCTGCGCGACGAGTTGCCGCCGGCCAAGGTCGGTGGCGGCGTCGCGATGATGAGTTCGACGCTGGGCATCGGCGCGGCCGTCGGCCTGCCGCTGGCGGGCCTGATCGTGGACCACGCCGACTGGCACGCGATGTTCTGGGGCGCCACCGCGCTCGCCCTGCTGGTCCTGGGCCTGGTCGTGCTGGTCGTCCGCGAATCGCCGGTGCGCAGTCCCGGCCGGTTCGACGTGGTCGGCTCGCTCGGCCTGGCCGCGTTCCTGGTCTGCCTGCTGCTCGCGGTGTCCAAGGGCACCGCCTGGGGCTGGACGAGCACCCGGACGCTGAGCCTGTCGGCTGCCGCCGTGCTGATCGTGCTCGCGTGGGGGATGCACCAGTGGCGGGTGAGTACCCCGCTGGTCGACCTTCGGGTGACCGCCCGACCGGCGGTGCTCCTGCCCAACATCGCCGCGCTGTTCATCGGCTTCTCGTTCTACGCGAACAGCCTCTCCACCGCCCAACTGGTGCAGACGCCGAAGGAGAGCGGCTACGGACTGGGCGTCTCGGTCGCGATCGGCGGCCTGTGCCTGCTGCCCGGCGGGGTGATGATGGTCGTGCTCTCGCCGATCTCCACCCGGCTGACCGCCACCCGAGGGCCCAGGTTCTGCCTCGGCGTCGGCGCGATCCTGCTCGGCCTGGGCTACGTGGTGCGGATCTTCACGAGCCACGAGTTGTGGAGCATCATCATGGGCGCGACCGTCGTCGCCTCCGGCACGGCGATGTGCTACTCGGCGCTGCCGATGCTGGTCATCCGGGCCATCCCCGCCGCGCAGACCGCCGCCGCGAACGGCATCAACGCGCTGATGCGCACGATCGGCCAGGCCGTGTGCAGCGCGGTGGTGGCAGCGGTGCTCACGTCGTACACGATGTCCGTCGGCGGCCACGTGCTGCCCACCCTGCACGCCTACATGGTCGTCTTCGTGATCGCCGGCGTCGTGGCCGGCTGCGCGCTCGTCGCGTGCCTGTGCATTCCCGAGCCCGCCGGCCCGACGGCCGTGCCGATCCCGCCCGAATCGGCGGGCTCCGCTCCGGCCGTCGAGCCCCGAGCCATCGCGGCTACGCCGGACCCAACCGGTCGAACATGATCAGCCCGTCCTCGAACACGGTCAGGTCGCCCACCTTCGCGTCCTTCGCCCGGATCGCCGCGGTGAATGCCTGCTCGTAGGCGAACATCGGGACGTCCTTGACCAGTTCGCGCTGCACCACGGCGTAGGCGGCCCGCCGGGTCGCCGCGTCGGTGGTGGCCCGCGCCTGGTCCAGCGCCTGGTCCACCGCCGGGTTCCTCCACTGCATGTGGTTGTCCTGGCCCTTGGAGTGCAGGAAGTTGTACAACACCGGCTCCGGGTCGTCGAAGGACAACACGAACTCACCCGCGTCGAACTGCCGCTGGATCTGCACCTTCTGGAGGTATTGGGTGCCCTCCAGGAACTCGGTCCTCATGGTGATGTTCTTCATGTCGGCCACCTGCGCGAGCCAGTACTCGGCGGTCAGATGCGAGCCCGGGCTGTTGTAGGTGCTGTACGTGAAGGCCAGCGGCTTGCCCTCGGCGGCGAGCGCGTCCAGCAGCTGCTGGGCCTCGACCCGGTTGTTCGACGGCAGCGTCGCCTCCGGCGCGGCGAAATCCGAACCCGGGCGCAGGAAGGTGCTCAGCGGTTTGCCGGTGCCGTCGGTGACCACCTTCGCGCGTGCCGCCGGATCCATGATCAACGCGAACGCGCGCCGCGCACGCGGATCGTCGAACGGCGGCCGGCTGGTGTTGAACAGCGTCATGAACCCGCCGCTCTTGCCCTCGGTGAGCACCGGCAGACCGGCCTTCTGGGCGTCGCCGAGCAGCTTGGCCTGAGCCGTGGTCAGCACCTGGGCCTGGTTGGCGGCCAGCATGGCCAGTCGCTGCGTCTGGTCGACCACCGGCTTGAGGGTCAACTCCTTCAGCGGCGGCCGGCCCCCCACCTGCCAGTACTTGGGATTGCGCTCCAGGATCATCTGCTGGTCGCGTACCCAGCTCTTGAGCCGGTAGGGCCCGGCGCCGACCGGCTTGGCGCCGAAGCCCTTGGGGTCGGCCCGGATCGCGGTGGGCGAGCCGATGAACGCGAGGTTGTGCGCGATCACCTTGTCGAAGTGTGCGTTCGGTGCCGGCAGCGTGACCTTCAGGGTCCGGCTGTCGGTGGCGGCTATGCCGAGCCCGGCGACCACGCGCGCCTGCAGCGACTTGTTCGCCGGATCGGCGTGCCGCTCCCAGTTGAACTTGACCGCCTCGGCGTCCAGCGCGGTGCCGTCGGAGAACTTCAGGTCCGGCCGCAGTCGCAACGTCCAGACCCGACCGCCCTCCGCCGCGGTCGCGCTCTCGGCGAGTTGGGGTTGGGCCCGACCGGTCTTCGGGTCGATCCACAGCAGCACGTCGAACACGGCCGCGGCCTGGGTGCCACCGGTGATCTGGGACAGGCTCGCCACGATCGGGTCCAGGCTGCGCGCCTCCTGGGTGACCAGGACGGTCATCGAGCCGCGCGCCGAGCCGCCGGCGCCGTCGTCGGAGCCGCACGCGGCAGTGGTCAGGATCAGTCCGGTCAACGCGGCGAACAGGGCCGCCTGCCGGGTGGGCACGGATCGCACGGTGGTCGCTCCTCGCATGGGCCCACCTGGGTCGGGCAGACCCTGGGTCTCCATGGATGCTGCGTCTGGGGGATCAACGGGGATCAACCTAGGGTCCCTCCTGACTCACCGTCAACAACCGTTCCATGCAGAGTGATCACCGTGCGGCGCGGCGAGGGCGCGGTGCCGGCTGCGGGCCGGTCGGGTGATTGATGCGATTTCCGTGTCGAATCGGGCATAGGACGCTGTGTTTGTCGATGCCATGAGGCCCGAACGCACGCCAGGAGACCGCATGACGACCGCCGCACTGTCGCCGGAACTGCTCGCCGAGCTGCGCCGCCCGCGCGCGTATCCCGCGGTGTCCCTGACGCTGCCCACGCACCGGCGCCGCCCGGAGAACCAGCAGGACCACATCCGGCTGCGGAACGTGTTGGCCGAGGCGGAGAAGCGGCTCGCGGCGGATCCGGAGGTGGCCCGGGAGGCCCGGATCAAGACCGTCGACCGGCTCAAGGCGGCGGCGGCCGAGCTGGATCCCGAGCACTTCCTGGACGGTCTGGTGCTCTACGCCTCGGCCGACGAGCACTTCGCCTTCACCGTGCAGGCGCCGGTCGGTGAGCGGGTGGTGCTGGCGACCACCTACCTCACCCGCAACCTGGTGGCCGCGGCCGAACGACTCACCCCCTACTGGGCACTGGTGCTGAGCGAGCACGACGTGCACCTGTGGCACGGCCGCGGCGACGAGGTGCACGAGGTCCGCGACGGGGGCTTCCCGATCACCTCGGCCGGTCCGGAGCGGGACGGGCCGCCCACGCGCGAGGGCGGCGGCCTGGGCGTGAGCGAGGACTTCCGGCGGTTGCTGAACGAGGCCGACGAGCAGTTGGCGCGTGCGCTCGCCGGACGCGAGGACAAGGTCGTCCTGGTCGGTCTGCGACCGCAGGTGAAGGCGTTCCGGGAGAGCGCCCGCAACGGCGCGCACCTGGCCGAGACCGAGCTGGAGGTCGGCGGCGTGAGCGAGGCGACGCCCGGCCAGTTCGCCGAGATCCTCGCGCCGGCGCGGACCGCGCTGGCCGCGGAGGCGACCGCCGCCGCGTTGCGGGTACTGGACGACGCGCGCAGCGGCAAGCGGTACTCCGGTGGCATTCAGGAGGTGTGGGCGCCCGCCCGGGCCGGCCGCGGCGCGCTGCTGGTGGTCGAGGAGGGGTTGCGGGTGACCGGTCGACTGGTGACGGTCGATCGGACCGGGGAGATCGCGCTCCAGGTGCTCACCGGGCCGCACGCCGAGGACGCGGTACTGGCCGGCCGAGCCGAGGACGACATCGTGGACACCGTGGTCGAGGCGACGCTGGAGGCGGACGGCAAGGTGGTCTTCGTGCCGGACGACACGCTGAAGGACGCCGGCGGCATCGCGTTGGCACTGCGCTACTGAGGCCCTGTCCGGCGGATCTCGGCGGGGTCGTGTCGCAGTGGCCGATTTGCGGGCCCACGCCTCGGCCGGAGATACGACGAGTGCGGCGGCGACCCTTCGGGGCCGCCGCCGCACTCGGTCGACACGGGTGATGCGGGGATCCGCCGACGGCTCGGTCGATCGGTCAGTGCAGGTCCCGCTCCAGCGCCTCGAGGTCGTCCTCGTACGCGGTACTGGTCTCGAACCGATAGATGATGCTGCGCGGATCCGCGTCGTCGAACGGGGCGTCCAGCCACTCACCCGGCTCGGTCGGCTCGATCGCCGACACCCACAGGGTGGAATCGCCAGGTTCCAGGCCGAGTTCCTCGGCGCGCTGGGCGATCTCGTCCGGGTCGTACACGTCGAAGAGCACCGCGACCGCGCTCGACGCGCTGTCCGTGCCGGTGTCGCGCGGGGACGCCGGCGCTTCCGCGTCGCCGGCCTCGGCGTCGGCCCGGCGGGCGTGGTCGACGAGCGTGATCAAGTCCTTGATCGCGTAGTCCCGGCGGATCAGCACGGTGACCGCCTCCGGGTTGGTGGGGCCCTCGTACTCGGTTTCCTCACTGCTGCTCGGCACCTCGAACGGGGTGACCTCGTCGTAGGCGTCGTACAACAACTCGTCGTACGCCTCGGCGGCGGCCGCGAGCGCGTCGTACGCGGCGAACACGGCCGGGTCGCTCTCGCCTTGGCGGGCTTCGACGGCGGCCAAATGGTCGTCGATCGCCGATTTGAGAACGTCCGCGGCGGCACGGACCTGCTCTGGCGTGGGCTGCGCAACACCGGTCATGGGGTGACGTTATCCGCAAGACCCCCACGCGCGCACAATGGTTCACTGATGGCGGAGTCGGAGAGTCGGCAAAAGGCCGGTCACCGCGTCTTTGCGCGGCCGCCGGGGAACGGAAACATGGCGGAATACGAGTTTCGGCAACTGGACATCCCGCGCGGCACCTCCCGGACCGACGCGTGTCGCATCCTGACCGAGCAGGCCGAGTACGGCTACTGGGAGCTGGACCGGTTGCTCCTGCGCGGCGACGGCAGCCGACGAGTGGTCCTGCGGCGCCGGATCATCCGACAGGTGCGGACCATGTGACGGGCCGTCAAACGACGAGGACTGCTCGCCCCTGTCCTCCCAGGGGCGAGCAGTCCTCGAATTCATGCGCTGTGTAGACGGTGCTCAGTCCTGCGCGGGACGCGAGCGCCGGTACAACACGATGCCGCCGAGCAGCAGTGCGGCGCCGATCGGAGCCACCTTGAGCGCGCTCGAACCGGTCTGAGCGAGTTCGGCGCGGCCCGTGGACCCACCGGCGTTGCCGCCGGCCATCCCACCCGTGGTGCCGCCCGTGGTCCCGCCGGTCGTGCCACCGCTGACGCCACCGGTGGTCGGCGGCTTCTTGGTGGGCGGCTTGTGGGTCGGCGGGTGGTTGGTCGGCGGGTGCGTGGTGGGGGGCTTGTGCGTCGGCGGCTTGTGGGTCGGCGGCTTGTTCTGCGGAGGGTGCGTGGGGTGCGACGCGTTCACGCAGTTGTTGCCGAACGCCGGGTTCAGGGCGCCGATCACGTTCACCGTGTTCCCGCACACGTTCACCGGAACGTGGATCGGGACCTGGATGTTGTTGCCCGAGGCCACGCCGGGGGAACCGACGGCCGCGCCATCGGCCGCACTGCCGGCGTTGGCGACGCCTACCGCCGCGGACGCGAGCGCGCCCGTGGTGGTGATGACGACCAACAGCCCCTTCTTTGCGAACTGGTGCATGTAAGTACCCCTGTGTCTCTCTCGCGAGGGGCGGGGGACGATGACCCCGCACGGACGTCAACGAGAGCCGACACAGGAGGTCACCGAAGCGGGATCGATTCGCTCGTTCGGCTGAGTTTCGGGATCCATTTTGCAACCAGGTATTGATCGCTTTTGGATACTTTTCATCCCGGTCGAGCGCTTGACTGAACGATGGCGTCGTCGGCCGAGGCGTGCCCGCGGAGCGCCGGCGAGCCACCCGGCGGAGGTGTGCCGAGCCCGGGTCACCACACAGCGGGACGGCCCCGAGACCATGAGGTCTCGGGGCCGTCCGCACGCCAACGAGCGTGTGGGCCTGGATCAGGCGTTGATGCAGGTGTTGCCGAAGGTGGGGTTCAGCACACCGATGATGTCGACGGTGTTGCCGCACAGGTTGATCGGGATGTGGATCGGAACCTGGATGTTGTTGCCCGAGAGCACACCGGGGGAGCCGACGGCCGCACCCTGCGCCTCGGAGTCCGCCATGGCGCCACCGGCGCCGGCGAGCACGATTCCACCGCCGGCCGCGACGATGAACGCGACCTTGCCCATCTTCTTCATGATTCTTTCGTCCTCCTTGTCGACACCACGACGCGCTTGCGCGCCGCACAAGGGGAAACGAGGGGATCCGGCGGAGGCTACGCGTCGACCGAGGTATTCACCCGTTCGGGCTCGATCCCGGGAATGCCGGGCCTCGGCGGCCGGGCCGGCGCGCAGCCGGGGTGCCGGGAGCGCTCCCGGACCCGACCACGCGCCGGGCACCCAGGCGTTGTCGAGGCTCATGCCTTGTCGAGACTCATGCGTTGTCGGGGCTCATGCGTTGTCAAGGCTCATGCGTTGTCAAGAAAGTGGTCCAGCACCCGTACGCCGAACTTGAGACCGTCCACCGGAACCCGCTCGTCGACGCCGTGGAACATGCCCGCGAAGTCGAGGTCGGCCGGCAGCTTCAGTGGTGCGAAGCCGAAGCAGCGAATGCCCAGATCGGCGAAGGACTTCGCGTCCGTGCCGCCGGACAGGCAGTACGGCACCGCACGCGCGGCCGGGTCGTGCGCCCGCAGTGCGGCCGACATGGCCTCGACCAGCGCGCCGTCGAAGCCGGTCTCCAGGGCCTGGTCGGTGTGCACCGTCTCCCGCCGCACCCGCGGACCCAGGACCGCGTCGAGTTCGGCGTGGAACTCGTCCTCGAAACCCGGCAGGAACCGGCCGTCCAGGTGCGCGGTGGCCTGTCCGGGAATCACGTTGACCTTGTATCCGGCGTTGAGCATGGTCGGCTGCGCGGTGTTGCGGATGGTCGCGCCGATGATGCTCGCGATCGGGCCCAGCCGCTCGATCGTGGACTCGATGTCGTCCGGGTCGAGTTCGATGCCCAGCGCGTCCGAGATCTCGTCCAGGAACGCCCGCACCGTCTTGGTGACGCGGATCGGGAACTTGTGTCGACCGACCCGGGCGACCGCCTCGGCCAGTTCGGTGATCGCGTTGTCCTTGGCGATCATCGACCCGTGCCCGGCGGTGCCGTCCACGATCAGCCGCATCCAGTCCATGCCCTTCTGGGCGGTCTCGACCAGGTACAGCCGCAGATCGTCGTTGACCGTGAAGGAGAACCCGCCGACCTCGCCGATGCCCTCGCTGACCCCCTCGAAGAGGTCGGCGTGGTTGTTCACCAGGTGCCGCGCCCCGAAGAGGCCGCCGGCCTCCTCGTCGGCCACGAAGGCGAGCACGATGTCGCGCGAGGGCAGTCGGCCGGTGCGCACCCGGTCGCGCAGCACCGCGAGCACCATCGCGTCCATGTCCTTCATGTCGACCGCGCCGCGACCCCACACGCAGTCGTCCGCGACCTCGCCCGCGAACGGGTCGTAGGTCCAGTCCGCGGCGTTGGCCGGGACCACGTCCAAGTGGCCGTGGATCAGCAGCCCGGGCCGGGACCGGTCGGTGCCCTCGATCCGGACCACGGTGCTGGCCCGGCCGCGCTCGGATTCGTAGATCTGCGGTTCGAGGCCGACCTCGGCGAGCTTCTCGGCGACGTACTCCGCGGCGGCGCGCTCTCCCGGACCCGAGCCGTCACCGTAGTTGCTCGTGTCGATCCGAATCAGATCGCGGCACAGGTCGACGACCTCGTCCTCCGCGGTGGTGGTGGGCTGGGGACGGACAGCCTCCGTCATGACGGGCTCCTCGGGGAAGGCGGAACGGCACGTGTGTACGGGTGTACCACCATCCTGCACCCGCGTGCGGAGCCGGCATGGCCCGGGCGGCCTTCTGACGACCAGTCAGTTGAGTGGGACGGCGATCGGCTCGGCCGGACACGCGAGGGGGCCGCGGCGAGGGGCCGGACGAAAGCCTCGGTGGCGGCCTCGGTACGAACGTAGGGAGATGCCTCTGACCGGGTGGAACGACCCGCTGCTACCTTCCGGATCAGGCCGAACAAGCCGAACACCGAACAAGCCGAACACCGAACAAGCCGAACAACTCGAACAAGACACGGCAAGCCGCGAGTCGGACCATCGGGAGGGACGTCGCATGAACGGCACCGCGTGGGGCCTGACCGGTCCCGAATTCCTCAAGCTCTACGGCGGCATCCTCGCCGGTCTGATCGTCCTCGCGATCGTCTTGCGGATCGTGATGGCCTGGGCGATCCGAGGTCAGGCGAGCCGGGCACCGCTCGGCGCGTACGACGCCGCCTACCTCGCGGGCGGACCCATCCGGGTCGCCGAGACCGCGGTGGCCTCGCTGATCACCGAGGGATACGTGCACGTACAGCGCGCCGGTCAGGTCACCGCCGCGACCGGATCGCGGCCGACCGACCCGGTCGCGGCGGCCGTGATGGACTGCGTGCGCACCACCCGGGGCACCCGGCTCGCGCTGCTGCGGGTCTGGCGACGCAGCACCATGCTCGCCGAGATCGAGGGCAGCCTGGTCGAGCGCGGACTCGTGCACTCCCGGTTGGCCCGGCGGATCGGCAAGGTGCCGCCGCGGCTGATGCTGGTGCTCGGGCTGGTGGGTATCGCCCGGTTCGTCAATGGCATCGCGCACGGCAGGCCGATCGGATTCCTGATCCCGCTGATCGTGCTCACCTTCATCCTGACGGGCGTGGTCAGTACGCCGTTCCGGGTCACCAGGGCCGGCCGCAGGGCACTGCGCGAGCTGACCACGCAGCTGCGCGCGGACCGCAGCTCCGGGGCCCTGCTCGGCGCCGGCGCGTTGGCGGGCCTGTTCACGGTGGCCTGCCTGGGCATGGCCGCACACCCGGACCCGGACGCCAGGACCGCATTGGTGGCCTACGGCGGCAGCAGCAGCGGTGGCGGCAGCGGCGGGGACGGCGGCGGGAGCAGCTGTGGCGGGGGAAGCAGCTGTGGTGGCGGTGGTGGCTGTGGTGGCGGCGGCTGCGGCGGCTGATTCGCGCGATCCGCGCCCATCCGTGCATCACGCGGCTGCGAACTCTCCACACGACAACGCGAATCCGGCACGGCGCACGTGAGTGCTCGGACTCCGACAAGGTGATCGGCCCGGCGGGATCGGGGACGGCGACAGAGCCGACCCGACCGCCGGGCCGATGCCTTTCCGCCCGCCGCGTGCGATGCGCCCGGGCGGCACGCCGTGATCGGACCGGGCCTCGCCGGTCCGACCGCCCCACCCGAACTGCGGTCCGGGGACTCGGACATCACCCTCGGTCGATCCCTCCGTGATCGCGACTTCTCGCCCTGTTCTCGCAACACGTCGTACTGCCGGTGACGTTCACGGTCCGGTCTCGCTCGGGCATACCCGCCACCCTCTCGTCGGCCCGGTTCGATGCGGGTGACCACTTCGCCGACACACCGGGCCGATCCGTCGGGAGGCGTTGGGCTTCGACCACGTGTTCCGCCGGATGTGGAACCTGTACCTGTCCTGGTCCGAGGCGGGCTTTCGGTCCGGGTATCCGGACGTGCGGCAGTATCTGCTGATGGAGGCGTGACCGGGGGCGGGAGCTGCCCGATCGCGGGCGCAGTCGCGGGCGCGGGACGGCGGCCGACTCGAAACTCCCTCGCGGACCCCTCGGAAGATGAGGGCTTCCCCTGAAGTGCCGGGAGTGGCGCACGTGATCTGCTGGGGGCGCGGACGGGGAACCGCTCCGGTCGGCCGTCGCGGGGGTGTGGCCGGGTGGAGCGGTGATCGCATATCCGCCGCCGCGAAGGAGTCGGTTTCGCATCGGCTCGTCGCGAACGAAGGCCCCGACCGGGCAATCCCGGTCGGGGCCTTCGTTCGCGACGAGTTGCGGCGACCCTCGGTTCAGAGGGCCACGCCGAGGATCGCGTCCAGGGCGCGTGAGGCCACGCCCGGGGCGGACATGTCGTCGCCGCCGTCGGCGAGTTGCCGGGCCGCCCACGCGTCCATCGCGGCCAGTGCGCCGGGCGCGTCCAGGTCGTCGGACATGCGTTCGCGGATCGTGGCGAGCAATTCGGTGGTGTCCGGCCCGTCCGGGCGCCCGACCGCCGCGCGCCAGGTGGCGAGCCGCGTCTGGGCGTCCGCCAGGACCTCGTCGGTCCACTCCCAGTCGCTGCGGTAGTGGTGGGCCAGCAACACCAGGCGAATCGCCATCGGGTCCACGCCTTCGCGGCGCAGCTTGGACACGAACACCAGGTTGCCCCGCGACTTGGACATCTTCTCGCCGTCCAGCGCGACCATGCCGGCGTGCGCGTATGCCTTCGCGTACGGCACCTCGCCGGTGACCACGTGCGCGTGCGACGCGCCCATCTCGTGGTGCGGGAAGACCAGGTCGCTGCCGCCGCCCTGCACGTCGAAGCCCATGCCCAGGTACTTGAGCGCGATCGCCACACACTCGATGTGCCAGCCGGGGCGGCCCGCGCCGAAGGACGCGTCCCAGGACGGCTCGCCGGGCCGCGCCGCGCGCCACAGCAGTGGGTCGAGCGGGTCCTTCTTGCCCGCCCGCTCCGGGTCGCCGCCGCGCTCGCCGAAGATCTCCAGCATCCGGGCGGCGGTGTAGCCGGAGACGCCGCCGAAGCTCTCGTCCGACGCGATCGAGAAATAGATGTCGCCGTCCACCGAGTAGGCGGCGTCCTTGGCGAGCAGGTCCTCGATCAGCGGCACGATCAGCGGGATCGCCTCGACCACGCCGATGTAGTTGGTCGGCGGGAGCACCCGCAGCGAGGCCATGTCCTCACGGAACAGCGCGGTCTCGCGCTGCGCCAGCTCGACCCAGTCCACGCCGTCGCGCTCGGCCCGCTCCAGGAGCGGGTCGTCGACGTCGGTGACGTTCTGCACGTAGTCCACGGCGTGGCCGGCGTCCCGCCAGACCCGCTGAAGCAGATCGAACGCGACATATGTGGCGGCATGCCCCATGTGGGTCGCGTCGTACGGAGTGATGCCGCACACGTACAACCGCGCGACCGGTCCCGGGGTGATCGTCACAAGATCGCGCACAGAGCTGTCGTGCAGGCGCAGGGACGCACCCTGACCAGGGAGAACGGGGAGCTCGGGTGCAGGCCAGGCATACATACGTATGAGACTAACGTCCGCGGGGGCGGAAGATCTTCCAGGGTTGGCGGACTTATTTCCGCGTCTTTGCCGAACGGCGCGCGGCCGCGGCGCCGGCGATCGGTCCTACCACCGGGACGGGGCGTGGGGTGCGTCCCGGCCGCGGGGACGAGCGGGTGACGATCCGTACTGCCGCGCGGGCCGAGCCCGTGGCCGGCCCCGACCCGCCGCGCGCGAGTCCGGGCCCCGCCGGACCGGGTGCGTAGCCGGCTTCACCCTCGCCCGTGCTCAGATCGGCGGCCAGGGGATCACGTGTCGGCGGCCGTCCGGCTTGGGGAGCCGGTCCTCGGTGAGCAGAACTCTCACCCGTTCGCGGGTCGCGGCCACCTCGTCCGGTGTAATCAGCTCGCCCAGCCGCACGCCGAGCGGCCCCGCCAGGTCGGTCGCCAGCGACGTGAGCGCCGCGCGCGCGGCGTCCGGCAGCGGCTCGCCGGCCCAGCCCCACAGCAGCGTGCGCAGCTTGTCCTCGACATGGAAGCAGACGCCGTGGTCGATCCCGTACACGTGGCCGTCGGGACCGGGCAGCAGGTGGCCGCCCTTGCGGTCGGCGTTGTTGATCACCGCGTCGAACACCGCGATCCGGTGCAGCGCGTCGGCGGCGGCGTGCACGAGCAGGGCGGGCTGCTCCGTGCCCTGCTCGTCCGGGACGACCACGTGCGCGATCGGCTTCCAGGCCGGGCCCGGGTCCACCGCGGGCAGGATCGCCACCGGCTCCGGTTCGTCGTCGGCCGGCGTGTGGTCGATCCACAGTTGGCACATGCCCGCGCCGTACGGCCCCTCACGGAACACGGTCGTCGGCACGATGTTCCAGCCGAGCGCCTCGGACACCTCGTAGGCGGCCACCTCGCGCCCCGCCAGCGTCCCGTCCGGGAAGTCCCACAGCGGCCGCTCGCCCGCGACCGGCTTCCACACGCACGGCAGTGACACTCCGTCCAGCGTCGCCACGCAGTACAGCGTCGCGTTGGAGGCATCCTCCAGACGCGCCCGCACCGCCAACTCGCCGCGGCGCAACAGCTCCGGGACGGCCGCGGCGTCGAGAACCGTGTCGGTCAACGCCGGTACCCGTTGGCGCGCGGGCAGATGTGGCCCTCCGGGTCCATCGGCAGCCCACAGAACGGGCAGGCGGGCCGGCCCGCCGCGACCACGAGCAGCGCACGCTTGGCGAACGCCCGGGCCTGACCGCCGGTGAGCCGGACGCGAAGCAGCGGCGGGCCGTCCTCGTCGTCGTCATCGCCGAGCAGGGTGTCCTCGGGAGAGTCGTCGTCGGGCACCTGGGCCTGCGCCTCGACCACGAGCCGCTCGTCGTCGGCGTCCCACGCGAGCGCCATCGTGCCGACCCGGAACTCCTCCAGGATCGGCGGCAGCAGCGGTCCGGAGTCCTCGAGTTCGGCGGGGGTCACGGCCGGCACGGCGGTCTCGCCACCGGTACGACGAACCAACTCGTCGAGCAGTTCGTCGACGCGTTCGGCCAGGACGGACACCTGGGTCTTCTCCAGGGCGACGCTGGTGACGCGGCCGGCGGCGGAGGCCTGGAGGAAGAAGGTTCGCTGGCCGGGCTCACCTACGGTGCCGGCGACGAACCGCTCCGGGGGGTCGTACAGGAAGACCTGGCGGGGCACGAGCTGCTCCGTGTTTCTGTCGAGAGCGGGACGGGGTGGGTGGTGGTGCCGGGGTGGCGCCGGTGGCTGTGCCGGTGGCGATCCGTCGGCGGGTCGAGCGCTGCTCGGCCGGTGGGTGGTCGGGTGGGCGGGTGGATGGTTGGGCGCTTCGGTGCGGCGGATGTGCACCGGGTCGGGCCCGGTGTGGGCCCTGCGTGGGCCCGACGTGAATCCTGCACGGTTATATCCGCCGGCTCCGGGGCGGTATTCCCGGGTGATCCTGCCCATTCCTGCCGGGTTCGATCTTGTCCGGGTGTTCCCGCCGGTCGGGGTCGGCGAGGGCGCACGGGGGGAGTACGCCCTCCCCGGCACCCTACGGCGCGCCGGCCCCGCCGCCCACCACCGCGTCACCGGACCCGGACGCGTGCCGCCCGTCGGGCGCCGGCAACAGGCCGGCCACCGAACCGCCGGTGTCGTTGAGTCGGCCGACGCTCGGCCGCTGCCCGCCGTACGTGATCACCGTGAGCGAACACGGGTCGACCTGGATCCGCTGGAACAGGTCCAGGTGCATCCCGAGCGCGTCCGCGACCAGAGCCTTGATCACGTCGCCGTGCGAGCAGACCAGATACATCGCGTCCGGGCCGTGCTCGGCGGCGATCCGCGCGTTCCATTCGCGCACCGCGTCCACGGCCCGGGCCTGGGTGGTGCGCAGCGCCTCGCCGCCGGGACCGGGGAAGGTGACCGCGCTCGGGTGGACCTGCACGGTCTTCCACAGCGGATCCTCGGCGAGCTTCCCGAGCTTCTGCCCGGTCCAGTCGCCGTACCGACACTCGCCGACCCGCTCGTCCACCTGCGCGTCGGCGTCCAGCGCGAACTTGGTGCCGAGCCGGGCCGCCAACACCGCCTCCGAGGTCTGCCGGCACCGCTCCAGCGGACTGGTCACCACGGCCGCGAGCGGAACCTCGGCGATGCGCTTGCCGAGCGCCGCGGCCTGTTCCTCGCCGCGCTCGTCCAGGAACACCCCCGGCGTCCAACCGGCGAGCACCCCCGTGGAGTTGGCCGTGGTCCGCCCGTGCCGAACAAAGAGCACCGTCGTCATGGACGTAAGCCTATGCGCCGGCCCGGGACGGACCGGAGCCGGTCGGAAGTGGCACCCCGGGACGGGGCGGGCTCGGCGCGCCGCGCTCGCGCCCCCGGTCGGTGCGTGCCGCCGCCCGGGGCGGATGCCTCCGAGCGTCCTCCGAGAGCGTCCTCGGAGCGGGCCCACCGGTGTACGCCTTTCGAGCCCGGCAGCCTCGCCGTCGGGCAGCCGGCAAAATGGCCCGGTGATCGTCGACTGCGCCATTTATGCCAACGGCCGCCGGACCCAGGGCCCCGCCGACTTCTCGGATGCGTTGGACCAGGCCCGGCGGGTCGGCGACTCGTTCCTGTGGATCGGGCTGCACGAGCCGACGCCGAGCGAGTTCGATCTGGTCACCAGCGAGTTCGGGCTGCACCCGCTCGCCGTCGAGGACGCGCTGCACGCGCATCAGCGACCCAAGCTGGAGACGTACGACGATTCCATCTTTCTCGTGCTCAAGACGCTGCACTACTACGACGAGACCTCCTCCGTGGAGACCGGCGAGCTGATGATGTTCGTCGGCGACTCGTTCGTGGTGACGGTCCGTCACGGGCCGGGCGCGGAGCTGAAATCGGTTCGGCGTCGGGTGGAGAAGCAGCCCGAATTGCTCAAGCACGGCCCGGGCGCGGTGATGTACGCGGTGGCCGACGCCGTCGTGGACGCCTACCTCGCGATCGCGGGCGAGTTGGAGACCGACCTCGAGGAATTGGAGGCGCGGGTCTTCTCGCCCAGCCGCGAGAACGACGCCGAGCGCATCTACCTGCTCAAGCGTGAGGTCCTGGAGTGCCGCCGCGCCGCGCTGCCGCTGATCGAGCCGATACGCAAGCTGGCCACGGCGGACGTCGCCTTCGTACCTGCGGAGACCCGGCCCTTCTTCCGCGACGTGGCCGACCATGTGACCAGGGTCACCGAACAGATCGAGTCCTTCGATCGCCTGTTGTCCGACGTACTCGGCGCGCACCTGGCGCAGGTGGGCGTCCGGCAGAACGAGGACATGCGCAAGATTTCGGCGTGGGCGGCGATCTTCGCGGTGCCGACGATGATCGCCGGCGTGTACGGGATGAATTTCGACCACATGCCCGAACTCAAAACGGTATGGGGCTATCCGGGAGCGGTCGCCCTGATGGTGTGCTCGTGCATCGTGCTGCATCGCATGTTCCGCAGGAGCGGATGGTTGTAGCGCCGGGGCGGGACGTGGCCTTTGTCGCTTTCCGCTGTTTCTCTTCGTGTCCTTTGCCGCGCACGGTCGTTGAACCGCATACCGGCCGTGGCGGGGACGCACTGGACTCCCCCGCCGCGGCCTGATTTCGTTCCGTGATCGATCAAGCGGTGGACCCTGGCGCCGCCCACGCCGGACTCTCGTAGGCTTCTGCTTGTACAGACGCGGCGGAAGCAGGTGGGGATGTTCGGCAAGTCGGGCAGGCAGCGCACATCGGGTACGCGCCCGGCCCAGGTTCCGGGGGCCGGAGCCGCCGGGGCCGACTGGTCCTCGCACACCCAGCTGGAGGACGCGGTTCGGTCCTACCTGCTGCATCCGGACGTGGCGCTGGAGGCGTTGGGCTCGGTGCTCGGCCGGCGCCCGGTGCGCGGATTCACCCTCGAACGGGTCGTGGACATCAACGCGAACGGCACCTCGGTGTGGCAGGAGGCCGCGGTCTGCGACGACCGGCGGCTCGTGCTGTGGCACAGCGAGGACATGACCGACCCGTCCGCCCCCGGCGGCACCGTGTTGGATTCCTCCGTGCAGGTGATTCCGCTGGGTTCGGTGTCGCACGTCGGGATACGGACGCTGGTCGGCACCGACCCCGACGGACGACGCCAACTGCGCGGCGCGTTCGTGTTCCTGGCCACGCCGACCCTCCAGGAGGTGGCCACCGTGCGCGGTGAGGACGGTGCGTCCACCGGCCGCTTCCGGCAGGAGGCGTACCGGTTCAGCAAGTCTCTGGAGGACGGCGGACCGGGGCAGATCCGCCGCCTCCTCGATTTCGCCGAGGTGATCGCGGCCCGGGTGCCGGGGCCGCGCTGACCGGGCGGTGTGTCGGCCGGCGGGCCCGAAGCGTGGACCCGCCGCCGTTCGACGGCTTCGGCTCGGCCGCGACGGCCGGCCCGGCGGGCCGGGCCAGGCCGCCGGATCTGTCAGGAACCCGTACCGGACAGTTCCAGGGCTTCGGCGGCGATCCGGAGCGCGGCGACCCGTTCGTCCAGGGTGGTGCCGTTCGGCGCGATCGTCAGCGTTGTCACACCCGTGTCCGCGTACGCCTGCATGCGTTCGGCGATCCGCTCCTTGCCGCCGAGCAGACTGGTCTTGTCGATGAAGTCGTACGGGACGGCCGCGCCGGCGCCCGCGTAGTCCTTGGCCAGGAACTTGTCCTGGATCTCCTTGGCTTCGGCCTCGTAGCCCATTCGGACCGCGAGCCGGTTGTAGAAGTTCTGGTCCCGGCTGCCCATCCCGCCCACGTACAACGCGGCGTAGCCGCGTACCTGGTCGGCCGCCTGCCGAGGGTCGTCGCCGACCACGAGCGGGACGGTGGGCACGATGTCGAAGTCGGTCATCGCCGGACCGGCCTTCTCCCGGCCCGCCCGGATGTGCACGAGCGATTCCTCGGCGTGCTCCGGCGCGTAGAAGACGCCGAGCCAGCCGTCGGCGATCTCGCCGGTCAGTTCGAGGTTCTTCGGGCCGACCGCCGCGATGTACAGCGGGATGTGCTCGCGCACCGGGTGCACGGTGAGCTTGAGCGGCTTGCCCGGGCCGCCGGGCAGCGGCAGCGTCCAGTTGGCACCCTGGTGGTCGACCCGCTCGCGGCGCATCGCCTTGCGGATCACCTCGACGTACTCGCGGGTGCGCGCGAGCGGCTTGTCGAACTTGACCCCGTACCAGCCCTCGGACACCTGCGGCCCGGACACGCCCAGCCCGAGTCGGAAGCGACCACCGGAGAGCACGTCCAGCGTCGCGGCGGTCATCGCGGTCATCGTGGGCGTCCGGGCCGGGATCTGGAAGATCGCCGAGCCGACGTCGATCCGCGTGGTCTGCGCGGCGACCCAGGACAGCACCGTGGCCGCGTCCGATCCGTAGGCCTCCGCGGCCCAGCAGACCGCATAACCGAGACGGTCGGCCTCCTGGGCCACCGCCAGGTTGTCGGCGTCGTTGCCGGCACCGAAGTATCCGAGGTTGATACCGAGTCGCATATTCGCGGACCCCCTGTTGGGCGTGGTTCGAACCGATTCGAGGCGGTTCGACTGATGTGCGGCGTGGCCGTGCGTGGTGATGCGGTGCTGTTCTGGTGCTGCGCGTGGTGGCATCGCCGTGTTCGTCGGGTGGATCGTCGTGCTGTTCGGTGTCGTTCGTGATGCCCGGGTGGGCGGGCGATCCGGGCGAACCGAGCAGGTCGCCTCGGGCGACCATATCGTGTGACCTACCCGCCGGTAACCTGCTCGGGCGGCATACCCCCGAACGGCCCCGCCAACGGCGGCACGGGGGAGGGAACGACTAGTCTCCGGTGCCATGGAGCAGCGACATCTCGGCCGCACCGGCCTGCGGGTCTCCCGCATGGGCCTGGGCACCATGACGTGGGGACGAGACACGGACGAGCACGACGCGGCCGACCAGATGAAGGCATATCTGGACGCCGGCGGCAACCTCGTGGACACCGCCGACGTGTATGCCGACGGCGAGGCCGAGTACATGATCGGCCGACTCCTGGACGGGTACATCCCGCGCTCGGAACTGGTCATCGCGACCAAGGCCGCGAGTGTGCCGTACAGCGAACGCCGCTTCGACGGCTCGCGCGGACACCTGCTCCAGGCCCTCGACCACTCGCTGGCCCGCCTCGGCACCGACCACGTCGACCTGTGGCAACTACACGCGTACGACCCGTCGACGCCGCTGGAAGAGACCCTGCACGCGCTCGACCTCGCGGTGACCAGCGGCCGGGCCCGCTACGTCGGCGTCTCCAACTTCTGCGGCTGGCAACTGGCCAAGGCGGCCACGTGGCAATCCGCCGCTCCGGGCCGGGTGGTCGTGGCCAGCACCCAGATGGAGTACTCCCTACTCCAACGCGGCATCGAACGCGAGGTCCTGCCCGCCGCCCTCGACCTGGGCGTCGGCCTGCTCCCGTGGTCTCCGCTCGGCCGAGGCGTGCTGACCGGCAAGTACCGTCACGCCATGCCCTCCGACTCCCGAGGCGCCTCCGCCCACATGGGCCCCTTCGTCGCCCCCTACCTGGACGAGCACTCCCGCCGCATCGTCGACGCCCTCGCCACCGCCGCCGACGGCCTGGGCGCCGCGCCCATCGAGGTGGCCCTCGCCTGGGTCCGCGACCGCCCCGGTGTGGTCGCCCCGATCGTCGGCGCCCGCAACGCCACCCAACTCCGCGCCTCCCTGGCCGCCGAAACCGTCGTCCTCCCCACCGAGATCCGCTCCGCCCTCGAAGACGTCTCCCAACCGATGACGGGCTACCCGGACCACACTTGGAGCCAGGCTTAGGCGCGAGCTTCGGGCGCGGCGCGGCGCGGCGGGATGCGGCGCGGTGAGGTGGACGACGCGGACGGCGTGAGTGGTGTGGGGCAGCGTGGGTGATACGAGTGGTCCTGGCAGTGTGGGTGGCGCGAACAGTGTGGGTGACGCGAGTGGTGCAGACGGCACCGGCGGTGCGGGTGAAGCGGATGGTGTGGGCATGAACGGCGACGGTTTGAACAGCGATGCGGAGGATGCGGCCGAGGACCGAGCCGCGTCCCCGGCGTCCCCGGCCGAGCCGCATCCCGAGGCCCGAGTCGAAGCCGGGCCCGACGACCGCGAGGACCGATCCGGAACCTCGGCCGAGGCCCCGGTCGAGGCCGGCCCCGAGGATCGATCCGCAGGCCGGCCCCGGGGCGAGGGCGAGAGCCGGTCCGCGGCTGCGACGGCACGCAGGACCGTCGAGCCCGCCTCTTCCGTCGCGCGGGCTGGTTCGGCCGGCGTGTCCGACAGCCGACCGAAGCCCGATCCGGTGGCCCTCCTGCGCGACCAACTCGCAAGATTGGCGCGCGGCGAAGCCCCGACAGTCGTCGGTGGCGTCACCCACGTCGACCCCCCTCACCCCGCCGGCGCCGAGCGTGCCCGCAGACGTACTGCTCTGGCTGCGGAAGCCGCCGAAGTCGCAGAGGCCGCGGCGCCGGCCGCGGAAGCTGCCACCGGCGCGGAGGATGCGACGTTCGTGGCCACGAACCCGAACGCCGAGAGCACAGCTCTCGAAATGTCGGGCGACGCCGGTCCGACATTTGTCGCGGAAGCGGATGACGCGTCGGCAGCGGCGTCGGAAGCGGTACAGGGTTCGGATGCCGAGAGCAGTGCTCTCGATGCGTCGCCCGCCGCCGACGCAACGTCGGGGAACACGGCCGGCGAGAGCAGTGCTCGCGCCGACTCGTTCGCCGCAGGCACGTCGCCGGATCAGGATTCCGAGAGCAGTGCTCTCGACGGTGTGCGTCGTCCTCGCGATGTCGGGCCTGCTACGGATGACGAGAGCGGTGCTCTCGATGGAGAGCGGCGTCAACCCGCGGGCCGGGCGCACTCGCATGTCGATCCCGCCTCGGACAACCCTGCTGCCGGGCCGAGTTCGCCCCAAGCCGGCGGTCGGACCGGCGGCGGCCGTTGGGCGGAGCCCGGCGTGGACGCTTCGCCGACCGTGCCCGCGGCGCCCGCGGCAGCGCCGGCCACGCCACCCGACCAGGCCCGGCGACCGTTCGCCGCCGTAGCCGCGGACGTCGCCCGGCTCCTGACCGCCGCCGGCGCCCCGGAGCGCATGGCCCCTCAGGTAGCCACCGCTCTGGGAAGCGAGGCCGCGGAACAGTTGGCCGCAGACCCCTGGGCGCTACTCGCGGTACCCGGAATCACACCCCGACAGGCCGACCTGCTCGCCCGCGGAGCACTCGGCGCCGGCTGGGCCGCCGACGACCCACGACGGGTGCGCGGGATCGTGTTGTGGTTGCTGCGACGGGCCGCCCGGCAGGGGGATACCGCGATCGAGGCCGATGCCGCGCGGGCCGCGCTCGCGCACTTCGAGGTGAGTGACCCGGACACGGCGCTCCGGGCCATACTCGCCGAGGGCCGGGTGATGGCCTTCGCCGCCGCGCCGGCCGGACCGGGTGAGGACATCGGCGACTCCGACGAATTCGAGGAATCCGACCGCGACTTCGAGGCGGATTTCGAGGACGACTTCGAGGAACCCGACGAACTCGCCGCCGCCGGCGGGGTCCTGCTCGCCCTCGACGACTACGCCCTCGCCGAGGAGGCCATCGCCGAAGCAGTCGTCCGGTTGTTGTCGACGGTCGAACCGTGGCCGGAGACCGGCGACACGAAACTCGATGGTGCGCTGAGCACCAACGGAGTCCTGCTGTACGCCGCAGGCCCCGGCGAGGAACCCCCGGCCGCAATCCTGACCGTCGCCCGGCACGCCCGGGAGGCCGGCCTGCGCGTAGCCGTCGTCGCACCGACCATCGACGGCCGGGACCGGCTCGGTGCGGGCACGATCGGACTCCGCGAACTCGCCGCGATGGAGCGCGGCCCGGACGGCACTCTCGAACTCGACCTCCTCGTGGTCACCGACGCGACACTCCTGGACGTCACCGCCGCCGCCGCAATCTTCGAGGCGGTACCGGATGGTGCCAGGCTCCTCCTCGCCGGCGACCCGGCCGGCCTCGAATCGACCGGACCGGGACGGGTGTTCACCGATCTCGCGGCGACGGGTACGATCCGCGCCCTGGTCGCTCCGAGCGTCCCCGAGGGTCCGCTGGAGGCACTTGCCGACGGGATCCGTGACGGTCGGCTGCCGCCGATCCAGGACCCGGAACGCCGCGCCGTACTGATCCCGGCCCGCACCGGGGAGGAGGCCGCCCACCGATGTGCCCAACTGGTCGCCGATTCGATTCCGCGTGCGATCGGCATCGCGGCTCGGGACGTACTCGTGGTCGCTCCTCTCGCCACCGGCCCCGCCGGCGCGACGGCGCTGAACGTCGCGCTCAAGGCACGGCTCAATCCGAGCCCCGAATCGAGCCCCGAAGCCGGGAGTTCGGCTCGGCGGGACCAGGACGGGACCGGCCTGATCGACGTCGGTGACCGGGTCATCCGGGCCACGACCGACCCAAGTGGCGGTGTGGTGCAAGGAGTTGTTCGCGACGTCCTTCCGGACGGTCGAGTTGTGGTGGCCTTCGGCGACGCCGGCCCCGAAGCTCTCCACGGGGCCGAGCTGCGCCACGGCTGGGCCTTGACGGCTCGTCAATCCCTGGGCGTCCGCCGTCCGGGAGCGGTGGTCGTACTCCCGTCCGAAGGCGCCGATGCCTACACCCGAGCCCTGATGTACACGCTCGTCACCCGAGGCGAACGCCACGTCTCGATCGTCCACGCGGCGGGACCGGCCCTCGCCGCCGCGGTGGCCGCCGAACCGACCCGCCGGCGAACCACCCATCTCCAGCAGGCGATGCGCGAGGCCATGAGCTGAGCGGAAGGCCGGCGCCGCGTCCGGGGTCGCCGCCGGCGACCCCGGACGCGGCGTCGGCAGCAGCTCGGTGGGAAGGATGCCCGACGCCGGCTCGGTACGACTCCCCGGTGCCGGGCCGGGGCGCGCCGTTTCCCGGCCGCGGTTTTCTTCGGGAGCCGACGCCCGGCGTATTCCAGCGGTTGCCGTGGAGGTCAGGCCGAAAGGTGGTCGAACACGCTGTCCCAGAAGGGGGAGTTCTCCACCTCGGGTTCGATTGCGGCCATGTGGTGGCGGAGTTCGACGATTGCCGCGTGGCGGATTCCGTCGTTGTCGGTTTCGAGGGCGTCACGTCGTTCGACGACCAGGCCCAGGAGTACGGCCAGTGTCGGCAGCGAGGAGGTGGCAACGCCTTTGTCGCCGTCGCCGTGGTCCCAGCCGGAGGGATCGTAGTGGTTGATCTCGCCGAGGTCGGTGTCGAGCATCAACTGTTGGTCGAAGTGGATGCCTATCGTGAAGCAGAAGTTCTCGGGCGGTGAGTCGTCGTCGGGGTAGCGGCGCCCGTACAGTTCGTCGGCGTCGAACAGGTACGGCTCGTCGGCGTCCCGTAGGTGCGTGGAGTCGAACTCGACGAGGTCGATCGCGACGGCCGGAAAGCCGGTCGTGGTCAGGAAGTCGCGAGTCTCGCGGTCGGTCAGTTCCTCGGGAAGGTCGGCTTCGTTCGGCCGCCAGAGCGAACCGCTGCCGAACCGGGCTTCCAGCCATGCGGCGTCCGGGACCCGAGGCGTCTCGTTGGTTGTCGTCATCGGTGTCTGAACCCCCTGTGCTCCGTTCTCGCACCACAGTCAATCGCACGGTCGTGGCGCCGGCCGCAGGTGGGGCATCGCGCGGCAGTCGTCAGTCGCCCAGGCGTTCGCCGGTGGACGTCGAGAACTTGTGGATCTCGTCGGGGCGCGGGGTGAGGTGCAGGATGTCGCCCTTGCGAGGGACCCGATCACCGGCGACGCGGACGACCAGAGTGGTGGGCGTACCTTCGATCCGGGCTGTGCCGTATACGTAGGCGTCGGAGCCGAGTTCCTCGACCACGTCCACCGTGATGGCCGGCCCGCGTGCGTCCGGGCCGGACGCGACCTCCAGATGCTCCGGGCGCACGCCCACCGTGATCCGGTCGGCCTTCTCCGCTCGGCTGGTCGCGTGCGCCTCGCGGGTGAGCGGGACCAGGACGTCACCGAAGCGGATGCCTTCCCCGGTCAGTTCGGTGTCGATCAGGTTCATCGACGGCGAGCCGATGAAGCCGGCGACGAATACGTTGATCGGCCGCTCGTACATCCGGCGCGGGGTGGCGACCTGCTGGAGGATGCCGTCCCTGAGTACGGCGACGCGGTCGCCCATCGTCATCGCCTCGACCTGATCGTGTGTCACATAGACCGTCGTCGTACCCAACCGCCTTTGCAGCCCGGCGATTTGGATGCGGGTCTGGACACGGAGCTTGGCGTCGAGGTTGGACAGGGGCTCGTCCATCAGGAATACGCGGGGCTCGCGGACGATCGCGCGACCCATCGCGACGCGTTGACGTTGGCCGCCGGAGAGGGCCTTCGGTTTGCGATCCAGGTATTCGGTCAGGTCGAGAATCTTTGCTGCCTCGGTGACTCGGCGGGCGATCTCGTCCTTCGATTGATGCGCGATCTTGAGCGCGAAGGCCATGTTCTCGGCCACCGTCATGTGTGGATAGAGCGCGTAGTTCTGGAACACCATCGCGATGTCGCGCTCTTTGGGCTCGAGGTTCGTGACGTCGCGGTCACCGATGTGGATCGTGCCGGAGTTCACGTCCTCCAGACCGGCGAGCATGCGCAGAGCGGTGCTCTTGCCGGAGCCGGACGGGCCGACCAGGACGAGGAATTCCCCGTCGCCGATGTCGAGCGAGAGTTGGTCGACGGCGGGCTTGTCGCCTTTGGTGTACCGGCGGGTGGCTCGGTCGAAGGTGACGGTAGCCATGATGTCGCTGTCCCCTCACCCGGCAGGAACGTGCCGGACGGTCCGAGGTCGTGGGGCATCAGCGTGCCGGGCGCCGAGTGGCACCGGGTCGGGGCGCGCGGGGCATATCACCCACGTGAGTGACGACCCCTGCGCCAAGTGGACGTTCGGAATACTTTCGGGTGCGGCCCGGTCGGCTGGTCGCTATCAGTACTTATGCGAAATGTCCGCATACTCATTGTCCGGATGGCTTCGCCTGCGTCGCACGGGCCCGGATGTCTGTGGAATCCGGCCTGCCGTATGTGGAGGTACGTCGGAACGGCCCCGGGATCCACCGCCGTTGGTGGTGTCGCCGGTCGGTCGTCAGGTGGTTTCGAGGACCTCGAAGGAGTCGCCTACCCGGAGGATGCCCGTGCCGTTCGAGGGGAGTTCGGGTATCAGGTTCTGGCCGAAAATCAGCTTCTTGCCGAACCGGCGGTGTTTTCCGAGCGCCCTGAGCGGCTCCGGGCCTCGTTCGCCGGTGCGTTGGTCGGTCGTGGTGATCACGCAGCGCGAACAGGGCTTGACGACACGGAAGATGACATCGCCGATACGGACACGGAGCCAGCGGTCCTCGGCCCAGCCCTCGGGCTCGTCGATGACGACGTTGGGGCGAAACCGGTTCATCGGCAGCGGAGAATCCATGACGGCGTTCAAGGATTCGAGTGAACCCGTCGTCGTCAGCAACAGCGGAAAACCGTCCGCGAAACTCACTCGATCGGACGCATCCGCGTATCGCTGATCGGGAGTCCGTCGGGTCGGGTCGTCGAGATGTACCAGTCGGACGTCGATGCCCAACAACTTCCCGAACCACGTGTGCGCGTCGTCCGGGCCCAGAGCGGCCTCGAATTCGTCGTTCCACACGGTCACCGGGACGAGCTGTACCTCGGCAGTCGGCTCGACCCACAGTTCGTCCATCGAGGGCGCACGCACGACCAGTCGCCCGCTCGTCTCCTGACGTACCGTCACGGTGGCCAGCAGTGGCTGCTTGCGCTGGCTCAGAAACCGGCCGGCCTCGTCCACGAGCATCCAACGGCGGTCACCGGCAAGGCCCCACGGTTCGACCACGGCCTCGGAGAGGTCTATACCGCGTGCGGACTTGATCGGATACAGGTGCAAGGAGGCGAGGTGGTGCATGCCTTCACTGTTTCACGCCGGCCCGGGGAAGCCGACGGGGGATCGGTACGACGCCGTCCTGTGCGGGACGATGTCGCACGGCGTGCGGGTGGTGCGACTCGGTACTCGACTCGTGCGCGCGGCGCGTGGGGTGGCCTACGGCTGCCGCGAGATCAGTAGCGAGGCGGGAACTGGCCCGGCTCGCCCATGTTCGGCACACGGGGCGTCGGTACCTGCGGCGGCTGAACGTACTGCGCGGCGTACTGCCCGGCGCCGGGCTGCGGCGCCTGGTGTACGGCCTGTTGGGGTGCCTGCGGTGCGGCCGGGGCCATCGACGCATACCCGGACATGGGCGCGTTGTTGTACTGGCCGCCGCCGTACTGCGCCGGAACCGGCAGCGGGGCGGGCAGCGACTGCATCGGGGCGGGAGCGTTGTAGCCGTAGCCCGGAGCGGACGAGCCGTACGCGGACCCGTATGCCGGGGCGGGCGACGAGTACGAGGACGGCAGGGCCGGAAGGGCCGGGAGCGCCGGTCGTTCGCCGAAGAGCGGGTGCATGGCGAAGTCCGGCACGGGGAGGTTGAAGGGGCCGATCTCCGGTCGACCCCGTTCGGCTACGAGCCGGTCGTAGATCGGGGTCTCCGAATACGGCGAGTAGATGCCGCCGTCATAGGCGCGAGCCGAGGTCATGGCCGATAAGGTACGCGATTTGCGGCGCCGGCGAACCCCCTGGGTCGTGACGAATTTCAGCGGGTTGCGTCTGAACTTCGTCAAGGCTTGCCAATGGCCTGGAGCGGGGCAGTTCCGTAGCCTGCGCAGGGCATGTGATAGGGCGTCACATTTGGGTCGAATCAACCGTCTCGGGCGTCTGGCCTTTCCCGGATCGGCCTGAGCATGATGCGCTACGAGCGGCCTTCGTCACCCGGAGTCGCGATCGGGTTCCGGGTGTCGAAACCGCCAACGTCCCGGGCAGCGCCGCCCGCCGGTCGGCGCCGGCCTGCCCACCCGGCCGGGGAGGACCAGGTGCCGCACGATTCGCAGAAGGCGCAGGACGGGCGCGTCGAAGGGCAGGCGCAGGTGGAAGTGGATGGGCAGGCGCGCGATGGGGCCCGTGATGGGGGTCGGGAGCGGGCTCGTATTCGGCGGGGCGGTAGGTGGGGTGGCGCGGCGGCGCGGGCTGCGGAGCGTGGCGCGGCGGCGCGGCCGGAGGGTGAAGGCGGGGGTGTGGTTGGCGGGCCGGGCGGGCCGGATGAGTCGGATGACCCGGCTGGGGCGGAGGGGCCGGTCGGCCCGCGCGGGCCGGACGCGGGCGGCCTGGTCGGCGCCGGATTCGGGTCGGGCGTGGGCGGTGGGTCGGAGGTCGGTTTCGGGGCGGAGTCGGTCGGCGAAGGAGCGGTGACGCGCGTGGCGGAGGCGGGTCGGGACGGTCGGGAATCGGACAACTTTGATTCGGGGCGCCGAATGCGGCCGGACCGCAGGCGGGGCGATGGCGACGGCGATGAGGGCGGGCGTGTGCGTGGGCGCTCGGCTCACCCGAGCGAAGGTGAACGTCCGACCGAGGAAAGTCGTGCGCAAAGCTCGCTGACAAGAGCTGATGTGGCCGGCGAGGAGGTTCCGGCTTCGGGTGTCGCGGACCGAGGCGATGGACGGCGCGATCGTCTGGCGGAGGAGCATTCGGGCGGCGCGGACATCGGCTCCGGCGATGATGGCTCAACTCCGTTCGATGGGCGCCCGGATGGCGTGGAGTCCGACCGTCCGAAGCAAGCCGATTCACTCGCGGATGACGCGGGTCGCGAGCGCGTGGCGGGTGACGATCGAATAGGCGGTGCCGGCGCCCGGACCGGTCGGGCCCGAGGCGAGCGCGCGCAGGACGGCCACGGGCGAGATGGTCTGGAGCGGGACCTTCTGGGCAGGGCGTACCTGGATCGCGGCCGTCCGGGTCGTGACCGACTTGATGGCGGGCGTCTTGATGAAGATTCTCTTGGGCAAGTCATGTGGGGGCGGAGCCACTTGGACCGAGACCGTCAGCGGCGCGAGCGCTTGGAGCGAGAACGCCTGGAGCGTGAACGCCTCGGGCGGGGGTGGCCTGGGCGGGCCGGGCAGGTCGATTCGGGCCGAGATGGTCCGGGCCGAGGCGGTCCGGGGCGACAAGCTTTGTCGGCGAATGGTCTGATCCGAAACGATCCGGGGCAGAGCGGTCCGGGTCGGGGTGATCCGAGCCGCGACGATCGTGGCGACGCCGTCGATCGGCTTGTGGATCAGGGGCTTCCGCCGGCCGGTGCCATCGATCCGCCGCCGCCCGGCGTGGCGTTGCCGGATCGGATCCACGGGGGCTGGATCGGCCGTTGTCTCGGCGCCTACGAGGCGGCCCGCATTCCGGACGGATCAGGGGTGCCGGATGCCGCCCGCGCGGAGGATCGCAGCGATGCGATGGATCGTTCGGTGTTGAGCCTTCGGGTGTTGGAGTTGTACGGACCGGGCTTCACCAGCGCGCAGGTCGGGGCGTTGTGGCTGCTGACCCTGCCGTTCCTGCGTCAGGGCGCGGCGGAGCAGGCCGCGTATCAGGCCCTGCTGAGCGGTGCGCTGCCGCCGGCGACGGCGTCCGAGGAGACCGCGCACGGCGGGACCGACGAGGCGATGGCACGTGCGGACCTGTACGGGTACGTGGCACCCGGCGATCCCCGACGGGCGGCGCGGTTGGCTCGCAAGGACGCGGTCGTGTCGCATGTGGGGGAGGGGCTGTACGCGGCGATGTGGAGCGCCGCGCTTGCGGCGGCGGCGTTCACGGCGCGGGATGCCGCGCAGGCGGTCGGGGTCTCGTTGCGGCATGTGCCGGTCGAGTCGCGGTTGTCGCGGGCGATTCAGGGCGTCCTGGTCGCCTACACCCGTGGTCACAGCTGGGAGCGGGCGGCTGCCGAGGTGCACCAGCGGTACGGGACCGGTTCCCGGCGGGACGCGCCGGGTATCGCCTGCCTGGTCGCGGCGGGGCTGCTGTGGGGTGACGGCGACCCGTGTCGGCAGATCGGCTTGACCGTGCGGGGAGGGTGGGACATCCACACCTCCGCGCCGATGACGGGCTCGATCGCCGGGATCCTGCACGGCGCGGAGGCGGGTTGGCCGTCGATGGCGGCGACCCGGGTCAGGACCGGCCTGCCGGGTCAAGACCAGTGCGCGCTGGTGGAGTTGGCGCGACGCACCCTCGCGGTGACCCGGGTGGATCTGCCGTTGCGGTGAGGGCTGGGGCCGCCGCCCGCCCGCGCCGTGCGTGCCGGGTGGGCGGTGACGTCGGGTGTGCAACGGCTGCGCGCGTTGGAGGAGGACCTTCGGACGAAGACGCCTGGTGATTCGCTCCACTTCGACATGCCGGCATGGTTCGGCGGCGGGTGATCGGTGAGCCGGGCCGCGTGATGGATCGGGGACGTCCCGGTATGCCTTGCCCGACCTGTTCGGGGGCTGTTGCGGTCGGGCTGCCGGGTCGGTTCGGAAAGGTTGCGGCGAGGGGATGCGGATGGGGATGGGCGGGGGGCCATGCGGTTGAGGTTGCGTCGGTATCGGCCGCGAATCGGGACGGTGGAGTATCGCGTGGTGCAACCGTGGTCGCCGTTGCGGCATACGGCGTTGGCCGATCCGCTGGGGGAGTACGGGGTGGTGATCGGGGATCACGACGGGCTGTCCGGGCTGGCCGCGTTGTTCTCGTTCGCGGCGTACTCGCGGCGCACGGTCGTGCACGTCCCGCTTCGGGATGGTGTGCCCTTGGCCAATGAGGCGTTCATCGATGCCAGTGGCGGTCGGGTGGACCTGGTGTTGGCGCATCATTCGCTCGGAATTCGGCCCACCGCATGGCCGCGGATCAGGCGGCGGTTGACGGTCGGCACGTCGCTCACCGTGGCGACCAACGAGGCCCGGACAGAGCGGGATGCCGCTGCTTGGCTCAGGCAGAGCGGGTACCGCGATTCGCGGGAGTGGTTGCGGCCTGTGACGTATGCGCGGACCGCGTTCTTGATCGGCAGCCGGGATGTCTTCGCGGCCGCGTCGCAGGAGTTCGCGGCTGCCGCCGGTCGAGGTCCGCGCGAACCCGGCGTGCTCAAGGGATATTTGGCGTTGGTCGGCTCGCTGACTCATGAACTGCCCCCCGACGACTCGTTGCGACGGCCCGAGTTGGACATCACGTTCCAGGCTCGGCGGCCGTATCACCGCTTCAAGCGTCCTGGCCGGAAGCGGTTTCAGGCCGGCTGCTGAGAGCCGTTCCGCTACCCGACGCGGGCAAGCCCTACGGAGGCGCGTCGGGGCCGACGGGGCTCACGCACAAGCGCGGTGCTCAAGGCCGCCGAACCGCGCAACTCTCCGAGCACCGCGAGGAGACGCGATCTCCGGGCGCCGAGACGTCCCCGCGCCGGCTCACCGGCCCCGACCCGACGCAACCCACCAGCCCTACTCCCAAGCGTTACTCCCGCGGGAGCAATCCTCGCCCCGGGACGTCGTGCGGAGTAACCCGGACATCGGCCGTCGGCCGGACGATTGCGGGTTGCTCGGCCGGAAGCCTTGGGGCATGGAGACACTCTCGAAGGAAGAAGCCGTGCCGGCGCCGCGGCGGGGGCGGTTGTGGGCGGTGCCGTGGGCTGTGGTCGGTGGCTGGATACTTGTCGTCCTGGTGGCCGGAATGTTCGCGGCCAGGCTCGGTGACGTGCAGCGCAACGAAGCCGTCGACTATCTGCCGGCGAACGCCGAGTCCACCCGAGTGGCGAAGGTCCAGGCCGGATTGCCCGGTGGCGACGCGATGGACGTACAGCTCGTGTACCACCGCGATGGCGGATTGACCGCCGCCGACCGGGAACTGGCGGCCGGTCAGGTGGCCGAGGTGTCCGGGCGGCATCCGCTGGTGGCCGGCCCCCCGCCGGTGGCGCAGGAGTCGGTCGATCACGCGACGTTGCGCTACGCGTTGTCCATCGATCGGCGTGGTGCCGAGCCGGACGACATCGTGCCCGACATTCGCGAGGTGCTCGATCGGCACCCGGACGGGCTCACCGTGCGATTGGGTGGGCCCGGTGGCATCACGGCGGACATGCAGGAGGTGTTCGGATCGATCGACGGTACGTTGATGCTGGCCGGCGTCCTCGTGGTCGCGGTGTTGTTGATGCTGACCTACCGCAGTCCCTACCTGTGGATTGTGCCGCTCGCGTGTGCCGGTGTGGCGGTGGCGGTCGCGTCGGCGGCGGTATACGGGCTGGTGAAGGCGTTCGGGATCACCGTCACCGGACAGAGTTCGGGTGTCCTGACGGTGCTGGTGTTCGGTGCGGGAACCGACTACGCGCTGCTGTTGGTGGCTCGATATCGCGAGGAACTACGCGTTCACGCACGGCCGTTGCATGCCATGGTCGCGGCGCTGCGCGGGTGTGGGCCGGCCGTCGTGGCGTCGTCCGGAACGGTCGTGGTCGGGCTGCTGTGCCTGACCGCCGCGGATCTGAACAGCAGTCGCGGGATGGGGCCGGTGGGCGCGGTGGGCGTGGTGTGTGCGCTCGCGGTGATGACGACGCTGCTGCCGGCCGTGCTGGTGCTGCTCGGGCGGCGGGTGTTCTGGCCCTTCGTACCCGCGTTCGGCAGCGAGCCCAAGCGGGGCCGCGGCGCGTACGCCCGGATCGGGGCCGGCGTGTCCCGGCGGCCGATTGCGGTGCTCGTGGCGGGAGTCGTCCTGCTCTGGGCGTGCGCGTTGACCGCGTTCGCGCTGCCGGGTCCGTTGCGGCAGAGCGACGGCTTCACCGCGAAGCCCGAGTCGATCGCCGCGCAGGAGATGTTGAGCACGGCCTTTCCGGAGCAGTCGGGTGCGCCGATATCGGTGCTCGCGCGTACCGATCGGGCCGCTGCCGTGCTCGCCGCGGTCTCCGCGACGGAAGGCGTCGATCATGCCCGGCAGGCGCGAACCGCAGGCGGCTGGACGGAAATCTTGGCCTTCGCGAAGGATCGGCCGGAGTCGAACGGTGAACATGCCACCATCGAGCGGTTGCGGGCGGTGCCGGACACGCGGGTCGGCGGTCCCAGCGCACAGCAGATGGACACCTCGCACACCACGGCCCGCGATCGCCGGGTGGTCGTTCCGCTCGTGCTCCTCGCCGTACTGCTCGTGCTGATCGTGTTGTTGCGCAGTCTGGTCGCGCCGCTGATCCTGGTCGTCGCGGTCGTCTTGGTGTGGGCCGCCTCGCTCGGAGTCGGCGGGCTGATCTTCGAGCACGGCTTCGGATACGCGGGCGTGGACGCACAAACGCCGTTGCTGACCTTCGTGTTCCTGGTCGCGCTCGGGGTGGATTACGGCATCTTCCTGATGCACCGGGTGCGGGAGATGGCGCTGCGTGGGGACTCGGTCAGGATCGCCGCGCCGGCCGCGTTGGAGACAACCGGCGGGGTGATCGCGTCGGCCGGGTTCGTGCTCGCCGCCACCTTCTCGGTGCTGATGCTGCTGCCTCTGGTGTCCTTGGTGGAACTCGGATTCGTGGTCGCGGTGGGGGTGTTGATCGATACGTTCCTGGTCCGGACGTTCCTGGTCACCGCCGCGAGCGTGGCGCTTGATCGGCGGATCTGGTGGCCGGGGCCGTTGTCCCGGCGGCCCGTGCCGGACCCGGCGGGGACCCGGCCGGCGGAACCGTCCGCGCCGTCCCGGAAGATGGCGGTGTGACGAAGCGATCGACATGGGGTGGGGCATCCCTTGCGGACGCCCTGCTCGCTCTCGTCCTGGCGGTGAGCGCGATTGTTTCCGCGTGGATGTGGCCGGGGCAGCGCGCGCTGGACCCGATCGGTGCCGCGCTGCTGCTCGGTGCGGCGATTCCGTTGGCCTGGCGGCGGACCAGCCCGGGCACGGTGCTGTCGGTGACGTTCATCCTGACGGTGCCGTATCACAACCGGGAGTATCTGCACGAGAGCGCGGCCGTGTTGGCGCTGGTCGCGCTGGGGACCCTTGCGGCGTACATCCGGCGCGAGGAGGCAGTCGCGCTGGGCTTCGCGGCGTTGATCGTGGTGCTCGTGGCGATGAGTGTCGGCGGTCAGGACGCGCCCACCTGGCGGGACCGCTGCGGGATGGTCGGCTGGGTGCTCGCGGCGCTGGTCGCGGGGCAGGCGTGGCACAGCCACCACGCGTACGTGAGCGCCATTATCGATCGAGCCGAGCGCGCCGAGCGCAGCCGGGACGAGGTGGCCCGGCGGCGGGTCGCCGAGGAGCGCCTGCGGATCGCGCGCGACCTGCACGATCTGCTTGCGCACAGCATTACGCTGATCGGCGTGCAGGCGGGTGTGGCCGCGCACCTGGCGGCCCAGGAGCCACCGGCGGAACGTGCGGTCATGGTGAGCGCGTTGGACACGATCGCCGAGACGTGTCGGGACGCCCGGCACGAACTCCGCGCCACGCTGTCGGTGTTGCGCGACGCCGAGGAAGCCGCGTCGTACGAGGCGGTGCCGGGCCTGGCCGGGCTCGATGGCCTGGTGCCGCTCGCGGACGCGGCCCGCTCCGCCGGCATCGAGGTCACCCTGACCGGCCATGACGGACCGCCTCCTGCGCCCGACGTGGGGGTGGCGGTGTACCGGATCGTGCAGGAGGCGCTGACGAACGTGGTGAAGCACTCGCAGGCTCGTTCGGTCCGGATCGAACTGTCGCTCGCCGAGGCGAATTTGCATGTTGCCGTGGATGACGACGGACGGGGCCCCGGGGCCGCGGCGCAGGCGGACGCCGGGAAGGAGGCCGGGAAGAACACTGGGCGGGACGCCGGGAAGGAGGCCGGGTTCGGCATCGTGGGGATGGCCGAACGGGCGCGCAGTGTGGGCGGGACGCTGGTTGCCGGGCCCGGCGTGGATGGCGGTTTCCGGGTCGAGGCGGTGTTGCCGATGGGCGAGCGAGTGGGGGCCGGGTGACACTGTGAGGGTGTGTGGGCGCGCCATGCGATGTGACGGGCCGGTGAAGTGCGCGCTGACGGGGAGAGGTTGCGGATGGTGTGCGACGAGTGGGGGAGCGTGTGACGGTCGGCAGGCTGCGGGTTCTGCTCGCCGACGACCAACACCTGGTGCGGTCGGCCTTCGCGATGTTGGTGGGCTCGGCGCCCGACATGGAGGTCGTCGGTGAGGCCGCCGACGGGCAGGCCGCGCTCGAACTGACCCGGGCCACCCGTCCGGACGTCGTACTGATGGACATTCGCATGCCGATCCTGGACGGGATCGAGGCCACCCGGTCGATCGCGGCCGATCCGGAATTGCCGGGAGTCCGGGTGCTGGTACTGACCACGTATGAGGACGACGAGAACGTGGTGGCCGCGTTGCGTGCCGGCGCCGGCGGCTTCCTGGTCAAGGACACGCGACCGGCGGAACTGCTGGCCGCGATCCGCACGATCGGGGCCGGCGAGGCGCTGCTGTCGCCGGGTCCGACGGCGCGGCTGATCTCGCGTGTCCTGCGGATGCCGGCCGCGCGGACGGTGGGTGAGCCGGAATCGGTGCTGGTGGCGGACCTGTCCGCGCGCGAACGTGAGGTGCTCACGCTGGTCGGTCGGGGGTTGACGAACGCGGAGATCGGGACGCTTCTCGGCCTGAGTCCGCTCACCGCCAAGACCCACGTGAGCCGCATCATGACCAGGCTCGGCGCACGCGATCGACCGCAACTGGTCGTGACGGCCTATGAGTCGGGGCTGGTCGTGCCGGGGGACGACCTGCCTTCGACACAGATGTAGGACGTGGACGTGGACGTACGGGTGAAGGCTCGGACTCGGCCTCCGGCCGGGTTGCCGTCGTTGCCGTGCTCAGTCCCGATACACCGCGTCGGGGGCCGTCACCGGTCCGGGTTCCGGTATGTAGCGGGCCACATACGTTTCGTACAGCCGCAGCCACGTCCCGTCTCGCCGGATGCGTTCCAGTGAGGCATTGACGAAGCGGACCAGGTCGGGGTGGGTCTTGGCGATTTCCAGGCCGTACGGTTCGCGGGTGAGCTTGGGGCCGACCAATTGCACGAAGCGGTCCTGGGCCTGGAGGCCGGCCATGATGGTGTCGTCGCCCACGGATGCGTCCGCGCGGCCCTGTTGGATGTGGACGAGGCAGTCCGCCCAGGTCTCGCCGGTGACGGGGACCAGGCCCTTCGTCGCGCGCACCGCCTCGGCGGCGGTGGTGTTGCCGACCGTGCAGACACGGGTTCCGGCGGGCAGGCCGATCAGGCCCCTGTTGTGGTCGGTGGATGCGGCCGGGCTGTCGCGGACGACGAGTACGCGCTGTCCCGACTCGTAGTAGACCGCGCTGAAGTCGACCAGCGCCCGGCGGCGGCAGTTCACGGTGACCGACTTCGCGACGATGTCCACGTCGCCGTTCGCGACGGCCTGTTCGCGGATGTCGTTGGGCAGAACGCGGAAGCGTAGCCGGCTCGTGTCCGCACTGCCGAACAGGTCGGCGGCGATCTCCCGGACGAGGTCGATGTCGAAGCCCTTGAGCCGATTGTGGTCGGCGACGTCGGCGTAGCTGAACGGGTAGGTGCTCTGGTCGATTCCGATGGTCAGGAATCCCTGGCGCAGGATCCGCGCGAGCGAGCCGTCGTTCGGATAGTCGGTGGCGCGCGGTGGCCCCGACCCGGGACGCAGGCTCGCGAGCGGGTCGCCGCAGGAGGGGGGCGGGTCGCCGGCTGCCCTCGGATCGCTTCCGCCGCCCGGAGATTCGGCGGTGGGCGCGGGGCCGGTGGGCGCGGCCGCGGGAGGCGGGGTGGAGGTCGCGGAGGTACAGGAGGCCGACAGGAACAGCGCGGCCAGCAACGCCAGGGCGGGCCCGACCATCACCCGGCGGCGCGTCGGCCGGCCGGGCGTGCACCGGGTGGACGCGTACCGGGACGGATCGCGCAGCGGACGGCGGGCCGGGCGGTTCGGTCGGACTGCGTGCGTGGGCATGACGCGTCACCTCCGCTGGCGGCGTGCGGAACACCGCTGCTCGGCTTGGCCGGTTCGGACCTGCTCGGGACGCTACCCGGTCGAACCGGGCCACCACTGGGGGTAATCCCCCGATTCCGGCCCGCGTTCTCATGGGGCGACCGTTCGCCCCGGCCTGGCGATGGCTTCGGCACGAGCGCTCCGGCGCTCCCGAGGACAGCCCATCACCCGCTCGGGTTCTCCGGCACGCCGAGGTCCCCGGTCAGGCAGCGTTGCAGTTGAGGGCCGAGCCAGGCGACGACCTCCGCGTGGGTCATCGCCACGATCGGCGGGAGGCGCAGGACGTAGCGGCACAGGGCCAGGCCGAGTACCTGGGTGGCGGCCAGGCCGGCCCGGCGGGGGGCCTCGATCGGGGTCGGGCAGACGCGGCCCACGAGTGGGGCGAGCTGTTCCGCGAAGACCGCGCGCATGCGTTCCGCGGCCTCCTCGTTGGTGACGCCGGTGCGCAGCAGGATCATCATCGCCTCGTCGTCCTCCCAGCGGTCCAGGAAGTGGGCCGAGAGCACCGCTCCCAGTTGTGAGTGGGGAACCGAATCGAGAGCGGGCAGCCGCAGGTCGACATCGGCGGCCGCGGCGAAGAGCTTCTCCTTGTTGCCGAAGTAGCGCATGACCATCGCCGGATCGATCGCGGCGTCCGAGGCGATCGCCCGAATCGTCGCGCGCTCGTAGCCGTCGGCACCGAATCGTTCGCGCGCGGCGGCCAGGATCACGGCCTTGGTCTCGGTCGACGACCTTCGCGGAGTGCTCATGTCAACGATTGTAGGCCAACGCCTGTTGACTTGGTCGGCCGGGAGGGTCATGGTTATGTCAACAAACGTTGGCCAACGCCTGTTGACCAATGCCTGTTGACCAACGGGCCGGCAAATGTGTGTCGACCGCCGGCCGTCGACCCCCGATCCCACTCGGCATCGCCGCACCCGAGGAGCTCGCCATGACCCCACAACTTCCCGCCACCACGGACGTCCTGATCGTCGGCGCCGGCCCCGCGGGGCTCACCCTCGCGCTCGCCCTCGTCGCCCAGGGCCGTGATGTCACCGTCGTCGACGCACACGCGGTCGCCGAACACACCTCGCGGGCCGCGGTCGTCCACGCCCGCACCCTGGAGGTGCTCGCGCCGCTCGGTGTGGCCGGGCCGCTCGTCGAGCAGGGCGTGCGATCGCCGACGTTCACCATCCGCGACCGTGACCGCGTGGTCGTCCGCATCGACTTCGGCGGCCTCCCCACCCGATACCCGTACTCGCTGATGGTGTCCCAGGCCACCACCGAGGAGGTCCTGCTCGATCGGCTCACCGAGCTCGGCGGCACCGTGCTGCGCCCGTACACGGTGACCACCCTCGACCAGCAGGCCGACGGCGTGATCGCGACCTTCGAGCACGGCGAACGAATCCGTGCCGCGTGGGTGGTCGGCGCCGACGGCATGCACAGCACCGTTCGCGAGCAGGCCGGCATCGGCTTCCAGGGCGGCACCTACGGCGAATCGTTCGTACTCGCCGACGTACGGCTCGGCGGCGCCGTCTCGGCGGACGAGGTGGTCCTGTACTTCGCGCCCGCCGGGCTCGCCGTGGTCGCCCCGCTGCCGGGCGGTCGGCACCGGATCGTCGCGCCGGTGGCCGAGGCGCCGCACGAGCCGTCGCTCGCGTTCGTTCAGGAACTCGTGGACGAGCGCGGCCCGTCGGCCGGCCGCGTGGTGGTCGAGGAGGTCGTCTGGGGCTCGCGCTTCCGGGTCCATCACCGCATCGCCGACACCTATCGCGCCGGACGCGTCCTGCTGGCCGGCGACGCCGCGCACGTCCACAGCCCGGCCGGCGGCCAGGGCATGAACGCCGGCATCCTCGACGCCGTGACGCTGGCCGAGGCACTCGGTTCGGTCCTCGACGGCGGCCCCACCTCGGCGCTCGACGCGTACGGCGCCACCCGCCGCCCGATCGCCGAGCAGATCGTCAAGCTCGCCGACCGGATGACCCGCATCGCCACCATCACCCCGGCGCTCCGCCCGCTGCGCAACACGATCCTGCGCACGATCACCCGAATCCCCGCCGTACGCCGCGCTCTTGCCCTGCGCCTCTCCGGCCTTCTCTACCGCTGACCCCGACCACCCGGCTCATCACCCGAGCAGGAAGCGCCACTTCGGCACATGCCCGCCCGCCGCCACCGTCGATCACACCGCACATCCCGACTGCCCTGCCGCAACCATCCGTTCGGCCGGTGGTTCCTGTTGCCGGCCCCGGGGCTAACCTGCCTGCCTGGTCGGCGCGTTCGTGTCGGCGTGATCGAGGTGGCCCCGGGGGAGGGGCGACCGGGGGAGGGATCATGGAAGTTCCGGCGATCGGCTCGGAGCGGCTCCGGGTGTGTCCGGAGTGTGGTGCGGATGTGCCCGAGGAGGAGCGGTTCGTCGCGTGGTGCGCGGAGTGCGGCTGGAACGTGGATCCCAGCGGCGCGGTGGAGCCGCAGCCGGGGCGGATCGAGGCTGCCCGGCGTCGTCTCGCACATCGCTACGGTGAACAACTGCTCGCCGACATCGAGCAGAGCCGGGACCGTCCACCGCCTCGGAGTTCGTACCGGGCGCTCACCTACGTACTGGCCCTGACGGTGCACGGGGTCACGGTCGCGCTCTTCGTCCTGGGCGTGCTGCTGGTGGTGCTCGGCTGGGGCACGATGCTCGGACCGGTGGTCGGCGCCCTGTCGTTGGCCGTGGCCTACATCCTCCGGCCGCGGTGGGGAGCACTGCCCAAGGACGCGCCCGTCCTGGAACGGGCTGCGGCCCCGGCCCTGTTCGCCCTGGTCGACGAGATCGCGGCGGTGGTCGGGACCACCGGCGTGCACGTGATCGTGATCGACGCGCGGTTCAACGCGAGCGTGACCACGTACGGCTTGCGTCGGCGTCGGATGTTGCGCCTGGGCCTGGGCATGTGGGAGGTGCTGACGCCGCAGCAGCGGGTGGCCCTGCTGGGTCACGAACTCGGACACTACGCCCATGGCGACACCCGGCACGGCGCCGTCGTCGGGAACGCGTTGCACTCGCTGCGGGTCTGGTACTACCTGCTCGCACCGACCCCGCACCCGGGCCCGGGTGCGCTGGTGGTCAACTGGTTGACCTTCGTGCCGAGATGGGCTGTGTACGGGATGCTGGTGCTGCTCGACCAGCTGACGCTGGGTGCCGCGCAGCACGCCGAATACCTCGCGGACCGGACCGCCGCCCAGGCCGGGTCCAGTGCGGCGGCCGTCGAACTGATGGATCGTTTGCTGATCGGCGCGTCCGTCGAGACCGAACTTCGTCGGCAGGCCGTGGCGGCGAACACCCGGGTCGGACGGGCGGCGCCGCGCAACGACGCCGGGGTGGGCCTGTGGGCGAGCCTCGCGGCACACATCGAGGCCGTCCCGGAGCGTGAGTACGAACGGTTGCGTCGGGTCAGCGCGTTGCGCGGACACAGCGTGGACAGTACGCACCCGCCGACCCATCTGCGCCGGCGTCGCGTGGTGACCGATGAACGGTACCCGGGCCGAGTCCGCCTCGACGCCGTCGGCAATGCCGCCATCGAGGTCGAACTCGCCGAGGCGCGACGCCGCCTGGCCGGTGAGGTCATCCGCGATCACTTCCGCTGACCAGCCTCGGCGTGACCCGGCCGGATCCTTGCGGAGACCCGGCCGGGGCCACCCGGCGAGCCTCCCCGCGCCCGACCACGCCTCGCCATGCCCGACCAAGCCCCGCCGAGCCCGAGGAGGACCGGCCCAGCCTCACCGAGTACCACCCGCTCACATCAAACGTGAGCCGCGGGCTGCTCCTGACGAAGCGTCACCACCGAAGGCGACGCCTGCGCATCCGTCGCCTCCACCCACTCGACTGCCGACCCGGCAGGCGACGCCGCCCCTGCCCCCTGCGTCGATCCGACATCCCGCGCCGACCCGGCACCCTGCCCCGAAGCGTGCTCCAAGGCCGTCGACAGGTCGTCCCACAAGTCGTCCTCGTGTTCCAGCCCCACCGAAAGGCGCAGCAGTTTCGGCCCGATGGCGCCCTCGTCACGCGCCGCGTCGTCGATCACGCGGTGGGTCAGCGAGGCCGGATGCTGGATCAGCGTGTCGGTGCCGCCGAGGCTGACCGCAGGCGTGATCAAGCGCAGCGCGCCGACCAGCTCCATCGGGTCACCCGTCGGCTCGAAGGCCACCAGGGCGCCGCCGATGCTCGGGTAGCGCACCCGCTCGACCGCGGGGTGGGCGGCCAGTCGTCCGGCCAGCGTCGCCGCCGACGCGGACGCCTTCGCGACCCGGATGGGCAGCGTCGCGAGGCCGCGCAGCAGCAGGTAGCCCGCGAGCGGATGCAGCAACGCCCCCGTCGCGAACCGGATCTGCCGCAGCACCTGGGCCGTCTCCCGGTCGCAGGCCACCACGCCGCCCATCACGTCCCCGTGTCCGCCGAGGAACTTGGTCGCGCTGTGCAGGACCATCCGCGCGCCGGACCGAGCGGGTTGCTGCAACACCGGTGTCGCGAACGTGTTGTCCACCAGGAGCGGTACGTCCCCGGCCCGGGCGGCCAACTCGGCCAGGTCCAGTTCGGCCAGCGTCGGATTGGCCGGTGTCTCGACCATGACCAGCCCGGTGTCCGGCCGCAGCGCCCCGGCCACCCCGTCCGGATCGACCCAGGTGACCTCGGTGCCGAGCAGCCCGCTCGTGAGCAGGTGGTCCGTGGTGCCGTACAGCGGCCGTACCGCGACCACATGCCGCCTGCCGCGTGCGGCGGCGGCCAGCAGGCACGCGGTGACCGCCGCCATGCCGCTGGCGAACGCGACCGCGTCGGCGCACCCCTCCAACTCCGCGAGCGCGGTCTCGAAGCGGCGCACCGTCGGATTGGTCAATCGGCCGTAGATCGGCGAGCCGTCGGGGAGTTCCCCCTCCGCGTACGCGTCGAGCGCGAGCGCCGCGGCCGGCAGGTCCGGCAGCGGGTAGGTGGTGGACAGATCGATCGGCACGGCGTGCGTACCCAGCGCGGCGAGGTCGTCCCGGCCGGCATGCACCGCACGAGTCTCGAACATGTGCCGCCCGCCACCACAACCACCTGCACCACCTGAGCCGGCCGAAGCAGCCAAACCACCCGCACCACTCGCACCACTCGCGCCACCCACGGCGGTCGACCCGGCACGCCCGTCAAGATCCACTCGGAGGTCATCCATGCCCGTCATGGTCCGCCGATCCCCGGAGAATCCGGCCGCCCGCCGAACTATCATCGCCCGATGAGCCAATCCATCGCCCTTGATCCGATCGATCTCGGAATTCTCCGCGCCCTCCAGAACGATGCCCGGATCAGCAACAAGGCGCTCGCCGCCGAGGTCGGGATCGCGCCCTCGACATGCCTGGATCGAGTCGCCCGACTGCGCTCGGCCGGGGTGGTCAAGGGGGCGACGGTCGAGGTCGACGCGGCGGCGCTGGGCCGACCGCTCCAGGCGATGCTCGCGGTTCGGGTGCGGCCGCACCACCGCGTCGTGCTCAACCCGTTCGTGGGGCACGTGCTCAAGCTGCCGGAGACCCGTGCGCTCTACCACCTGGCCGGTCCCGACGACTTCCTCGTGCACGTCGCGGTCGCCGACGCGACAGGGCTGCAACGGCTGGTGGTGGACGGCTTCACGGCGCGCACCGAGGTGACCCAGGTACACACCATGCTGATATTCCAGCAATGGCAGGGCGGCCCCCTGCTCCCACCCGAGCCCCAGGGCCCGGCCCGACGCCTGACGGCGGGATAGCCCAGCCCAGCCCGGCCCGGCACCCGCGGCCTCACATCCGCAGCGCCGCACCCACACCCACACCCACACCCGGCCCCCACTCCAGCCCGAGCGACCCTCACCCATCCGCCGTCGCCCGCCGGCGCCCCGGCCGCACGTCCCCCTCGCCCTGCCGGGCCGACAACACCGTGCCCACCGCGACCGTCAGCGCCGCCACCGCACCCGCCGCCGGCACCGCCGCCGCGCCCAGGAACGTGCACAGGAGGATCAACACACCCGCGGTCGGCAGGGTCGCCTTCTGGGCCGGGCCGACCTTGTGGTGCCGGGAGTGCAGCGCGAACGTGCTCAGCAGGAACAGCGCCGCGGGGATCGTCACGCTCGCCGACGCGGCCGTCCGGGAGATGTGCGCCTCGCCCACGGCCTGTTCGACGGCGACCTCCAGGCCCGCGCCGATCGCCGCCGCCGAACCGAAGACCACGTAGTGGCCGTAACCCCAGAGGAAGGCTTGACGGTTGGACGCGAGGTAGTCGTGGATCGGCACCGCGAAGTAGATCCAGTACGCCGCGAACACGATCAGCAGCCCACCCGCGGCGATCGGCAACAGCTCGTCCAACGCGGCCTCGTCGTCGAGCGCGGTCTGGATCGCGATGGTCGCGGCGGACACGCTCTCGCCGAGCATGATGATGGTGAACAGTCCGTACCGCTCGGCGATGTGACGCGGGTGCCAGGTGGTGGGGTGGTCGCGTTCGGCGATCGCCGGTACCGCGAGTTCGGCGACCACCAGAAGCAGGAATCCCGCTGTCCACGCGGCGTCCGGCAGGAGCAGCAGCAACACCCAGCCGAGTTGCACCAGCACCAGCCCGGCCGCGTAGCGCAGCGCGGTGCGCCGGGCCGCGGCGTCGGTCTCGTCGTGGGCCGCCCGCAGCCACTGGAAGGTCAGCGCGAGGCGCATGATCAGGTAGCCGACGATGGCGACCGCGTAGTCGTTGTTCTCGAACGCGCGCGGTACCCCGGCGGCCAACACCAGGACACCGGTGATCTGGACGAGCGTCGCGACCCGGTACAGCGGGTCGTCGCTGTCGTACGCGGACGCGAACCAGGTGAAGTTGACCCACGCCCACCAGATCGCGAAGAACACCAACAGATAGCCCGTGAGCCCGTGCCCGGGGTGCCCCTCCGCCAGCGAGTGCACCAGTCGGCTGCCGGCCTGGGCCACCGCGACCACGAAGGTCAGGTCGAAGAAAAGTTCCAGCGGGGTGGACGCGCGATGCTCTTCGGCGGTGTCGCGGGAGGTCATGCGCCGCAGAATGGCGTGTGGAGCGACAGGGCGTGCGGAGTCGCTCACGGAGCGGTTCCTCTCGTCACGGGCGTGATCATGCGCGGAGAATATCGGAATCACCCGCAGCAAATAGGCCAATTTCGAGCGGGCATTCGGGCCCGCGCCGCTCAGTCCGACGTCAGAACCGAGGGATGCAACTCGTCCGGGCGAGTGTGCCCGGACAGGGCCATGGACAGGTCGAACTCGGCCAACAGGCACCGCAGTACGTGCCTGACGCCGGCCTCGCCACCCAGCGCCAGGCCGTAGACGTACGGCCGGCCCACCAGGACCGCCCGGGCGCCGAGGGCCAGCGCCTTGAGCAGGTCCGTCCCGGTGCGTACGCCGCTGTCGAAGAGCACCGTCAGGCTCTCGCCAACCGCTTCCACCACGGCCGGCAGCGCGTCCAACGCGGCCACGGCGCCGTCGAGTTGGCGCCCGCCGTGATTGCTCACCACGACTGCGTCCAGACCGGCGTCGCGGGCCCGGCGCGCGTCGTCCGGATGCAGGATGCCCTTGAGTACGATCGGCCCGATCCAGTTCTCGCGCAGGAACGCCAGGTCGCCCCAGGTCTTGGTCGGATCGGAGAACATCCCCGCCCAGTGCGCGATCGCCGCCGTCGGGTCCTCCGCGACCGGTTTGCTCAGCCCGGCCAGGAAGGCCGGATCGCTCAGATAGTTCGCGATGCCGACCCGGCGCAGGAAGGGCAGGTACGCCCGATCCAGGTCGTCGGGGCGCCACCCCAGGAACCAGGTGTCCAGGGTGACCACGAGCGTGGTGTACCCCGCCGCCCGGGCCCGGGCGAGCAGGCTGATCGTCACGTCGTCGTCGCTCGGCCAGTAGAGCTGGAACCAGCGCGGACCCGAACCGGACGCGGCGGCGACCTCCTCCAGCGAATGGGACGACGCCGTGCTCAACACCATCGGCAATCCCAGCGCGGCCGCGGCGCGCGCGGTCGCCAACTCCCCCTCGGGATGCACGATGGACTGCACCCCGACCGGCCCGAGCAGCACCGGCGCGGGCGACTCGGTGCCCAGTACGGAGCAGGACAGGTCGCGCGTACCCACGTCGCGCAGCATGCGCGGAACGATCCGGCGCCGCTCGAATGCCGCCCGATTGGCCCGCATCGTCGCCCCACCGCCCGCGCCGCCCAGGACGTAGCCGCGCGGACCCGGATCGAGCCGTTCGCCGGCGGCCACCTCCAGGGCGGCGGCGTCCGTGGGATACGCGGGGGTCGCTCCGGTCAGCAGACCGTCCAGGTAGATCGAGTCCTGGAACGCGGAATAGGGACCGGCAGCGTCGGCACCATCGACCACGACCGCACACCTTTCGCCGAGCGGAATCCGGATCCCCGACCCTTTCGCACCCGTCGGGCGTACGGAAGGGCCGAACGAGTCGACACCCGCACGTCGGGGCAGACCTGTTCCCATGCCCCCTCTACCGCCCGGCCGGCGGAAACGCCCGTCGGACGGCGGATATCGCTTCCGCGGGAAGCGCGACAGGAACCCCATTTCTCCGATGAAATGTCACACGACACACGACACACGACACACGCCACACGACACACAACCGTCACCCGGAACCGACCACCGCACGACCAGCCTGGGGAGAATCCGCATGACCCGCATCACCCGGATACCGGGGATGGCTCTCATCGACCACACGTTCACCGTTCCGCTCGACCACTCCCGTCCGGACGGGCCGACCATCGAAGTGTTCGCGCGCGAGGTGGTGGACCCCACGGCGTCGGACAAGCAACGGCCGTGGCTGTGCTTCCTCCAGGGCGGCCCGGGCGGCAAGGCCGGACGGCCCAATCGCGCCGTCGGCTGGCTCCAGCGGGCGCTGCGCACCCACCGCGTCCTTCTCCTCGACCAGCGCGGCACCGGTCGCAGCACGCCGATCACGCCGAGCCTGGCGGCCCGCACCGCGCCCGAGGCACTCGCCGGCCTGCTGCGGCACATGCGCGCGGACGCGATCGTGGCCGACGCCGAGTTCATCCGCCGTCGGTTGTGCGGCGACGAGCCGTGGGAGACGCTCGGGCAGAGCTACGGCGGCTTCATCACGCTCGCCTACCTCTCGCGGGCGCCCGAGGGTCTGAAGTCCTGTTACGTCACCGGTGGGCTGATCGGCCTGGACTGCACCGCGGAGGACGTCTACCACCGCACCTATCCCCGGGTGCGGGCCAAGAACGCCGAGTACTACGCCCGGTATCCGGACGACGTCGAGGCGGTCAGGCGGTTGGCCGACCACCTCGCCGCCAACGACGTGCGGTTGCCCGACGGCGATCGGCTCACCGCGCGCCGGCTCCGATTCATCGGCCAGGTGTTCGGCATGGGTGACGGATTCGAGCGGGTGCACTGGATGCTGGACGAGGCGTGGGACGGGGACCGGGTCTCGGACACCTTCCGCGCCGCCGCGATGCACGCCACCGCGCTCACCGACCAGCCCCTGTGGGCCGTGCTCCAGGAGCCGATCTACGGGCAGGGCAAGGTCGCCACCGGCTGGGCGGCGGAGAAGGTGCACGCGGGGCTGCCGGAGTTCGCCGAGACCGCCGATCCGCTGCTGTTCACCGGCGAGATGATGTACCCCTGGATGTTCGAGGAGATAGCCGCGCTGCGCCCGTTCCGCGAGGCCGCCGACCTGCTCGCGCACCACGACGACTGGCCGGTCCTGTACGACGTCGAGCGGCTGCGGACCAACCCGGTCCCGGTCGCGGCGGCGGTGTTCTTCGACGACATGTACGTGGACGCGGACCTGTCCCTGGACACCGCCCGCAGGGTGGCCAACGTGCGTGCGTGGGTCACCAACGAGTGGGAGCACGACGGCTCCAACGCCTCCGGCGGCGCGATCCTGGACCGCCTGATGGACATGGTCGCCGGCCGGGTCTGACCGGCCCCACCGATCGCACCGGCGGCCCGATCCGAGTCCCTCGGATCGGGCCGCCGGGTCGGATTCAGCTCGGCCGGTCGGGCGGATCCGCCCACAGGTTGCGGACGTGGCCGATGTGCCGGGCCATCACATCCTCGGCCCGGGCGGGATCGCCGGTGGCGAGCGCGTCCAGGAGTTCGAGGTGCTCGGCGGCGGACGCGGCGAGGCGGCCGTTTTGCGCGAGCCGGGACAGGCCGTACAGGCGCGAGCGTTTGCGCAGGTCGCCGACCACCCGGACCAGGTGTTCGTTGCCCGCCAGCGCGAGCAACGACAGATGGAACCGACGATCCGCCTCCACGTACCCGATCAGGTCGCCCACCTCCGCCGCCGCGACGATCTCCTCGGCGACCGGGCGCAGCGCGGCCAGTTGGGTCGGGGTGACCACGCCCGCGAGGCGGGCCACCACCGGTACCTCGATCAGCGCGCGGACCTCGGTGAACTCGTCCAACTCGCGGTCGGAGAGCTCGGTGACCCGAAAGCCCTTGTTGCGAACGGCCTCGACCAGCCCTTCGTTGGCGAGGTCGAGCATCGCCTCGCGGACCGGCGTCGGTGACACGCCGAACTGCGCGGCCAACGCGGGCGCGGAATAGACCACGCCGGGCCGCATTTCGCCCGCGATCAACGCCGCGCGCAACTCTCGTGCCACCCGGTCCCGCAGGATCGGTCGATCGTCGAAGGACGGCAGCGCGAGCGCTCCGTGTCCCGTCTCCATGGTGCCTCCTCCCGCCATGCTACTGACGGTCAGTCACCCTGTGGGCGGGATCGGAACTGTGAGTACGGGCAACCACGGAGCGTGAGTGGGCGATTCGGGCGATTCGGGCGATCGGGTGCCGCGATGCCGACCCCGGTTCGGTCGCCCTCACAGGCGGAACCCGGCCGGGAAGGGGTCCTCGGGGTCGAGCAGGTATTGCGCGGTGGCGGTGATCCAGGCCCGTCCGGTGATCTGCGGGACCACGGCCGGATACCCGCCCACTTCGGTCCGCTCCAGGATCCGCCCGTGGAACCGGGTACCGATGAACGACTCGTTGACGAACGGCTGCCCGGGCGCCAGCTCGCCGCGTGCGGCCAACTGGGCCATCCGCGCGCTGGTTCCGGTGCCGCACGGCGAACGGTCGAACCAACCCGGGTGGATCGCCATCGCGTTGCGCGAGAGCGTGCCGTCCGAGCCCGGCGCGAGGAACTGCACATGGGCGCAGCCCGCGATCGCGGGATCCTCCGGATGCACCGGCCGGGCCTGCTCGTTGATCGCCGCCATGATCGCCAGGCCGGTCTCCAGGATGCGCCCGCCCTCGGCCCGGTCGAACGGCAGGCCGACCTTGTCGATCGGCAGGATCGCGTAGAAGTTGCCGCCGTAGGCCATGTCGTAGCCGACCGCGCCGAGCCCGGGCACGTCCACGGTCGCGTCCAGGGTGTGTGCGTACGAGGGCACGTTGCGCAGCGTCACCGAGCGAGCGGCGCCGTCGTGCACCTCGACCTCGGCGACCACCAGCCCGGCGGGCGTGTCCAACCGGATCGTGGTGACCGGTTCGACCACCTCGACCATGCCGGTCTCGACCAGCACGGTGGCCACTCCGATCGTGCCGTGCCCGCACATCGGCAGACAGCCCGACACCTCGATGAACAGCACGCCGTAGTCCGCGTCCGGGCGGGTCGGTGGTTGCAGGATCGCGCCGCTCATCGCGCCGTGTCCGCGCGGCTCGTGCATCAACAGCGTGCGCAGGTGATCCAGATGGGCCATGAAGTGCACTCGCCGTTCGGCCATCGTGGCGCCGGGGATCACACCGACGCCACCGGTGATCACCCGGGTCGGCATGCCCTCGGTGTGCGAGTCGACCGCGTGGAAGACGTGTCGTGAACGCATCAGGCCAGTCCCTCCGCGAGCGCCTTCTCGGTGAACTCGCGCACCGAAGCCTCCTGTTCGGGCAGCAGCGGGAGTCGCGGCGCGCGCGACGGGCCGCCGCGGCGCCCGGCCAGGTCCATCGACAGCTTGATCGACTGCACGAACTCGGTGCGCGAATCCAGCCGAAGCAGCGGATGCAACAGTCGGTACAGCGGCAGCACGGCGCGTACGTCGCCGCCGATCGCCGCGCGATACAACTCGACGCTCGCCCGCGGGAAGACGTTCGCGTAGCCGGCGATCCAGCCGACCGCGCCGGCCAGCCCGAATTCCAGCGCCACATCGTCGCTGCCGATCAACACATCCAGGCCGGGCGCGAGTTCGGCCAGCTCGTAGGCCCGGCGTACGTCCCCGGTGAACTCCTTGACGCCGACCACGAGACCTTCCTCGTACAGGTCCGCCAGCAGTCGGGGGGTCAGGTCGACCTTCGTGTCGAACGGGTTGTTGTACGCGACGATCGGCAGGCCGGCGCGGGCCACCGTGCGGTAGTGGTCGAGCACCGCGCGGGTGTCCGCTCGGTAGCTGTTGGGCGGCAGCAGCATCACCGCCCGGGCGCCCGCCTCGGCGGCCTGCTCGGTCCAGCGCAGCGACTCCGCCGCGCCGTACGCCGCGACGCCGGGCAGCACCCGGTCCCCGCCCACCGCCTCGACCGCGACGCTGACCACCTTGGCCCGTTCCTGTGGCGTGAGCGACTGGTACTCGCCGAGCGAGCCGTTCGGGCAGACCCCGTCACAGCCCGAATCCACGAGCCATCGCACGTGTTCGGCATACGCGTCGAAGTCCACGGACAGGTCCTCGCGCAGCGGCAGCGCGGTGGCCACCACGACGCCGTGCCACGGCTGCCGGCCGGCGGGGTGGTCCGGGGCGGCCGGGGACGAGGAGGCAGGGTGCGGGCTCATGAGGCTCCTTGGGCTAGGTCTCCGAGACGGATGGGCACACCGATCGGACGAGTGGGCGGTGGCGCGGCGATCGGTCGGTCCAGCACGTCGGACAACACGCACGCGGTGGCCTCGGCGCACATCCGGCCCTGACACCAGCCCATTCCGGCGCGAGTGAGCAGCTTGACCGAACGCACGTCGTCGGCGCCGAGGCGGGCCGCGTCCTCGATCCGGCCCCGCGGTACCTCCTCGCAACGGCAGACCAGGGTGTCCGGGTCCGACCAGGACAGCCACCCGGGTCGGACCGGGTAGAGCGCGCGCAACCCGGCGGCGAACCGGGTGAGTGCGGCCCGGCGACGCAGCAGCGCGCGCGGCGGCGTCCGGCCGGCGATCGCGTACCCGGCCGACTCCCCCTCGGCCGCGGCGAGATGGACCCCGCCGATGCCGGTGCTCTCGCCGGCGGCGGACAGGCCCGGGATGTCCGTCGCCTGCCGGGCGTCGACCGCGACGAAACCGTCCGGGGTGGTCGCGCAGCCGAGTTGCTCGGCCAGTTCGAGTTGCGGGGTGAATCCGTAGCCGACCGCGAGCGTGTCGCAGTCCAGTTCGTCGGCGGTCCCGGGGCGGGGCCGCCAGTCGGCGTCGAGGCGGGCCACGGTGACCGAGGTCAGGCCCGTGTGGTCGCCGTGCGCGGCGATCACGGCCCGGCCGGTCCGGTACGGGATGCGCCGCCGGGCCAGGGCGACCGCGTAGCCGGCCGCCTCGACCACGCGCGCGGGGCTGTGCGGCGCGAGCGCGGCGGCGCGCGGCGTGGGCCGGGACGCCTCCAGTACGGCGCTCACCTCGACACCCGCGTCGGCCAGCGCGACGGCGACCGGCAGCAGGAACGGGCCGGTGCCGGCCACGACCGCGCGTCGACCGGGCGCCACGCCGTTGCCCTTGATCAGGGCCTGCGCGCCGCCTGCGGTGAGCACGCCGGGCAGATCCCAACCGGGGAAGGGCAGTTGCCGGTCGTAGGCCCCGGTGGCCAGGAGCAGCCGGCGGCCGGTCACGGTCACCGGCGTGCCCTCCCGTTCGCCGGCCACGGCATGTACGGCGAACCCGTCGGCCACGCGTTCGACCGCCCAGACGCGATGTTCGGCGAGGTGCTCGACGGTGTGCAGACGGGCGAGCGGCGGCCAGGCCGGCGGCCGGCCGGCGCGGTGTCGGTGGTATTGGCCGCCCGCCCGGGAGCCGGCGTCCAGGACGGCGACGCGCAGTCCGAAGCCGGCGGCGGTGACGGCTGCGGTGAGGCCGGCGGGCCCGGCGCCGACGACGACCAGGTCGTGGATCATGTGGTGCTCACCTCGTCGTCGGGACGGGCGTCGACCAGGCAGGCGCGCAGGGACGGGGTGCCGTTCACCGTGACCAGACAGTCGAAGCACACTCCGATGCCGCAGAACAACCCGCGCGGCTTGGCGGCGAAACGGGTGGTGCGCCAGGACCGGATCCCGGCGGCGAGCATCGCGGCGCCGACGGTCTGCCCGGCCTCCGCGGGGATGTGCCGGCCGTCCACGCCGATCCGGAAGTGGTCCGTGCCGGGTGGGTGGACCGGGGTGGGTTCGGGTGCGCCGGTCACGAGGACACCTCCGCGAAGCGGGTCGGGGCGAATGGGGTGGGGTCGAACTCGGGGTCCTTGCCGGTCAGACCCCGGGCGACGAGGTGTCCGGTGGCGGGCGCCAGGCCCACGCCGGCGCCCTCGTGGCCGCATGCGTGCCACAGGCCGGGCACGCGCGGATCCGGGCCGATCACCGGCAGGTGGTCCGGGCAGTACGGCCGGAACCCCCGATAGGCGCGCAGCACCGAGACACCGGCCAGGAACGGGAACAACTCGATCGCCTGCGCGGCCAGTCGGCGCAACACCGGGATCGGGAACGAGCGGTCGAAGCCGACCCGTTCGCGGCTCGCGCCGATCAGGATGGTGCCGGCCGGGGTGCCCTCGACCACGGCCGACGAGGCCAGGTCCGCGTCGTCGCCGGCGACGTCCCCGGAGTAGCTCGCGGCATACACCTTGTGTCGCACCATCGGCGGCAGCGGCTCGGTGACCAGCACGAAGCCGCGACGGGGCAGGATCGGCAGGGATACGCCGGCGAGCGCGGCCACCGCACCGGACCAGGTGCCGGCCGCGTTCACCACCGCGCCGGCGGCGAGTTCGCCGTGCGAGGTGCGTACGCCGAGCACTCGATCGTCGCGCCCGCGTCGGAAGCCGGTGACGGTGACCCCGGTGTGCAGCCGCACCCCCGAACGCAGCAGCGCGGCGGCGGCCAGTGCCGGTTGCACCTGGGCGTCCTGCGGGTAGTGCGTCGCGCCGGTCAGGTCCGGGGACAGGTGTGGTTCATAGGCGGGCAGGTCCGCGGCGTCGACGGCGTGGGCGATGATTCCGCGGGCACGTTGCGTGGCGGCCGTGGCGGCCATCGCGCTCGCCTCGGCGTCGGTCCGGGCGACGATCAGACCGCCCTTGCGCTGGTACTCGAAATCGTGTTCGCCATCCGCGAGTTCGGCCCACAGGCGGAGCGAGAGCAGGGCCAGCTCCAGCTCGGGCCCGGGCTGCTTGTCGGAGACCAGCAGGTTTCCCTCGCCGGCTCCGGTGGTCCCGCCCGCGACCGGACCACGATCGAGGACGGTGACCGACAGGCCGGCACGCGCGGCGTAGTGGGCGCACGCGGCGCCGACCACGCCCGCGCCGATGACGACGACATCACTGGGACGGAGTTCGCTCACGTCTGTAAAATGTCACATTGCCCTTACGAGGTAAAGGGTTTGTCGACGCCCATACGTGGACAGCCGCCGGGAGCGTGTCCGCCGACCGGAGGTGCGTCGCGTCATCGCGAATCGGGTGGTCACAGCAGGTAGTTCTCGACATGCGGTGCGTGATGATCGGTGTGAGAGTGGATGACGACCGACCATCGGTTCTCCGTAGGAGGAAAAGGCCATGGCCAAGCAGAAGTCGAAACCCCACCTTCAGAACAAGAACTCGCTGTTCGTCGAAGCCGAGCGTGCAGACTCCGCACCGGCACCGGCAGCTGAGGCGACGGACGCTGTCGAATCCCCCAAGGCCGCCCGGCGCGGCAAGAGCGACCGGCCCAAGGGCCGCCCGAGGCGCTGACGGCCCGGCGTCTCGGACGGCGCCCCGGGCGCTCGGCCCGAGGTGACCGGCCCGGGACCTCGCGGATGCCCGGGGGAGGGGCGTGAGGACCCCACCGCCCCGCCCGGTACGCGCCCGCAGGCCCCGTCGACCTCGTGTCGGCGGGGCCTGTGGCGTGTGCCGAACTCCCTAGGTGCGGGTCGGCCCGTACACCCGGCCGGTCCTGGTGGACACGCTGCCGAAGAGGCCGCGGGGAGTGAGCTTGGCCAACCCGACCACCGCCTTGTAGCGCAGGTCCGGCACGCTGACCGTGCGGCCCACCGCGAGGTCGCGGATCGCGGCGGCGACCACCCGATCGGCGTCCAACCACATCCAGTTGGGGATGTTGGACGTGCCCATCCCGGCCCGCAGGTGGAACTCGGTACGCACGAAGCCCGGACACAGCGCCATCAACCGCACGCCGCTGCCCGCGAGTTCGCGGGCAGCGCCCTCGGTGAAGCTGACCACCCACGCCTTGCTCGCGCCGTAGGTGCCGCGTGGCAGGAAGGCGGCGACGGACGCCACGTTGATCACCCAGCCGCGGCCGCGCTCGCGCATCGCCGCACTCGCGGCGGTGGTCAGCCGCAGCACCGCCTCGCAGTGCACCTTGAGCATGCGCACCTCGTCGGCCGTGGACGCGTCCAGGAAACCGCCCCGGTTGCCGAAGCCGGCGTTGTTGACCAACACGTCCACCGGCGCGGCACGATCGGCGAGTCGGGCCTCGACCGCCGCGATTCCCTCGTCCAGGGACAGGTCCGCGGCCAGCACCTCCACCGCCACGCCGTGCTCCTCGCGCAGGTCGCGGGCGGATTCGGCCAACCGTTCCCGGTCGCGCGCGACCAGGACGAGGGCGTGCCCTTCGTGGGCGAGCCGTCGGGCGAACGCGGCGCCGAGGCCCGAGGTGGCGCCGGTGATCAGTGAGGTCGTCATGTCGCCCAGCGTAGTAACCGGACGCACCGCGGTCCGCCGGGCACGCCCGCGGCACTGCCGGTGAGCGCCGGCACCGCGGCCCGGTCGAGCATGTGTGCCCATCGGGTCGGCGGCGGCCCCTCCGGTGCTCCGGCGGCCCGGTTCGCGCACGGGCGGTGCGCGGCGCGGCAGGCTGAAACAATGGCGCCGGGGCGGATCCCGGAAGGAAGTACGCGATGGTGGCTGCGGCACGCAAGGTCGGTGGACTCGTGCCGCCCGCCCGGGGGACCCGGCCACGCAATCGGCGCGCGCTGATCCTGGCCGCGGCGGCCGAGTTGTTCCACCGCCGCGGGTACGCGGACGTGGGCATGAGAGACATCGCCGAGGCGGTGGGTATGGGGCCCTCTGCTCTGTACCGGCACTTCCGGAGCAAGCAGCACCTGCTCGTGCAGGTCGTGCTCGACGGAGTCGCGCCGGTGCGTGACGCGTTGGCCCGCAGCACGGTCGAAGATCCGGACACCGTGCCGCGTGCGGTGGTCGTGGTCACCCTCGACCATCGTGAGGTGGGCGTGTTGTGGCAGCGCGAGGGCCGGTTGTTGCCGGCGGCGGAGCGGGCCGAGGTCCGTCGCGAGATCCGTGCGGTGACCGCCGCGGTGGCCGCGCTGATCCGGGACGCCCGCCCGCGATTGTCGCCCGAACAGGCCGAGTTGCTCGCGTGGTGCGGCCTGGGCGTACTGCTCAGTCCGTCCTTCCATCGGATCGAACTCCCCCGCCCGGAGTACGTGCGGCTGCTCGTGGAACTGGGCCGGGCGGCGGTCGCCGCACCGCCCGCCGAACCGGCGCCGATCGCCCGCCCGCAGCAGCCGGTCGGGATCACGCCGCGCTCGCGACGCGAGGCGCTGCTGACCGCGGCCGTACGGATGTTCGCCGAGCAGGGGTATGCCGGCGTCGCCATCGAGGACATCGGGGCGGCGGCCGGGATCGCGGGCCCGAGCGTGTACAACCACTTCGAGAGCAAGGGCGACCTGCTCTCGGCGGCGATGACCCGGGGCATCGAGTGGTTGGCGATGGACATGACGTGCGCGCTCGCCGGCGCCGGGGATCCCGAGGCCGCGCTGCGCGCCCTGCTGGAGGCATACATCCGGTTCGCGGCCGAGCACAGCGACCTGGTCTCGCTGTTGCTCACCGAGGTGTCGCATCTGCCGACATCGGCTCGGCACCGGGCGCGGCAGTCGCAGGCGGACTACCTGATGGAGTGGGCGCACCTGCTGTGCGCCGTGCGCCCGCAGTACGGCACGGCGCGGGCTCGGATCCGGGTGCACGCCGCGCTGACCGCGATCAACGACGTGGCGCGCACCCGACACCTGCGCGACACCGCCGGCGTGGCCGCGACGCCGGCCGCGGTGGCCGGCGCGGTGCTCGGGCTGGATCCGGTCGGGCAGCCCGAACCCGCCGCCGCGCGCCGGCAGTTGACCGCTCCCGGGTGCCGTGTGGTGGATTCGCGCGAAGGCGCGGTCGGGCGCGCCGGGCATCGGCCGGGCGGTGTGCGCGTCAGCCCGTGGACACCGGCCGCGCGTCCGGCTCGGTGCCGCCGAGGCGCGCGCCAAGGCGGGCCGCGATCCCCTGCATCCTGGTGGTCATCCACTGCTCCTCCATCGCCCGGATCCGACCCTCGGGCCCGGATACGGACAGCGCGGTCGCGGTGGGCGCTCCCGGCACCACGACCGCGACGCAGCGCACGCCCAGTTCCTGCTCCTGGTCGTCGATCGCATAACCCTGCGCCCTGATTCGCGGGAACTGGGCGAGCAGCTCGGCGGGATCGGTGACCGTGTGCGCGGTGTGCGCGGCCAGCGGTCGACCGCCGAGCATACGTGCGGCGTCGGCCTCGGGCAGTTGGGCGAGCAGGACCTTGCCCACCGCGGTGCAGTGCGGCTGCACACGTCGGCCGACCTCGGTGAACATCCGCATCGAGTGCCGGCTGGGCACCTGGCCGACATAGACCACCTCGCCCGCCTCGAGCACCGCGAGATTGGCGGTCTCGCCGGTGGTCTCCATCAGTTCGGCCAGGTACGGCCGGGCCCAACTGCCCAGCAGTCGGCCCGCGGTCTCGCCCAGCCGGATCAGTCTCGGGCCGAGGGTGTAGCGGCGGGAGGCGTCCTGGCGCAGATAGCCCAGCGACACGAGCGTGCGTACCAGGCGGTGGATGGTGGGCATGGGCAATCCTGAACGCGCGGCGAGTTCGCTGAGCGTCAACACGCCATCCGCGTCGGCGAGCAGTTCGAGGAGGTCGAACGCGCGTTCCAGGGACTGCACGCCACCGCTCGTGCCATTGCTACCTGAGTCGAGTGCGGCCACGGCGCGATCCTCCGTCGAGAATATTTCAACAAGTTGTTGAACTTCCGTTTCCCGGAAACTAATGTCCACTCTACAAAAGAGCGTCTACGGCGAAGGAGAGCCACCCATGAGCGCACCGGCCATCGTGGTCAAGCACGGCACGGCGACCGGCGGCTCCGTGCCGCGAGCGGACGAGGTGCTCACCACCGAGGCGCTGCGTTTCGTGGCGAGCCTGCAGCGCAGGTTCGGCGGCCGGCGCGACGCGTTGCTCGACCTGCGCCGGGCCCGACGCGAGGAGATCGCGCGTACCGGGCGGCTGGACTTCCTGCCGGAGACCGCCGACGTGCGCGCCGCCGACTGGCGGGTGGCCGAGGCGCCGCCCGCGCTGCGCGACCGGCGGGTGGAGATCACCGGGCCGGCGGATCGCAAGATGACGATCAACGCGCTCAACTCGGGTGCCCGGATCTGGCTCGCCGACTTCGAGGACGCCTCGGCGCCCACCTGGCACAACGTCGTCGCGCATCAGCTCAACCTGATCGACGCCTACGACCGGCGGATCGACTTCTCCACCGCCGAGGGAAAGACCTACCGGCTGCGCCCGGACGAGGAACTGGCGACCGTGGTGATGCGCCCGCGCGGCTGGCACCTGGACGAACGGCACATCCTGGTCGACGGGGCGCCGGCCGCCGGTGCGCTGGTCGACTTCGGGCTGTACTTCTTCCACAACGCGGCCCGCCTGCTCGATCGGGGCCTGGGCCCGTACTTCTACCTGCCGAAGATCGAGAGCCACCTCGAAGCGCGGTTGTGGAACGACGTGTTCGGGCATGCCCAGGATCTGCTCGACATCCCGCGCGGCACCATCCGCGCCACGGTGCTGATCGAGACGGTCACGGCCGCGTTCGAGATGGACGAGATTCTGTACGAACTGCGCGAGCACGCGTCGGGCCTGAACGCGGGTCGCTGGGACTACCTGTTCAGCATCGTGAAGAACTTCCGCGACGCGGGGGACGCGTTCGTGTTGCCGGACCGCAACGCGGTCACCATGACCGCGCCGTTCATGCGCGCGTACACCGAACTGCTCGTGCGCACCTGCCATCGGCGCGGGGCGCATGCGATCGGCGGGATGGCGGCGGTGATCCCTTCCCGGCGGGACGCCGCGGCCAACGCGGCGGCGCTGACCAAGGTGCGGGACGACAAGGACCGCGAGGCCGGCGACGGATTCGACGGCTCGTGGGTGGCCCACCCGGACCTGGTGCCGGTCTGCCGCGAGGCGTTCGACGCGGTGCTCGGCGATCGGCCGAATCAGATCGAACGCACCCGGGACGACGTCGAGGTGACGGCGGATCAGCTCCTGGACGTGGCGTCCGCGGACGGGTCGCCGACCGGCGCCGGACTGCACGCGGCGGTCGGGGTCGGGCTGCGCTACCTGGAGGCGTGGCTGCGCGGATACGGCGCGGTCGGCGTCTTCGGCCTGATGGAGGACGTGGCGACCGCGGAGATCTCCCGGTCCCAGGTATGGCAGTGGATCAACAACGGCGTGCTGCTCTCGGACACCGGCGAGAAGGTGACCGCGGACCTGGTCCGACGCCTGGTCGTCGAGGAACTGGGCGCACTGCGCGAGGAGATCGGCGACGCTCGGTTCGAGGCGGGCCGCTGGACGGCCGCCCGTGACCTGTTCCTCACGGTGGCTCTCGCCGAGGAGTTCGTCGACTTCCTCACCCTGCCGGGATGCGAACTCCTCGACTGAGTCACGCCGTTCGCGGTTTCCCCGATACGCGGAACGGCCGGTCCCACCCCGGGGGTCGTGGGGGCGCGTGCAATCGGGCAGGCCCGGTCGTTCCGCACCTTCTCGCAGCGCTTCGGCCGCGACATCGAACAGGAGGCAGCACATGGCACGGATGTTCCTCAACGGCCAGGCGATGGAGGGTGGTCCGTTCCATCACCACCTCGACGGTGCGCCGCTGCTCGCCAAGGCCCGCACCGCGCCCGGCTATCGCTTCTTCTCCATCGGCGACCGCTGCCCGGGGCTGTTGCCCGACCCGGCGAGCGAGGCGCAGATCGCGGGGGAGGTGTACGAGGTGCCGGACGAGGTGCTGCGCGACAACCTGTTGCCGACCGAGCCGGCCGAGCTGGAGTTCGGGATCATCAAGCTGGAGGACGGCTCGGCCTGTTTCTCGATGATCCTGCGGCGCGGCGAATCGGAGTCGGGCCGGCACAAGGAGATCACCGAGTTCGGCGGCTGGCGCGCCTATCTGCGGACGCTGGGGCGCGAGGTGTAGGGCCGCCCCGCCCGGCTTCGAGGACGACGGGCGGGTCCGACCGGGTCGGACCCGCCCGTTGCGGCGTCCGCCGGGCGCCGTGGTGATCGGCGGTGCCCAATCCCGACAATCGGGGCCCATATGATCTTGGCATGACTGTCGCGAACCCGGCCCTGGCCGCCATCCTCGACCGCGCCGACGACACCGAGACCGACCCCGCCGACCTGCTCACGGAGATCGTGGCCGGCGGCGTGGTGATCCCGGTCGACGACACCGAGTCGGTGGTCTTCATCCACGGGCAGGACGGGCAGCCGTGGTTGCCCGCGTTCGTCGACGCGGCCACCTGCGCCCGGGACGTGCCGCATGCCCAGCCCTACCTGTGCGATGCGGCGCGCCTGGTCGACATCGCCGGGCGGACCGGGGTGCGCACCATGACGGTGGCTTCCGCGACGCAGTGCGCGACCGTACCGCTGGCACTGGTCGCGAAGGCCGCGACATCGGGCGGCTGAGCGGGACCGGCTGTGTCGGCCGCACCGTCCACGCCGGCTGTACCCGCTGCACCGGCCGGGCCGTCGCGCGGCCGAAGTCCCGGGGGTGCTCGGCCGCGTGACGGTATGTCAGGGGTGCATGTGGTTCACTCGGCGCGCAGCCGGGCCGCCGCGTGGGCCACGTTGCGGGCGATCTCTTCCTCGTCGACCCGGGACAGGTGACCCTGTTCGACCACCTCGCGGCCGTTCACCAGCAGCAGGGTCAGCGGCGCAGCCGCGCCCAGGACCAGGGCCGCGACCGGGTCGACGATGCCCGAGTGCAGCACGCCGTCCACCCGCCACATCGCCAGGTCGGCGAGCTTGCCGGGCTCCAGCGAGCCGATCTCGCGCTCGCGACCGAGCACCTTCGCGCCGCCCATCGTGCCCAGCCGCAACGACTGACGGGCCGTCATCGCGGCCGGGCCGCCGCGCAGTCGGGCGATCAGCAGCGCGTTGCGCAGTTCCGTACCCAGCTCTCCCGACTCGTTGGAGGCGGTGCCGTCGACGCCCAGGCCGACCGGTACGCCAGCGGCCACCATCTCCGGAACACGCGCGATGCCCGCGGCCAGCCGGGCGTTCGAGGACGGGCAGTGCGCCACGCCGGTGCCGGTGGCCGCGAACTTGGTGATGTCCGAGTCGTTCATGTGTACGCAGTGCGCCATCCACACGTCCTCGCCCAGCCAGCCCACGCTCTCCAGGTAGTCGGTGGGGCCCATGCCGAACTTCTCGTGGCAAAACGCTTCCTCCTCCACCGTCTCGGAGCCGTGGGTGTGCAGTCGGACGCCCTTCGCACGGGCCAACTCGGCAGCCCCGCCGAGCAGTTGCGGCGTGACCGAGAACGGCGAGCAGGGCGCGGCGGTGATCCGCACCATCGAGTCGAAGGACGCGTCGTGCCACGTGTCGATCGCCTCGGCCGTCGCGGCGAGCGCCGCGTCGGTGTCCTCGACGCACGCGTCCGGCGGCAGTCCGCCCTGCGAGCGGCCGAGGTCCATCGAGCCCCGGGTGGGTTGGAAGCGCATGCCCAGTTCGGCCAGTGCGCGGATCTCCGCCCCCAGGATGTCGCCGCCGTCCTTGGGGAAGACGTACGCGTGATCGGTCGAGGTGGTGCAGCCCGAGCGCAACAGCGCGGCCGCCGAGCCCTGCGCGGCGGCGTAACACATCTCGTCGTCGATCTTCGCCCAGGTGGGGTACAGCGTCACGAGCCAGTCGAAGAGGTTGCACTCCTGGGCGAGGCCGCGGGTGATCCATTGGTAGAAGTGGTGGTGCGTATTGACCAGGCCCGGCGTGACCAGGTGGCCGGTTCCGTCGATCCGGCGCACGACGTCTTCGAGGCCGGCGGGGGCGGCCCCGGCGCCGACCGACTCGATGCGGTTGCCCGCGATCACGATGTGGCCGAAGGCGTGCTCGGTGTCTCGCGCGTCCACGGTCGCGATCGCGCAGTTCTCGATGACGATACGTCCGGGGGCGGGGGCGTCGACGGGGGGCCCGGCGGAGGTCCCGGCGGCGCTTTCTGCGGCGTTCCGTGCGGATTTCCCTATGGATTTCCCTACAGACATGGGCAAGTCCCCTCGCGGCAGCGGTCCAACGTGCGAACGTACCGCCGTCTGATCCTGCGTGCGGGCCCCGGAGGCGGGACGGCGGATGGAGAATCCTCCGGGAGTGACTGCCCGAGCGGCCCGGTGTTCAGTCCACCGGAATCAATGGCGTGACACCCTCGCGGTGCACCGTGCCCTCGATCAAACCGTAGGGTCGATCGGCGGCGTAGTACACCTCCTTGTCGTTCGTGATGCCGATCTGCTCCATGTCGACGAGGAAGTGGTGCTTGTTCGGCAGTGACAGCCGTACCTCGTCCACCTCCCGGCGTTGGGTGAGCACCCGGTTGGCCATCGCGTACAGGGTCTGCTGGAGCGAGTGGGAGTAGGTCTCGGCGAACGCCTCCAGCAGGTGTCGGCGCACCTGGGCGTACGAGCGCTCCCAGTTCGGCTCGACCGCGCCCTCGCCCGCGTCGAAGGAGAACCGCCAGCGGGCGCGGACCCGAGTCGCCAGGATCCGGTCGTACGCCTCCTGGAGGGTGGTGTACCGATCCTTGATGTAGCCCCGGAATTCGGAGGACGTCGTGTTCATCACGGTCAGATCGTCGAGGCCGGAGATCACCCGGACCCGTCCGTGCTCCCAGACGACCTCGGTGGTCCGGGTCTCGCCGCCGTCGCGGACGAACGAGTGTTGGATCTTGTCCGCGCCGATGAAGCGGTTGTGCGATTCGGCGGTGGGGATCCGGTTCCACGGGTACTCCTCGATCCGCACCCGAGCCCGGGTTATCGAGGGCTGCGACTCGACGAAGTGCCGGGCCAGGCGCACGCCGTAGCCCTCGGCCGATTCGATGCCGTGTTCCCGCGCGAACGCGAACACGGTGTTCTTCATGGTGTCCGTCGGCAGTACCTTGTCGTTGCCGCCGGTGAGGTGGGTGTCGGACAACTCGCCCGACAGTGCGACGCTGACGTTGAGGTCCTTGACCTCGTGCCGTTCGGTGTCGCGGCGGACCCGGACCACGCGGGTCTCCGCCTTTCCGTACTGGTTCTGGCCGAGCACCATGGGCATGCCTGTCAGCTCCCTCGATAAACGGAGTATCCGTACGGGTTGAGCAAGAGCGGTACGTGGTAGCGGGTGCCGGGGTCGGCGGTGAAGACGACCTGGACTTCCGGGAAGAACGGCGTCTCGCCGCGGGCGCGGCGGTACGCGGCGACGTCGAAGACCAGTCGGACGTCGACCGGTCCGGCGTCCGGTCCGACGTCCAGCGGCGGCAGGTCCGGGCAGCGGCCGTCGGCGTTCGTCGCGGAGGTGCCGAGCACGGTCCACGTTCCGTCGGCCGCGCGCCGGGACAACTCGACCGGGACGTCGGTCGCCGGTCGGCCCTCGCTGGTGTCCAGGATGTGGGTGGAGATCACGCGGAGATCAGCCCTTTCAGACGCAGGCGGTTGATCTTCCGCAGCTCCTCGCGGGTGACCTCCCACTCGGACGCCGGGTCGTTGTCGAGTCGGTGCCGCAGCTCGGCGAGCATCTCCGCGGCGCTGCGACCACTCGCGCAGATCAGGAAGACCCGGCCGAACCGGTTCCGGTACGCGATGTTCCCGGCCCGCAGGTCGGCCAACACCGCGTCACCCGCCTGGTGCACGCCCGACTGCTCGCGCGCCGACTGCGGATCGTCGTGGCGCGGCCGGCCGATCACGGCATGGCCGTCGATCGCCTCCCGGAGATCGTCGGCGGTGAGCGCCGCGACCGCCCGGTCGGAACACGCGTACAGCTCGTCCGGGTCGCCGTAGGGCCGAGCCACGAGCACCGCGCCGATCCAGGCACCACTCGCACAAACCTCGCCGAGCAGCCGGATCGCCTCGTCGGCGGACGCGTCGTTGAGCCTGTCGAGTCCTGGCGCTGACGACATCTCGGGAACCTCCTCACTCGGCGGGTCTCCCCGACCAGAGGTGAACGCCGCACCCGAGCGGGTACCCCGATGCGGCGATGGCCGGAACGCTAGGTGCTCCCAATCACCGCCGTCAACAGTTTGTTGAAGCAGATCACCGAGGCCCGCGGTCTTCGACCACCCGCAACACCTCGAACGGAGCCGCAGCTTCCGGATATTCGCGAAGCGGACGCACGCGGGCGAATCCCACGACCGCGGATCACGCACTGTGCCAGCTTCGTCGCGACTCGTGCAACAGGCGTTCGAAGTGAGCGGGGGGCTCATGCCTGATGGGCAATTCGCGGTCGATTTCAGTTGGCTCGATCGACTCGCGAGCGACTTGCGACAGGGCACTGATGTACTCGAACAGTCGCTCGACGCGCTCAAGGAAACCGGCCCGATCCGCACCGGCCACAAGGACCTGGACCACGCGTGCGGCAAGTTTCACGACAACTGGAACCACGGCCTGAAATTCATGCGCGAGGACCTCGGGCACGTCGCGGACGCGATCCGGCTCGCACGGGCGAACTACGCGCAGACGGAGGGGGCGGTGCAGTCGGTGTTCACGCCACCCGGTGCGTCCGGCGGACCTGTCGCGCCTGGCGCGTCGCAGGCCGTGCCCGGCGGTTCGGGTCAGGGGCCGACGCCCCGGGCCGCTCCCGTGACGCCTCCCGCTCCTGAGCGCAGCACGATCCGGGCCGTGTTGAACCCCGAGTCATGAGCGCGGACGAGGACTATCTCTGGGCCGTCCGGCGTGCCGGGGGCGGTCTTGGTGGTCTTGGCGTGCCTGCGGACCCGAACTTCCCGGGGCTGCTGGTGAATCCGACCCCGGGTCTTCCGGCAGCCATCGGCGCGTTGGCGTCGAATGTGCAGCGCGCGGTGGACCGGTCCGCAACCATCCTGAACGCCATCGATCAGGCCGCGGGGGCCACGGCCGCGTGGACCGGCCCGGCGGCCGACGGGATGCGGGCGCGATTGATTTTGCTGCGGCCGAAGTTCGTGGGCATGGACGCTGCCTTCACGTCGACGCGAGCCGTGTTGCAGGCATGGGCCGACCAGTTGAGCCACCTGCAACAGCGGGCCGCCGGGCTGGAGGCGGAGGCGCGCGCGGCCCGGGCGCGGATCGGCTGGGCGTGGCGGAACCGGTTCTTGCGGTGATGGGGCGTCAGGTTCGGGTTTCTCGGTTGAGGTAGTTGTAGACGGTGAAGCGGCTTACGCCGAGGGCTGCGGCTACGGTTTCGACGCCGTGGCGGATCGTGAAGGCGCCGCGCTGTTCGAGGGTGCGGACCACGCGTTGTTTGGCCTCGCGGTCGAGGTCGGTCAGGGGGCCGTACTGGCGTTCCGCGTCGCCGAGGAGGCGGTCGAGGGCGGTGGCCAGGCCCGGGAGGCGGACGGCGACGACCGGCTCGCCCTCCCAGTCCAGGACCACGTCCTCGGGGCCGGCCTCCTCCGGGGTGACGAACCGGGCGCCGATCGCGGTCACCAGGGGCTTGATCGCGGCGGACAGCGGGTGTTCGGCGGGGCTCACGCGCGGCCTCCCGGTGTTTCCGGCATGGTGGTGAGCTGTACCGAGATCCGGGTCGCGCCGACGCCGAGCGCGCCTCGGAACACCTTGTCGAGCGCCGCCAGGACGAGGTCCGCCTCGCCCTCGGCGGTCGTGCCGAAGGGGCCGACCTCCACGTCGAGGCCCGCCTCGCCGATGACTCGTCGGGCCTCCAGGGCATGGGCCGGTACGCCGTCCAGGTCGAACGGTTCGGTCGAGAACTCAATCCGCAATCGCACGCCGAAACCCTAGCGTCCGGCCGAACTCCGCGCCGGGCCGCCCTTGACAAACTGTTGAAGTCGCGTGGCATGATTCCGATCAGCGGAATCTTCCTTCCGCATTGTGGAACCGACGTGGAAGAGGTGATCCCGTGAGCGCTCGTGGACTGCGCTTCGACATCAATCTCTCGATCCTCTTCACCGAACTCCCGCTCCTGGAACGGCCCGCTGCCGCCGCGTCGGCCGGCTTCACCGAGATCGAGCTGTGGTGGCCCTTCGCCGGCCCGATCCCCGCCGACGCCGACCTGGATGCGCTCTCCCGGGCCATCCGCGACGCGGGCGTCGATCTGGTCGGCCTGAACTTCGACGCCGGTGACATGCCCGCCGGCGACCGGGGCCTGCTGTCCCGGCCCTCCGATTCCGCGCGCTTCCGGGACAACATCGCCGTCGCGACCGGCTTCGCCGAGCGCCTGGGCTGCCGTGCGCTGAACGCGCTGTACGGCAACCGGCAGGACGGCGTGGAGCCGAAGACACAGGACGAACTGGCCCTGGAGAACCTGACGTTGGCTGCCCAGGCCGCGCACCGAATCGGCGCGGTCGTGCTGATCGAGGCACTCGGCGCACCGGAGAACCCGCGCTACCCGCTGGTCACCGCCGCCGACGCGGTGGCCGTCGTGGACAAGGTCAACGCCGAGACGGGCCTGGGCAACGCGGCCTTCCTGTGCGACCTGTACCACCTCGCCCGCAACGGCGAGGACCTCACCGCCGTGATCGACAGCCACGCCGACCGGTTCGGCCACGTGCAGCTCGCCGACAGCCCTGGACGGGGGCAACCCGGCACCGGCGGAACGGACTTCGCAGACCTGTTCCGCCGACTCGTGGCCGCCGGATACACCGGGCGCGTCGGCCTCGAATACAAGCCCGTCGGCCCGAGCGCGGACAGCTTCGGCTGGCTCCCGCGCGAGTTGCGCGGCACCCGGGGAGGGGCCGGATGACCGGCGTACGCAAGAGGATCGCATTCGTCGGTCTCGGCATCATGGGTGGCCCGATGGCCGCCCACCTGGTTCGGGCCGGCCACGAGGTGACCGGGTTCGACCTGGAACGGGACGCGATCGACCGGCTGATCGCGCTCGGCGGCAAGGGCGCGGCGACCATCGCCGAGGCGGTGCGCGACGCGGACGTGGTGATCACCATGGTCCCGGCCGACCCACACGTCGAGAAGGTGATGTTCGGCGGCGGCGGCGTATTGCGCACCGTCAAGCCCGGCACCCTCGTGATCGACATGAGTTCGATCAAGCCCGGCACTTCGATCGCGGTGGCCGAGGCCGGCGCCGAGCGCGAGCTGCGGGTATTGGACGCGCCGGTCAGCGGCGGCGAGGCGGGCGCGATCGAGGCGGTGTTGTCCGTCATGGTCGGCGGTGAGGCGGCGGACTTCGCCGCCGCGCTGCCCCTGTTCGAGGTGCTCGGCAAGACCGTCATACACGTCGGCCCGCACGGCGCCGGCCAGACGGTCAAGGCGGCGAACCAGCTGATCGTCGCCGGCAACATCCAACTCGTCGCCGAGGCGCTGCTGTTCCTCGAACGCGCGGGTGTGGACACCGAGGCCGGTCTGAGAGTGCTCGCCGGCGGCCTGGCCGGCAGCACGGTCCTGGATCGCAAGGCGCGGGTGATGCGCGACCGCGACTTCAAGCCCGGGTTCCGCATCGACCTGCACCACAAGGACATGGGCATCGTCACCGAGTCGGCCCGCGAGTTCGGCCTCGTGCTGCCGCTCGCCGGCCTCACCGCGCGACTGGTGGCATCCCTGCGCGCCCAGGGCGGCGGCGGCCTGGACCACTGCGGTCTGCTGCTCGGCCTGGAACGGCTCAACGGCCGCCCCGTCGCCAGTGGTTCGAAGCAGGGAGACAACTGATGGCACCGCGTCGTGTACCGGTCATGAACGCCGTCGTGGAGGTGCTCAAGTCCGAAGGCGTGGACACCGCGTTCGGCTGCCCCGGCGCGGCGATCCTGCCCCTCTACGCCGCACTGGAGGCGGTCGGCGGCATCGAGCACCCGATGCCGCCGGGGGACGCTGATCCCATCACCGGTGTCGCGCCCGCGTCACCGGGCGGTCGCCGGCCCCGTCGATCCCTCCGGGAGCGGCGGCCACGTAGTTGACTGTGCCTCTGGACAGCCCACCCGAAGGAGCGGTACATGGGACCGGTCGTCGTCCTGGCCCCCGACAAGTTCAAGGGCACGTTGACCGCGGTGCAGGCCGCAGCCGGGATCGGTGCCGCGATCCGGCGGGTCCGTCCGGACGCGGACGTACGGATGTTGCCGATCGCCGACGGCGGCGAGGGCACCGTGGACGCGGCGGTGGCGGCCGGCTTCGCGCGGATCCCGGCGCGGGTCACCGGCCCCATCGGGCGGCCGGTGGACGCGGCGCCGGCCGTGCGTGGTCGCACCGCCGTGGTCGAACTGGCCCAGTCCTCGGGACTCGCGCTGCTCCCGGCCGGGCCCGCGCCGTTGACGGCGGACACCACCGGTGTGGGCGAGCTGATCGCCCGGGCGCTGGAGCTGGGCTGCACCCGGATCGTGCTCGGACTGGGCGGCGCGGCCTCCACCGACGGCGGCTCGGGGCCGGCCCGCGCCCTCGGGGCTCGGCTGCTGGACGCGGCGGGCGCGGAGTTGCCTCCCGGCGGCGCCGCACTGCTGCGGCTGGACCGGATCGAGCGGGACGACCCGGCGGCCCGCTTGACCGGCGTCGAGGTGGTGATCGCCTCGGACGTGGACAATCCGCTGCTCGGTCCGAAGGGGGCCGCGGCGGTGTACGGGCCGCAGAAGGGCGCCACGCCGCAGGATGTGCGCGTATTGCACGCCGCGCTCGCGCGCTGGGCCGAGGTGGTCGGGCCGGAATGGGCCGACGTGCCCGGCGCGGGAGCCGCGGGCGGGGCCGGCTACGGCGCGTTGGCGTTTCTCGACGCGAGCGTGCGGCCCGGCATCGGCCTGCTGCTCGAACTCCTCGGCTTCGACGAACTGCTCGACGGGGCCGAGCTCGTGGTCACCGGGGAGGGCAGCCTGGACCGGCAGACCCTGCACGGCAAGGCACCGGCGGGGGTGGCCGCCGCCGCCCGGGAACGGGGCGTACCCGTGGCGGTGGTCTGCGGCCGCGTCGAGTTGAGCCGGGCTCAGCTCGACGCGGCCGGCATCGTGGCGGCCTATGCGTTGGCCGACCTCGGCGCGGACAGCATGACCCGCGCGGGCGAACTCGTCGAGGACGCGGGCGAGCTACTGGCCCGGGACCTGCCGGCCGATCGGGCCGAGCAGGCGCACCGAGCGGATCCGGAGGACGCGTCGTGACCCGCACCCCCACTCTCGTACTGCGCTCGCGCCGGGTGTTCACCCCGACCGGCGAGCGGCCGGCCGACGTGGCCGTGGCCGGCGACCGGATCACGGATGTGCTGCCGTACCGCACCGCCCACGGCGCACCGGTCGAGGACCTGGGTGAACTCGCCCTGCTGCCCGGCCTGGTGGACACCCACGTACACATCAACGAGCCGGGCCGCACCGCGTGGGAGGGCTTCACCACCGCGACCCGGGCCGCGGCGGCCGGCGGCGTCACCACGCTGATCGACATGCCGCTGAACTCGATCCCGGCCACCGTCACCCTCGATGCGCTGCGGGTCAAGCAGGAGGTCGCGCGCGGCCGGGTGTACGTGGACGTGGGTTTCTGGGGCGGCGCGATTCCGGGCAACACCGACCGATTGGAGTCCCTGTATCGGGCCGGCGTGTACGGCTTCAAAAGTTTCCTCGCGCCCTCCGGCGTCGACGAGTTCCCGCACGTGGACGCGGCCCGACTGGCCGAGGCGCTGACCGAGCAGGCCCGGCTCGGAGCACTGGCGATCATCCACGCCGAGGCGCCGCACGTGCTGGACGCCGCGCCGCAGGTGCCCGGCCGGGCGTACGCCGACTTCCTGGCATCGCGGCCCGACGCGGCCGAGACCGTCGCGGTGGGGCAACTGCTCGACACGGCCGGACGCGTCGGTGCCCGCGTACACGTCCTGCACGTGTCCTCGGCCGATGTGTTGCCGCTCCTGGACGCCGCCCGCGCGGCCGGGGTCGCGGTCACCGCCGAGACCTGCCCGCACTACCTGACCCTGGTCGCCGAGGGTGTCCCGGCGGGTGACACCGCGTTCAAGTGTTGCCCGCCGATTCGTTCCCGGGACAACCGCGACCGGCTGTGGCGCGGGATCCGGGCGGGTTCGTTCGCCGCCGTGGTCTCCGACCACTCGCCGTGTACCGCCGACCTCAAACGGCTGGACGTCGGCGACTTCGCCGCGGCCTGGGGCGGCATCGCGTCGCTGCAACTGGGCCTGAGCACGGTGTGGACCGAGGCCCGGGCCCGCGGCTTCGCGCTGGCCGACGTGGTCGCGCTGATGTCCGCCGGTCCGGCCCGACTGGTCGGCCTGGCTCGCAAGGGCGCGATCGCGCCCGGATACGACGCCGACCTGGTCGCGTTCGACCCGGACGCGGAGTTCACCGTGGACCCGGCCGGACTGCACCACCGCAACCCGGTCACCCCGTACGCGGGCCGTTCGCTCACCGGCGCGGTGCGCACCACGTGGCTCGCGGGCGCGCCCGTGGACGTGCACGGCAGCCCGCGCGGGCGGCTTCTGGACCGGACGCGGACCGCCCGGTGAGCACCGCAAGGATGGGCCGCCGCCGCCGCCGGCGCGGCCACGGCCCGCCCCGCACCGTCCCGAGTCGTCACCGATCCGCCAATTCCCGCTCAGTACAAGGAGATCGACCGTGACCGCCGATTTCACCGAGTACGTCAACCTCGCCGCGCGCGCCCTCGGAGCAGGCGTGGTGGCCGCCAACGACGAGTGGTTCGCCGAGAAGGAGAACCTGCTCAGGGCCGAACCGCCGGTCTTCACCCCGCATACGTTCGGGCCCAAGGGTCAGATCATGGACGGATGGGAGACCCGCCGCCGGCGCGGTGCCTCCGCCGAGCACCCGCATCCCGACGCGGACGCGCACGACTGGGCGATCATCCGGCTCGGCGTGCCCGGCGTGCTGCGCGGGATCGTGGTGGACACCGCGTTCTTCACCGGCAACTACCCGCCGAGTGCCTCGGTGGAGGCCGCGGCCGTACCCGGCACACCCTCGGTGGAGGAACTGCTCGACCCGGCCGTGCGGTGGACCACGATCGTCGCGCGCACCGACCTGAAGGGCGATACGGCGCACCCGTTCGCGATCACCGCCGCGCGGCGGTTCACCCACGTGCGGCTGAACATCTTCCCGGACGGCGGAGTGGCCCGGCTGCGTGTATACGGCGAGGCGGTGCCGGATCCGGCCTGGCTGGACGGGCTCACCGTGGATCTGGCCGCGCAGGAGTACGGTGCGGTGGCCGAGGCGGCCAGTGACCGCTACTTCTCCTCGCCGCACAACCTCAACGCGCCGGGCCGCTCGCGGGTGATGGGCGAGGGCTGGGAGACCCGGCGCCGGCGCGACGACGGGCACGACTGGGTGCGGGTGCGCCTGGTCGGGCAGGCCGAGATCCTGGCCGCGGAGATCGACATCGACAACTACTTGGGCAATGCGCCTGGTTGGGTCGCGCTCGTCGGCAGCGACGCGGGCGAGGACCCGGACGTGTGGTTCGACCTGTTGCCACGCACCCGGGTCCAGCCGGACACCCGGCACCGCTTTCGACTCGCCGACGTGCGGCCCGTCACGCACGTCCGCATCGAGGTCTTCCCGGACGGTGGGGTGGCCCGACTGCGGCTGCCGGGCCGGCTGACCGAGGCCGGCCTGACGGCCCTTCGAAAGCGTTTCGACACCCCGAACCAGCCGGCGCCGGCACCTTTCCGGAACGGCTGATGGAGCAGGCGCCCGAGCGGGCACCGGAGCCGGGGCACCCGGGCGCGAACCGCACAGGCGACCGTAGTTACTTAGCCACTTCCGCGCCTGTCCAGTCTCACCCGATCGGGTAATGGCCGGCTGCCTTCACACCCGCAACGATTGTTCGCGCAGACCGGTTCAGCCAGGGGAGCGGGCCGGCTCATCCAGGGGAGGCGAAATCGTTGTCGATCGATGCTGGGGCCGGCACGGAAAGTGAAGCCCGGGACACGCAGGCTCGTTCGAGCCTTGCGACGGCGGCGGCGCGAAATCTCGCGACCACCACCAAGACGGTCCCGCAGATGCAGGACATCACGTCGCGGTGGCTGCTGAAGATGTTGCCGTGGGTCCAGGTGTCGGGTGGTACGTATCGGGTCAACCGGCGGCTGAGTTACCGGATCGGCGACGGGCGCGTGCAGTTCGTCCAGACCGGATCCGAAGTCCGGGTGATTCCGGCGGAGTTGTGCGAACTCGCTCCGCTGCGCGGGTTCGCGGACGACGAGGTGCTGCGCACGCTGGCGGACCGCTTCGTACGCCGGGAATACGCGGCGGGGGAGACGCTCGCGACGATGGGCGAGCCGAACGACCGGGTGGTCCTGGTCGTGCACGGCAAGATCGCCAAATCCGGGGTGGGCCCCTACGGCGATCGCACCTCGCTCGGGCTGCACGGCGACGGTGACCACTTCGGCGAGAAGATGCTCGTCGACCGTCAATCGTCGTGGGACTACACGGCCACGGCGGCCACTTCGGTGATCGTGCTGGAGCTGCCCAGGGACGCGTTCGACGGGCTGCACGCCGACAGCCTGCGCGAGCACCTCGCGGAATACGCCGAGAGCAGCGCCCGCCCGCAGAACGCGAGGGGCGAGGCGGAGATCCCGATGTCCGCCGGCCATCACGGCGAGGCGGTGCTGCCGGGCAGCTTCGTGGACTACGAACTCCACCCGCGCGAGTACGAGTTGAGTGCGGCCCAGACCGTGCTGCGGGTGCACAGCCGGGTGGCCGACCTGTACAACCACCCGATGGATCAGATCGAGCAGCAGCTGCGACTGACCATCGAGGCGTTGCGCGAGCGGCAGGAACACGAGCTGATCAACAACCCCGAGTTCGGTCTGCTGCACAACGCGGACTACGAACAGCGGATCCAGGCCCAGGCCGGCCCGCCGACGCCGGACGACATGGACGAACTGCTCAGTCGCCGGCGCGGCTCGCGGCTGTTCCTGGCCCACCCGCGCACCATCGCCGCGTTCGGCCGCGAGTGCAGTCGGCTCGGCCTGTACCCGACCACGGTGGATGTGGGCGGCAACCAGATCCCGGCCTGGCGCGGCGTACCGATCTTCCCGTGCAACAAGATCCCGATCTCCGAGGCGCGCACCAGTTCGATTCTGGTACTGCGTACGGGTGAGGACGACCAGGGTGTCGTGGGTCTGCATCAGACCGGGCTGCCGGACGAGTACCAGCCCGGCCTGTCGGTGCGTTTCATGGGTATCAACGAGCAGGCGCTGATCTCCTACCTGGTCACGGCGTACTACTCGGCGGCGGTCCTGGTGCCCGACGCGCTGGGTGTGCTGGAGAACGTGGAGATCTCCCGACCCAGGTGACAAAGGTCACGAGTATCACGAAAGTGTGTCGAATGGGTCGATTGCGGTTATAGGTCGGGCTGGACGTCGCGCGATCAACGGACGCGCGCGGTCAATCGCGACAGGAGACCCGAGACATGGGCACCGACGACAACATCCGCAACAAGGCCCAGGACGTCAGCGGCCAGGCCAAGGAGAAGCTCGGCGAGGCGACCGGAAACGAGGATCTGCGCGACGAGGGTCAGCAGGACCAGGGCTCGGCCAAAGCCAAGGAAGCCGTCGCGGGCGCCAAGGACAAGGCCAACGAGGCGATCAACAAGATCAAGGGGTCGATGAAGCGCGACTGACCCTGCTCTCGCCAGTATGTCGTGAGGCCCCCGGCTCCAGCCGGGGGCCTCACCCCGTCGGGGCCGGAGCGGCGTCGTGCCCGTACGCCGCGGCCACGGGGATGTCCCGCTCGGCCGCGGCCAAGGCCGCCTCCGCAGCGGGGTCGCCGCCGCGTTGGACGAACACGTCCAGCACTCCGCCGCAGGTCAGCCCGACGGCGAAGGCGTCCTCGTCGCTGTAGCCGAAGCGCTGGAGCACCGGGAGACCGCTCTCCAGCGCCGCGCGGCACAGCTCGTACACCGCGCCCTCCACACACCCGCCCGAGACGCTGCCGACGACCGTGCCGTCGGCGGCCACCGCGAGCGCCGCGCCCGGAAGGCGGGGCGCGCTCCCGCCGACGTCGACGACGATGGCCAGGGCGTACGGCGCACCTCGCCTGCGGCGGTGAGCGCCTTGCCGCCGGCCAGGCGCAGGCCCGCCGCGAACGCGGGGAGGTCTGAGCCACTTCCCACTCCCAAGTGTCCTAGGCGTTGTTGGGGTGGAGCCGATCGCCGCGTCGAAGCCGCCCGAGTCCTTCCTTCGGGCAGGCGAGTGCGGCGACCTTCCTGCGTGGGGGCGCGTCCGTTCGACGACACGGCGATCGGCCGTGCTCGGTCGGTCCGGTCCGGTCCCGGGGGAGACGTCTGCGCCGCCGCCGGGACCGTACCGCGGTCGAAGAACCGGAACTGACGGTGTCTCAGGTCCCGGTGAGGTGTTCCGGCCGAACCGGCACCCGGTTCAGCGGCAGTCCGGTCGCCGCGCGGATCGCCGCGACGATGGCCGGCGTGGAGGAGAGCGTGGGTGCCTCGCCGGCCCCGCGCAGCCCGTACGGGGCGTGGGCATCGGCCAGTTCGAGCACGTCCACCGGCATCGGCGGGGTGTCCAGGATGGTGGGGATCAGGTAGTCCGTGAACGACGGGTTCCGGACCTTGCCGTCCCGGACGATGATCTCCTCCATCACCGCCAGGCCCAGCCCCTGGGTACTGCCGCCATGAATCTGGCCGACCACGGCGAGCGGGTTGATCGCCTTGCCGACGTCCTGCGCGGCGGCCAGCTCGATCACCTTGACCAGGCCCAGTTCCACGTCCACGTCCACGACCGCGCGGTGGGCGCAGAACGTGTACTGGACGTGCCCGAAGCCCTGCCCGGTGACCTTGTCGAACGCCTCGGTCGGGCGGTGGCGGAACTCGGTGGTCTCGTCCACCGGTTCGTCGCCGAGCAGGTCCACCAGGTCGGCGACCACCTCGCCCGCGGCGGTGAGCGCCTTGCCGCCGGCCAGGCGCAGGCCCGCCGCGAACGCGGGCGCCCAGCCGTACCGGTCCCGACCCCGGGCGAGCACCACGGCGCGCACCGCTTCGGCCGCCTGCTTGACCGCACCGCCGGTCATGTACGTCTGCCGGGACGCGGACGTCGAACCGGCCGAGCCCACCCGGGTGTCCGCCGGCGCCATGGTCACCTGGTCCACACCCAACTCGGTGCGCACGATCTGCGCGTGCACGGTGATCCCGCCCTGCCCGACCTCGGCCATCGCGGTATGCACCAGCGCGACCGGCGCGCCGCCGATCACCTCCAGTCGGACCCGGGCCGTCGAATAGTCGTCGAAGCCCTCGGAGAAGCCGACGTTCTTGATGCCCACCGCGTAGCCGATCCCGCGCACGACGCCCTCGCCGTGCGTGGTGTTGGACAGCCCGCCGGGCAGCTCGCGCACGTCCGGCCCGTCCGCCGTACGCCAGTTCTCCACCTCCGGCAGCGGCATCTCCTTGACCCGCCGGAGCAACTCGGCGACCGGCGCCGGGGCGTCCACGACCTGCCCGGTGGGCAGTACCGAGCCCTGCTCCATCGCGTTCATCCGGCGCAACTCGACCGGATCCAGGCCAAGTTCGGCGGCCAGTCGGTCCATCTGCGTCTCGTAGCCGAAGCACATCTGCACCGCGCCGAAGCCGCGCATCGCGCCACACGGCGGGTTGTTGGTGTACACCGCGGTCGCGTCGACCGCCGCATGGGGGATCACATACGGGCCGATGCCCAGCGAGGCCGCGTTGCCGACCACCGCGGGCGACGTCGAGGCGTAGGCGCCGCCGTCCAGCACGATCTCGGCCTTGACGAAGACCAACCTGCCGTCCCGGGTGGCACCGTGCTCGAACACCATCGTCGCGGGGTGGCGGTGCACGTGGCCGAAGAACGACTCCTCGCGGTTGTAGACGATCTTGACCGGCTTGCCGGTGTGTTGCGCGAGCAGACACGCGTGCACCTGCATCGAGATGTCCTCGCGCCCGCCGAACGCACCCCCGACGCCGGCCAGGGTGAGCCGCACCTTCTCCGGCGGCAGGCCCAGCACCGGACACATCTGCTGTCGGTCCACGTGCAGCCACTGGGTGGCGATGTACAGGTCGATGCCGCCGTCCTCGGCGGGCACCGCGAGACCGGACTCCGGGCCCAGGAACGCCTGGTCCTGCATGCCGACCTCGTACTCGCCGCGCACGATCACGTCGGCGAGCGCGCGCACCTCGGCCGAGTCCCCGTCGCCGTGGTGGATGTGCTGGCTGTGCACGATGTTGCCGAAGGCGTGTGCCTTGTAGTCGGCGGGGGCGTGCACGTAGCCGTACCGCTCCGGGTCCAACGCCTCGACCGGCCCGATCGAGGGCAGCACGTCGTACTCGACCACGATCTTGGCGATCGCGCGCCGCGCCGTCTCGGGATGGTCGGCCGCGACGATCACGATCGGTTCGCCGTGGAAGCGCACCTCGTCGATGGCGAGCACCGGCTGATCCCGGATCTCCAGGCCGTAGAACTTGCTGCCGGGGATGTCCTCGTGGGTGAGCACCGCGTACACACCCGGCTGGGCGAGTGCCGCGGAGACGTCCACGGACAGGATCCGGGCCCGGGCGTGCGGGCTGCGCAGCGCCATGCCCCACAACATGTCCTCGTGCCACAGGTCCGAGGAATAGGCGAAGTCGCCCTTGACCTTGAGGATGCCGTCCGGGCGCAGCGGCGAGGCGCCGACGCCGTCCCGGCCGGGCGCGGCCACGTCCTGAAGGTTCTTCGGCTTGGTCAGAGCGGCCACGGCTCAGCCCTCCAGGCCGGTCGGGGCCGCATCGCGGGCGTCCGCCTTGCGGGCGGCGGCCAGGCGGACCGCGTCCATGATCTTCTCGTAGCCGGTGCAGCGGCACAGGTTGCCGGAGAGCGCCTCGCGGATCTCCGCGTCCGAGGGGTGATGCGCCCGGTTCAACAGGTCGTGCGTCTGGACCAGCAGGCCCGGCGTGCAGAATCCGCACTGCACGGCGCCCGCGTCCACGAACGCCTGCTGGACCGGGTCCAGCGTGTCGCCCTGCGCCAGGCCCTCGACGGTGCCGACCTCGCGGTCCTGCACCTGGCCGGCCGCGACCAGACACGAACAGACCGGATCGCCGTCCAGATAGACCGTGCAGGAACCGCACTCGCCCTGCTCGCACGCGTTCTTGGAACCGGGCAGCCCGACCCGCTCGCGCAACACGTAGAGCAGGCTCTCGCCCTCCCACACGTCGTCCGCCTCGGTCGGGCGGCCGTTCACGGTGAATGTGACCTTCATGCGGCGGCCCTCCCGGTGGCGCGGTGGTCGTTCCAGGTCCAAAGCAAGGTGCGGCGGGCCATTACGGCGAGCGCATGCCGGCGATACGCGGCCGAGCCGCGCACGTCGTCGATCGGCGCGGCGGCCCGGGCCACCAGTTCGCCGAAGCGCTTGGCGGTGGACAGCGGCAGCTCGCCGGCGGAGGTCCACAGGCCCGTGTCGTCGAGTTCGGCACGGATGAACGCCTCGGCCTCGCTCGCCCGGCGCGGGGTGGGCGCCGCGGAGCCGATCCCGGTGCGCACGTCGCGGGCCCGCGGGTGCAGCGCGACCGCGAACGAGCAGACCGCGATCACCATCGCGTTGCGCGTGCCGACCTTGGCGAACTGCTGCGGCCCGGTCGCCGAGGGGATGTGGATCGCCCGGATCAGCTCGTCCGGCTCCAGTGCGTTGCGCTTGACCCCGAGATAGAAGTCGTCGATCGGGATCAGTCGGGTGCCGCGTACCGAGGCGGCCTCGACCGTGGCGCCGGACGCGAGCAGCGGCGGGTGCGCGTCGCCGGCGGGCGATGCGCCGCCCAGGTTGCCGCCGACCGAGCCCCGGTTGCGGATCTGTGGTGACCCGACCGTGCGCGCGCCCAGCGCCAGGCCCGGGAGCCGGTCGGGCAATGCGTCGATGATCTTCGAGTACGGCACGGAGGCACCCAGGCGCACGGTGTCGTCGTCCGCGATCTGCCATGTGTGCAGCTCGTGGATACGGTTGAGATCGAGCAGTGCGTCGGGACGATGGCGGTCGAAGTTCAGGTCGACCATCACGTCGGTGCCACCGGCGATCGGAACCGCGGACGGGTGCTGCGCCTTGACGGCGAGCGCCTCCTCCCACGTCGCGGGCCGCAGGAATTCCATGACGGGTGTCTCCTTCTGCCTTGCGTATGGCCCTGACGTCCTTGTACCCGCCGCGGGGGCGCTTCGCTTCGGGCCTGACGGATCGAAGGGTGCGTACCAGTACACCGAGACGAGGGTCACTGTGAGTACCCACCAAAGACATGACCCAGGCGTGTCAAGTGGGCGTGGTTCCCGTACTTTTCTCCAAGTGTCGGTCCGGTCGTCGAACCGGTATGACGGATCCGCCGTGTGCGCCCGGGCCGTGCCGGCACGATCGAGAGGGGGCCGTCGATGCGATTGCGCGCACTTCTCGGCGATGGCATGACCGGTGTCGGCATACCCGGGATCCGGCTGCTGGTGGGCGAGGAGGAGCTGGACCGGTCGGTGCGGGCCGTGATGACCACCGACCTGCACGATCCCAGTCGATACCTGACCGCCGGCGCCCTGGTGCTGACCGGCATGGGCTGGCGTGCGGGGCCTGAGGACTCGGATCGCTTCGTCCGAGTCCTGACCGCGCATGGGGCCACCGCGTTGGCCGCCGGGCAGGCCGAGATCGGCGACATCCCGGTGGATCTGATGCGGGCGTGCGAGCGGCACCACCTGCCGCTGTTCGCGGTCGAGGAGGAGCTCTCCTTCGCGCATCTGACCGAATTCGTGATTCGTCGGATCTCCGCCGAACGGGCGACCGACCTGACCGCGGTGGTCGACCGGCATCGACGGCTGGTGCAGGCCGCCGCCGGCGGGGCGGGCCTGGACGGGGTGCTCGGGCTGATCGCGGCCGACATCGACATCCACTGCTGGGTGCTTTCGCTGACCGGGCGCCAGGCCGCGGCCGGTGGGCCCGATCTGGCGCCGGGGCTGCGGGTGAAGATGGCCCGCGCGCACTTCGCCGCGCGCGAGCGCAAGGCCGGAGTGCCGTATCGCCATCGGGTCGACGGGCGCTCGTTCTCGCTGCTTCCGGTGCCCGAGGCGGGTGGCTCGGTCGACCTGGACACGTGGGGCGACTGGTTCCTCGCGGTCGAGGACGACGTCACCGACTGGCCGGACCGGCACCAGGCGCTGCTGGGTGAGCTGGTCCGGCTGGTGTCGGTGGGCCGGGACCGGGTCGAGGATCGGCGCCGGCGCACCCGGCGGTTGTCCGAGGACGTGCTGAACCTGCTCGCGGCCGGCGCCGACCCGGTCGAGGTGGCCGCGCGGCTGCGGGTCGCGGAACCGGACGGTGCGGACCGGACGCACTGGCGGTTCGTCACCGCCACCATCGCGGATCTGCCCTCGCGCGACGCCCGGCGGCTGGCCCGGGTGCTCCTTGAGGAGGCGTTGGCGGATCAACCGAGTGACGCCCTGGTGTCGGAGACCGGGCCGGGCGCGGTGGCCCTTGTTCCCGGTGAGGGCTCACCGGATCGGGACGGCACCGAGCCGGACTCCACCACCCGACTGCTGCGCGAGCGGTTGGCCGCGCTGGAGGGACCGGCGGCGGGCGGCGTGCGGGTGCGGATCGGGGTGAGTGCGCCGGTGGCCCGCGCGGACGGGCTGCGCGGCGCGCTCGAGGAAGCCTGGCACGCGGGCCGGATCGCCGGCACCAGGTCCGGCCGGGTCGAGGTGGTCGGGCACGCCGAACTCGCCTCGCACGTGGCGCTGTTGGCCGCGGTGCCAGAGGACGTGCGGCGGGCGTTTCGCGGGCGGCTGCTGGAGCCGCTGCGCGCGTACGACGCGAGCCACCAGGCCGATCTGGCGGGCACGCTGGAGGTGTTCCTGGACTGCGACGGGTCTTGGACCCGGTGCGCGGCGCGGTTGCACGTACACGTGAACACGCTGCGCTATCGGATCGGCCGGATCGAGGAGCTGACCGGGCGTCGACTGGCCCGGCTGGAGGACAAGGTGGACTTCTTCCTGGCGCTCAAGCTGCGCTGAGCGCGCTCGCGGGTGTGGCGGGTGTGGCGGATGTGGGCCGCCGTGCGCCGCCGCGAGCTCCGCGGTCAGCCGAAGGAGACGCCCGAGGTGACCGGGGTGATCGTGCCGGTGATGGCCCGGGCCCCGGACGAGGCCAGGAACGCGACCGCGTCCGCGATGTCCTCCGGCCGGGTGATCCGGCGCAGCGCCGACGACTTGGTCATCTCGGCGCGTACCTCCGCCTCGGGCACGTCCCGGCGTGCGGCGATGTCGGCGATGTACGCGGCCAGTTTGGCGTTGTCGGTGTAGCCCGCGACGACCACGTTGACCCGCACGCCGTCCGGGCCGACCTCCTTGGCCAGCACACCGGAGGCGACCTCCATCGCGGCCTTGGTCGCCGCGTAGGCGCCCAGGTTCACCAGTTTCGCGCGCGGCGCCTCGGAGCTGATCTGCACGATCGACCCACCGCCGACCGCGCGCATGTACGGCAGCGCGGCACGCGAGACGGCCAGTACGCCGAGCACGTTGATCTCGAACGCCCGCCGAAACTCCGCCGGATCCAACTCCTCCAGCCGGCCCGGCGGGTTGTACGTCGCGACGTTGACCACCACGTCCACCCGGCCGAGTTCGCCCGCCGCGGTGTCCACCAGCGCTTGGCACCCGGCCTGGTCGGCCAGGTCGGTCGGCACCGCGATCACCCGACGGCCCGTCAGCTCGCGGATCTCGTCCGCGAGTTGCCGCAACGGCTCGGGTCGTCGCGCGGCCAGCGCCAGATCCGCACCGGTGCGGGCCAGGGCCAGCGCGCAGGCGCGCCCGATGCCGTCGCCCGCTCCGGCGACGATTGCGACCCGTCCGTCCGGTTCCTCCGTCATCGATACCTCCGTGACGTGCCAAATCTTCGGAACTCGCCTCCCGTCCTACCGCACGGTGCTTTCAATCGCCATGATCATCCGGTTGGGTTACTGTGCGCGGCCGTTCGCCGCCGAAGCGTCAACCCGGCCAGCCCTACCGACCCACCGGAGGCACCGATGCCCACCGTCGTACTGATCGGAACGCTCGACACCAAGGGATCCGAATACGCGTGGTTGGCCTACCGGCTGCGTGCCAGGGGAGCCGAGGTGGTGTTGATGAACGTGGGCGTGCTCGGCGAGTCGCTCGCCCAGGCCGACGTGCAGGCGGCCGATGTCGCGGCGGCGGCCGGCACCGATCTGGCCGACCTGCGCACCCGGGCCGACCGGGGTGCGGCGACCACCGCGATGGCCGAGGGAGCCGCGTCGATCCTGCGCGAGCTCTACGAGGAGGGCCGGGTGGACGGCGTGCTCGCGATGGGCGGCTCGGGCGGGTCGGCCATCGCCTCCCACGCGATGCGGGCGCTGCCGGTGGGCGTGCCCAAGCTGCTGGTCTCCACGATGGCGGCGGGCGACGTGTCGCCGTACGTCGGCGCGGTGGACGTGACGATGATGTACAGCGTCGTGGACATCGCCGGGATCAACCGGCTCTCCGAGCGCATCCTGGGCAACGCGGCGGATGCGATCGCGGGGATGGCCGGCGGTTACGCGGAGGATCGCGCGGCGGTCGCGGGAGTGACCGGCGAGGGGCGTCCTTTGGTTGCCGCGTCGATGTTCGGGGTGACCACCCCGGCGGTGGACGCCGCGCGCGAGCGGCTCACCGAGCTGGGCTACGAGGTGCTGGTCTTCCACGCCACCGGCGCGGGCGGCACGTCGATGGAGAATCTGGCCGAGGCGGGCTTTTTGGCCGGGATCCTCGACCTGACCACCACCGAGCTGGCCGACGACCTGGTCGGCGGGGTGCTCAGCGCGGGCCCCGAGCGGCTGACCGCGGCCGGGCGGATGGGGCTGCCGCAGGTGGTCAGCGTGGGAGCGCTGGACATGGTCAACTTCGGCCCGCGCGACACCGTGCCCGCGCGGTTCGAGGAGCGGCAGTTGTACGTGCACAACCCGACGGTGACGCTGATGCGCACCACACCCGCGGAGAACGCCGAGCTGGGTCGCCGGATCGCCGCCAAGCTGGCCGCCGCGACCGGTCCCACCGCGCTCTACCTGCCACTGCACGGGGTCTCGGCGATCGACGTCGAGGGCGCGCCCTTCTACGATTCCGTCGCCGACAAGGCGCTGTTCGACGAACTGCGAGCCGGACTCGCGGATAGCTCCGTCGAGTTGCACGAGGCGGCGACGGACATCAACGATCCGAAGTTCGCCACGGCGGCTGCGGATCGACTGCACGAAATGATCACGAAGGGACGTGTGGACTGAGATGAACGGACGCGAGGCGCGGGGCCGGCTGCACCGGACGGTCGAGCAGGGCGGCGTCGTGATCGGCGCGGGCGCGGGCACGGGACTGTCGGCCAAGTGTGCCGAGGCCGGCGGCGTGGACCTGATCATCATCTACAACTCGGGCCGCTACCGAATGGCCGGCCGGGGTTCACTCGCCGGGCTGCTGCCCTACGGCGACGCCAACGCGATCGTGGTCGAGATGGCGGGCGAGGTGCTGCCCGTGGTCCGGCGCACCCCGGTACTGGCGGGTGTGTGCGGCACCGATCCGTTCCGGATCATGCCGCACTTCCTGGACCAGCTCGCCGCGATGGGCTTCGCGGGTGTGCAGAACTTCCCCACGGTCGGCCTGTTCGACGGCGTCTTCCGGCAGAACCTGGAGGAGACCGGGATGGGCTACGACCTGGAGGTGGAGATGATCCGGCTGGCCGCCGAGCGCGGTCTGCTCACCGCCCCCTACGTCTTCGACGCCGAGCAGGCCCGCGCGATGGCCGCGGCGGGCGCCGACATCCTGGTCCCGCATCTGGGGCTGACCACCAAGGGCAGCATCGGCGCGACCACCGCGGTCTCGCTCGACCAGGCCGTGGAGCGGGTGCAACGCATGCGCGACGCGGCGGCGGAGGTGAACCCCGACGTGCTGGTGCTGTGCCACGGCGGGCCGATCGCCGAACCCGAGGACGCCGCGTACGTGCTGGCCCACACCACCGGCGTGGTGGGCTTCTTCGGCGCCTCCAGCATGGAACGGCTGCCGACCGAGGTGGCCATTACCGACCAGGCACGGGCGTTCAAGGGCATCGCCGTCCGCTAGCGCACGCGCGAACCCATCCGGGCACCATCCGCCGGACGCACAGGGCACCACCCGCAGGACACACATCCACCGCACGATCGTGAGGAGTCGGCGTGTACAAGCTGACCGTGCTCTATGGCCGCCCCGAGGACCCGGCGGCGTTCGACACCTATTACTGGGAGAAGCACCTGCCGCTCGCCCGCACCATGCCCGGGCTGACCGGCTGGACCATCGGCAAGTGCGAACCGGATCCGTCCGGCGCGCAGCCGCCCTATTACCTGGTGGTCGGGCTGTACGCACCGACTCGCGCGGGTATCGAAGCGACCCTGGATTCGCCGCAGGGCCGGGCCACGGTGGCCGATCTCGCCAATTTCGCGACCGGCGGTGCGACGTTCCTCTGGGACGAGGAACGGGTAGTCGTACCTGTGGAGCTGCCCGCGACGGAATAGCTCGTCGCTGAAGCACGGGTGATCACGCGGCCGCGCACCGTGGGCGCCGGCGCCGTGACCTGCAAGGTTGGCGACATATCGGGCAAATCGGTGCTATTCCTCCCTATGGGGCACCTCACAAATCACCCGAAATGTTTGCCGGCCCGGCGGAGCGGTGCGTAGCTTCGTGGTTGTTCGCACAAGCGGACTCCCCGGGCGGTACGCCGAATCCTGCCGCCGCCCGAGGGACGCAGTCGATATCGACTGGCGGCAGGAGCGGGGGAACCAAGTGAGTGCCGACATCGGCCATGTCGATGTCTGGGGTGAAGCCATGCCTGTTCCAGGCGAGGCCGGGCCAATCGTCCGAACCCGACAGCTAACTTCGTAGGCGCCCGACGAGGTAATCAATGACCTTCCGTGCCATCACCGCTCCCGTTCGCTCGCTCTCTCGTGGCCGTCGCGCCGGCATCGCCGTCGCCGCCGGTGCGGGTCTCGTCCTTCCCCTCATGGGCATGGCGGGCAGCGCGAGCGCCGCGTCCTCGTCCACGTGGGACGCGGTCGCCCAGTGCGAGAGCACCGGGAACTGGAGCATCAACACGGGCAACGGCTTCACCGGCGGTCTGCAGTTCACCCCGAGCACCTGGAACGCGTTCGGCGGCAGCCAGTACGCCCCCAGCGCCGCGCACGCCACCAAGGACCAGCAGATCGCGGTCGCCGAGCGGGTCCTGGCGAGCCAGGGTCCCGGCGCCTGGCCGATCTGCTCGCAGAAGGCCGGTCTGGGCAAGGGCGGCAACGCCTCCGCCACGGCCGACTCGTCGACCACCGGCAAGACCAAGAGCAAGGTCGAGCCGAAGGCCGCACCCAAGGCCGAGTCCGTGACCGAGAACGCGCCGAAGACCCCCGCCGACGACACGGCCAAGGTCCGGGTGCAGCCGAAGCAGGCCGCACCGAAGCACGACGCGCCGAAGTCCGCCGCGACCAAGCAGTCTTCGGGCTCCGGCGCCTACACCGTCAAGGCCGGTGACACGCTGTCCGGGGTCGCCGCCAAGCTCGGCGTCAAGGGTGGCTACAAGGCCCTGTACGCCGCCAACGCGAGCGTCATCGGGGGCAACCCGAACGTGATCGCCGTGGGCACCCAGCTCGCCATCTGATCCACCGTCACGACGTAGGCCCCGCCGAGTACTTCGGCGGGGCCTACGCCCGTGTTCGGGCGCCGTCGAGGCAAGTGGCCCGCGACCGAAGGGCGTTGCCGGCCCCGGGATCGGCACGATGCCCGCGCCGCCGAGGACCGGTTGCGGGACCGGAGCGGCCGGGCCGCCGACGATGGGCGGCCCGGGGCGCTGCCGTCCCCCCGACCCGGCGGGATGGCCGGGATCGTGCCGTCGCGCCACGGCCCGGCGCATCGGATGTATGGGATCGCAGGATCGGGCAGTGGGAGTGGATACGGGGCCGGGGCGTCCCCCTGGCCACTATTCCGTTATGCGGAGTCAATATTCCGTTCAATGGAACGAGACTGTAGGGAGGCGTCGGATGGACGGTCGACGGCCACAGCCACAGCCACAGCCCTCGCCGGCCGAGCCGGCGAAACCTTGTGTCTTCCGCCAAGCGCCGTCCCGAGGTGCGTCGACCTGCGGATGTGATCGGAAGCACCTTGATCGCAATCTCAACTTTTTCGGGCAAAACGTACCCGTGACGATAAGATTGCGTTTGAAAGGGCCTTGCGGCGTTAAAATCTTTTGACGTAGGTTCATCTGACCGTGGTTCCTGCTTTCTCCTGAGAGGGTTCCATGTCCAACATGACCCCCGTAGCCGTCCGTACCGCCGTCGATCACCCGTTGTGGCCCGTGCTCAAGCAATCCGTCGCCGACCTGCGTCCGCTGCAGGCCAAGGACGGTTCGATCGAGCCGTCGGGCCATGAGTCCGCGCGGGCGCTGGTCGCCGACATCACCTCCTCGATCACCGGGCTCGCACCGCTGTTCCCGCACGACGAGGCGTACCTCGACGCGGTCGTGGCCGATTTCCGGCGCTGGTCGGCGGGGGGCTTCGGCCGCCCCGACTTCCTGGATTCGCTCGTGGCGTTCCGCCCGGAGCGGGACCGCCGGGACGGACTGGAGCACCTCGTGGTGTTTCCGATGAACACCCAGAACGGCAACCCGAACCGCAACGTCGAGGCGGTGCTGTTGCGCGTGGTGTGGCCGCAGTGGCTGGCCGAGTTGGAGGCCGGGCGCTACGACAACGCGATGTTCGTGCCGATCGCGTTCGTCGACTTCACCGCCGGTTACGACACCGACTCGGCGGTGCTCTTCCCCGAGACGGTGGCCGTGCGCGAGGTGCCCACGTACACCTGGGGCGGCATCTTCTGCGACCGTGAGGCGGCGCGCTTTCGTCGGGTCGCGGCCGCCGCGTCGCAGACGCTCGGCCTGGACCTTCCGTCGGAAGCCGCGGAGTTGGTGCAGAGTCAGCAGCTCGCCCAGGACGCGTTCGTGTTGTGGGACCTGATCCACGACCGCAGCCACATGCGCGGCCCCATGCCGTTCGACCCGTTCATGATCAAGCAGCGCATGCCGTTTTGGATGTACGCGCTGGAGGAGCTGCGGTGTGACCTGACCGCGTTCCGCGAGGCGGTCACGCTGGCCGCCGAGGGTGTGTCGACCGCGCGCCGGGTGCAGTACGCGGTGATCTTCGACCGGCTGTTCCGCTTCCCGGTCACCGGTGGCCGGGTGCGCAACTACGACGGGCTGGGCGGGCAACTGCTGTTCGCCTACCTGCACCGGGCGGGCGTGCTGGAGTGGGCGGACAATCGGCTCGTCGTGGACTGGGACCGGATCACCGACGCGGTGCTCGGGCTCTACGACGAGGTGGACCGGCTCTACCGCGAGGGTGTGGATCGCTCGAAGGTCGGCCACTGGCTGGCCGGCTACACGCTGGTCGCCGAGTACGTGCCGCCGCACCCCGGCTCGGTGTGGGCGAAGGGGCCCGCCGCGCTGCCGATGGACGGGCCGCCCAAGGCGCTCGTGGACGCGGTGTTGCCGGACGAGTTCCCGCTGAGCATGTTCTACGAGGCGCTCAACCGGCGGCTGCGCGACGTGATCGCCTCGACCCGGGGGATCACCTCGGACAGCCCGATGCAGGACCTCGCGAAGGATTCGACGGGGCGGGCGGCCGAGGCGTCGTGACCGGTACGCCGCACCCGGCTCGGCGAGGGTGCGCGCAACGAGGTCGCGGGGCCCGCCGGGCCCGCGCGGCGAGCTTGGGCAAGGCCGAGACGAACGGCACGGTGAACGAGGAGTGGGTGTGATGAACGGTCTCGACGGCGCGGTGATCGCGGTCGCGGGCGCGGGTGGGCCGACCGGACGCGCGGTGCTCGCCCGGCTGGCGCGGGCCGGTGCGCATGTGTACGGCGCGGACGCGGACGCCGAACGGTTGCGGGAGAGCGTGGACGCGGCGCCCGGCGCACACGGCGCGGTGGTGGACCTGCTCGACGTGGCCGCCACCCACCGGTGGGCGGCGGACGTCGAGCGCGAGCACGGGCGCGTGGACGGGCTCGTGCACCTGGTCGGCGGGTGGCGCGGGGGCAAGAAGTTCGGCGACAACTCGCTGGAGGACTGGGCGTTCCTGCACGACCTGCTCGTGCGTACCGTGCAACACACCAGCCTGGCCTTCCACGAGGCGCTCGCCCGCAGTGCGCGCGGGCGGTTCGTGCTGATCTCCGCGGCGGCGGCCGGCCGACCGACCCAGGGCAACGCGGGCTACGCTGCGGCCAAGGCGGCCGCGGAGACCTGGACGCTCGCGCTCGCCGACGCGTTCGCCGAGACGGACGCGGCGGCCACCATCCTCGTGGTCAAGGCGCTCGTCAACGACGCGATGCGAGAGGCTCGACCCAACGCCAAATTCGCCGGCTTCACCGACGTGGCCGATCTGGCCGACGAGATCGCCGGCCTGTGGACCACCGCGGCAATCGACCTGAACGGGAAAAGACTGTGCCTGAACGTTCCCTGACCCCGCGTCACGACCCCGACGCGCGCGGCTTCGCCAGCGACAACTACGCGGGCATACACCCCGAGGTGCTGGCCGCGATCGGCGCGGCCAACGGCGGGCATCAGATCGCGTACGGCGAGGACGTGTACACCGAGCACCTCACCGACGTCTTCCGTGCGCACTTCGGTGAACGCGCCCAGGTGTTCCCGGTGTTCAACGGCACCGGTGCCAACGTGGTCGGCCTCCAGTCGATGACCGACCGGTGGGAGTCGGTGATCTGCGCGGCGTCCGCGCACATCAACGTGGACGAGTGCGGGGCGCCGGAGAAGGTGGCCGGCCTGAAACTGCTCACCGTGGAAACTCCCGACGGCAAGCTCACCCCCGAACTCGTGGACACCCACGCGTGGGGCTGGGGTGACCAGCACCGGGCGCAGCCGCGTGTGGTCTCCTTCGCGGAGAGCACCGAACTGGGCACGGTCTACACGCCGGACGAGATCGCCGCGCTGGTCGCGCACGCGCACGAGAACGGCATGCTCGCGCACCTGGACGGCTCGCGTCTGGCCAACGCGGCCGCGGCGCTGGACGTGCCGCTGCGCGCGCTGAGCACCGACGTCGGTGTGGACGTGTTGTCCTTCGGCGGCACCAAGAGCGGCCTGATGTTCGGCGAGGCCGTCGTGGTGCTCAACCCCGACGCGGCGCGTGGCGTCGGGTATCTGCGCAAGGCCGCGATGCAACTGGCCTCGAAGATGCGCTTCGTGTCGGTGCAGTTCGAGGCGCTGCTCGCGGGCGACCTGTGGCTGCGCAACGCGCGGCACGCCAACGCGATGGCGACCCTGCTCGCGGAGAAGGTCGCCGACCTCGACGGCGTGACGCTGAGCCGGATGCCGCAGGCGAACGCGGTGTTCGCGGTGTTGCCCGCGGACGTCACCGAGCGCATGCAGAAGCGGTTCCGGTTCTATACGTGGAACGAGTCGATCGGTGAGGTGCGCTGGATGACTGCGTTCGACACCACCGAGGGTGACGTCGACGCGTTCGCGAGCGCGCTCGCCGAGGAGTTGGGCGCGCGGTAGGCCATCGGCACGGATGATCGGCGGGTCGGGGCTTGTTGCCCCGGCCCGCCTTTCGTCGGGCCGGTGCGAAGTTGCCGGCGAGACGCGCGGCCCGCCCGGCGCGGGATCCCGGGCACGCGTGTGCCCGTTCGCCCCGGTGGCACAGCGGGCGGGACCGGCTTGCCCTACAGTCCGAGCAGGTCGCCCGGCACGGGCGACCGGATCGCCGGGTGGGGGAGTGGAGTTCGGGTGAGCGCGGCCAAAGGCTTGGGAGCTTTGCTGCTGGTCGGGACGACGGTGTTGGGCATCGTCCTGTATTTCGTCAACGACACGTCGTTGGCCGATCTGTTGTCGCTGGGCGCGGGCGCGTTGTGCCTGTTCTGGCTGATCGCGGTGCTGACCGTGCCGTGGAATCTGTATTTTCGGGCCCGACAGCTGATCCAGGAGATCGCGATCAGCCGGGAGAAGGGCCTCGCGGTCCCGGAGGGGCGCGACCCGGAGGCGCGCCGGATCGCCCGTCGGTTGTTGTGGGGAGCGATCGGCGCGCATGTCGTCTCGGCGGCCGTGATCGCGGTGGTCACCTGGGCCTCCGGTGGCGTGGTCGGCTACTGGTTCGCCGGGTTCTACCTGCTCAGCACCCTGTTCCGACCCAGCCAGGCATACCTGGAGTACCTGGGTCAGCGGCTGCGGAACATGCTGCGCGAGGTGACCCATCCGCGTGAGGACGTGCTCGCGCTGATCGAGCGGGTCGGCACGTTGGAGCGCAGGGTCGACGGCCTGGACGAGCGGACCAGGGAACTGATCGAGACGGTCGGCTCGCTCAAGACCACGACCGGACAGGACGCCGAGCGCACGACCGAGCAATTCCACGCGACCGACCACAAGATCGACGCCCTCGGTCGGCGATTCGAGGACACCATCAGCCGGTTGACGGACAACCAGGAAGTGATCTCCGGAATCAAGGCGTTCCTGCGGCTGTTGCGCACCGAACAGAGCTGATCGCCCGATTCGGTGCGCTCGCCTCGCCGGCGGCTCAGGACGAGGTGGTGCGCATCGCCAACGCCGTCTCACGCACGTCCGGGTCCGGGTGCGCGCGCAACTCGCGCAGCAGCGCGCGCCACTCGGCCGGCCAACCGGCCCGGGCGCCGAGCGCCCGGACCAGCTCGCAGCCGAACAGTCCGGCCGCAAGGGCCGGATGCGCGGCCAGCGCGCGTGCGGCGGCCGCCGACGCGGCCGACTCGATCGGCGCGCCGGCCCGAGCGAGGCGATCACGCAGTACGCCGGCCGCGGCGATCGCGGGCAACGCCCGGCCGGCACACAGCTCGACCAGGTCGGTCAGTTCGGCCTCGACCGCGTCGCCCGTCAACGGCAGACCGGACGCGGTCAGCGTGGCCGCCTCGATCCGCAACTCCGGCACGGCGGCCAGCGCGGCGCGCACCGGGCGCAACACCGCGGCGGACTCGGCCGGGCTGTGCTCCGCCCACGCTCGCGCCCGGTCGAGCAGCACGGTCAGCCGCCGCCGGGCCGGTCGATCCCGATCCGGCTCGGCGTTCGGCGCGTCCGGTGCGCCGTCCTGTGCGATCAACGACGTGATCACGTCGAGGTAGGTCGTCGGTGCGACGCCGTCCGTGGTGAAGGTGTGCAGAGCGTCGGCCGCCTCGCGCCGGCCGATCGGGTCGGTCGGGTCCAGGACCGCGTTCGCGATCGCGGTGACACCGGCGGGCGAGTATCGGGCCCAGCGCGGGAAGGCCCGATAGGCGGCCCGCCGCACCTGGACGTCCTCGCTCGCACACGCGGCGGTGAGCAACTGCGCGTACCCGGGCCGCCAGGCCGGCGCCAGTGCGGCCGGCGGCCGGGCCACGATCGCCTGGGCCGCCTCCCGCGGACCCTCGATCCCCGCCCGCAGCACGGCCCACGACCGTTCGTCGTCCAGTCGGGTGGACAATCGGGCCGCGATGGCGCCACGCACGTCACGATGCTGATCCGGTGCCGACCACGCCTGCGCCAACAGCTCCACCGCGCCCGGCAGCGCCTCGCGCAACGCGATCCGGGCCGCCTCCTTGCGCGAGGTCACCTTGGCCGGCTCGAACAACACCCGGCGCAGCGCCGGTTCGAGCACGCTCGGCGCCACGTACCGGGCGGCGCGCGCCATCGAGTACGCGGCCACCCGGGCCCGGTCGTCGCCGACGTGTGCCAGCAGGATCGGCAGTGCCGCGCCGGGGTCGTCGGTATGGGTGAGCCCGCTCAGTGCGGCCTCGACCAACGGCACCTCGGTGGCGGTCAGATAGCGCAGCAACTCCGGGCGGCCGAACCGAGGCACCCGGGCCAGCCGACGGATCGCGTCCACCCGGGTGTCGCCGTGCTGGCGGACGTCGTCGGCGAGTTCGACCAAGCGCGCCGCATAGGCGCGCTGTTGCCTGGGCAACAGCCGGGCCATGGCCTCGAACGGCAGGTACGGAATCCACCGCACGCCACGCGTGGCGAATCGGCCACGCAACGTGCGGCCGTCGAGGTAGCCGTCGAGCAGGTCGGTCCGCCGCTGGGCGAGCGCGCGCAGGACCACCGGCAGGGTCGCTGTCGACTCGTCCCGGCCGATCAGCTCGGCGACCCGTTCGGCGCGCCGCCGCGGATCGGCCAACCAGAGCGAGATCGCGGTGCTCGCGACGGCGTCCGACCCGGCGCCGGTGGCCTCGTGCAGGATCTCCTGCAACGGCTCCAGTGCCCAGGCCCGCCGGCCCAGCGTCCCGGCGAGGGCGAAGGCGAGCCACAGGTCGCCCCGGGCGACCTGGGCCCGAATCCACGGCAGCAGTGCCTCCAGGATCTCCCGCTCGCGACCTCGGCGCAGATTGTCGGCGAGCCCGGCCAGGCGGATCGTGCCCGACCGGCCCGCCACCCGCTCGAAGGTGGTCAGCGACCAGCCGGTCAACTCCGGTGCGCCGCCCACGACATGATGGGTCAACAGCCGTCCGGCCAGGTCTGTCAGCGCGGCTCGGGTGCGATAGGAGGTGTCCCGCGCCTCCAGTGTGTCGCGCACCAACTCGGTGAGCACGTCCACCGCATCCGCGCCGAACAGGCGCGGATGCGCCTCGGCGATCGCCGACAACGCGGCCCCGCGCACCGGGTCCTGCTCGTTGCGCAGTCGGGTCAGTGTGCGCAGCGTCGCGCCGAACTGCTCGAGGTCACCGGACCGGGCCGCACACGCGATCAGCCGCCGATAGCCCTCGGCTCGGGCACCGGCGTCGGGCAGCCGGGTGGTCGCGGTGAGTTCGGCTCGCGCCTCGGCGAGCGGCAGGTAGGCGAGCAGGGGCAGCCGACGCGGTTCGTCGGCCGCGATCGAGGGCAGCGCGAGCATCCGACGCGCCTCGGCATGGCGACGCGCGTGCGGGAGCACGTCGAGCAGGGCACCGCCGAGCAGGTCCCGGCTGCGATCCCGGTCGGCGTGTACGGCGTCGAGGAAAGCCGAGCGCAGGCTCGGTGCCAGCGCCTTGAGCAGCCGGACCGTGCTCGCCTCGTCGTCGCGCACCGCGCGGCCCAGCGCGAGCAGTTCGGCGGAGCCGGGACCGGCGGCGGCCAGTCGGCGCAGCGCGCTCGTGCTCACCCCGGACAACGTGCGACCGCGCCGCTCTGAGGCGGCGAGCAGCCGCAGCACCCGGGCCCGATCGGCGGTGACGAACGGCTGGACGCCGCCGACGAAGGCCCAGGGCAGCGGCCCGCGGGTGGGGTGACGCTCGATCAGGTCGAGCACCCGATGCGGGAACCGTTCACCGGCCGCGACCACACCGGCGCAGTGCCGAGCCCACCACCCGTCCCGGTCCGAGACGGGCAGGGCGGCCAGCCGGCGCTCCGCGTCGTCCAGGCCCAGTGCCGGATACCGGCGCACGAACGTGTCCCAGACCCGGTCGACGTGGCCGAGCACCCCGACGTACTCGGCCGCCGCGGTGGGACCGCACGCCGGCAGCACCCGGGCCGCCTCGGTCGGTCCGCGCACCGCGAGCACCCGCGCGATGAGGCGATCCGCCGGCGCGGTGCGCCGGCCCGTGCGGATGGTGCGGTAGATCGTGTCGCGCAGCGCCGAGGGGGCGTCGTCCAGCAAATCGGCCAACACCGCGTCGGGCACCGGGAGCGTCCGGGCCGCGCTCACCGCGCGCCGGGCCAGGGCGAGATCACGATCGCGGGTGGCCCGCACCACGTACTCGACGTCACCCGCGACGATCGCCATGGTCAACGCGAGCCCGCGCTCGTAGCCGGTGGGGCCGGCCAACTCCCCCAGCATTGTCGGTAGTTCGGCCGAGTCGCGGAGTTGCCGGGCGACGCGGGCGATCTCCCGCGTACGTTCGCGGTGGGGCAGCGCGTCCAGGGTGCTGGCGAGTTCTTCCGCTCGGGTCGGCATGCGGGCCATTATGCGGAGCCGAGCAGGTGGCCCGCGCTCCGATTATTCCCGGTGCCCTCCGCGGCCTGCTGCGAGGATGAAGCGGTGCACGCGTCGACCGAAACCACGAAGACCAGCCGGGCCCACCGAGCCGGCGACGAGCTCCGCGCCTTCCCCGCGGACCTGGTCGGGGAGTTCGAGACACACGTCACGGTGGGTACGGACGACGTGGACACACTGGCTCGCAGGGCCGGTGGATACGGGGTCGGGCTGACCCACATCGTGCTCGCGCGCGGGCGCACGACGTCCCAGCCGATGCTGACCGAACGGGCGACCACGACCCTGGCCCGGGCCCGCGAGCGAGCCGCCGCGTTGGCGGTGGTGCTGCGCCGGGACGGATACGCGGTGACCCGGACCAAGATCGAGGCGGCGCCGTGGCATCCCGGCGTGCCGCGCACGGACGCGGACGCGCGTGCGCTCGGGCCCGACCTGTACTTCGAGCACCACCTCAAGCTCGTGTTGACCCGGGATGCCGACTTGGCCGCACTGGCCGCCGAGGTGGTCGGGCACGGCGCGCACCTGTCGCACAACGCGCGTCGCGTCCGGGCGGACGGGCGATCCGAACGGTTCGTCACCCAGCGCTGCCACCGGGTCGGCGACGAGTTTGCCGCAGCCGCGGCGGCGGCCCTGGTGAGCGCGCTGACCGGGTACGAAATCGCCTCGGTGGAACGCGAGTTCGTCGTCCACGACGACAACGGTGCGTTGGATGACGGCTGGCTCGACGGCGCCGGCGCCAACGCGCGGTGACGACCCGGCCGGCCCAGGCCGGCCCGGTCGAGTCGGGTCACTCCTCTGTCGGCGCGGCCCGGTCGGCGGGCGGCAGGTCCTCGGCCGAGTCGGTGGCATGGTCGTAGCTGCGCGCGCCGGTCAGCACGGCCGGCATGGCGGGCCGTCCCCGAAGCAGCCGCCACGCGCGCTCCTGCCACGCGTCACCGGGGCGCAGCGTGCGCGCGAGCGTGACGTGCGGGGTCCAGACCGCCGGGTGGTGGTACGGGTTCGGCGCATCGATGATGCGCCACACCCGCAGTTGAAGTGCGAGCAGCGCGTCGGTCGGCGACACCTCCCACGCGACGGTGCGCGATCTGCCACCGAAGCGCACCGGGCGGGTGAACTCCACCTCCAGGGGCAGTGCGGTGAGCGCCTCGGCGAGTGACGCGCGCATCGGGTCGGTGAGTTCGGGACATGTGCCGAGGGTGAGGTGCGGGCGGTTGGCGGCGGACGGCCGCAGCCCTTGCCCGGGCAGGCCGAGCTCGGCCAACTCGTCCCACACCCGACGGACCGCCAGTTCGGTTGGTTCGTCCAGGGTCAGTTCCACGGTGCGCACCGCAAAACGGTACCTCCCCGCCCGGCCGGGACCGGGTGGGGAGGGCGCCGCGCGGGTCGCTCCGCGGCAGGCGGGTGACCGGGGCCGGGTGCCGGGATGGTGCCGTCAGGGCAGCAGGACGTCGAGGAAGGAGTTGGAGAAGATCCGGCCCGGGTCGTACTTGGCGAACGTGGCTCGGGCGGCGTCGAAGTTGCTCGTCGTGGGCAGGCCGGTGCGGAAGGAATTCGGGATTCGGCCGGTCACGGCAGCCGTGTCGGTCCACGCGCCGCCGACCCCGTACGCCCAGCCCTTGGACCACTCCGGCCGCACGCACGCGTAGTCGCCGGTGTAGTTGCCCCAGATCCAGGCATCCATCTGCTGGTAGAAGTCGTGGTTGGCGGGCGTCCCGGGCAGGGTGGCCACATCCAGCCAGACCACCGTGTCCCACTCGGGGTGGTCGGGGCGCGGGCGGGCGGCGGACAACGTCGGCTCGACCGCGTTCGCGGTGACCACCTCGCTCGCCCGGTCGACGCCGGTCACCCGCAGCTCGATCGGACTGTTGCACGGATACTGGCCGTTGGCCTTGTACGCGCCCAACAACGCCGTGTACTTGGCGAAGAACTCGTTGAGCACCCGCTGCACGTCGGCCCGCGCGGTCAACACCGCCCAGCCGCCCTCGTGGATGCGCAGTGTGGTCGGTTCGACGAAGAGCTGGGTGTTCTTCGACCACCCCCAGACGTCCCAGGTCCAGGTCACGATCAGGCCCGAACCCACCACCGCCATCTCGGCGTTGGTGAACACCTCGGTGGCGCTCACATTGCCGGTGGCGATGTCGGCGAGGAAGTGGGCCTGGTCCTCGGTGACGAAGTTGGCGAACGTGTACGGATACGGACTGTCGATCCGGGTGGAGACCCACGGCTTGCTCGGTGCCACGCTCCACACCTTGAGCCAGGGCACGGTGGTGAACGGGAACCAGATCACCTCGACCCGGCCCGAGTCGCGGATGTAGTCGGCGAGCTTCTTGCCGCCGCCGCCGGGTGGGCCCAGCAGCGTGCCGATCTGGTCGTGGTAGAAGTTCTGGCAGCGCAGCCTTTGATTCGCGTTGGTCTGGAGGGTGACCTCGGTGACGAAGGCGCGGCCCAGGTGGACCAGGAACGGGCCGATCTCCGGGTCGTTGCGCTGGAAGGTCTTGAGTACGTAGGCGCCCGCGGCCTGGTCCCACACCACCGCGGTCAGCGACAACACCAGATTGCTCAGCGTGCCGTAGGTGCCGCCCTGGGGCAGGGTCTCGCCCGGTGTCGGGATCCCGCTGCCGTGCGCGCCGATGGCCAGTACGCCGCCCACGCTCAGTTTGCCCGGCGCCGTGGTCGCGATCATCCCGCGCCCGGCCTGCTCCAATTGGGTCAGCAGGCGCTCGACGCTGCACCCGGTCTGCACGGTCACCGTGGTGGGCGATCCCGGGTTGACCACCAGCGCGGTCAGATTCTGCGTGGTGTCGACCAGCAGGGTGTGCGAGGTGTCCGCGCCGGCGGGGATCAGGATCGGCGACCAGTTGTGGCTCATTCCGCGCGGGCGCAGCCGATAGCCGTTGGCCCGCGCCCAGTTCGCCAACACCACGACATCCGAGGGGCGCGCGGGTACCGCGGTCCAGACGTCGTCGGCGCGCAGTTCGCCGGACCAGTTCCGGTACTGCTGCACGCCCAGCGTGATGCCGGGCGGGAAGTTCGGCGGAGCGGGCGCGGCGCCCGCCCGGGTCGCCGGGATCAGGCCGACGGGAGTCCACCCGGTCGCGGCCAGTGCGGCGGCGCCGGCGATGCCGCCCAGGATCGCCCGGCGCGAGGGTACGCCGGGCAGGGGGTTCGACGCGCCGGCCGGGGGGTCGGTGGGGTGATCCGGATTCGTGTCGCTCGGTCGTGGCATCAGGTCGCCTTTCGGGGCGTCCCGAGGGCCTGCAGCCCGGGGGAATTCGACATGCGGAAGCGGAGATTCCGATTCCGGACGATCGATATGCTGCGGTGCCGACTTACCTGGTGGATCGCGATGTCGGTGCTGCGCCGTGTCCGGTGCGCGTGCCCGGCTCCACGACGTGACGGCGTGCCTGGACGGTGCGATGCCGAGTCGGCGCCCGCCGCCGGCGGCCCGCGATGTGGCTGGCCCGAGGGTCCATCCGAGGGCTTGCCAAGTCAACACCCAAGCGCCGGTGACACGTGTCGAGGATGCGGAAACGGGCGCCGCCGGTTCCGCCGGGTATCAGCCGGTTTCGGGGCGTGACCCGGTGAGCACTCCGGGTGCCGATTCCGGTTCCTCCTGCGATCGGCGCACGGCCGGTCGCTGTGCTCGGCCGGCGACCCGCAACGCATGCGATCGCGTCGGCCGCTCGGCCGCGCCGGGCGATTCGACCGGGTCCGACGCCGCGGCGCGCTGCGGCGGGGTCGGGCCCGGTGTCGGCCGGTTCGTCGGCTCGCCCGACTCCGCCGGCGCGAGGGGCAGCCGCGCGTCCAACGCGAAACCGCCGTTCGGCCGCGGGCCCGCACCGAAGGTGCCGCCGGTCAACTCGATCCGCCGGGCCAGGCCGACCAGTCCGGTGCCGCCGGCGCCCAGTTCGATCTCGCGAGGACGGGTGGCCGCGGTGTTGGTGACGGTGATCCGCACCTCGGTGGGGGCATACCGGAGCAGTACGCGGACGAAGGCGCCGGGGGCGTGCTTGTGCACGTTGGTCAGCGACTCCTGGACCACCCGATACGCGGTGCGCACCACCACCGGCGAGGCGGGCCGCACGCTGCCCTCCACGTCCAGCCGCACATCCACACCCGCCGCGAGCGACTCGTCGACCAGGGCGGACAGGTCGAGCACGGCGGGCTCCACCGGAGCTCCCGCGTTGCGCTCCTCGGCGGTGCGCAACACCGCGACCAGGTCCCGCAGTTCGGCCAACGCCTGACAGCCGGTCGAGCGCAGGTCCTCGGCCGCCGAACGGGTCGCGTCGTCGGGCGCGCGCGAGCGCATGGCGCCGGCCTGCAAAACCATCAGGCTGACCCGGTGCGTGACGATGTCGTGCATGTCCCCGGCGAGCCGGTTGCGCTCCTCCTCGCGGGCCTGCTCGGCACGCAACTCCTGTTCCCGCTCCGCGCGTTCGGCGCGCTCGCCGAGCGCGGCGATGAGTCGGCGGCGGGAGGCGATGTACAGGCCGTAGCACGCGGGAGTGAGGATCGCGAGCATGTTCGCGGTGCCGTTGCCCAGATCCCGCCAATCCCACGGGTGCCAGGTGGCCACGCACAGCACCCCGATGGTCAGCCACATCCTGCGCCGATCGCTCACGTACACCGCGACGGCGTAGGCCGCGAAGCAACCGCCCAGGGCCTGCTCCCGCAACAGCGTGAGCGCGGCGATCCACGCGCACAGCACGGGATGCCGCCGCCGGATGACCAGCACCAGCCCGGCGATCAACTCGACGGCGAAGGACATCCGGGCGCCGGCGTCGGTGAAGTCGCCGCCCGAATCCCGAAGGTGCTGGGCGAAGTTGAGCCCGGCGGTGAGCGTCCCGACCGAGACCGCGAGTGTGACGTCGAAGACGCGCGAGCGTCGGGCCGGGGACCAGGACGGGAACGGGCGGCGGGCCGACTCGACGGGGCGAAAAGTCACGGATTCAACGGTAGCCGGCCTGGGCCGGCGCGCGTCACCCCAGCGGAGGAGAGCCGGGGTGGTACCTGAGGCTCGCCCCCGCGTCGGCCGGTCCGCCGCCGCGTGAATCGCGGGCAGGCATGCCCATCGCGGTTTGTCCGGTTCGGTGGCGCGCGGCTGACCCGCGTAGTCCTCGAGAGCTACCCGTCGAGTCCACTCCCTGGCGCGACGCAGGCTACCGACGCCCATTCCTAGCTTCGTGTCCGGTACTTCGAGGACGGGAGCGGGACATGCGGGGTCGACTGCGAATGGGCTTGGTCGCGGCGCTGGTGGCCGGAACGTTGGCCGGACCCGGCGTCGGCGCGGCGCAGGCCGCGGCACCGAAGCCGCCGACGCTGCCCGCGATGTCCGCGGCGACCCTGGTCGAGCGCTACACGGCCAATCAGCGGGCCATCGCCGAGGCGGCCGGCCTGGCCCGGGACACCGGACACGCGGGACGCGCGGACCACCTCGCGCGGATGGCCGACCCGGCCCGGACCTTCCTGGCCTTCGACGGCCGCGCCGGCCGGGTCCGCGCGGTCGAGGTGCTCGGCGACCTGGCCGGCGCGGACCGGATCGCGGTCCTGGTTCCGGGCAGCGACAGCGACCTGGACCACTTCGACACCCGCGGCGACAAGCCGTACTCCACGCCCGCCGGCGGCGCCCGCGCGCTGTACGACGAGATCCGCGCCCAGGACCCGAGCGCGCGGGTCGCGGTGATCGCCTGGCTGGGCTATTCGCCGCCGCACACGATCAGCCTCGACGTGCTCACCACCGGCCGAGCCGACGACGGCGCGCGCGAGCTGCGCCGATTCGTTGCCGGGCTCTACGCGGTGGCGCCGGCCGCGCAGCTCTCGCTGCTGTGCCACTCGTACGGCTCGGTGGTCTGCGGGCGGGTGGTCTCCCGAATCGACGTCGCCGACTTGGCCGTGTTCGGCAGCCCCGGGCTGGGCGTGGGCGACCGGGACGAACTGGGCACCGGCGCCCGGGTCTGGGCCGGGCGGGGCGGCTCGGACTGGATCGACCTGGTGCCCAACGTGCGCATCCCGTTCTTCGACACCACCGTCGGTTTCGGCGCCGACCCGACCGCGGACGGCTTCGGCGCCCGCGAGTTCGCGGCCGGCGGCGGTGGCCACTCCGACTACCTGCGGCCCGGTGGGCCGGCCCTGCACAACCTCGCGCTGATCGCGCGCGGCCGCGCCACGGAGGTGACCCATGCGTGAACCCGGCGTCCTGGTTCGTCGGATCGAAAGCTCGACACCGGTGGAGCGCGAGCGTGAGGTGGACGGCCTGCGGGCGATCGCCATCCTGGGCGTCGTGTTCGGCCACTGGATCGTCACGGGCGTGTACGCGGGCGCCGACCACTGGCAGACCGACAGCCCGCTGCGACACCTGCCCGACTATGCGCCGCTCACCTGGCTGCTCCAGCCGCTCGCGGTGTTCTTCCTGGTCGGCGGGTATGTGGCCGCGCAGTCCCAGGCGCGCGCGGACCGCTACCGACCGTGGGCCCGGCGGCGGATGATCCGGCTCGGCCGGCCGATCGCCGCGCTGCTCGTGGTGTGGACCGTCTCGATGGCGCTGCTCGCCGACTTCGTGGCCGGCGAGACCCTGTACACGGTCGGCAGACTCGTGCTGTCACCGCTGTGGTTCGTGCTCGTCTACGCGGGCCTGACCGCGCTCACCCCGCTCGTGGTCCGGCTCGGCCGGACCGGGCCCGTGCTCGCGATCGGCACGGTCCTGGCGGTGGACCTGATCCGCTTCGCCGCCGACGGGCCGGCGGTGGTCGGTTGGCTCAACGTGCTCGCCGGGTGGCTCGTCCCGTACAGCCTGGGCGTGCTCTGGGCGGGGCCGCACCGGGCGCGGATCGAGCGGCTCGGCGGCCCGCTGCTGGTGGCGGGCACGATCGCCTGTGCCGGGCTGATCCGCTACGGCGGATACCCGGTCAGCATGGTGGGTGTCCCGGGCGAGGCGATCTCCAACCTGAACCCGCCCACGTCGGCCGCGGTCGCCTTCGGCCTGGCCCAGTGCGGGCTCGCGCTGCTGGTCCGAGCCCCGCTGCGGCGGGCACTGCGCCGGCACCCGCGTACGTGGGCGGTGGTCGCGCTGGTCAACCTGTCCGCGATGACGGTGTTCCTGTGGCACCAGAGCGCGATGCTCGCGGTGACCTCGCTCGGCATCGCGCTCGGTGGGCTGCCCGGCCTGGGCACGGTGCCGGACGAGGTGCCCTGGGTCGGGGCGCGCATCGGGTGGATGCCGGTGTTCGCGGGCGTGCTGCTCGGATTGTGGGCGGTGTTCCATCGCTGGGAAACGGGCGCCCCGGGCCGCGGCGACCCCCGGAGTAACTCCTGAGAGGGACACCCCGGATCACCCGGGGCGGGGATGCCGCGCACCGGCGGCGCCTCGTAGCCTGCTGCGAGTGAGCGTCGAGGCGGGCAGAGCGAAGCGAGTGGGCGATGCCGGGGCGTTCGACGTGGCCGGCGGTGCTGCGGCTCGGGCCGGTCGGGTGAACCGAGGGTTGACCGCGCTGCGCGAGGACCTGTTCGACGTCCGGGTCCGGACCAAGCGCCCGCCGGCCCCGTTCAGCAGCGTGGCGGTCGCGCGCGGCCTGCTCTACGCGGCGGTCGTGATCACCGTGGGCATCCAGGGTGCGGTCCTGGCGGGTTACCCCGGGGTGTCCGGCGGCCTGGCCTTCGTGCTGGGCCTGGCCACCGGTGTGCCGATCCTGCTCGCGCCGCAACGGCCGCTCGTCGCGTGGTGGATGTCGCTCGGCGCGACGGTGGCGTGTGCCCTCGCCGGCGAGTCGAACGGGCACGACCACATCCAGTGGCCGTGGACGGCCGTGGGTATCTTTGCGCAGGTCGTGGTGATGGCCTACGTGGCCTTCCACGCCCGGCTGCGCATCGTTGTGGAGACGTGGATGATTACCGCGCTGCTCGGCCTGGTGCTGGTCCGCAACGCGCAGCACGACCCTTCGCACTGGGGCACGATGCCGGCGGTCGCGATGCTGACCGCGATCGTGATGGTGGTCGTGGTCGCCTTCCGGGGGCGCAGCGACGCGCGCCGCCAACTCGCGCTGCAATCCGATCTGACCGCCACCGAGCGCGAGCGCAGCGCGCTCCTGGAGGAACGTGCGCGGATCGCCCGTGAGTTGCACGACGTGGTCGCACATCACATGTCGGTGATTGCGATCCAGGCCGAGGCGGCCCGGTATCGGGTCGCCGACCCACCGCCCGAACTGGTCCGGAGCTTCGTCACGATCCGCGCCAACGCGGTCGACGCGCTTGCCGAACTACGCCGCGTACTGGGTCTGTTGCGCACCGAGCAGGAGGGCGGCGAGTTCGACGGGCAGGGCCGGCCGGCTCCGCTGCCCACCCTGGAGCGGCTGCCCGAGCTGATCGAGAACGTGCGCGCGGCCGGTATGACGGTGGACTGCGTCACGGTCGGCGTCCCGCGCCCGTTGCCACAGGGCGTCGACCTGTCCGCCTATCGGATCGGCCAGGAGGCACTGAGCAACGCGCTGCGGCACGCACCCGGTGCCCGGGTGCGGGTCGAGGTCGCGTACGTACCGACCGGGATCGGTCTGCGCGTGTACAACGAGCCCGCGCCGCACCCCGAAGCACCCGCGCGGGACGGCTCCGGACACGGCGTGATGGGCATGCGCGAACGGGCGGCGATGATCGGCGGCACCCTCGAGGCAGGGCATACTCCCGACGGGGGCTACCACGTGGACGTCTTCCTGCCGACCGAGGAGCAGTGACATCGATGGCCATCCGGGTACTGATCGCCGACGACCAGATGATGGTCCGCGAGGGTTTCTCCGTCCTGCTCGGCGCGCAGCCCGGGATCGATGTGGTCGGCGAGGCCGTGCACGGACGCGACGCGGTCGAGCAGGTCGCCGCACTGCGCCCGGACGTGGTGCTGATGGACGTGCGGATGCCGGTGCTGGACGGGCTGGCCGCGACCCGCGAGATCACCGCCGACCCGGGCGGTACGACCCGGGTCCTGGTGCTGACCACGTTCGACCTGGACGAGTACGTCTACGAGGCGCTGCGCGCGGGTGCGAGCGGATTCCTGCTCAAGGACGCCTCGGCGCTGCAACTCGCGCACGCGGTACGGGTGGTGGCCGCCGGCGATGCGCTGCTCGCGCCCACCGTCACGCGCCGGCTGATCGCCGAGTTCGCCCGACTCGGCCCACCCACCGGCGGGCCGCGCGCCCGGGTCGAGCAACTCACCGAGCGGGAGACGGAGGTGCTCTCGCTGATCGCGCAGGGGTTGTCCAACGCCGAGATCGCCGCGCGGTTGGTGGTCGGCGAACAGACCGTCAAGACGCATGTGAGCCGACTGTTGGCCAAGCTGAATCTGCGCGATCGCACCCAGGCGGCGGTGTTCGCGTACGAGAACGGCGTGGTGCGGGCGGGCGAGGGGCGCTGATCCGGGCGGCCGGGATCCGTGGGCCAGGCACGTGTCGGCTCAGCCCCGGCGGGGTCGGGGTGCCTTCGGGCGCAGCCGGCGGAGCGGCAACAGGCAGCGCGGATCGCGGGTGCGCAGCGCCGTGCCGAGGGGGCGCAGCATGCCGGTGCCGGGGGTCCAGCGGAACGCGCCGACGGCATCGGCGTCGGGCAGGGCCGCGTACAGCAGGTCGCCGACGAACGCCAGGTCCTGCGGGTCGGCGCCGCCGGCGGGCAGGTCGGACATCGGGTGCGGGGCGGCCGTGGCCAGGGTGGTGATCGTGCCGGGGCCGCGGTTGGCCGCGTACACGTGCGCGCCGTCGGGGGAGGTGACGATGGCCGAGGGCAGGCCCGGCGCGGCGAGCGGATGGCGGGTCAGATCGGGCAGGCTCAGGATCGCCGGGTCGAGCTCGCCCAGCAGCCAACGGCCGCTGAGGTGACGGGGTCCGGTGCCGGTCGGGACGCGGTGCGTGGAGCGCAGCCGAAGTCGGCCCGCGCTCAGCCGGTAGGTGAGCAGGACGTCGCCGCCCAGGTCGACGACGGTGAGCGTGTCGTGGTCCTCGAACACGACCTGGTGGGGATGCGCCGCGGATTGCCGCTTCGGGTGCGCCCTCGACCCCGGCCCGGGCAGGGCGACCTGCTCGCTCACGCCCGCGAGCGAGCCGTGTTCGTCGAGGCGATGCACGATCAGGTCGCCGCTGCCGTAGTTGGCCGTGATCAGATGCCCGCCGTCCGGGCAGACCGCGAGATGGCACGGGACCGAGCCGCGCGAGGACGCCCGATGGCGAAGTCGCGGGTCCGGGCCCGGCTCGATCACGGTGATCGAGCCGTCGAGTGCCTCGTCCACGCCGTAGACCAGATCCAGGCGCGGATGAGCGGCCGCGTACGCGGTGCGCACCGGGAGCGGCGACCCGGTCTCGACCAGCGTGCCGGTGTCCGGATCGGCTTCGCACACCACGGTGGTGTCGGCGCCGATCAGGATCGGTGCCCGGCTCGGCGGCACGGGGTGATTCCTCGCCGAGCCGGGCGGTGTGCGAGCGTCCTGACGATCCATCAGAACGCATCCCCCAGCCAGTGGATCGCACCGGGGGCGGTGACCGTGGCGCGCACTCGCGCCCGGTCGCTCTGGATCGGCCGGGCCAGGCCGAACGTGGTGTGGCCGGTGCTCAGATCGGTGAGCAGCGTGCCGATCGCCCGGGTGAGCGCCGCATCGATCGGCACCCGCAACGTCACCACCGTGCCCGGGCCGCCGAGTTCGCACAGCGCCTGACGCAACAGCGCGGGCAGCGCGTACGGACGGCCCGGGCCGCAGGCCAGCTCGACCACCTCGCCGGCGTCCGGGCGCACCACCGCGTAGTCGCCGTCCTCGGTGACCAACACCCGGGCGGGCGTGGCGTACCAGTGCGGGAAGCGGTGCGCCCAGTCGGCCGACGAACGCACCGTGGTCAGCGCCCGGTTCGCATTCGAGGCGGCGTGCGCCGCGACCATCCGGGGCAGGTCGGCGGGCTGCGCCAACCGCACCCGAAGGTCGCCCCACCCGGCTTCGGGACCGGCCACGCCGCGCAGGTACGGCGCCGGGAACGTCTCCCATCCGGACCCGGTGTACACGCCCGGTGTGCCGCTGAACATCAGCGACCACGCGCAGCCGTACCGGGTCATGTCGTCGATCGCCATCGCCAGCAGCCGGCGGATCAGTCCCCGGCCGCGTGCCCGGGGTGCACTGGCCACGCTGCCCACGCAACCGACCACCGCGACTCCGCCCGCCGCGTCGCGGATCGCGCGGGGCTGCCAGTGCAGGACGGCGAGAATCGTGCCCTCGTCGGCCGCGACCAGGGTGCGGCGGTGCCGGCCCGGGTCGTGTGCGTGCAGTGCCGGCAGACCGGGCGCGTCCGGGAAGGCCACCGCCCACAGGGCGTGCAGCGCCGGGTCGTCGGCCGCGGTGGTGGTGCGCAGTTCCATCTCAGATCGCCAGGTTCCCGGTGGTGACCACTCGTGCGCCGTCGGCCGGCAGCGCGGTCCGGGTGACGCCGTCCTCCACGCACGTGGTGTGCAGCACCGACGACGCGCCGGCGAACGCCTGCGGGCGCAGCTCCAACCGGCCGCCGGTGAACCGGGTTCCGGTGGCCATCCAGTGGTTGACCCCGGAGTCCAGGCGGACGTGTGCGCCGTCGGTGGTCGACGCCGCATCGTGCAACTGCCAGCGTGCCACGCCCGTTCCGGCGGCCCGGGACAGCAGCGCGCCGGCGCCGTTGCCGCCGGTCATCCGGGTGCCGGCACTCACGTGCACGCTCTGGTCGCGGACCGCGGAGAGCAGTACGCCGGTGTTGCTCAGCGTGCTCGCGGTCAGCCGCAGCACGGCCGAGCCGACCTCCAGCGGCGCGGCCGCGGGCGAGGCCCCGACGATCGTGCACCCGTCGAAGTCGACCTCGCCCGAGCCGCGCAGGATCGCACCGTCCACGCCGGTGAACGTGCAGTCCCGAAAATGCACGGTGTTGGTCACCGGAGTCTGTACGAGCACCTGCTTCGCGGGCAGGTCGAACGTGCAGCCCTCGATGGTGTTCGGCCGGGTCGAGCGGGCCGAGCGTTGTCCGATCGCGAACGTACGGGCCACGCACCCGCGCAGCTGCACGCCGTCCGCGTTCACCTGGAGCGTGCCGCCCGGGTCGAACGTCGGCCGGGGGACCACCCGGACGTTCTCCAGGGTCAGGTCGGTGATCTTCGTGCCCGCGACGAACCACGAGCAGGTGTGGTCGCGCACGGTGATGCGCTTGGCCGAAGTTCCCCACAGAACACCGGAGTTGGCGATGTCCATCAGCCCGGAGTTGCCCTCGAAGAGCAGGTCGTGCTCGTACTGGCCGTGCGTGGTGAACGGATTGCCGCCCTGGTCGTCGCCGTCGCCGTGGCAGTTGACCACGTGACAGTAGGCGGACGCGGTCAGGTCGTTCAGGTGCCGGGCGTTGCTCGACACGCAGTCCTCGACCCGGCCGTACAGGCAGTAGATCTGCTGGGTCAGGTAGCCCGCGCCGCCGTACATCACCGTCGGCGGGTTCTTCAGCGAGGAACGCGCGGTGTGGAAGTGGGTGCACCAACGGCGCATGATCACCGGCCAGAACGACCCGGTGGCCTCGATCCCGCTCACGTCGCAGCGCACCGCGTACTCGTAGGCGATCGGATGCGAGCCGGTGTACTCGTCGTCGTTTGGGCCTGCTCCGAAGAACACCATGTTGCGCACGTCCGCGCGCCGGACCGGTTCGACCCGGGTCCAGGTGATGCCGCGTCCGGCGGCCAGTTCCCAGCCGTTGAGATAGTCCACCCGGATGTGCTTGCCGTCGACGATCTGGGTGATCTCGACAAGCTTTTGCAACTCGCGCTCGTAGGTGCCGCCACCGGCGATCGCATCGATCTCGACCGTCCACCACTCGCCGACCTTGAACGCGCCCGAGTCGGGGACTGGGAAGGCGTCGGTGAGTTCGATGACGGTCTCGGCCAGCGGGTACTTGATCACCGTGTCGGTGACCTTGCCCTTGAAGTACAGGACGGCGCCGAAGGGGTTGTCGTGGGTGTTCTTCTCGATGCCGGTGGTGCGGACGGTGTGTCCGCCGAAGTCGAGCACGATCCGGGAGCGGCCGAAGGTGTGCCGTTTGACGAACAGCAGGTCGCTGTGCGCTTCGACGCGGTGGACGTACGGGTCGTTGACCATCGCGTCCAGCGCGGCGTCGGCGGGGACCTTGTCGTCCAGGATGCCGAACCGGCGGAAGTCCATCACCCCGTCGTGCACCTGGATCCAGCGACCCTCGCGC
>NZ_KB889661.1 GCF_000372745.1 Embleya scabrispora DSM 41855 | reverse complement strand
GGCGGGGGGTCTGGGGCGGGTGGTGACCCCGGCGAGGGGTGTCGGTGGGGGTGTCGGTGGGGTGTTTCGGGGGGTTGGAGGGTGGGGCGGGTGGTGGCGGTGGTGTTTGCGGGGGTTGGGGTTGCGGGGTTGGTGTGGTTGTCGATGACTCGGGTTGGGCCGGCTCGGTTGCGGGTGGTGCTGGGGGCGTTCGATGCCGACCGGGTGGGGCGATCGGTGCTCGGTGCGACGGTGCGGGGGCATCGGGTGCCGATTGCGGTGCTCGCGGCGGGGAGCGGCGTTGCGCTGTTGCTGGGGTCGCCGGTGCCCGTACTGGTGGCGTTGCCGGGGGCGTGGGTGGTGCGTCGACGGTGGGCGCGGGCCGCAGCGGGTCGGGAGGCCGCTGCGGTTCGGGGCGGGGTCGTCGGGTTGTGCGCTGCGTTCGTGGGGGAGTTGCGGGCGGGCCGGTCGCCGGAGGAGGCGTTGGCGTTGGCCGCGCACGCGGTGCGGGGACCGGTCCTGGCGGTGGTGGGCGAGGCGATCGGGACGGCCCGGGTGGGCGGCGACGTGCCGGATGCGCTGGACCGGGTGGCGGCCCGTCCCGGGGCGGCCGGACTCCGGCGGCTCGCCGCGTGCTGGCGGATTGCGATTGGCCGTGGTGCCGGGTTCGCGTCGGCGCTGGAGCGGATCGCGGCCACGCTGCGGGCCGAGGAGGACACGCGCGAGGAATTGCTCGCCGAACTGGCCGGGGCCCGTTCGACCGCGCATGTGCTGGCCGCGCTACCGGCTTTCGGCTTGGTCCTGGGCAGCGGCCTCGGTGCGCGACCCCTGGATGTGCTGCTTCGCACACCGATCGGGATTGCCTGCCTGTGCACCGGGCTGGCTTTGGTGGCCATCGGTCTGGAATGGACGGACCGCTTGACCGCCCATGCCGCCTCGGGGGCGGCGTGAGGGCCGGGAGGTGGCCGTGGGCGTCCGTCGTATCGGCTTGGTGGCTTGCGCCGTGCCGGGGCGGAGGTGGCTCCGTGTGGCCGGTCTTGAGCGTGGTTCGTCTCGGGGGTGGATCGGGGGTCGGGTGGTGGGCGGGGATGTGAG
>NZ_KB889660.1 GCF_000372745.1 Embleya scabrispora DSM 41855 | reverse complement strand
CTCGCTCGGGACTTCGTGTCCCTCCGCTTCGCTCCGGGCCACGAAGTCCAAGTTCTGCGGCTCCGCCGCTCTCCGCGCTTCGCGCGTCGATCACTGGGGGCGGCCCATGTCGGGGGCGCTGACGCGCCGGGGGTGGGGCTCGGGGGAGGTGGGGTGTGGGCGCGGGTCAGGGGTTTCGGCGGGGTCGCTGGATGCGGACCTCGTGGGCGGTGGACAGGTCGGGGTAGTAGGGCAGTTCGAGGTGGCGAACGGTGCTGACGGTTACCGTCGCGTCGTTGCTCCACAGCACGGAAATGCCGAAGTCGACCGTGCCGTCGCGGCGGGTGAGGCCGAAGTGCTTGAGGGTGTGGCCGTCGGAGCGGACCTCGACGGTGACCCAGGCGCCGGCGACCGGGTTGCCACTTGTGCCGGTGACCTCGGCGGTCGCAGTGGCCCACCACGGGCCCTGGCCGTCGGGGCGGCCGAGTTCGCTCGCCTTGCCGGTGACGGACGTCACGGACAGGCCCGGCCTCGAGTTCGCCGGAGTGGACATCGGGAGCGATCGGGGTTCGCGGTCAGGGCGCATGGGGTGGCTCTCCAGGACATGGGCGATCCGTAGAGCCTGTCCGCGGCCGGCGTGCACGGTTCGACGCCAGGGTTGTCGGCGGGTGAACGGAGCCCCAACATTGGTTCGGACCCGTTATTGGTTCTTGATATGAGAGGGATATCGGTCGGCAGTCCCCCGAGGCTCCCGCTGCCGCGCGACACGGCTCCATCAGGATGGACGGCCGTGACACGCCCCCGGCCGGGCCACCAGGGGTCAAGGAAGCAACGATGCCACCCAACAACCCGCCGCCCCCACGACCCCGGCGCATCCCTCCGTTATGCCGCGCCCCCCGCGCGTAACCCCGTCGCACCACGACCCTCGCGCCCCGCTCCCCACGACCCAGCCCCACCCAACCCAAACTCACAACGAACCCGCCCAACAACCCACCGCCCACCCCACCGGCGCGTCAGCGCCCCCGACACAGGCCGCCCCAAGTGATCGACGCGCGAAGCGCGGAGAGCGGCGGAGCCGCAAGTTTGGACGGTGTGACCCGGAGCGAAGCGGAGGG
>NZ_KB889659.1 GCF_000372745.1 Embleya scabrispora DSM 41855 | reverse complement strand
CAGCGACGCGAGCAGGATGTTGAGCGCGATCTCGTTCGGCGTCTTCTGCCGGGCGGCGCCCTCGACCAGGGCGATCATCCGGTCGATGAAGGTCTTGCCGGGCTCGGTGGTGATCTTGACGACGATCCGGTCCGACAACACCTTCGTACCGCCGGTCACCGCGGACCGGTCGCCGCCCGACTCGCGGATCACCGGCGCGGATTCGCCGGTGATCGCCGACTCGTCCACGCTGGCCACGCCGTCCACGACGTCGCCGTCGCCGGGGATGACGTCGCCGGCTTCGCACACCACGAGGTCGCCGATGGCCAACTCGGTGGCCGCGACCCGCTCTTCCCTGCCGCCGACCACGCGCCGGGCGACCGTGTCGGTCTTGGCCTTGCGCAGCGTGTCCGCCTGCGCCTTGCCGCGCCCTTCGGCGACCGCCTCGGCCAGGTTGGCGAACACCACGGTCAGCCACAGCCAGACGGTGACCACCCAGGCGAAGACGCTCGGGTCCTTGATCGCCATGACGGTCGTGATGACCGAGCCGATCTCGACCACGAACATGACCGGCGTGCGGACCATGACCCGGGGGTCGAGCTTGAGCAGGGCTCCGGGCAGCGACTTGAGCAGTTGACGGGGTTCGAACAGGCCGGCCGAGACCCGGCCGGGGCCGGTGGGTGACTCGACGTGTTCTTCGGTGGGGCGTATTGCGGTGTCTGTCATGCCAATCCCTCGGCAAGCGGCCCGAGAGCCAGGGCGGGGAAGAAGGTCAGGCCGGTGATGATCAGGATCACGCCGACGAGTTGGCCCACGAACAGCGGCCGATGCGTCTGCAGGGTGCCCGCCGTGTCCGGGATGCTCTTCTGCTCGGCGAGTCGACCGGCGAGGGCGAGCACGAGGCAGATCGGCACGAACCGGCCGATCAGCATGGCCAACCCGATCATCGTGTTGTAGAACTCGGTGTTCGCGCCGAGCCCGGCGAACGCGCTGCCGTTGTTGTTGGCGCCCGAGGTGAACGCGTACAGCACCTCGGAGATGCCGTGCGGCGAATCGGAGTTGAGGATCGCGGCCTGTTCACCGGGCAGCGCGATGGCGATACCGGTGAAGGTCAGGATGGTGGCGGGTACCACCAGGATGTAGAGCGCGACCAGCTTCATCTCGCCGGCGCCGATCTTCTTGCCCAGGTACTCGGGCGTGCGACCGAC
>NZ_KB889658.1 GCF_000372745.1 Embleya scabrispora DSM 41855 | reverse complement strand
GGGTTCTCCAGCAGGACCGCACCGAGGCCTCCTCGCAGCTCGCCGAGCTGGAGAAGCTGCGCACCGAGCTGAACAAGAACAAGACCGAGATCCAGGCCAAGCTCGCCGAGGCCCAGCGACTGCTGAACACGCTGGAGAAGAAGCAGCAGGACGAGATCCTCAACTCGGACGAGCACGCGGGCAACACCGACACGCGTGGCACCGACCGCAGCTCGCGGGACCAGGACAAGAACGACACTCCGAGCACGAACGTGCCCGCCTCGGGCCGGGCCGGGGCCGCGATCGCGTTCGCGCGGGCCCAGATCGGCAAGTCGTACGTGTCGGGCGCGGAGGGTCCCAGCTCCTACGACTGCTCGGGGCTGACCCAGGCGTCGTGGAAGGCCGCGGGCGTCCGGCTCAGCCGCACCACCTGGACCCAGGTCAACGACGGTCCGCGGGTCTCCAAGGGTTCGCTCCAGCCGGGCGACCTGGTGTTCTTCTACTCGGACAACCGCCACGTGGGGATATACATCGGCGGCGGCAAGATCATCCACGCCCCGCGTCCCGGCAAGACCGTGACCGAGGCGCCGCTCGACTCGATGCCGTTCTACGCGGCCATTCGACCCGGGTAAACCCACCGGTCGCGCGGAAGACCTCCGACGGCGCCCTCCCGCGGACTCGTTCCGCGTGGAGGGCGCCGTCGTGTGTGTCGCGGCGGTGTCCGGCCGGCGAGTCGGCTGGACACCGCCGGGCAATCGCGTCCGGTTGTCGCCGACCCGGCAGACGCGGTCGAGACGAGAGCTGGTGCCGCCGGAGGCCCGGCCGACACGAGCGGATCATGTCCGGCGGCCCATAGACGAGTAATACTCGCCAAACCGGATCAAGATCGACTTTCAGGAATCCGCGCGCTTATCCCGCGATAGGCGGAGAAGGAAACGGTGTCGCGGGTAAAATTTTGGCAATATAGAGGTCGATGGTGATGGCCGTGACACTCCTGTGACTAGTGTTCTGCGACAGGCGATCGGCTCGTCGTCGGCCACCCGGTCGACACGATCGCCTCCGCCGAGTTCGGGGACGTGTTTCGGTGACGGTGGGTGACCATCGTCGAGTGAGCACGAAGCCGGAACCGGGGACCCTTGCAGTCCCTGGGGTGAATCGGTGCTTCGGCACCGTAGGGCGCCTTCTTCCGCCCGAACCCGTCAGCTAACCCG
>NZ_KB889657.1 GCF_000372745.1 Embleya scabrispora DSM 41855 | reverse complement strand
GGCCAGGCGTCCAGCAAGGAGACCGGCTGCGCCGACGTCATGTGGGCGGCGCAGAAGGAATGGAACATGCTCCGCGACTGGCTCGGTCGCAACGGGCACAACGGCACCGGCGGCAGCTGGCCGGTCAAGGTCGGCCTCAACGACGTCAACGCCTACTGGGACGGCTCGTCGGTGTCCATCGGGCACAACCAGGCGAACCAGTGGATCGCCTCGATGGACGTGGTCGGCCACGAATTCGGCCACGGAATCGACCAGTTCACCCCCGGCGGCGCCGGCAGCGAAGCCGGACTCGGCGAGGGCACCGGCGACATCTTCGGCGCGCTGACCGAGGCCTACACGAACGAACCCTCACCGTACGACGCTCCCGACTACACCGTCGGCGAAACGGTGAACCTGGTCGGCCAGGGCCCGATCCGCTACATGTACAAGCCCTCCACCAACGGGGACCCGGACTGCTACAGCTCCTCCATCCCCAGCACCGAGGTACACAAGGCCGCGGGTCCGTTGAACCACTGGTTCTACCTGCTGGCCGAGGGCACCAGCCCCGGCGGCGGCAAGCCCAACAGCCCGACCTGCAACAGCACCACCCTCACCGGGGTCGGCATCCAGCAGGCCGGCAAGATCTTCTACGGCGGCATGCTGCTCAAGACCAGCGGCATGACGTACAAGAAGTACCGCACCACCACGCTGACGTCGGCCAAGACCCTCGACCCCACCTGCGTCCTGTTCAACAAGACCAAGGCCGCGTGGGACGCCGTCAGCCTGCCGGCGCAGCCGAACGACCCCACTTGCATCGGGAACCCGGGCCCCGACTTCACCATCGGAGTCAGCCCGACCAATGGCAGCGTGGCGCCCGGTGGCACCGCGACCACGACCGTGACGACCACCGTGACCCAGGACGCGGCGCAGAACATCACCCTGTCGGCGGGTCCGCTGCCGTCCGGCGTGACCGCCTCGTTCAACCCGGCGACCGTGCAGGCGGGTGGCACCTCGGTGCTGACCCTGACGGCGAGCGCCTCGGCGCCGTCGAGCACCACCGCGATCACCGTGACCGGTACGGGTACGAGCGCCACACACACCGCGCAGTACAACCTGACCGTCTCCAGCGGGCCCGGCAACCCGAGTGACCCGCCGGACATCAGCGTGGCCAACGTCCAGGCGCACCTGTCCCAGCTCAACACGATCGCGTCGCAGAACGGCGGCAACCGCCGCGCGGGCAGCGCGGGTTAC
>NZ_KB889656.1 GCF_000372745.1 Embleya scabrispora DSM 41855 | reverse complement strand
GTCGAGCAGGGAACGGTGGTAGAGGAACAGGAACGCGGCCGCGGCGACGGCGACCACGACCGCGACGACCGCTGCGGCGGCCAGCGCGGACCGCATCCGCACCCCGGCGTGCCGTCGGTACCACGCGCCGAACCGGGCCCACATGCCGGTCACTGTAGTTCGCCGTCGCCCGGTCTCGATGCCCTGCGCCTGATCGGACCGCGTGTCGCCGGCTGCGGGCCCGGGCACGCCTCGAGGGTGAAGACCCCCGTCAGGGTCTGGCACGGGCGACGCTCGGCGAACACCGACTTGAATGCGGTGTCCAGGAGGTACACCAGGCCCACGATCGCGGGCGCGGCCAAGGCACGGACCATCCCCGCGGCATCGCGGCCGCGGGCCGTCCCCCACACGACGAGCATCAACGCCGCGAACGACACCAGGCCGTACATCGACCGGTCGGCCACCACCCGGTCGAGGAACGGCGGCGACTCACGGGCGAGTTCGGTCACGCGCTCGTACAGCGGTCCGTCCACGGAGGCGCCTGAGAACGCGAGGCCGCTCATGCCCGGCCACCCATTCCCGCGCCGGGGCCGTGGTCGCGCGAGCGCGCCGCGTTCGGGGGCGGCCCGACGCGCCTGCGGGCGCCGGTGCCGGCCGCCGCGCCGGGGATGTCGTCCCGGCGCCGGCGCGCGCCGCGCCATTCGAGCAACAGCGGGGTTCGCGGGACCGCCACCACGCCCGTCTCGACGAACAGCACCCCGGCGATGCCCAGCGGGCCGAACGGCGCCGGCAACGAGCGCGCGTCCAGGACGTTCACGGCCGGGTCAGAGGCAGCAAACGACACCACACGCACCTCCTCTCCCGTCCAATCCCGCGTCCGGACCGCGCTCGCGGGATTTCCCACGGATCGGCGTGGCCCGGATGCTTCGAAGCCACACGGCTCCGCGTTTCCACCCCGAGCGTGCCCGGACGGTCCTGAGAATCCGCTGAGGACAGCGGCCGGGTGGCGCGTGGTGGTGCCTGGCGCACGGAGGGAAGGCCGCCATCCCCGTCCCGGACAGGAGAAGAACACCGCAGGCGCGATGTGCGGCAGAGTGGCGGCCCTCGCGTTGCCGTGTCTCAGCGTCTTCTTGGCTTCGGGGTGGTGTGCTGGCTGCACGGTCGGCGGTTCCGGCGGCCGGTGCGCGGGCGGCGGAGGTGTCGGGTGCGGGTGCTGCTGGTGGAGGACGAGGTGCGGTTGGCCGAGACCGTGCGGCAGGGGCTGGCC
>NZ_KB889655.1 GCF_000372745.1 Embleya scabrispora DSM 41855 | reverse complement strand
GTCGGTCGCACGCCCGAGTACCTGGGCAAGAAGATCGGCGCCGGCGAGATGAAGCTGGTCGCGCTCTACATCCTGGTGGTACCCGCCACCATCCTCACCCTGACGGGGCTGACCCTCGCCTTGCCGGGTGAGCGGGCGGCGATCCTCAACTCCGATTCGCCGCACGGCCTTTCCGAGGTGCTGTACGCGTTCACCTCGGGCGCCAACAACAATGGCAGCGCGTTCGCCGGGCTCGGTGCGAACACCGCGTACTACAACGTGTGGATCGGGATCGCGATGCTGGTCGGCCGCTTCGTGCCGATGGTGCTCGCGCTGGCCCTGGCCGGAAAGCTGGCCGCGCAGGGCAGCGTGCCGGTGTCGGTGGGCACGCTCAAGACCCACCGACCGCTGTTCGTGGGCACCCTCGTCGGGGTGATCCTGATCGTCGCGGGCCTGACGTTCTTCCCCGCGCTGTCGCTCGGCCCGCTCGCGGACGGCCTGACATGACACCGTCGTCGTCCGCACGCGTCGCGCTCCGTCGTTTCGACCGCGCGGCTCACCCACCCGAGGAGGGCCGTCACCCATGTCCGTGACGCACCCACCGCAGCACCCCTCGGACCCGTCCCCGGCCGGGCCGTCGCGGGTGGCCGCCGGGCTGTTCGAACCACGAGCACTGGTGCGGTCGGTGCCGGACGCGCTGCGCAAACTGGACCCGCGCTTCATGGCGCACTCGCCGGTCATGTTCGTGGTCGAGATCGGCTCGGTGCTGACCACGGTCCTGGCAATCAAGGACTCGACCACGTTCGCGTGGGTGGTCACGGTGTGGCTGTGGCTCACGGTGGCCTTCGCCAACCTGGCCGAGGCGGTCGCCGAGGGCCGGGGCAAGGCGCAGGCGGACACGCTGCGCGCGGCCAAGACCGACACGGTTGCCCGCCGACTCGTCGCCGACGGTTCGGAAGAGGCCGTGCCCGGCACAGAGTTGCGGATCGGCGATCTCGTCGTCTGCGAGGCCGGCGACGTCATCCCCGGTGACGGTGACGTCGTCGAGGGTGTCGCGAGTGTGGACGAGTCGGCGATCACCGGCGAGTCCGCGCCGGTGATCCGCGAGTCGGGCGGCGACCGGTCCGCGGTGACCGGCGGTACGAAGGTGTTGTCGGACCGGATCGTCGTCAGGATCACGACCAAGCCCGGTGAGACCTTCATCGACCGGATGATCGCCCTGGTCGAGGGCGCCGCCCGGCAGAAGACGCCGAACGAGATCGCGCTCAACATCCTGCTCGCGTCGCTG
>NZ_KB889654.1 GCF_000372745.1 Embleya scabrispora DSM 41855 | reverse complement strand
CAGCCGGGGTCGACGTGGAACAGGCGCAACGACTCGGCGGGCAGCATCCGTTCGTCGGGGACCAGGTCGGCGAACGGCACACCGTGTAGCAGCCGCAGGCGGTCCAGCCAGGCGACGATCGGGGCGCCTTCGAGGGCGAGGAGGTCCGCGAGCGCGGTGCGCAACGCTGCGGGCGGGTCGGCGAGCAGGTTCGCCGCGCGGGCGGCCCGCCCCTGCCCCCGCCGCCCGGGCAACGCGCCTCGGCGCCGTGGCGCGGATACCGGCGCGTTGCGGGCGTCGGCGGGGTGGGTGGCCGCGCGGAGCACCCGGGCGGCGGAGCCGTCCGCGACGAAGGCCTCCAGCAGCGTGCCGAAGGGGCGGTGGCCGAGCGCGCGGGCCTGCCGGGCCGCGAAGGCGGCCTGTTCGACGTCGGCCTCGGTGTTGGCGGCTGCTTCGGTTTCGGTTAGGGGGGTCGCGCCGGCGGCCGCGTGGGCTTCGGCGGCGGTGTCGGCGGGGGTGGGGGGTTCGGCGGCGGTGTCGGCGGGAGTGGGGGGTTCGGCGGCGTGCAGGCCGGGGGCTGCGAGGCGTTGGGCCATGGCGGCGGCGCGGGCGCGGGCCTTGGCGTGCCAGGCGGTGAGCATGGCGGAGAAGTCCGCGTCGGCCAACGCCAACGCGCGGCCCAGGGTCCAGGCCGCGGCGCGGCCGGTGTCGAAGAGACCCCAGGCCTGTTCGTAGGCCAGGAGTTGGGCGGCGCTGGTCCAGCCCTCGTCGGGGGTGGGGGGCAGGGGTTGGGCGGGTTCGGCGGTGAACGGGCCGCGGTACCAGGCGTAGGTGTCCTCGCCGGTCTCCACGCGGTAGGGCAGCGGGAGGTGCCCGGAGGCCAGGCGGTCGTGGGCGGCGGCGTGGGCGGCTGGGTCGATGCCGGGTGGGGGTGTGGGTGGGGCTTGGGGCAGGCGCAGCAGGAGGTCGCGTTTGTTGTCGTTCTCGTCGCGGAGGAAGTTGCGGACGCGTCCGGGGAAGCCGCCGGCCTCGTCGGGGACGCTGGTGAACGCCCAGCTGTGGAGTGCGGCGAGGCGGATGCGTACGTGCGCGGTGAGGGTGCCGTCGTCGGCGTCCTTCAGGATCGAGCGGCAGCCCTCGAGGGAGACCAGGTGGGCGCTGTATCGGGTCTCGGTGGTGCGGTCGGGCAGGCGGGAGGCCACGACGACGGCGAACTCGCCCTCGGCGAGTTGTTCGCCACGCAGGCCCGGGTCGGGGCGCACATCGCGCACGTGCAGGAGGTGGCGCAGTTCGTCGGT
>NZ_KB889653.1 GCF_000372745.1 Embleya scabrispora DSM 41855 | reverse complement strand
AGGGAACTTCCGTGCCATCCAGGCGTCGAACGCGTAGTGCAGGAACAGGTTGGCGAGCACGGGTGAAACGGCGGATCCCTGGGGGGTTCCACAGTTCCGTTCGGCATGCGAACCGTCGGGCATCCGCACGGGAGCGGCCAACCACCGCTTCACGTAGAGGACGACCCAGGGCTGGTCGGTGTTCGCCTCCACCGCCTTGACGACAAGATCCCAGGGCACGCTGTCGAAAAACTTCCGGATGTCGAGATCGACCACCCAGTCGAACGTCCAGCAACGCTCCCGGCACCTTCCCACCGCGTCCAGCGCCGACCGATTCGGCCGATACCCGTAGGAGTCGTCATGGAACCTCGGTTCCACGACCTTTTCCAGTCGGGCGGCCACAACGGTCTGCGCAATCCTGTCCGCGACAGTGGGTACTCCGAGAATCCGAGTACCCCCGCCGTGTGATTTCGGAATCTCCACCGCCATCACCGGAGGCGGAAAATAGCTGCCCGACGACATCCTATTCCAGATCCGATACAGCTTGTTCTTCAGATCCGCTTCGAACATCTCGATCGAGCAGCCGTCCACCCCCGGCGCGCCCTTGTTGGCCCGCACCTTCAGATAAGCCTCCCACACCTCCTGTTTCGAAATATCGAACGACTTGCTCTGTGGTCTCTGTTCGTCCACAAGACTCCTCCCAGGGTTCTTTCCCTGGTTGATCGAATGTACGAACCACGGCCGAGCCGACCCCTTCGCTTCCCTCCCACCGCATCAAGCAGGAGCATCCTCGCTACTACGGGCCGGTCCGCCCGCGCATCCCGCGACGGTACTCACTCCCTCGCGCTTCAAACGCTTGGGGAACTCCCTGTCGCCCCGCCCCTTTTTCGGGCCGGGATCGTATCGGGACACGCGTTCCCACGTTCCACACAGGAGCCGCAGATCAAGCTCGCGCCACCTCCACGCCGGGCACCGCCTGGCCAATACATCGGGCACCCGCCAGACTCATCCCGGGCCAAGCAGTAACACCCGGTTCTGATGCCACTTTTCTAAATAACGACGCTTCGACAGTGAATCCCAGTCGGGATTTTCAATGCAACGCCTTCTTGATCCCCACCTGACACCTCATGGATGCCTTTTCCCTCGTCGCTCACCACGACGGTCTTCAGCCAACGCAGCAGAGGGCGGTTTGGAGCCTCCCCCCGAAGGGCGGCTCCGAAGGGCCTTCAATTCCTTCATCTCCTGTGCAGCACCGCGTTCGGTCGTTGCTACCTCACACGACCTCCTGCGTTCGTGGCACACCCGCTTTTTTCAGGAACGCGTTCTCCTCGCGGAGCTTCCTCAGTTCATGTTCCAGCTGCCGCTCGCGGTCCGATTTCGGGCT
>NZ_KB889652.1 GCF_000372745.1 Embleya scabrispora DSM 41855 | reverse complement strand
CCGCGTCCGACAACTGCGGGCGCCCCGCCCGGTTGGCGACCTGGAGCACACCCCGGATGCGCTCGTGGGTGCCCAGCGGCAACAGGAACGCCGAGCCGAGATCAAGTCCCACGGCGGTGGCCACCACCGCGCGCGGATCGTCGCTGAGGTCGTGGCTGGTGATCGTCTCGCCCGAGCCGAACACTTTGCCCATCAACGTGCTTTCGCCGGACATGACCAGCCCCCGGACGCGGTCGGCGAGGGGGCCCGAAGCGGCCTCCACGACCAGGTCGTCGGTGCCGGGCACCGGCACCGCCAGGGTCACCAGGTCCGCGTCGGCCATCGCCCGGATGGTCGCGGTGAACGTGCGCAGGACGTCGGCGGGTGTGTCGCCGGAGAGCAGGCTGCGGGTCAGGTCCGAACTCGCGGTCAGCCAGCGCTCGCGTCGGCGCGCGTCGTCGTACAGGCGGGCGTTGTCGATGGCGACGCCAGCCGCCGCCGCGAGCGTGCGCAGGACCGCCTCGTCGTCCTCGTCGAAGTCGGTGCCGCCGCGCTTCTCGGTGAGGTAGAGGTTCCCGAAGACGGTGTCCCGGATCCGGATCGGCACGCCCACGAAGGTGTTCATCGGTGGATGGCCCGGAGGGAAGCCGAACGAGTCGGGGTGCTCGGTGAGGTCGTGCAGCCGCAGCGGGTGCGGGTCACGGATGATCAGCCCGAGGATGCCGCGCCCGGTGGGGAACGGGCCGATCCGCAGGATGGTCTCCGGGTCCATGCCCACCGGAAGGAACCTGGCCAACCGATCCTCGTCGCCGATCACCCCGAGCGCCCCGTACTCGGCGTCGACCAGGGACACCGCCGACTCCACGATGCGCCGGAGCACGGTCTCCAGGTCCAGGTCGCTGCCCACCGACAGGACGGCCTCCAGCAGGCCGTTCACCCGGTCCCGGGTCGAACGGACCACCTCCACGTGCGCCTGGAGCTCGTCCAGCAACTCGTCCAAGCGCATGCGCGGCAGTGCCGGTCGCTCGTCCGACGCCACAAACCCCTCCCACGGTCGGCGATCCTGTCTGAACACTTCTCGAGTCCATCGTGTCAAACCACGCCCCCCGCGTCTTCCCTTCGCCGAACGGCGTCACCACGGTTCCGGTTATCGACCGGCCGCCCCTGCGGGGCACGCCGACGGGACGGCGCGCGGGGTGCCGAGCGACCGTGATCCGGCGACCGTTCTCCTGGGTCGCGCCGCCCGCTACGGTGACAGGCGCGGGCGCCGTCGGCGTCCGACAATGGAGCCACGAGTGACCTCTGGAGGAGGGCTGTGTCGACGTCGCCCATCCGCGTGTTCCTGCTCGACGACCACGAGGTGGTCCGCAGGGGCTTGGCCGACCTGCTCGGCGGTGAACCCGACATCGA
>NZ_KB889651.1 GCF_000372745.1 Embleya scabrispora DSM 41855 | reverse complement strand
GCGGCCCCTCGCTCGGGACTTCGTGTCCCTCCGCTTCGCTCCGGGCCACGAAGTCCAAACTGGCGGCTCCGCCGCTCTCCGCGCTTCGCGCGTCGATCACTTGGGTGGGGGTGGGTCGGGGGCGCTGACGCGCCGGGGCGGAGTTGAGCTTGGCGACTTGGGGGAGTTGAGCTGGCGACTCGGGGGAGTCTGATCGCCTATCGCAGCCGACCCACCCACCCACCGCCTCGGCTCGTTGCCGGGTGCGGCGGGGCGGATTACGACTCTGCGGCCATCCGGATGCCCAGCGCCACCATGATTCCGCCGGACGTCTGTTCCAACCGGCGGCGGACCTTGGCGCGGCTCAGCAGCGTGCGCATCCGGCCGACGAACCAGACGTACAGGCTGTAGTAGCCGATCTCGTACACCGCCCAGATGGCGGCCAGCGCGACCATCGTGGGCAGTTGCGGCGCGCCGTGCGGGACGAACTGGGGGAGGAAGGACATCGCGAAGACGGCGGCCTTCGGGTTGGCCAGGTTCAGGGTCAGCGCGGCGCGGTAGGCGCGCCGGCCGCTGCCGGGTTCGGGCTTGGCGTTCGCCTCGCCGTCGGCCTCGGCCGTGGCGAATCCGGTCAGGCCGTCGCGCCGGGCCGAGCGGATGGCCTGGATGCCGAAGCCGATCAGGACCACGGCGCCGACGATGCGCATGATGTCGTACGCGAGTTGGGACGCGGCCAGCAGGCCGGTCAGCCCGAAGGCCGCGGCGAGTCCCCAGATGAAGACCCCGGTCTCGTTGCCGAGCACCGCCAGGAAGCCGGAGCGACGGGACCGCAACGAGTGTCGGATGATCAGGACCGAACTCGGCCCGGGGCTCAGCGCGATGAGCGTGCAGGCGCCCAGAAAGGCCAGGAGGGTATGCGTCATGCCCCGCATCCTGGACCTGTGTCGGGCCCGGATGCCACCGATTTGCCCGGGCCGACTACCACCCGGGCGGCAGCCAGGTGTACGGGTCGGCGGCGCCCTGTTCGGCCGAGCCCGGATCCTTCACCTCCCGGGTCGCGCACGCCGGCGGGATCAGGTCGGGACGGACGGTTCGAGGGTGTGGTCGGTGCTTGGGGGACTGCCGTCGCCCCGTACCGCGTCCAGGTATTCGGCGATCGCGTCGCGGTTGCGGATCAGGCAGTTGACCCGTTCGGTCATCCGGTCGCGTTCCTGTTCCAGGGTGGCCAGCATCTCCGGTGTCGCGTCCGGGAAGTGGATGATGCGGGGCTTGTCGAGGCAGGGCAGGATCTGTTTGATGATCCGGGTCGGCAGTCCGGCGTCGAGGAGCCCCCGGATCTGCATGACCCGGTCGACGCAGAATCCGTCGTAGTCGCGGTAGCCGTTCGGGGAGCGGTTCGCGATGATCAGGCCCTGCTCCTCGTAGTAGCGCAACAACCGGCGTGGAGTGCCGGTGCGTTCGGACAGCTCGCCGATACGCATGTGATCCACCTCACGTCTCGCCGCTTGACCCTCACATCAATGTGATGGTTCGAGCATACGCGGCATGAGAAGTCGAAGCACGACCCCGGCACCCTCCCACACCACGCCGATCGACGACCGGAAGCTGCCGATGGCGGCGCTGTTGGCGCTGGCCACGGCCGTCTTCGTGACCAGCCTGACCGAGACCCTGCCGGCGGGCGTCCTGCCCGCGATGAGCTCCGATCTGGGAGTCGGCGAGTCGGCGATGGGGCAGTCGGTGACGATTTATGCGATCGGTACCGCGCTCACCGCGATCCCGCTGTCGGTGGCCACCGCCGGCCTGCGCCGCAAACGACTGCTGCTGACCGCGATGGCCGGATTCGCGGCGGCCAACACGGTCACCGCCGTCTCCGGCAACTACCCGCTGACCATGGTGGCCCGCTTCGTCGCCGGTGTGGCCGCGGGCGTGGCCTGGGCGCTGCTGGCCGGATACGCCCGCCGCATGGTGCCCGCGCACCTGCAGGGCAAGGCGATCGCGATCGTGATGGCGGGGATTCCGATCGCGCTGTCGCTGGGAGTGCCCGCCGGGACCTTCCTCGGCGACCGGTTCGGCTGGCGAGTCTCCTTCTGGGCGATGACCGTGCTCGCGCTGGTCCTGATCGCCTGGATCGTCGCGATCGTGCCGGACCAGCCCGGACAGCGCCCGGACGAGCGAACTCCCCTACTGCGCACCCTGGCCATCCCGGGCGTGGCGCCGGTCCTGTTCGTCACCCTGGTGTTCGTGCTGGCGCACACCGTCCTCTACACCTACATCGCCACCTACCTGGACCGGCTGGACATGGGCGGCTCCACCGACGTGGTGCTGTTGGTCTTCGGCGGTGCGTCGCTGCTGAGTATCTGGGTCGTGGGCGCCGCGATCCACCGACGGCTGCGTGAGCTGACCATCGCGGCCACGCTGCTGTTCGCCGCGGCGGCCACGATCCTCGCGGCGTTCTCCGACAGCCACGTTCCGGTCTATGCCGCGATCGTGTTGTGGGGACTGGGTTGGGGTGGCGCGCCCACGCTCCTGCAGACCGCCGTCGGCGAAGCGGGCGGTGCCGAGGCGGACGCCGCACAGGCGATGCTCGTCACCCTGTGGAACGCGGCGATGGCCGGCGGCGGCGTGGCCGGTGCGATCCTGCTGGACCTGCTCGGCGCCGGCTCCTTCCCGTGGAGCGTGCTGGTCCTGCTGATCCCGGTGCTCGCGGTGGTCCTCGCGGCCCGCGCCCACGGCTTCCCGGCCCGACACAGGGGCGCGGACGTCTGATCGGCGGCACGAGGACGGCCGAGAAGGGCAGCGGTCGGGGCGGGGGATCGGCCGTGAACCCGCCCCGGCGGCAAGATCGATTCCGGCATTAGGCTGCCGCCATGAGCTCACAGGCATACCTCTCCGAACTGTTCGCGCTGGACGGCCGGGTCGCCTTGGTGACCGGCGGAAGTTCCGGTATCGGCCGCGCCATCGCCGCAGCCTTCGCCCGGGCCGGGGCGAGCGTGGTGGTCGTGGCCCGGAGGGAATCGGAACTGATCGCCACCGTCGCCGAGTTGACCGCCCAGGGCGGCAAGGCGGCCTGGGTGAGCGCGGACCTGGGCAGCCGCGCCGGAGTGCGCACTGCGGCCGAGGCGGCGGTCGAGGCGTTCGGTGAGCCGGACATCCTGGTCAACTCCGCGGGCATCAACCTGCGTCCGCCGATGAGCGAACTCGGCGACGACGTCTGGGACACCACGATGGCGGTGAACCTGGAGGCGCCCTACCTGCTGGGCCAGCGCTTCGGGCCCGGCATGGCCGAGCGCGGCTACGGGCGGATCATCCACGTCTCGTCGCAGCAGGCGCATCGCGCGTTCGTGCAGAGCGGCGCCTACGGCGTGTCCAAGGGCGGATTGGAGTCACTGGCCCGGTCCCAGGCCGAGGCCTGGTCGCCGTACGGGGTCACCGCCAACACGCTCGTGCCCGGGTTCGTGATGACCCCGCTCAACGCGCGACTGTCCTCCGACCCGGAGAGGGTCGCCTCGCTGGCCGCGCGCACCATGGTCGGCCGGAACGGCCTGGCCGAGGACTTCGAGGCGGCGGCGGTGTTCCTGGCGGGCGCCGGCTCGGCCTACGTGACCGGCCAGTCGATCTTCGTCGACGGCGGACTCTCGGTGCACTGACCGGAAGGCCGCACCGACCACACCGAGTGAGCCGGACGGGCCGGGCGGATCGCACCGACCACGCCGGACGGGCCGGTCCCGAGTCGACATCGACTCGGGACCGGTGCGTCCGCATGGCCGGCGGTCCCGGCGGTCCCGGCGGTCCCGGCGGTCCCGGCGGCACCGGTACCGCCGGTACCGCCGGTCACCGCGGGCGTACCTCAGCGGCCGATCATGAACGCGTCCGGCCGCAGCGCACGATCCACGATCCGGACATCGCCGACCCAGGCGTTGAGGGTCTGGTCCAGCTTGCCGTCGTACGCGTAACCACCCAGCATCCAGGGCAGGTTGAGCGTGGTCAGGCCGATCGAGCGGGCCGTCGGGTTGCGCACCACCGGGCAACCGTCGATGTACATCGTGGTCTGCCGGGAGTCGTTGACCACGGCGACGTGCCACCACGTGTCCAGCCGGAGTTCGTGGCCCCAGTTGGTCGACGAGCCGTCGCTGTTCAACGGGTAGACGCACCACTGTAGTTCGCGGCCACCGGACAGACTCAACGTGACGACCGGCTCCTGCGGATCGCCCTGCGGCTTGCGCGCCTCGCCGCTCATGCCCCAGCGGCTGAGCAGCGCCGACCAGGCGTCCCGGCCCCCGTCCCAGTCGGCGGGCAGCTTGAAGAACGCCTCGACCGTGTAGCCGGAGCGGAACGTCGCGGTGTTCAGCGGAGCGCCGTTGGCGGTCTGCAAGTGGCCGCCGCGCAGCGGCGACTTGCCACCGGCGAGCCGGATGCTGCCGTGTCCGGGCTGGTCGGGGTGGAACTGGTGGGACCAGCTGACCGAACCGGCCGCAGCGCCCGGAGCCGGTACGAGGGTGAGGTCGTTGCCGCGCCCGGACAGGTCGGGGAAGCGCCCGCCCCCGGGGATCGGCGCGCCGTCCTGGTGGGAGCCGTCGAAGCGCCAGTAGGCGACCGTGCCGGGCACCACCATGCGCTGGGCCGGGCGAGCCGGGCGCTGGGGTATCGGGGCGAAACGCGCGAAGCGCTGGTCGAAGTCGATCGGTACCGAGAAGTAGTCCTCCGGGCCGGTCAACTCCATCTCGCGGCGCTCGAGTTCGTTCAGACCATGGTTGCTGCGGCCGAGGATCCACGGGGAGAGCGTCTCGACGTCGATCGTGTTGCGGTCGAGATCGAAGTGGTAGAGCCGGATCATCGCGGCGCCGCCGAAGTAGCGGTTCTGGTAGTTGGTGATGTGCAGGTGCACGTCACCACCGGCGTCGTTCTTCTGCGTGGTGCGCCCGGCCGGCCAGTAGTGGCCGTTGAGCGTGAGGAAGATCTGGTCGTTGCCCTTGATCAGGTCGTTCCACAACTGCCTGCCGTGGTCGGAGAACTCCGCCTCCTGTCCCGGTCGGTCGGCGGAGACGAGTTCGTGGCTGGTCAGGATGACCGGCGTGTGCGGGTGGTCGGCCATCACCTTCTTCGCCCACGCGATGCCGGCCGGCGAGGGCCGCCAGTCCAGCGCGAGCACCAGCCACTCGCGGCCCGCGGCGCGGAACAGGTGGTAGGTGTTGTAGCCGTCCGGGGTCGCTCCGCCGAAGGAGCGCCTGCCGCGGAACCGTTGCGGCCCGAACGTGTCCAGGTACGGCGAACGCCCGCGCCGGTCGTCGGTGTTGGAATCGATGTCGTGGTTGCCCGCCAGCACGCTGTAGTCGACGCCCTTGCGGTCGAGCAGCTCGAAAGCCCGGCCGATCCCGTCGAATTCGGCCTTGCGGCCGTTCTGGGTGAGATCGCCCAGGTGTGACATGAAGACGATGTTGTCGTCGCGCGCGTGCTCCAGGATGTACCGGAACGACGCCTCGATCGGGGCGGTGGTGATGCTCGGCTCGTCGAACATGTACTGCGTGTCCGGCATCACGACCAGCGTGAACCGACGGCTGTCGCCGTCCGGACGCCACGCGGGCAGGTGTTGCGCGTCCACCGTCGAGTCGGCCGCCGCAGCGCCGGCGGCGTCCTCGGTACCCGCGGCGGCGGCCGGCGAGGCCGCCACCGCGCCCGCCACGGTGACGCCGGCACCGGCCAGCGCGGCGGAGCGCAGGAACGCCCGTCGCGCGGGTGCGGACAGGGGTGTGACGGGCGGCTGATCGCAGTCGTCGTCGTGCTGCTGACACATGATGGTTCTCCGGCGCCGGGCTGGTTGGGGGCATGCGCACGGTATTGGGTGGAAAACCCATGCAGGTCGTCTGTACCGCCAACAATCGCCGTCGGCCGGGTGAATTCGCAGATCGGCAGCCCTCCGGGGACCCGCCACGGCACCGGCTGCCCTGCCGGTCGCCCCCGGTCGCCACGCCGATCGGTGCGTCGCACGCCGTGGGGCCGATCCGACGAACCTCTTCGGTCGTCGGGAAATGCGCTGGACGACCGGTCGGTCCTCGCCGATGATCCGATGATGACCGAACACCTCGACGATTCCTCGCGCCCGCCGTCCGCCTCACCCGCTTCCGGTCTCGGATCCGCTTCCGAGCAGCGGGTGCGCTGGGTCTACCTGATCGGTCGACCCCTGACTGCCCTGCTGGCCGGTGATTTGGCCGAGGCGCGCTACCAAACCGGGCTGGAACTGCCCGAGTTCTTCGTCTCCGACCAGGCGCGCGGCCTGTGGCGGCGGCGCTTCGAGCAGGTGACCGCCGAACCCGAGAGCGCCCCCTGGGTCGCCCGGGCCGCGGTGTCCGAGCCGGACGGCGCGGTGGTGGGCTACGCCGGGTTCCACGGACCGCCGGACGAGGTCGGCATGGTGGAGATCGGCTACACCGTGGTGCCCGGCGCGCGCCGGCGCGGCTATGCCCGGGCGATGCTGAAGTCGCTGCTGGAGCGGGCGGCCCACGAGCCCGACGTGGCGACCGTCCGGGTCACCATCGCTCCGCACAACGCGGCGTCGCTCGCCACCATCCGGGGTTTCCACTTCGTCGAGGTCGGCGAGCAGATGGACGAGGAGGACGGCCTGGAGATCATCTTCGAGGTGCCGGCCGACCGAATCCTCAAGGCGTGACGCTCCGCGGCGCGACGGGGTCCTCGGCCTCTCGACCCGCTCGCCGAAAGTTCAGCGCGACGAGCACCGCGACCCCCGCACCCACCGCCGCGGCGAACACCGCGGTGCGCAGGCCGTGTGCGATCGCCGCGCGTAGGGCCTCGCCGGTTCGGCCGTCCGTACCCGAGTTGGCGATCGCCACCAGGACCGCGAGCCCCATCGCACCGCCGATCTGCCGGCCGGTGGACGCCATCCCGGACGCGATGCCCTGCTCGTGGCCCGGCACGCCGGTCGCGGCGGCGGCGAACATCGTGGTGTAGACGACGCCCTGACCGAGTCCGAAGACCACCAGACCCGGCACCAGGTCGAGATAGGAGGCGCCCGCCGACATGCCCAGACCGGTCGCGACCACGCCGATCGCGCTCACCGTGAGGCTGACGAGCAGCGTGGACCGTACCCCGAACCGGGTCGCCGACCGGCCCCCGAGCAGGGAGCCGAGCAGCCCGCCGCCCATCGGGACCAGGAAGGCGAAGCCGGTGCGCAGCGCGCTGTACCCGTGCACACCCTGGAAGTAGACGGTGAGGAAGTACGGCAACGTGCCGAGCGTGGCCATGAACAGGAACGCCACCGTCATCCCGGTGCCCAGATCACGGCTCCGCAGCAGCCGCAGCGGCATCAGCGCGTCGGGGTCGCGCCCCTCGACGATCAGGAACACGGCCGGCAGGGCGAGGGCGGCACCGGGGCGAGGCAGGCCCGGGCGGGGGCCGCCGGTGCCGACGCCGGTATCGGTCGTGCGAGCGGAGGCGGGCATGGCGAAGCCTTCCGAGGCGACTGGACGGGAGTTCGCCCGGCCGGACCCGATGCGTCGGGCCCGGTTCCGGCGGTGCCTCGAACGTTGCCACGGTGGTGTGCCGCCGAGGAGCGGAGTGTTCAGCCTGGGACCGCCGATCCCTGGATATCCGGGTCTCTGCCGGCCGCCGGTCGGCCGGTCCACCATCGAGTCGGCCGGAGCGCCGCGAGCACGGCGCCCCCTCACACCCGGGAGCCGACATGCCGATCCACCTCGACCACACCATCGTCCTCGCCACCGACAAGTCGCGGTCCGCGACGTTCCTGGCGGACATTCTGGGCCTGCCCGTCGGCGCGCCGTACGGCCCCTTTCTGCCGATCGGCACCGCGAACGGGGTGACCCTCGACTTCATGGACGGCCCGGCCGAGCAGGTGCGGCCCCATCACTACGCGTTCCGGGTCGAGGAGGACGAGTTCGACGTGATCCTCGACCGGCTGCGCACCGCCGGCGTGACGATCTACGCGGACCCCGGCCGCCGGGTCGCGGGCCGGGTGAACACTTGGGACGGCGGCCGGGGCATGTTCTTCGCCGATCCCGATGGGCACAACATGGAGGTCATCACCCGTTCCTACGGCGGCGGTTCGTGACGATCCGTCGATCCGTCGATCCGGTGGCCGGTCGGGTGGGCACTCGGGCGGACGGCCGCGGCCGGTCGCCGATTGCCGCGGCCCGGCGACCGGGATCAACCCTGCCCGGTGAATGCCCGGCGCAACCGCTCGACGCCCTCGATCAGCCGCTCCGGGCCCTCGGCGTAGGCGTACCCGACGCGCAGGTAGGGAGCCGGCGGCTCCGCGGTGAAGTACGCCGGGCCCGGTGTCACCGCGACACCGGCGTGCAGCGCGGCCGAGGTCAGTGCCGCGACGTCCTGCCCGTCGGGCAGCCGCAGCCAGAAGTGGTAGCCGCCGTACGGCAGTCGGTCCGGGAGAAGTTCCGGCAGCAGCCGCTCCAGCGCGCCGGCCAGCACTCGGCGCCGATCGCGCAGCCCCGCGCTCAGCGCCCGCAGGTGCTGCGGCCAGGCCGGCGCGCCGACCAGTTGCAGGGCGGTTTCCTGGAGGGGGCGCGGGACGAAGAAGCTGTCCACCGTCTGGACGGCGCGCAGCCGCGCGAAGGCCGGGCCGTGGGCGGTGAGCGCGGCCACGCGCAGGCTGGGCGAGGTGGTCTTGGTCAGCGAACGGATGTGCACCACCACGCCGTTCGGGTCATCGGCGGCCAGCGGCGCGGGCAGGGGAGGCGCGTCCGCGTGCACCAGGCGGCGGGAGAAGTCGTCCTCGATCACGAACGCGCCCGCCTCGTGCGCGATCCGCAGCACCTCGGCGCGTCGATCGACGCAGAGCACCGTGCCGGTCGGGTTCTGGAACACCGGCTGGCACACGAACGCCCGGGCCCGGGTGGCCGCGAACGCGTCGGCGAGCAGGTCGGTACGAACGCCGTCGCCATCCATCGGCACCGGCACCGGACGCAGCCCGGCGGCCTGCGCGACGGCCAGTACGCCGGGGTAGGTCGGCGATTCGACCAGCACCGGCGAGCCCGGTGCGACCAGCGAACGCAGCGCCGTGGTCAGGGCGTTCTGACCGCCGGCGGTGATCAGCACATTCGACGTGGAGACCGTGCCGCCGATGTCGCGGGCGAACCACGCGCGCAACTCCGGCAGGCCCTCCAGCGGCGGGCGCTCCCACGCGCCGGGACGGCGGCCCGCGCGCGAGAGGGCGGCGGCGAGCGCGCGTTCGGGTTGCAGGGACGCGTGCAGGTAGCCGCTGTTGAGGTCGACCACCTCGGGCGGGGCCACCGCGAGTGAGGACAACACCCCGGTCGCGTCCGGGCTGCGCTGCGGCGGCAGGCCCGGTTCGGCGCTGAGCGCGACCTCCTGCCACGAGGTGTCGCCGGTCGGCGCGACCGGGCGGCTCGGCGCGGCGCGGTAGACGCCGGCCCCGGGGCGGGTGACCACCAGCCCTTCGGCAGCGAGCGTGGCGATGGCGCGGGACACCGTCACCGGGCTGACCCGATGCCGGTCCACCAGTGAGCGACTGGACGGCAGCTTCTCGCCCGACGAGTAGCGGTTCAGCTCCTGGCGCAGGATGGCGACCAGATCGACGGCACCGCTACTCTTGTTCATGACAGTACAAGATAGCGCTATTCGACCCGCGCCGATAGCGGTCGGCGGTACCGCGCTCGCCGCACTTGCGATCGTGACCTTCTCGCTCAGCTTCCCGGCGACCGTATGGGCCCTGGACGGATTCGGCCCCTGGACGGTCACCGGGCTGCGCGGGCTGCTCGCGGCGCTGTTCGCCGGGGCGGCACTATTGGTCGCCCGGGCGCCGCTGCCCGCGCGAGCGGACCGGCTCGGGTCGGCCGTGATCGCGGTGGGCTGCGTACTCGGCTTCCCGCTGCTCACCACGCTCGCTCTACAGACCTCCTCGACGGCGCACTCGGCGGTGGTGATCGGTCTGCTGCCCCTGGCCACCACGGTCTGCTCGGTGCTGCGTACCGGTGAACGGCCGAGTCGGTCCTTCTGGGCGGCGGCGGTCGCGGGCGCGGTGGTGGTGTTCGCGTTCGCCGTGCAACAGAGCAGCGGCGGGGTCGGCCTCGCGGACGTCTACCTGTTCGGCGCGCTGGGATTGTGCGCGGCCGGCTACGCCGAGGGGGGCCGACTGGCCCGGCACATGCCCGGATGGCAGGTGATCGCCTGGGGCGTGGTGCTCGCCGCGCCGGCCACCGCGCTGATCTCGATACTGGGACTGGCCACCGAGCCGGTCCACCTCGATGCCCGAGGCGTGGGCGGCCTGCTCTACCTGGCGGCCATTTCGCAATTCCTCGGCTTCGTCGTGTGGTACCGGGGGATGGCCGCGATCGGCGTACCGGCGGCGAGCCAACTGCAACTGGGCCAACCGCTGTTGACCCTGGTGTGGGCGGTGCTGATCCTGGGCGAGACGTTGTCGCCCGCAATGCCGATCGCCGCACTCGGCGTACTCGGCTGCATCGTGCTGACCCAGCGGACCAGGTCGACTCCCGACCGGGCCTGATCCGCGTCGACGCGCACCCGGGTCGGCGCGGAGCGGGTTCGGCGCGACCCGCGCGGCCGACGGTGCGTCCGACACCGTGCCGCTCCGCGCGATCGAAAGGCGCGTTCGTCGCCGGCCGCCGCACGCACCGCCGCGGGACCTCGGACGCACCGCCCGGCGACCGCCCGGTCGTCGCCGGTACGGCTGCGCTCGTCCGGCGCCGACCCTTCACCCGGGTACGCGTGCCGGCCGGGCGCCGCAGGCCGTGGCCGGCCCGGGCGGCCGGGTCAGGCCACCGGGCGGATGCGCTGCACGCCGGCTCGGCGCAGCGCCGTCGCCAGGTTGTTCCGAGCCTCGGTCTGGGCGGCGATCCGGGCGTCCAGGACGGCCAACCGGTCCAGGGCGATCCGCACGGCCGAGGCGGACGGGGGCCGCGCGGCGACGTCGACGCCCGCGTCCAGGCACGGGAGGAAGGCGCGCACGTCGTCGAGGGTGAGCCCGACGCCGAGCAGGTCGCGGATCGAGCGGACCCGGGCCACGGCAGCCTCGTCGTAGACCCGATAGCCGTTCGCCGACCGGGCCGATTCGATCAGCCCCGCCTGCTCGTAGTGGCGCAGCGCACGTGGCGTGGCACCGGTCGCCTTCGCCAGTTCACCGATCCGCATCCGGACGCCTCCGATCCCCACCACGATCCCGCCGTGGTGATCCCACCACTCCTATCACGAGCACAGGACTCGACCGGTGCCCCCGATCGAACCGGGCCCGGAGCCGCCCCGGCGGCAAGTCGCCCGCGCCGGGCGCGTGGCCCGTCGGGGGCACCGAGACGGCCTACGCCACGACCGCGCCGCCGTCGACCGGGAGGACCACGCCGGTGACGAAGGAGGCACCGGGAGCGGTGAGCGTCGTGATCGCCCAGGCGACCTCCTCGGGAGCGCCGATCCGGCCCATCGGCGTGTGCGCGAGCTGCCAGGCGCGGATGGCGGCGCGCTGTTCGGGGGTCCAGCCCTGGTGCTCGGCGATCGGCGTGGTGATCGCGCCGGGGGCGACCGCGACGACTCGGACCCCGCGCGGGGCGAGCTCGACGGCCCAGCTCCGGGTGAGCAGTTCGAGGGCGGTCTTGGTCGCCGCGTAGAGCGAGTTGCCCGGCCAGGCGCGCCGGCCGACGGAGGTGGTGATGTTGACGATCACCCCGCCGGCGGCCTCCAGGAGCGGCAGCGCGGACCTGGTGAGCAGGACCGGGGCGATCAGGTTGGTGGCGAGCAGCGGGTCGATCGTCTCCCGGGTGTAGGTGCTCAGGTTGCCGGTGCCGACGATGCCCGCGTTGTTGACGAGGACGTCGAGTCGACCGTGCGTGTCGGTGACGGTGCGGACGATGTGCTCGGCCGCGCCGTCGGCGGTGATGTCGGCGGTGAGCGGGGTGATCCGGTGGTGGCCCGCCGCGGTCTCGGCGAGCGGTTCGGCGCGGCGCCCGACGGCGATCACGTGCGCGCCCTCGGCGGCGAAGGCGTGCGCGGCGGCCCGGCCGATGCCGGTGCCCGCACCGGTGATCAGCACGACGCGGGGTGCCCGGGAGGTGGTGTCATCGAGGTTCATGCCGCGATCGTTCAACCCTGTCGCCAACGGCAGGGTCAAACGATCGTGCGTGCATCGGGGCGGGTGGGAGCGATGTCCGTGCGGAGCCCGGCGGCTCGCATGCCCGGCGCCCGGCACCGGATGCGTCGAACGCGGGTGCGGGTCGAGCGACGTACGCTTGCGGATTGATTCCCTGGCTCTTCCATCCGTAGGCGGAGGCCGTACATGTCCCAACCCGCTCCACGTTCGCGACCCCGACCCCGGATCGCGATCTTTGGTGCCGGCAGCGTCGGCTGCCAGCTCGGTGGCCGGCTCGCCGCGTTCGCCGACATCACCCTGATCGGCCGCCCGGCCGTCCTGGACGCGCTCGCGGACGGGTTGACCGTCACCGGCGCGGGCCGTCCCGCGACGGTGGTAGAACCGGAGCGGCTGACCCTGGCCGAGACGCCGGACGCGGTGGCCGGCGCCGACTTCGTACTGGTCACCGTCAAGTCCGCGGCCACCGCCGAGGCCGGCCGGCAACTGGCCGGTCGCCTCAGCCCGGCCGCGATCGTGGTCAGCCTGCAAAACGGTGTGCGCAACCCGGCCGTGCTGCGGGCCGCGCTGCCCGGGCATACCGTGCTGGCCGGCATGGTCCCGTACAACGTGCTGCGGACCGAGCCCGCGGTATTTCATCAGGGCACGTCGGGCGTGCTGATGATCGACGCCAATCCGCGGGCGATCCCGCTCGTGGACGTGCTGGCCGAGGCCGGCATCTCGGTGCAGGTCCGCGAGGACATGCCCGAGGTGCAGCACGCGAAGCTGCTGATGAACCTGAACAACGCGATCAACGCGCTGTCCGGCCTGCCGCTGCGCGATCAGCTCGGGCAGCGCGACTACCGCGCGTGCCTGGCGCTGTGCCAGGGCGAGGCGCTCATCGCGTTCCGGGCCGAGGGCATCCGGCCCGCCAAGCTCGGCCCCGGGTCCGCCGCGCGCAACCGGCAGTTGCTGGGACTGCCCGATCCGCTGTTTCGTCGGCTGGCCGGTTCCGCGCTGCGGATCGACGCGAAGGCCCGCTCCTCGATGTGGGAGGACCTGCAACGGGGTCGGCGTACCGAGGTCGACAGCGTGCAGGGCGAGATACTCGCGATCGCCGAACGCAACGGACTGACCGCGCCGGCGAACGCGCGCATGATCGCACTGATCCGCGAGGCGGAGGCCGCGCCGGCCGGGCAGGCCCGGCAGTGGAGTGGGCCGGATCTGCTGGCCGAGCTCACCACGGCGGTCGAGGGCTCCTGACCCGGAGACGCGGCCCGGGCGTGACCCGCCGGTGCCGGATGGGCGCGGCGGGCGCCGGCGATGTGATCGGACGGGTGGACCCGGCCCGGCGGACGGCGATCCGACCGCCGCTCACCAGGTGCGGGCCGCCCGGACCAGGTGATCGTGGACCAGGGTCGGATGCGGGTGGTCCGCCGTGCCCGCGCGGCGGACCAGGTAGCCGGTGTTGATCGGCGGATCGTCGGGAGTGAGCAGCGGTACGAGCGCGCCGGACGCGAGTTCGGCCGCGCACAGATAGCGCGGCAGCACGGTCAGTCCCGTGCCGGCGACCACCGCGGCCGGCACACCGCGCAGATCCGGGACGGTGACGGCGGCCCGTTCGGTGAGCCGGGTGCCGAACACGTGTCGCCAGTAGCGGCGGGCGATCGGCAGGTCCTCCGCGTAGCTGACCAGCGGTACGCCGCGCAGCGCTGCCGGACCCTCGACGGCGACCCGGCCCGGGCCGATGCGCTCGGCCCACCGCGGCGCCGCGACCAGCACGAATTCCTCGTCCATCAGCGGGACGGCGGCCGGCGTGCGCCCGCGCGGTCGGGTCGTGGCCAGGACCAGGTCGTACCGGCCCGCACGCAGTCCGTCGAGCAGGTCGTCGGTGAGCCCGGTGGTGATCCGCAGCAGTACTCCGCGCTCGATCAGCGGCGCCGGCGCGGGCAGCGCACGCAGGCACAGGACCTCGGCGGGACCCGGCCGGGTGCACCGGCTCCGCCGGGCTGTCGACGCCGAACCGATCCCCATCGGCCACCTCGGCCGGCGCGTCCAGCGGCTCCGCGACCCGAATCGCCAGGTCGTCCGCGATCGGTGTGGCGGCCACGCCCCGGGGCAACCGTTCGAACAGGGCCCGGCCCAGCCGGCGCTCCAGCGCGCGGATCCGGGTGGTCACCGTGGGCTGGGACAGGCCCGGCACGCGTGCGGCGCCGGTGAAGGAACCGGCGCGATGCACCGCCAGGAACGTGCGCAGCAGGGTCGGATCCAGCGGCCCGCGCATGGCCGAGTCCGGTATCGACCCGCCCCGGTGTCCCGTCCCCGTGACCCATCGGAATCTTCATGGCTCATGGTGGCAAGCCTGTTTGGATCCCGATGGGTGGGCGATCTACGTTCGAGTTCGACGGCGCGACCGCGGGCGGCGTCGACCGGCCGCGATCACTGCCGTGACGGCCGGAGGCGACGATCGAACCGCGACCGGTCGACCCCGCACGACCCGCCCGCGACGTCCGACGACCCGACGATCACGACCCGGCGAAGCGATCAGATGGCGCCGGAGCGCACCCCGCTCCCGGTACCGAATGGAGAAACCCATGGCGAAGATCCTGTTCGTGCTCAGCGGCTCCGACTACTGGACGCTGGCCGACGGCACCCGGCACCCGACCGGCTTCTGGGCCGAGGAAGTCGTCGCCCCGTTCGAGGCGTTCACCGTGGCCGGCCACGAGATCGTGGTCGCCACACCCGGCGGCGTGACGCCGACCGTCGACCGGGCGAGCCTGGCGCCCGAGGTGAACGGCGGCCCGGACGGGGTGGCCGCGGTCGCCTCCGCGCTGGAGCGGTTCAGCGCGCTGCGCTCGCCGATCGACCTGGCCGACGTCGACCCGGCCGAGTACGCCGCGGTCTTCTACCCCGGCGGCCACGCGCCGATGGAGGACCTCGCGGTGAACGCCACCTCGGGCGCGCTGCTCACCGCGGTGCTCGACTCGGGCAAGCCGCTGGGCGTGGTCTGCCACGGGCCGGCCGCGCTGCTCGCCACCGAGCGCGCCGACGGCACCTCGCCGTTCGCCGGCTACCGGCTGACCGCGTTCACCAACGCCGAGGAGACTCAGGCCGGCTTGGCGGACAAGGCCGTATGGCTGCTCCAGGACCGTCTGGTCGCCCTGGGTGTCGACTTCCGGGAGGGCGCTCCGTGGGTGCCCAACGTGGTCGTCGACCGCAACCTCTACACCGGCCAGAACCCGGCCTCGGCCGCCCCGCTGGCCGCGGAAATGGTCAAGATCCTGAACTGACCGGGGCGGCGGCCGGGAAATCCGCCGGGCGGTCGCCGAATCGGCGACCGCCGATCCGCCGGTCGCCGAGCCCGCCGCCGCGCCGAACGGTGGCTCGCTCGGCCGGGTCGGCGTCGGTGATCCCGATACCGCCCCGGCTCGGGGCTTTCGTCGCCTTCTCCGGTGCGTTCGAGGCGGTGTGGCCGGCCGCGGAACGCGCTGCCGTGCCCTCGGCCGGGTGCTGTGTCCGGGCGTCATCGGTCCTCCTTCGGCAGCGGCGAGGTGGCGGACACCGCACCCGAGGGTGAGATGGCGACCGGAGCCGACCGTGCGTCGATGCCACCGATGCCGGGGGCGGCCTCGGCGTCCGTGCCGCGCGGGACGGACGAGGGATTGAGCAGCCGAGCCGCCGGGATCAGGATCGCGGCGAGCACGGCGACGACGGCGAACGACGTGCCCAGCGACGCCCGATCGGCGATGCCGCCGACGATGGCGGGTGCGATCAGGCCGGACGTGTAGGTGACGGTGGCCACCCCGGCGATGGACTGACTCGGGTCCTCGCCGGTACGTCCGGCCGCGGCGAAGGTGAGCGGCAGGACGGCGGACACCCCCACGCCGAGCAGTGCGAAGCCCGAGGCGGCAGGCAGCGGGGAGTGCGCGGTGGCGACCAGGGTCGCGCCGATCGTGGCCAGGACCGCGCCCGCCTGAACCGTTCGGGTCACCCCGAACCGGTCCACGATCGCGCCGGAGAGCAGCCGGGCGACGGTCATCGTGCAGGCGAAGCCGGTGAAGGCCAGCGCCGCGACGCCGGGGGAGGCGCCCGCGACCTCCCTGAGGTGTACCGCGCTCCAGTTCGCTCCGGCGCCCTCGGCGAAGACCGCGCAGAAGCCGACCGCGCCGATCGCGAGTACCTTCCGGGACGGCAGTGTGAAGCGCGGCGGGGCCTTGGCGCCGGCCGCGGGGCGCGCGTCGAGCAGGTTGCGGCCGGCGATCCAGCCCACCGCGGCGAGCAGCACGGCAAGCCCGGCCAGGTGTACGCGGGCATCGAGTCCGGCGAACGCGGCGGCCGCGCCCAGGCCCGCGCCGACCAGCGCGCCGGCGCTCCACATCCCGTGCAGCAGCGGCAACGTCGAACGGCCGACCCGCTGTTCGACCACGAGCCCCTGGGTGTTCATCGCCACGTCGGACATGCCCGCACCCACGCCGTACACCAGCAGCGCCGCGCACAACCACGGCAGTCCGGGGGCGGACAGGGGCAGCAGCGGGACCGCGCACCACAGCGCGATCAGGCAGCGCAGCGCGGTCCGCCCGCCGTGCCGGTGTACCAGCGACGCGGCCAGTGGCATCGCCAGCGAGGCGCCGACGGCGGGCGCGGCCAGGGCGACGCCCAGTTGACCCGGGCTCAGGTCGAGGTGCTCCTGAAGCCAGGGCATCCGGGACGCGAAGCCGCCGCCGACCGCGCCGTGCACGGCGAAGATCAGGCTCGCCGCGATCCGGGCCCGGCCCGCTTCGGCCGCTTCGGCCGCTTCGGCGGCTCCGGCGGCTCCGGCGGCTCCGGCGGTGGACGGTAGCGCCGTCGCGACGGGCGGGGTCTCGGAAGAGGTCGGCGGGGCCTCCGGCGGGCGTGGCGGTGTGGGGGCCGGTGGTGTGGGGGCCGGTGGGGCGACGGGCATGCCGGTGGCGTCGTGGGACGCGCAGGTCTGCGTCATGGTGCGATAAATTATCAGGGAGGGTTCCTGAAAGAAAGACTTCCGACCGGCCGTACCGCCGCGACCGGCGCGTTGACCGTGGCGCCGGGACGTGATTCGGCCCTGGTCCTGGCCGACGTGCTCGACGTGCTGGACGCCACCGCGGCCCGGGCCGGCGCCGACACGCTGCACACCTTCGGTATCGGTGCGCCCGGCCTGATCATCCGGTGTCCGGCAATCTGGGTGCGGCCGATTTCCTGCCCGGCCGCACACCCTCCTGGTCGCCGCCCTCCGCGAGCGCGGCCGGCTCGTGCCGGAGAACGAGTCCGACCTCGCCGCCATCGCCGAACACCGCCTCGGCACGGCCCGGGGCCTGGACACGTTCGTGCCGGCCTGGCTCGGTCAGGGCATCGGTGCGGGGGTGATGCTGGATGGCCGACTGCGGCGCGGAGCCTCCGGTGGCAGCGGTGAACTGGGCTTCCTTCCGGTCCCGGGTACCGGCCGGCTGCCCTCGCGCGGTGACGGCTCGGGCGGCTTCCACGGCCTGGTCTCGGGTCTGGCGATCGAGGAACCGGCCGCCCGGCACGGCTTCGCCGGGAGCGCCGAGGAGTGTGTGCGGGCGGCGGCCGAACAGGTCGGTTCGGGGCGGGACGCGGGCGGCGCGGTGGCGCTGCCGGACGAACTCGCCGACCGGGTCGTGGTCGGTATCGCCGCGCCGGCGGTCATCCTCGACCCCGGCCGCGTGGTGCTGGGCGGCGCGACCGGGCGGGCCGGCGGTGCGGCGCCGGCCGATCGGGTCGAGGCCCGACTCGCCGAGGTGTCGCCGCTGAGCACGCGGGTGCCGGCGGCCACGGCGCCCGGCAACGCGATCCTGGACGGTGCCGTGCCGACCGCGCTCGACGCTGCCCGCGACGACCTGTTCGGCGGGTCGGGGCGCTGAGTACGGCCGCCCGGTGTGCTGTGCGGGTCAGACCCGACGGCTGCCGGAGAGCAGGCCCGCGGGCGCGACCGCGCACCACGCGTCGAAGAGTTCGGTGACGTTCGCATAGCGCTCGGCCGGGTCGCGCCGGGTCGCCCGCTCGACCACGGCGAGTTGGGCCAGCGTGCCGCGCCAGGCCCGCTCCTCGTCGCCCGCGTCCAGCAGCAGGCGCAGGGTGCGGCCGAGCAGGAACACGGTGCCCGCCCGGGTGACCAGCGCGCCGCGGCGGCTGTGCTCGGGCGGCATGTAGCGGGTGGACCCCGACAGCCGGGCGGTGTCCAGCACGAACGGCGCGCTGCGGTATTCGTCCAGGTCGATCAGGTGCACCCGGCGGGCGGCGAAGTCGTAGAGGACGCAGCCGTCGTACCAGTCCACCCCGACGTAGCCGGCCGCGTCGATCAGGCGGTGCGCGTCGAGGATCGCGTCCAGTGCCGCGTGCACGTCATCCAGCGGCAGCGCGCGAAAGCGGGCGAGCGGCGAGGCCGCGCCGGTGCGCAATTGCTTGCCCGCGCGCTTGACCGTCGAGTGATACAGCACCTCGCCCGCGTGCCACGGCCCCACCGTCACGGGGATGCCGTTGGCGGTGAACGAGTGCAGCACCGGCACGATCGCCGGGTGCCGGACGTGCGCGTGCAACTCGATCGCGCGGCGCAGGCACAGCGCGGACGCCGCGTTGGGGCCGGTCTTGACGAACCAGTTGCCCTCGGCGTGCACACCGTAGGAGACCGCACCCGAATCCTGGTCGCCGAAGGTCGTGTGCACGGTTCCGATCGAGCGCAGGAAATCGGCCGGATCCTGCGTGGTGTCGATGGCGTCGAGCAGTGGGTGCGGCACGGCGGTGGGCCTTTCCTGGCGGGTGTTCCGGACCCGCCACCCGGGGTCGGCAGCGTGGACGGATCGAGCCTGTGGGCATCGGGTCCTTATAGGCGACGGTAGCGCCCCAGGGAAGGCCGATGGGGCGTTTTCGGCGGAAGCCCCGCAGATGAGGGGCCTGTCGGGGGTGGCCGGGGGCGCAAAGTGAACAGGATTTCGGGGGATCGTGTCGGGAAACACGGTAATTGTGCGCAAGCGCTCAACGGCCGGCGCGGGGCGCTGCGCGGCGGCCATCAGTTCGCCCGTCGTGCCGCCGAACCCGTTCCGGGCCGGCAGGATCCGACGTCGACGGCCGCCACCGTGCCCCGGGCAAGCACGAACACCTCGGGCCCGCCGCCACTCCGAAGCCCGTCGACCCGACGATGCAGTGAAGCCCGCCCGACCACGCGCCCATCGCGACCGGGTCGGGCGGGTCTGTCGTCGGGAGAGGGGCGGTATGGTGGGGGGATGTTGTGTGCAGGGGGTTCGAGTTGGTGGCGCTCCACTTAGGGGCGACCATCGTTTTTGCATGGGTCGTTCGGACGGACGGCCCTTTTTTGTGCCCTGGTTCGGGGCGGTGCCGTCGGGACGGCGACCGACCTGTCGACCAGGAGAAGAGATCATGAACGGCACACCGAACAGCGCGGCCGACGCGACTGTCACAATCCCCGCGACACCGGCCGCCTCGGCGGACTCGATGGATGTCACGGATGTGATCGGGACGAGCGCCGCGCAGGCCCGAAGTGTGGTGCTCGAAGAGCGGATTCGACGTGAACCCGGGGCTTTTCGCGTACTCACCGGAGACCGCCCGACAGGACGCCTGCACCTGGGCCACTACTTCGGCACCCTGCACAACCGGGTGCGCCTGCAGAACCTCGGCGTCGAGCAATACCTGATCATCGCCGACTACCAGGTGCTCACCGATCGCGATGTCGCGGACCACCTGGTCGAGTACGTCGAGGGCCTGCTGCTCGACTACCTGGCCGTCGGGATCGACCCGGACCGGACCACAATCTTCACGCACAGCGCGATCCCGGCGCTCAACCAGTTGTTGCTGCCGTTTCTCAGCCTGGTCTCGGTCGCCGAGTTGAGCCGCAATCCGACCGTCAAGGACGAGATCGCGCACTCGCGACAGGCCGCCGTCAGCGGGTTGATGTTCACCTATCCCGCGCACCAGGCGGCCGACATCCTGTTCTGCAAGGGCAATCTGGTCCCGGTCGGCCAGGACCAGTTGCCGCATCTGGAGCTCACCCGCACCATCGCCCGCCGATTCAACGACCGCTACCCGGCGGGCGGACGACCCGTCTTCCCCGAACCCGAGGCGCTGCTGTCGGCCGCGCCGCTGCTGCTCGGCACCGACGGCACCAAGATGAGCAAGAGCCGAGGCAACTCGATCGCCCTCGCGGCAACGGCGGACGAGACGGCCAAGCTGATCCGGGGCGCCAAGACCGACGCCGACCGGCACATCACCTACGACCCGACGACCCGTCCGGAGGTCTCGGGCCTGGTCCTGCTGGCCGCGCTGTGTCAGGACCGGGACCCGCACCGGGTCGCGGAGGAGATCGGTACGGCGGGCGCCGCCGCGCTCAAGCGCACCGTCACCGAGGCGGTCAACGAGTTCCTGGCCCCGATCCGGGCGCGTCGAGCCGAGTACGCGCGCGACCTCGGCCAGGTCCGGCGCATCCTGCACGCGGGCAACGAGCGGGCGAACGCGGTGGCCGACGCGACGTTGCGCGAGGTGCGAAGCGCGATGATGAGCCTCTACTGAGCGACGATCCGCCGGCGGCACGGCCCGGCGGCTCGCAACGAGGAGGTGGTCCCGATGGCCCGGGACGTGTACACGGTGCGACCCATCGGCAGGGTCGAATCGACGCTCGTGGACCGGAGTTCGGCACCCCGGCAGGCCGACGAGGGGGCGCCCGACGCGTGGCTCGTGTTCGAGGAGGAGGTGCGCGCGGGACTCGGCGACCTGCGCGCGGGCGACGAGGTGGTCCTGCTGACCTGGCTGGACCGGGCCGGCCGCGACGTGCTGAGCGTGCATCCGCGCGGTGACCGGGAGCGGCCGGCCACCGGCGTGTTCAGCACCCGCTCGCCGGACCGGCCGAACCCGATCGGACTGCACCGGGTCGTGCTCACCGCGGTCGACGGCCTCAGGCTGCACGTACGCAATCTCGAAGCGATCGACGGCACCCCGATCCTGGACGTCAAACCCGTCCTCGGCCCGGGGTCCGAACGCTGACACACACCCGCCACCGGCGGTCGCACAGCCGGGACGGGAGCCCCGAGCAGGCCCGCTCCCGGCATCCGCCCCGCGACCGCCGAGCCGCGCGGTGGTCCGCCCGCGCGGCCGGCCCGGCCGCCCGGCCACCGCGCCCCCGGGCGACCGCGCCCCCGTGCCCCCGGGCCACCTTGCCCGGCCCGGCCACCGCACCCGCCCAACCACCGCACCCGCCCGCTCAGGCCGCGACCTTCGCCAACGCGCCCGCTTCGCCGCCCACCGCCGCCCGGGGCCGATCCCGCATCAGACACGCCACCAACACCGCCGACCCGAGCAACATCGCCGAGCCGGTCCACAGCGCCAGGTGCAGGCCGTCCATGAACGCCGTCGTCGCGGCCTCACGGACCACCGTCGGCGCACCGCCCAGGTGCCCGATCCCGCCGCCACCCCCCGACGTGGCGGCATCGACGATCCGGCGCGTGTCGTCCGCGGGTACCCGCGCGTCGGCCAACAGTTCGGTCAACCGGCTCGACAGCCGCCCGGTGAGCACCGCGCCGAGTGCGGCGATGCCGACCACGCCACCCAGTTCGCGGGCGGTGTTGGTGACCGCCGACGCCATGCCGGCCCGGGCCGGTTCGACCCGCGACATCACCGCGACCGAGATCGGCGTGAAGCACAACCCCATGCCCGCGCCGAGGAACGGCAACACCCAGAAGAATTCCACGTAGGACACGTCCGCCCCGTAGAAGGAGAGCCCGCCCAGGGCGACCCCGCACAGGGTCAACCCGGCCACGAGCGGCACGCGCGGCCCGATCCGGCCCGCCAACTGCCCGGAGATCGGCGCCGCGATCATGATCGCCAGCGTCGACGGCAACGACGCGAAGCCCGCCTCGGTCGGCGTGTACCCGAGCACGTCCTGCATGTACAGGCCGAGGAAGAACAAGGCGCCGAACATCCCGAAGCTCACCGCGAAGCCGCCCCACATGGCGGCGCCGATCACTCGGTCGCGCAGGAAGCCGAGGTCGAGCATCGGTTGCTCGACCCGCAGTTCGACACAGACGAAGGCGATCAGCGCGACCACGGCCAGGGCGGCGGCGCTGAGTACGAGGGCCGAGGTCCAGCCCTGGGCCGGGCCCTCGATCAGCGCGAATACCAGCGCACCGACCGCCGGTACGCCCAGGAGCAGTCCCGGCACGTCGAAGCGACTGCGGCGTTCCGCGAATTCGGGGAGGACCCAGGCGCCGATCACGATCCCGGCGATACCGACCGGCACGTTGATCCAGAACACGCTCGCCCAGCCGAACGTGTCCACCAGTGGGCCGCCGATCGCCGGGCCGAGCGCGAGCCCGGCGCCGGAGACCCCCGACCAGATGCCGATGGCGCGGGCCCGCTCCCGGTCGTCGGTGAACACGTGTCGAATGATCGACATGCTGCCGGGCAACAACAGTGCGCCGCCCACACCCTGGATCGCGCGTCCGGCGATCAGCGCCGTGAGCGAACCGGCCAGCGCGCAGGCGATGGATCCGGCCGTGAACACGCCGAGGCCGATCAGGAACACGCGGCGCCGGCCGTATCGGTCGCCCAGGGTGCCGCCGGTCAGCAGCAGCGCGGCGAAGACCAGGCTGTAGCCCTCCATCACCCATTGCAGTCCGCTGACCCCCGCGTCGAGATCGCGGTCGATGCTGGGCAGCGCGTTGGACACCACCACGTTGTCGAGCATGGCCACGAACAGCGCGACGCACAGCGTGGCCAGGATCAGACCCTTGCGCGGCGTGCCGTCCCGCGCCGGTGCGGCCGGGGCGGTGCCGCCCGGCGTGGTCGAGGGGGGTCGCGCTCCCGGTATCGGACCGGGCGGATCGTGCGCCATTGTCGCTCCCTAACAGTGTTAGTTGTTGTCTAACGGTGTTAGATTGCACTCCGCCGGGCATCGACGCAAGAGGATTGATCCGGATCCGGACCCCGGCCCGGACCCCGGCCCGGACCCCGGCCCGGACCGGGGCGCGGATCCGGATTCGGGTCCCGGGGCGGAAACGCTCCGAATGCGGAAGAGGAATGACCTGAATCCGTAGGAGGATCGACCCGACGAGGTCCGCGGCAACACCCGCCGGGGTCGACGACAAGGAGTGGGCATGACGGGCAAGGGCCGGGCGCCGGCGGACGGCGCGCGACGGCGGCCGGCGGTGACCCTCGACGCGTTGGTCCGGGCGGGACTGGTCGTGCTGGAGCGCGACGGCCTCGATGCCCTGTCGATGCGCTCGGTGGCGGCCGAACTCGGCGTGCGGGCACCGTCGTTGTACTGGCACGTGCGGGACAAGGAGGAACTGCTCGACCTGCTCGCCGATGGACTGCTCGGGATCGGTGTCCCCGCATTGCCGCCGGTCCGCGGCGACTGGCGGGTCGAACTGCGCGATCTGGCCTGGGCGTTCCGTAGCTTTTTGAACCGCAGGCGGGACTCCGTACGGGTGCTGATGGGCCGTTTCCCGTCCGGCCCCGGGATGGCCGCGGTGATGGAGCACCAACTCGCGATGTTGGACCGGGCCGGGTTCGGCCGGCAGGACGCGGCGTACATCACCTACGGCCTCAGTACGCTGGTGACCGGGTTCGTGTACGGCGAGCAGCGACCGATCTCGGCGGCGGTGGTCGCCGGGGTGCCCGTCCGCGAGGCGGTGACCGCGATCGGCGACACGATCGCGGCCTTCCCGGCGGACACCTATCCGCACCTGGTGGCGACGGCGCGCGAGCTCACCGGTCCGCACATCGACGAACGATTCGAGTTCATCCTCGAACGGTTCCTGGACGGCCTGGCCGTGCTGCCCCGGAATCCGAAGCGCGACGGGGGAGGGACAACCGCGGCCGAGGACGTCTGACCGACGGGTGACACCCGACCAACGGGTCGGCCGATGCGGTGGCTGCGGTTCGCCTCGTCGTCCGACCGCCGATATGCCCTTCCGATTCGGCGAGTTCACCATGTATTAACCCGCCCTGTGCCCAACTGGGGGTTAATCGGTGGACGGTGGGAGCGTCCATCGGGGACAATCCGCCGTCGGACTGCCGGCAAGCGATGAGTTTCGGGGCGCTGGCCAGTCTGAACTCCTGTATGCAACACAGAAAATTCGACACCGACCGGTTGGCTCCGGGAGGGGTCGCGGACAGTCTCGATCGCCCGGTCACGGAGCCGGCGTAGAGCTGACTCCATGTTGTCGATCGACCGCTGCTTCCTTGGAATCAGCCCATCAGCTGGGGGATACATGAACCGGATCAAGGCGCTTGCGGCGTTGCCGTGCGGGCGTCGATCCAAGTGGGTCGTGCTTGCTTTGTGGTTGGTGTTGCTCGTTGCGGCAGCACCGCTCTCGGCCAAGCTGACCGACGCTCAGAACAACGAGGTCTCGTCGTGGCTGCCCGCCGAGGCCGAGTCCACGAAGGTGATCAACGAACAGAAGGACTTCCGCCCGGACACGACGGTGCCCGCCGTCGTGGTCTACGAGCGCGCCTCCGGCCTGACGCCGGACGACACGAAGGCGATCGCCGACGACCAGGCCAAGTTCGGCACCGCCAAGGGGGTCACGAACAAGGTCGAGGACGCGCGGTTCGAACCGAACAACAAGGCCGCGCAGGTCCTGGTTCCGATCACCATCAAGGACGGTGGCTGGAACGACCTCGGTGACGCGGTCGACGAGATCAAGAAGAGCCTGAAGGACAACCCGGACGGGCTCAAGTCGTACGTCACCGGCCCGGCCGGGCTCGGCGCGGACCAGGCCGCCGCGTTCGAGGGCATCGACGGGACGCTGTTGTACGCGACCCTCGGCGTGGTCGTGCTGATCCTGCTGTTCACCTACCGCAGCCCGGTGTTGTGGCTGCTCCCGGTGATCTCGGCGGTCGCGGCGCTGTTCACCGCGCAGGCCGTGGTGTACATGTTCACCAAGGCCGGCCTGGTCGTCAACGGCCAGAGCGCGGCCATCCTGACCGTGTTGATCTTCGGCGCGGGCACCGACTACGCGCTGCTGCTGATCGCCCGCTACCGCGAGGAACTGCATCGGTACGAGGACCGGCACGAGGCGATGGCGGCGGCGCTGTTCCGCGCCGGACCGGCGATCGTGGCCAGCGCCGCGACCGTCGGCGTCGGCATGTTGTGCCTGATGGCCGCGGAGATGCAGTCCACCAAGGGCCTGGGCCCGGTCTGCGCGCTCGGTGTGGTGGTCGGCCTGATCGCGATGACCACGCTGCTGCCCGCGCTGCTCGTGATCGTCGGCCGCTGGGTGTTCTGGCCGGTCCGCCCGGCCTACGAGCCGGACGCGATCACCCACGACGAGAACGGCATCTGGGCCAAGGTCGGCCGGCAGATCGCCCGCGGCCCGCGCCTGGTGTGGATCGTGACCGCGATCATCCTCGGCGTGATGACGATCGGCCTGACCAACCTCAACGGTGACGGCATCGCCAACAAGGACTCGTTCACCGACAAGCCGCAGTCGATCACCGGCCAGGAGATCTCCGAGCGCTACTTCCCGGCGGGCTCCGGTGACCCGATCGTGGTGATCGGCCGTGAGTCGGCCGCGACCGCGCTGATGCAAAAGCTCCAGACGACCCCCGGGATCGCTCCCGACGGAGTCCGCCGGACCGGCACGGCCAACGGGCGGGTGCAGATCGAGGGCGTGATGAGCGCGTCGCCCGACTCGGCGGCGGCCAAGGACACCGTCAAGCGGGTTCGCACCGCGATGCACGCGGTCCCGGACGGCGCGGCCAAGGTCGGCGGCGGCACCGCGACCCAGATGGACGTCGCCAAGGCGTCCGAGCACGACGACAAGGTGATCATCCCGCTCATCCTGCTCGTGGTGCTGATCGTGCTCGGGCTGCTGCTGCGGGCGGTGATCGCACCGCTGGTGCTGATCGCCACCGTGGTGTTGTCCTTCGCCGCGGCGCTGGGCATCAGCGTGTTCACCTTCGAGCACCTGCTCGGCTTCAAGGGCACCGACGTGGGCTTCCCGCTGTTCGTGTTCGTCTTCCTGGTGGCCCTGGGCATCGACTACAACGTGTTCCTGATGAGTCGGGTGCACGAGGAGTCGAAGAAGCACGGGACCAGGCGCGGCGTGCTGATCGGCCTGTCCGCGACCGGTGGCGTGATCACCTCGGCCGGCCTGGTGCTGGCGGCCACGTTCGCGGTGCTCGGCACGCTGCCGATCGTCGCGTTCGCCGAGATGGGCTTCACCGTCGCGCTGGGCGTGCTGCTGGACACCTTCATCGTGCGCTCGGTCCTGGTCACCGCGCTGGGCCTGGACATCGGCCGCAAGATCTGGTGGCCGAGCAAGCTCGCGCAGCACCCGGACGAGGAGGAGCCGAAGGCCGGCGGCGACGGCGACCGCGAGGGCGTCCTGGTCGGCTGAACCGGCAGGGCGCCGATCCGTTGATCGGGGCCCGCTGATCGAGGGTGGTGGGCGGATGGCACGCGCCCACCACCCTCTTCGCGTCCGCGCGGGCGGCTACCGGCTCCGGGCCCGCAGCGCGGCGAGGAACCAGTCGAAGACCGGGGCCAGGCTCGGCCAGGACGGCCAACCGTTCATCACGCCGAGCAGTTGCCAGTAGCGTTCGGCGCGCGGGTCGGTGCCCACCTCGAAGCGCTCGGCCAGCCAGGCGACGAAGGCGTCGTCGGGGTTCCGGCCGAAGGCGGTGGCGTATTCCGCGAGCAGGTCGGCGAGCACCGGTTCGGCCTCCGGCGAGGTCGGCTCGACGCCGGCCGTGCGGGCCGCCTCGACCCACTCACGGGTGATCGTGGTCAGCCGCTCGTGGGTGCCGGGAGCGACGTCGTCGCCGCGGGTGCGTGCCTGGTACTCGGCCATCCGCCGAATCGACGCGCGGAAGTCCGGATCGGCGACCAGTTCGCCCAGTTCGACCCACGCCTCGACCTGCTCGGTGGTCGGGTCGTCCGGCAGAGCCGGCAACCCGCAGCGCATCTTGGCCAGGAAATCCGGGTCCACGTCCAGGTCGGCGAAGGTCGCGTCGAGGAAGTCGGTGATCATCTTCCGGCGTTCCTCGTCGGACAGTTTGGCGAGCTTGTGCATCAGGTCCAACTCCTCGGGACTGGAAGCCCGCCGAGCCACCGCGCGCAATACGGCCCGACGCAACCGCAGCGTGCGGATCTGCGTGTCCACCGCGTTCGCGTGCGCCTCGGCGACCTCGGCGACGGTGACCTCGCGGGCCAACACCCGTCGGATGGTCACCAGATCGATGCCGAGGTCGCGCAGTGTGCGCACGAGTTCGAGGCGCACCAGCGCGTCGAGGTCGTACAGCCGGTAGCCGGCGGAACTTCGTCGGGTGGGCGGCACGACTCCCGCGTCCGCGTAGAACCGGATCGTCCGGACCGACAGGCCGGTCCGGCGCGCCAGGTCGCCGATCGAATACAGGGTCGCGCCGTCCATGTCCCTCACCGTGCCGCCTCCACCCGGTGGAGACTCAAGTCCCCCTCGCGTCCCCCGAGTCGCGAGCCTACGAGTTCGCGAGCCGGGGATCGGCCCCGAGCCCCGATCAGCCCTTGAGGCCGATCCGGTCCATCAACACCATGCCGTCGTTGGTCAGCACCATGCCCACCACCGTCGACCGGTGGAATCCGGTCACCACCGAGGACTGGTAGGTCCACAGTGGCGCGTCCTGCTTGAGCTGCGCGGCGACCGCGGTGTACGCGGCCTTGCGCTGGGCCGGGTCGTTGGTGGTCCGGGCCTTGTCCAGGTTCTGGTCCACGGTGGGGTTGGCGTACAGCAGGTAGTTGTTCGGGCTGGTGCTGTAGAGGTTCACGTACAGCCCCGGCTCGGCGTCCGAGAGGTAGTAGCTGAACATCGCGGCCTGGTAGTTCTTGTTGATCACGATGTCGGTCTGGAACGCGGCGATCGGCATCGGCGCGATCTTGACGGAGACGTTCTTCAGCCCCTGGAGCGAGGTCATGATGTATTCGGCGGTCCGCTGCGCGTTCGCGTTCTGCGGTATCGAATACGTGAAGTTCAGCGGCTTGCCCTCGGCCGCCAACTCGTTCAGCAGCCGCTGCGCCTCCGCACGGTCGGTGCGCTGAACCGTCTCGGTGCCGGGCTCCACGAGCGGGCTGTCCGGCGGGAAGATGCTGTGCGTGGGCGTGCCGTTGCCACTGAAGGAGATCTTGTTCACCTCGTTCGCGTCCAGCGCGAGCTGCACCGCGCGCCGGGCGCGCACGTCGTCGAACGGGGCACGCTTGTTGTTGAAGTAGAGGGACTCGCCGCCGATGATCGTGACGGTCTTGGTCTCCAGGCCCTTCTGCTTGGCCTTGACCGGATCCTCCGCGTTGACCGAGACCTTCAGGTCGGCGCCTCCGGAGAAGACCGTCTCCAGGGCCTGGGTGCTGTCCTGGATGATCTTGAACACCACGGTGTCGGCGTAGGGCTTGCCCGCGCCCTGCCAGTAGCCGGGGTTCTTCACGAAGGTCATGTGGTCGCCGTTGGTCCACTCCTTGAACGTGTACGGACCCGCGCCGACCGGGTTGCGGGCGAAACCGGCCGGATCCTTCCGGTACGCGGTGGGCGAGACGATGAAGGACAGGTTGGAGGCGACGATGTGGTCGAAGTTGGCGTTCGGCCCGGTCAGGGTGATCTTGAGGGTGGTGGGGTCGACCACCTCGGTCGCCTTGACCGCCGCGATGGTGCCCGCCTGGTACGACTTTCGCGCCGGCGCGGCGTGCTCGTCCCAGGTGGCCTTCACCGCCGCCGCGTCGTAGGGGGTGCCGTCGGAGAACTTCACGTTCGGCTTGAGTTTCAGCGTCCAGGACGCGTTGCCCGGGTCGGGGATCAGGCTCTCGCCGATCTGCGGCATCACCTTGCCGGTCTTGGCCTCGTGCCAGAACAGCGAGTCGTAGACCGCGTTGAGCCGGGTGTTGTCGGTGTACGAATTGCTCAGCGCGCCGAACGGGTCCATCGAGCGCATGTCGCTCGCCATGGCCACGGTCAGTGTCCCGCCGCCCTTGGGCGCGACGGTGGAGGTGTCCGGAGTCTTCGCCGCCTTGTCGTCGCCTCCGCCGCATGCGCCGAGCACCAGGCACGCGGCGACGGCGGGTACCACGGTGCGAAAGGCGCGTGCGCCGGCCGGGGCTCGGGACGGTTCGTCGGAGAGCGGATTCCGGCGTGTCGTGTCCATGCGTATGCCTCGCTTCGATCTGTGCGTCGACCCCCGAGGGGCAACCGGTGGCGGAGCATAATCGAAGCCTCGAACGATCTTTGTCGCGCTTTTTCGGGTACTGATGGATGTTTCGCCCGGCGCCGCCGCGGCGAGGCCCACGAGCGGGATCGCTGCCGCGCGGACCGTTTGCCCACGCGCGAAGGCCCTCGTCCGCCGACGAGGGCCTTCGGTTCGAGCGGGTGCGGGCCGTGGGCTCAGCGCACCGGGCGCAGCGTCCTGCTCCACAGCACGGTGGAGGCGCCGTCGCGCAGATTGACCGTCAGGTTGCCCGAGGGGCCGTCGATCTCGACCTCGCCGAAGTGCTGGAAGCCCTCCAGCGGCGAGTAGTTCGCGCGCGGCGGAGCGTGCACGAACTCCGCCTTGGGGCCGAACGTGCCGTCCAGCGCGTTGGGACCGAACGCGCCCGCGTTCAGCGGACCCGAGACGAACTCCCAGAACGGGTCGAAGTCCTTGAACGCCGCCCGGGACGGGTCGTAGTGGTGTGCCGCGGTGTAGTGCACGTCGGCGGTCAGGAACACGATGCCGCGCACGCCGCGCCGCTGCGCCGTGCGCAGGATCGTGGCGAACTCCATCTCCCGACCCAGCGGCTCGCCGGGGTCGCCCTGCGCGACGCCCTCCTGCGCGGCGGCGCCGTCCGGCACCACCAGGCCCAGCGGCAGGTCGTTGGCGATCACCTTCCAGGTGGCCCGGCTCTGCGACAGGCCCTCGATCAGCCACCGGCGCTGCCGCTCGCCCAGCAACCCGCGCTTGGGGTCGGCGTAGCGGTTGTCGTCGTTGGGGTCCTTGTAGGTGCGCATGTCCAGGACGAACACGTCAAGGTGCCGGCCGTAGGACAGCTTGCGGTAGACCCGGTCGTCCCCGATCGGCACCCACTCGCGAAACGCCTGCCCGGCGCGCGCGGCGAGCACGTCGACGCGCTTCTCGGTGTAGCGGGCATCCTCCAGGATCTGGCCCGGGTACCAGTTGTTGCGCACCTCGTGGTCGTCCCACTGGTTGATCTGGGCGACCTCGGCGGCGAACGCGCGGTAGTTGCGGTCGAGCAGGTTGTACGCGAACTGCCCCCGGTACTCGGTCAGCGACTCGGCGACCTTGGACTTCTCGGGGGTGACCACGTTGTGCCAGATCCGGCCGTCGGGCAGCGGCACGCTCTCCACCAGCGGGCCGTCCGAGTAGACCGTGTCGCCGCTGTTGAGGAAGAAGTCCGGACGCAGCCGGCGCATCTGCTCGAAGATCGTCATGCCGCCGATGTCCGGGTTGCTGCCCCAGCCCTGGCCGACGGTGTCGCCGGACCACACGAACCGCACGCCGGAGCGGCTGCGTTCGCTCGGCGCGGTGAACAGCGAACCGGTCACCGCCTCGCCGGCCGCACCGCGCTCGCCCTCGACCCGGACGCGGTAGTGGATGCGCCGCCCGGACGGCAGATCGCGCAACCGGACCCGCCCGGTGAGGTCGCCGTCCGGGGTCAACCACGGGCCCCGCACGCGGTGCGCGTCGCGCAGGTCGGGCCGGGTGCCGTACTCGACGATGAGCCGACCGGGCCGGTCGGCGCGGCCCCACACGATCGCCGAGGACGCGGTGGCGTCGCCACTCTGCACGCCGTGGCTCAGGCTCGGCCGGCCGGAGGCCACGTACGCCGGCGCGTTTGACGTCGAGGCCGAGGCGGCGCCGCCCACCACGGGGGCGATCGCCAGGCCCGCGCCGACGACGGAGCCGGTGCGCAGGAGGGTCCTTCTGTCCACTGAGGTCATGCAGATGTGTGTAGTGGCGCCGAGCGACGTATCGGCGAACGCGGGTTGGCCGGCTCGTCAAGTCTGGTCGGCGGGCCGGGGGCGCGCCGGCCGCGGGCCGGCCGGCGCGTGGACCGGGCGATCGGCTACTCCACCACGGTCAGCACGATCTTGCCGGAGGTGCGTCCGCTCTCGCCCGACTCGTGCGCCTTGGCCGCCTGCTCCAGTGGCAGCACCGCGTCGATCACCGGCCGCAACAGGCCCGCCTCGACCAGCGCCGCGATCTCCTTCAACCCGCCCTGATCCGGCTCGACGATGGTGAACCCCGCCCGCAGCCCCGCCGCCTGCGCCACCGGCACCAGTTCCAGCTCCGCCGGCGACGCGAGCGAGACCACCAGCCCGCCCGGCCGCAACGTCCGCAACGAGCGCGGCCCGTACTCGCCGCCGATGGTGTCCAGCACGACGTCCACATCGCGCACCACCTCGGCGAAGTCGACGCTCGTGTAGTCGATCAGCTCGTCCGCACCGAGGCCGCGCACCAACTCGTGCTTGGCCGCGCGGGCGGTGCCGATCACATACGCGCCGCGCGCCTTGGCGATCTGGACGGCGAGATGGCCCACGCCACCGGCCGCCGCGTGGATCAACACCCGCTGTCCGGGCCGTACGTCGGCCGCGTCCACCAGCGACTGCCACGCGGTGAGCGCGGCCACCGGCAGCGCCGCCGCCTCCACGTGCGACAGGCCGGCCGGCTTGCGGGCCAGGTGCCGGGCCGGCGACGTGACGAACTCGGCGTAGGTACCGGCCGGCTGCGGCAGTCGGGGCATGCCGAACACCTCGTCGCCGGGTGCGAAGACGCTCACCCCCAGGCCGACCGACTCGACCACGCCCGACACGTCCCAGCCCAGCGGGACGGGGGTGTCACCGAGCAGGCCGCCGCTGGCGCGGTGCCAGTAGTCGGTCGGGTTCACGCCGGCCGCGTGCACCCGCACCAGCACCTCGGAGGGGCCCGGCGTCGGGCGCTCGACCTCGACCATCCTCAGCACCTCGGGCCCACCCAGCGTGTCCTGTCCGATGGCGCGCATCTTCATCACATTCCCCTGCTCGTGCCGCGGTTCGACCGCCGTGCCCGGCGGCGTGGCAGCAACTCTGCCGTCGCCCCCGAGGCCCATCGAGTGGCCGAGCAGCCAATATGTGAAAGGATCCGGCCATGCATCGAGTCGTGGTCCTGGCCCTGGAAAACGTCTATCCGTTCGAGCTGGGCATCCCGGTCCGGATCTTCGGCACCGCGACCGGCGCCGACGAGGAACCGCTGTACGAGGTGATCACCTGCAGCCTCGACGGCCGGCCGGTGCGCACCAGCGCCGACTTCACCATCGCCGTCGAGCACGGCGCCGAGGTGCTGGCGACCGCGGACACCCTGGTGCTGCCGCCGTTCACGTGCGGTGTCGACGAGAACGACGAGCCGGACTGGCTTCCGCAACCGCTCGCCCGGGCGCTGGCGGGACTGCGGCCGAGCACGCGGATCGTGTCCATCTGCACCGCGTCCTACGTGCTGGCAGCCGCCGGTCTGCTGGACGGCCGTCCGGCGACCACGCACTGGAACGAGGTCGAGCAGTTCCGCAAGCGCTTCCCCCGGGTCGAGGTCGACCCGGACGTGTTGTTCGTGGACGACGGGGACATCCTCACCGCGGCCGGGGTGGCCGCCGGTATCGACCTGTGCATGCACCTGCTGCGCCGCGACCACGGCAGCGAGGTGGCCAACCGGGTCGCCCGGCGCTGCGTGACGCCGCCGTGGCGCGAGGGCGGGCAGGCCCAGTTCATCGAACGCCCGGTCCCGGAGCCGTCCTCGGCCACCACCTCGGCGACCCGGGCCTGGGCGCTCGAACACCTGCACCGCCCGCTGTCGTTGGCCGAACTGGCCGAGCACGCGCGGATGAGCGTACGCACCTTCACCCGGCGCTTTCGGGACGAAGTGGGCATGACCCCCGGGCAGTGGCTGACCCGGCAACGCGTCGAACACGCCCGCCGGCTCCTGGAGACCACCGACCTGACCGTGGACCGGATCGCCGACCGGGCGGGCTTCGGCACCGGCGCCTCGCTGCGCCAGCACCTGGTCGCCACGATCGGGGTGCCGCCGATGACCTACCGCCAGACCTTCCGCACCCACGAGCCGATGCCGGCGCGAGGCTGAGGCACCGGCCGGCGGGGCTTCCTTCCCATGGGTGAGGGCGATCAAGCCGGCTCCCGTTCCGGTCGATACCTCCGACAACGTGCCCACGCTCGGAGGAGATCCACCCGTGCCGTCACCGTCCCGTGTCGCCGCGTCCATCGCCGCCGCCGCGGCCCTCACGTTCGCCGGAGGCATCGCACACCCGGCTCCCGCCGCACCGGTCGCGCGGTACGCGGCGCTGGGCGACTCGTACAGTTCGGGCGTCGGCGCGGGCGACTACCTCGCGGGCGGCGGCGACTGCAAGCGCAGCGCGAACGCCTACCCGGCGCTGTGGCAACAGGCCCACTCCGCAGCCGAGTTCGCGTTCGTGGCCTGCTCCTCGGCAACCACGGCGGATGTGCGCGCGCGGCAACTGTCCGCGGTGACCGGCGACACCACGTTGGTGACGATCAGCGTCGGAGGCAACGACATCGGCTTCACCGACACGATCAGGACCTGTGTGCTCGGCAGCGACGGGGACTGTTCGGACGCGGTGGCCAGGTCCACGGCGTACGCTCGCGACCGCCTGCCGGCCGACCTGGACGCGACCTACGCGCAGATCCGCCGCCAGGCCCCGAACGCGCGGCTCGTGGTGCTGGGGTATCCGCGCCTGTTCGAGACGGGTAGCTGCCTCCTGGGGTTGAGCGTGGCCAAGCGGCGGGTGCTGGACGACGCGGCCGACACGGTGGCGGACGTCACGGCGCGCCGGGCCGCGGCCGGCGGCGCGGAGTTCGCGGACGTCCGGGCGCGTTTCGCGGGGCATGGGGTGTGTGCGGCGGACGAGTGGGTGCACGGGCTGACGCTGCCGGTCGACGAGTCGTACCACCCGAAGGCCACGGGCCAGGCGAAGGGCTACCTCCCGGGCCTGGTCGCACTCACCGGCTGACGGCCGGCGGGCACCGGACGGGCCTGCGGGCGGGGCGGACCGGCGCCTCGAACGGCGGTCCTGCCGGGATGCTTCGGGCGCTGCCGGGCGGGTCAGCCGCGCCCGTTGGCCAGTACCTCGCCGAGCGTGGTGCGTCGGTAGTGCACGGAGTGGCCCACCCGCAGGCCGGTGATCAGGTCGGCGCGGCGCAACACGGCCAGGTGGTCGCCGACCGTGCCCAGGCCGAGGTTGAGCCGCGCGGCCAGTTGGGTGGTGGTCGCCTGCGTGGCCAGCGCGCGCAGGATCGTCGCGCGCGTGGTGCCGAGCAGGTCGGCCAGCGCCTCGTCGTCCGAGCGGGCCGGGGCGCCCAGCAGTTCGGCCACGCCCCGGGCCGGATACACGATGGCGTACGGCCACGGCGGTTCCACGTAGACGATGAGCGCACCGAACGCGGACGGCACGAACAACAGCCCGGCGCCGTCGAGTGTCACCGTGTCGGTCGCCTCGCGGACAACCTCGATCACGCCCTCGTCGCGCCACCGCAGCCGAGGCGACAGGTCGCCCAATGCCGCACCCCAGCCGTATGCCGCCAACCGCCCGGCGGTGCGCACCAGATCGTGCTCCAGCACCGCGCGCAGCGCCGGCCACTCCGGCTCGACCAGGGTCGTCCAGGCGGCCTCGATCGCGTCCGCCAGCCGGGCCACGACATCGGGGGAGTCGAGCAGCGCGCGCGCCGAGGCCGAGGGCGCGCGCAGCCCTTCCAGATTGCGCACGAGTTCGGAGCGGGCCCGCGCCAGGGGGGTCGCGCGCAGTACGGCCAGTTCGTCCCCGATGCCGGCCGGCGTACCCGACGGCGGCGGATGCAGGAAGTCCGCGTTGTAGCCGCGGCGCCGGTACAGCGACGTCATCGCCGCGACCGCCGGTTGCTCGCGGCGCAGCCGGTCGTACGCCGGCCGCAGCCGCTCGATCCACGGCCGCAGCGGACCGGCCTGATGGCTTCCCGACAGCGTCCGCAGCACCCAGACCACCTCGCCCAGCGGTGAGATGCCGAATCTGCTGCGCGCCATGTCGGCCGGTCCGACCTCGATCCCGAGCATCTGCCGCCTCCCCCGGGCAGCCTGCCAGGTTTCGGTTGTGGCCGAAAGGATGGCCGGCGTGCGGCGCGGCGCGGCACGCTCGCCCTCATGATCGGTGACGACGTCAAACCGGCGACCTACGGCGAGGTCTTCGCGGTGGGCGCCTTCCGGGTGTTGTTCGGCTCCTATGTGCTGCTGTTGATCGGCGACACCGTGCGGATGCTCGCGCTCGCCGTGCTCGTCTACGAACGCACCGGGTCACCGGCGCTGTCCGCGCTCGCCTTCGTCGCGGGGTTCGTCCCGCAGGCGTTCGGCGGGGCGCTGTTGCTCTCGCTCACCGATCGGGTGCCGGTGCGTGTGGCGATGGCCGGATACGACCTGGTGCGCTGCGCGCTCGCGCTGGTGCTCGCCGCCGACGTGCTGTCGGTGTGGGCGGTCCTGCTGCTGCTGGCGAGCGTCGGGCTGGTCAGCCCGGTCGCGGGCGCCGCGCGGCAGCGCACGCTGCCCGAACTGCTGCACGGCGACGCCTACGTGCTCGGGCGTTCGGTGTTCGGGATGACCGCCGGCGCGATGCAGGTGCTCGGCTATGCGGTCGGCGGCCTGCTGCTCGCACTGGTGGGGTCGAGCGGTGCGCTGTTGTTCGCGGCGGGCACCGCACTGGCCTCCGCCGCGGTCCTGTGGTTCGGCCTGCCGCCCGCGCCGCGCACCGAGCGCGCCGCGTCGGCCCGGACCGAGGGCACGGTACGCGCGACGTGGCGGGTCAATCGCGAACTGCTCGGCGACCGGACCGTGCGCGGCCTGCTGCTGGCGCAGTGGATACCGGCGAACCTGACCGTGGCCGCCGAGGGCGTGATCGTCCCGTACGCGCCCGACCACGCCGGTGTCCTGTACGGCTCGGCCGCCACCGGGATGCTCCTGGGCGACCTGCTGGTGGGCCGCTTCGTGCGCCCGGCCCGGCGCGAACGCCTGACGCCGTGGCTCGCCCTGCAACTGGGCGTCCCGCTGGCGTTCCTCGCCGCGGGCCCGCCGCTGTGGGTGACGGCCGGCCTGTTCGTACTCTCCAGCGCGGGTCTGTCCTACCAACTCGGTCTCCAGCGCCGCTTCCTGGACGCCGTGCCGAAGGCCGCCACGGGCCAGGCGATGGGCCTGGCGATGACCGGCACGATGACCCTCCAGGGCGTCACCATGGCGGGCGCGGGTGCACTGGCCGGCGTGCTCGCCCCCGGGCACGTGATCGCGCTGGTCGGCGCGGCCTCGATCACCGGCACGTTGGCCATCCATCGCGTGTTGCGGCCGCGGGCGCGCCGGCGGTCGGTGGCGGCCGAACCCGGGGTGCCCACGGTGGCGGCTGAATCCGCGGTGCCGACCGAGCCCGGGGTGGCGGCTGTGCCCGCTGCGCCGACCGCGCCGGCTCTCGGCCCGGAACCGACGCAGGCCGGTTGACCGGGTTCGCCGGCCGGGTGCGCCACGCCGCCCGAAGGCACCTCGGTTGCGGGTGGGTGACGTGTCGGACGCCGCCGTTCGGGGCGTTCGGGAGCGGGTACGGCCGGGTGGGCTCGTTTGCGGCGGATCGATCCGACATTCTGTCCGCCGGGATGTCGAGAACCGTCGACCCGTTCCGACCCGGATACGAGCGGCCCGCCCGGCGACTCGGCGAAACGATCCCGAGCACCCGATCGGGCCGTGCCGCTCGGACCGGGGGCACCCGGCCCGACCGAACCAAACCGAGCCGAACCAGAGCGACCAGGAGTCACCGATGAAGTTCATGCTGCTGATCCACAACCGCCCCGGATTCGTGGAGGAACTCTCCGAGGCCGAGCGCACCGAACTGTTCGGCGAGGTCGACGCGCTGATGGCCGAGCTGACCGCGTCCGGTGAACTGCTGGGCGGCGAGGCGCTGGCCGACCCCGCGCAGACTCGGACCGTACGGGTCCGGGACGGGGTGCCGGCGGTCACCGACGGCCCGTTCGTGGAGGCCAAGGAGCACTTCGCCGGCTACCTGCTGGTCGAGTGCGAGAGCACCGAACGCGCCGTCGAGATCGCCGCACGCTGGCCGGACGCCCGCTACTGGGCGATGGAGGTCCGCCCGGTGATGACCGACGCCGGGACGGAGATGTGAGCCGGGACGTGCACATCGAGGGCCTGCTGCGGGAACTGACCCCACAGGTCCTCGGTGTGCTCGTCCGCCGGCACGGCCAGTTCGACGCGTGCGAGGACGCGGTCCAGGAGGCGCTGCTCGCGGCCACCGTGCAGTGGCCCGTGGAGGGGATTCCGGACAGTCCGTGGGGCTGGTTGCTCACCGTGGCCGACCGGCGGCTGATCGACCACTGGCGCAGCGAGCGGGCCCGACGCAACCGCGAGGAGCGACTCGCCGCGCAGGCCCCGGCCGACGAGTACGTCTGGCCCGCACCCGACGACGACGCGGCCGGCGATCGCGACGACACGCTGACCCTGTTGTTCCTGTGCTGCCACCCGGCGTTGACCGGGGCCTCGCAGGTCGCGTTGACGCTGCGCGCGGTCGGTGGCCTGACCACCGCGCAGATCGCCGACGCGTTCCTGGTGCCGGAGAGCACCATGGCGCAGCGGATCAGCCGGGCCAAGCAGCGGATCAAGGCCGCCGGCGCTCGCTTCGGCACGCCGGCCGGGTCGGAGCCGATGGAGCGGTTGGGCGCGGTGTTGCACGTGCTCTATCTGATCTTCAACGAGGGCTACACGGCCGGTTCGGGCCCGGACCTGCTCCGCACCGACCTGACCGCCGAGGCGATCCGGCTCACCCGTGCGGTACGCCGGTTGCGGCCGGACGACGGCGAGGTGTCCGGTTTGCTCGCGCTGATGTTGCTGACCGATGCCCGCCGAGCCGCACGCACCGCCGCGGACGGCGGGTTGATCCCGCTGGCCGAGCAGGACCGGAGCCGCTGGAACGCGGAGGCGATCCGCGAGGGCACCGAGTTGGTCACCGATGCGCTCACCTGGGGGCCGCCGGGCCCGTACCAGCTCCAGGCCGCGATCGCCGCGGTACACACGGAGGCGGCGCACGCCGAGGACACGGACTGGCCGCAGATCCTCGCGCTGTACCGGCTGCTCGACCACCTGTCGCCGGGCCCGATGGTCACCCTCAACCGCAGCGTCGCGACGGCGATGGTGCACGGACCGAGAGCCGGCCTGGACCTGCTCGACACGCTGGCCGGCGACGAGCGGATGACCGGGCATCACCGGGTCTGGGCGGTGCGCGGCCACCTGCTCGAACTCGCCGGCGACCACGAGGCCGCCCGCGAGGCATACCGCGAGGCGTCCCGCCGCACCACGAGCCTCCCGGAGCGCCGCTACCTGGAAATACGCGCGGCCCGGACCACCCGCGGCAGATGACGGGCGCGGCACCCCAGGCGTCGACTCGCCGGCTGCCCGCCCGCTCGTCCGCCCGCAGGCCCGTACGCGCGGGAAATCTCGGCGGGAACTCTTCTCGGGATTTCGGCGGGAGATGTCGAGGGCCCGGGATCGACTCCGACCTCTCCGTGAGAACAGCGAAGAACGGCACAGTCGGGAGCTTCGAAATGCGCAAGATCCTCTACATGGTCCACCAGTCGCTCGACGGCTACATCGAGGGCCCGAACGGCGAATTCGACTGGCCGGTGATGGGGCCGGAGCTGTCCGACTTCGGGCAGACCGTCAACGACGGAGTCGACACGTTCCTGTACGGGCGCGTGGTGTGGGAGATGATGTCCGGCTACTGGCCGATCGCCGAGACCATCTCCACGGATCCGCACGACCTGCGGTTCGCGCCGATCTGGCGCGCGACCCGCAAGGTGGTCGTCTCCAACACGTTGGACCGGGCCGAGTGGGGCGCCCAGGTGATCGGCAGGAACCTCGCCGAGGACATCACCGCGCTCAAGCACGAGCCCGGCAAGGACATCCTGCTCAGCGGCGGTTCCGGGCTCGCCAACACGCTCACCGGACTCGGCCTGATCGACGAGTACCTGATCTTCGTGCACCCGGTGATCCTGGGCGGCGGCAAGCCGGTCTTCCGGCCCGGCGACACCCGGTACGCGCTGGACCTGGTCGACTCGCGCACGTTCGACGGACGCACGGTGATGCTGCGCCACGCACGAGCCGGCGCGTAGCGGCGGCCCGCCGCGGGTCCGGGCGGCTCAGCCCGCAAGCCTGCCGGCCGCGCGATCGGCGAGCCAGGCGTCGAACGCGGTCCGGGCTTCGGCGGCGTCCTGCTCGGTCAACGGGCGGGACTGGTGGGTGATTTCCAGGTGCACGCCGTTGGGGTCGAAGCAGTACACCGAGTACCAGACGCCGTCGTGGTCGATCGGGCCCCGGACCTCGACCCCGTGTCGGCGGATCTGCTCGGCCATCGCGTCGACCTCGGCGACGGAATCCACCGCGAGCGCGACGTGCCGGGTCCACCATTCGAGGCCGTCGGGCACGGGCGCGTAGTCCTTGGCCACGTCGAAGAACGCGATGCACTCGCCGCTCGCGAGCGCGTAGAACACGTGCAGGAACGGTGCGGTGACCTCGCCGCTGCTGGTGGTGCGGGACTCCTCGCGCACCGCGCCCGCCAGTTTCGCGCCGACCGCATCGGTCCAGAAACGGTGCGTCGCCGCCAAGTCCCGGGTTTGGTAGGCGAGGTGGTTCAGCGCTACCGGTACGACCATGAGGTGCTCCTGTTCGCTCGGCGATGAGCAATTTCAGTGCACCATGCATGCTATCGAGGACGTGGCCGTCCCGACACCGCCACCACGATGACGGCGGCGGAACGGCCGGATGCGCCGGCGAGTGCCCGGGTCGACTCGAACGCGGGCCCAAGCGGAACGGCCGCGCCGGCGAGTCGGCCCGAACGCAGGCCCGGTCCATGGAACTTCACGTCGAACGCCGCCACCCGTTCGAGCTGCGGAAACCTTGTACGGGGCAACCGCGTTGCACCCTAGGCTGAGCGCTCGGACCGGCAGGGGAGCGGGGGCATGGCGAATCCGGCGCGGCGGCGCGCACCGGTGGTCGGGGTGGCCGGTGCCGCCCGCGCCGACCTCGGCACGGAGGCGCCCGACGCGCTGCCGCAATTGGCGTACGCGCCGGAATACGCCCGGCAGATCCGCGAACTGCTGCACAGTGCCTACCGATACGACCCGACGGAGTCCTCGGGCGACCCCGCCGGCAGCGCCGGCGCGCTGGACGAGGCGGTCCGTACGGTGCTGGGCGGCGGCCCGGGACTCGCGGTGGTGCACCTGCTCGCACACGGGCAGCGGGGCCGCGGCAGCGGCGGTCTGTACGTGGTCGGCGGCGACGGCAGCCGGGTCGACACCGCCGTGGACCAATGGCTGGTCCGCCTGGAGGACGACGAGGACGAGGGGGCACCGACCGTGCTCTTTCTGCTCGACCTGTGCTACGCCGGGGACGCCGCCCGGTTGCACTGGCAAAATCGCGCAGGGGACGGACGAGGACGCCTTCGATCGGCTCGCCGCGGCTGATCCGGCTCTCGCGCTGTTCGCCGATCAGTGGATGGCGGCGCTGGAACTGCCGGCGGTGACCGCGCAGGGCCGACTGACCGTGCCGCTGCGGCAGGCAGCCCAGGCCGTGGCGGTCCGGTTTCGGCTCGACGGGCGGCTGACCCACCTGTTCATGTCGCTGTTCGTGCGAGAGGTGACCACCTACCTGCGGGAGGCGGATGGGCCGGCGAGGATCGGCGCCCGCGAGGAGGTGGCCGCGTGTATCGCCGCGCACCGGCCGCGCGTGGTGATCGCGCACTCGCTCGGCACGGTCGTCACCTACGAGGCCCTGCACGCCCATCCCGAGTTGGAGCTCGATCTCCTGGTCACTCTCGGCTCGCCGCCGGCTCTCCCACACGCGGTCTTCCACCGCCTGCGGCCGACTCCGGACGGCACCGGCAGCCGTCCACCCGGTGTGCGTCGTTGGGTGAACGTGGCCGATCACGGGGATCCGGTGGCGATCCCGCGGCCGTTCACCGCGTACTTCCCGGAGGTCGACCTCGATCTGGCCGAGAGCATCGGCCTGTTCGCCTTCCACCCGGCGACGAACTATCTCGGCTCGGCCGCGGTTGCCGCCGCGGTGGCGCCCTACCTGGCACCGGTTCGGGACTGACCGCGGCCCGCGACGGGCCGCGGATGCGCGGCGGGGCGGCCGGTTCCGGGCGAAATTCCGGTCCGATCCCCGATCAGGGTCGCCAGGCGGTCCAGGCCGTGGTCGATCGTGGCCCGGTCGAGCGTGCCGCAGGACAGCCGCAGGCGGTGGGCGGGTCCGATGCCCGGGTCGTAGAAGTGCGCCATCGGTGTCCACAACACGCCGTACTCGCGGGCGGACAGCTCCATCAACTCGTCGTCCGCCACGAACGGCACGGTCAGCACGACGAGGAAGCCCCCGTCCGGGCTGTTCCAGTGCACCCGATCCGCAGCCGGACGCCGGCCGAATCGGGCGGCGAGGCCGGCCAGCAGATGCGCCGGGTTGCCGACGCGGCGGCGCGGACCGGGCCGACCGGTTTCGGCGAACGAGCCCACGTGTACGACGCGTTGCCGGGTGTCCAGGGCTTCCAGCGTCGGCGGTCGGCGATCGCCGGCGACGTGGATCGGGCCGTACGGGTTGTCCTCGAGCAGCAGCAGATCCAACTCCAGGGCTGCGGCCAGGAGTTCACGCCTGGCTGGCCGGTCCAGGGCGATTCCGGACGGGCCGGCGAAGTCCGGGACCGTGTACAGCGCGCGGGGTCGCAGGCCGGCCGCGCGGGCGCCGTGCACCTGCGCCGCCAGGTCGTCCAGGTCGACGCCGCGCGGGCCGTCGGCGACCGGGAGCACCGGTACGTCGGCCCGCCGGGCCGCGTCGGTCAGCCCGAGGTAGGCGGGCGCGACCGCCAGCACCACGTCCCGATCCGAGCCGCGCAGCACTCGCAGCGCCCGAAACAGCGCGTCCCGGCCCGCGGTCGGCATGCCCGCCGCGGTGATCCCGTACGGGCGCCCGGTGGCGAAGGAGATCGCTTTCGGGTGCCGGCCGGCCACCTCGTCGAGCAGGGCCCTGGAGCGCAGCATCGGGTCGGCGAGCGCGATGTCGGGGCCGTCGAGGGTCGATTCGCCATTGGTGTGCGTCATCGCCGGCCCCTCTCCGGTCGGCCGTCGGCCGGGCCGCGGTATCCACCGGCGCATCGCCGAGATGCCACGTGCTGCCCGGGCCGCCGGGTTGGCGACGAGGCTAGGAGGTGAACGGGGCCGACGGGCGACATCTGAGCAAAACGTGAGGTTCCCGGGGCGCGGGTGACGCGGGGGATCGAGGGGGCGAGGGGGATCGACTCGTCGGGACGTGGCGGTGCTGCCGCCGCCGGTGGCGGGCGGGGCGCTGCGACGGGTGGGTGACGACCGAGGCCGAGCGGGCACGCATGGACAGGGCGGCGACCCCGAGGCTGCGGGTGCGGGTGTGTTCAGCCGTCGCGGGCCGGGCGCCACATCGTGGTGACGATGTGTCCGGTGTCGAGGGTGACGGTGCCGAGTGGGGCGAAGCCGGCTCGTGCGTAGCGTGCGTGGTTGGCCGGGTTGCTCGACTCCAGGTAGGCCGGTGCGCCGAGCGCGTCGATGCGGTTCAGGCTTTCGGCGAGCAGGCCCATGCCCAGTCCGCGGCCCCGGTGGTCGTCGTGGGTGGCGAGCAGGCTCAGGAAGAAGTGCGGTTCGGCGGGTTGCGCGGCGCCGAGCAGTTCGAGGACCCGCAGGACGTTGTCCGCCGTCGTCCGGTCGCTGTTGTCGACCAGGAACTTCTCCAAGCCGTCCGCCTCGTCGGCCGACAACTCCGTCCCGCCCGGCGGGATCCACAGAGCCGCCGCCTCGACGTGCTCGGTCACCAGTGTCCAGGGATAGCGCAGTGTCGACGTCGCGAACAGCCGCCACAGCGCGGCGGCCTGCTCGGTCCGACGGCCGACGTCCGGGAACGCCGGGCCCCACATCGGGTCGTCGAAGAACGCGGTGGTCAAGGTGGCGACGATCGCGTCGATGTCCTCGGTCGTCGCCACGCGTGCGGGTACGGGGGCAAAAGCAGTGCTCACGTGTGCACTCTAATGAGCGGCGAGCCGGAGCCGCGAGGGACGGCAACGGTCCGCACCGCCCGGGCTCCGGCCGGAAGGTCAGCGGTAGTAGCCGGCGACGACTTCCCGGACCTCTTCGAGCAGTGCGGGTCCGACCTGCGGCACGGGGGGTTGGCCGCTGCCCGGCCTGATGTCCAGGAGTTGTTCGTTGGAGAGGGCGAACACCACCCGGCGCAGGCCGGCCCGCTGGATGACCGCCTCGCACATCTCGCACGGCTGGCAACTCGTGTACATCGTGGTTTGCGCCGCCGAGGCCGCGTCCAACTCGCGGGCGGCCCATCTGGCGAGCTTCAGTTCCGGGTGAGCGGTGATGTCCCGGTCGGTGAGCGTCGTGTTGTGCGCCTCCGCCAGGACCTTCCCGTCCGGGCCCGCCGGCAACGATCCGAACGGCGGATTCCCGCCCGCGCGGGCCCGGGCCGCGAGTTCGATCGCCTGCCGCAGGAGGGTGTGGTCGTCGGGTGTGGTCATGACTGCTCCGTTCAAGTGCGGGTGGTGTCGAACCGGGCGGCCACCGTGGCCAGTGCCTGGCGGGCCGCCTGGGGATGGCTCGTCTCGCGGGGGTCGCCGCCGTACGGATCGAGGACGACGGTCTCGGCGCCCAGCAGGCGTAGCTGCTCGAGGTCGTCGATGATCTGGTCGATCGTGCCCTCCCCGGCGATCCGTTGCGATCCGTCGACCGGCGTCGCGGTGGGTCCGAGGGCGATCCGTGGGGCGAATCCGGGCACGGGGAGGTGTTCCTCGTCCGCGAAGGTCCGCAGCTTGACCAGCCCTTCGCGCAGCCACGGCATGGTGCGGCGCAGCGGATGCCACGCGTCCCCCAGCCGTATCGCCCGGCGCAACCCCGCGTCGCTGTGGCCGCCGACCCACACCGGGATGGTTCCGCTCCCATAGGCGGCCGTGTCCGCCCAGGCCGCCCGGATCGTCCGCAGGTGCTCGTCGGTCAGTCGGCCGCGTCGTTCGAACGGGACCCCGAGCGCGGCGAACTCCTGTCGGGCCCAGCCCACCCCGACGCCGAGGACGAACCGGCCGCCGCTGAACTCGTTCAGGTTGGCCGCCATCCGGGCGGTGAGCAGCGGGTGTCGGTAGGGCGCGATGAGGACCGTCGTGCCGAGCCGGACCCGGGTGGTGATGCCGGCCAACCAGGACAGCGTGGTGAAGGGCTCGTAGAAGGGCGCCGGATACCGCTCGGCGACGTCGGGGGTGATGGCGATGTGGTCCGACACCATCAGCAGGTCGAAGCCCAGACCTTCCACAGTCTGAGCCCAGTCCCGCAGGACGCCAGGGTCGGTGCCGGGGCCGAAATTGAGGACGTTGACTCCGATCTTCACGACGTCGAGCCCAGCCGGGCGACCGGGGCGGTCAGAAGGGAATCCTCCCTGTTCAGACGCGGTTCGGCCGGGGATCCACCGGTAATCTGAGCGGATGACCGAGAATCTTGACGCGACGGACTGGGCGATCCTGGACGAGGTTCAGCGGGACGGCCGAATCGCCTATACCGAGTTGGCGCGGCGGGTGAATCTGAGCGCGTCGGCGACGACCGAGCGGGTGCGGCGACTGGAGGCGGCCGGCGTGATCACCGGCTACCGGGCGGAAGTGGCTCTGGAGCGGACCGGATACGCGGTGTCGGCCGTGGTTCGGCTGAAGTACCCGGGGACCCGGCACGAACCGCTGCGCCGGTTGCTCGGGGAGCGTTCGGAGATCCTGGAGTGCCTGCGCACCACCGGCGACGACTGTTACGTCCTGAAGGTCGCGGCCACGTCGATGTCCCACCTGGAGGAGATCGTCGACGCGCCGGCCCGGTTCGGGAGCACGACCACCAACGTCGTGCTCAGCCGGACGCAGCCGTTCCGCGGCCCGCGTGAGCCTCGGGTGCACACGGTCGGGTAGGCGTCGACGCGGCGTGTGTGTCGGGATCGGTCCGGTTCGGGCGGCCCGAGAACCGGCCGGGCCACGTGGGCGGTGTGGCCCGGGTAGGTTTCGACCATGACTGCCTCAGCCGCCCGCTCGACTCCGCATCGGGGCTCCGGCGGCCGACCGCCCGCCGAGTTCGGCCCGCTCGCCCGACGCCTGGCCCCCGCCGGGATCGCGCTGCCGGTCCTGATCGTGGCCTGCACGCTGTGCGCCGTGGCCGCGGACACCGACCTGGCCGATGCCCGCGGGCTCTGGATCCTGGCCGCCGCCGTGTGCGCGGTGGCTGCCGCCGTCGCGTGGGCGGACGTCCTGATCGTCGTGCACCGCCGCCGCCCCTCACCGGGAGCCGCCCGGGTGGCACCGCCGACCGAGGACCCCGGACCGGCGCCACCCGTTCGGCGGTGACCCTCGCGGGCGCCGAGCGTTCGGCTCCGGGTCCGCCCGCCTCGCGGGTCCTCTCTCCCGGCCCCGGCCCACCGACTCACACCAACCCCCAGGCCCCAGCCGGTCAGCACGGCGACCAGGGCCCCGGCCGCGGCCCGGCGGGCGCAGCTCACCGCGACAGGGAAGACCAGCACGTCCGCCGCCGGGAACAGCGGCCACGAGCGTGTCCCGAAGGTCCTGGCCGCGAACGCCTCGACCGGCAGCAGTCCGAGCACCGGCAGCGGCCTGCGCCCGGCCCAGCCGATCGGCAGCGCCGCCGCCACCGCCAAGGCCACCGGCAACCACCGATCCGGACGCAGGAAGCGACCGTCGTCCTCGGCCGGCGTGACGTTTGATCGGCCGCCGATCCGGCCCTCGGTCGGCTGATTTCACGCAGGGCCGGCCCGCCTTCAGCGCCTGGGCCGGCCCTCCTTGGGATCCAGCAACTGGGAGCGCAGGGCCGTCAGTTGGTGGGAGTGCTCGACCGAGCGGGTCTCGTCCAGGGAGGCGACGGCGAGCAACAGCGTGTCGCTGAGCACGATCGCGGCCAGCGATTCGGCGGTGATGCCGGTCGGGGTGTGCGGTGCGTACAGGACCGCGTCCGCGCGGTCGGCCAGGCGTTCGACCAGTTCATCGGTGACCACCACGATGCCGGCGCCGACCACGCGGGCGCGGTCCAGCAGCACCTCCATGTCGCGCAGGAAGCGGCCGGGGACGAACATCACCACCACGTCCCGGCGGCGCAGCGTGAGCAGTTCGTCGGCCAGCCCGAAGCCCGTGGTGCCGACGAATCGGGCTCGCCGGCCCATGCGGTTGAGCTTGAGCGCGAGGTGCCGGCCGGCCAACTCCGAGGCGCCGACGCCGTACGCGAGCACCTCGCCGGCGTCGGCGAGCAGTTGGGTGGCCAGTCGGAAGGCGGTCGCGTCCAGGTTGGTCCGGCCGTGTTCCAGCCGTTCGATCGCCTCGTCGTAGACCCGGGCGCGGATGCCGTCGAGGTCCTGGCCGACCTGGGTGATCCGCTGCCGGAGCCGGACCTCGGGGGCCACGTCGGCGCTGAAGTCGGCGGCGATGTCGCGCTTGAGCGCGGACAGGCCGCCCAGACCCAGACGCTGCAGGGTGCGCACCACGGTGGCGTTGCTGACGCCGATGCTCGCGCCCAGGTCCTGGGCGCTGGCGAAGAGCACCTGTTCGGGGGAGCAGTTGGTCAGATATCCGGCCACGTTCCGCTCAGCCGGCGACAGGTCGCCCCATTGATCACGGATCGCCGCCCGGAGTCGGGCCAGCGCCGGATTTTGCGGTTGTTCGCTCACGCCTCTTGACTCCCCGGTATCAGCCATTACTCTCCTCATGAAACGTGCAATACATGTTACCGCGAATTCGTAATGAATGTTACGGAGCCCGGGGTCGAAGCATGTCGAACCCATCCGCCCCGGACGACGAGCGTCGCCACGAGGCTCGCGGCACCCAGGACAGCGTGCAGCACCCGCCCGCCCGCCCAACCCCAGCACCCAGGAGACGACGTGAGTGGCGTGTCCCTTCCGACCATCGAGATCGGCGGCGAGCCCCGGACCCGGGGCCGCCAGTACGGCGAAGGGGCGAGCGCGCTCATCCATACCGCGGTCGACTACTACGCCGAGGCATTCGGCGCCGCCGGTGGCCTGACCTGGCGTCAGGTCACCGACCGGGCCGAACACTGGCTCGCCCCGTCCCGCGCCTTCGCCCCCGACCTGGTCGAGGAGATGACCGGGATCGCCGAGGGCGCCGGCCTCGACCTGCTCGACATCCTCGCCCTCAACGCCCGCGGCGAGATCATCTACGACGACACCTTCGCCGCGATGGGAGCGCCCGACGCGCCGGGGGCCTCGGACGCGGCAAGGACACCGGAGGCGGCAAAGACACCGAACGCACCCTCGGACACACCGGGGACACCGGACGCCCCGGCGGTGCCGAGGGCGCCGGACAACCCCGACGGCTGTACCTCGTTCGCCCTGCTCGACCGGGCCTCCGGCGACGGCCACGTCTACGCCGGCCAGAACTGGGACTGGCGCTACGGCGTGCGCGAGACGGTCATGGTCGTGCGGGTGGTCCAGCCCGGCAAGCCCACCGTGGTGATGCAGGTCGAAGCGGGTCAGGTCGGCCGGCAGGGCGCCAACTCGGCCGGCCTCGCGCTCAACGCCAACGGCCTCGGCGGGCGCTTCGACCACGCCGTCGGCATCCCACAGACGCTGATCCGGCGCCGCGTGCTCGACTGCGCCAACCCGGCCGAGGCGCTCGACGTGCTCTTTCGCACCCGCGCGCACATCGCCAGCAACGCCCTGCTCACCCATCGCGCGGGCTTCGCGATCGACATCGAGACCACCCCCGGCGCGAACGGCTGGATGTACCCCACCGACGGCCTGCTCGTGCACGGCAACCACTACCAAGCCTTCATGCCCGCGCAACTGGCCGCGAACTACCGCCCCTCGGCCCCGGATTCGCTGCTTCGGGTACCGCGTGCCGAGGCCGGACTGCGGCGCTGCCGGGACGCGAGCGACCCGGCCGAGACCCGCAAGCTGATCCACGCCGCGATGTCCGACCACCTCGGCTACCCCGAATCGTTGTGCACCCACCCGGATCCGGCCCGACCGGCGGTCCGGCAGTGGGCGACGCTCCTTTCCAGTTGCGTCGACCTGACCACGGGCGAATACCGCGTCACCGCCGGCACCCCGTGCGATCACGAGTACGAACTCCTGCCCTGGAACCTGCACGACGGTCCCGGCGGCGCCTGAACCACCCGCCCGCCCCGGCAACCGACCCACCGTCCCCCGCAATCCCCCGGAGAGTCGCATGTCCCGCACTCGCACCCTCGCCGCGCTCGGCCTGGCGACCCTGCTCGGCCTGAGCACCGCGTGCTCCAACAAGTCCGCCGGCGGCGACCACGCCGCGGGCACCCCCGGCAAACCCGCCGACCTCGCGCTGACCGACACCACCGCCAAGGGCACCGGCGCGGTGGACGGCGTCAAGTGGCTGCTGGCCAAGGAACCCAAATCGCTCGACCTGGACGTGCGTTCGGACAGCGACTCCAACGCGGTGCTCGCCAACGTCTGCGAACGACTGTTCCAGACCCAACCCGACCTGGGCATGCGCCCGCACCTGGCCGACTCGGCGACCTACACCGACCCCACGACGCTCGTGCTCAGGCTGCGCGCCGGCGTGACCTTCCACGACGGCTCGCCGATGACCGCCGACGACGTGGTGTGGAGCCTGCGACGGCACGCGGCGGACGGGAAGAACGAGTCGGACGAATTCGAGCGTGTGAGCTCGATCGAACGCACCGGCGACGCCGAGGTCACCGTGCGCCTGAAGGAGCCCGACGCGCTGTTCACCAAGGCGCTCGCGGGCAACGCGGGCATCGTGCTCGACCGCGAACAGGCCGAGCCCGCGGGCAAGGACTACGGCACCCCCGGCCGCGCCGACGCGTGCTCGGGCCCGTACACGCTCAAGGAATGGAAGGCCGGCAGCCGGATCACCCTGGAGCGCTACGACGCCTACTGGGACAAGTCCCGCAAGCCGCTCGTGCGTTCGGCGACATTCGGTTGGGCGGACGAGAACGCCATGGTCAACAGCATGACCACCGGCGCCGCCGACGGCACCTACCTCACCACGATGAGCGCGGTTCCGCCGCTGGCCGGCAACGGCGCACTCACCGTCTCCTACGGCTCCTCCTCGCGCGCCTGGACGCTGATCCCCACCGAGCGCGGCGGGATGAAGGACCCGCGCGTGCGGCGCGCGCTCTCGCTCGCGCTGGACCGCCAGGGCATCGCCAAGGCGGCCTTCGCGGGACTGGCCACACCGTGGAAGACCCCGCTGGGACCGGGCGCGTGGGGCTACGAGAAGGCCACCTTCCAGGCCGGCTACGACGCGCTCCAGGGCGCCCCCGCGCAGCCCACCGCCGCCGACCTGGACGCGGCGAAGAAGTTGATCGCCGAGGTCGGTCCCGCCGCGCCGACCATCGTGGTCGCCAACGACGGCACGCCCACTCGCAACCTGATCGCGAACGCGGTGGTGGACGCGGCCCGCCGGATCGGTCTCAAGGCCGAGATCAAGACCATGTCCGGCGCGGACTTCACCTCGTTGTACACCGATCAGGCGCTGCGCCGAAGCGTCGACATGTTCGCCGACGACTGGTACATCTCCAAGGCCGACCCGGCCGGCTTCTACGACAACGCGCTCACCGGCTCGAACAACAACTGGGTCGGCTTCAGTTCGCCCGAGTACGACAAGGTCGTCAACGAGGCGCTGCGCACCACCGACGACGCGGCCCGGGCCAAGCTGCTGGTCGAGGCCGAGCGCCGGTTCACCGCGGACGCGGTGTGGTTGCCGCTGGTCCAGGTGCCCAACGTGCTGGTCACCAGCGCCAAGCTGACCGGCGCGCCCGCGTCGATGGCCAACGTCGCCTACCCGTGGCTGGCCGACCTCGGCGCCAAGGGCTGATCCCCCGCGCTGCGCCGGCCGCGCGGACACACGTGTCCGGCACACCCGCCCGGCCGCGCACCGGCCCGTTCCCCTCGCTCTCGGAGGTGTCCCCCATGCCCGCCCGCGCCCTGCGCATCACCCTTGGGCTGCTCGTCACCCTGCTCGCCGCGTCCTTCGTGATCTTCGGCGCCATCTACGCCGCCCCCGGCGACCCGGCCGCGTTCCTGGTCGGCGGACAGGAGGACGCGACGCCGGAGAAACTGGCCGCCGTCCGGGCCGCCTACCACCTCGACGACCCGCTGTGGGTGCAGTACGGGGACTGGATCGGCGGCGTCCTGCGTGGCGACCTCGGCCGCTCGATGCAGTACCACGACCAGGTAGCGGACCTGGTGTCCTCGCGCGTGCCCACCACGCTGTTCCTGGTCGGCTACTCGGCCGTGCTGTTCGTCGTGGCCGGCGTCGCCCTCGGCGTGTTGTCGGCGGTGCGCGGCGGCCGGGTCGACTCGATCGTCGTCGCGGTCACCACGCTGCTCGCGTCGATTCCCAAGTTCGTCAAGGCACTGGCCCTGGTCGCCTTCCTGGGCGTGCAGTTGGGCTGGTTCCCGGTCACCGGCGCCGGCGAGGGCTTCGGTGACCGCCTCCACCACCTGACCCTGCCCGCGCTCTCGCTCGCGCTGGGCGAACTGGCCGTGGTCAGCCGGGTGACCCGGCAGAGCATGCTGGAGCAGTACGCCCAGGACCACGTCACCGTGGCTCGCGCGGCGGGACTGTCCGAGTTCAAGGTGATCCGTCGGCACGTGCTGCGCAACGCGCTCGCGCCGGTGGTGACCATGTGCGGCCTGATCATCGCGAGCCTGTTCGCGGGCACCGTGGTCGTGGAGACCGCGTTCGGGATCAGCGGGATGGGCTCGCTGCTGGTCCAGGCGATCAACACGCACGACTTCCCGGTGACCCAGGCCGTGCTGCTGCTCATGGTGCTCGCCTACATGCTCGTGACCACGTTCGTCGACCTCGTCCACCCGCTGATCGATCCGCGGGTGCGCCTCGAAGGAAGCGCCGCATGACCCTCCCGCAAACCGCCGCGCCGCCCGTGCCGCCCGTGCCGCCCGTGCCGATGATGTCCTCGAAGTCGGCCAAGCCCGCCCGGACCTGGCCGATCCCGTTCCGGATCGCGGCCGGATTCCTGCTGCTGACCGCGACGTTGGCGATCCTGGCGCCGCTGGTGGCGCCGTACGAACCGGACGCCATCGACCTGAACGCCTCGCTCGCGCTGCCCGACGGCGCGCACGTGCTGGGCACCGACCAGTCCGGGCGCGACCTGCTCTCCCGGGTACTGCACGGGGCGGGGCCGAGCCTGGTGGCGCCGCTTGCGCTGCTCGCGCTCGCGTCGGTGATCGGGATCGCGCTGGGCACGCTGGCCGCCTGGCACGGCGGTTGGGTGGACGCGCTCGTCTCGCGCGTCACCGACGTGATGTTCGCCTTTCCCGGGTTGTTGTTCGTGATCCTGATCGTGTCGGTATTCGGCGACGGGTTGACCACGGCGGTGATCGCGCTCGCGCTGGCCTATTCGCCGGTGGTGGCCAAGTACACCCGCAGCATCGCGCTCGCCGAGCGGGCCAAGCCCTACATCGACGCCTATCGGGTGCAGGGCATGGGCGGATTCGCGATCTGCGCCCGACGCCTGGTGCCCAACCTGGCGCCGTCGCTGATCGGTTACCTGGTGCTGATGTTCGGTCAGGTGTTGATGGGCATGGCCACGCTCAGCTATCTGGGCTTCGGCGCCCAGCCGCCCAGTTCGGAATGGGGTCTGATGGTCAAGGAGGGGCAGGCCGCGCTGGTCCAGGGCGCGCTGTGGCCGGCCCTGGTGCCCGGCACCGCGATCGCCCTGGTCGTGGTGGCCTTCAATGTCGTCGGCGTGCGGATCTCCGACCGCCTGGGGGTGAGGGAACGTTGATGGTGCGGAAGGAGAGCGACCCGGCAAAGACCCCGCTCGACGCCGAGACCCTGCTGGACATCGAGGACCTGACGGTCGAGTTGCCCGGTGTCGGGGCGCGACGTCCGGTGCTCGACGCGGTGCGCCTGCGGGTGGATCGAGGCGAAGTGGTGGGCTTGGTCGGCGAGTCCGGCTCGGGCAAGTCCACCGCCGCGAAGGCGGTGCTGCGGATGTTGCCGCGCGATGCGCACCTGCGCGGCCGGGTGGGCGTGGCCGGGCGCGACGTGCTCACCCTGAACGCGGGCGACCTGCGCGAACTTCGGGCCCGCCGGGTGGCGATGGTGCACCAGGATCCGCGTTCCTCGCTCAATCCGGTGCGCCGGATCGGCGACTTCCTGACCGAGCGGCTGATCCACACCCTGGGCCGGCCGAAGGCGCAGGCGTACGCCGAGGCGCTGCGGTTGCTGGAGGCGGTGGGCATCGTGCGTCCGGCCGAGCGGCTGCGGCAATTCCCGCACGAGTTGTCCGGTGGCATGCTCCAGCGGGTGGTGATCGCGGCGGCACTCGCGGGCGATCCCGAACTGCTGCTCGCGGACGAGGCGACCAGCGCGCTGGACGTGACCACCCAGGCCGAGATCCTGGCCATCCTGCGCGAGCATCGCACCGGGCGCGGACTGGGCCTGCTGTTCATCACGCACGACCTGCACCTGGCCGCGGCCTACTGCGACCGGGTGTACGTCATGTACGCCGGGCGGGTCGTGGAAGAGCGAACCGCCGAGCGGTTGTTCGAGGATCCGCGCCATCCGTACACGGCCGGCCTGCTGGCCTGCACGCCCGAGTTGGGCGACCCGCGCCCGATCAGCCCGATCCCGGGCCGACCGCCGTCGCTGGACGACGCCTTCCCGGGCTGCCCGTTCGTCGCGCGCTGCCCGGTGGCCGAGGCGGCGTGCGAGACCTGGCTGCCGGTCGCGCGCGAACTCGACGACGGCGGCAGCGTGATGTGTCGCCGAACCGATTTGGACCACCCTGCGGAGAAGGTGCGCCGATGACCACCCCGGCTCTGGAAGTACACGGTTTGTGCCGCGAGTTCGCGCTGCCGGGTCGACGCGGCGAGCGCACGGTCGCGGCCTGCGACATCTCCTTCGCCGTGCCGCCGGGCGGTTCGCTCGGCCTGGTCGGCGAGTCCGGTTCGGGCAAGACCACGATCGCGCGGATGCTGGTCGGCCTGGTCCGCCCGGACGCGGGCACCATCGCGGTGGACGGATGCCCGCGCGCGCCGCGTGCCAAGGGCGCCGCGGAACGGCTGCGTCGGGCCCGGGAGATCCAGATGGTCTTCCAGGACCCGTATGTCTCACTCGATCCCAGGCTCACCGCCGCGCAGTGCGTGGCCGGCGTGTTGCGCCTGCACGGCGAGGCGGATCGCGACAAGCGGGTGCGTGAGCTGCTCGACCAGGTCGGCCTGGGCACCCGCGAGGCCGACGCCCGACCGCATCGGCTCAGCGGTGGGCAGCGGCAACGGTTGTCCATCGCCCGGGCGTTGGCGGCGCGCCCGCGAGTCCTGGTGCTGGACGAGGCGGTCTCCGCCCTGGATGTGTCGATCCAGGCGCAGATCCTGCACCTGCTCACCGAATTGCGCGAGGAGACGGACGTCGCGCTGGTCTTCGTCAGCCACGACCTCGCGGTGGTGCAGCAGGTCACCGACGACATTCTGGTGCTCTATCGCGGTGTCGCGGTCGAACAGGGGCCGACCGCCGACATCCTGACCGACCCGCGACACGCGTACACCCGGTTGTTGGTCGGGTCCGCGCCGCGTCCGGGCTGGGACCCGGCCTCGGTGGGCGTCCTGCGTAGGGAACTCGCCGGGTGAGGTCGACGCGGCGGGTGGGCCGGTGCGGTCGGCGAGGGCCGGTCGCGCGGCAAACCCGGGTGTGGGCACGGGAATCGGGCCGCTGCGGAGCGTAACCGGTTGGGGACGGCGAGGTAAACGGAGTCGGATCGGGTGGAAAACCTTGACACGCTCCATTGGTCTGGACCACTTTGGCCTAGACCAATATGCGCACAGGGCGGGCTGTCGCGCATCCGGCGGTACCACGTCCACCCACATCGCTTCTCCACGCACGGAGGCAGTAGTGGCACGCGTTTCGCACCTTCCGCGAGCGAAGTCCCCTCGCCGCGGACACCCCACCCTCGCCGCACTCGCGGCGCTCACCCTGGCCGGCGCCGGTCTGACCGTCGCCGTCGCCGGCAGCGCACAGGCCGCCGACAACCTGGTGAGCAATCCCGGCTTCGAGAACGGCCTCTCCGGCTGGACCTGTTCGGCCGGTTCCGGCGCTGCGGTGAGCACCCCCACGCATACCGGCACCGGCGCGCTCAAGGCCACCCCGGCGGGTTCCGACAACGCCCGGTGCGCACAGACCGTCACGGTGTTGCCGAACTCCGCCTACACACTGAGCGCCTGGGTCCAGGGCAGCTATGTCTACCTGGGCGCGACCGGCACCGGCACCACCGACCCGTCCACCTGGACGCCGGGCGCCGGAACGTATCAGCAACTCACCACCACGTTCCGCACCGGACCCTCGACCACCTCGGTCACCGTCTACACCCACGGCTGGTACGGCCAACCCGCCTACTTCGCCGACGACATCACCCTGGCCGGCCCCGGCGGCGGCACCCGGATCCCGGCGGTCCCCACCGGCCTGGCCGCCGGTGCGCCGACCTCCACGAGTGTGCCCCTGTCGTGGAACTCCGTCCCCGGCGCGACCGGTTACAACGTGTACCGGAACGGGACCAAGGTGCAGTCGGTCACCGGGACGAGCGCCGACGTCACCGGGTTGACCGCGAACACCGTGTACGACTTCCAGGTCAGCGCGACCAACTCGGCCGGCGAGTCGGCCAAGTCGGCGCCGGTCACCGCGACCACCACCGGCGGCGGCACCCAGATCCCGGCGGTCCCCACCGGCCTGGCCGCGGGTGCGCCGACCTCCACGAGTGTGCCCCTGTCGTGGAACTCCGTCCCCGGCGCGACCGGCTACAACCTCTACCAGGACGGCACCAAGGTGCAGTCCGTGTCCGGGACCGGTGCGACGGCCGTCAATCTGACCGCGTCCACGTCCTACGGCTTCCAGGTCAGTGCCACCAACTCGGCGGGTGAGTCGGCCAGGTCCGCCGCGGTGACCGCGACCACCACCGGCGGCGGAGGCGGCGGCCAACTGCCCAAGCACGTGCTCACCGGCTACTGGCAGAACTTCAACAACGGCGCCACCATCCAGACCATCGCCCAGGTGCCCGCCGAATACGACATCATCGCCGTCTCGTTCGCGGACGCCACCGGCACCCCGGGCGGCGTCTCGTTCACCCTGGATCCGGCGCTGAACTACTCCGAGGCGGCCTTCAAGGCCGACATCGCGGCCAAGAAGGCGGCCGGCAAGAAGGTGATCATCTCGGTCGGCGGCGAGAAGGGCACCGTCTCGGTCAACAGCTCCACGTCGGCGACCAACTTCGCGAACACGCTGTACACGCTGATCCAGACCTACGGCTTCGACGGCGTGGACATCGACCTGGAGAACGGGATCAACTCCACCTACATGTCCCAGGCGCTGCGCTCGTTGTCCGGCAAGGTCGGCGCCGGCCTGGTGATCACCATGGCACCGCAGACGCTGGACATGCAGTCCACCGGCACCGAGTACTTCAAGACCGCGCTGGCGATCAAGGACATCCTGACCGTCGTCAACACCCAGTACTACAACAGCGGCGCGATGCTCGGCTGTGACGGCAAGGTGTACAGCCAGGGCACGGTCGACTTCATGACCGGCCTCGCCTGCATCCAACTCGAAGGCGGCCTGGCCCCCTCGCAGGTCGGCCTCGGCCTGCCGGCCTCACCGCGCGGTGCCGGATCCGGCTACGTCTCGCCGAGCGTGGTCAACAACGCGCTCGACTGCCTCGCCAAGGGCACCGGCTGCGGGACGTTCAAGCCGAGCAAGACCTATCCGGGTCTGCGCGGCGCGATGACCTGGTCGACCAACTGGGACGCCCTCAACGGCAACCAGTTCTCCAACACGGTCGGCCCGCACCTCGACACGCTCCCGTAGCGCCCGGCGCCCGGGCCGGACCACACGACCGGCCCGGGTGCCCCGTCCCGCTCCGCCCCGTTCGATTTCGTCCCGACCACGCGAGGAATCCCATGTCCGGATCCACCAGCGTTCGTCCCCACAAGCGGCTGCGCCCCCTCGTCGCCGCGGCAGGCACCGCACTGTTGACCGCCGCCATGCTCACCGCGGCCGGCGGCACCGCCGACGGCGCGGACGCCGCCGAACTCGTCCGGAACGGCGACTTCGAATCCGGCCTGACCGGCTGGACCTGCAGCGCCGGCAGCGGAGCAACCGTCAGCACCCCCGCACACGCCGGGACTTCGGCCTTGAAGGCGACCCCGGCCGGCAGCGACAACGCGCGCTGCGCGCAGACCGTCACCGTGCAGCCCTCCTCCGACTACGTGATCTCCGGCTGGGTGCGCGGCAGTTACGTCTACCTCGGCGCGACCGGCACCGGCACCACCGACCCGTCCACGTGGACCGGCTCCGCACCGGACTGGACCCGGCTGACCACCACGTTCCGCACCGGCGCGAACACCACGTCGGTGACCCTGTACACGCACGGCTGGTACGGCACGGGGGCCTACTACGCCGACGACCTGTCGCTGACCGGCCCCGGCGGCGGCACCCAGGTCCCGGCGGTGCCCACGGGCCTGACGGCCGGCACCCCGACCACGACGAGCGTGCCGCTGTCGTGGACCGCGGTTCCCGGCGCGACGGGCTACAACGTGTACCGGAACGGCACGAAGGTGCAATCGGTGTCCGGGACCGGTGCGAACGTCACCGGGTTGACCGCGAACACCGCGTACGACTTCCAGGTCAGCGCGACCAATTCGGCCGGCGAGTCGGCCAAGTCGGCGCCGGTCACCGCGACCACCACGGGCGGCGGCACCCAGATCCCGGCCACCCCCACCGGTCTGGCCGCCGGTACCCCGACCACGACGGCCGTGCCGCTGACCTGGACCGCGGTTCCCGGCGCGACCGGCTACAACGTGTACCGCAACGGCGCGTCGGCCCAAGCGGTGACCGGCCCGAGCGCCACGGTGACCGGCCTGAGCCCGGCCACCGCGTACAGCTTCCAGGTCAGCGCGACCAACTCGGCCGGCGAGTCGGCCAAGTCGGCGGCCGTCACCGCCACCACCGCCACCGACGGCGGAGGCGGCCAACTGCCCCCGCACGCCCTGGTCGGCTACCTGCACGCGAGCTTCGCCAACGGCGCCGGGTACACCAAGATGGCCGATGTGCCCGCGAGTTGGGACGTGATCAACCTGTCCTTCGGCGAGCCGACGTCGGTCACCTCCGGCGACATCCGGTTCGTGCGTTGCCCGGCCACCGAATGCTCCGGCGTGGAGAGCGACGCCGACTTCAAGACCGCCATCCGAGCCAAGCAGGCGGCGGGCAAGAAGGTACTGATCTCGATCGGCGGCCAGAACGGTCAGGTGCAACTGTCCACGACCGCCGCGCGGGACAAGTTCGTCGAATCGGTCGGCAGGATCATCGACGAGTACGGACTCGACGGCCTGGACATCGACTTCGAGGGCCACTCGTTGTCGCTGAACACCGGCGACACCGACTTCAGGAACCCGACCACGCCGGTGATCGTCAACCTGATCTCGGCGGTCAAGACGCTCAAGGCCAAGTACGGCGGCCGGTTCGTGCTCACCATGGCGCCGGAGACGTTCTTCGTGCAGATGGGCTACCAGTACTACGGCTCCGGCCAGTGGGGCGGCCAGGACCCGCGTTGCGGCGCCTACCTGCCGGTCATCCACGCGTTGCGCGACGACCTGACCCTGCTGCACGTCCAGGACTACAACTCCGGCTCGATCATGGGCCTGGACAACCAGTACCACAGCATGGGCGGCGCCGACTTCCACATCGCGATGACGGACATGCTGCTCACCGGCTTCCCGGTCGCGGGCAACACCAACAACGTGTTCCCGGCACTGCGACCCGAACAGGTCGCGATCGGCATGCCGGCCTCGGTCCAGGCGGGCAACGGCTGGGTGTCCACCACCGAGGTGAACAAGGCCCTCGACTGCCTGACCAAGGGCACCAACTGCGGCGGCTACACGCCCCACGGCGTGCGCCCGAACCTGCGCGGACTGATGACCTGGTCGATCAACTGGGACCGCTTCAACAATCTCGAATTCTCCCGCAACTTCGACAACTACTTCGGTGGTTGACCCGCTCGGCTGCCGCCGTCCCCCGGCAGCCGAGCCCCCGACGACCCCCGCCGCCGGCACCCATGCGAGACCGGCGGCGGGCCGGTCGAGAACCCGGCACGTCGCAACACTCGCGGCTACGGAACCAGCCAGGTGCCGTCGCGGAGCACCTCGCGACCCTCGATCTCGTTCGCCTCGCGCCAGGCTTGCACCAGATTCGGGCGAATACGGAAGTAGTGATAGGAGGTGGTGAGTGTCCGTGGGTCGAAGCCGGTCGTCGCGGCGAAGTCGTCGGCCGCGTCACCGGGGATCTCGGTTGTCGTGAGGGGCTCGGCGGTGGCCTCGATCATGACCACGTCCCGGGTCGGGCCGATCCCCAGCCGCAGCGTGCCGCCGGCCAGCAGGTTGCGGGCGGTCGGACTCGCCGAGGCGGTCGCGATCAGCAGCGTGCTGCCGTCCCACAGGAAGGACAGCGGCACCAGGTACGGCGTCCCGGTCTTCGCGTCGGCGGTGGCCACCCACGCGTCCACGTCGTGTTCGAGCCGGTCGAGGGTGTCCTGCTTGCGCTGCTCGGCGGTGCGGGGAGGGGATGGCGGTGGGGTCATGGTGACGCTGCCTCCGGATCGGCTCGCTCGGATGATCGACGCTTTCGCAGGTCGGCCTGCGACGGCTCAGTCTTTCGCATGTCCCGGCCGCCAGAACCGGGGGCCGATCTCCAGCGCCAATGCCGGGATCAGCAGGCTGCGGACCAGGAAGGTGTCCAGAAGCACGCCCACCGCGACCAGGACGCCCTGTTGCAGCGAGTTCACCGTCGGGATCACGGTCAGCGCGGCGAACGTGGCCGCCAGTACGAGACCGGCCGAGGTGATCACACCGCCGGTCACGGTCAACCCGGTGAGCACACCCTCGCGGTGCCCGCGCACCCGGACCTCCTCCCTGGCCCGGGTCATCAGGAAGATCGTGTAGTCCACGCCGAGCGCGACCAGGAACAGGAAACCGAACAGCACCAGGCCACGATCGATCCGCGGGTAACCCAGCGCGTGATAGATCAGCGCCGCGGCACCGACCGCGGAGCCGAACGAGAGCACCACCGACAACAGCAGCACGACCGGCGCGACCAGTGCGCGCAGCAGCACCACGAGCATGAGCAGCACCACCGCGAGAATCAGCGGGATCAGCAACTTCTCCTCCTCGCCCTGTGCCTGCGAGGTGTCCAACGCGACCGCGCTCTGCCCGGCGACCAGCGCCGAGCGGACCTCCGCCGGTCCCGAGTGCAGCGTCGCGCGGATCCGCTCGACGGTGTCCCGGGCCGCTCGGGTGTCGGGACTGTCCCGCAACACCGCGGCGATGTGCGTCCAGCCGCCGGAACTCGCCACCTCGGCCGCCGAGTTCACCCCGGGCACACTCGGCAGCAGGCGCACCGTCGCGGCGGCACCCACGCTGCGCACGTACACGTCCGCGGGCGCCGACGAGCCGGCCGGGAAGTGCTCGCCGAGTCGTTCCTGGCCGATCACCGAGTCGACCCGCTTGGTGAACTGCTCGCCCTGGGTCTGCCCGCTGCCCAGGGTGAGCGCACCGCACGCCAGTGCCACCAGCACCAGCACGCTGCCGATCCAGATCGGCCGGGGCCGCAGGCCCACCGCGCGCGAGACCCGCCCCCACGCGCCGTGTTCGCGCTCCACACCCACACCTTCGTAGCCCACCGCATGGCGCGGGATCAGCGGCCAGAACACCCACCGGCCGAGGATCACCAGGAACGCGGGCAACAGCGAGGTCATCGCGCAGAACACGATCACCACGCCGATGGCCACCACCGGTCCCAGACCGCGGGTGGAGTTCATGCTGCCGAAGACCAGGCACAGCGTGGCGATGCCCACCGTGGCGGCGGACGCGGCGATCGCGGGCAGACAGCGGGTCAATGCCGCCGCCATCGCCTCGTGTCGATCCTCGTGGCGGTGCAACTCCTCGCGATAGCGCGCGATCAGCAGCAGCGCGTAGTCGGTGCCGACGCCCAGAACCAGCACGACCAGCACGTACGAACTCTGCCCGTTGACCACCAGCCCCGCGTACCTGGCGAGCAGGTACACCACGCCGGAGGCGACCTGACCGGCCAATGCCACCGAGATCAGCGGGATCAGCCACAACACCGGACTGCGGTAGGTGATCAACAACAGCAGCGCCACGATCGCCAACGTGGTGCCCAGGAGCGCCGCGTCCATGCCCGAATACACGTCGATGAAGTCGGCGAGGTTGCCCGCCCGGCCGGCGATGCGGACGTCGAGTCCGGCGGGTATGTCGTTTCCGGTGAGCTTGCGCACGGCCTCGACCGCGTCGCCGAGCACCGCGTTGTCGCTCCTGTCGGCCTTCAGCGGCACGGTGAGGTAGGCCGCCTTGTGGTCCTGCGACACCACGACGTCCGCAATCTCCGCCGCGGCCATCCCTCGCTCGCGCAGTCGGCTCCGGGCCTCGCCGATTCGGGTCAGGTCGGCCGGGGTGAGTCCCCGAGCGCGGGTGTAGACCACGACCGCGGTCAGGATGCCCTTCTCGGTGAAGTGCTCGTCGGCGATGTCCAGCGCCCTGGTGGCCTGGGAATCCGCCGGCAACCAGGTCTGTTGCTCGTTGTTCTGCACCGAGCCGAGCTTGGCGGCCGGCGAACCGCCGACGCCGATCAGCAACAGCCAGCACACCAGTACCACCCATTTCGAGCGCCGCCCGGCGACGAACGAGGCGTAGCGCCCGAAGAGCGTGGGCGGTGGTGCGGGAGAGGGCACGTCGGCCGGTTGGGAAGGGGACGTCTGTGTGGTCATGGTGGCTCGCCCGGGGTCTCGTCCTGCGCCGCTTCGGTCACTGTGCTGACACGACCCGCGCGGCGAATGTGACACCCGTCGAGAAACGATTCACCCGGCCCGCCCGCGCCGGCGATCCACCGGCGCGCCGGCCGGGAAACCGGCGAAGATGTTCCGGCCGCGGACCCCGGGCCGGCCCCGTTCCACCCGCTCAGGTGATGCGGTGCCCGAACTCGGCTGCCAGCGGCTCCAGCTCGGGGGTGCCGAACTCCTCTGCCAGCGCCTGGAACCCGACCACCTTGTCGTCCCCGAAGCGCCGGATCTTCGCGGCGAACGTGTCGGGGCGCAAAAAGCGTGGCGGGTTCGATTTGCTGTGGAACTTGTCCGCGTACATCACCAGGCGCTCCTGGGCCGACTCGGCGACGTAGTCGTCCACCGGGATCGGCAACTGCCGGCTCAGTACGTCGTGCCGGGTCAGCCCGACGCCGGTGTGGCACGAGCAGAACCGGTGCAGCGACTCGGGCAGGCCCTCCTTGCGCAGGATCTCCACACCGAGCAGTCCGTGTCGCACGTAGTTGGCGCCGTCCAGTCGGCCGGTCTCGTCGTAGAGCCGGTAGACCCCGATGTCGTGCAGCAGGCACCCGGCCCGGACCAGGTCGCGGTCGACGCCGGCACCGCCGGGTCCGGTCAGCAACTGCTCGGCGATCCGCCAGACGATCCCGCAGTGCGTGTGCACCTTGTCGAAGACCGCTCGGCTCGGTGCGTATGCCTTGTGCAGTGCGGTGATCTCGGCGACCGTCGGAAGCTGTGACATCCGGGGAGCCTAACCGAGGGACCGTCGGGTTTGTCCGTATGGGCGGCCGATCAGCGTGGCGGGCCGGCGCCGGTCCTCCGCCGGTGGAGCCGGGACGCACCCCGGGCGCGGCGGAGTGGGGAAGGTCCCGGAATGTGCGGTGTGTGAGCGTGAACGGGCCTTCACGCAGTGCGAGTTCGATGTTCGGCCGCCCCGCCGGGTACCCTCGTGGTCGTCTGATGTTCGCCCGGTCGATCCTGCGGGGGCATCCCGGGATCAGGCACCGTGGAGGGGCGACGGCCGGCGACGTGCTCGCATGATCGGACGGGTCCGTCCGCGACCGACGGCCATCCCAGCGAATCAGGACACCGCGATGACCCCGACCACGCTCGCAGGGCCCGCTCCCGCCGGGCGCACCGACCACCACACGTTCATCGCGATCGAGGGGCCGCCCGGCGCGGGCGGCGCCGCGCTCGCCGATACCCTCGGCGCCGCGCTCGGCTGCACGCCGATCGCCGGGCGTGCCGAATCGATCCGCCTCGACGCCCGCGCCGGATACGGCCTCGGCCTGGCCGGGTTGCTCCGGGCCGACGCGCTGGTCAGGCGACAGCGCTCGGCGGGGCCGGTGATCGTGCACACCTGGGCGGCCGGCGTGGCCGCCGACGGTGCGGTGATCTACCGTGCCGACGGGAGCAGGCTCAGCGCCCAGGTCGCCGAGTACCGGGCCGTGCTGGAGGAGCCGACGGTCACGGTCCACCTGACCGCCTCGGCCCGTACGCTGCGCGACCGACTGTCCGCGCAGCAGGTGCTCTCCGCCGACGACCGGGGCTGGCTGACCCGCCGTGGCGCGCTGGAGCGCATCGCGGAGGCGCATGTCGCGCTCGCTCTCGAAGCCGACCCTCGGCACGCGATCGTGGTGGACATCGACGGATGCGGATCGCGGTCGGTGGCGGACGTGGTGATCGCGGGACTCCAGGCGCGCGAGATCGGCGTCGTGGACGCCGCGTAACCACCCCGCCGTCGATCCCGCGGTCCGCCGTATGCGATCGCCGGACGGGCCGGACCGTACTCGTCCCCGCTCGGCGTAGGGTGCCCCGCATGAGCGGTGAGATGGGGTTGCGCGAGCGCAAGCGGCTGCGGATGGCGGCGACGATCTCCGATGTCGCGATCGGGTTGTTCCTGGCGAGGGGCTTCGATGCGGTGTCGGTCGCCGAGATCGCGGACGCCGCGGAGGTCTCCAAGCCGACGCTGTTCCGGTACTTCCCGACCAAGGAGGACCTGGTGCTGCACCGGTTCGCCGACCACCAGGACGAGGCCGGCCGGGTGGTGGCCGGGCGGCCGGCGGGCGTTTCGGCGCTGGCGGCGCTGCGCCTGCACTTCCTGGCCGGATTGGATCGGCACGATCCGGTGACCGGGCTCAGCGACCATCCGCAGGTACTGGCCTTCCACGGGCTGCTGTACGGGACCCCGAGCCTGGTGGCCCGGTTGTACGCGTACACCGAACGTTCGGAGCAGGCGCTGGCCGACGCGCTGGGCGCCGCGGCTTCGGACGTGGACGCGGACGTGGACGCGGACGGGATGCAGGCGCGGTTGGCGGCCGGGCAGATCATCGCGGTGCAGCGGATCCTGGCCCGGGAGAATTGGCGGCGGATCGCGGCGGGCGAACGCGCGGCGGCCCTGCATCCGGTGGCGCGGGCGACGGCGGAGCGGGCTTTCGATCGGCTGGCCGAGGGACTGACCCGATACGCGACCATTACTCGGTAACATTTTTAACCGAGTTGCACTATCCTTTCGGTATGACGCCACTCGATGCCGAACTCGATCGGGAGCGCGCCTACCACGAGGTCTGCCGCGAGGCGATGGCCGCGATGGTCGCGGGCGCCGCCGAACACGTGCTCACCGGCGCCGACGTCTCCGCCTCCGGCGCGGACGCCGAAGCGCTCGGCTACACGCTGCGCAGCCGCGCCCGGGAGATGGACGAACTCCCGGACACCCCACTGTTCTTCGGCCGCCTGGACTTCGTCGGGACGGAGGCCGCCGGTGAGCACCGAGGCGGCTGCTATCACATCGGTCGGCGCCGGATCGGCACCGATCCGGCCGTCCCGCCGCTCGTGGTCGACTGGCGCGCGCCGATCTCCCGGGCCTTCTACCGAGCCAGTGCCCGCGACCCGCAGGGTGTCGCGATCCGCCGCCGGTTCGGTTGGGCACCGTGGAGCACCGGCGCCGCCGAGGACCTGACCAGCCTGGAGGACGAGCACCTCGCCGCGCATCCCGAGCCGAACGCGGCCGATGCCGGCGGCGCCGGGGCGATCCTGGCAAGCGAGATCGGCCGGCCCCGGGTCGGCCCGATGCGCGACATCGTCGCCACCATCCAGCCCGAACAGGACGACCTGGTCCGCCGCGACCCGAGCGCCTCGATCTGCGTACAGGGCGCTCCGGGCACCGGCAAGACAGCCGTCGGCCTGCACCGCGCGGCCTACCTCCTCTACACCTACCCGCAGCGCGTCCAACGCGCCGGCCTGCTGATCGTCGGCCCCAACCGGGCCTTCCTGCGCTACATCTCCGAGGTGCTGCCCGCCCTGGGCGAGACCGGCATCCGGCAGGCCACCATCGACGACGAGGTCGGCCGGCACCCGGTCGGCGCCCGGGACGAACCCGCCGCCGAGGTGGTCAAGCACGATCCCCGGATGGCGACCGTGCTGCGCCGCGCGCTCTACGCCCGGGTCGTCGCCCCGAAGGAACCGGTCGCCGTACCCGACGGCTCCTATCGGCGCCGGATCGCCCTGGACGAACTGACCCGGATCGTCGACGGGGTGCGTGCCGAGGACGCCCCCTACCAGGTCGGCAGGGAGCGGATCCGGGCCCGCGCGGTGGCCCTGCTGCAACGCCAGGCCGAGCGCAACTCCGGTCCGCCGACCGGAGATTGGCTGCGCCGGATGGGCCGCTCGAAGGCCGTCGGCGGGTTCGTCGACCATTGTTGGCCCAGGGTGCACCCCGAGCAGGTCCTCGCCGAGCTGCTCGGCGACTCGCAGGTACTGGCCGCCGCGGCCGACGGCATCCTCACCGCCGACGAACAGCGGGCGATCCGATGGACCCGGCCACCGCGCTCGTGGCGGAGCGCCCGCTGGACGGCCGCCGACCTGGTCCTGCTCGACGAGGTCGGCGGCCTGATCGAGCGGCCGCCGACCTATGGCCACGTGGTGGTCGACGAGGCCCAGGACCTGTCCCCGATGCAGTGCCGCGCGCTGGCCAGGCGGATCGGCTCCGGCTCGGTGACCGTGCTCGGCGACCTGGCCCAGGGCACCACGCCCTGGTCCGCCCGCACCTGGCCCGAGTTGCTTGCCCACCTGGGCCGACCCGAGGCGGAGGTGGCGCCGCTGACCGTCGGCTTCCGGGTGCCCGCGGTGATCGTCGCGCTGGCGAACCGGCTGCTCGCCGGGCTGGACGTGGACGTACCCGCGGCCCGGTCGTTGCGCGAGGACGGCGAGCTGACCATCCGCGAGGTGGCCGACCCGGTCGCCGCGACGGTCGAGGCGGTGCGCGCCGCGCTGGGCCGACCCGGCTCGATCGGGGTGATCGCGGACGGCGCGCGGACGCAGGCGCTGGGTGCCGCGCTCGCCGACGCCGACGTCGCGACCACGACGGCGGACGCACCGGACCCGACCGGCGCCGTACGGGTGACCGTACTGCCGGCGACGCTGGCCAAGGGGCTGGAGTACGACCACGTGGTGGTGGTCGAGCCGGCCGCGATCGTGGCCGCCGAGGCACGCGGGGCGGGCCGCCTGTACGTGGTGCTGACCAGAGCGGTGTCCCGGTTGCACATCCTGCACAACCGGCCGCTGCCGGCGCTGCTGCGCGAAGCGCTGAAGTGACGGACGGCGCCCGATCGAGCACCACCCGTTCGCGGTAGCCGAGCAGGCGGCGTCGGCGCGGCGAATCTACCGTGTGGACAGGACCGCTGCCCGGACACGGCCGGTGGATCGACCCGGGAGGCACGATGACGGGCGCGAGACACGAGGTCCCGGTGATGATCGCCGGCGACTCGATCGGTCACGTCGGCAGCGGCGACCGGACCTGGCGCTATCGCCTGTGGCGACACCTGCGCGCGCACGACGTGCGGCTCGACATGGTCGGGTCCAAGGACCCGCTCGGCGACATCGAGGCCGAGGTGGCCGAGCACCAACCCGACTACCTGCTGATCCTGCTCGGGGTCGACGACCTGCGGCCGACCGTCGAACCGGCTCGGTTCGACGCGGACCTGCGCGCGTTCATCGGCGACGCCCGCCGGGCGAATCCGCGCCTGCGGATCGTGCTCGGTCATGTGTTGCCCACCCATCAGGCGGGCCCGGACCCGGAGTTCGCCGCCCGTGCCGCGGGCTTCAACGCCCGCATCGACGCCATCGCGGCCGACCTGAGCACCGACGAGTCGCCGATCGTGGTGGCCACCACCGACGCCGAATTCGTCGCGGCCGACCACACCGGGGACGGCCTGCACCCCAACCCGGCCGGCGAGTACCGCATCGCGGCGGCCTTCGCGGACGTCCTCGCCGACCGCTTCCATCTCGGCGTGCACTACCCGCGCCCGTTCCCGAGAGTCTCGGGCGCCTCCACGGATACGACGACGACGGATTGACGACCGGCGCCGGGCCGGTTCGGGCCTACACGGACGGGACCAGGGCCAGGTAGCGGTCGACGGTGTCGTGGTCGCCGGTGATCGCCAGTCGGTCCGCCGGGATGCGGCCCCACAGGAAGAGTGCCAAGTCGGATGCCGTACCGGCCAGTTCGACGCCGCCCGGCTCGTCGGCCGGACCCAAGCGGACCTCGTCGCCGAAGAACCGCACCGTCCAGTCGCCCGGGCCGTCGGTCCGGCGGAACCGCAGGTGTTCGCCGGATCCGGGCGGCGCCTGCCGCCGGTCGCGCCGGGCCGGGACCATCACGGTGAAGTGCTGGGCGACCGCGTCCGCAGCCAACTCGGCGTGCATCGGCGCGGCGCTGCCGACCGTGTGCTCGGCGTCCCACCGATGCAGAGCGGCCTCGATGGTCTGCATGCGCAGCCAGAAGCCGACGCTCTGCTCGGCGGACCAGGTCCAGACCGCTCGCGCGGCCGGCGTGCGCCCGAACGCGTCGGCCAACTCGCTCGCCCCGGCGGCGAACCAGTCGACCAGCCCGGACGGCAACGGGCCCGGGGTGGGGGTGGGGCCGCCCGGGAGGGGCCAGCCGGTGCGGTCCTCGGGCAGTGCGTAGATGTCGATGTCGGTGACGGGCGGCGGCTCGGTGAGTCCGGCCACGACGACCCGGGTCACGAATCGGTGCACGCCGCCGAGATGCACCACCAGATCGGACATCGTCCACTCCGGGCAGGACGGCACGACGGGCGCCTCGGCGGCGTTCAGGCTCCGCCGCGCGGCGGCCTCGAACGCACGAACCTCGCGGCGGAAATGGCTGATGTGGTCCATGGATCGATTATTGGGCCCCGCCGGGGCCGGGCGGGCGCGGCGGCCGATTCGGCGTGGGCGAAACCGGGACGCGCGGCACCGCCGGCGGCACCGCGGGCGGGTACACCTTTCGGCTCACCGCCCTCGCGGGGTGCCCGATTGTTCGCGAGGCTGTCGGAAGAACCCGGGCGCGTCGCGCGTTGGCCCGATGGCACGCCGGAACGCAACAAAGGAGCGACCATGCAGCAGGACAAGCACCCGTCGTACGGCCCGGTCGTCTTCCGGGACAGGTCCGCCGGATACGCCTTCCTCACCAAGTCCACGGCGGTCAGCGAACAGACCATCGAGTGGGACGACGGCAACACCTATCCGGTGATCGACGTCGAAATCTCCTCGGAGAGCCATCCGTTCTACACCGGCAATGCCCGCCCGGTGGATCCCGAGGGAGAGATCGCCAAGTTCGAGCGCCGCTACGGCGATCGGGGCGGCGACGGTCGAGCCGACCGGAGCTGACCTCGGCCACCGTCGTTGGGGCACGCCGCGCCCGCAACCGACGTCCGCCCACAGCACGGGAGTTGGCCGGGACCGCGCGATTCGAAACGCTGCGAAAGGCCGCTGCCCCGGGCAACAAAACCGAGTCGAGCACCAATAGGCTTACCACCAACGGGAACCGATGATCACTCAACCCACGGTTGGAGCCTTCATGGCAGACGACTCGCAAACGGCGGGCAACGCTCCGGTCGAGCCGGACGACTGGCGACCGGTCGGCATCGACATCTCCACGCCCAGCATCGCCCGAGTCTACGACGCGGTGCTCGGCGGCAAGGACAACTACCCGGTGGACCGCGCGATAGCCGAGGCGTCGCTGGCGATCGTCCCGGAGATCGGCGATGTCGGCCGGTACAACCGGGCGATACTCGGGCGCGGCGTTCGGTACATGGCCGAGCAGGGCATCCGGCAGTTCCTCGACCTGGGTTCCGGCCTGCCCACCGTGCAGAACACCCACCAGGTGGCCCAGGAGCACTCGCCCGAGGCCCGCGTGGTCTACGTGGACAAGGACCCGATCGTGCTCGCGCACGGCCGGGCGCTGCTCGCGGAGAACGACCGGACCACGGTGGTCACCGCCGATCTGCGCGAGCCGGCCGAGATCCTGAACCACCCGGACGTGCGCGCGCTGATCGACTTCGATCAGCCGGTCGGGCTGATGCTGGTGGGCGTCGTGCACCACCTCAACGACGACGAGGGCCCGGAGCAGATCGTCGAGGCGTACAAGAAGGCGCTGCCGCCCGGCAGTTTCCTCTTCCTCACCCACTTCTGCGCGTCCAGCCCGGATGCGGTCGCGCTGGAGAAGGCGCTGCTCACCGACCTGGGTTCGGGGCGCTTCCGCACGATCGAGGAGATCTCCGCGTACTTCGACGGCCTGGAACTGGTCGCGCCGGGCGTGGTGTTCCTGCCGCAGTGGCAGCCGGAGGAGCCGGTCGAGGAGCCGCTGACGGTCGGTCAGAAGCTGATGGCCGGCGGCATCGCCAAGAAGCCGACGGCCTGACCCACCGCATGTGATCGTCGCGGCGCGCGGGGTTCAGCGTGCCGCGGCGAGTTGTTGTTCGGCGCGGGCGATGATCTCCTGGAGATACAGCCCGCGGCGGACGTCGCACACGTGCTCGCCGCCGTCGCGCACCAGGCTCGCGAACTCCGCGCGCAGCACCGCGAACGCGGCCCCGTCGATCGCGGTGGACAGGTCGAGCGCGGCGTTCCCGGCCGAGCCGTACAGCTCCACGTCGTAGCGGTGGCCGGCCTCGGCGGCGCAGCACAGCACGAGTTGGGACACCGCGCCGCCGGCGTGCACCAACTGCACCGCCGTCCAGCCGGCACCGGGTGAATCGGCCCGCATGTCCACGATGTCGCCCAGCGCGACGCTCATCAGGTCGAACGCGTGCGGCCCCACGTCGAGAAGCGCCCCGCGGGTCTGCCGCCACGGCGACGCCGCGAACGGGCCTTCGAGGAACGCGTCGGTGACGCAGGCCAGTCGGCCGCCGCGCCAGACCGTCTCGGCACTCGCCAGGTGGGCCAGGAAATCCCGTACCCGCGGCGCGTATCGGGCGCTCAACGCGACCATCGAACCGACGCCGGCCGCGCCGATCACGTCGGCCAACCGGCGGGCGGTCTCCACGTCGCCCGCGATCGGCTTCTCCAGCAGCACCGCCTTGCCCGCCCGGGCCGCGCGTTCGGCGAGCGCGGGCTGCGCCTCGGGGGCGATCGCGAAGACCACCGCCTCGCATCGGTCGAGCAACTCCTCGAATCGGGCACACGCCTGGGCCCCGTAGGGCTCCGCGAGTTCCCGGGCCGCCTCCGGACGGCGTGCCCACACTGCGGCGAGCCGGGTCTCCGGACCGGTCGCGAACACCGGTGCGTGCACCTGACTCGCCCACGGACCGGCCCCGACCAATCCCACCGCGACCCGCTCGACCATCGTCATCGCCTCCGCCACCCACACCGCCGACCCCGCCGAGCGAGCGTACCGGCGAGCCGAGCCCACCCGATCACGCCACGCACGTACGCGGCCCCGGCTCCCGAGCCGTTCGTTGGCGCGGCATGCCCCTGGGAAGCTCGCGAGCACGCTGCTAGCTTCCGGCCGCATGAAATTCTCCATGTCGCTGCCCGTGCTACGCGAGCCCGGTCACGCGCAGCCGTACCACCGGACGTTCGCGCTCGCCCGGATCGCCGAGGAGGCGGGATTCCACACCGCCACCGTCGGCCACCACCACTTCATGCCGGGCAACATGAGCGACCCGCTCACGCTGCTCGCCGCCGTCGCCGCGCGGACCGAGACGCTGCGGGTGGGCACCGGCATCTTCCAGCTCCCGGTGCACCATCCCGTGCGGGTCGCCGAACAGGTCGCCACGATCGACGAGATCTCCGGCGGCCGGGTCACCCTCGGCGTCGGACTGGGCTGGTGGCCGCTGGAGTACACCGCGCACGGATCCGACTTCCGCACCCGGGGCGCGCGGATGGAGGAGGCGCTGGAGATCCTGCGCTTGCTCTGGAGCCGGGAGAACGTCGGCTATCGGGGCCGCTTCCACACCTTCCCCGAACTGACCGTGCACCCGCGCCCGGTCCAGGAGAACATCCCGCTGTGGGTGGCGGGTGTCGCCGACGCCGCCGTCGAGCGCGCCGCGCGGCTGGGCGATGCGTGGTTGTGCGGCCCGGTGCAGTCGTTGGCCAGGGCCCGATCCTGTCTGGCGGTCTACCGGGCGGCCTGCGCGACGCATGCCAGGCGTCCGGACTGGGTGTTGCGCCGCTACGCGTGGCTGGGCAAGGACCGCCGCACGGTCGCCGAGGACGTGTTGCCCGCTTATGTCGGCGGCCTGCTCGAACACTGGCGCGAGTCGGCCGAGGACGCCGGCGAGCGGGACCTGTTCCGCCGTCTGGACGCGGGCGAGCACGTACCCGCCGAGGAGATCGCGCACGACCGTCTGCTGTGGGGCGGTCCCGAGGACGTGATCGCCCAGATCACCCGCTACCGGGACCTCACCGACAGCGATCACGTGCACGCCGCGTTCGGCGCGGGTCTGCCCGCGGGCACGAGCCCGGTGTCCACGCGCGGATCCTTCGACGAACTGGCTTCGATGATTCGACTGTTCGGTGCCGAGGTGATCCCGGCGTTCCGCTGAAACGGACGGTCGGCGGCGGAATCCGATCGACGGCCCGTCGGGCCACGGCACGGAACGCGATGCGATGCGATGTGACGCGCACGGGTGAAACCGCTCGTACGGGTCGGCCCGTCGACGGCCGGAATCGGGTCGCTCGGATGATCTACTGGACGCCGCAGAGTGCTTGTTCGGACGAAGGGTTCGCAGCGTGCTGATCGATCTCGCCGGGAAGTCCGCGCTGGTCACCGGGTCGACCCAGGGCATCGGGGCCGCGATCGCGGTGGGGCTGGCCCGCGCCGGGGCCCGGGTCGCGGTGAACGGGCGCACCCGGGAATCCGTCGACGCCGCGCTGGAGCGCATGCGCGGCGAACTGCCGCGGGCGCACTTCCTCGCGGCCCCCGGCGACATCGCCGCCGACGAGGGGGCCGAGCGGGTGTGGGCGGCGGTACCGCACGTGGACATCCTGGTGAACAACCTCGGCATCTTCGGTACCCGGCCCGCGCTGGAGATCGACGACGCCGAGTGGCGGCGGTACTTCGAGGTGAACGTGCTCACCGCGGTGCGGATGATCCGCGCCTATCTGCCCGGGATGCGCGAACGCGGCTGGGGGCGGATCCAGAACATCGCGAGCGACTCGGCGGTGGTCACCCCGGCGGAGATGATCCAGTACGGCGTGTCCAAGACGGCGTTGCTCGCGGTCTCGCGCGGCTTCGCCAAGGAGGCGGCGGGCAGCGGGGTGACGGTCAACTCGGTGCTCGCCGGGCCCACCCATACCGGCGGAGTCGAGGACTTCGTCTACGAGTTGGTGGACCCCTCGCTCCCGTGGGCGCAGGCGCAGCGCGAGTTCATGCGGCTGCACCGACCACAGTCGCTGATCCAGCGGTTGATCGAACCCGAGGAGATCGCCCACATGGTGGTGTACCTCAGTTCGACATTCGCCTCGGCGACCACGGGCGGCGCGGTGCGGGTGGACGGCGGATACGTGGACGCGATCCTGCCCTGAGCGGCGGGCGGTCCGCTGTCGTCGGGCCCGGCGCACCGATCCGGATCGCCCGGGCGCGCATACGACGCAGGCCCCACCGCCGATGGCGATGGGGCCTGCGCCCGGGGTACTGCCGCGATCAGTGCACGAGAACCGGAATCGGCACCTCGTCCGCGTCCGCGTCCTTGTCGTTCGAGGCGACCACCGTGCTGTCGCCGTGCCCGACGGTGATGAAGGTGAAGGCGATCGCCGAGGCCAGGGCCAGGATGCCGACCGCCCACCAGATCGCGGTGGCGTAGCCGTGCACGACGGCCTGGACGCGCAGTTGTTCGGCGCCCGCCGAGGTCGCCGCGTGCGAGGCCACGTAGGCGGTGGTCGCGCTTGCCGCGATGGTGTTCAGCAGCGCGGTGCCGATCGCGCCGCCGACCTGCTGCGAAGTGTTGACCATCGCCGAGGCGACGCCCGCGTCCCGCGGCTGGACACCGTGGGTGGCCAGGCTCATCGCCGGCATGAACGCGGTGCCCATGCCCAGGCCGAGCAGGATCTGCGCGGGCAGGATCAGCGCGACGTAGGAGCTGCCGACCTCGATTTGAGTGAGCATCAACATGCCGATTCCGGCGGTCAGGAAGCCCGGACCCATCAGCAACCTGGCCGGGACCCGAGTCATCAGCCGGGCGCCGATCTGGGTCGAGCCGGTGATCATGCCCGCGATCATCGGCAGGAACGCCAGGCCGGTCATCACCGGCGAGAAGTCCTTGACGATCTGGAGGTAGTAGGTGAGGAACAGGAACATGCCGAACATCGCGATGATGGCCAGGCCCAGCGAGAGGTAGATGCCGGCCCGGTTGCGCTCGGCGATCACCCGCAGCGGCAGCAGCGGGGCCTTGACCCGGCTCTCCACGAAGACGAACGACGCGAGCAGGACGGCCGCGGCGACGAACAGACCCAGCGTGCTGCCCGAGGTCCAACCGTGGCTCTCGGCACGGGTGAACGCGTAGACCAGGGTGCCCAGGCCGACCGAGGACAGCACCACTCCGGGGATGTCCAACGGCGAGCGGTTGCGGGTACCGGCGGGCTCGCGGATGACCAGGACGGCACCGGCCGCGGCGGCCGCGGCGAACGGGATGTTGACGAAGAAGGTCCAGCGCCAGTTCATGTACTCGGTGAGCACGCCGCCCAGGATCAGGCCGACCGCGCCGCCGCCACCGGCGATCGCGCCGAAGATGCCGAACGCCTTGGCGCGTTCCTTGGCGTCGGTGAACATCACCGCGAGCAGGGACAGCGCCGACGGGGCGAGCAGTGCGCCGAACGCGCCCTGGAGCGCGCGGGCGCCGAGCAGCATGCCGGTGCTCGCGGCTATGCCGCCGAGCGCGGAGGCGGCGGCGAAGCCGACCAGGCCGACGATGAAGGTCCGGCGTCGACCCCACAGGTCGGCGATTCGGCCGCCGAAGAGCAGCAGCCCGCCGAACGCGAGGGCGTATGCGGTGATCACCCATTGCCGGTTGCCGTCCGAGATGCCCAGGTCGGTCTGGGCGGACGGCAGCGCGATGTTCACGATGGTGCCGTCGAGGACGACCATCAACTGGGCGATGGCGATGAAAACGAGCGCTTTCCAGCGCCTGGAATCGGGCTCGGTGGTCTTGGGCGGGGCGGTTGCAGACATGGGGGTACTCACTTCGGGGGGTGTGTTGCGACGGCGGGCGTCGCGGGACGGACGGTGCGCCCTCGCCCGCGCGGAAGTGGCAAGGCGACGGTGAAGTGTTGTGGGTGGTGCGCGATCACGCGGCTACGCGAGGCCGCGAAAGCTCGGAGAATCGGAAGTCGGTGGGGCGCGTCAGCGCCCGCAAGGCTGCCCCTCGGGCTCGTCGGCCAGGTGTTCCAGGTCCCGCATCGCCACGGCGGAGCCGGACAGCGCGGTGGGTTCGGGCGTGCCCAGACCGTCGAGCAGCACGTCGAGGTGACGGTGCACAAAGCGGTCGTTCACCATGCAGCCGCCCATCCCGGGCAGCGGTCGGGTGAGCTGGGTGATCGCCATCAGCAGATCACCCGAGCCGACGTCGGCGCGCAGCCGGCCCTCGATGCGAGAACGCTCCATCAGCGTCTCGACCAAGTGCTCCAGCCGCGTCCGGGCGGCGATCAGCTCGGGGTGTTGCTTGTCCACGGTCGCGGACACGAGCGTGCACAGCGCCCCGATCCGCTCCTTCGTCGCGCCGTGGGCGAAGCGCCGCAGAGCCGCGAAGGCCTCCGACTCCTCGGCCAGGGCCAGCTCGCCCTGCTCGGTGATCCTCTCCAGAACGGAGAGGATCACCCGGTGTGCGAGCTCGCCGCGGTCGGCGAAGTGGCGGTACAGGGTCGCGTTGCCGACGCCGGCGCGGCGTGCGACCTCGTCGAACGGCACCTCGGCGCCGTGCTCGACGAACATCTCACGTGCCGCGGCGATGATCCGCTCACGATTGCGCCGGGCGTCCGCACGAAGTCGCGGACCGCGGTCCTCGGCGACGTCGGTGACGGCGACGGTGTTGCCCATGATCCGGCTCCTTCCTGTCGGTACCCGGTCGATAACCGGGGAGAGATTCCCCGATTGTGATTCGCTCGGTTAAACGGACAGGAAGTCCCCGGATATTTCGATCGGCCATGTGACCTGGGTCACATTACCGACCGGGGCCCTTCCGGTGGTCCGCCGGCGACCCGCGACGGGTCTCCCGGCGGCCCTGTCACAGGGCTCCTACCAGGCAAAAGACTCCGGCGCGGGTCCCGGGCCGGGGAAGATGCGGTCGAGTTCGGCGAGTGTCTCCGGGCTCAGTTCGACGCTCAGCGCGCGCAGTGCCGAGTGCAATTGCTCTCGCGTGCGCGGTCCCACGATCGGCCCGGTCACTCCGGGACGGGTGAGCAGCCAGGCCAGGGCGACCTCGCCGGGCGGCGTGCCGAGTTTGCCGCACAGGTCCTCGTACGCCTGGATCTGCTCGCGCCGCTCGGCCACCTCGGCCGCCGCCCGGTCGCCGGCGGAGCGGTGCCGGCCGCCCGTGCGCTCCTTCTCCAGCACCCCGCCCAGCACTCCGCCGTGCAGCGGCGACCACGGGATGACCCCGAGGCCGTATGCCTGTGCGGCCGGCAGCACCTCGGCCTCGGCGGCCCGCTGGGCCAGGTTGTACAGGCACTGCTCGCTGACCAGGCCCAGCGAGGATCGGCGGGCGGCCGCCTCCTCGGCCTGGGCGATGTGCCAGCCGGCGAAGTTCGACGAGCCGACGTAGAGCACCTTGCCCTGCGCGACCAGCAGGTCCATCGCCTGCCAGATCTCCTCCCACGGCACCCGGCGGTCGATGTGGTGCATCTGGTAGATGTCGATGTGGTCGGTGCCCAGGCGACGCAGGCTGTCCTCGCAGGCCCTGCGGATGTGCCGGGCGCCGAGTCCGCCGGAATTGGGCCAGTCGCCCCAACTGCCGTAGACCTTCGTGGCCAGCACGACCCGCTCGCGGCGATCGCCGCGGCCCAGCCAGCGGCCGACCAGTTCCTCGGTGTCGCCCCGGGTGCCGGCGCCGGTCACCTGGGAGCGCCCGTACACGTCGGCGGTGTCGAAGAGGTTGACCCCGGCGTCGAGCGCGGCGTCCATGATCTCGCCGCTGTCGTGTTCGTCGGTGGCGGGGCCGAAGTTCATCGTGCCGAGCACCAGGCGGGCGACGGTCAGGCCGGTGCGACCCAGCTGGGTGTACGGCATCTCGGGGGCAATGGCGGAGGAGGAAGAGGTCATGTCCTTGTCGCTGCCCGGCCCCGAGCGCCGGGAACCCACGGAAGGGGAGGGGTTCGCCGCTCGGTGCGGTGCGAGGGGCCGGTGGCGCACGGGCACGGGCCGGGTTCGCCGCTCGGTCGGTGACCGGGTGACCGGGCGACCGGGCGACTGGGTGACTCGCCGGTTGGTGGCCCGGTGACTCGGCGGTCCGGTGGTTCCGGTCGCCGGGCGGCTTGGTTGCCCGGTGGCTCGATCGCTCGGGGTGATGTGGTTCGCTGCCCGCCGCGGCGTCCCGTCAGCGGCTCGCCGCCAGTCGGCGGGTGTGTTCCTCCCAGGCGGCGGTGAGGCGGTCGACGGCGGATTCGAGCGTGGCCGGCGACTCGGCGAAGGACATGCGCACGCCGCGCCGATGCCGGCCGTCCACGCACGCGGCGGTGCCCGGCACGACCAGTACGCCGTAACGCGCGGCCAGGTGCACGAATGTGGTGCTGTCCGCGACCGGCAGGTCGGCCCACAACGACAGACCGGCCCGCGGCGGTTCCACCCGCCAGGCCGGCAACTGCCGGGCCAACAGCTCCAGCAGCAGGTCGCGTCGCTCGGTCAGGGCCCGGCGCAGCCCGTCCTGCCAGGGTGCGTCGGCGGCGTCGAGCAGCCGGGTCGCGAGCACCTGCGTGGGCACGCTCGCCGCCGGCGCGCCGACCCCGGAGGTCTGCGCCAGGTATCCGCGCAGCGAACCGGGCGCCCGCAGCCACCCCACCCGCAGACCGGCCCAGAACATCTTGGACAACGACCCGATCGTGATCACCGCGTCGTCCGCGGCGGCGGCCGGCGGCACGGGCCGGGCGCGCACCGGCCCCAGGTCCAGTCCGGCCTGGGTCAAGTCCTCCACCAGCACCGCGTTCCGCGAGCGCCGCACCGCGAGCAGGCTGCGACGGCGGAGCTCGGCGGACGGAGCCCCGGTCGGGTCGTGGGCGGCGGAGGCGGTCAGGATCACCGGCGCGTGCAGGCGGGCGGCGGCCCGGTCGACGGCGGCCACGTCCAGGCCCAGGGCGTCCACGCCGACCCCGATCGGCCGGCCGCCGGCCGCCGTCACGGCCGCGCCCAGGCCCGGTGGGCCCGGGCAGCCGGTGAGTACCGCCCGTCCCGGTGACACCAGCGCCGCGAACACCAGGGCCAGCGCGTGTCGGGCGCCCGCGGTGACGATCAACTGGTCGGGCGTGGTCGGCAATCCCAGGTGCACGGTGAGATGGTCGGCCAGCGCGGCGCGCAGCTCGGGCAGACCGTTCGGAGGCAGGCCGTGGTCATCGCTTCGGGAAAATGCGAACGAGCCGTCGACAGGCGGCAGATGTCCGGTGCCGGCGGGCACCGACAGGGACAGGTCGAGCACGTCCGCGTCGGCGACCAGGCGCCGCCGGACCGGGGCCGCGACCGGTGTGGGCGGATGCGTCCATCCCGGTCGTGGGCGGACGAAGGTGCCCGCACCCTGGCGCCGCTCCACCAGACCGGCCTCGGCGAGCGTCTCGTAGCCGCGCACCACGGTGCCGCGACCGACCCGCAAGGCGTCCGCCAACGGGCGTTCGGCGGGCAACTTCGCGCCCGGGTCGGTGAGTCCGCGCTCGATCGCCTCGGCCAGGGCCTCGGCGATCCGTCGGTGCCGCGGCCCGGTTCGCGCCTGCCAATCGTCCAGCGCGATTCGTACCCACCAGCCCAGATCCTGGTCCATTCGTTCAGATTGGCACTGTCTCGGCGGTGGGACAACGGGCACGCTGGTCGGCGGGCGGACCCGGACGGTCGGTTGCCGGTCCCGCCCGCGAACCCGTCGTCCGGCGAAAGGTGCCCGCCGTGTCATCCGCCCCCGCTCCCACCCTGGCCAGACGGTTCTGGGAGGCGATCGAACCCGTCCACGCCGTCGTGTACTTCGCGCCCGAGCCGATCGAGGCGGCTCGTGCGCTCGGCCTGATCGGCTGGTGGATGGGCTACTTCGCCGGCCGCCTCGCCCCGCTCGGCGCGGTGCGCGTACCCGAGGCGAACGCGCTGTGCTTCGCCTTCGCGCCGAGTCGGGTGGCCCGCGTGCTGCCCGACGCGTGGACCTGCACCACGCCGGAGAAAGTGCTGGACACCCGGCTCGGCGCCGTCGAGGCGGCGCTCACCCGCACCCTGCCGGCCGTCGGCGAACGACACCTGGGCCGCTTGGCCGACCTGCTGGAACACGCCGTGGAGGGCTGCGGCTACGAGGGACGCGCGCTCGCCGCCGCGTGGTCGGGTGTGCCGCGTCCGGACGGCGTGGTCGGGCGACTGTGGCCGGCGAGTACGGTGCTGCGCGAACATCGCGGCGACGGCCACGTGATCGCGGTCGCGCACGCCGGACTGACCGGGCTGGAGGCGGGCCTGACCCACGCCGCGACCGGCAACGTCGCACGCGAACTGCTGCAGAGCACCCGAGGCTGGACCGACGCGCAATGGGAACAGGCCCGGCGCCGACTGGTCGCCAAGGGCCTGCTGGACCGCGACACCCGACTCACCAAGAGCGGCGGGGCGCTGCGCCGGGAGCTGGAACACGCCACCGACCGACTCGCCGCCGACCCCGTCACCCGACTCGGCGAGGACGGGGTCGAGGAGGCCGTCCGACTGGCCGCGCCGCTGAGCCGACATCTGGTGGACAGCGGCCTGATCCCGGTACCCAACCCGATCGGAGCGCCCCGACCGTGACCTCGCCGACCGCGGCACGTCGGCCGCGGGCACGGCCTGGAGTTGATCCTCACCGGCGAGCCGATCGACGCGGCCCGCGCGGCCGAACTCGGCCTGGTCGACCGGGTGGTGCCCGCGGCCGACCTGACGGCGGAGGCCGCCGCACCGGCCGGGCGCATCATCCGGCGTCCGGCGAGCGCGGTGTCGGCCCGTCCGGCGGCGGTCACGCGCGGGGTCGACCTGCCGAGCGACGAGGGCTTGGCGGTGGAGGCGCCCCGGTTCGCGGTCACCGTGCCGATCGAGGGCGTCGCGGTCGGGCTGGAACGGTTCCGTACCCGAACGCGTCCGTAGTGGGCGGGAGTCGGTCTCGACCCCCGACCGCGGCCCCGCCCGCCGACTCGAATCTTGTTCGTGGTCGTGCGCGGCGGCCCGTCGGTCGCGAGAGAGCGGTTTGCCGGCCGTGACCCGGGGGGTCTGCCAGGACAGGGGGGCGGCCGGCCACGACACAGGGGGACGATCCATATCGCTATCGCCGAGCCCGGGCGCACTGCCCGGGAGAGCACCGCGCGAGGTGCGGGAGGGGACGGGGCCGGCGGAACCGGGGTTTCGGACGTCGGTACACGTGGGGTGGAGGCCGGCGAGGTCGGGGGTCGAGCGGAAGGCGCCGCGGCGGCTGCGCCCGTCTCGGGCGGCGCCTCGGGTGCGGTGGTGCGCGGGGCCGGAACTCGCGAGGTGGGCGTCCGCGACGTGGTGGACTCCGACGGGGGCGGTCCGGGCCCGGGGGCCATCGATGCGGACGCGGACGCGGACGCCGATGCCGATGCCGATGTGGACGCGGACCCCGACGGCGACGGCGCCGAGCGCGAGGAGTCCGGCGGGCCGTCCGACGTGCCGCCGCCGCGCCGGGGCCGGCTGCGTCGCCGGTGGCGGTCGTGGAGTCGGTGGCGGCGGGTCACCGTGATCGTGCTGCTCCTGGTGAGCCTGCCGCTGGTGCCGATCGGCGCGGCCGCGCTCGCGCTGCGCCTGGAGTACGCGGGCGATCCGTCGGATCAGGCCCGCAGCCGCGGCCGGGACGCGATCTGGTTGGGCCACGCGTGGGTGGACGGGCGCAAGGGAGCGGCCGAACTGGCCGTGTTGGCACAGCGGTTACGCGATACCGGCATCCACGACCTGTACGTGCACGCCGGTCCCCTGGAGCACGACGGCACGCTGCCGGCCACGGCCCACCCCGGGGCGCGGCAACTGGTCGAGGCGGTGCACCGCGAACTGCCGGGCGTACGGGTGCAGGCATGGCTCGGCGACATCGTCTCGCACGGTGGGCCCGGGCTGAACCTGGACCGCCCCCGGGTGCGCGAGGCGATCACCGCGTCGGCCGCGCAGGTTCTGGACGCCGGCTTCGAGGGTGTGCACTTCGACCTGGAACCGGTGTGGTCCGGTGACGAGGACTTCCTGACGCTGCTCACCGCCACCCACGAACTGACCCGTGCGCGCGGCGTGCCCCTCTCGGTCGCCGCCGCCCAGATCGACCCGCTGCCGTCCCTGCACAATGTCTTCCAGACGTTGCGCGACCACCCCAAATGGTGGTCGCAGCGATACTTCGGCCAGGTCGCGCGGCGGGTCGAGCAGATCGCGGTGATGTCCTACGACACCGCGATGCCGCTGGAATCGCTGTACGGCGGCTACGTCGCCGAGCAGACCGCACTCGCCCTGGAGGCGACGCCGGCCCGGGTCGACCTGCTGATGGGCCTGCCCGCCTACTACGCGAACACGTGGGGCCATCGCGGCTCGGCCGAGACGGTGGCGGCGGCGGTGCGCGGCGTACGCCTCGGTCTGACCCGAACCGACCTGCGCCGACCGGGCTTCGGCGTCGCGCTGTACGTCGACTTCACCGCGACCGACACGGACTGGGCTTCCTACCGCCGCGATTGGTGCCGCCTGGACCGTTGAGCCGGGTCCGGCCGTCCCTCCCGGCATCGAGCACGGCGGGCGAAGCCACCGGCGCCGGGAGCGGATCGTCGGCGGGCACGCCACCGCCGTACGGCCGACACCGAACGCGGCCTCCGGATGCCGCCGGCACCCTGTTCCGGCCCCGCCCAGGCGAAACGGCCGGGTCCGCTCGCGGACCCGGCCGTTCGCCGCCTGCCCGGCCGGTGACGCCCCGGCACTGTCAGTCGGTGTCCGAAGACGTGGTGATGCCGTCGAGGACGTAGTGCAGGCCCGTGGTGAAGGTGGTGTCCCAGTCGTTTTGGAGCATGTAGTCGTTGGCGCTGAGGGTGGGGTAGCGGTCGCTCAGGTCGTGTAGCCGGCGTTGGGCGGCCTCGCGGTCCTCGGTGGAGAGGGTGAAGCCGGCTCGGGCCACGGTTGCGCCCATGAGGTGGTTGTAGAGCGCCCAGGTGGCGGAGTTCAGCCGACGGCCGGTGAAGCCTGCCCGGACCAGGGTCGCCTGGAGGAACTCCATCCGGGCGAGCAGGTTCGGACCCAGGGTCGGTCGCTGGAGCAGCGCGGCGGACCACGGGTGGCGCAGCATGGTCGCCCGCCAGTCCAGGAGCAGGGCGAGGATGTCGGCCCGCCATGCGTCGGGCTCCGGGGATGCCGCCGGTACCGGGGTCTCGGCGAAGATCGCGTCGAGCGCGAGGTCGACCACGTCGATCTTGGTGTCGACGTGCCAGTAGAGCGTGGTGACGCCCGAGCCCAGCCGCTCGGCCAGCCGCCGCATGGTCAGCCCGTCGATGCCCTCCGCGTCGAGGAGGGCCACCGCCTCGCCGACGATGCGCGCCCGGGTCAGTGGGGGTTCCTCGCGCGCCGCCCGGGATTCGCGCAGCCAGACGCTTTGCGCGCCCCCCGCGGCCTGGCCCTTGGCGTTGCCCTGCTTGCCCTTGATGGCCCAACCTCCTTGCTCTTTCCGTGACGGCGAGCCTAGTATCCTGGCCGTGTCGAACGTTGTACCAGTACCGGTACGTTGTACTAGAGAGGCGTGGGTGAGCCGTGCATCAGCGTGAGTACGAGCAGGAACACGAGCAGGAACACCGACGTGAGCGGGATCGTGCCGAAGAGGCGGTCGGGCGTCGGCACGAGCAGCGGTGGTGGGCCTTGGCCGTGATCACCCTCGCCCAGCTGATGATCGTTCTGGACGGCACCATCGTGAATATCGCGTTGCCCTCGATGCAGCACGATCTGCACCTGTCGGACGCCGACCGGCAGTGGGCGATCATCGCCTATGTGTTGGCGTTCGGCGGATTATTGCTGCTCGGCGGCCGGGTCAGCGGGCTGCTCGGGCACCGGCGGACGTTTCGGATCGGTCTGATCGGGTTCGCCGCGGCCTCCGCGCTGGGCGGCGCGGCCGACGGTGCGGCGACCCTGTTCGGTGCCCGCGCGCTGCAAGGGGTGTTCGCGGCGGCGATGGCGCCGGCCGCCATGTCGTTGCTGACCCTGACCTTCACCGACCCGCGCGATCGCGGCAAGGCGTTCGGGGTGTTCGGCGCGATGGGCGCCGCCGGTTCGGGGGTCGGGCTGCTCGCGGGCGGGCTGCTCACCGAGTACCTGGACTGGCGCTGGTGCCTGTGGGTCAACGTGCCCATCGCCGGACTCGCCCTGCTGGGTCTGCCGTTCGTGTACCGCGACCGTCCCTCGGCGGGGCCCGGCCGGCTGGACCTGCCGGGGGCACTGTTGAGCGTGGCCGGCCTCGCGGCCCTGGTCTACGGCTTCAATCGCACCGAACCGCGCGGCTGGGACGACCCGTTGGTGCTCACCCTGGTGCCGGGCGGAGTGCTGTTGCTCGGTCTGTTCGTGCTCGTGGAGACCCGGGTGAGTCATCCGCTGCTGCCGATGCGGGTGGTTCTGGACCGCGTCCGCGGCGGCGCTTACCTGACCAGTGCGCTGATGCTGGCCGCGCTGTTCGGCTGCTTCTTGTTCCTGAGCTACTACGCGCAGACGGTCCTGGGGTATTCACCCGTCCGGGCCGGGCTGATCATCATGGTCCTGGTCGCGGGCTCGTTGGTGGGCTCGATCCTGATCGCGGGCAGGCTGCTCGCCCGGGTGACGGCCCGGACGCTGATGGTGCCCGGACTGCTCGCCATGGCCGCCGGGTTGCTGCTCCTGTCCCGGCTGACGGCGGACAGCGCGCATGTGCTGATGCTGTATCTGGTGCCCGCGCAGATCCTGATCGGCCTGGGCTTGGGCGTCGTGCTCACCACGACGACCAGCCTGGCCACGGCGGGAGTGGGCGCGGTCGACGCCGGGACCGCCGCGGCGACCTTCAACGCCGGACAACAGGTGGGCGGCGCACTCGGCACCGCGCTGTTCAACACCGTCGCCACCAGCGTCACCGCGACCTGGCTGCGCACCCACGAGGGTGGTCGGGACGAGGTCACGGCGGGCACCGTACACGGGTTCGGCGTGGCCCTGTTGGTGGCCACCGGCATCATGCTCGGCGCGACGGTGGTCGCGGCCGTGCTGATCGATTCGCGCCCGACCCGCGACGCGCCCCCGGCGTACTGAGCGGCCACCGGCAACGAGCGGGCGGCGGGAGCACCTGCCCCGCCGCCCGCCCCGGGGCCCGACGGTCAGCGGAAGACGCCGGTGTGGCCGAGCGAGTACCGGCCCGGCTGCGGATACACGCACAGCCCGTGCGGGCCGACGCCGACCGGGATGCGGGCGAGCAGGTGCCCGTCGGCGGTGTCGATCGCGTACACCTCGGCGTCGTAGCGGCCGCTGAGCCACAGCACCTTGCCGTCGGAGGAGACCCCGCCCATGTCCGGGCTGCCGCCGCCGGGCAGGTGCCACTTGGCGGTCAGCGCGCCGGTGGCGAAGTCCAGGACCGAGATCGAGCCCTCGCCCCGGTTGGAGATGTACAGGCTCTTGGAGTCGCGGCTCGGGTACAGGCCGTGCGCGCCCTTGCCGGTGCGCAGCTTGGTCGGCTTGCCGAACCTGTCGCCGTCGAGCACCCAGATGCCGTCGGACATCATGTCGGCGATGTACCAGGTACGGCCGTCCGGGGAGATCTTGACGTCCTGCGGCATCGAGCCGGACTGCGGGATCTTCTGCTTGGCCAGCACCTTCATCTCGGCGGTGTCCACCTTGAGCAGCTCACCGGAGAACTCGCAGGAGACGATGAAGTACCTGCCGTCGGGCGAGAAGTCCGCGTGGTTGACGCCCGCGCAGTCGCTGGGCACGGCCTTGACCACGGCCATCGTGTGTGCGTCGCGAAAGACCAACTGGCGGTCCATCGAGGCCATCACGATCGCGTACTTGCCGTCCGGGGTGAAGTAGAGGTTGTACGGATCGTCCACCGGGACCGGCGTGCCGGCCTTGCCGGTGGCCGGGTCGAGCGGGGTCAGCGAGTCGCCCAGGTCGTTGTTCACCCACAGCGTCTTCAGGTCCCAGGACGGCACCACGTGCTGCGGCTGGTGGCCGACCTCGATCGTCTCGATCACCGTGTAGGTGGTCGGGTCGATCACGCTGACCGTGTTCGAGTCGGTGTTGGGCACGTACACCCGGTTCGGGAAGTCCTTGACCGCGTCCGAGAACATGCCGGGGCGGTCGGCGGCGTACAGATCGTGCGGGTCCAGCGGCGGCGGCATGCCGGGCAGGAGATTCGCGATCTCCACCGCCGGCACCGCGGCCGGTACGGGCGCGGACTGGACGGGGGCGATCGAGGACGTGTTCGGGGAGGGCTTCGCCGTGTTGTCCGTGGAGGACGCGCACGCGGCGGACGCCACCAGGCAGCAGGCCGCCACGAACAGCGCGACCGGGCCGGGACGGCGACGGGAGGGGGAGGGGTGAGTGGTCATCAGGTGACGAGCTCCGACATCGTGACCGCCCGCAGTCCGCGGGTCCGTAGGCCATCGAGGATTGCGGGCATCGCGGCTACGGTGCCCGGGTGTCCGAGGTGCAGGCTGACCACCGAGCCCGGCCGAACCCCGGTCAGCACGGTACGGCTGACGGCGGCGGCGCCGGGATCGGTGAAATCGAGGGAGTCCAGGTCGAAACCCAGGCAGTGCGCGTATCCGGCGCGGCGGGCCTGGGCGACGACGGTGGGCGTGCAGTTCTTGGCCCGCGAGGGCCGAAACCAGCGTCCGATCGAGCCGGTGAGGCGCTTGAGCCGGTCGGCGCAGTCGGTGATCTCGGCGTAGGTGCGATCGGCGGACATCGAGGTCATGTCGCCGTGATGCATGGTGTGGTTGCCCAGTTCGTGGCCGCCGTCCAGGACCCGGCGTGCCATCTGCGGCTGTTCGTCGAGCCAGGTCCCCACCGCGAGGACCGTTCCGCGCGTCCCGGCCGCCTCCATCAGGCCCAGCAGCGAGCCGGCGACCTCCGGACTTCCCTGACCGTGGAAGGTCAGCGCCACCCGGGGCCGGTCGGGTGGCCCGGAAGTGACCTGGAACGGCAGATCGGTGGGCAGCGGCGGCGGTTTGGGACCGCTGCCGACCCGGCCCGAGGCATCGGGAGCGCCGAGCCGGGCGGCCGGCGCTCCGCCGGTGCCGATCGGCTTCGCCGTGGGCGCGGACATGAACACGTGCGGGGAATCCTCGCCACACGCGCTCGCGGCCGCACCGGCCGCGCCCAGCGCGGCGGCCCGGCCGAGCTGCCGCAGCACGCTGCGGCGATCCAGAGGCGTCACCCTGGCGACCTTACGCGCTGTGATTGACCGGATGCGAGCTGTGCACGCCGGGGTGGAGAACGTGTCGCGGCATCAGGGTCCGACGATGCGTCTGTATCTTTCCTCGTTCCGGATCGGGGACCGCCCCTAGCAGCTCCCCGCGTTGCTCGGCCGGCCCGCCCTCGACCACGCCGCCGGGGCCGCGATCGCGGTGATCGCCAACGCGACGGACGATCGATCGAGCGTCGAACGCACGGCCGGGGTCGACTTGGAACTCGCCGCCCCGGGCGCCTTGGGACTACGGCCGACCGAGCTCGACCTGCGCGCCTTCTTCGACCGCCCGCGCGCCGAAGTCGCCGCCGCGCTCGGCGAATTCCCCGCGGTCCGGCTGCGCGGCGGCAACGTGTTCCTACTGCGCCACGCGCTCGCCCGCAGTGGCGCGGACGGCGTACTCGTCGAACTGCTGCGCCGGGACGCGCTCGTGTACGCCGGATACAGCGCCGGGGCGTGCGTGCTCGCCCCGAGCCTGCGCGGGCTGGAGGGGTGCGACGACGCGGACGCGCTGCCGGCGCTGTACGGCGAACCCGCCCGCTGGGACGGACCGGCCGTCCTCGACCACGCCTTCGTGCCACACATCGACTCACCCGGCCATCCCGAGACGCAACTGCTCGCCGCCGTCGCGGCCGACTACCGCACCCGAGGCGTGCCGCATCGCACGCTGCGCGACGGACAGGTGCTGGTGATCGACGGCGCGCACACCACGATCCGCTGACCGCCGGCGCGCCTCGACCGTGACCGCCGGCGCGGCGGGCACCCACTCAGCCGGCCGTCGGCGGCACCGCCCGCGCGTACGCCCGCAGGGTGCTCAGCGCCTCGACGGTGATGCCCGGGCGGGCCTCCGCTCGCACGGTGGGCGACCATTCGGCCCAGCGCAGTGGCCAACCGCCGTCCTCCTGCTGGGCGTCGGCCAAGGCGCGCAGACCGAGCCGCAGTTCGGCGTCGGTGAACCAGCTCCGGGCCACGCTGTCCGGATGCGGTGCGAAATCGTGCGGCAGGTGGTACTCGCCGACCGCGTAGCCGGGCGCGAGTCGGGCCTGTTCCGGGTGCGCCGGGTTGAGCAGCACGAGCCGCTGCTCCCGGACCAGTTCGCCCAGCCGCTCGGCCCGACGCCGGGCCCAGGCCCGATCCGGCAGAGCGTCGAGGAAGGTCACGGCCGCCTCCACCTCGTACGGGTGCGTGCTGCCCAGTGCCTCGACGGCGCTCCGGCAGAACTCGGTCGCCCGCGTCAGCCACGGATGCTCGACCCCGGCGCGCAGCAGCGGTCCGACGATCCAGCCGGTCGGAATCAGGCCCGCGACCGGCGCGTCCGGGACCACCAGCCACGGCGGATGCGGGTACTCGCGCAGACTCGCGAAGGCCGGCGGCACGCCGCCCGCCTCGGTCGCCGCGCTCGCCAGCCAGTCGCACAGCCGAGCCGCCTCGGCGCCGCGCAACGCGTCGGTCTCCACCAAAATCGGCATCGCGGTACGCAGCGTGGCCGGTTGCGGGATCGGCCCCCGCACGTCCGGCTCCAGACCGTAGGCGTAGCCTCCGTCCGGGGTGCGGTACGCGTGCAGCGCGTCCAGCACGCCGGCCCGCTCGTCCCCGGGCGGCCCGGAAGCTTCCGCACCCTTCGCCCCGAACAGGTATGCGAAACGGCGCTGTTCCAACACCCGGCCGGACGTCCACAGGAAACGCTCGGCCCGCTCGACCATGTCCTTCGTGATCCACGTCATCCCTCGACGCTAGCCGGCCGAGCACGCCCGGTCTTGAACGAATCGGTCATCGGGCGCGCCGCCGCGCCGATTTCGTGGCCGGGGCGTGTCGGGACAGGGACCCGGCGATGACGGTTGGGGGAATTCGCCCGCGTAGGGGTTGGCCCGCGCGCCTTCGGCCGGCCACGGTGGGCGGGTCAGGCTCGCCGACGCTCTTCGGGGGATGCTCGTGTTCGCTCGCTCTGCCACCCATGGTCTGCGCCGATCCGTGATCGCCGGCGCCGCACTCGCCTGCGCGGCCGCGCTGACCGGACCCGTCCCGGCCGCGCACGCCGCCGAGTCGGACCGATCGGCGGGCTCGCACGGCACCTTCGGGGTGCACCGCGACGGCCGCCCGGTGGTGGTCCCGTTCCGGACCGGGCGCGACGGCGAGGCCCTGGTGACGCTCACGGTCGCCGCGCCGGGCATCGACTGGGGCACCCCGGGCAGGGAGTCGGCGGTGCTGCGACTGCTCGTCGACGGGCGGCCCGCCGGCGACGTGGTGGTCTTCGGGGCCACGCCCACCGAGCGCGCCTTCGCGCTCGGCACGCTGCGCAAGGGTCGGCACGAGCTGAGCCTGGGCTACGCGGCGGACCGGTCCTCGCCGGCCGGGTCGGTGGTGCGGGTCTCGCGGCTGCGCACCGAGACCGTCGGCACCGCGGACCGCGAGCACGCCGCGGCCGCGAACGCGCCGGTGCTGTACGGGCGGAGCATCCCGGGCGTGCCCGGCGGCGCGACCGGCCCGTTCCAGAACGCGATCTCGGACACCCCGGTGCTGGCCTGGTACCAGGAAGCCCCGGCGCCGACCGCCGGTCACCGGGTGCTGACCTACACGATCGTGTGGACCAACGAGGACGGCGGCACCTCGACGCCGGCGCTGATGGCCCGCTGGGGCCGCACCACCGACATCGAATGGGCCTACCGTGTCGAGGTGGACGGTCGCGGCAAGGCGGTGCCGGGCACGGCCTACTTCCAGTCGCCCGACCACGGCACGAAGTTGTTCGCCGGGCGCTACGAGGACGGCCACCCGCTGCTGCAGACCTGCACGCTGAACAACAACCTGTGCGACGTCGTGGACAACCCGATGCGGTTCGCGCCGGCGGCGGTCGAGCGGCTGGTCGACCCGAAGAAGACCGCGCGCGAGGAGATGGTGGACCGCCACCCGTGGGTGTACCCGGTGATGACCGCCGAGGTACGGCGCGAGGGCCGGGTCGTGGCCGACCCGCCGGCCGACACCACCACGCTGATCGCCGACCCGCAGGACTACCTGTACGCGGTGATCCGCAAGACCACCTCGGCCCCGCCGCCCGGCGCGGCCGGCTGGAACGGCGTCGCGATCGGCGTGCGGATCAAGGGCGACCCGACGCTCTACCGCTCGGATCGCGGCCGAGTGGACTGGTCGTTGCAGCGCGACGACCCGGCGGCGACCACGGTCCGGCTCCCGCACGGGACGCGGGCGTCGGACATCGTCGAGGTGGTCGCGATCCGTACGGTGGCCGGGGTCGACCCGGGTTCCACGATCACGGTGAACGGGGTCAACCGGGCGTTTGTGCTGGGCCGGGACGATCGGCCCGGGCGGGCAGTGCCGGTCCGCCCGAAGCCGGTCACGCTGAGCGCGGCGGCGCCGGAGGCGGTGCTGTACCGCCGGTGAAGCGGTTGACATCGGACACCGGCCGGGCTTGATGGGGTGTTCTCAAGCCGCGGTCGGGAGCCGGGCGCCGGGCGAGCCGAAATCGGCCCGCCCGGCGCCCGGCCGGTTCAGCGCGCGGACACCGGGACACGCGGCTCCGGCGCGGCCGGCGGCTCGACGGGCCCACCCTCGGACAGGCCGAACCGCTCGTGCAGCCGGCGCAGCGGAGCGGGCGCCCACCAGGTCGCCTTGCCGGTCAGGGCCAGGACGGCCGGTGCCAGCAGGCTGCGCACCACGAACGCGTCGACCAGAACGGCCAGCGCGAGACCGCTGCCGAGCATCAGCGTGTTGGTCACCCGAGAGGTGCCGATCGCGAACATCACCACCGCCAGGACGCACGCCGCGGCGGTGATGATTCCGCCGGTGCGGGCCAGGCCGGTGGCGACCGCGCTCCGGTGGTCGCCGGTGCGCTCGTGTTCCTCCTTGATCCGGGAGATCAGGAACACGCCGTAGTCCATCGACAGGCCGAACGCGATGCAGAACATCAACACCGGCAGCGCGGTCTCGATCGACCCGGTCGGGGTGAAGTCGAGCAGGCCGGACAGGTGACCGTCCTGGATCACCCACACCACGGCGCCGAACATCGCGGTCAGGCTCAGCGCGGCGAACACGATCGCCAGGATCGGCAGTACCACGCTGCCGGTGAGCAGGAAGACCAGTACGAACGTGGTGAGCAGGATCAGGCCGCCGGCGAGCCAGAGCCGGCTGCCGATCGCATGTTTGGCGTCGACCACCTCGGCGGTCTGTCCGCCGACCAGGGCCGGCCCGGGCGCCGGCACGGCCCGGACCTGGTGCACCAGGTCCTCGCCGGCGGCGGAGAGGTCCTCGACCGCGGGCACCACCGAGATGTACGCGCTGCCGGCGGCGCGGCGGCCGGCCTCGGCCGGGCCCGCGGGCGCGCTCCGGATGCCGTGCTCGAAGGTGCCGGCCGGGCCGACCACGCGGGCCACGCCGTCCAGCGCGGAGAGTCGGGCGCTGTAGTCGGCGGTGCCCTCGGCCTGCTGTGCCGCGCCGACCACGATCTCGATCGACCCGGTGGGTCGGCCGTCCACCTGGTCCCGGATCACCTGCTGCACCTGCCGGGACTCGGCCGATTTCGGCAGCTGGCGGTCGTCGGCGGTACCGAACTGCACGCCCAGGAACGGCAGTCCGAGTGCGACCAGGACACCGGTGGTGAGCAGGGCGACGATCGGCGCCCGCCGCATGATCGCCTGCGAGAGCCGGTACCAGCGGCTCTCGCGCACCACGGTCGGCGCGGACGCGCCGCCGGGCCGCAGCCGGCGGCCGAGTCGGCGCAGCGGCGCGCGCAGGTCGCCCTTGTCCACCCGTGTGCCGAGCAGGACCAGCGCCGCGGGCAGGATCACCAGCGCGCCGAACGCGGCGAGCAGCACCACCGGGATGCCGGCGTAGGCGAACGAGCGCAGGAAGTACTGCGGGAACACCAGCATCGCGGCGAGCGAGACGGCGAGGGTGAGTGCGGAGAAGACCACGGTGCGCCCGGCGGTGTTCAGCATCACCGTGACGGCGCGGGCGGGCGAGGCGCCGGCGGCGAGTTCCTCGCGATAGCGGCGGACCACGAACAAGCCGTAGTCGACGGCCAGGCCCAGGCCCAGCACGGTGGTCAGGTTCTGGGCGAACACCGATACGTCGGTGGCCGAGGAGACCAGGCGCAGTACGGCGTTGGTGCCGACCATGGCCAGGATGCCGACGCCGAGCGGCAGCAGTGCGGCGACCAGGCTGCCGAAGACCAGGATCAGGATCAGCAGGGTGATCGGCAACGCGATCAGTTCGGCCCGGACCAGGTCCTCGGAGATGGTCTTCTGCATGTCGTGGCGCACCGCGACGCTGCCGCCGAGTTCGACGGTCAAGGCCCCGTGGGTGCCGCGGTAGTCCGCGGCCAGGCGTTCGAACCTGTCGGAGGCGGCGGTCTCCTCGCCCCGGATGTGGGCCAGGACCAGTGCGTGCCGGCCGTCGGCGGTGCGCAGCGTGGCGCCGCCGCCCGACCAGGGGGAGGACACCCCCTCGACGTCGGGTTCGGCGGCGAGGCGGGCGGTCAACTCCTCGGCTTGGGCGCTGACTTCGGGTGCGTCCAGAGGGCGGTCGGCGCCGACCAGGAGGACCAGGTTGGGCCGGCTGCCGGGGAAGTCGCGGTCGAGGGCGCTCGCGGCGCGGGCGGAGGCCGAGTTCGGGTCGACGGCGCCGCCGCCGAGGAGGTGATCGCCGACGCCTCGCCCGAGCAGGCCGGCGCCGATCAGCAGGAGCAGGGCCGTGAGCAACAGGAGCCGGGGTCGGGCCGTGGTGAGGCGGGCCAGGGCAGCGAACATCGCCGAACCCTTCCGTAGAGTCGATGGTTCGTATGTGGAACATACGATATGTAAAGCCTGTCGTCCAGAAGACATATGATCGAGGGCCGCTAACATGTGCACATGACGGACCGACCGAGCACCGGGCGGCCGCCGATGGGAGCACGGACCGGGTACCGGCTGGTCAAGCTGGCCGATCTCCTGTTGGCGCTCGCCGATCAGACGCTGGCCACGCTGGGGGTCAAGACCAAGCACGTGCATGTGCTGGAGACCCTGCTGGCCTATGAATCGTTGTCCCAGCAGGACGTCAGCAGGCTGCTCGGGATCGACCCGAACGTGCTGGTCGGCCTGCTCGACGAGCTGGAGGCGCGCGGCTTCGCCGAGCGTCGGCGCAACCCGCACGACCGGCGCCGGCACGTCATCCAGGTCACCGCCTCGGGGCGCGAGTTGGTCGCGGAGAGCACCCGGCTGCTGGGCGATGCCGAGGACGCGTTCTTCGCCGTCGTCTCGGCCGAGGACCGGCAGGTCGTGCACGACGCGTCGGGCCGGCTGCTGGCCGCGCACCGACCCGGCTGGTCCGAGGACCTGCCCTCCGCGGGCTGCTGAACGGCCGCACGGGTGACCCGAGTTCGGGCGCCTGTGGATTGCTTCGCCGCTTCTTCGTCTCGTCTTCGCCTGAACGCCACGACCCGACCGCCCGCGCATCACTTCGCGCGGGCCAGGGTGTGGGCGTCGACGGTCGATCGTCGTCGACCGGAGCGAGAAGGAGACGCCCATGTCCCGATGGAAGACCGTCACGGCCGCGGTCCTGGCCGGGGCCGCCATCGTCGCCGCCCCGGGAGTGGCCGGCGCGGCGGACCGCCATGGCGGCCATCACCGCGGGTCCTTCGACCTCCAGGCGCACCGGGGCGGCCTCGGGCTGACCGTGGAGAGCACGCTCGCGTCCTTCGCCAAGGGCCTGGACCTGGGGGTGTCCACCCTCGAACTGGACGTGCAGATCACCGAGGACGGCCGCGCCGTGGTCACCCACGACCGCAAAGTCGACGGTCGCAAGTGTGCCGACACCTCACCGGCGCGGGCCGGCGACCCGGAGTTCCCCTACGTCGGCAAGTACGTCGACACGCTGAGCCTGGCCCAGATCCGCACCCTGGACTGCGGGTCGCGGCAGTTCCCCGGCTTCCCCGAGCAGACCACCTCGCCCGGCGCCCGAATGCCGCTGCTCACCGAGGTGTTCGAGCTGGTCAACCGCCGGCACGCGCGCGGTGTGAAGCTCAACGTGGAGACCAAGGTCGAGGCGGGCGCGCCGCAGGAGACGGCGCCGCGCGAGCAGTTCGTGCAGACGGTGGCCCACGAGGTGCGCCGGGCCGGGCTGTTGCGCCAGGTCACCATCCAAAGTTTCGACTGGGGCGCGCTGAGGCGCATGCGGCAGGTCGAACCGCGCCTGCCGCTGGTCGCGTTGACCAACTACGACTTCCTCCAGGTCGGCAAGCCCGGCGCCTCGCCCTGGCTGGGCGGCCTGGACATCGACGACTTCGGCGGCGACCCGCTGCGCGCGATCGCCTCGTTCGGCGCCACGACGTTCTCGCCCGTGCACGGCTTCCCGCAGGACGGCAAGGTCACCGACCCGAACTATCGCCCGTACGTGAACCGGGAGATGGTGGCCCGGGCGCATGCGATGGGGATCAAGGTCGTGCCGTGGACCGTCGACGACCCGGCGACCATGGCCAAGCTGATGGACGACGGCGCGGACGGCCTGATCACCGACTACCCCGACCGGCTGCGGGAGTTGATGACCGCGCGCGGACTGCCGCTGCCCAAGCGGTATCCGGCACGCGGCTGACCGACTCGATCCGCGCGCGACTTCCGCGTCCGCAGGGGTGGGGACGCGGAAAAGGGCCGGGCCCGCCGACGCGTGGTCGACGGGCCCGGCCCTGGTACGGCTACCGCATGGTGGCTATCGCCGTGCGGTCACTGCCTGATGACGCTCGGATCAGATGTTGACGCCGTGCGCGCGCAGGTAGGTGAGCGGGTTGATGCCGCTGCCGTAGTTCGGGGTGGTGCGGATTTCGAAGTGCAGGTGCGGGCCGGTCACGTTGCCGGTCGCACCGGAGAGGCCGATCTGCTGACCGGTGCCCACCGTGGCGCCGGCGCGAACGCCGATGCTGGACAGGTGCGCGTACTGCGAGTACTTGCCGTCCGCGTGCTTGATCACGATCTCGTTGCCGTAGGCGCCGCCGTTGCCGGCCTTGACCACGGTGCCCGAGGTGATCGCCTTCACCGGGGTGCCGGTGGAGGCCACGAAGTCCTGGCCGGTGTGGCTGCCGCTGGACCACATCTTGCCGCTGGTGCCGAACGCGGTGCCCAGCGCGCCCTTCACGGGAGCGACGTAGCCGGACGCGTTGGCCGAGGAGCCGCCGGCCTTGGCCGAGGACACCTTGGCCGCGACGGGGGCCTTCTCCTTGACCGTGGTCTTCGGCGCGACCTTCACCGACGCCGTGGGCTTGGTCTGGGCCACGGTCTCGGTCTTGGGCGCGGCCTTCGGCGCGACCTCGACCTTGGCGGCGGTCGTGGTGGTGGTGGTCGTGGCCGCGGCGCGGGCCTTGCCGGAGAGCGAGAGCTTCTGGCCGACCTTGATCAGGTTCGGGTTGCTGCCGATCACGGCGCGGTTGTCGGAGTACAGCTTGTGCCACCCACCGGAGACGTCCTTGTCGGCGGCGATCTTGGACAGGCTGTCACCCTTGACCACGGAGTACGAGGTGGTGGTCGACGCGGGCTTCGCGGCGACCGGGACGACCTCGACCTTCGGGGCCTGGGTGGCCGCCGGCGCGGACTCGGCCGGCTTCTCGGCGACCTTGGGGGCGACCTTGACCGAAGTCTTGGCCGAGCCGGACGACTTGGTGCTCGGCGAGACGGCAGCCTTGGCGCCGCCCTTGGTCAGACCCGCCGGGCCGGAGGTGTTCGGCCAGGCGATGGGGCCCTGGACGGCGAGAACCTTCTCGGCGATGGCGATCTGCTGGTCCTTGGTGGCCAGGTCGGCACGCGGGGCGTACTTCTGACCGCCGAACTCGTTCCAGGTGCTCTGGGTGAACTGCAGACCACCGTAGAAACCGTTGCCGGTGTTGATGTGCCAGTTGCCCGAGCTCTCGCCCATGGCGACCTTGTCCCAGGTGGAGACCGAGGCGGCGTTGGCGGTGGCGAGACCGGTGACGAGCGGGGCGGCGACGATGGCGCCGGCCATGCCGAGGGTGAGCGCGAGACGCGTCTTCTTGGGCATGCGGGCAGGGGTGATGAACGACTGCACGAAGATTTTTTTCCTTCTCCCACGCCTACGAAGTGAGCTGTCGGATTCGGGCTGGAGAGTCTCGCCCGGCCGTGTTCGACCCTCGGATGAGAGGGACGGGCACGGCTTCACCCCAAGCCGTCCGAATGGGCGCCTGAGTCACAGACGCCCGGGACGGCATTCCACTTGGTTCCCCCGCTCCTGCCTTTCGGGTTTCGTACCGTGGCCTCGCTCCGGCGGCAGGATTCGGCGAACCGGGAGACCATTTCGCCGAGCACCGGACCGGTGTGGCGAAGCACCAAACTACGCACACCCCCGGCGTGGGATCAAACATCACGATCTGCCGAAATCGAAGAATCGGGTCATTAGGGTGGAATATCAGGACTTAAAGTCCCGATTGCGACACGCATTGTGCCCGAGTTGTTTACTCACAGTCGACGGCACCCTAGCTCCGGGTGAGAATTCGGAAAACTTGGTTCACGGTGCGTACAAGTTCCTGACCATCGGTATGCGAGATGTGATGTACGTCATGTGCCCGAGGAAGTACTGTCCGTATTGCCCCTATATGCACCTCGGTTCATCGGCCCGAATCGGGGGTTGCCCGGGCGCTGCCGCGGCTGCCGAATCGGGCCCGCGTTCCCGAGCCCGGACCGGGTACGACGCCCGCGGCTCCCACATGTGGGCCGCGTGTGCCGAACTCGGCCCGGGCCTTTCAGGGGGCCGGCCCGGCGCCTGAGCGCCGGGCGCGCGGATGGCGGCGGCGACCGGCGCGCCGACGTCCGGTTGGTGGCTGACGTCGAAAGCCCGAGTGATCCTGTGACGGGGCGTCCCGGCCGCCGTCTTCGGCGGGGCCGCCCCGCGGGACATCGCCACGCCCGCCCCGCAACCTTCGGGGCCGGGTGGGTGTCGTCGGTTCTGCGGAGTGGTGCCCGACGGGGATCGAAGGCATGCCCTACGGGCGACCGGGTGGCTTGCGCCGGCCCGGGCGCGGGCATGGGCTCGGGATGGAACGCTTCGAGATCGAAATTTTCCCGTTCAACGTCCAGGACATGGCCGCCGACGCCCGAGGGCCGGCGGTCCGTTCGGCCGTGGTCGAAGCCACCGGTGAGATCGGCGCCTCCGGGCATCCGCGCTACGCGGGCGAGGGTGTGGTGGCCGACATCGACCCGGGGTCGCGCACGGTCGAGGCGATCACGATCGACGGGGCGGAGATCGAGGACGGGTGGAGCGCACGGATCACGCCGCGGGAGAGCTGACCCGACCCCGGCCGCGACGGCGGCTTTGTGCGACGCGGTCGGGCCGGACTTGTCCCGGTGGACGGGACGGAACGGGTCCGGCCACGGCCGCGATCGTGGTCAGACCGCGGCCGACAGTGCCTCGAACCGATCGTCGGACAGTCGGATCCGGGCGGCCTCGGTGTTCTCCTCCAGGTGCGCGACGCTGGAGGTGCCCGGGATCGGCAGCAGCACCGGGGAGCGGTGCAGCAGCCAGGCCAGCGCCAACTGTGCAGGCGTCGCGTCGTGTTCCTTGGCAGCCTGGTCCAACGGGCCGCCCGGTCGGGCGAGTTCGCCGGTGGCGATGGGGAACCACGGAATGAACGCGATGTTCTCGGCCGCCGCGTAGTCGAGCACGCTCTCGGCCTTGCGGTTGGCCAGGTTGTACAGATTCTGCACGGAGACGATCTCGACGATCTCGCGGGCCTGGCGCAACTGCTCCACGGTGACCTCGGACAGGCCGATGTGCCGGATCTTGCCCTCCTGCTGCAACGCGCCGAGTTCACCGAGCTGGTCCGCGAGCGGCACCTGCGGGTCGATCCGGTGCAGCTGGTAGAGGTCGATCCGCTCCAGACCGAGGTGACGTAGGCTCAGTTCGGTCTGCTGGCGCAGGTATTCGGGTCGGCCCAGGGCGCGCCACTCGCCCGGTCCGGTGCGGGCGAAGCCGCCCTTGGTGGCGATCACCACGTCCTCGGCATACGGGTGCAGCGCCTCGCGAATGATTTGTTCGTTGACGAACGGGCCGTACGAGTCGGCTGTGTCGATCAGGTTCACCCCGAGTTCGACGGCGCGGCGCAGCACCCGGATCGCCTCGCGGCGGTCCTTGGGCTCGCCCCACACGCCGGTCCCGGTGAGCTGCATGGCGCCGTATCCGAGCCGGCGTACCGGCAGATCGCCGCCGATGGGGAAGACACCGGACGCGTGGGCGGGGCCGGACGCGGGCGAGACGGTCATCTGTTCTCCGTAGGGTTCGGGCGGCCCGAGCGGGCCGGACGGCGCGGACGAGGTCGAGGCCATTGTGCCCCGGCCCCCGAGCCCGGTCACCGGTTCGGCCGGCATGCGTGTCCCAGGTCCTGCGCGAGGTGTCCATCCGCAGGGTGACCAAGTTCGGGCGCGCACTTGTACACAACGACGCGTTCACGGCGCGGCGATGCTCCCTAGTGTTTGCCACTCGTCGAGGCACTCGATCCACGGATGGAGCTGTTCATGGTCTGGCTCATACAGGACTACCGCGAGGAGGACCTCGCGGCGGTGGTGCACCTGATCGACACCACGACCGAACTCGGCCAGGAGTCGGTCTTCTCGCTGTCCGAGTGCATCAACGCGCTGGCCTCGCGCCAGCCGGCCGTGGTCGCCCGGCGGGACGGCGCGGTGGTGGGCGCGGCGCTGGCCACGGTGTCCGAGGGGCGGGCCTGGGTGATGCGGATCGCCATCTCGCCCGCCGCGCGCGGTCTGGGGCTGACCAGCACGCTGCTGCTCGCGCTGGAGCGCAGGTTGGTCGAGGAGCGGGTGCGCCGGATCGCCTATGTGCTCCCCGAGGAGGACACGCGCGAGTTGGGGCTGCGCAACGCGGGCTACGAGCGGCGGCCGGCGGTGGCCTACTTCGAGAAGGTCGAGCCGGTCGACGACCATGCGGCGGAGACCCTGGACCGGCTGGGCGGCCGAATGTTGCCGAGCGACCTGTGGTCGAAGGTGGCCGGCATGGAGGTGGAGAAGAACCTGATCGAACGGCGCGTGGTGTTGCCACTGGCCGATCCCGAGCGCGCGCTGCGGCACGGCGTCGAACCGCCCAGCGCGATCGCGCTGTTCGGGCCGCCCGGGACCGGCAAGACCACCTTCGCCCGGGCGATCGCCTCCCGTCTGGGCTGGCCGTTCGTGGAACTGCTGCCCTCGCGGCTGGCCGACGGCGGCAACCTGGCCGCTGCGCTGCGCGAGGCGTTCGGGCGGTTGGCCAGGCTGGAGCGGATCGTGGTGTTCATCGACGAGGTCGAGGAGATCGCGCCGGTCCGGCACGCCCGGCCCAGCGCCGGTCACGCGGTGACCAACGAACTGCTCAAGCTGATCCCGGCGTTCCGCGAACACGGCGATCGGCTGCTGGTGTGCGCGACCAATTCGGTGCGCTCGCTGGACCCGGCGTTCCTGCGGCCGGGCCGATTCGACTACATCATCCCGGTGGGCACGCCGGACGCGGACGCGCGGCGGGCGATGTGGACCCGATACGCGTCGGCCCGTCCGGACGTGGACCTGGACGCGCTGGTGGCGGCCAGCGAGTTGCTCACGCCCGCCGACATCGGTCACGCCGCCCGGATCGCCGCCCAGGCGTCGTTCGAGCGCGACGTGTTCGACGAGTCCGCGGCGGCCGAAGGCCCGGGCGCACACACCCGCGACTACCTGGACGCCCTCGCCCAGTCCCGCCCCACGGTGACCGCGAGCATGGTCGAACTGTTCGAGGAGGACATCACCACCCACGCCCGGGTGTGACCGGACACCGCGCCGACGGTCGGGGGCCGTCGGGACGCGGGCGGCGTGCCGGCCGGTGCCGGGGTGGGCGATTGCCGCGCCGGCGCCGGTTCGGGCAATGCGCGGGCCGGTGCCGGAGTCGGGCGATTGCCGGCCGGCGACTTTGCCACGACCGCGGGAAATGAACGCGGCCGGCCCGCGTACTGCTTGCCCGACGGCCGGAACGCGCCGCACGTTGCGCGGTGAATTCGCGCCGGGGGATATTTGATTCCGGTAATACTTGCGAGTTCGCAAACGGGAAGCGGGCGGCGTTCCACGACTGTCGGCCCGATCGACGGTATCGAATTGCCTGCCGAGAATGATCATGTTCGGGAATCCATCGTCCGGAAGAAACGATCCTGCCGGAATCCGAACGCGCCCGACCGAATCGGTCGAATCAGGCGGCGGTGCGCACCGGCGCGGAAAGGGCTTTCGGGTCGAAACCGCTCGCGGTGATCGTGCCGTCCGCGGCCAGCAGACCGAACACCGGATATCCGGTCACCGCGAATCCGCGACCCAGCGGACCGTCGGTCGGTTCGACCACGACCTGCGCGACCGCGGCCAGCGCGGCGACCTGCTCCCGGGTCTCCGCCTCGTCCCCGTGCACCACCGCGAGCACCCGACGACTGCCGCCCGCCTTGCGCGCCGCCTCTACGAACTGCGGCAACCGCTCCCTGCAAGCCCGGCAGTTCGGCGAGAAGAAGCCGAACAGCGCGGCGCCCAAGCCGTCCCGGGAGACCGTCTCACCCGCGGTGGTGACCGCGGTGAAGGCGGGCGCCGTCGAACCCACCGGCAAGACCAGATCCGAGATGTCCACATCGTTCTGCGCGCCATGCCCGTGTTCGCCCTGGGCGCGAAGTTTGCGAATGACGCCGAACGTGAGCACCAGGTTCAACAGGCACAGCACCGTGACGAGCACCACGGCAGCGATCAGGAACGGCATGGGGATGCTCCCAAAATGGCGAAGGATGTCGGTCGACCTCGAAGTCCGCGCGACCGGCGAACACGGCCGTCGAAATGTATCCCCGAGCTCGCCAATGGCAACAGTGCTCACTCGGCGGCCACCCGAAACAAAAACGGCATTCATTGATTCGGGCGCCTTGCTTTGTCTTGCGACACGGATGACGAAGGGTTTAGCGTCGCCTCCGGCAGAAGCACACCCCGCTTTCGCCGATTCGACCCTGCAATGGAAGGTCCACGATGAACCGTGTGATCGGCACCATGGGCGACAAACTGTTGGGACTCGTCCTCCGCGAGAAACGAGCCGGGGCGTGCGTCCCGGAGCACGGCCAGTTCTGCGCGTGCCGTAGCCACTACCGCTACGTGTACAGCTGCAACGGCCCGTGTGTGAAGACCACCACCAAGTGCTGACCGGCACACCCGTCACCGAACCGCGAACTCCCGGAGGCACAAGATGAAGCGAGTGATCGGCACCATGGGCGACCGGCTGCTCGGCCTGGTCCTGAAGGAAGAACGCGCCGGAGCCTGCGTCGAGTACGTCGGCCAACTCTGCTACTGCAGCGGCGGCCGCGAGTACCGCTACAGCTGTAACGGCGTCTGCACCATCCGGCTGGGCAACCCCTGTTGATCCCGGATCCGGACGGGACCTCGGAGGGCGGTACGCCTTCGGGGTCCCGGTTGCGCCCGCGCGCGGTGAAGGTGGCCCTCGCGCTGCAATTCAGGGCCGCGCCCGTCGGTGCGCTCCTGCTGCTGCCGGCCACCGTGCTGATCGGCGTGTTGCCCGCGCCGGCCGCGTGGCTGACCAAACTGCTTTTCGACGAGCTGGGCCGAGGCGAACACGTCGACTCCGGGCGGGCCGTGGCACTGGGCCTCGCGCTCGCCACACTCGGCGCGGTGCTCGCGGTGCTGATGCAACTGGCCGCCTATCTGGACGAGGTGGTGCGCCGGCGGCTCGTGGTCACCGTCGAGCGGGACCTGTTCGCCAAGGTCAACGAGTTCCGCGGACTGCGCCGTTTCGAGGACCCGGCCTTCCACGACCGCCTGCGACTGGCCCAACAGGCGTCCGAGGACGCACCGCACAACATCACCATGTTCAGCCAGGAGGTGGTGCGTTCCGCCGCCGCGCTGAGCGGGTTCACCGGTGTGCTGCTCGCCGTGTGGCCGCCGATGGTGGGCCTGCTGTTCCTGGTCGGCGTCGCCGCGTTGGCGGCCCGGCTGTCGATGGCCCGCCGGCAGGTGGCGGTGCTGGAGCTGACCTCCGGGAAGCAGCGCCGCCGCCTGTTCTACCGATCACTGCTGACCGACCCGCGCGCGGCCAAGGAGATCCGGCTGTTCGGGCTGGGCGACTTCCTGCACGGCCGCCTGGTGCGGGCGCTGCGCGAGGCCACCGACGCCGAACTCACGGTGGCACGACGGGGCATGCTGATCCAAGCCGGATTCGCCGCACTGAACGCGGTGGTGGCCGGGCTGGGCATGGTCGTGGTGGTGGCCGGCGCGGCGCACGGCCGCTTCACGGTCGGCGACGTGATGTTGTTCACCGCCGCCGCGGCCGGCGTGCAGCAGGCATTCACCGGCGTGGTCACCCAGGCCGGCATGGCCGCCGAGGCGATTCGGCTGTTCGGCCATTTCCTGGATGTGATGGACACCCCCGACGACCTCGACCCCGGGACCGGCCGGGTGCCCGCGCTGCGTGGGCAACTCGAGTTCGACGACGTGTGGTTCCGCTACGACGCACAGGGGCCGTGGGTGCTGCGCGGGGTGAGCCTGGTGGTGCCGGCGGGTCGCGCGGTGGGCCTGGTCGGACGCAACGGCACCGGCAAGAGCACGCTGATCAAGCTGCTTTGCCGGTTCTACGACCCGGATCGGGGCGCGATCCGCTGGGACGGCGTGGACATCCGCACGATGGACGTGGCCGCACTGCGCCGCCGGCTCGGGGTGACCTTCCAGGACTACATGACCTACGACCTCTCCGCAGCGGAGAACATCGGCATCGGCGACCTGGCCCACCGCGAGGACTCGGCCCGGATCCGGATGAGCGCGGTACTGGCCGGCATCGACGCGGACCTGTCCGCGCTGCCGGACGGCTACCGGACCCAGTTGAGCCGGGTGCACCTGGACGAGGACGACGACAGGGCCGGCGTCACGCTGTCCGGCGGCCAGTGGCAGCGGGTCGCACTGGCCCGGTCGCTGATGCGCGGCGACGCGGACCTGCTGATCCTGGACGAGCCCAGCTCGGGCCTGGACGCCGAGGCCGAGCACGAGGTGCACCGCACGCTGCACCGACACCGGGCCGGCCGGACCAGCCTGCTCGTGTCGCACCGGCTCGGCGCGCTGCGCGACGCGGACACCATCGCCGTGCTCGCCGACGGCCGGATCACCGAACTGGGCGGCCACGACCAGCTGATGGCCCTGGCCGATGGGCACTACGCCCGGCTGTTCGACCTCCAGGCGGCCGGATACCGGGACCCGCGCGAGGACTCGGCCAGGATCGCGGAGGAGGCGCAGTGAGGTCGAACGGGCGCGCGGAGGTGGCGCGGTGAGGCGGAACGGGCGTGCGGCCCTGGTCCTCGGGGCGGTCGCGGCGAGTGCGGCGCTGGCCGGGTGGGCGGTGCGCTCGCGGTTGGCGCTGGTGCGGGTGACCGGGATGAGCATGGCACCGACGTTCGTGGACGGCGAGCGGTTGATCGTGCGTCGGACCACCGCCGTGCGGCGCGGCGACGCGATCGTCTTTCGCAATCCGGTCCGGTACGGCGCGGAGGACGACCTGCGCTGGCTGGTCAAACGGGTCGCGGCGATGCCCGGCGATCCGGTGCCGCGCGAGGTGCGCCCGGCGGTGCACGCGGTGCGCGGAACGGCCGTGCCGGCCGGTTCGCTGGTGGTACGCGGGGACGCGGCGCGCACGCAGGACTCGCGGCACTTCGGGTACGTGCCGACCTCGACCGTGCTCGGCGTGGTGATCGGCGGCGCGCGGGGCAGGTCGGTTGCCGACGCGCCCGGCGGCGGTCGGTTGACCGCAGGGGATGTCGGCTGACGGTGGCGGATGTCGGGGTACGCGGCCGACGGCCCCGCGGGGGTCGTCGTGGTGACGCCGTTCGCTGCGGTGCCGATCGGGCGGTGCTGCTCCGGCCCGCGTCCGTCGCCCGCGAGTCGACGACGGGCGGCGACGAGGCCCGGTAGGGCCCCGCCGCCGCCCGGTACGAGCCGCGCGACTCGTGGTGCGCGTTCGGGTCAGTAGGCGGTGGTGAGCGACGTGCCGGCGAAGGACTGCTTCGCGTGGAGGGTGATGTAGTGGTAGCCCTCGGGCGGTGCCGTGATGGTCAGCGTCTCGGCGTTTCCGGCCGCGGTGGACTTGACCGTGTAGGCGGTGTTCGTGGCCCACACGTCACTGTTGTAGTAGAGGTCGGCGTTGCCGGTACCACCGGCGGTGGTGATGTTCAGACGGGCGGTACCCGCCGGGATGTAGATGTAGAAGTAGAGCTTGTCGTTTCCATCCGTCGCCGCCGACAGGGCGCTGCGCCGGCAGTTCTTGCCCAGCGCGCGGGTGTCGGGGTCGGTGCACTCGGCGGTGCCGCCGCCGGTGACCGTGACGGTGTGCGTGACGTTGGCGGTGGCGCCTCGGTTGTCGGTCACGGTCAGCCGTACGGTGTAGGTGCCCGCGGCGTAGGTCTTGGTCGGGTTGGTCGCGGTCGAGGTGGTGCCGTCGCCGAAGTCCCAGGCACGGGAGGCGATGGTGCCGTCCGGGTCGGTGGAGGTGTCGGCGAAGGCGACCGAGGTGCCGGTGACGGCGCTGGTGAACTCGGCCACCGGCGGACGGTTGGCGGGAGTGCCGCCGCCGCAGTCGCCCGCCGCGCAGGCCGCCAGCCACGTGTACCAGTCGCTGTCGTAGCGGGTGCCGATGGTGCTCGTCAGGAACGAGCGGGCGCCGGTCCAGTCGCCGGCCCGGTAGTAGCCCAGCAGCCGGGTGACGTCCGCGGGGTGCTTTTGCAGCATGTACCGCACCCCGAGGTAGCCCCAGCGGTAGATGCGGGTCGTGTCGTGGGAGTAGGTGGTGTCGAACACCGTGCTCAGCGCGTAGGTGTGCTTGCCCGCCTCGGTGATCGCCGCGTCGTAGGGCAGGTTGCGGTAGGAGTAGGAGACGTACTCGGCGAAGCCCTCGATCCACCAGATGGTCGGGGTGGTGACGCCGGCGTTGAAGTCGCCGGCCATGTCGAAGCGGCCGTCGAGGTAGTGCGTGTACTCGTGGTTGAGGTTCCAGATCTCGAACGCGGGACGCGTCCACTCGGCCTCGTAGGCGATGAAGCGCGGCTGGTTGCCGGCTGCGCTCGGGTCGCCCTCCAGGTACATGCCGCCGTTGTTGGTGTCGATGCCGAAGATCGCGCCGGCGTAGGTCTGGTAGTCGCTGCTGGAGTCGAAGACCACGACCTCGATGGTGCTGTTGTGGTCGTTGGCGACGGGGCCGTTGTCCGCGACCACGCCGTGGAAGTAGGCGTCCTGGTTGCGCAGACTGGTGCACGCGGCGCCGAGGTTGGCCGGGGTCAGCTCCTGCGCGCGGATGCGGATGCTCGTACTGCACGTGTAGTCGACGGTCAGCACGGCCGCGGTCAGCCTGGCCTGGAGGTTGCAGGTGTCGTAGTAGGCGCACTGTGCCTTGTCGTAGAAGTCCGTTCCCTCGGCCAGGGCGACCCACAGCGGTGCGGTGGGGCCGGTCATCGAGGTGGCCTGCAGGTGCGCGCGCACCTTCGGGCGCACCTTGGCCTGGAGGGTCGGGTACTGCACGAAGCGGACCAGTTCGCGACCCGCGTTGGTGGTCAGGTACGCGCGGTCGGTGCCGAGCAGGTCGCGGTGCGCGGTCGCGAACGCGTCGACCGCGTCGACGATGCTCGGGTCGGCCTGCACCGCGGTGACGAATTCGGGGACCTGGTGCCCGCGGAACAGCACGGTGAAGACGTTGTTGACCGCGGCCTTCATCCACCAGGACGCGTCGTACGAGCTGTTGTAGCCCGCCAACAGGCGCTTGACCACGTAGAGGTAACGGGCGTTCTCCTCGGCGCTGTCGATCAGGGTGACCGCCTCGGCCAGCGTCTCGCCGTTGGCGTCGGTGACGTCGGAGGAGTGCGTATTGGCGTAGAAGGCGTCCAGACCCGATCGGATGGCGGTCTGCAACGTGGGGCCGTAGGTGCCCACGGTGGACTGGTTGTACCAGTGCACGTAGTAGCCGGCCCGCAGGAAGAGCACGATCTGCGGGGCGCCGGTGCTGCCGTTGCCCGGGTAGGCGCCGGCCAGGTCGCGCAGGGCGTAGGCGACCGTGGTCATCTGCGCCTCACGGAAGATCGAGTAGGCGTCGGGCCCGGTGACCGTGAACAGCGTGTTGACGCAGTCCGTGGTCGATGCCTTGATCTGCTGGACGAGCGCGGCGCCGCTGCGTCCGGCGAAGTCGGCGACCGTGCAGGTCGCCGCCGCGGCGGCGCGTTGCTCGGCGGCCATGGACGGGCGGGCCGGGAGTACGGCGGCCGACGGATCGTCGTAGTCGCGCCGGGCGGTGGCCGACGCGGACGCGGACAGCGGTGGGCGGGCGGGTACCGGTAGCGGTTTGCCCTGGGTGTGCGGGGTTTGGTCGGCCGAGGCGCTGGGGGCGATGGCGGCCGACGGTCCGGCGGTGGAGGTGGGGGCGGACGTGGAGGCCGCCCGGGCCGTCGGTGTCGTCACGGCCGGATCGGAGGGGGCGGCCGATCCGGGCTGGGTGAACAACCCGAAGCCCATGGCGAGGGAGATGGTGACCACCGCGATGCGGCGAAGTCCCTGTCGTGCCGGTTTGGTTCGCAAAGACCGTCTCCTTGCGGAACAGAGGTCACGCCGATGCGTGCCTCCGGATGAGGGGTGGTGCCACGGCATGAGCGGTTCGTCGCCGGTCCCGCTCCGGGGACTTCGGGATCGGCGCGAGCGTGGTCCTGGTCCCTGCCCCACCGAAATCCCAACGGTGGTGGGGCAGTTGGCGCTGCAGAGGACCGGAAGGGGAGCGTCCGGCCGACCGCGTGACATGTACCATGTCACAAATCACATTTTGCGTGAAGGGCTGTCGAACAACGAGTGCGGCCAACGAAACGGCAGGCTGCGTTCGGTCGTTCGGGCGCTGCTTCGGGGTCTCCGGGCGTGCGCTCGGCCGCGGGCTGATGCGGGGTCGCGGGATTGCCGTTCAGGCGAGTGGATTTCGGTCGATCCCGGTCCCCACTGATCCCTACTGGTCTAGACCTTGATTATTGGTCCAGACCTTCATTACGCTCGCCCTACTGTGTGGGCCGGACATCCCGGCCCATTGTGGGGCGCAGGTTCTCCATCGGATCCCAAATCCAGGAGCACCCATGGCCATCGGAACCGTGAGGCGCACCAAACGCACCAGGCAGGGCAAGAGATTCATCGCGATCTGTGCCACCCTGCTTCTCCCGCTCGCCGCGATGGTCGGCCTGTCGGCCGCGCCCGCGCAGGCTGCCGCGGGCGCGACCGCAACGTTCGCCAAGACCTCCGACTGGGGCGGCGGCTTCCAGGCGGAGTGGACGATCAAGAACACCGGAACCACCGCCATCACGGCCTGGACCGTCGAGTGGGACTTCCCCGCCGGCACCTCCGTGGGCGCGTACTGGGACACGCTGATCACCAAGTCCGGTTCGCACATCACCGCGAAGAACCGCGAGTACAACGGCTCGCTCGCCCCCGGAGCCAGTACCAAGTTCGGCTTCGTCGGCTCCGGGCCCGGAAGTCCCACCAACTGCAAGGTCAATGGCGGTCCCTGCGACGGCGCGCCGCCGACGGACAACCCGCCGACCGCACCGGGACAGCCCACCGCCACCGCGACCACCGTCGACTCGATCTCGCTGAGTTGGCCGGCGGCCACCGACGACAAGGGCATTCAGAACTACGACATCCACCGGGGCAACACGGTGGTCGGCACGGCCACCGGCACCGCCTACACCGACACCGGCCTGAGCGCCGACACCGCCTACGTCTACAAGATCGTCGCCCGGGACACCATCGGCCAGACCGGCCCGGCGAGTTCCTCGGCCACGCTGCGCACCAAGCCTACGGGTGGCGGCACCGACGATCCGCCGACCGCGCCGGGCACTCCCCGGGCGAGCGCGGTAACGGACACCTCGCTGACGCTCAACTGGGCGGCGGCGACCGACGATCACGGCATCAAGAACTACGACGTCTACCGGGGCGCGACCAAGCTCGCGACGGTGACCACCACCACCTACGGGGACAGTGGCCTGACGGCGAACACCACGTACACCTACACGGTGGTCGCCCGGGACACCATCGACCAGACCGGTCCGGCCAGTGCGCCGCTGACGGTCAAGACCACCGGCGGGGGCAACCCCGGCAACGACTACGCGCGTGTGGGCTACTTCGTGCAGTGGGGCATCTACGGCCGCGCCTACACGATGAAGTCACTGGACACCACCGGCGCGGCGGCCAAGCTGACCCACCTCAACTACGCGTTCTCCAACATCGATCCCACCAACCTGACCTGCCTCAACGGGGTCACCCGAGCCACCACCCCGGGACCACAGGATCCCAACCAGGGTGATGGTGCGGGCGATTCGTGGGCCGACTACGAACGCTCGGTCGGTGCGGGCGAGTCCGTCAACGGGAGCGCCGACACCTGGAACCAGCCGCTGGCCGGAAACTACAACCAGCTGCTGCAACTCAAGGCCAAGTACCCGAAGCTCAAGTCGCTGATCTCGATCGGCGGTTGGACATACAGCAAGTACTTCTCGGACGCCGCCAAGACCGACGCGTCGCGGCAGAAGTTCGTGAAGTCCTGCGTGGACATGTACATCAAGGGCAACCTGCCGGTGACCAATGGACGCGGCGGCACCGGTGTCGCGGCGGGCGTCTTCGACGGGTTCGACATCGACTGGGAGTGGCCCGGCTCCGAGGGTCACGCCGGCAACCACATCTCGACCGACGACAAGAACAACCTGACCCTGCTGATGGCCGAGTTCCGCAAGCAGATGGACGCACTGGGCTCGACCACCGGCAAGCACTACCTGCTCACCGCGTTCACCCCGGCCGACCCGGGCAAGATCGACGTGGGCTGGGACATCACCACGCGGGACGGCACGCCCAGCGTGTTCGACTACATGGACTTCGCCAACGTCCAGGGCTACGACTTCCACGGTTCCGGCAGCGACAACAGCTGGGAACCGAACCGCACCGGCGACCAGGGCAACCTGTACGTCGACGCCGGGGACCCGTACCCGACCAAGTTCAGTGTCGAATCCACCGTCCAGCACTATCTGGACGCGGGCGTCGACCCGCGCAAGCTGGTGCTCGGGCTCGCCTTCTACGGCCGTGGCTGGCAACAGGTCACGGACGGCGGGGCGCACGGTGAATGGCAGGCCGCCAACGGCGCCGCACCGGGCCAGTTCCCGGAGGAGGCCGGCACCAGGGGCTACGCCAATCTGATCGCGTCGGTACCGAACCTGACCGTCTACCACGACGAACAGTCGGTCTCGACCTACGGCTACACCGGTAACAACGGCCAATGGTGGACCTTCGACGACACATGGTCCATCGGCAAGAAGACGGCCTGGCTCCGCACCAGGAACCTCCTGGGCGCAATGCTCTGGGAGATGAGCGGAGACACCGGAGTGCTGATGACCGCGGTCGACAACGGGCTCAAGTAGCCCACCTGATCGGAAGGCCGGGAGCCCGGTGAGTGGCCGCCTCCCGGCCTTCCTCTCGCACCCGACGAAGCGCCCGGGGAGGCGGCGGCGGGAGGCCGTGCCCTGGCGCGTGGTGCGCGGGGGAGGTTGCGGCCGGGGGCGCCACCGCGCCGGGTATGCGGGGAGGGCGCCGTCGTCGGTGCATCGTCGCGCCACATCAGCGAGGGTGTGCCCGCGCATGGATCCCGCGCATGTCGCCCCCGCCCGCGTCGGCCGTGAGTGCGCTGCTCGCGCGTACTCGGGCATGCCGATCGCTTGTCCTGGCAAGATGGCGACATGGAACGTGTGCTTGGAATCGGTGGTTACTTCATGCGGGCCGCCGACCCGGTGGCCCTGGGCGCGTGGTATCGCGATTGCCTGGGCCTGGACGCCGACGACAACGGCCTGTGGCGTCAGGAAGCCGGGCCGACGGTGATGGCGCCGTTCGAGTCCGAGACCGACTACTTCGGCTCCCGCGCCCAGCAAACCATGATCAACTTCCGGGTGCGCGACCTGGATGCGATGCTCGCTCAACTGCGCGCCAAGGGAGCGGACGTGGCTACGGCGACGCAGGACATGGCGGGCGTCGGTCGCTTCGGCTGGGTCACCGACCCCGAGGGCAATCGCATCGAGCTGTGGCAGCCCGCCTGACTCGTCTTCCTCCGGGCCTGCGCCACGCCCGAGTCGGCCCACCCGAACGCCTTCGCCCACCCATCCGGGACACGACCGATTTCGGTGGCCCGTGGCGAAGGCCGGCCGGTTTCCGCAAGGCGCGGGCGGGCATGCGAACGGGCCCGGTACATGAGGAACGTGTTGAACGTGCTGCTGCCGTAACCGCGATGGAACCGCACGCCGGGACGCAACAGCGGATGCGGCAACACCCGGACGATTCGGGCCGCGTTCGCGGGGTCTTGCGCGAACTCCGCCTCGGGCGGAACAGGTTCGGCCACACGATCGCTCGGCCCGCCGGGTCGGACCGCGCGGCGACGATTCCTGCCGGGCCGATTCCCGCCGTCCGCGCAGCGCGCGCCGACCGGCTCATGCCCCGGGGCGGTGGGCACGATCCGGTCGGCGCATCCGCGACGTCGTCACTCTCCCGCGTACGCCCTGCGCAACGTCGCGATGTCGAGCTTGCCCATCTTCAACATCGCCGCGCTCGCCCGGGTTGCCTTCTCCGGGTCCGGGTCGCCGACCATGTCGATCAGCTCGGTCGGCACGACCTGCCAGGAAACGCCGTACTTGTCCTTGAGCCACCCGCAGGGACCCTCCTGCCCGCCCTCGGACAGCTTGGTCCAGTAGTAGTCCACCTCGTCCTGGTCCGCGCACGGGATCTGGAACGAGACGGCCTCGTTGAAGGTGAACTGCGGGCCGCCGTTGAGACCGACGAACTTCTGCCCGTTGATCTCGAATTCGACGGTGAGCACGGAGCCCGCCGGACCGGGCCCGGCCTCGGTGTAGCGGCCGACCCGGCCCAGCTTGGCGTCCTCGAAGATGGACAGGTAGTGGTTCGCGGCCTCCTCGGCCTGGCCGTCGAACCACAGACAGGTGATGAGTGCCTTGCCCGTCATCGTTACCTCCGGTACTCGGTGTGGGTGGTGTACACGAGTACCGACCTGTTCCGCACGGCAAACTCATCGCTGCCCGGCGAACACGTTTCCCGAGAGGCGCCCGCGTTCGTGCGTCAGTGCTTGCGGGCGGCCTCGACCACGTCGCGGATGCCGTCCGCCGAGGTCACCCGGCGGGCGTACTCCGGCTGGCGCAGCGCGCCGCCCATGTAGGGGTGCGGGTTGCGGTGGGTCGCGGTGCTCTCCAGGACCGCGCCCGCCGCGAAGTGCACCTCGTGCACCCCCGTGGCGGCGAGCACCCGGTCGATGTTGCGGGCGGTGATGCCGCCGCCCGGCATGATCACGATCCGGCCCGCGGCCTGTTCGACCAGACGCGCGATCAGTGGTGCACCCTCCAGCACGCTGCTGTCCTGGCCGGAGGTGAGCACCCGATGCACGCCGAGTTCGATCAGCTCCTCCAGTGCGGCGTGCGGGTCGCGGGTCATGTCGAAGGCGCGGTGGAAGGTGACCGAGCGGTCGCCGGCCGCGGCCAGCAACTGCTCGATCACCGGCCGGTCCAGGTCGCCGTCCGGGGTCAGCGCGCCGATCACCACGCCGTGGGCGCCGGCCGCCCGGATCGCCTCGACGTCCCGGCGCATCGCGGCGACCTCGTACTCGTCGTAGACGAAGTCGCCGCCGCGCGGGCGCACGATGACGTGGACTCGGATCGTGTCGACGGCGGCCAGGGTGGTCTCGATCAGGCCGAGGCTGGGCGTGATGCCGCCCTCGAACAGGTCCGCGCACAACTCGACCCGGTGCGCGCCCACCCGCTCGGCGGCGAGTGCGCCGGGGACGTCGTCGATGCAGATCTCGTAGGTCAGGGCGGGGGTGGGGCCGGCGGTGACGATCATGTCGTGAATCTCCTGGTGGGGCCGAGAACGAGCGAGTGGGTCGGCGGAGCCCCGGACGAGGGCCCGGCTCCGCGGGGGTGACGTCAGGTCAGGCTTGTGCTCACCCGGACCTCGCCGACCGGCAGACCGCCACCCAGCACCGGTACGGACGCCCATTCGTGCGCCGGGGCGGTGTCCACGCCGAGCGTGCGCAACGCGGCCAGCGCGAGCGCGGTGGTCGCCCGCGGGCTGCCGTCGATCACCTTGACGGCGACCGCGTGTCCGGCCGTCGTCGCGGCCACGAACACGCCCTCGGCGCCGCCCTTGACCACGACGCCGGGCAACAGCCGCATCACCTCGGTGTTGGCCTGCCCGTCCCCGCCGACGTACTCCGGGTGTTCGCGCATCGCCTCGGCCACCGTGCGCCCGGGACCGTTCGTCGCGGTGGCCAGCGTGCGCACGCCGCGGGCCAGCCCGGTCAGGGTCATCGCGAACACCGGCGCGCCGCAGCCGTCCACGGCGGTGTGCGCCGTCGACTCGCCCGCCGACTCCTCGATGCCCTCGCGAACCAGCAGTTGCAACGGATGCGCCGGATCGAGGTAGCCGTCGGTCGGCCACCCGGCCGCGACACACGCGGCCAGCATCGCGGCATGTTTGCCGGAACAGTTCATCCGCTCCCGCGAGTCCGCCTCGCCGCGCCCGATCATCGCCTTGTAGGCCGCCTCGTCCTCCGGTCGGCTCGGTGGACACCGCAGCGCGTCGCCGGTCAGGCCGGCCGCCGCAAGGATCTCGCCCACCGCGCGAACGTGGAAGTCCTGCCCGGTATGGCTGCCCGCCGCGATGGCCACGTGCGCCCCGGCCAACGGCGCGCCCGCGCGCAGACAGGCCAGCGCCTGGAACGGTTTGGCCGAAGAGCGCGGTATCACCGCCTCGTTCGGGTCGCCCAGCTCGATGACGGGTCGCCCGTCCGGGGCCAGCGCGACGAGACTGCCGAAGTGCCGGCTCTCCACGAATCCGGAGCGGACCACCTCGGCCAACTCGGCGTAGCGCGGGCTGGGTTCGGGGCGCACGGTGTCCTCCTGGTGCATCGGGTCCTCCGGGTGGAGGTGTTCGCTCGGGTCGACGATCGCGGACGGCACGGCCGCGCCGGGTGATTCGGCCGTCGGCGGTGCCACGTCGGTGCCGGCCGTTCGGCGTGGGGTGGTCACAGCCGGGCGTCCGCGCCGGCGCGGGCCCGCAGCAGGGTTCGCACGCTGCGCCGGCCTGTGGGTCGAAAGCCCTGCCGGGCCTCCAAGGTGCGGGCCAGCTTCGACAGCGACGCGTTGAGCACGATGTAGACGAGGGCGATGATGATGTAGGTCTGGATCAGCAACCGGTTGTAGCTGGCCAACACGCGACCGCTGTACAGCAGCTCGGAATAGCTGACGATGAAACCGAGCGAGGTGTCCTTGAGCAGACCCACCGATTGGCTGACCAGCGACGGCAACAACCGGCGTACCGCCTGCGGCAGCACGATCAGTCGCATGGTCTGTGTGTCGGTCAGGCCGACGGCCAGGCCCGCTTCGCGCTGGCCGCGGTCCAGGGACAGGATGCCCGCCCGGAAGATCTCCGCGAAGACGGCGGACGCGGACACCGACAGAGGCAGCACCAGTTTCCAGAACAGCGGCAGGTCCACGCCGTAGTGCGGCAGTCCGAACAGGACCAGGTAGACGAGCAGCAGCACCGGGACCGTGCGCATCACCTCGATGTAGCCGGTGGCCGACCACCGCAGCGCACGACGTCGGGACAGCCGGCCCAGGGCCAGCACGATGCCGCCGGCCATGGACAGCGCGGTGGCGACGATCGCGGCGCGAATCGTGGCCCACAGGCCCTCCAGCAGGTATCGCCACATCGGCCACGTGGTGTAGGGCCGCCACTTGTCCGCGTCGAGCTGACCGTGGTCGGCGAACCGCCGTACGGCCAGGGCCGACAGCGCGGCGACCGCGACGATGGCCACGATGCCGGCGATGCGCATCCGGCGGCGCGCGATCGGACCGGGCTCGTCGAACAGCACTCGGGACGCGCTCATCGCACGATCGCCACCTTCCGCTCGATCACGCCGGTGAGCAGGCCCGCGACGGCGCAGATGACCATGTAGCCCAGGCCCGCCCCGACGAACACCGGGATGGGCTGGGCCTCCAGCAGGTTGACCCGGTTCGCGGCGGAGGTCAGTTCGACCACGCCCACGGCCGCGGCCAACGAGGTGTTCATGGTCAGCGCGATGAAGATGTTTCCGATCGGCTGGACCACGCCGCGCAGCGCCTGCGGCAGGATCACCAGGCGCAGCGACTGGCCGAAGGTCAATCCCAGCGCCCGGGCCGCCTCGGCCTGGCCGATGGACACCGTGTTGATCCCGGACCGCACCGCCTCGGCGATGTAGGCCGCCTCGTACAGCGCGATCACGATCACCGCGGTGGTGAACAGCGGGAAGATCACCCCGACTTCGGGCAGACCGAAGACGAACAGCACGAGCAGGACCAGCAGCGGGGTGTTCTGGAAGGTCTCCACGTACACGGTGCCCACTCCGCGCAGGGCGGCGACGGGGGACACCCGCAGGGCGGCCACCACGACGCCGATCAGCAGCGCGCCGGCGAAGGAGAGCGCGGTGAGTTCGAGCGTGGTGGTGATGCCGTCGGTGAAGGCGGAGAGATGTCGCAGCACGACATCCATCGGCGATGGCCTTTCGGGAGGGGGCGGGAAGGCACGCGCGGTGGGCGAGCCCGGCTTCGAGGGGAGGCGGGTCGGAGCGGAACTCGGTGCCGGACTCCCGGCCCGAGGTCGCGCCGGGAGGGGCGGCGACTCGGGTCGGGCGCCGGAAGCCGGGTCGGGAGGGCGCGGCGTGTCACCCTCCCGACCCGGGGATCAGGAGCCGGGCACGCCGCCGATCGCGGGCGGCGTCGGCGGGTTGCCCTCGACGACCGTGCCCAGGGTCTGCTTCCAGATCGCCTGCCACGAGCCGTCCTGGCCGATCTTGCGCAGCCAGTCGTTGACGAACGTCTTGAACGCGACGTCGTCGTGCCCGAGTCCGATGCCGTACGGGTCGGCCGTGAACGGCTCGCCGACCACGGTGGTGTCGGGGTTCTGCTTCACGTCCGCGACCAGGAGCGCCTGGTCCTGGACGTACGCGTCGCCGCGGCCCTGGCGCAGCGCGGTGACACACTCCGGGTCGCTGCCGAAGGTGACCACCTTCGCGTCCGGTGCGACCTGCTTGATCGCGGCGATGGCGGGCGTGTTGGCGCCCGCGATCACGGTCTTGCCGTTCAGGTCGGCCGGGACCTTGATGCCGCCGGCGCCCTTCTTGACCAGGATGGCCTGGCCCGACGAGTAGTACGGGCCCGCGAACGCGACCTGTTCGGCCCGCTTGGGGGTGATCGTGTAGGTCTGGAAGACCACGTCGACGGTGCCGTTCTGCAGCAGCGCCTCGCGGGTCTCGGTGGCCGAACTGACGATCTTCACCTCGGGCTTGCCGATGATGTACTTGGCGAGCAGCCGGCCCATCTCGGCGTCGAACCCGTCGGTCTTGCCGGATATCGGGTTGAGCTGCGACCACAGCGGGGCGTCCTGGGAGCCGCCGACGATCAGGTAGCCGCGCGCCTTGATCTTGGCCATCGTGGAGTTGGGCAGGATCGTGCTGTCCGGGGCGACGTCGGCCTTCTTGGCGACGTCCTCGCCGGCGGGCTTGGCGCCGCCGGGCACGTCCGAGGAGGATCCGCCGGAGCAGGCGGCCAGCGCGGTCAGGGACAGCGCCGCGAGGACCGCCGGGACGGCGGTGCGCAGGCGACGCGGGGAAGCGGCGGCGCGCGGGCGACGCAGGGGGAAGCCGGACATCGGGGCCTTCCTTCGCAGGTGAGGGTAGGGGGACGAGGGCGTACGGGGCCGGGGAGCGGAGCGGTTGTCCCGACGCTCGGCGGTTCGGTGCTGCGATGGGCCGGGGTTTCGCCGGCCCGGTGACCCGGATGACCGGGGGTCGTTTGACCCGGGCCCGTGGACGGCCCGGCGGGCGCCGGGCTCCGGGTGCGTCAGTGGCTGAGCACCTTGGACAGGAAGTCGCGGGCGCGGTCCGTGGTCGGTGCGGTGAAGAAGGTTTCGGGCGTGCCGACCTCGACGATCTGTCCGTCGGCCATGAAGACCACCCGGTCCGCGGCGCGGCGGGCAAAGCCCATCTCGTGCGTGACCACGACCATGGTCATGCCCTCGCGGGCCAGGTCGACCATCACGTCCAGGACCTCGTTGACCATCTCCGGGTCCAGCGCGCTGGTCGGTTCGTCGAAGAGCATCACCTTGGGCTGCATGGCCAGCGCCCGGGCGATGGCCGCGCGTTGCTGCTGGCCACCGGACAGTTGTGCCGGGTAGTGGTCCGCCTTGTCGGCGATGCCCACCCGGTCCAGCAGCGCCCGGGCCTGCCGGTCCGCGTCGCCCGCGGACAGGCCCTTGACCCGGATCGGCCCGAGCGTGACGTTCTGCAACACGGTCTTGTGCGCGAACAGGTTGAACTGTTGGAAGACCATGCCCACTTCGGTGCGCAGCCGGGCCAATGCCCGACCCTCGGCGGGTAGTTCCTCCCCGTCCAGCAGGACCACGCCGGAATCGACGTTCTCCAGCCGGTTCAGACAGCGGCACAGCGTCGATTTGCCCGCGCCGGAGGGGCCGATCAGCACGACCACCTCGCCTGCGGCGACGGTCAGGTCCACGTCGGTCAGCACGCGGACCGCCCCGAACGACTTGTTGATGGCGCGCGCCTCGACCATGGGCGTCAGTACGGCGGAAGAGGGCGACGTGGACTTCATCAACGCTCCATCTTTGTTCGGAATCGAAGTTTCGTGTGACAGTAGAAGCGAAATTCGAAGGAAGTCAATGCCTTGCTGGATATTACCGGGTGTGCTATTCCTGTCACTGCCGTACCGCAGCAGGTGTGCCTCGAACGGAGTGGGACGTTGGCTGGAAGCGCGGGTGACCTGGTGCGACTGGTGGCCAAGGGGCACGGTCGATCCCGGGCGGAACTCGCCCGATTGAGCGGCATGGCCCCGTCGAGCGTCTCGCTGCGCGTGGAGGAACTCATAGACGCGGGGTTGCTGCGCGAGGACGGCGAGGGCGCCTCCCGGGGCGGCCGGCGCCCCCGACAGCTACGCCTGCACGAGAACGCGGGCGTGGTGGTGGCCGTCGACGTGGGCACCCACCACCTGCGGATGGCGGTCCTGGACCTGGCCGGCCGGGTGCTCCTGGAGCACGAACTCCCCGGCGACATCACCGAAGGACCCGAGCGGGTGAGCGAACGCCTGCTGGAACACATCCGGATGACGCTTCGTCAGGCGACCGTCGAAGAGCTGCCACTGCTCGGCGTCGGCATGGGCATGCCCGGCCCGGTCGACCCGGCCGCCGCCAAGGTGATCGCGCCGTCTCGGATGCCCGGCTGGAACGAGTACCCGATCGGCCGCCGGATGAGCGAACTCCTCGGCGTACGCGTGGTGGTGGAGAACGACGCCAATCTGATGGCGGTGGGCGAGCACCGCTACGGCTGGCCGGATCGGGACAACCTGATGGCGGTCAAGGCCGGCACCGGGATCGGCTGCGGCATCATCGCGTCCGGGAAGCTGCACCGCGGGCGCGGCGCGGCGGGCGACATCAGCCACGTCCCGGTCCATGTCCCCGAACCGGTCACCTGCTCGTGCGGACACTCCGACTGCCTGGAGGCACACGCGAGCGGCGCGGCACTGCGCCGCACGCTGCGTGCCCAGGGCATCGAGGTCTCCTCGTCGCGCCAACTGGTCGAACTGGTCAACGACGGCGTGCCCGAGGTGACCACGCTGGTCCGCAATGCCGGCCGGCTGGCCGGCCAGGTGCTCACCCCGCTGGTGAACTTCTTCAACCCGGACGTGCTCGTCCTCGGCGGCGGTCTCTCCGCGGCCGAGCCCTTCGTCGCCGCCGTACGCGGCGCGATCTACGAACGCTGCCTGCCGCTGGCCACTCGCGACCTGGAGATCGCCACCGCCGTCACCGGCCGGGACGCGTGCATGCTGGGCGCGGGCGCGCTGGTCCTGGACGAGGTCCTGGCCAGCGAATGGGTGGACGACACCCTGTCGGCGCGCTGACCGGGGCGAGCCCGCGCCAACGCACCCCGCCCGGCCCCGCCCCCGGCCCGCGCCGCTCTGCCTGCCCTGTCCGCGTTGCCGGCCGCCCGCGCCGGAATCCGTGAACGCGGAGGGCCCGCGTGGCGAGGGCCTCCCTCATGTGCCGCCCACCCAGGACTCGGCTCCGAAGGCGCCCTTGACCTCGGAGGCGAGGGCGGCTGCGTCGACCTTGGCGGCCAGGGCGTAGACGGTGGTCTTGTGCACGCCGCGAACGGTGAGGTGGACCGGGCTGTCTCCCGGGTGGGCGGCGAGGATCCGTTTGAGTTCGGCCACCGACCGTTCGGTGATCCGGTGGGCGGGGAGGGCGAGGCGGACGGGGGGTTTGCCGCCGTGCTCGGCGGAGGACACGTCCAGCACCGTCACCTCCCGGCCGAAGATGTTCGGGGTTCCGTCCCGGTTCTCGATTCGGCCGGTGACCGAGACGGCATGGTCCTCGGCCAGTGCGTGCCGGACGAGTCGGTAGACGGCGGGGAAGAACAGGACCTCGATGCCGGCGTCCCGATCCTCGAGGTCGACGATGGCCCACGCGTTGCCCTGCTTGGTCGTCTTGAGGTGCACACCGGTGATCAGTCCGGACAGTCGGACGTCCCCGGACCCGCGCTCGGAGGCGAGCAGCGCGGCGATGGTGCAGTCCCGCGCGGCGGAGAGGATGTGCTCGGCCCCGTCCAGCGGGTGGGCGGAGACGTACAGTCCCAGCATCTCGCGTTCGGTGGCCAGGAGTTGCCGGCGTGGCCACTCGGCGTCGTCGATCGGGAAGTGCAGGCCGAAGGCGGGCCCGTCGCCGTTTGCCGCGCCCGCGTCGGCGAAGAGATCGTCCTGACCGAAGCTCGCCGCCTTCTTCACCGGGATGAACGCGTCGATGGCGTCCTCGTGCACGGCGGCCAGGCCCTTGCGCGAATGCCCCAGCGAGTCGAACGTGCCCGCCTTGATCAGGGAGTCCACCGCCCGCTTGTTCAAAGCGGGCAGGTCCGCCTTGCTCAGGAAATCCGCGAAGGAGACGAACTTCCCCTTCCGCCGCCGGGCTTCCACGACGGCCTCGATGACGTTGTCGCCGACGTTGCGCACCGACCGCAGCCCGAACCGCACATCGTCACCGACGGCGGTGAACTCCGCGACCGACTCGTTGACATCGGGTGCGAGTACCCGCACGCCGTTCTTGCGCGCGTCGGCGAGGTAGACCGCCGCCTTGTCCTTGTCGTCGCCGACGGACGTGAGCAGCGCGGCCATGTATTCGGCCGGGTGGTTGGCCTTGAGGTAGGCGGTCCAGTACGAGACGAGGCCGTAGCCGGCGGTGTGGGACTTGTTGAACGCGTAGCCGGAGAAGGGGAGCATGACGTCCCACAGCGCCTTGATCGCTTCCTCGCCGTAGCCGTTGCCGCGCATGCCGTCGTGGAACTTGTCCCATTCCGCGGCGAGCACTTCCGGCTTCTTCTTGCCCATCGCGCGGCGCAGCAGGTCGGCGCCGCCCAGGGTGTAACCGGCCAACTCCCGGGCGATGGCCATGATCTGCTCCTGGTAGACGAGCAGGTGGAAGGTGTTCCCGAGGATCGGCTCCAGGGCGTCGCGCAGTTCGGGGTGGATCGGGGTGATCTCCTGGCGGCCGGTCTTGCGGTGCGCGTAGTTGGTGTGCGCGTTCGCCGCCATGGGGCCGGGACGGTACAGGGCGTTGACCGCGGCGATGTCCTCGAACCGGGTGGGCTCCATCTGCCGCAGCAGGACGCGCATGCCGCCGCCGTCGAGCTGGAAGACGCCGAACGTGTTGCCCTCGGCCAGCAACCGGTACGTCCTGGCGTCGTCCAGAGGGATCACGACGGTCGACGGATTGCCGTCCAGCGGGTCGACGGTGGCCAGCTCGATGCCCCGGTTCTCCCGGATGTTCTCGATGGCCTGGTCGATGACACCCAGGTTCCGCAGGCCCAGGAAGTCCATCTTGATCAGGCCCATCGCCTCGCACGAGGGGTAGTCGAACCCGGTGATCCGCACGCCGTCCGAGGCGCGCATGTGCAGCGGGATCCGGTCGGTGAGTCTGGTCTTGGACAGGATCACCGCCGCGGCGTGCACGCCGGTGCCGCGGATCAGGCCCTCGACTCCGCGCGCGGTGTCCAACACCCGCTTGACGTCCTGCTCGTCGTCGTACATGCGGCGCAGTTCGCCGGCTTCGGCGTACCGCTCGTGGGAGGCGTCGAAGACGGCGGCCAGCGGGGCGGGCTTGCCGTTGTGGTCCGGTGGGAGTGCCTTGGTGATGCGCTCGCCGTGGGAGTAGGGGTACCCCAGGATGCGCGCCGAGTCCTTGATCGCGTTCTTGGCCTTGATCCTGCCGAACGTGTTCACCATGGCGGTGTACTCGTCGCCGTACTTCTCGGTGACGTAGCGCACCATGCGCTCGCGTTGGCGATCGTCGAAGTCGAGGTCGACGTCGGGCGGGTTGATCCGCTCGGGGTTGAGGAACCGCTCGAAGAGCAGACCGTGTTCCAGTGGGCACAGTTCGGTGATGCGCGTGGCGTAGGCCACGATGGAGCCGGTGGCCGAGCCGCGCCCGGGGCCGAGCGGGATGCGATTGTCCCGGGCGTGCCGGCAGATGTCGGCGACGACCAAGAAGTACGAACTGAAGCCCATCGGGCCGATGACCGACATCTCGGTCTCGAAGCGGTCCACGACATGCGCCGGGATCGGATCCCCGTAGCGCATCGCCAGCCCCTTGAGGACTTCCCTGCGCAGCCAGGACTCCTGGCTCTCGCCCGCCGGTACGTCCGGGAAGTGCGGCATCTCGTCGACGTAGTCGAAGACGTCGTCGTAGGACTCGACGCGTTCGGCGATCAGCAGGGTGTTGTCGCAGGCTTCGGGTAGTTCCGCGAACAGGATGCGCATCTCGGCGGCCGACTTGAGGTAGTAGCCGGAGCCGTCGAAGCGGAAACGTTTGGGGTCGTTCTTGTCCTTGCCGACCCCGATGCACAACAGACTGTCGTGCGCGTCGGCCTGGTCCTCGGTGACGTAGTGCGCGTCGTTGGTGGCCAGGAGCGGGATGCCCACCTCCTTGGCCAGGCGCAACAGACCGTCGCGGACGTCGCGTTCGATGGCCAGGCCGTGGTCCATCAACTCCAGGAAGTAGTTCTCCGGGCCGAAGATCTCCCGGTACGCCGCGGCGGCGGCCTTCGCCTCGTCGTACTGGTTCAGCCGCAGGCGGGTCTGCACCTCGCCGGACGGGCAGCCGGTCGTGGCGATGATGCCGTCGGGCCGCTGCGCGATCGATTCCCGGTCCATGCGCGGTTTGCCGGCCGGGAACTGGCCTTCGTAGTTGGCCTGGGTGCCGAGCCGGAACAGGTTCCGCAATCCTTGGACGTCGCGCGCCCACATGGTCATGTGCGTGAAACGACCGCCGCCGGAGACGTCCTTCGAACCCTCGCCGTCGTTGCCGACGGCGCGTCGGCCACCGGGCCCCCAGAACTCCTGCTTCCGGGAGAACCGGGACGAGGGCGCCACGTACGCCTCGATGCCGATGATCGGCTTGATGCCGGCGAAACCCTTCGCGACCCGGGCGAACTCGTGGGCGCCGAACATGTTGCCGTGGTCGCTCATGGCGATCGCGGGCATCCCCAGCCGGGCGACCTCGCCGAACATCGGCCCGAGCTTCTGGGCACCGTCGAGCATCGAGTATTCGGTGTGATTGTGCAGGTGGACGAAGGAATCCGGCACGAGTGTGTCATCTCCGAGGCGAGAGGGGGCGCCCTTCGTGAAACCGAGCGTTGACCGGAGACATCAAATCGAGCATGACGTAATGGGATCAAACAACTATCTCACCCACAATCCACAACCATCGGTTGTGCGTCTAGCATGGCGGCGTGGATATCGCCGCCGTGCGCACTTTCGTCGCCGCCGTGGACGCGGGACGGTTCCAGTCGGCCGCAGCCCGGCTGTCGATCACCCAGCAGGCCGTCTCCAAGCGCGTCGCGGCGCTGGAGAAGGATCTCGGTGTGCAGTTGTTCGTGCGCACCGCGCGAGGAGCACAATTGACCATCGACGGGCAGGTGTTCCTGCCGCACGCCCGGGCTCTGCTGCTCGCCGCGGAGCAGGCCGCCGCCTCCGTGCGTCCGGGGCGGCGCGCGCTGCGCGTCGACGTGGTCGGCCGCCGGCTCGCCCCGGCCGGACTGGTGCGCGACTTCCACCGCGCGCACCCGGAGATCGGGCTCGACGTGGTGACCCTCTTCGGCGCCGACGCGGCCGTGGACGCCGTACGGTCCGGCGTCATCGACGCGACCCTGCGTGCCGTCACCATGCCCGGTCGGCAACTGCCCGACGGCGTCGAGGCGACCCCGGTCCTGGACGAGCCGCTTCGGCTGTTCGTCGGCCCCACCCACGAGTTCGCCACCGCCCGCGCGGTCGAGCTTGCCCGACTGGTCGGCCATCGGATCTGGATGCCGGGCAACATCCGGGGCACCGAGTGGACCGCCTACTACGACGAACTCGGCGCCGCGTTCGGGCTCACCATCGACACGATCGGCCCCGACTTCGGCATCGAGGCGCTCCTCGACACGATCGCCGACTCGTCGACGCTGGCGACCTTCCTCACCGACCGAACGCCACTCGTCTGGCCGGTCGGCCACGACCTGCGGCTCATCCCGCTGTGCGATCCGACCCCGATCTACCCGCACTCGCTGCTCTGGCGCACGGACAACCCGCACCCCGCGCTCACCGCGCTGCGCGACCATCTCACCGCCGCGGCACCCGACGACCCGGACGGCGAGACGTGGGCGCCGAGTTGGGCCCGAACCCGGCGCTGCGGTCCGACGCGTCGGCCCAAAGGCGCCGGGCCCCGTCGGTAGCCCCCGCCCGCGCGCCGATCCGCACCGGAAGCTCCGGCCGGGCCGGCGGCACCGCGTGATCGAGAGCGGCCCCGAGCGGTCGTGGTTCGACAGGAAGTGCGAGCGAGGGATCCAAACGTCGCACAAACGCATCATTCGATTACAGGTTGTGGTGTAAGTCGTGGGGCGGGGTAGCTATCGAGGTGCTCGACGGGCAACTTCGGGACGTCGGCGTCGGTTGGGAGCGAACAATGATCCGCGTTCTCTTGGTGCACGACACGGAATTGATGCGATCGGCGCTGACCGCGCTGCTCGATCGCGAGGAGGACATCGAGGTGGAGGCCGATAGTTGGGACGGCGCACCGAATCGGGCCCGGTGCCAACGTCCGCACGTCTGTGTGGTGGACGTGGACTGTCCCGGGTCCGTGCAATTACCGCGACGCCCGGTCGACCCGGACTGTGCCCTGCTCGTCCTGGCCACCACCTCGCGGCCGGGCAGCCTGTGTCGCGCGGCCGAGGCCAAGGCTTTGGGCTTCGTGGACAAGGACGCCCAGCCGCCGCAACTGCCGCGCGCGATCCGGTTGGTGGCCGCCGGTCGGCGCTACGTGGACGGGTCGCTCGCGCTCGATCTGCTGCGCGCCGCGAGTGCCCCGCTGACCCCACGCGAGATACGGGTGCTGACGCTGGCCGCCGAAGGGGCGTCCGCTCCTGAGATAGCCCGCAACCTGCGGCTCAGCATCGGCACGGTACGGAACTACATGTCCGCGATCACCCGCAAGACCGGAGCCCGCAACCGGATCGACGCCATCCGGATCTCGCAGGACGCCGGCTGGGTATAGAACGGCCCTGTCGGATCCGGGCGCACCCCAGCCCGGATCCCGACCACGTGAGCACCCCCGACGCCCCGCCACCGCCCCGACGCCCGGCTCAGATTCGCTCGGCGTGCCAGTCCCCGACCAGATCCCGGTACAGCGACGAGCGCTCCAGGAGTTCGTGATGCGTCCCGCACACCGCGTGCACGCCGTCCAGGACCAGCACCCGGTCCGCCCGTCGGGCCGAACTGATCCGATGCGCGACCACGATCAGCGTCCCGGGCCGCTGCGCGAAGGCTTGTTCGGCGCGCCGTTCGGCGACCGGATCCAGATGACACGTGGCCTCGTCCAGCAAGACCAGGGGCGCCGGTGACAGGTGGGCCCGGCCCAGCGCGATCAACTGCCGCTCGCCCTGGGACAACGACGCCGGGTCCACCGGCGCGTCGAGGCCACCCAGTCGATCGATCAGCGGCAACAGGCCCACCGCGTCCGCCGACGCGGTCAACGCCGATGTGGACGCGCCGTCCGGACACAGGTAGTGCAGGTTCTCCCGGACGCTGCCGGTGAACACGTACGCCTGCTGCGGGATGAGCACCCGCAGCCGGGACGGGTCACCGCCGACCGGGCGGACCGGCCGGCCGTCCACGTACACCTCGCCCCGGTCCGGTGCGAGCACACCCGCGACGATGGCCGTCAGCGTCGACTTGCCGATCCCGCTGGGACCGACCACCACGAGGTGCTCACCGGGTTCGACGCTCAGGTCCAGATCGCGCAACACCGGCGCCGCGCTCGGTCCGTACGCGAACGTCACGCGGTGCAGCCGCACGCGCGGCGGCCCGCCGGACGCGCCGGTCGAGCCGGCCACGCGTCGCGCTGCGGCCGGAGTGACCGTCGGCCCCGCGGTGAGCCGATCCAGGACCACGAGCAGTCGGGTGCCGGCCGCGCCGAGCGCGTGCATCAACGTGTGCAGCGCCGGCAGCAGTGCCTGGGTGAGGTAGGTCAGCGCACCCAGCAGCGCACCCGCGGTCAGGCCCCGATCGAGCAGCCAGGGCGCGGTCACCAACAGCAGCAGGACCGGCAACTGCCCGGCCACCCCCAGCGCGATCGCCCGCGCGCCGGCCCACCGGGCCAACGACCGCGCCGCGCGCGCCTCGGCGTCGATCAGCGCGTGCGTGCGGGCCGCGACCGAATCGTGTGCGCCGCCCGCCAGTACGTCGCGCAGGCCCGTCGCCACCATCCCGAGTCGGGCGGACAGCGCCTCGTCGGCGTCCAGGAAGGCACGCTGGCGCGCGGCCATCGGTGCCAGCGTGGCCAGGAAGAGCCCCAGTCCCAGCACCAGCGGCGGCACCACCACGACCAGCAACTCCGGTGCCAGTGCGGCCAGTCCGAACAATGCGCCGAGCGCGGTGAAGACGAACGAACGGGTCACCAGGACCAGTCCGGCGAAGCTGTCCCGGGCGATCTCGCTCTGGTTGGTCAGGCGGGAGACCACCGCGCCGTCCGCCGCGCGCGCCGGCGCGTCGATCGCCTCGACCAATGCGCCGGCCGCCACCCGCCGGACCAGCCCGTCGCGCAGCGGCTCGACCAGATCGGCCAGGCCGCGAAAGGTTCCGCCCGTGGCCGACCCGCCGAGGACGATCGCCACTGCCGCAACGGCCAGCCAGACCAACCCGATTCCGGTGTGCCCGGCCAGAAAGCCGCGATCGAGGGCCATCGCCACGCCGTAGCCGCCGAGGAACGTCTGGGTCGACTCCAGCAGCGACCAGCCCGCGAGCCGGACCAGGACCCACCTGCGCCGGGCCAGGAAACGCCGGGCCAACACCGGAACCCGGGATCGACCGGCCTTCACCGGGCCTCCCCGACGGAGTCCGGCGCGGCCCCGGCAGCCGATCCGTCGGCAGTCTCATCCGGATCGGCGAACGCCGCCCGGTAGCCCGGGTCCTCCCGGGCACCCGGCACCTCGCCCGGATCCGCGAACACCGCCCGGTAGCCCGGGTCTTCCCACAGCACCTCGTGCGTGCCCAACGCGCGCACCCGGCCGTCCTCCAGCCAGACGACCCGGTCGGCCCGCGCCGCGGAGGAGGCTCGGTGGGCGATCAGCAGTCGGGTGCCCGCGCGGACGTCCCGGACCAGCGCCCGACCGACCCGCAGTTCGGTGACACTGTCCAGGCTCGACGTGGCGTCGTCCAGCACGAGCAATCGGCCTGCGTGCGCGAACGCGCGTGCCAGGCCGAGGCGTTGCAGCTCGCCGCCGGAAAGCGGCGCGGTGTCCAGCGGCGCCGCGTAGCCCTTCGGCAGGAGCCGGATGAAGCCGTCGGCGCCGGCTGCCTCGGCGGCGATCTCGATCTCGCCGGGGGAGCAGGCGTAGGGGCCGAAGGCGATCGCCCCGGCGATCGTGTCGCCGAACAGGGCCGGTCGCTCGAAGGCGTACCCGACCTCCCGACGCAGCCGTTCCGGGGCGATTCGGGCCAGCGGTACACCGTCCAACAGCACCGTGCCCGCGTCCACGTCGGTCAGTCGTCCGGCGACCGCGGCGAGTGTGGACTTGCCCGCACCGGAGTGCCCGACCACGGCCGTGGTGGTGCCGCCCGGCACGATCAGGTCCACGTCGCGCAGTACCGGCGTGCCGTCCCGGACGACGGTGACCCCGCGCAGTTCGAGCCGACCCGGGCCGTCCACCGGAAGCGGGTCGGTGCCCGACCGCATCGAAGGCACGGCGAGCAACTCGGCGGTGCGGCGGCCGGCGGCGCGGCTGCGTACGAGGGCGTTGATCTGCCCGACGACGGCGCCCAGACCGGCGGCCAGCACGGCGTAGCGCGAGGCGGCGAGCAGTTCGCCGACGGTCAGGTCGCCGTGGGTCAGTCGTACTCCGCCGACCGCCAACACCGCGGTGGTCAGCAGCGGTACCAGGATTCCGGCGCCGGCCATGGCCCGTCCGTAGACGTGCCACATCCGCCTGCCCTGGTTGCCCAGTTCCGGCAACGGCGCCAGGATCCGCTCGAGTTCGCGTGCCGAGCTGCCGGCGGCGGCGATCGTGCGCGCGCCGCCCAGCGCCTCGACGAGCCGGCCGGCGATGTCCGCCTGCACGCGCTGGTAGCGGGTCACGCTGTCCGAGGTGTCGCGGACGAAGGCGCGCAGCAGCCAGGCCAGCAGCGGTAGACCCGCCAGGAAGACCGCGAACAGCCGGATGTCGATCAACGCGAGTGCGATCAGGCCACCGAGCGGTACGAAGAGCGTGGCCACGCCGTTTGCGGCCGTGACGGGAGCGGTACTCGCCTCGGCGACGTTGCCGGTGAGCCGGGTGACCAGGTCGCCGGGAGTGCAGCGCTCGGCGGCGCGGTGCGGGGCGAGGGACAACACGTGGTCGATGCCGAGCCGGCGCAGCCAGGCGGCGGTCCGGGCGGTGATGATCCCGCCCAGGAGCGCCTCCGATGCGTCGAAGACGACCTCGGCGACGATCAGGATCGCGCACAGGGCGACCGCGCGGCGCGCGCCGGCGGCGTCGTCGAGGAGCAGGTCGAGCGTGTGGCCCAGGACGGCGGGCAGCGCGATCGCGACGGCGGCGGAGCCGGCGCTGCAGCCGAACGCGGCCGCGGTGCGCCCCGCGCTGTGCCGCACGGCACCGATCAGGAGCCGGCCGGTGCCGTCGGTGGGCGCTTGTTCGGCGCGGTCGGCGGTCCGGCGCGTGGCGGCCATGTGCTGCGATTCCTCGCCTCCGGGTACGGGATCGGTCCTGAGTCCGCTCTGAGGGCGTACTTTCGAGAGCAGCGGTCCCGGGCGGAATGCCGCCGCCCGGGACCGCGTGGAACTCGTCACTTCGGGGAGGTCATCCCCGGGAGTGGGTGGGTCAGTTGCAGGTGACCAGGCTCAGGCTGCTGTTGCCGCACAGGAGCAGGCTGGCGCGGCTCCCGCCGCCACCGCCGCCGAACTCGGGGGCCTCGTCGGTCTCCAGCGCCTGCAGGTCGAGAAGTGCCATGATGATCGTTCCTCTCGGTAGTGGTGCTCGGTCGTTCGGGATGGTGCGCCGGCCCCCGAAACGGCGGGCCGGTCCTGCTTCGATCCCCGTGAAGGAATCGGCTTCAGGGCCGCGGTGGCGGCGGGAGGAAGGGCAGTTGCACGGGTCGGTCGTGCAGGGCGCTGCCCAACGCGAGCAGGCAACCGGCGGTGCCGGTGCTCAGGTCCATCGACAGGCGCATCATCTGCTCACCGGCGAAGGCCAGTCGGCCCCGGTAGGGGACGGCGCCCCAGGACAGTGACTCGATCTGCCGACGGATGTCGTCCGGTTCGGTGCCGGGTCCACCGGTGCCGGTGCGACTCAGGTGCAGCACCATGCCCGCGGCACCGCGGAACAGGCCGGGCTGGGCGTAGAATTTGGCCTGCGCGGCGCGGACGATCTCGATGCGGGCCCGCTCGAACTCGGCGTCGGAGCGGTGTGCGAGGTAGTCGTCGAGGACCATCCCGATACCCACGCTGCCCGCACCCAGGTAGGGCATCGTGCGTTTGCCCTCGTCGACCTGGAGGGTGCCGCCGATCGCGACCACGCAGCGGGCCAGGTCGGCCCGCAGCGCCTCGGCGGCGGCGTCCAACAGGGCCGGATCACCCAGCCGTTCGTACAGTCGCAGGTGCAGCAGCGCGCTGCCGGTGGCGCCGTGCAGCAGCCCGGCCCGGGCCGGCGCGGGACCCGTACGGGCCCGGTCGGCGAGCTGCTCGGCGCAGGCCGACGCGTGGGTGTGCAGGCCGCGTTCGCCGGTGGAGCAGGCCAGCGCGTCCAGGGCCAGGCCGAGGCCGGCCAATCCGCTGTGCAGGTCGGATCCGAGCGTGCGCCGGTCCTGCGCGAGGATCGTGTCGACCAGGTCCAGGGCGCGTTCCCGGTGGCCGAGCCGGTCCAGTGTCCAGGCGACGCCGGACAGGCCGTCGTAGAAGCCGATCGGGTTGCCGGACGGCAGGTTCTTGGTGCTGCGCAGCAGCCATTCCTCGGCCGCCGGGAGCGGTTCGGCACCGGTCTCGCCCAGCGCGTACAACACACCGGCCGCGCCGTACCCGAAGTTCGCGCCGCCGCCGGGTACGGCGAACTGGGCGATGTCGCCCGGGAAACAACGATCCTCGCGGTCCGGGGTGGCGGACGCGTGGATCGCCCGGGCCATCGAGTCGCGGCTGTTCGGCCAGTCGTCGAGGTCGACCGGGAGGTACGCGTGCGTCGGCCGCGGCCGACGCGGTGCCGGCGACGCCGTGTCCGGGGCCTCCTGCGGGTGGTACCCGCGCAGGATCTCCTCGACCGCCGCGTCCAGCCAACCCGCCGGAATCGGGAACTGCTCGGCGGCGATGCGGGCCAGGTGCCGGGCCTTGTTCCGATCCACCGCGAACAGGCTGGTGAGTGGCAGGAACAGGGCGATCCGCAGACAGGCGAGGGCGTAGCGGTCCACGTCGGCGCCACGCCGGTCGCGCGGGGCGACGAAGCCCGGGTTGGCGACCACCTGGCGACCGCTCGCGTCGTCGACGGCGGCGGCCTCGAAGTCGAGCAGCGTCACCGCGCTCTCGTCCTCGGACATCATGATGTTGAACAGGTGCAGGTCGTTGAAGACCACGCCGCGGGCATGGATCTGCGCGATCGCGTTCTCCACGAGTGTGTACACGCGCATCGCCCACTGGGTGTACTCGGCCAGGAGCTCGGGCGAGGGATCCGCCTCGATCAGCGGATGCCGGTGGGCGAAGAACGTGTTCAGTGGACTGCCCTGGATGAACTCCAGCACCAGGAAGCGGTGTTCGCCGAGGCTGAACCAGTCGTGCACCTCGGGTGTGCAGGCGAGCCCGCTCAGCCGGCGCAGCGCGTCGCGCTCGCGCTCCAGGCGGGTGACCGCGTCCGCGCCGTCCGCGGCGAGCCCGGCGTGCGGGCGGGCCTCCTTGAGGACGACCTGCTCGTCGGTGCGCAGATCCCGGCCGATGTAGACGCCGCCGCCGTTGGAGAAGTGCAGCGCGCGCTCGATCTTGTACGGGAGTTCGCCGACGGTGGTCGCGGCACGGGCGGCCAGGTGCGGGCCCAGGAAGGCGGGCGGGTCGAGCCACGGCGGCAGCCGGAAGGTGGGCTCGCGACGGTCGGGGACCAGGGTGCCGGTGTCGTCCTCGATCGCGGGACACAGTTCGCCGCGCTCGTCGTGGCAGTTGCGTTCGGTGAAGCTGCCGTACCGCAGGTAGACCGGTCCCTCGCCCCAGCGCAGGTCGCTGAGGATGTACGGGCCGGGCTCGCCGGCCAACAGTGCGGCCAGGTCCGTCGCGACGCGCTGACACTCCCCGTCGTCGGCGGGGTAGACGGTGACGAACTTTCCGCTCCCGGCCCGGTCGGCGTACTTGGCGTTGCGGGTGTGCAGCAGGTACGGGCTCGGCATGCACTTGAAGGCGATGCCGCGCGGGACGCAGTAGTCCCAGACCGCGGCGAGTACCTTCTCGGCGTTGCCCAGGCACGCGGAGACGTGGATCTTCCACCCCTGGGCGGGCAGCGGGCACTCGGCCGGGCGGAAGGCGAGCCAGTCGCCGGAGCTGTGCCGCCGCCAGCCGTCCGGGAGTTCGCGGCGCGTGGTCCGGTAGGACGCCGCCGGACCGCTCTCGTCCGTGCGGAGTCGGTGCGGCGCGTCGTAGAACGTCCGATCGGCGTCGCAGTAGACCGCGTACCCCTTGTTCATCGCACTCCCATTCCCGTTGGCCGGGTGCCGTTGGGAACATTGCCGGCGCAGCGGAGCGGCCGGCAGTCGCAATCGTCACGAAACCGCCATGAGGAACGCACGGGTCCGCACGTGAGGAACTCACGGGCGCGGCGGCGCGTCGCAGGTCGGCAGGTCGGCAGGCAGGTGCGGTCGTGGGTGTGGGCGCGGTCGTGGGGCGCGGGGTGCCGGGAGTCCCGGCTGACTCCCGTGCACAGAGGTCGCGTTCGGCGGGTGGGCGCGACCGTGGCGGGAGCGTGTTGGGCCGGTCTTCGGCGACTCCCGCCCACAGCGGTCGCGTCGCCGATCGGCGGCCGGCGCGGCGAGGGTTTCGCGGTGGGTCAGTGCGCCGTGACGGTGAAGCGGACCGGGGTGCCGGGGACCGCCTGGGCGGCGAGGGCCAGGTGTTCCTCGGGGACCACGCCGATCACCGGGTAGCCGCCGGTGACCGGGTGGTCGGCCAGGAACAGCACCGGTCGGCCGTCCGGAGGCACCTGTACCGCCCCCAACACCATTCCCTCGCTGGGCAGTTCGTCCGTGCGTGCCCAGCTCAGCGCGGGCCCGTCGGTGCGCAGCCCGATCCGGTTGCTCGCCGAGGCCACCGTGTAGCGCGCGGCGCCGAGCGAGGCCGGGGTGTCGGAGGTGAACCAGTCCCGGCGCGGGCCGAGGACCAGCGGCAGCACGAGTTCGGTGGGTGGTCCCGGTCGACGGGACACGTCCGCGTCCGGCGGGGTGGGGCCGGTCGGCTCGCCCAGCGCGAGCACGTCGCCGTCGGCCAGCGGCGCCGGCCCCAGCCCGGAGAGCAGGTCGGTGGACCGGCTGCCCAGGACGGGTTCGACCGCCACGCCGCCGGCGAAGGCCAGGTAGCCGCGCAGGCCGGCGGTGGCCGGGCCGACGTCGAGCACGGCACCGGCCGGGATCCGGATCGCCGCGCCCCACGCCACCGGGCGGCCCTGTACCCGGACCGTGCAGGGTGCGCCGACCACCGCGGCCACGGTGGTCGCGCGCACCCGCACGGCGGTGCCGGTCAAAGTGGTCTCCAGGGTCGCCGCGTCGGGCGGGTTGCCCACCAGGCGATTGGCGAGCCGGTGCGCGGGTTGATCCAGCGCGCCGGAGCGGGGCACGCCCAGGTGCGCGAACCCGGCTCGGCCCAGGTCCTGCACGGTGGTCAGGGCGCCGGCCCGGACCACCTCGACCGCGCGCGTGCTCATCGGCCCTCCGGCACGAAGTGCACCCGTACGCCCGGTGCGAACAGCGCGGCGGGCTCGCGGGCGGCGTCCCACAACACCGCGTCGGTGCTGCCGACCAGTTGCCAACCGCCGGGCGAGGAGCGCGGGTACACGCCCGCGTACTCGCCCGCCAGCCCCAGCGAGCCGACCGGTACGGCGGTGCGCGGAGTGGCCCGGCGGGCCAGGTGGTAGCGCTCGGGCAGGCCGGTGAGGTAGCCGAATCCGGGTGCGAAGCCGCAGAAGGCGACCCGGAAGGTGATCCCGCCGATGATCTCGGGGACGCGCTCGACCGGCACCCGCCACAGGTCGGCCACCTCGGCCAGGTCCGGCCCGTCGTAGCGGACCGCGATCTCGATCAGCTCGCCCGCCTCGGCGGACAGCGGCGGGACGCGCCAACGAGGGACGTCGGCGGCCAGCGCGGCGGGATCCGCGAGCCCGTCCAGCAGCACGGTGCGTGCCGCCGGGACGATCTCGCGAACCGTCGGGAGGGTTCCCGCGGCGCGTCGACGCAGCAGTTCGGCGTGCAGCGCCTCGGCCCGGTCGGCCGTGTCCACCTCCAGGAGCAACGCGTGTCGGCCCACCGGCAGGGCCCTCACGCGAACGGCTCCAGGGACACGTCGGCGGCCAGCAGCGCGCGGCGGATCCGCAGCGCCAGCTCGGCCGCGCCCGGGGTGTCGCCGTGCAGACACAGCGACCGGGCCGAGACGGCGACCCGCTCTCCCGTGATGGCGACGACGGCGCCCTCACGCGCCATCGTCAGTGAGCGGGACACGACCCGGTCGCCGTCCCGGACGACGGCTCCGGGTTCCCCGCGCGGCACCAGGGTGCCCTGCGCGGTGTATGCGCGGTCCGCGAACGCCTCGCGTACACAAGGAAGCCCCGCGGACTCGGCGGCTTCGAGCAGGCGCGAGCCGGGCAGCCCCAGGACCGGCAGCGCATCGCCGGCCAGGAGCACGCCGGCGACCACCGCGGCGGCCTGGTCCACGTCCCACACCGTGCGGTTGTACAGCGCGCCGTGCGGCTTGACATAGGCCACCCGGGCGCCGGCGGCGCGCGCGAAGACCTCCAACGCGCCGATCTGGTAGGCGACTTCGGCGGCCAGCTCGGCGGCGGGCACGTCCATCGCGCGGCGGCCGAAGCCGGCCAGGTCGCGATAGGAGACCTGCGCGCCGATCCGTACGTCGCGCTCGGCGGCCAGATCGCAGACCCGACGCATCGTGGCCGGATCCCCGGCATGGAATCCGCACGCGACGTTGGCGCTGGTCACCACGGACAGCAGTGCCTCGTCGTCGGTCAGCGTCCAGCGGCCGAAGCCCTCGCCCAGGTCGGCGTTGAGGTCGATCACGGTGGTGTTCATGCGCCGTCCATGCGCATCGCGGTGCAGATCATCTCGCACGCGTCGTCCAGGTAGCGCTCCAGCACCAGCGCCGCGCCGGGGGTGTCGCCGGCCGCGAGCAGGTCGACGATCCGCCGGTTGCGGCGCAAGAACGGTTCGTGCAGCGCGCGCGCCGAGGGCATGGCCAGGAAGGCCAGCCGCAGTTCGGCGATCAGCCGGGTCATGTACTCGTCCAGGCGCGGACTGCCCGCGAGGGCGACCAGGGCCCGGTGGAAGCGCAGGTCGGCGGTGCCGACCTCGGGCCAGTCGCCGGCGTCGGCCGCCGCTTCGCCGCCGGCGACCGCCGTGTGCAGTGCGGCCAGGCGCTCGGGGTCGGCCGTGGCGGCGGCCCGCAGGCCGGTGTCCTCCAACGCTCGGCGGACCGCGTATATGTCGGTCACGTCGTCGGGGTCGAGCATGCGGACGAAGACGCCGCGATTCATCTCGTGCACGACCAGGCGGCCGTCGACCAGGGAGCGGAACGCCTCGCGCAACGTGTTGCGGGAGACACCGAGGGCGGCGCCCAGGGCCTGTTCGGACAGTCGGGTGCCGGGTGGCAGCGCGCCCTCGGCGATCCGGTCCCGCAGCACTTCGGCGACGCGCTGTGCGGTGCCCGAGCGGCCGAGCAGGTCGCGGTCGGCGGCAAGGCGTCCCAGCGTGTCGTCGGCGACAGACCGGGCGAGGTCGACGTCTTGGCCCATGTGGGGTCCCCCAGAATGCGACGAGCGGTGCGGGAGGAGTAGATCAAGATCCCGTACCGTTCACAAGGTCTTGTGGGATTGTTCAACAATAGCTTAGCCTCCTCGGCACCTCCTCGTCCCCCTGTTCGAGGACCCGAGCGTGGAAGGCTGCGCATGATTGTGCTCCTCGGCGTCCTATTGGTGATCGTAGGGTTCGCCACTCGACGCAACCCCCTGCTGGTGGTGGGTGTCTCCGGCGTGGCCACCGGCCTGCTCGGTGACCTGTCACCGCGCGAAGTGCTCGCCGCCTTCGGCAACGGCTTCGCGTCCAGCCGGGGCGTGACGATCTTCGCGATCACCCTGCCGGTGATCGGGCTCCTGGAACGCAATGGCCTCCAGGAGCAGGCCCGGACCCTGATCGCGCGGTTCGGCAAACTCACCACCGGGCGCTTCCTGGTGTTGTACCTGGGTCTGCGCCAGGTCACCGCCGCCGTCGGCCTGGTCAGCCTGGGTGGACCGGCCCAGACGGTACGTCCGCTGGTGGTCCCGATGGCCGAGGGCGCCGCCGAGCGCAGCCACGGACCGCTGCCGGACAAGACCCGGGAGAAGATTCGTTCGCATGCCGCGGGCGCCGACAACGTCGGCCTGTTCTTCGGCGAGGACTGCTTCCTGGCGGTCGGTTCGATCCTGCTGATCACCGGTTTCGTGAACACCACGTACCACCAGCACATCGAGCCGCTGCACGTGGCGCTGTGGGCGATTCCCACCGCCGTCTTCGCGTTCCTCATCCACGGCGGCCGACTGCTGCGGCTGGACCGCACGTTGGCCCGCGAGTTCGCGGCGGTCGCCGCCGCCGGGCCGCCCGCCGAAACCGCCGCCGCGTCCGCCGTCGCAGATCCCATGGCCGGCGCCGTCGCCGAGGGGAAGCTCAAGTGATCAAGGTCGAGTGGTTCTTCTGGCTCGTCGGCGCCGTCTTCCTGGTGATGGCCGCGCAGATGCTCGTGGACCGCAGCAATCCCAAGCGGTTCGGCAGCGCCGCGTTCTGGGGCCTGCTCGGCGCCGGATTCATCTACAGCACCCGCGTCGTGGAGAAGACCTCCCCGGCCGAACCGCTGGGCGTGGCCGTGTTGGTGATGGTGTGTCTGGCCGGCTTCGGCTTCACCGGCAAGGGCACCGTGCACAGCACCGATCGCGAGCAGCGCGTCGCCATCGCCGCCCGACTCGGCAGCCGCCTGTTCATTCCGGCACTGACCATCCCGGTGGTGGCGATGGTGTGCGCGGTGATCGTGAAGAAGTGGCACATCGGCTCCGAACCGGTCCTGCAAAAGGGCAGCGAGACCCTCCTGGGCCTGGGCATCGGCGCTATCGTCGCGCTCGTGGTCGGCATGCTCGTGGTCCGCGAGAAGCGGATCAGTGTGCCGATCCACGAGGGCCGCTCGATGCTGGAGGCGATGGGCTGGGCGCTGCTGCTGCCGCAACTGCTGGCCACGCTCGGCTCGATCTTCCAAGTCTCGGGGGTCGGCAAGCAGGTCGGCGTGCTCACCTCGAAGGTGTTGCCGGACGGCAAAATCTACGTCGCGGTGATCGTGTACTGCCTGGGCATGTTCCTGTTCACCATGATCATGGGCAACGCCTTCGCCGCGTTCCCGGTGATGACCGCGGCGATCGGCTGGCCGGTGCTGGTGGTCGAGGGCGGCGGCGACCCGGCGGTCGTGCTCGCACTGGGCATGCTCGCCGGCTTCTGTGGCACGCTGTGCACTCCGATGGCGGCCAACTTCAACATCGTGCCCGCGGCCCTGTTGGGGCTCAAGGACCAGTACGGGCCGATCAAGGCGCAACTGCCCACCGCGGGCGCGCTGCTCGTGGTCAACATCGGCATCATGTCGGCCTTCGCCTTCTGAGCCCGCGCTCGCCCCACCCCTCCCCGTCGCTCGGCCGCCCCAGGAGAGAACTGCCATGACCCGCGTACTCGTCACCGGATTCGACACCTTCGCCGGCGAGGCCACCAACCCCTCGTGGGAGGCCGTCCGTCTGCTCGCGGACGCGCCCGAGCCGGGCCTCGCGGTGACGGTGGTCAAGCTTTCCTGCGTGTACGGGGTCGCGCTGGAGGAACTGCGGGCGGCCGTCGAGCGGGTCGATCCCGACCTGGTGCTGTGCGTGGGCCAGGCCGGCGGCCGGCCGGACGTGACCGTGGAGCGGGTCGCGATCAACATCGACGACGCCCGGATCCCGGACAACGCCGGCCGGCAGCCGATCGACACACCGATCGCCGAGGCGGGCCCCGCCGCGTACTTCGCCACGCTGCCGGTCAAGGCGTGCGTGGCGGCGGCCCGCGAGGCCGGCGTGCCCGCATCGGTGTCCCAGACGGCCGGCACCTTCGTCTGCAACCACGTCTTCTACGGCCTGATGCACCTGCTCGCCACCGAACGTCCCAGCACCCGCGGCGGCTTCGTGCACGTCCCGTTCTCCTCCGACCAGGCCACCGACCGGGTGGCCCCCTCGCTCCCGCTGCCCACGATCGCCGCCGGCCTGCGCGCCATCATGACCACGGCCGTCACCCGCATCGACGACATCTCCGCCCCGGGCGGCGCCACCCACTGAAGCCCGCGCCGGCTCGGACCGTTCAGTCGTCCGCGGCCGACCAGAACATGCCGACCTCGTCATCGGAGACGACCACGAGTCCGATACAGCCGCCGCCCAGGCCGACCAGGTCGTTGTAGCACTGGACGAAATCGTGATCGCGGGCCGCGAGCGGGGTGGGACTGTCGTTGACGTAGTACCGGGCGCGGCGACCGAAGCGGTCGAGCAACGTCTCCGCGGCCCGGATCGCCCGCTCGTCCTCGCGGGTTTCCATGTCCCAACACGACGTCCTGAGGCATTGCGCCGCCGCCATCCAACCCACCTCGTCGAGTTGGGGCAGGAGGGCGTGGCCCTCGGTGACGCGGAACTCGATCCAATCGACGGCCATGTTCGCCCATCCGCGAGGATCCGAGTCGTACTCCGTGGTCGCGAACCAACCGTCCGGCGCGGCCTCGTACCGACGCGGTTCGAACCGCTCCAGGTTGTGACGCCGCATCATCTCCGCGGCGACGCGAGCCCAGGCCCGATTGTCGGGAACATCGGCGATGTGGAACGGGTACGTCTCCGGAAGGTTGAACGCGTACGTGCGCCAGGGACTTCGTCGCGGTCCCCGCGGCGCGACGCGGACCACCTTGAGGTGTCTGCGGAGTTCGCCCAACGCGGCGGCCCAGGCCGCGGCCTCGGGCGTCGATGTCGTGCTCATGAACCCGAAACGACCATCACACGCCGCCCGTTCCCATCGGTGGTGACACGGCCGACCCGGTCGTCCGGACCCCGGGCCGCCGAAGCCGCCTGCGGCGGCGTGCACGCGTCCGCCGTGGACGCGTCCGCAGTCGGGGCATCCGCCGTCGATGCGTGCGGCTTCGGGTCGCGGATCAGGATCAGCGCGAGTGCGGAGGCGGCCAGGACGCAGGCGGCGCCGGCCCAGAACAGGGCCGACATCGCGCTGGTGAATGCCTCGCGGGCGGTGTCGGCCAGGGCGTGCTCGCCGGAGGCGTCGGCCAGGGCGAGCGCGTCGGAGATCGACTGCCTGGCCTGCTCGGGCGCCGAGTCGGGCATCGCGCCGGTGTAGGTGCCGGAGAGGATGCTGCCCAGTACGGCCACACCGAGCGCGGTCCGCACCAGGGCCCGGCTCGTGGCCGAGGCCGAGGTCGAAGGGCGAGTGCCCCGACCCCGGCCTCGGCCGTATCGCGCGTGGGTCAGTTGTCCCCGTGCGAGCCCTTGACGTCGACGAAGATCGGGTTGCTGTAGAACCAGATGTCGCGCCACGGGTCGCCGTCGTTGTTCGGGTGCTGGATCGGGCCGGCCGGGTCGACGCCGGCGCCGAACGGGCCCACGCCGTGCCGGTTTCCGTCGCTGCCCCGCAGGCGGACGTAGTACGGCTTGTTCCGGCGCGGCAGTTGCACCTTCAGGGTGTAGGTGCCGGTGCGGCCGGACACGTCGATGCGCTTGCTCACGCGCGTGTCCGGGGCCTGCCACGAGTCCGCGTCGCGGGACTTGCCGGTGACCGTTCCGGTGATCACGTCCACGTGCGCGAGGCGGGGCACCTCGCCGTGGTAGTTGGGCCGGTTGGCGGTGGTGATCCGGATGTAGAGGGTGGCGCTGCGGTTGGCCGCCAGCGGCAGTCGGCCGCCCAGGGTGACCGGCTCGCTGTGGCCGTTGTCCGCGACCATCCACACGTCCAGGCCGTCCAACAGTTGGCCGTGGTCCACCCACACCCGCCCGGCCCGCAGGCCGGCCATCACGTCGCGGTAGCCGAAGCGCTCGACGCCCACGTGGGTGCGGCTGAACTGACCCGGCCAGAAGTCGCTGCCGGGCTGCGGGACCCCGGTGTCCACGGGCAGCGGCTTGGAGCCCAGGTCGTCGAAGCCCTTGCCGGGCGGGTAGGCGCCGTCCGCGTGGGTGTCGAACATGGTGCGGTGGTTGTCCGAGTTCGAGGTGACCGACCACAGCCGGCCCTCGGCGAGCAGCGCGTCCCACATGCCGCCGACCGTCGCGGTCATCCAGTCGAAGCCGCCGTGCGTGCGGTAGGTCTCGATCGGGTACCTGGGCCAGCTCTGCGGGGACGGCGCGTTCTGGTACTCGCCGCGCTGGAAGGTGCCCGGCCCCGACTGGCCTTCGCGGTACTTCACCCAGGCCGGATCGGCGTTGGCCTGCGAACCCGGCGCGCCCTCGAAACCGAGGAAGATCGAGGGGTCCGCGTCCTGCCACGCGCGCAGCTCGTGCGGCGAGACGATGCCCAGCCGACTGGGGTGGTTGGCCAGCACCAGGACGTCCTCGACAAAGCCCTCGCGCCTGCGCTGACCGAGCCAGCGGATCGCCTCCACCGCCTTGGCCTCGTTGGCGGCGGTGGCCGGGTCGCCGACGGCGCCCACGTCGAACTTGTTGAGCTTGGCATCGAAGGTCAGCTCGAATCGGCGCAGCAGTTCCACCTCGTTGCGGCCGGGCGCGACCATGACGGTCGCGTGCTCGGCGGCGGGGACGTACCACTCCAGGCCCTGGAAGATCAGCACCCGGGGGTTCTCCTGGCGTGCCTTGAGGATCTCCGCGTGCTCGCGCTCCGCGCCGCCGGCGTTGGCGTGGCCGAAGTTGGCGTGCTCGGTGTAGACGATCCAGTCCAGGCCGAACTGCCGCCCCTGCGCCGCTGATTGGGCGAAGCCGTACTTCGCGTCGTGGCTGTAGACCGTGTGCACGTGGTGGTCGCCCACCAGGTAGACGAACTTGGCGGGCGGGCCGTCCTGGCCCGGTCGCGAACTCGCCTGCACCGCGTCGTCGGATTCGGCCGCCGCGGCCGAACCGGCACCCACCGCGCCGAGCGCCGACGCGCCGAGGAAGCCGGCGCCGAACAGGCCGGCCCGACCGATCAGGCCGCGCCGGGACACGCCCTGCGCGTCGAGCCGGTCCTCGGCCACCTCCGGGTCCGCCCATTCGGGCAACTGCGGAGTGGGGTGGTCGGGTCGGTGCGTGTGGTGCTCGGTCGCCATGTGCGTTCCTCCGGTCGGGGGCGTCGGCGGATGCCGCCGCAGACGCTATGGGCCGTAGGTGGCGAATGGGCGACATCCGCCCCCCGCGCACATGACGGGCACAATGATCTTGAGGTGTTCGGGCATCGGCCGGCATCGACCGGATTTCGCCGCTCAGCCGGCCCGAAGCCGCGGATCGGGCGCCGGGCCGGCAGCAGGGCCAGGCCGGCGGCGCCGACGTGGGTGTGGAAGAACGCCTGGGCCCACCGCGGTCGGTCCGCGTAGTTCGCGGCGATGTCGCGGTCGTCCGAGGCCGGTTCCGTCAGGGTGTCGGTCAGGTAGGGAAGCGGCGCGAGCACCGCGATGGCCAGGGCGCTCAGGGCCGGCCACCAGACCCCGACCGTGCGTCGTCGGGTCGAGCCGTGCGTCACCGCTGTCATCTCCGGGCGTCCTTTCCCCGCGTGCCGGCGACGCGCTGCCCGCGCGCCGGCGACGCTCTCTCGCTGCGTGCCGGCAACGCTAGGAAGCCCGGGGTGTTCCGCTCGCCCCTCGTGACGGGGGAACCGCCTCCCTCCTGCGAGGGAGGTGTGTCTCCGCCGAGGGGAGGTGGACCGACCCGGGCGGTGCCGGTGCAGGATGGGCCATGCGCAATTCCGACGCCTGGCTGACCCTGGGATTCGTGGTCGCGGCGGCCTCGGTGACCCTGCTCGCGCCCGCCGGTCCGCCCTACCACGCGTTGGACGTGGTGGGTGTCGGGCTCGCGGTCGGGTCCGCGCTGTGCCTGCTCTGGCGCAGGGTCGCGCCGATCCCGGTGGTCTTCGCCACGTCGGCGCTGGTGGTGGTCAACGCGGCGGCGGGCTACGCCACCACGGTGACCCGGTGGCCGGCCTGGATCTCGTTGTTCACCCTGTTCTCGCTACGGGGTGCGACCGCCCGGATCATCGGATCGATGCACGTCAAGCACGTGCCGGCCAAGCTGGACGTGCGCGACCGCACCCAGGCGGTGGTGTGGGCCTACCGGACCGGGTTCGCCTACCGCGGTGCCCTGCCCGTCCCGGACTGAGCCGGCCGATCGCGCACCGGCTCGGCCGCGGCCGGATCCCGAACGCGGCCGCGTCCGCCGTCGCCGCGCCCGACGAAGCCGTGTTCGCCCGCCGCGCCGGGAGGCGGGTCTCCCGCCGCGTCGATCGCGACGGGAGACCCCTTCGGGGGGCGGAATCCCGCATGTCGAGCGGAACCCCGCGCCCCCGTCGGCGACTACGCGGCGCCCGCCTTGGCCAGGATCGCCTCCGCGACGTGCCCGGGCACCGGGGCGTACGCGGCGAACTCCATCGTGTAGCTCGCCCGACCCGAGGTCCGGCCGCGCAGGTCGCCCACGTAGCCGAACATCTCGGCGAGCGGCACCAGCGCCGTGACCACCTTGGCGCCGGAGCGTTCGGTCATCGTGGCGACCTGCCCGCGCCGGGCGTTGAGGTTGCCGATGACCTCACCCAGGTAGTCCTCGGGCGTGGTCACCTCGACCGCCATCGTCGGTTCGAGCAGCGCCGGCGACGCGAGCCGCGCGGCCTCCTTGAAGGCCAGCGAACCGGCGATCCGGAAGGCCATCTCGGACGAGTCGACGTCGTGGAAGTCGCCGTCGAGCAGGGTGACCCGAAGGCCGGTGAGCGGGTAGCCGGCCAGCACCCCGAACTCCATCGCCGCTCGGCAGCCCGCGTCCACCGACGGGATGTACTCCTTCGGGACGCGCCCGCCGGTGATCTTGTCGACGAACTCGTAGCCCTCTCCCTCCAGTGGTTCGATCGCGATCCGGACCTTGGCGTACTGGCCCTTGCCGCCGGTCTGCTTGCGATAGGTGTAGTCGTGCCCGGGCACCGCCGCGCGCACCGTCTCGCGGTAGGCGACCCGGGGCCGGCCGACGTCGGCCGCGACGTCGAACTCCAGCCGCATCCGGTCGACCAGCACCTCCAGGTGCAGTTCGCCCATGCCCGACACGATGGTCTGGCCGGTCTCCCGATCGGTCTTGACCCGGAAGGACGGGTCCTCCTCGGCCAGGCGCTGGATGGCGACGCCCAGTTTCTCCTGGTCCGCCCGGGACCTGGGTTCGATGGCCACCTCCAGCACCGGGGTCGGGAAGTCCATCGATTCCAGGATCACCGGGTGCGCCGAATCGCACAGCGTCTCGCCGGTGGTGGTCTGCCGCAGCCCCATCACCGCGACGATGTCGCCGGCGCCCACGGACGCGATCTCCTCTCGTTTGTCGGCGTGCACGCGGTAGATCTTGCCGACGCGTTCCTTGCGGCCCTTGACCGGATTCTGCACCTGGTCGCCGGCGGCGAGTCGGCCCGAGTACACCCGGATGAAGGTCAGCTTGCCCAGGTGCGGATCACTGGCGATCTTGAACGCCAGTGCCGCGAGCGGCTGTTCGTCCGACGGCCGGCGCCGGACCTCGGTCTGTGGCGCGTCGACCGCGTGACCCACGATCGCGTCTACGTCCAGCGGTGACGGCAGGTAGCGCACGACGGCGTCGAGCAGTGGCTGAACTCCCTTGTTCTTGAAAGCGGTTCCGCACAGAACGGGGGTTACGGTGCGGCCTTCGTCGAGACCGGACGCGATGGTGACCCGGCGGATCGCGGCGTGCAACTGTGCCTCGGTGGGCTCCTCGCCCGCCAGGTACAGCTCCAACATCGCCTCGTCGTGTTCGGCCACGGTCTCCAGCAGCCGGCCACGCCAGGCGAGCGCGGTCGCCAGGTGCGCGGCCGGGATCTCGGCGTCCTCGTACGCCTCGCCGAGTCCGCTCTCGGCGGACCACAGCAGGGCCCGCATACGGACCAGGTCGACCACACCGCGGAAGTCCGCCTCGGCGCCGATCGGCAACTGCACGACCAGGGCCACCGCGCCCAGTCGTTCGCCGATCATCTCGACGCACCGATGGAACTCGGCGCCGGTGCGGTCGAGTTTGTTGACGAAGCAGATCCGGGGCACCCGGTAGCGGTCCGCCTGCCGCCACACCGTCTCGGACTGCGGCTCGACCCCGGCGACCCCGTCGAATACGGTCACCGCGCCGTCGAGCACGCGCAGGCAGCGTTCCACCTCGACGGTGAAGTCGACATGGCCGGGTGTGTCGATGAGGTTGATCCGATGGCTCACCCCGTCCAGGGTCCAGTCGCAGGTGATCGCGGCGGAGGTGATGGTGATGCCGCGATCGCGCTCCTGCGGCATCCAGTCCGTCGTGGTGGTGCCGTTGTGGACTTCGCCGATCCGGTGCGAGACGCCCGTGTAGAACAGGATCCGCTCGGTCGTGGTGGTCTTGCCGGCGTCGATGTGGGCCATGATCCCGATGTTGCGGATGCCGGCGAGGTCGCGGGCGGTTGTGGTCATGACGGGGTCTTCTCTCCTGCTGGATGGGATGGATGGTGACGAATCCGGGCAGCCGCCATCGACCCGTCGCCCCGCCGAGTCGGCCCGGCGCGCGGCAGGGCCGCGTGCGGTGGGTGAACGGCACGGTGGGAGAGGGGTTTCGTCGGATGGCCGGCATGCCGGGGCGCGGTGGCCGCCGGGACCGGTGCGCGCGCTACCGGACACACCCCATCGACCCATGGACGCGCCGCGCACGCGTCGGTCGGCGACGCCGGACGCCGGTGTGCGGGCGTGGCGGTGTGCCGGACCGGTGCGGCGCGGGGCGCGGCATGGTCGGTCGATGGAGGATCAGGATGCGGGCGCCGGCGGAGCCGGTACGGACCGGGCTCGGCGCGGGGCGGCGGCCTTCGGGTCGGCTCGGAGGCGACTGTTCGGCCGGGGGCCGGCGGGTGCGACGACCATGGTCGTCGCACCGCCTACCGGTGGCGGTTCAGCCGCGAGGCGACCCGGAGCGATCGGGCCAACGGCCCTTCCACGGCTCCCGGTTCGTCGTCGGATGCGCGCTCCGCGGGCGGTTGCCGAACGCGTGGCGCGGCTCACCGATCCGCTTGCGGGTCACATCCATGCGCCCAAGGTAGATCAAGAACTCGGGTGCGGTCACCTGGTTTCCCGATGCGGACGGGAGAGTCGGCGCGGGAGCCGAAATCGGTTCGGCCGGCGGGGGTTGACGAGGGGCACGGGGCCGGTTAGGGAGCCCGGCGACTTCGACGCCGGCGCCGACCCCGCTCCCGGCATCGACCCCGATCCCGGCCCGGTGCCGGACCCGGCTCCGACCGCGGCCATGCGGCCCGGCCGCGCGGTCAGGTCAGTTCCCGCCGCGTGCGGATCGGGCTCGCCCACAGCACGAGAGGGGCCAGGAAGGCGATCCCGGACAGCGTGCCCAGGGCGCCTCGGTTGCCCAGCCAGGTCGCGGTCAGCCCGGCGGCCAGCGCGCCGATCGGGATCGCGCCCCAGGACACGAACCGGACCGTGGCCATCACCCGGGGCAGCAGGTCCGGCGGGGTCACCGTCTGCCGGTGGGTGCGGGTGAGGATGCTGAGCACCACGACCCCGGCGCCGAAGCCCGCGTTCGCCACGGCGAAGACCAACAGCCCGAGACCGTGGCCGGCCGCCGACACGAACCCGAGCGCGACGGCGGCGAAGAGCGAGGCCCCCAGCAGGGCGCGGGCACTGCCCACCCGGGCGACCAGGCGCGGAGTCAGCGCCGCGGCGAGCAGGCTGCCCACCCCCTCGGAGGCGATCAGCACGCCCACCAGCGCGGCCGGTGCGTCCAGGGTGCGGACCAGGAACGCCGGGGCGAGCGCCAGCAGCGCGCCGCAGGCGAAGTTGACGGTGGTCGCCGCGGCCACGCACGGGCGGATCACCGGGTGCCGGCGCACGTAGCGCAGCCCCTCGGAGATCAGCGCGGACACCGAGGGCCCGGTGGTGGGCGGCGCCGATCGGGCGGGCCGCGGCAGGCCGCGCAACAGCACCGCGGACACCAGGTAGCTGACCGCGTCCACCAGCAGCCCGTTCGCGGCGCCGCACAGTTGCACCAGCACACCGCCCAGCGACGGCCCGCCGAGCTGGGTGGCCGAGACGGAGCCCGAGGTGAGGCTGTTGCGGGCGGTCAACTCCTCCTTGCTCACGATCGACGGCAGCAGCGTCGCGTTGCCCACGTCGAAGACCACGCTCGCCAGGCCGACCACGAAGGCGACCACGATCAACTGCCACAGGCGCAGCACGTCCAGGGCCCACGCGAGCGGGACGGACGCGACCGCGACGGCCCGCAGCACATCCATCGCGACCTGGGTGCCGCGCAGCGGCAGTCGCTGCACGATCACCCCGGCCGGCAGCCCGATCAGGATCCACGCGGTGTATTGCGCGACGGTGATCAGGCTGACCTGAAGGCTGCTCGCGTGCAGGCCCTGGAGCGCCACCAGCGGCAAGGCGACGGCGGTCACCGCGTCGCCGGCGTGGCTGATGGTCGAGGCGGTCCAGTAGCGCCGGAAGGCGCCGGTCGTGCGAGGGGTCCCGGTGGTTGCGCCGGTCTCGCGCGTCGTTTCGCTCATCTGCGTCCCCGAGATGCGTGGCCCGCCGGGCGGTCCGGCCGGGGCCGTCGGACGAGCGAGTGAGTAACCAATGAGTAACCAATGGAAACTCACTATAGTGGGCGGGTCGAACCAGGCAAGGCGAGGTCACATGCGATACACGGATCTGACGGACGCCGATTGCGCCATCACCCAGGCGCTCGGCATCGTCGGCGACTGGTGGACCCTGCTGCTGATCCGCGATGTCGCGGCGGGCGTGCACCAGTTCGGCGCGCTGCACGAGCAGGTCGGGATCAGCCGCAAGGTGCTGGCCCAACGGCTGAAGGCGCTGGTGGACCACGGGGTGCTGGAGAAGCGGCTCTACCACCCGCACCCGCCGCGTTACGAGTACCACCTCACCGCGTCCGGTCGCGGTCTGCTCCCGGTCCTGGTCGCACTGCAGAACTGGGGCTCGCGGCACGTCCTGGGCGACGGCACGCTCACCGCCACGGGGGAATCCGACTCGGCCGAGGCACGTCAGGCGCACGCCCTGGTCGGTACCCGGCTGCCCGTTCTGACCCTGCGCACCACCGCCGACGCGCGCGTCGACCCGGTCGCGGACACCGCGTGGACGGTGCTGTACTGCTTCCCCGGCGCGTACGCACCCGGCCTCCAGGGATACCCGCCCGGCTGGGACGAGATCCCCGGCGCGCCCGGCTGCACGCTGGAATCGTGCACCTACCGCGACCGGCTGGACCGGTTCACCGACCGCGGCGCCTCCGTATTCGGCGTGAGCACCCAACGCCCGGACCAATTGGCCTCGTTCGCCGCGCACGCGAACATCCCGTTCCCGCTGCTCTCGGACGCCGACCTGGAACTGACCGCAGCGCTGCGGCTGCCCACGTTCCGGGCGGCCGGCGTGGACCGGCTCAAGCGACTGACCCTGCTCCTGGACGACACCCGTACCATCTGCGGCGTGCTCTACCCGCTCCCGGATCCGGCCGGCTCCGTGGAGGACGCGCTCACCCTGATCGACACCCGCTCGACCCGGGCGACGCGCGGCGAGCAACCGGTCGATCGGTAGGACATCCGGACTCGCCCGCAGCTGGCACCCGCGGCCCTGCGCCGCGCTCGTCGCGTGGGGCGGCCTTGCCCAACGCGGGCGACTTCGGCGAAATCGGCGTGTTCGGGGGCGGATGTGGGCAACAATGCGCCCAACGGCGGGCCCGCGACGACGGACTCGGCGACGACGCGGTTCGGGGTGGGCGATGCGCGTCGGTCGGCCCGCCTCGACGGCCACAACTGCGGGGGTCGGTGTGGAGGCAGAGCTGATGACGTTGGCGGCATCGGGCGCGACCACGATGGTCGGACTGATGGTGTCGGAGTCCTGGGCGCAGGCCCGGGCCCGGATCGCCGCCCTGTTCGGCCGTGGCGACCCGGCCCAGGGGAGCGCGGTCGAACGCGAACTGGAGTCCTCCCAACGCGAGTTGTCCGTCGCCCGGGAAGCCGGCGACGACCTGGTGATCGCGGACGTCGAGGCGGAATGGCGCACCCGGCTGCGCCGCCTGCTTCGCGCCGATCCGGTGGCGGCGGCGGAACTGCGCGCGCTGCTCGACGAGTTGGCCCCATTGGTGCCGGATCAGGCAGCGGGTGCGGTGCACAACACGATCAGTGGCGGAACCCAGCACGGCCCGGTCGTCCAGGGACGGGACTTCACCGGCCTGACCTTCGGCTCGCCCGGCACCGCGCCACCGCCACCGGCCGACCCGGCCTCGGGGGGTCCCGAGTCGCGTCGCTGAGCGCGCACCGCGATCCGCCCTGCGGCGGCGGCCCGGCCGACGGCCGGCCCGCGCCGGGCGACCGTCCATACCGCGTCGCCCTACAGGCCCATCCGGGCCACCTGAACGGACAGTTCGGTGGCCGAGGCGACCACCGCCGCCACGTAGTTCGGTACCTGCTCGTCGGGCACCCGGTGGGACAGCGCCGCGATGCTCACCGCCGCCACGACGTCGCCGTCCTCGCGGCGCACCGGGGCGCCGATGCCGAGCACGTCCGGGTCGAGTTCGCCACGCGCCACCGCGTAGCCCCGGGTGCGGATCTCGGCGAGTCGGGCGCGCAACCGCTCGGGGTCGGTCACGGTGGCGTCGGTGAAGCGGGCGAGCGGGCGTGCCAGCAGACGGTCGAGTTCGGCGTGGTCGGCCCAGGCCAACAGGGTCAAGGCGGCGGCGCCGGCGTTGACCGGCAGCACCTGTCCGCGTTCGTAGGACAGTCGCAACGTGTGCACGGCCTCCTCGCGTTCGAGGCAGACCACCGCGTCGCCGGCCCGGCGGGTCAGCAGCACCGGCTGGCCGACCGCGCGGGCCAGCGTGCGCATCACCGGACGGGCCAGCTCGGACAGACCGACTCCCTTGCGGGCCAACCGGGCCAGATCCAACACCCGGGGCCCGAGCCGAAATCCGGAGCCGGCGTCGTTCTCCTCCAGAAACCCGTTGGAGGTCAGGCTCTGTAGATAGCGGTACGCGGTGGAGCGGGCGACGCCCAGGTGTTCGGCGACCTGGGTCGCGGACAGCGCGAGTCGGTCGTCGCCGAACAGCAGGAGGATGTCCAAGGCGCGGTCCGCAGTGGAGTTGCGCCCGCGATATCCCTGGCCACTTCCTGATTCGCGGGGGATGGTTCCTGACATGCGAAAAACCGTAGCAGGGGTTGCGGCGATGCAATGGAGCGCCGGCGGCGCGTCGCCCGGTCCCGGGCCGATGAAGACCGGCCGGAGGGCGACCATCGGCGTGTGGGTGTACCGGGCCCGCGGCGCCGCCGGGCTCACAACGGTCCCGGCAACAACTGCTCCGCCCAGATCGTCTTGCCGTCACCGGTGTAGCGGGTGCCCCAGCGCTGGGTGAACTGGGCGACCAGGAACAACCCGCGCCCGCCCTCGTCCGAGGTGCGCGCGTGGCGCAGCCGGGGGCTGGTGCTGGTGGCGTCGGACACCTCGCAGATCAGCGTGTCGTCGCGGATCAGCCGTAGTCGGATCGGCCCGGACGCGTACCGGATCGCGTTGGTGACCAGCTCGCTGATCACCAGCTCGGTGGTGAACGCGATGTCGTCCAGCCCCCACCCGGCGAGTTGTCGGCCGACCAGCGTACGGGCCTCGGACACGATCGCCGGATCGGCGGGCAGGTCCCAGGACACCACCTTCGAGGAGTCCAGGGTGCGGGTACGGGCGATCAGCAGGGCCACGTCGTCCGGCGGCGGATTGTGCGCCAGCGTCGCCAGTACCGAGCGGCACAGCTCGTCCAGGGGCCGGTCCGGCTCGGCGAGCGAGGTGCGCAGCCGGTCCATCCCGAAGTCGACGTCCCGATCGCGCGTCTCGACCAGGCCGTCGGTGTAGAGCACCAGCAGGCTGCCCTCGGGCAGTTCGAACTCGGCCGACTCGAACGGCAGACCGCCCAGACCCAGCGGCGGCCCGGCGGGCAGGTCGAGGAACTCCACAGCGCCGCCGGGGCGCACCAGGGCCGGCGGCGGGTGCCCGGCGCGGGCGAACGTGCACAGCCGGCTGACCGGGTCGTACACCGCGTACAGGCAACTGGCGCCCAGTGCGGTGGTGTCCACGCCGCCCTCACCGATGCCCTCCTCGTCGACGAACCGGATGACCAGGTCGTCGAGATGGGCGAGCAACTCGTCCGGCGGCATGTCCAGGTCGGCCAGGGTGTGCACGGACGCGCGCAGCCGGCCCATCGTGGCCGCGGCGTGCGTGCCGTGTCCGGCCACGTCGCCGACCACCAGCGCGACCCGGGCGCCGGACAGCGGGATCACGTCGAACCAGTCGCCGCCGACCCCGGCCCGGTCGTCGGCGGGCAGGTAGCGACTGGCCACCTCGACCGCGGTCTGCCGAGGCAGGCCGTGCGGCAGCAGGCTGCGTTGCAGGGCCAGCGCGGCGGCGTGCTCGTGGGTGAAGCGGCGCGCGTTGTCGATGGAGACCGCGGCGCGCGAGACGAACTCCTCGGCCAGGATCAGGTCGTCGCCCTCGAACGGGTCCGGGGTGTCCCGACGGAAGAAGTGCGCCACGCCCAGGATCGTGCCGCGCGCCCGGATCGGGACCACCATCATCGAGTGCAGGCCCACCGTGCGGGTGCGCTCCGAGGACACCTTGTCCTCGGCCAGCCAGGGCAGGATCGCCGGGTCCAGGACCGGTTCCAGGACCGCCTTGCCGTCGACCAGGCAGCGTGCGCCGGGGGAGTTGGGGGCGACCGGGGCGGGCTCGCCGATGCTGGCGATCGACTCGGCCGGGTCGGCGCCCACCGTACTGTCGCGGCCCTCGCGCGCCGAGCGCTGGCCGAGCCGGATCAACTCCGGATTGTCCCGGCGGACCGGGCCGGGTGCGGGCTCGACTCCGCCGAGCACCGGTTCCAGCAGGTCGACCGCGGCGAAGTCGGCCAGGTCGGGAACGGCGACGTCGGCGAGTTCCTGCGCGGTGCGCGCCACGTCCAGGGTGGTGCCGATCCGGGCCCCGATGTCGCTGAGCAGCGCGAGCCGCTGCCGGGCCCGCCAGCGGTCGGTGACGTCGATGACGAGATAGCACACCCCCGCCGGCGCCCCCGTGCTGTCGTCGAGCCGGAAGAACGAGGTGGAATAGGCGTGCACGTGGTCCGGGTCGCTCGCGGTGCGGCCCTGGTATTCGTGGTCGATCAGCGGGACCCCGGTCTCCAGCACCTGGCTCATCATCGCCTCGATGGTCTCGGCCGGCAGGCCGGGCAACACCTCGGTGAGCCGTCGTCCCAGCCGCAGCGCACGCGGAATCCCACCGCTGCGTTCGAGCTGGTCGTTCAGCCACACGCAGCGCAGATCGCGGTCGACCACCGCCATGCCGATGGGTGCCCGGTTGAGCAGGTGGTCGAGCATCGCCCGGTCCGCACCCCAGGGCACGGAGGACGCGTCGGTACCGGTGTCGCCGGCACCGTCGGTGTTGGGTGTACCCATCGCGCCCTCCTCCTCCTCATTCCATGGTCGCGCGTTTGCCGCTCAGCGCAGATCGGCCGATGGCTCCGCGCCCGGCGCCGGTCCGGGGGTCTTCGGCGGAGCGGCACCGGCAACCGGCCGCCGGGTCAGCAGTACGGCCACGTCGTCGGCCCGCTCGGTCAATCGGCCCGCGTCGAGCAACATCCGATCGGCGAGCTCGGCCAGGCTCGCGTCGGGGGCCTGCGACAACGACGCGCGCATCCGGTCGATGCCCCGGTCCAGGTCGGCGCCGACCTCCTCGACGAGGCCGTCGGTGTACAGGGCCAGGACCGAGCCCGCCTCCAGGGCCAAACGGGTCACCGGGTATTCGGCTGCCGGGTCGACCCCGAGCAGGGTGCCGCCGGCCACGTCCAGCACCGCGGTCCGCCCGTCCGGACCGCGCAGCAGTGGTGGCGGGTGGCCCGCGCGAACCGCCGCGGCCGTGCCGGTGGCCGGGTCCAGTTCGATGTAGCAGCAACTGGCGAACAGGCCCGGATCCAGGTCGGCGAGCAGCCGGTTGGTGCACCGCACCACCTCGTCGGGGCGCTGTCCACCGGTGGCGAATGCCCGCACGGCGCTCCGCAGTTGGCCCATGGTGCCGGCGGCGGCCACGCTGTGCCCCTCGACGTCGCCGATCACCAGGCCGACCCCGCGCCCGGTGTCGATCACGTCGTACCAGTCGCCGCCGATCTCCATGCCCTGGGTGCCCGGCAGATAGCGGGCCACCACCTCCAGATCGGGCATTTTCGGCAGTCGGTGCGGGAGCAGCGCGTGCTGTAGGCCGCGGGCGAGGGCGAATTCCGTGTCGTAGAGCCGGGCCCGTTCCAGCGCCTGGGCGATCAGGCCGCTGAGCGCGGTGAGCACCGAGCGCTCCTCGGGGGTGAACACGTGGTTCCGGTCGAAGCCGAGGATGCAGCTGCCCACCGACCGGTCCGAGGCGATCAGCGGCAAAAACGCCCACGCGGACATCTCGTCGAGCGCGATGCCCGGGTACGCCGTGGCCAGCTCCTCGGCCGATTCGAAGAAGATCGGCACGCCGTGGGTGAGCGCCTCGACGCCGGGCAGCGAGGCATCCAGCGGGACGCCCTCGAACCGGTCCAGGAATCCCTCGGGGTAACCGGTCTGCAGGGCAAGGAAGAAGCGTTTGTCCCGGACGACGTAGATCGCCAACTCCCGGCCGCCGAACGCGGGCAGGATCTGGTCGGCGACCACCTCGCACACCTCGCCGACCGACACGGCCTCGGTGAGCGCGCCGGCCATCTGGAGCACGTGGTAGATCGCCCCGAGCCGGGGTGGTTCGGCCTCGGTGCGGACGGGGTCGGTTTCGGCCGGGTGAGCGCCGGCGCCGGGCGGCGGGCCCACCGGGACCACCTTGCCGGTCAGCCCGTACGGGTCGGGGTAGAGCGAGAACGCCAGCCAGCGGTCGCGCGGGGTGCGGGCCAGGAACGAGCCCGGCTGCTGGGAGAGCATCGCCGCCCGGTAGCGGTCCTCGTAGGACGGGTCGGCCAGCCACGGCAGAGCCTCCCAGGGGGTCCGGCCCAGCACGTCCTCCAGCCGCACGCCGAGCAGGTCCGCCAGGTTGCGGCTGGCGTAGGTGATCCGCCCTCCCGGGTCGAGCGAGAAGACGCCGTCGCGCAGCCGCTCCACCGCCTCTGCGGCGGCGGCCCCGGCGCCCAGGTCCAGCACCGCGCCCACCAGGTGCCGCGACCGGTCGCCGGAATCCTCATGGGGAACCCGGCCCCACACCTCCAGCGGCTGGCCGGCCCCGTCGGGCCCGGCCACCTGGAGCCGCCAGGCGAGCACCCGGCCGGTCGCCACCGCCTGCCGCGCGGCGTCGCGGAACTCCTGCCCGCCGCCGGAGAGCACCCGGGCGGCCAGGGTCGTCGCGCGGCGATCGAACCCGGCCGGGTCGACTCCGAACAGCTCGCACAATTCCTCGTCCGCGTCGAAGTCGCCGGTGGCCACGTTCCAGTCGAACAGGCCCACTCGGATCAGCGGGAACGTGTTCGCGGGCAGCAGGGTCACCGTGGGCGGGCCGTCGTAGTCCACGGGCGTGCCGCGAGCGAGCCGTGCGCCGAGCGCGTTGCCCAGGCGCTGGGTCGCCGCGCGCAGGCTGCGCCGCCGCGAGGGGGGCAGGCCGCGTCCGGGGGAAGCGGGCCACATCACACACACCACGCCGAACGTCTCGCTGCCCGAGCGAACCGGTGCCGAGGCGGACGCGTAGGCGTAGGGCATGCCCAGGGCCAACTGCGGGAAGCGCCGCATGGTGTCGCCGTCGTCGGCGAGGAAGACGGTGCGGCCGGTGCGGTATGCCTCCGGTGCGGGCAGCGCGCCGGTCACCGGGACCCGGCTCCACGGCCCGAGCAGGGACAGGGCCAATCCGGCCACCTTGGCCAGGACCAGCGAGCGCCGATCGGGTGAGCGCAGGTAGACCACCCCGGCGTAGGCCCCGGTGCCGCGTACGGCGCTGTCCAGGCACGCGGAACAGTCGGCCAGGATCGCGTCGCGTTCCTGGTCGACGTCGGCCTCGCTTCGTACCGCACGAAGTGGACCGGGCCCGGCACCGGGCCGGGGCGCCACGCCGGTCATGGGCGCCACCCACGTCCGGGTACCGGGCGTCTTCGTACCGTGCGGCGGGGCGGCCGCTCCGCTGCTTGCGCGCACATATGTCTCGGATTACGCCTGCCCGGACCCGATGTCAAACCGGTGGATTCACCAGCGGATCCGGCATATCACCATATCGGGCCGTTCGAGATGTCATCCGGCCCGGTCGCCGTGGGCAGGACGGCTGTTTTTGCCACGTATTGCGACATGCGGGTGAATCCGAGGTGGGGCGGTGTGTGTCGCCATCGTGGCGACGGACGTGGGAGGCACCGTCGCAATATCGCATCTTCAGGTGATGTGATCGCCGTCATTCGTCCTCTCCGTGGAGTGCCCATCGTGATGCCATCCCCGTGCCACAGTCCGTCCAACCGATCCCGGCGGCTGACCGTCGCGGCGATCGCGCTGGGTGCCGCCACGCTCGCCGGTACCGGTATGGCGCACGCGCTGCCGACGACGCCGGGGGACCACGGCGATGTGAAGGTGCACGTGAGCACCGCGTCGCCGACGGACCGGAGCAACGATCCCAAGGTGTGCCTGTTCAACCTGACCGCGCTCGACTTCGACATGCTCCAGTCGCTCACCTATACGATCGCCGCGCAGCCGGCGACCAGTGACGGGGCCGCGCTGGGCGGGACCATCCCCCTCGTGGGCGGGACCGGTCGCACCCCGAACCTGTCGTTGCCCAACGGGCAGTACAAGCTGGTGTGGACCTTCGCGGGTGAGCAGGGGGCCGGCAAGCAGAAGGTCTTCAACGTCGATTGCCCCGCCGGTACGGTCACCGGTGGCACCACCCGTGGTGCCAGGTCCGGGCAGCCGATGGGCAGCGTCAACGCCGGTGGCGGCGGTTCGCACGTCGACGCGGGAGAGGTGACGGCCGGCGTGCTGGTCGTGGGCGTGGCGCTCGGCGGCTTCGGCTTCCACCTCGCTCGGCGTCGTCGTGCCGCGGGCGATGGGACGAGCTGAGCCCGCGCCGGCTCAGCGCACGCGTGGCCGCGGCCCGTTCGCGGCCGGGGCGACCGCGTTGGCGGTGGCCGTCGGGCTGTGGCTGGTCCAGCACGGTTCCGGAGACGGCGCGGTCGAGCGGCCGCCGGCTCCCGTCGGGGCCGAGGCGTCGGCCCACGTCCGGACCCCCAACGACGCATCGCACCGGGTGGACGCCGCGCCGCTGACGGCGTCGGCGCCGACTCGGATCAGGATCCCGGCGATCGGTGTCGACGCGCCGATGAGCGCCCTCGGCACCGGCCCGGACCGGCGGCTGGCCACGCCGCCGGTGGGCAACAAGAACCTGGTCGGTTGGTATCGCGACGGCGTCGCCCCCGGCGCGCGCGGAAACGCGATCACGGTCGGTCACGCGGACACCCGCTCGGGCCCGGCCGTGTTCTTCAAACTGGGCCTGCTGCGGTCGGGTGACCGGATCGAGGTGAAGCGGCGGGACCGCCGCACGGCGGTCTTCACGATCGACGCGGTCCGGTCCTATCCGAAGGACGCCTTTCCCGACGACGTGGTCTACGGGGCGACCAGGGCCGCGGAATTGCGGGTGATCACCTGTGGTGGTCGATACGACAAGCACACCGGATACGCCGCGAATGTCGTGGTCTTCGCGCATCTGACGGGCAGCCGGTAGGGCTGCCGGACCCGTCCGCGATGCCGACCCGCGCCCGTCTTCGCGCGGGGCGGGACCGGCGCGGGAGTGCACACCCGGCGGGCCCGCCCGGGCCCGTCGGTGTCGCGGTCGGGGAAGGCGGCCGGGCACGGTCGGTTCAGGCGCGCGCGCCCCGGAACCAGGCGACGGTGGCGGCGATCGCCTCGGCGTGTGAGGTCGCGGGGAGTGGGCCGAAGGTTTCGGTGAACCGGCCGGCGTCGACCACGAAGGGGCGGTCGCGCTGGTACCAGGTCTCGCCCAGGGCGCGCACGGTCGGGTTCACCAGGCCGAGCACGCGTTGCAGGGTCCGGCCCACCGCGGCGGACCTGCCCGGGGAGCCCAATTCCGCGAAGAGCATGTCCAGGAACTGTCGTCCGGTCACCGGCTCGGCGGTGGGGATGTGCCACGCGTGCCCGTCCGCGCGGGCGTCCTCGCCGAGCACCACGAGCCCCTTGGCGAAGTCGGGCAGGTAGCTGAACGAGTGCGGCTGGTCCAACGGCCCCACCCAGCGGGCGACCTTGCCCTGGACCGCCGCGCCGAAAACGGTCTCCCCGACAGTGCTGTTCACCCCGCGGGGGCCGTAGTAGTCGGACGCCCGGCCGAGCGCCACCCGCAACTCGCCGGCCTCGTGCGCGGCCAGCAGCGAGCGGGCCATCCCGGCTCGCACCCGGCCTTTGGGAAAGCCGGCCGCGTAGGGCATGTCCTCGGTCATCGGCGCGCTCACCGGCCCGTACATGTACAGGTTGTCCGCGAACACCAGCTTGGCGCCGGCCGCCGCCGCGCCCCGGCGGATCGCGTCGGTCATCGGCGGGAACTCGCTCGCCCACCGGGTGTAGGCCGGAGCCGCGCAGTGGTAGACGACGGCGCCGCCGGCACAGGCCGCGGCGGCCCCGTCGGCCGTGGTGACGTCGCCCCGATGGACCTCGACGCCGTCGGGCGCGGTCGGGACGCCGTTGCGGTTGACCGCGCGCACCCGCCGGCCACGCGCGACGAGTTCGTCGACGACGGCGCCGCCGACCGCGCCGCCGGCGCCGAGAACCACGTGCAGATCGGATCCGGTGGACATGAGGACTCCCCGTGGTGGTCCTCCCTGTGACGCGTGTCCCGACCCGGGGAGGGTGATTTTGGATACGGCGTTATGAAACAGCGTTGCGATACTGTTGTCAACATGGGACGGCCACGCACGCGCGATTGGGATGAACTCCGCCGGGAGTTGCTGGAGGCAGCCGGGCGGTTGCTTGCGCAGGAGGGTCCGCAGGCGTTGAGCACTCGACGGGTCGCCCACGAGGTGGGCACCTCGACGACCGCCGTGTACAACCTCTTCCAGGACAAGGCCGGGTTGCTGCGGGCGATGTTCCTGGACGGATTCGCGGCCCTGGAGGAGCGGTTCGCCGACGTGCCGGTCGACGGCGACCCGGAGGCCGACCTGCTCGCGCTGGGCTACGCCTACCGGGCCGCGGCGCGCGCGAACCCGCATCGCTACGACCTGATGTTCGGCCGGCCGATCGCCGACTTCCTCCCGAGCGAGGCGGATCTGGCCCGGATCCAGGGCACCTTCGACACCCTGGTGCGGGCGGTCGCCCGCTGCGTGGCCTGCGGCCGGTTCGCGCCGACCGACCCGTACGACACCGCCACCCACCTGAGCGCCCTGGTGCACGGGCTGGCCAGTCTGGAACTGCGCGGCGCGCTGGGCGAGGAGGAGCGGGCCGAGCACCAGTGGCGGGTCGCGCTGGAGGCGGCGTGCCGGGGCCATCGCGCGGTGACGTGGACCGCCGTGCCGGGGTGACGGCGGCGGGACGGGCCGGGTCGGGGCGACGTCGTGCCGGAAGGGGCCCGGCGCGACTTCTCGAACCGCATCGGCGGCGCCGACGACGTGGGCGCCTACCCGTTGTCGAGATCCGGATATTCCGGGAGTCGCCAGTCGCCGCCTCGGTCCTCCTTCGCGTGGCGCGCGACGAGTTCCGGGAGGCGCAGGAAGCAGGCCACCGCGGCGGCGGAGTGAAAGGCGTCGATGGCCCACCTGCTTCCGGGCATGGCCAGTCGCAAAAGACGCGGCTTGACCGTGGCCTGGATCTCGTCGACGAAGGGCCGCAACGTGGTGTCGTAGTCCGCCAGGGCCCTGGGCAGATCGTGCGGATGCCGGTTGATCTCGCCGGCCAGGACGTAGGCGCCGACCAAGCCGCCGGAGACCCCCATGCCGCTGAAGGGTGAAGCGCAGTGTGCGGCGTCCCCGACCAGGACCACCCGCCCCTTCGACCAGGTGTCCGTGCACACCTGCACGACCTCCTGGGAGTAGAAGTCGTCGGCCGTCCGCATGCCTTCGAGGAAGCGCTCGGTCTGCCATCCCGCGTCGCGGAACCTGTCGGACCAGAACTTCTTCCGGCGCTCGATCGGCTCTCGGTGGACGGCTGAGGCTTCCTCGGACTCCTCCCGCAGTATGAAGTAGACCTGAGTCTCGGCCGGGTTGTGACTCCTGCGCATGATCATCCGGCCGGGGGCGTGGTAGGTGTCCCGGATGTTGGTGTCCGTCGCGATGCGTGGGATGAACCAGTAGGCCATGTGGATGCCCACTCGCCGGTAGGGATCCGCAGTACCGGGCGGCAGGATGGCCCGCCGGAGGCGTGATCCCTGCCCGTCCGCGCCGACCAGGAGATCGAACTCGCCGGAAGTGCCGTTCGAGAAGTGGGCGACCACTCGCTTCTCGTCCTGCTCGAAACGGTCCACGCTCACGCCGAAGACGTGCTCCACGTCCTCCTTCGTCGCGTCGTGGAGCACGCGCACCAGGTCACCGCGCATGATCTCGTACTCGGAGGTCAGGGTCTGCCGGCCTCGGCCGGAGGTGTTGGCCATGATCGTCGCCCTCGCCTTGCCGCGAGCGTTCACCAGGGCGACGCCGGCTTCGTCCACGAGCTTGCTCCCGACGACGTCGAGCAGACCCATGCGCCGTACCGCGTCGATGCCCTGGCCTCGAAGGTCGACTTGGGCGCCCGTGGCCCGCAGTGCCGGGAAACGTTCGACGACGGTCACCCGGTGACCGCCTCGGGCGAGCCAGTAGGCCGCGGCCTCGCCCGCGATCCCGCCGCCGCAGATGAGGACCCTCAAGGACGGAATTCCGGCTGCGCGTGTCATGGCAGCACCCACTTTCTATCGGTGATAGGTGGATTTACAGCGTCACCTATCACCGATAGGTTGTCAACGTGAAGATGAACCGTGAGACCGTCGTCGGCGAGGCGCTGGACCTACTGGACGAGGTCGGTCTGGACGCTGTCAGTACAAGGCGGCTCGCGAAGCGACTGGGCGTCGAGCAGCCGTCGCTCTACTACCACTTCCGGAACAAGAAGGAGCTGCTCGGCGCCATGGCCGAGGCGGCCATGACGCCCCATGCGACGGCACCGCTACCGGAGCCCGCCGACGACTGGCGGGAGTGGTTCCTGGAGAACACGCGCGGCTTCCGCCGCACCCTGCTGATGCGTCGCGACGGTGCGCGCCTCCACGCCGGAAGTAACCCCGGAGCGGCAGACCTGGGCCGAATCGCCCACAAAATGGCCTTTCTGTGTGCGTCCGGCGTGCCCGAGCGGGATGCCCAGATGGCGATGCTGGCTGCCGGTCGCTTCACGGTCGGGTGCGTTCTGGAGGAACAGGCGGACGCCGGCCCCGGTGCCGATGCGGACCATCCCGTCCTCCCGCCGATCGATCACGAGTCGGCGTTCGAGGCGGGGCTGGCCCTCATCCTGGACGGCCTGGCGAACCGCGTCGGAGGAGCCGGCCCCGCCGCCCGCTGAACCACCCGCCGGCGCGGCTCGCGCGGGCGACGACCGGCCGGTCGACGGCCTCGTGTGTCCGCTCTCATCGATCTTGTCAGTCCGAGCCGACACGCCTCATCGGAACGTGGCCCGGCCGCCGAACGGGTGCTCCAACGCGCACCATGCGGCATGAGCGGAGGTCGTCCGGCGCTGTCCCACCGAAGCGTGGTCCCTCTCGACGCGCCATGTGACACCTACGGCTTGGCCGACCAGTTGATCGCCGATCCGGCCGGGGCTGCGGAGTCCGGCACCCCCGCGTAGTCGGGCAGCTCGACGCCGTTGATCGCGTGCCCGACCAGCTCGGTGAACCATTCGCCGGCGAAATCGGGGCCCGGCTCGGCGTCCGGCCCGGGAACGTCGCGGCTGCGGGCGTTCAACCGGCCGATCTCCTGGTTGGCCTCGACGAACGAGCGCATCCGCGCCTCGTAGCGGGCGAACCCCGCGTCGGGGTCCCATCCGGCAGCGGCCAGCTCTCCGGCCAGCAGGTAGGCACCGACCAGGGCCAGCCCGGTGCCCTGTCCGGACATCGGCGACGAGCTGAACGCCGCGTCCCCGAGCAACCCGACCCGTCCACTCGACCAGCGGTCCATCACCACCTGGGCGACCTGGTCGAGGTAGAAGTCCGGGGTGTCGTCCAGGTGCGCGAGGATGTCCGGGGTCAACCAGCCCAGGCCCGCCATCCGCTCCCGCAGCAGGACCTTCTGGGCCGCGACGTCACGGTGGTCGACGTCGAAGTCGGCCGAGGGGAGGTAGAACATGGCCATCGCCCGGGTGGCGTCCTGGATGGGCCGCAGGAGGGCGGAGCGCCCGGACTCCCGATCCTGGTACTCCAGCAGCCATCGGTCCAGCCCGAACTCGTTGGGCACACTGTAGAAGGCCAGCACGTGCCCGAGGTGGCGGAGAAACCGGTCATGCGGCCCGAAGACCATCGCTCGCAGCTCCGAGTGCAGCCCGTCCGCCCCGACCACCAGGTCGAAGCGCCGCCGGTTGCCGCCCGCGAAGACCACGTCGACCCCGTCCGCGTCCTGGGTGAGCTGGGCGATTCGGTCGCCGAAGACGTACTCGACGCCGTCGCGGGTGTCGTCGTAGAGCACCCGGGACAGGTCTCCGCGCAGGATCTCGATGTCCGCGATGAACCCGTCGCCACCGTCGGCGCGGAAGGTCTCCAGCACCTGCCCGTCCGCGTCCACGGTGTGCGCGCCCGCGGTGTCGGTGCACGCCGCGCGCACCGGCGCGGCCAACCCCATGCGCCCGATGACCTCCCTGGCGACCCCGCGCGCGTCCACCGCCTGCCCGCCGGGACGCAGCTCGGGAGCCCGCTCCACCACGGTCACCTCGGCCCCCCGCCGGCGCAGCCAGTGGGCCAGCGCGGGTCCCGCGATGCTCGCCCCCGCCACCAACACCCTGGGACCGCCCACCCGCGTCCCCTGCCCGCCCGTCCGGATCGTGTGTCCCCGGTCGGAGTCGTCGACGCTCATCACTGCCTCCCTGTGCTTCCTCCCGCGCCGGCACGTTCCCGGCACGGGCCCATCGCCGTCGGTGTATCCAGCCGTATCGACCACGGATCCGCGCAAAACTCATCGGTCACGGCAGACATCGATGAGAAACGCCGACTCCGATGAGACTTCGCGTGTGCCAAGGCTCGATAGTTGTCACCGGCGGAGCCGTCCAGGCCGGCGGAAGGGCCGGGCCGAAGCAGCCTGGTTGTCACCTGGGAGGCAGGCTGGTTGTCACAGACGCTCGCGCGCGACGGCCTCGCCGCACACCTACCGGACACGGCTCCGGCACACCCGAAAGCGCGGCCGGCCGACACTGGCCCTCGCCGCCACCGTCGACCGCCTCCTGGAGGCAGAAGAAGAACTCCTCCGCATCGGCCGGATCGTCGCGACAGATTCGTCATGGACGTTCATGCTCTTCCTCAACGCCACCGCCACCGCAGTGCCGGCCTGCACCGGCGTTGCCAGGACCACTCCTCCGACAGATCAAGGCTCCGACGCGAAGTGACAACAAGCCTGCCTACGTGACAACTATCGTGCTTCGGCTCATCGCGGCGGTCACGGCAACGAGCCGTCGGTGTCAATTGCCGCGACCAGATGTCATCTGTCGCGACCAGTCACAGTCGGGGCGGCGCGGAAATCCGGTCGCCGTTGTCGGTGCGCTTGCCTACGCTCGTGCCATACCACGCGACAACACTTCGGGGGAACCCTCATGAGCATGCCGAACTACACCCAGGACCCGCTGGTTCGCCTCGACCGGCACCGGATCGAGTTCACCACCTACCCCGGCGACCACGCCGCACTCGGTTTCGTCGCCACGCGCGCGAGCTGCTCGTGCGGTACCTGGGCCTCGAACCGCCCCTGGGAGCGCGGCGATCACCTGCGCGCCTTCGGTCGGCACATGAGTGACGTCCAGGTCATCGCACACACCGTGCCCCGCGAATACGCGCAACTCGCGGTGGTGCCACTGCGCTGCGCCGACGCCGAGCACGCCGCGGCCGTGGTCCGCGACTGGCCCGAGCCGCAGGACGCGGAGCACGGGTTGTTCCGACGCGAGGAGACCGTGTTCATCGCTTACCGCGACGGCGAGTTCCCGTGCTCCGTCGCGGTCTGGGCACACCTCCGGGGCCACGTGAGCGATGTGTACGCCGGGCGCCTGTTGCGGGACGTGGCCTGACCACCGCCGTCGATCCGGACCGATCCGTGGGGTCGCGCCATGTCTTGACGCCCGCCCGGCAGCCGGGCACCGCCGTCGCCTCCTTCGTACCCGTGTGAAAGCCGGCATCCACGAAGGAGAACCCCTGTGAGCACGTCGATTTCCGTCCACGTCCCCGCCGCGTTCGCCGAGTCCTACGGCCGCCGGGGCGCATCCGCCCGCGCCTGGCTCGACGCGCTGCCGGGACTGGCCGCGGACCTGCTGGACCACTGGACGCTGCGCCCGGACGGCCTCGCCGGGCACGGCATGGCCGCACTCGTGCTGCCGGTGACCCGTGCGGACGGCACACCGGCGGTCCTGAAGCTCCAGCAGCCCACCGAGGACAACGCCGGCGTCGTATCGGGCCTGCGGGCCTGGAACGGCGACGGCGTCGTGCACCTGCTCGACCACGACCCGGACACCGGCGCGATGTTGCTGGAACGGCTCGACGCGACCCGACCCCTGTCCTCGGTGTCCGACGACGACGTCGCCATGCGCACGCTTGCCGAGCTGATGGCGCGCCTGGTCGCGGTCCCGGCACCGCGGGGGCTGCGGCACTTGGCGGGAGTCGCCGCGGCCATGCTCGACGAGGTGCCGCGCGCGCTGCCGGCCCTGCGCGACCCCGCCGAACGGCGCCTGGTGCGCACCTGCGCGAGCGCCGTCGCCGAGTTGATCGACGAGCCCGGCGACCGACTGCTGCACTGGGACCTGCATTACGACAACGTCCTGGCCGCCGACCGCGAGCCGTGGCTGGTCATCGACCCCGAACCACTCGCCGGCGACCCGGGGTTCGAGCTGTGGCCGGCGCTGGACAGTCGGTGGGAGGCCGTGGTGGCCTCGGGTGACGTGACCCGCGCGGTGCTGCGCCGCTTCGACCTGCTGACCGAGGTGCTGGGCCTGGACCGGCAGCGGGCCGTCGGATGGACGCTGGGACGGGTATTGCAGAACGCGTTGTGGGACATCGAGGACGGCAAGAGCACCCTGGAGCCCGAACAGGTCGCCCTCGCCGACGCGTTGCTCGGTCGGTAGGGCGGAACGGCGGGCCCGGGCGCGGTTCGCCGGATCGCCTCGGCGAACCGATCCGGCGGACCACGGGCGGCGGGAGCCGTGCCCGGCGGGCCGTGGACGGTGGGCAACCGCCCCGCGAAATCGGTCAGTTCCGGTCGGCCGCCGGGCGGAACGGGCCGTCCAGGGCCGCCCACTGGAGCAGCATGATGGTCTTCGCGTCGGCGATGGAGCCGTCCCGGATCATCGCGAGCGCCTCGTCGAAGGGCAGTTCCAGGGTGCTGATGTCCTCGCCCTCGGCGGCTATGCCACCGCCTTCGCCGGCGGCGCTCCACGGGCCGTAGGGAGCCGCGAAGAAGTGCAGGCGCTCGGTGACCGAGCCAGGGCTCATGTAGACGTCGAAGACGTGCTCGGGACAGCCGACCCGGTGCCCGGTCTCCTCGGCCGCCTCCCGTCGGATCGCCTCCTCCGGGCTGTCGCCGTCCAGCAGCCCGGCGGCCGTTTCCACGAGCAGTCCGTCGGGGTGGCCGTTGACGTAGGCGGGCAGGCGGAACTGGCGGGTGAGCAGCACCGTTCGGCGATCGGTGTCGTAGAGCAGGATCGTCGCCCCGTCGCCCCGGTCGTAGTTCTCCCGCTGCTCGCGACTCCAATGTCCGTCGGCGTGCCGGTAGTCGAAGGTGGTCTTGCGCAGTACGTACCAGTCGCAGGACAGCACCTCGACGTCGCGGATCCGCACCCCGGGATTGCCGGTCAGGTCGCGGCCGTACCGGTCCAGGCCGGTGCGACCGCGGCGGTCGGGGATGTCGATGCCCTCGGTCATCGGGCGAGCGGGACATGGGAGGTGGGGCGGACGGTGGTCATGACGGTGGCTCCTCGGATCGATGGGCGGGCGGTCCGGCATCGTGTGGGTCGGGCCGGTCAGCCCAGGACGGTGTGCACGCCGGCCTTGTGCAGGGCCGCCAACGTGCGCGGCCCGTTCGGGTGGGTCGCCGGGTCGGCGGCGGCGTGGTCGGTGACGAAGTCGTCCGCCGCACCCAGCTCGGCGACCCGACCGAAGGCGCGGACGCCCAGCTTGGTGGCGTCCGCGACCACGATCGTGCGGGTGGCGCGGGCGAGTCCGACCTGCTTGACGGCCGCGTCGTCCAGATCGAATTCCGACCAGCCGTGCTCGGCGTGCACGCCGCCGATGGACATCACGAAACAGTCGAAGGCCAACGACTCCAGGGTGGCCAGGGCCAGCGGGCCGACCAGGGAGTGCTCGCCGGGACGGGAGCGTCCGCCGACGACGAGCAGTTCGATCCCGGGTCGGTCGGCGAGCCGTACCGCGGCCTGGAGGCTGAGCACCGCGACGGTCAGCGGAGCCCGCGCGGCCAGGTGGTCCGCGACGTGCACCGTGGTGGTGCCCGCGTCCAGCAGCACCCGCGAGCCCGGTTCGACCAGGCCCGCCACGGCCGCGCCCAGTCGGTCCTTCGTCGCGGCCTGCCACGGCTCGCGCGCGGCGAACCCGGCTCCGTCCTCGCGGGCGCGGGCGGCGATCGCGGCGCCGTGCACCCGGCGCACCAGACCCTGGCCCTCCAGCGTGTCCAGGTCCCGGCGCACGGTCATCTCCGAGACGCCGAGACGCCGGGCGAGTTCCGAGACCGGGATGCGCTCGGAGCCCTGCACGAGGCGAAGGGTCAGGTCCAGGCGGGCGGCGACGTCCATGCGCCATTTCTAACATGCTTGTGTGCGATTGAACATCCGCATGTTCGTTCGGGATGGGCTGGTGATGCGTCGGGGGCTCGCGGCGCTCGCGATACGAAACCGCCGACGTGCCGTGTCGAGTGGTCGCGGCCCGGGAAAAGTTTTTGCCCGGCCTGTCGATTCGGCCGCTGTTCGTTCGTCGTCATGGTGTACGGCGACTCGCCGCACGAGGAAACGACAGGACAGAGCAGGAGTCTGACCATGAAGTACATGTTGTTGATCCACAGCGGGGCGGTCGACGCGGACGGCGGAGCCGCCGAATGCACCGTCGAGGACTGGATGGCGTACGACAAGGAGGTCAAGGACGCGGGCATCTTCGTGTCCGGCGAGTCGCTCGCGGACCTGGTCACCGCGACCACCGTCCGGGTCGATCCCACGGGTGATCGGACCGTGACGGACGGGCCGTTCGCCGAGACTCGCGAGGTGCTCGGCGGCTTCTACGTGATCGACGTACCGGACCTCGATGTCGCGCTGGACTGGGCCGCCCGCTGTCCCGGCGCGCGCGGCAGCGGCGCGATCGTGGTGCGGCCGATCGCCGACTTCGCGGGCTGACGGGGATGGACGAGCGAGCCGCCGGTCCCGAGTCGCCCCTCGGAGCGCCCGGGGACGGATCCGCCGACGGGGTCCGCGGCGCGTCGGTGGAGGCGTCCGTCGAGTCGGTGTTCCGGGAGGAACGGGGCCGGTTGCTCGCGTCCCTCGCGCGCCGCTTCGGCGACCTCGACCTGGCCGAGGAGGTCGCGTCCGAGGCGATCGAGGCCGCGCTGGTGCACTGGCCCGTCGACGGCGTGCCGGATCGGCCGGGGGCCTGGTTGCTGACCACCGCGCGGCGTCGGGCGGTCGACCGGTTGCGCCGGGATCGCACGTACGCCGCCCGGTTGGCCGTACTCCAGGTGGAGGCGGATCGGGCCGACCCCGCGCCGCCTGCGGATGTCGGCGACGACCTGCCCGACGAGCGGCTGCGACTGTTCTTCACGTGCGCCCACCCGGCCCTGCCCGCCGAGGACCGCGGCGCGCTGACGCTGCGCTGCCTCGCCGGGTTGACCACGCCCGAGGTGGCCCGGGCGTACCTGGTGCCGACCGCGACGATGGCCCAGCGGATCGTCCGGGCGAAGAAGAAGATCCGCGAGGCGCGGATCCCGTTCCGGGTGCCCGGTGCGGACGAGTTGCCGGAGCGCCTGCCGGGGGTGCTCCAGGTGATCTATTCGATCTTCACCGAGGGCTACGCGGCCAGTTCCGGATCTCGGTTGCAGCGGCTCGACCTCGCCGAGGAGGCGATCCGGCTGGCGCGGATCCTGCGCCGGTTGTTGCCCGCCGAACGCGAACTCGCCGGGCTGCTCGCGCTGATGTTGCTGATCCACGCACGGCGCGCGGCGCGGACCGATGCCGACGGCGGCATCGTGCTGCTCGACGACCAGGACCGAGGTCGGTGGGACCGGGCGATGATCGAGGAGGGCCGGGAACTGGTGGTCGCCGCGCTGACCGGTGGTGCGCCCGGGCGGTACGGGGTACAGGCCGCGATCGCCGCGCTGCACGACGAGGCCGCGGACGTGGCGACCACGGACTGGCCGCAGGTGGTGGCGCTGTACGACGTCCTGCTCGCACTCACCCCGTCGCCGATCGTCGCGCTCAACCGGGCCGCGGCGGTGGCGATGCGGGACGGCCCGGCGGCGGGTCTGGCGTTGCTGGACGAGCTGGCGGACGAGCCGAGGCTGCGCGGCCACCATCCCTTCGCGACCGCCCGGGCGGACCTGCTGGGCCGCTTGGGCCGTCGTGCCGAGGCGGCGGCGGCCTACCGCGAGGCGCTGGACCTGGTCGGTACCGAACCCGAACGCGCACTCCTGCGAGGGAGGTTGCGCGCGATGGAGGCGGCCGGGGCGCCCGAGGTGCCCGGGGCTTTCGGAGTGCCCGGGGCGGACCCGACCGATGACGCATGACGGCCGAGTGGCCGATCCGATCACACCATCTGCGACCCGAGGAGAGAACCGGACATGGACCGCGACCAGACCCTTGCGTGGGTACGAGCGGAACGACTGAGTCTCGCCGATCTCTTCGACGACCTCGACGAGAAAGAGTGGGCAGCCGCCTCGCTGTGCGGGGAATGGACGGTGCGCGAGGTGGCCGCGCACCTGACCACGTCGACGCGCACGACGCTGTGGGGCATGATCAAGGGCGCGATCCGGGCCCGGGGCGACTTCGACCGGATGGTCGCCGACGAGGCGCGGGAACTGGCCGTACGATTCACCCCGGCGGAACTCGTCGCGCAGCTGCGCGAGACGGCGGGCTCGGCCCGTCGTGCGCCGATGGCCGCACGACTGGACCCGCTCGCCGACGCGCTCGTGCACGGACAGGACGTCGCGAGGCCGCTCGGCCGGGTGCGACGGATGCCCGTCGAGCCGGCGCTGGCGGCTCTCGGCCACGTGCTGAACAGCCCGTTCTACGGCGCCCGCAAGCGCTTCCGGGGCACCCGCCTGGTGGCCGACGACGCACAGTGGTCGGCGGGCAAGGGGCCGGACGAGGTCCGAGGCCCCGTCGCCGACCTGCTCCTCCTGGCCACGGGCCGCCCGGCCGGCCTCGGCACCCTGTCCGGATCGGGACTGGAGCGGATCAAGGCGACGCTATAGGGGCGGGTACGCCGGCCACAGCGCGCTGGGGATCGGGTCGGGGCGGGGGACCGGGGGGCTACTCGTCGGCGTCGCCGAGGAACTCCATGCCGTCCAGGACGGTCACCACGACGACGACCATGACACCGCGCAGCACGCCGTACTCGATCAACAGCGCGGGAGCGACCATCGCCTGCCGGGTGTCGTCGTCGGGGCCGATCGGGGCGGACGACTTGGTGTAGGGGTCGCGGGCCAGTACCCGCAGAGCCTTGGTGAGCTGCTCGCGGCGCTCGGGCGGTAGCGAGTCGCGAACGGTGGCCGCCGTCTCGGTGTACTCCACGCGGTACGGGCCGCTCGGATGCGCCTTCACGATGCCCTCCATCCCCTGGCGTTGCGGTCCAGTGGCGTTCCGGTCCTGAGGGGACGGTAGCCGGTGCCCGACGCGGTGACCAGACGGGGGCGGATCGACGGTGCGGACGCGGGGTCGCCGGTCGCCGAATGTCAAGCATCGGCGCGCGGGCATCGGGTGGTTCGGGCGCTGTGGGATGCGGGGCGCGGATCGAGGTCGGCGGTGGCACGGGGATGCGCACGGGCCCCGTACTCGAACGCCTCGGCCGGGCGCGTTCGACGGATCTCGGCGGGGCCGCGGGAGCGGCGGGCGGGGGTCGGCGGGGGCTACCGCTCGACGGGACTGTCGAAGGCGCGCGGGTGGGGGCGGCGTGGGCGGTACTGCTGGGCTCCCTTGCGGTCGCGGACGGCGACGCCCAGGCCGCGCAGCTCGTCCAGCGCCTCCTCGGCCGCGCCGGCCCGCTTGTCGGTCAGGGCGCGCTTGCGGGTGCGCAGCAGGGTGTGCGCGGCCTCGTCGAGATCGGGAGTGCCGTCCACCCACGTGCTGAACTCCGCCTCGCGCGGGTCGGTGGTGCCCCGCCACGGGTAGTCGAACCCGGCGAAGGCGTCGCGCAGGTGGGGGACGGGCAGGTCGGTCGCGGGGACGCGGGCGAGTTCGGTCTCGCTCGGGTCGAGGGCGACCAGGTCCCGGCCGTCGGTGAAGACCGCGTGGATCCGGTCCCGACCCACGTGCAGGCCGGAGCCGTTCCGGTGGATCGTGAGGTGGTCCTCGGCCACGGTCACCACCGGGCTCTCCCGGCGAGCGTCCACGACCATCCAGGCGCCGAGAACCGCGCCGAGCACGGTCGTGGTCGGTACGGCCCAGCGCGTCGGCAGCCGTGCGGCCAACCGGAGCGGTCCGGGCGCGGAGCCGACCAGGTCGATCGACCAGTCCACGAACGGCGCGATCGCGAACCCGGCGCCGACGCCGAGCAGCGTGGTGCCGACGCCGATCAGCCAGAGCCACACCGATGGCATCCGGACCGTGACGGCCCGCTCATTCTCTGTCGTGTTGTTCATCTTCTCCCCCTGTCCGGTCCGGCGCGGGCGCCAGGTATCGCGCGACGGTGCGGCGTAGTGCGGGTGTTGCGTCCCGATCGGGGGCGGCGCCCAGGTACACGGCGTCGACGACGGTCTGGATCCACCCGGCCGCCTCGTACGGTTCCAGTGCCGCGTCGATCGTCCCGTCGGCGATGCCGCGGGCGATCAGGCCGGCCAGGCCGTCCCGGACGACCGCCTCGGTCCGGGTGACCACGTCGACCAGTTCGGGATCGCGGTCGACCTGGCGCAGCAGTTCCACCAGCAGGCCGGCCGCGCTCGGGTCGCGGGCGTCGGCGGCGAGTTCCGTGACGAGTTCGACGATCGCGCGGGCCGGGTGTTCGGCAGCGGCGAAGCGGGCGACGCGTTCGTGGGACAGCGGCAGGTCTCGTTCGAACACGGCGCGGAAGACCGCCCGCTTGTCCGGGAAGTAATAGAACACGCTCGCCGCACTGAGACCGGCCGCGCGAGCGATGTCGGCGACGGTCGTCGGCTCGAACCCCTGCTCCCCGAAGAGCCCGGCGGCGGCGAGGGTGATCGCTTCGCGCCGCTGGGCGGTGCGGCCGGGGTCCACGGTGCGGGGCACTGCGTGTTGCCTTTCGATTCGATGACTGATCGGTCAATCGAAGAATAGCGGCGGGCTTCGCCGGCGTGGGGGCTGGGTCTGCCGTGGTGGAGCGGGTGGCGGGTGGCGTCGAACCGGGCCGGGGCTCAGGGGGTGGGCGGGGCGGGTTCGATCCCGATACCGGTCTCGGTTCCGGCTTCGATTTCGGTCCCCGCTTCGGACTCGGCGAGGTAGTCCTCGTAGACGCCCACCTTGTAACCGATCAGGTCGAGGCACTCGTGGAGCCGGCCGATCCGGGCGGCTATGCGGGACTGGTGTTCGCGGAGGATGGCCAGGCGCTCGCGTTCGGTGCCCTCGCCGGCACGGGCCAGTTCGGTGTAGTGACGAATGGCGGGGATGGGCATGCCGGAGCCGCGCAGGATCATGCACATGTTGAGCCAGGCGATGTGGTGTTCGGCGTACACGCGTCGGCCGGCCGAATTGCGACGGACCGGATTGGCCAGGATGCCCTCGCGCTCGTAGAAGCGCAGAGTGTCGATGCTCAGGCCGGTGCGGGTGGCGACCTGGCCGATGGTCAGGTCTTCGTGGGTGTCGGTCACGGGTCTCAGGATGGGACTTGACCTGGAGTCGAGTCCAGCTCGTAGATTTCCGGTCGGCAACGTCTCCGCGTCCGGGAGCCCGGGCGCGCCCACGGCGGTTGCCCGACCCGTATCCGTACGGCCGATGCCCGACGCGGTGGCACCGCGGATCGCCCGGCCACCGGGCCGCACGATCGTCAGGCCGTGGGAACACGCCCGCGAGCACACGAGGAGCACGACCATGCGCTACCGCACTCTCGGCCGCACCGGCATCCAGGTCAGCGTCCAGGCGCTCGGCACGATGATGTTCGGGGCGGTCGGCAATCCCGACCACGACGACTGCGCCCGGATCGTGCACGCCGCGTTGGACCACGGGATCAACTTCGTCGACACGGCCGACATGTACTCGGCCGGCGAATCCGAGGAGATCGTCGGCAAGGCCCTGGAAGGACGGCGCGACGACGTGGTCCTGGCGACCAAGGTGCACTTCCCGATGGGCGAAGGCATCAACCGGGGCGGCAACTCGCGGCGTTGGATCACCACGGCGGTCGAGGACAGCCTGCGGCGGTTGCGGACCGACTGGATCGACCTGTACCAGATCCATCGCCCGGACGAGACGACCGACGTCGAGGAGACCCTTTCCGCCCTGACCGACCTGGTGCGACAGGGCAAGATCCGCGCGTTCGGCTGCTCGACGTTCCCGGCCGAGGATGTGGTCGAGGCCCATCACGTGGCTGAGCGGCGTGGGCTACAGCGCTTCCGAACCGAGCAGCCGCCCTACTCGATTCTGGCCCGGGGCATCGAGGGCTCCTTGTTGCCGGTGTGCGAGCGCCTCGGCATGGGCGTGCTGACCTGGAGCCCGCTGGCGTCCGGGTTCCTCACCGGCAAGTACCGCAAGGGCGGCCCGATCGACCTGACATCCGGTCGGGCCGGGCTCAATCCCGGACGTTTCGACCCGACGCTGCCCGTGAACGCGGCCAAGCTCGACATCGTCGAGCAACTGGTCGAACTGACCGAGGAGATCGGCTGCACGCTGCCCGAACTCGCGGTCGCCTTCCCGACGGTGCACCCGGCGGTCACCTCGGTCATCATCGGGCCGCGCACCATGGAGCAGCTCGAAGGGTTGGTGAAGGGCGCGACGCTCACCCTGGAGGACGCGACGCTCGATCGCATCGACGCGATCGTCGCGCCGGGTACGAACGTGTACCACCCGGACGGCGCGTGGACCCAACCGGCGCTGGCCAAGAGCGCCCTGCGCCGCCGCCCGCTCGCCGACCGCGCGGCAACCTGACGGCCTTGTCGAGGTTCGGTGCTCGGGGTGGGCCGGCTTGTTCCGCGTTTTGGGTGGGAGGTGGGAACTCGGGGGTCGGTGGGAACTTTGCCGCGGGGTTGGCCGACTGAGTGTCCGGGTTCGCGTTCGCGGGTCGGGTGTCGGTACTTCTGGGGAGCGGAACTGTGCGGGGCAGCAGAGTGGGTGGCGTGGTCGCCGTGGTGGTTTTGTTCGCGACGGCGTGTGGAGGCGACTCGAAGGATGCGGACGGTGCCGCCTCGGGCTCGTCCGCCGCTGCGACGAGGCCGGGCGGCGGTGGGGCGTCGGGCTTCCCGGTGAAGGTGACGGACTGCGCCGGCGCCGAGACGACCTTCACCGAGGCGCCGAGGAAGGTGGTCACCAGCAATGCGTCCAGCCTCGAGATGTTGTTCTGGCTCGGAGCCGGGGACCGGGTGATCGGCACCGGCTTCCCGCCCGGCAAGGGCACCATGCCGGCGCAGTTCTCCGTACCGGCCGGCAAGGTCCGGGTGCTCGGCGACATGGTGATCCCCAAGGAGCAGTTGCTCGGCTCGGGTGCCGATCTCTACATCGACACCTTCGCCGACATGGGCGGGATGGGGGCGATGGGTGCGGGGCCGTCGCCGAAGGAGTTCGCCGCCGCCGGCATCAAGCACATCTACCTGAAGTCGACCGCCTGCGCGAGCAAACGCCCCGGTCCGCAGCAGGACTTGGCCGCGGTCGAGGCCGACATCCGGGAACTCGGCGCGGTGACCGGCACGTCCGCCAAGGCCGAAGAACTCGTCGCAGGCATGGAGCAGACCCTCGGCACCGTGCGCACCGCGCTCGCGGGTGTGCCACAGGACCGGCGGCCGACGTACTTCTTCTTCGACTTCGACGCCGGTACCAAGCAACCGATCGCGGTATGCGGCAAGCAGGTCGCCAACGCGGTGATCACCCAGGCCGGGGCGCGCAACGTGTTCGCCGACTGCACCGGCGACTTCAAGCCCGTCTCGTGGGAGGACGTGGTCGCCAAAAACCCGGACTGGATCCAGTTGGGCGTCCGGAACAAGGGCGGCGCCGAGGACAATGCGAAGGCGTTCGACGAGGCCGAACGATTCCTGCGCACGTTCGACGCGACCAAGGGTCTGAACGCGGTGCGGGACGGGAAGTTCGTCCGGATCGGCTCCGAGAGCACCACGATCGCCGGGGTTCGCAACGCCGATACCGTCCGGCGGATCGCGAGCACGATCCACCCGGGTCTGGTCCAACCCGCGCCGGCCGCAGGGTAGGGGCCGGTGGTTTCGGTATTCGAGCGCAGGACCCGACGCCGAGGCGAAGCGACGTCGACGCCGTCGGCCTCGGCAGACGGGGACCGCACCCGCCCGGCGCGCACCGCGTGGGTGGTCGTCGTCCTGACTGTGCTCCTGGTCGTCGCGTTGACCTCGGCCGTGTCGCTGGGGTCGGTGGACATTCCGATCGGCGAAGTGTGGTCGGTGGTCGGGCGACGGCTGACCGGCGAGGCGCCCGAGCCCGGCACGCGCGACCTGATCGTGTGGCAACTCCGATTGCCGCGCGCGCTGTTGGCCGCCGTGGTCGGCGCCGGGCTGGGGCTGGTGGGCACCGCCGTCCAGGCGCTGGTGCGCAATCCACTCGCCGACCCGTACCTGCTCGGCATCTCCTCCGGTGCCTCGCTCGGCGCGGTCGCGGTGATCGTGCTCGGTGCGAGCACCGGCGGGGTGCTCGGATACGGGCTCTCCGCCTCGGCGTTCGCCGGCGCGTTGGCGGCCTTCGCGCTGGTGTGGGCACTGGCTCGGCGCGGCGGCGGGTTCTCCCCGCTGCGCCTGGTGCTGGCCGGCATCGGAGTGGGCCAGTTCCTGTCCGGATTCACCAGCTTCCTGGTTCTGCAGGCGGGCGACGAGCAGCAGACGCGTGGCGTGCTGTTCTGGCTGATGGGCAGTCTCAGCGGAGCACAATGGCAGCAACTGGCGCTGCCCACCGCTGCGGTGGCCCTCGGGCTGCTCGGTCTACAGGCCCGCGCCCGGGCGCTGAACGCGCTGCTGATGGGCGACGAGACGGCGGCCGGGCTGGGCGTGGACGTGGCTCGGCTGCGGCGTGAACTGTTCGCGGTGACCAGTGTGTTGACCGGAGTGCTGGTCGCCGTGTCGGGGGCGATCGGTTTCGTCGGACTGATGGTCCCGCACGTGTGCCGGTTGTTGATCGGTGGCGACCACCGCCGACTCTTGCCGGTTTCCGCACTGTTCGGCGCGGTGCTGCTGGTCGCGGTGGACACGCTGGCCCGGACGGCGGTGAGTACCCAGGAGTTGCCGATCGGCGTGGTCACCGCCGTGATCGGCGCACCGGTACTGCTGCTCCTGCTCGACCGACGGCTGGAGACGCGATGACGGGCGGCGGCGCGCGAGACGGGGCGGGCGAGGGCGCGGGGCCCGAGCCGGGGGTGGGTATGGCGGGCGCGGGCGGGTGGATCGGCGCGGAACGGACGCGGATCACCGTGGAGGATCTGCACGTCACCCTCTCCGGCCGGGACATCCTGACCGGAGTCGGGCTGATCGCGGCCGGCGGCGAGATCACCGGCCTGGTCGGCCCCAACGGCAGCGGCAAGTCCACCCTGTTGCGCACGGTGTACCGGCACCTGAAGCCGCAGACCGGCCGGGTCCTGCTCGGCGACCGGGACCTGCGGGCGATGACTCCCGCGGCGGCGGCCCGACACGTGGCGGCACTGCCGCAGGAGCGGGAGAACGACTTCGACTTCACCGTGCGTGAAGTGGTCGCGATGGGTCGTACGCCGTATCAGAAGGCGTTCGCGGGTGACAGCGCCGCCGACCGGGCGGCGGTGTTGATCGCGCTGGTGCAGGCCGGGGTGGAGGCGCATCAGGGTCGGCGGTTCGCCACGCTGTCCGGTGGTGAGCGGCAACGGGTGCTGCTGGCACGGGCGTTGGCCCAGGAGCCGGACGTGCTGGTCCTGGACGAGCCGACCAACCACCTCGACGTGCGGCATCAGGTCGAACTCCTGGCGCTGTTGCGTGCCCAGGACCGGACCACACTGATCGCGCTGCACGATCTCAACGCGGCGGCCTCGGTGTGCGATCGGCTGCACGTGCTGCACGACGGTGCGTTGCGGGCGTCCGGTACGCCGCGCGAGGTGCTCACCCCGGAACTGCTCGCCGAGGTGTTCGGCATCCGCGCCGTCGTCCTCGACCATCCCCTCACCGGCGACCCGTTGATCGCGGTCGACCACCGCACGCCGGCTCCGGCACCGGTGGTTCCGGTCGTGGTCGCGGATGACGCGGCGGATCGCGACGCCGCCGGGGGCGATGCGGGGGCGGCGGTGATACGAGGCCGGTGGTGAAGAGGGCGCGGAGAAGCGGATATGGCGAAGCCGGGTCGGCGGCCTTCTTTACGGGCTCGGCCGAGGGTGGCACCGCGACCGGGTAGGCCGGCTCGACCCACCCGGCCGGCCCCGCGACCCGTCGGACGCATGGCCGCGATGGTCTACTCGACGAGCGTCACCTCGGGGTACGCCGAAGTCGGACCGTCGAACAAGCGGGTGGGTGTGCCGCGCAGGTGGCGGTCGAAGAACGCGGCCACGTAGGCCCGGGTGATGGCGGTGGCCCGGATGCCGTCGAGGGTGCCGTACCGGGGGCCGGCCTGCTCCGGCGGCATCCGCTCGCGCAGGCCGAAGCCGTCCACGATCCACGGCTTGTCCCCGAAGGACAGCCGGCCGGCGCCGATCACATCGAGCCGGCGCTTCCAGCCGGTGAATCCGGGCCGGGCACGTGCCCAGTCGGCGCCGTGCTCGGTGCCCGGGCCGTGTCGGGGGCCCAGCAGCAGCACGGGGCGGTTCAGTTCGGGGCCGAGGGCGGCCGCGAGGAACCCGCCGCCCAGGTCCACGGCGGCGTCGATGCGCGGGTCGTCGCGCATGGCTCGGACCACGCTCGCACCGCCGATCGAGTGGCCGGCCACACCGATCCGGGTCCGGTCGACGAACAGGCCCGTACCCGGCCCGGTCAGGCGGTCGATCACGAACCGCAGGTCGGCCGAGCGGGTGCGCACGATCAGGTCGTCGTCCACGGCCGCGCGGGCCGCGCAGGTCTCGATCCGGCCGCCCGGGAACTCCACTGCGCTCTCGTGGGCGTGGTCGACGGTGGCCACCACGTATCCGTGCGAGGCCAAATCCTCGGCGGTCGCGGAGAGCGTGACGCGGCTCTCGCCGAAGTCCGGGGACAGCACGATCAGCGGCCGGGCGCCGGGCGCGGGCGGCGCGTCGGCGATCGCGTGCGTGCCGATCAGGGCGAACGCGCCGTCGCCGACCAGCGCCGTGGACAGTGCCTCGGACGCGTACGCCTCCTTCGGACCCTTCGCGGACAGCGCCGGGTAGCGCACGGACACCATGAGCTCGCGCGGCGCGGACGGCTGGGGGCACCACGGATCGAGCCGGCCGGCATCCACCAGGTGCAGGGTCTTGATGCCGAAGGGCCGGTGACCGGTCGGTGCAGGCACGTCGGGCGCGGTGGGCGGGGCCGACGTGCCGGCACCGGCGGCGGACACCCCCGCTGCGAGCAGGGTCGGCGACGACGACGGCGCGAACGACGCGGCGGCGCGACGCGACAGGTTCTTCGACATGTCGCCACCGTAACCAGGCGCCGACCTGCGGACATCCGCCTGTGGGCGGAGGCGGCGCGGGCCGGCTGCTCCCGGCGAAGTAGTTGGCCGTACTGCTGTTCGGAGCCGCCGATCCGCGGCCGGAACGCTGTGCGCCCGTCCCGAATCAGCCGGGAGTCGCCGGCGTCGGGATGATGTCGAGGTGGGTCGGGCCGTTGACCATCAACGACGGGATCGGCGGCGGTGGTTGTTCGGGGTGGGCGAGGGCCAGGTGCGGGAGACGGTCGAACAGGGTGGTCACCGCGATTCGGGTCTCCAATCGGGCCAGATGCGCGCCGAGGCAGAAGTGCGGACCGTAGCCGAAGGCGAGGTGCGCCTTGTCGGTGCGGGTGGGATCGAACGTGTCGGGAGCATCCGGGTGTATCGCCGGGTCCCGGCCGGCGGCGGCGAAGGCGATGATGATCGGATCGCCGCGACGGATCAGCACACCCTCGCCCAACTCGATGTCATCGATCGCGTAGCGCAACGGAAGGTACATGACCGGGCCTTCGTGCCGCAGCGTCTCCTCGATCACGTCGGTCCAGTCGACGACGCCCGCCCGAAGCCGAGTCGCCTGCTCGGGGTGGGTGAGCAACTCGGACAGGACGCTGGTGATCAGATTGACCGAGGTCTCGTAGCCGGCGCCGAGCATCAGGAAGAGCGAGTCGACGAGCTGCTGCTCCGAGGACTCCTCCTCCGCGGCCGCTGCCGGGATCAGCAGGTCACTGGTCAGGTCGGCGCCCGGGTGGTCCTGCTTGTACTTCAGCAACTCGACCAGCCGCTCCTGGAGTTCGCCCTGACGCACGATCGCCTCGGCGGCATCGATCGCGGTGTCCAGGATGGCGTCGATCGCGGCGCCCAGCCCGGCGCGCAGGACGTCCGGTACACCGAGCAGGTCGCAGATGACGGTCATGGTCAGCGGCAGCGACAGGGCCTGGCGCACGTCGACGCTTTCGCCCGGTGGTACCGCCGCCAGCGCGTCGACCAGGCGGTCCGCCGTCGCCTGGATGCGCGGGCGCATCGACTCGACCCGTCGGGGCGCGAAGGACGGCGCCACCCGGGCGCGCGACCGGCGATGTTCCGCGCCGTAGGTGTTCGCGAGGCTCTGTTGCAGTGCCACCGAGGCCAGCGGCCAGCCGTCGGGCAGTTCGGTCAGTCCGGGCCAGTGCCGGCGGAAGTCGCGGGAGACCCGGGGATCGGAGGTCAGCGCCTGGATGATGTCGTGCCGGGTGATCGACCAGGCCAGGACCCCGCCCGGGAGTTCGACCAGGACGGCCGGTCCCCGAGCGCGCAGGGCCGCCGCCTCGGCGTGCGAGGCGCGGGCGTTGGGGTCGAGCACGGGGCATCGGTGAACGGGTTCCGCCGGCATGCGTGGCTCCCTTCGAGGGGAACGTGCACAGTGGTCGCGGTGCCCACGAGGCACACGGCGCGGTCGTGTTCGCCGGCCCGCACCCGGTGCCCGAGGGTGCCGCACGTCCCTCCCTTCTACGCCTGGTTCCGCCTCCTGACAACACCGCGGGCGAGGGGAGCGGACCCAGGGACCGGCCATCTGCCGGTCGGCGGCGCCGAAGCAGGGCCGTGCCAGGGTGAAAGGTCGATGCAAGCGATTGGTAAGGTCGCGCCGCTTTAATGGGTGGGTGCCTCGTGGCGGTGCCCGCGCCGCCGGGAGAGTACCGCTCCGAGGTCCGGCTGCACGGTACCAAGGGGAGACGAACTCCTGTGATTCTCAAGGGGATTAGCCGTCCGACGATCAGTCGGTCGAGGTCGACGGGCCGGGTGACGCGAAGCTGCGGGAGTGCGAGGTGTGAGATCTCCTGGCGGATGTCCAGGGGGTGCTTGTAGTCACGAGTCGGGATCGACGGGTCGTTGCGGCGATCCAGGGCTCGAGAAACGGGGAAGCCATGACGACCACTGCCACCACCACCCGAATCCGGGAGCAAGGCGAAGCCGCATCGGCGCCGGCGCAGGACCCGGCGGATGCGCGCGATCCACGACTGCGGTTGAACCGGTTGCTCGACGAGGGCAGTGTGCGTGCCCTGCCGGGGGAGGATCCGGCGGGGGTGTACGCGGTGTCCGGTCGGATCGACGGTGCCCGGGTGATCGCGTACTGCACCGACGCGACGGTGATGGGTGGCGCGCTCGGGTGGGCGAGTGCCGAGCGCATCTCACGGGCCGTGGACACCGCGGTGCGCGAGCGCTGCCCGGTGGTGGGCCTGTGGCATTCCGGCGGCGCCAAGCTGGCCGACGGGGTGGAGTCGATGGACGGCGTGGGCCGGATGTTCGCGGCGATGACCCGTGCCTCGGGCCGGGTTCCGCAGATCTCGGTGGTGCTCGGGCCGGCCGCGGGCGCCGCGGCGTACGGCCCCGCGCTGACCGACATCGTGGTGATGGCGCCCGCCGGCCGGATGTTCGTGACCGGGCCGGACGTGGTGCGCAGCGTCACCGGCGAGGAGATCGACATGGCGGGCCTGGGCGGCCCGGAGGCGCACGCCAGACGGTCGGGCGTGGCGCACGTCTGCGCCGGTTCCGAGGACGAGGCGTACACCCACGCGCGAGCGCTGGCCGGGTTCTTCGCCCGGCCCGGCCGGTTCGACCCGGACGCCGCGCGCGGCCGTACCCTGGATCTGCGCGCGCTGTTGCCGGAGTCGGCGCGCCGCGCGTACGACGTACGCCCGTTGGTGCACGCGATCGTGGACGGCTCGGGGCCGGAGGATTTCGCGGAACTTCAGCCGCACTGGGCGCCGAACATCGTCGTCGGCTTCGGTCGAATGGCCGGGCGCAGCGTCGGGGTGATCGCCAACAACCCGCTGCGCAAGGGCGGTTGCCTGGACTCGTTGTCGGCGGAGAAGGCGTCGCGGTTCGTCCGGATGTGCGACGCCTTCGGGGTTCCGCTCGTGGTGCTCGTGGACGTGCCCGGCTATCTGCCGGGAGTGGGCCAGGAGTGGGGCGGGGTGATCCGGCGCGGCGCCAAGCTGCTGCACGCGTTCGCCGACGCCGAGGTACCGCGGGTCACCGTGGTCACCCGCAAGTCGTACGGCGGCGCCTACATCGCGATGAACTCCCGTTCCCTGGGTGCCACCGCCGTGTTCGCGTGGCCGGAGGCCGAGGTCGCGGTGATGGGCGCGGAGGCGGCGGTGGGTGTGCTGCACCGCAAGCGGCTCGCGGCCGTGGAGGGTGCGGAGCGCGCGGAACTCCTGGCGGGATTGGTAGCCGAACACGAGCGGATCTCCGGCGGGGTGGGCCGAGCCCTGGACTTCGGCGTGGTGGACGACGTGATCGAACCGAAGGACACCGTGGAGCGCGTCGTCGAGGCATTGGCCGGTGCACCGGCCGGCCGCGGCCGGCACGGCAACATCCCCCTCTAGCCAACCTTCCCCACCCGGTGGCGCCGTCCCCCCGTGCGGCGCCACCGGGCCTTTCCCGCCGAACCGTCGATCGGCGGGATCGGGCACCGGGCAGGAGCACGGCGCGCCACGTGGCCCGGCGGCCGGCCCGGAACGGCGCTCCACATCCTGGGAACTCGGCGCCGGCCGAGCCCGATCGTGCCCCGGTGGTCTCGGCGGGCTTCGCCGTGGCGGGCTTGCTCTGCACGCTGGTGTTCCTGCCCCGGATTCCGCGGCGGGCGGTGAAGCGCCGAGCTGATCGCCGACCGCACGCGCGGAGGCGGAACTCGGAACACCGGCCGGGTGAGGGGTGAGCCGGGCGGCCACGCCGGTCGTCGCGCGGACCGCACCCCTCTCCCCGGTCGGCGCGAAGCCCGAGCGGCCGCTCGGGGTCAGCGCAGCGTCGGTACGGCGCCGCCTTCGAGCCGAGTCGTTTCGACGCCGGGCAGGCCCCTGCGCCACCGGCTTGTGATCTCGGCGAGTGTGCCGGCATCGAGTGGGTCGGCGCCCAGACCGATCGCGTGGCACGTGCCGGATCCGGAAGCGAACGGGCGGGGCCACGCGTGTGCGTCGGCGACGCCGGCCGCGTGCAGGGCGGTGAGCAGGGCGCGGACGCGGCCGCGAAGCCGGCCGGTGGTGGCCGCGAACTCCTCGGCGGGGGCCGGAAGTACGGTCAGCACGACCCAGGCGGCGTGGCGGCGGTGCAGCGGGGGCGGTTCGAGCAGCGCCGGCCACGGGTCGGCGCGTTCGGCCGACTCGGTGAGCCCGGTCGAGGTGGACAACTCCCAGGCGCGGTACAACTCGTCGACCAGCAGGTCGCGGCCACCGGGGCCGACCTGTTCGGTACACGAGCGCACCGGGTGGGTCGGGGTCAGGATCGACACGGGCGCGCCGGCCACCGGGGCCGGGCACCCGGTGTGCGCGATCAGCGCCACCGGCTCGCGCCAGTCCCACGCGGCCCACGTGGCGAAGAAGTGCGCCGACAGTCGGTCGCCGGCCAGGTGTGCGGCCTCGCGCGTGGTCCGGGCCGCGAGTATCGACCAGGCCAGACCCGGGAGTCCGCCGAACGGCGCCGCGTCCAGGCCACGAGCCCGTGCCCACGCCTTGACCCGTCGGGCCAGGTCGGCGAACCGCTCGTGGTCGGCGCCCACCGCGCCGCGGATCGCGTCCGCGTCGGTGACCGCGCTCAACGTGATCGCGGCCGACTCACCCAACTCGGCGCGCCGGGCCACCGCGTCGGCCGGGTCGATTCCCCCGGTGCCCACCAGCGCCAGGTCCACGGCCGATGCGCCCACACACAGCCGCAGTCCCGGCACACGTGCCCCGGTCACCGGCCGAACGGCGCTCGCCTCGGGCAGCGCCGCCGCGATCCGCACCGCGATGTCGGCGAGGTCGACGGCGTGGCCGGGCAGCGCTGCCACCAGATCGAGATCGGCGTCCGGCAACGCACAGCCCATCCGCCGCGAGCCGACCATCGAAACGACACCGGCGTTGCCCAACGCACCGGAAACGCGCCGGACGATCCGCCGTGCCCGAGCATCGTCGGGCGATCCGACGCCGGGGCCCACGCCCGCCGGCGCATCGCGGGTGGGCTCGACGTCGAGACCTGTCGGCGCCACGCCGGGACCCTGGCGCTCAGCCTGCTCCGCCTGCTCCGCTGCGACATCGCCCGTCCGAGCCCCCACCGCCCGGACGCCGGTCGCGGTCGAGCGAGTCCGGGCGCCGTCCGAGGAGTTCGGCACCTCGGCTGCCTCCTCGGGCAGCCAACGCACCTGTGCCGTGCCCAAGGTGATCGTGGCCCGGGGCCGCATCGGCTCGTCGCCTCGGCGGGAGAGCAGGACCAGTTCACCCACCCGCGCCGACATCGGCTCCAGTCGACCGGCGCATTCGGCGGCGACCCGTCGGGGGTCGGTAGCGCGGCCCAGGGTCAGGTGCGGGGTGTAGCCGTCCGTGCGGCCGAGGCAGCGTGGAAAGCGCGCCGCGAACGCGTCGCGCAGCAGCGCCCACGGTGTCTCGTCGGCCGCCGCCGGGTCGAGCCAGACGGTGGCGTCCTCGCGGTGACCGAAGGTGTGTACGCCCGCCAGCCGTGCGGTGAACGGTGCCACCCGAGCGGCGGCCGCCGCGAGCAACGGCGCGGCCCGTTCGAAGTCCGCCTCCGGGACGAAACCGAACAGCACGTTGACGTGCGGCGGCCAGCGGTCCACCTGCGGATCGTGCGCGCGGCGCACCTGTTGGAGCGCGGGCCACAACCGGCGCGGCGGCAGCCAGGCCAACGCGGTGCGGGCGGTCGGTGCGACGTCGAGGGTGTCGGCGGCCACGGCGCCGGCCGGGACCAGGTCCGCCTGGACCCCGAAGTGGTCGGAAGCGTAGAGACCGTCGGGCGCGGGCGTGTCCCCGCGCAGCGCCGCCGCACCCGCGCGCCAGGCACCGGTCCGCAACAGGACCCGGTCCAACCGGGCGGCGCGGCCGGTGCGCGAGCCGATCGCCGCGAGCGGGTTGACGCCCGGATCGAAGGTGGGTGTGTGATCGTCGGCGCCGTGTACCTGCGTCCACGCGTCCGCCAGGCCCAATGCGCCGGCCGGTCCGGCGGTGCCGTCGTTGAAGTCGCCGACCACCACCAGGTCGCCCGCGACGCCGGCGAATCCGTCGGCGAGTGCGCCCAGTTCGATCCGGCGCCGGCCCGGGCCGTCCTGGGCGTGGTCGCTGGTGAGGTGGGTGACCGCGACCACGAGCGGCTCGGCCGGGCCGGTGACGGTGATCGCGGCCACCGCCTTGTACGGGCCCAGCGCATGCCGCCCGGCCTCGCGCACCGGCAGCCTGCTCAACAGCAACAGCCCGCTGTCCGGCACGTCCCGACCGGCGGGATCGGTGTCCATCGTGTACGCGGCGCGCACCCACGGCTCGGCCGCCAACAGCGCGACCAGGTCGGCCTCCACCTCCTGGAGCGCGATCACATCGGCGTCGGCGCTCGCCAGTGCAGCCAGCAACAGCGGGCGGCGGCGGGCGGTGTCGATCCGATCGGCGTCGTAGCGATCCCACAGGGTGTTCCAGGTCAGAACCCGGATCCGCGCGCTGCCCGCCGCGCGGACCCGATCCTCGCCGCGTGTGCTCAGCGGTCGCCAGTCGGCGGTCACCGGGTCGAACGCGTGCGGCTCGCGCGCGGTGAAGAAGGGTGCGCGCAGCCGGCGCGGATCCCGGATCCGGCCGGCGACGCACGTGTCGATCCGATCCACCCGAGCGGCCCGATCCCACACCACCTCGTCGTCCGCCTCGATCAGCAACACCCGGTGCCAGGGAATCTCGCCGCCGGGGACGAACGCGGGCAGCGGGACGCGCTTGGGCTCGGCGCCGCGCCGACTGACCACGAGCACGAAGCGCGCGGGATCGAACCTGGGGTCCCAGCGCACCCGGTGGTAGATTTCCTCGCTCGTGCGCATCACGGGTCCTCCGCGTCCAGCGAGCCGGCGACGTCCTCGATCGTGCCGCTCGCGCCGATGTACCAGGTTCGGTGCGCCTGTCCGGGGTAGGGCGGTGCGAACCGCCGCTGCTGCGCGGCGCGTACGGCGGGCGGCACCGGGTGCTCGCGCACGGCGTTGCGCCGGGCCGACTCCTCCTCGCCGACCAGCAGTACGGCATGCGTGATCAGCGCGTCGCGGCGCTGCGCGACGGCGTGCACGGGCGCGCGCTGCCGACCGTTGAGCGAGGTGGCGTCCCACACCACCGTGCCGCCGGCCGCGAGGGCGGCGTCGAGTCGATCCGACGCCTCGCGCAGTACCTCGCCGTCGGCCGAGCGGTCGACCCGGTCGCCGCGTGCCGCGCGCAGCTCGTCCAGGCTGATCCGGGTGTACGTGCCCGGGAGTTCGCGGGCGAATGTGCTCTTTCCGCTGCCCGAACACCCGATCAGGTGGATCAGCCGAGGAAAATCGCCGCTCCATCGGGCGCGCGTGGCCCTTGCCGGCATCGACCAGCCCTTGGCATGTGCCTCGCGCAGCTCCGCCCAACAGCGGTCGGCCGCCGCCGAATCCAGGCCGGCGAACGCCTCTCGGGCCCGGGCGCGCAGCGGCGCGAGGGGCGCCTCCCCGAGCAGATCCGCGTCCGCGCCGACCAGCGCCGACCACTCCACCTGTTCGCGCTCCTCGGCGGCCTCGGGGCCGGTGCGTCCGACCAGCGCGGCGGCGGCCACCGCGTGCAACACGCCCACATCCGCGGCGACCGCCAACCGGGCCAGTGCGCACGGGCGTTCGTGATCCGGGAACGGGCGGCGCAGCACCGTCTGCAAGCCGACCAGGTCCGCGACGCGACGCGCGAGTGGCAGGCCCAGTGCCGGGACGAGCCGGGGTACGAGCGTCCCGCGGTGCTCCCTGTGCAGCGCGGCCGCGAGCACCCCGGCCAGCCGGGCGTCACCGGTGCGGCCCAGCACGTCCAGCCGCGCGCCCGCATCGGCCACCACATCGCGGTCCGCGCCGGGTGGTTCGACCGGGCCCAGCGCGGCGAGCAGGGCGGGCAGGTCCGGACGCGCACCCGAACGCACCGCCCACAGCGCCGCGTCGGGCCCCAGACCGTTCGCGACCACCTCGGCGTGCATCCAATGCGTGTCGGTCCGCACGTGGCCGCGCCGCACCCACTTGGCCACCCGCCGGCCGAAGTCCGCGCGCTCGAAGCCCTCGACCGAGCGGACCACGAAGCCCTCCCGACGGGTGGGATCGAGCCGGATCGCGCGCAGCGCCCGCTCGTCGAAGGTGCCGCGCCACAACACCGGCGGCGTCGGCACGCCCAACCCGCGTAGGAAGCGGACGCTTTCGTCCCAGTCCAGGCACCGGTCGCCCTTCCAGACCGAGAACCCGTAGAACCAACTCGCCAGCGCGTCATAGCCGATCGAGTGCCGGGCGTACATGTTCTCGCCGCAGATCCGCCACCCGGCCGGGATTCGCGCGCCGATTCGGCCCTGGAGCGCCTTGACCCAGGTACGGGAGGGGTGGTGTGCGGAGTCGAGCGAGCGGGCGTGCAGGCCGTCCGGGTACAGCGTGGTGTTCTCGCCGTCGAGCTTCTCGGTGACCACGACCTCGCGTCCGCGCAGTCCGGACAGGTCCGCGGCCCGCACATCGTCCGCGCCGGCTCCCGGCGACCAGGGCACATGTGGCGTACGGGGATAGTGCGTACGCATGTCCACTCCCCGTTTGCCGGCCTGCTCGTCGGGGCCGGCCGCCGGCCGAATCCCCGGTCACTGTAGGAGTCGACCGCACACCGGGCCATCGAATTTCGCCCGCCGACCGGTCACGGGGTGCCGATCGAGCGGATCAGGGTTTCGCTCGCGTCGATCGCGGCGGCGGCGGTGTTGCCCTTGCGCTGGGCCATGACCGCGGCGACCACCAGTTGCGGCCGGCCGTCGACGCGGCGCTCGGCGGCGAAGACCAGGTTGCCGCCGGCCGGGGTGGTGAAGCCGGTCTTGCCGGCGAGTACGCCCTCGCGACCGAGCAGGGTGTTGCTGTTGGATTTGGCGATCCGCGCGGAGTCGGTGTAGCTGCGGGCGCCGGCGACCGAGGCGAAGGCGGGTTCGCGCATCGCGACGGTGAACAGCTTGACCTGGTCGGCGGCGGTGCTCACGGTGGCGCGGTCGAAGCCGCTGGGGTCGGTGTAGACGGTGTCGCGCATGCCCAACTCCTTGGCCGTGCGGTTCATCCGGGCGACGAAGCTCGCCTCGTCGCCGGCCACCCAGCGGGCGATCTCGTGGGCGACATTGCTCGCCGAGACGACCATCAGCGCCTCCAGGGCCCGACGCTCGGTGAAGGGCTCGCCCGACCTGACCGGGGTCAGACTCTCGAACCGGCGCAGCCGCTCCGGGTAGCGGTTCGCCTCCTCGGCCGAGATGGTGAACGTCGGCCCCGGTAGGTCCGGTGCGAGCGGCTTGGCCTTGAGGAACAGGTAGGCGGTCATCACCTTGGCCAGGCTCGCGGTCGGCGTCGGCTTGGCCGAGCCCGAGGCGACCGGCTCCCGGGCTCCGTCGACCGTCACGGCCGCCTGACCGTCCTCGGGCCACGTGGGGGTGAGCGTGACGGGTACGTCGAGCCGTCCCGCGAGGGTGGACATCGTCACCGGCACCGACGGCGGGCCGCTTCGACCGGAGTCGTCCGCACAGCCGGCGACGAGGGCCAGCAGCGCGGCGACGGTGAGTGCGATCGCACCCGAGGATCGGCGGCGGTGGACGGGAAGCGCAGGGTGTGTGGTCATGGCCTCGACCCTGACGAGCGCGGATGACCGCATTCGGCCGGGAAGAAGACCGTTCTGTCACAACCGGCCCGATCGCCGCCGCGAAACGCGTTCGCCGCCGGGGGCTGTTCGATACTGAACCAATGGTTCGTGTGCTCCTGATCGAAGACGACCCCGCCGTGGCCGAGGGTCTGGCCATCGGCCTGCGCCGGCAGGGCCACGCGACCGACGTGCGGCACACCGGCGAGGACGGCCTCGCGGGAGTGGCCGCATTCGATCCCGACCTCATCGTGCTGGACCTGATGTTGCCCGGTATCGACGGCTTCGAGGTGTGCCGGCGCATCCGCCGGGCGGGCAACCTGCCGGTGATCATGCTCACCGCGCGCAACGAGGACATGGACGTCGTGCTCGGCCTGGAGGCGGGCGCCGACGACTACGTGGTGAAACCGGTGCAGGCGCGCGTCCTGGAGGCTCGCATCCGTGCGGTGCTGCGCCGCACCGAGTCGGCGGCGCCGGCCGGGCGCCGCGAGGTACACGGCGAGCTGACCCTGGATCGCACCGCGCTCACCGTGCTCAAGGCCGGCCGGCCGATCGCCCTCGCGCCCTCCGAATTGCGGCTCCTGCTCGCCCTGTCCGCCTCTCCCGGCCAGGTGTTCAGCCGGGGGCAACTCCTGGAGTCGGTATGGGAGCACCCCTACCTCGGGGACAGCCGGCTGGTCGACGCGTGCGTCAAACGTCTGCGGATCAAGATCGAGGAACCGGACCGGCCGGCCCGCTACATCCAGACCGTGCGCGGCTTCGGCTACCGGTTCGGGCCGCTGTGACCGGGCCGCTCGCCCGGCTGCGCGGGTTGCGGGTGCGGCTGGCCTCGGCCTGCCTGCTCGTCGCCGCGTTCGCCGCGCTCGCGACCGCCGCGTTGACCTATCGGGAGGCCCGTACCGCGATGTTGCAACGCGCCCAGGACTCGGTGGTGCGCTCGGTGCGCGACCGGGTCGAGGCGGTCGCGCCATCGGTGCCGTTCCCACCGGACCAGGCCGCGCTGGAGCGGATCGTCGCCCTGGTGGACACGCGAGGCAACACCGACCACTGGATCGTCGCGGCCGGCTACCGCGATCTTTGGGCGACGACCGACCGCGTGCTGACGCCCGACGCGATTCCGACCGCGCTGCGCACCACCGCCGACGAGGTCACCGCGTTCCAGCGAGTGGAGCGCGAGGGCGTGATCTGGCTCGCCGTCGGCGTGCCGGTCACCTTCGCCAAGCCGCTCAACGGAGTTCTGTCCGGAGTGCAGGTCTACGTGCTCACCCCGATGCGCGCCCAGATGCAGGAGGAGGCGGCACTGGTCCGGGCAGCGCGCAAGGGCGCGATCCCGGCGGTCCTGCTCGCGCTGGTCCTGGCGCTGGTGGTGGCCGGCGGGGTGCTGCGCCCGGTCCGAGCCCTGCAACGGGCCACCCGGCGGCTGGCCCAGGGCCGTCTGGACACCCGGCTCCAGGTCAAGGGTGGGGACGAACTCGCCGATCTGGCGCGCGACTTCAACCACACGGCGGCGGCCCTGGAACAGCACGAGGCGCGGCTGCGCACGATGGAGGCCCGGGCGCGCGGCTTTGCGGCCGACGTCTCGCACGAACTGCGCACCCCGCTCGCGGCGATGGCCGCCGTGATAAACGTGCTCGACGAGGACGCCGCCGCCGAGCACCTGGATCCGGACACGGCCGCCGCGCTGCGTCTGGTCTCCGCGGAGACCGGCAAGCTCACCCGACTGGTCGACGACCTGATGGAGATCTCCCGCTTCGACGCCGGTGCCGCCGCGCTGCACGTGGACGAACTCGACGTGGCGGAGGCGGTGCGTCGCTGCCTGGCCGCCCGATCCTGGTCGGGAGCGGTGACCACCCACCTCCCGGAGGGGATCCGGGCCGAGGTCGACCCCAGGCGCTTCGACGTGGTGGTGGCCAATCTGGTGGGCAACGCGCTGCGGCACGGCGCACCGCCGGTCGAGGTCGGCCTGGGCACCGAGCGACGGGCGGACGGCGTGTGGATCGTGCTGCGCGTCGCCGACCGCGGCCCCGGCCTGGCCGCCGACACCCTGCACCGGGTCTTCGAGCGTTTCTACAAGGCCGACTCGGCCCGGGCCCGCTCCGTGGGCAGCGGACTGGGCATGGCGATCACGCTGGAGAACGTGCGGCTGCACGACGGACACATCCGAGCGGCGAACCGATCCGACGGTGGCGCGGTGTTCACCGTCGAGTTGCCCCGGTACGCCCGGATCGAAGTCACGGAGGACGCATGACCACCGCCCGGTATCGGCTGCCGCTCGCGACGGTCGCGCTGCTCGCGGTCGGCGCCGGCTGCGGGATTCCCACCACCGGGCCGGTGGAGGCCGGCGTGCCCGCCGAGGGCATCGTCTCGCCCGCCGCGACGGGGCAGCCCGGCAGCCTGTACGTCTACCTGGTGCTCAACCACCGGATTCGACCCGCCCTGCGCACCTCGCTCGCCGGTGTCACCCCGCAGGCGGCGATCAACCTGCTCCTCGCGGGGCCGAGTTGGGAGGAGGCCCGAAGCGGGGTGACCACTGCCCTCCCGCCGAACATCGGTCCCGCGAAGGTGAGTGTCCAGGGCGTCAGCATTCGGATCGACCTGGCGGGCGCCGCTCCGCTCACCGGGCTCGCCCTCAACCAATTGGTGTGCACGGCCTCGACGGCGGGCAACCGCGACACCGCGGCCGGGCTCCCGCCGCCGGTGTCGGTGAGTACGCCCACCCAGCGCGTGCAGAACCAGTTCTGCCCCGACCCGACCGGGAACTGAGCCGGTTCCGCCGGCCGGATCGGTGCGGCTCGTCGAATTCCCGGTGGATCGGGGCCCAGGCGGCGGGCGTTGCCGACCCCGGCGCGGAGTGCGGACACGCACCGGCGCGGATCGGCAACCCCAGCCCGGGTAGGGGCGGCAGTCAGGGGTTCCGCCGTCGATCCCGGGTTCATACGCTGGCGGGGCCAACCGGTTGACCGCCGCATCGTCGCGCCCGTCGACCCGGCGATTCCCGGACGGGTCAGGGGCGTTGCCCACACCGCCGGAGCACATCCGCAGGGCCCGACGCGCGTTCGGGACGCACCGCCGAAGGGAGCCACGACATGGACGTGTCACGCCGGGACGAGGTCGCGGAGTTCACCGCGAACGCGGCGGCCCTGATCACCCGACACTGGGGCCGGGCCGACGCCGCGCCCACCGGGGACCTGGACCGGCTGTGGGATGTCGGCGCCGTGCACGGCTGGTTCGACCTGGGCGACACCGACGCCCTGGTCGCGGCGATCGCCCTGGTCCGCGCGCTCGGGCGGGCCGCGTGCCCGCTGCCGGTGCTGGACGCCTTCGTCGCGGCCCGGCTGTTCGCGGCGAACACCGGCCTGGCCGGCGCGATCGGCGACGGCGGCATCCGGGTGGTGACCGCGTTGCCGGGCGTCCCGGGCGAGGCCGACGTGGGCGCCGACTGCCTGATCGAGGCCGGCGACGCGGCCACCCACGTGTTGCGACTGCCGTTCGGCGGGGGCCCGGTGGGGCTGTACCGGATCCTCGCGGCGGAACCGGTCGAGGGCCTGGCCGTGCCGAAGTGGTCCCGGGCCCGACTGGGGGCGGCACTCGCGTACGGCGCGATCTCGGCGGACCGGGTCGACCGGATGGTGACCCTGCTGCGCCTGGGCCTGGCCGTGCGCGCGTTCGGCGCCGCCGAGCGGGCCGCGGCATCCGAACCCGCCGGAGCCGGTATCGGGTGCGGCGCCCGGGTCGGCGCGTTCGCCGCGGGCCGGCCGCGAGCCGAGCACGGCCGGATCGAACTCGACGCGGGCGACCTGCTGATCACCGACGCGGTCCGGCGCTACGCCGAGGGCGGCCCCGACTGGGTGCTCGCCGCCGAACTGGCCGTCGCGCACGTGCGCCGGGTCGCCCCGCGCGTGCGCGTGGATGTCCGCCGGCCGCCGCCCTCGGCCGGCTGCTCCGACGAGCACGAGGCGCCCTGGCTGTTCCGCCGGGTCCACGCCGACCTGGCCTGTCTGGGAGCGTTCGGCGCGCCCGGCGGCGAGGTTGCCGATCGCCTGCTGGAGGCCGACCCGAACCCCGACCCCGACGCCGGGATCGGGCTGCCCGAACTGCGACTGGGGCCGGACGGCGACGCCCTGCGCGAGGCGGTTCGCAAGGCGCTCGCGGGCCGTCCGAGACCGCGACCGGCGGCGGCCGGGGAGCACGCCGACGACCCGGCAACCGTGGCCGAGTTCGCCGAGCACGGCTGGTTCGCCCTGGACTGGTCCGCCGCGCACGGCGGCAGCGGCGGCACGCCCGCCGAGCGGTTCGCGCTGCGCCAGGAGGTCTGCCGGCATCGGTTGCCGGTCGCCGACGCACTGGCCTGCGCCGCCGTGTTCGGCGCGGCGATCGCCCGGCACGGCACACCCGAGCAACGCGAGCGGCTGCTGCCCGGGATCCGCCGCGGCACGCTGCGCATCGCGCCCGCCTACCGGACCGCGCGGGCCGACTTCGACCCGGCCGCGGTGCGGGTGCGCGCGGCGCGGGCCGACGGCGATCGAGGCGATTGGATCCTCACCGGCGACCGGTTGTGGTCCGCCGACGCGCATCGGGCCCGCTACGTGTGGCTGGCGGCGCGTACCGGCCCCGACCACGAACGGCCGCAGGCCGGCCTCACCGTGTTTCTGGTGCCCGTCGAGGCGCCGGGCGTGACCGTGCGACCGCATCGATCCCCGGCGGGTGAGCGCGGTTGCGCCGTCCTGCTCGACCGGGTCCGGGTCGCGGACACGGCCAGGATCGGTGCCGTGGACGGGGGTTGGTCGGTGATCGTGGACACCTTCGCCGCCGAGTCGATCGTGGCCGGCGACGTCGCGGCCACGCTGCACCGCGGCCTGGTCGACCTGATCGGGCTGCTGCGCACGGGCCCGGAAGCGGCCTCGGCGGCGGGACCGCGTGGCTCCGCCGCGCGCGCCGGACTGACCGAACTGGCCGTGCGGGTCCAGGCGATTCGCCTGCTGGCCGCGACGGCGGCGATACCCGCACGGGCGGTCGGTGACGGCACGCCGCGCCTGCACGCACTCGCGGCCCGCGTGCTCGGCGGCGAACTGGCCGCGGACTTCGGCGCGCTGGTACTCGACCTGCTCGGCCCGGCGGCCGCACTGGGCGCGGGCACGGCGGATGCGCAGAGTGCGGGGGTGTTCGGGTCGGGGCCGCGCCGGTCAGCGGCGGACACGTTCGGCGGCACCGGCGACCTGCACCGCGGCCTGCTCGCCCGGGCGTTGGGGCTGCCGGTGCGCGTCTGAGTCGGCCGCCGCGGTCCCGGTGGCGTGCGGCTCGTCGGTGGCCCGCGGAACGGCGACGTGCGGTCCGGAGGTGGGGCGGCACCAATCCAGGTGCGACCGCAGGTGGGCGGGCAGTTGCCGACGGTTCCTGATGTCGAGCTTGCGGTAGACCCGGGTCAGGTGCTGCTCGACGGTGCTCACCGTGATGAACAACTCCTCGGAAATGCCCCGGTTGCTGTATCCGGACGCGGCCAGCGCGGCGACCCGCTTCTCCGATTCGCTCAGGTCCGCGCCCGCGCCGCCGATGTTCACCGCCGGCAGGTCGGCATACGCGTGCGCGATGGTGCGCCCGCGCGGGCGGGCGCCGCAGTCCCGGGTCAGATGCCAGACCCGGGACTGCAAGGTGGCGGCGCGGACCGGCTCGGCCAGGTCCCGATACGACTCGGCGAGGGCCTCCAGGGTGCGGGCCAACTCCAACGTGTCCTCGGATCGGCGCAGCGCCTCGACCGCCTGGGTCAGCAGCGCCGGACGTTCGGCGACGTCGACGGTCATCGCGCGCAGCCGCAGCGCCGCTCCCCGGATCCGGCCGCCACCGGGGCCGCACAGCCGCAGTTGCTCGGCCACCAGCTCCCGGGCGCGCTCGGTCTCGTCGAGCCGCAGCAGGGCCTCGGCGGCGTCGGTTCGCCAGGGCACGAAGAACGGCTGGTCCACCCCCCAGGTGTGGACCAGCCAGGCCACCTGGAGGAAGTCGGCGAGCGCGGCCCGGACCCGGTCGGTGGCCAGCAGGTACCGGCCCCGGGCGCGCAGGTAGTCGAGTCCGTGCAGGCCGGTGAACAGGTCTTTGTCGACCGGCTGGTTCACCTGGTGCGCGGCGGCCCCGTAGTCGCCCATCTCGGTGTACACGCAGATCAGGTTCGCCAGCGGGCCGCCGAAGAACAGGCTACCGGCGCGCTCGGGCACTACCGCCATTGCCTGCCGCGCGTACTTCTCCGCGTCCGGCAACCGGCCCTGGCACAGCGCCGCGCGAGCACATGCCGAGCCGAACACGGCCTGCCAGCCGGGAGCTTCGCGCCGGATCGATTCGGCGAGCAGGGCCCGGGCGTGGGCTTCCGCGCGGCTCGCGCGGTCCCGGTCGATCAGCAGGTGCAGCGCGGCGACCAGCGGTGACAGGGTCACGTCGGTCAACCCGGAGACACGCAACAGTCGTTCGGCGGCCTCGATGCGCTCGACGGGATCGGGCGACGGCGCGGCCGGGTGCGGGTGGCGCAGCCACGAGAGCGGGAGATCCGATTCGACGTGGTCGACCCACTCCGCCCGCGGGTCGGTGCGTTCCTTGAGGCGGTCGAGGACCCGGCGGGCCGCGTCGAGGCGGCCGTGCGACAACAATTGCCGGGCCAACGGGGTCATGCTCGACTCGGGCAGGTCGCCCAGTGCCAGTGCGGTCAACGGCTCGCCCAGGCAACGCTGTTCGGCGGCGTGCGGGTTGAGCCGCCCGGTGACCTCGGCGAGCCGGACGTGCGTCTGGGCGCGAACGGCCGGATCTCGGCACTGTTCGGCGGCCAGTTCGAGACAGGCGATCGCCCGGTGGGCGCGATCCTCGTCCAACGCCTCCTCGGCGGCCTCGCGCAACACGTCCACCGCCCATGGGTCGGGTGCCTGGCGTGCGGCGAGCAGATGGCCGGCGATCCGGACCGCCGGGGCGCCGTGGTGCCGCAGCACGGTGGCGGCGCGGCGGTGCAGGCCGCTGAGTTCGCCCGGATCCAGGCTGTCCAGCAGCGCGTCGCGGACCGCGGGGCGCAGGCGGTCCCCGTTCAGCAGGCCGGCGCCGGACAGCGCGCCCAGGGCCTGCGCGGTGGCGGGTGCGGTGGTGTCGGCGAGCCGACGAAGCACCTCGGCCGACGCGCCGGCGTCCAGGACGGCGGCGGCCTTGGCCACCCGCCACATGCCGGTCCCGCCGCGGCGCAGGCAGGTCAGTACGGCCCGGCCGTACGCGCCGCCGGGTGTCGGGGCGGTTGCCGGACCGGCCGCGAAACCCTGCTCCGCGATCAGTGCGCGCAGCAACAGTGGGTTTCCGCCGGTGAGTTCGTGGAACTCCCCGGCCCGCTGCGGGTCCGCGGTGCCGGGATCCCGGGTGAGCAGTTCGGCCACGCCGGCCGGGCTCAGCGGGGCCAGGCGGATCCGAACCAGGTCGGGTTGGCGCAGGAACTCGGTGTCCGACTGCGGGTCCGTCAGGGCGAAGTCGAGGGTGCGGGCGAGCAGTACGAGCACCCGGGCCCGGCCCGAATGGCGGGCCAGGTGCAGCAGGCAGCGCACCGAGGCGGCGTCGGCGTGCTGCACGTCGTCCAGGGACACCACCACCGGCTGCCGGAGCGCGACTTCGTGGACCGCGGTGGTGAATCGCCGGGCCGCGCGGGTGGTGTCCTCGTCCTCGACCAGCCGGTCCAGGGTGAGGGCCAGGTTGGCCGGTACGGCCGGGCCGTCGAGGAACTGGCGCAGGATCGCCAGGGGTCGGGCGCGGGCCGTGGCCGATCCGGTCGCGGACAGCGACACCGCGCCGATGGTCGACGCCTGCTCGCCGACCCAGCCGAGTATCTCGCTCTTGCCGCAACCCACCGCGCCGTCGACCAGGACACCGCCGCCCCGCGCGGCGGCGCATTCCCGGAGTGCCGCGCGTAACCTGCCGATTTCCGGCTCTCGTTCGATGAACTCCATGGCTATTGCGAGCCCCCAAGTGTCGCCCTGCGCACGTTCTCCCACCGGTGCATGAAACCCCGGGCCCGCCGGCCACGTCAACCATAGGTAACCGGCCATTGACCGCCAGTGACAGCGGGAAAGTTGCGCGCGCACACGAACGGGAACCGTGGCGGCGCGCGGGAGTCGGGTGGCGGGTGTCGCGAGAGCGCGGATGAGCGCGGGCTGGAACACGCGAAGGCTGCGGTGTGGCGGCGCGCTTCGGCGGGTTGCGCTCGCGCGTCGGGCCGGGTCCGGTGGATCGACCGCGTCGCCGGGGGCGTCGGTGGTGGGCGCGGGCGAGTGCCGCCCCCCGGATCCGGGGGGCGGCACTCGGGTGTGGGGGCGGGTCATTCGCGCCTGGAGGTGTCGGTCACTCGCGCGAGGCGGCCGGTTCGGTCGGGCGGTGCCGGAGCAGGGCCTGGGCCGGGAGTACGGTGCCCAGCAGGGCGATCAGGGCGCAGGCGGCGGTGATCGCGGCCAGGGTGGTCCAGGGCAGGATGAGCGGCGCGTCCTGGACGAGTCGGCCCACGGCGTGCTGCTCCGCGACGGGCTGATCGGGCTGCTCGAACGCTTCGGGCACACCGTCGTCGCGGCGGTCGCCGACGCTCGCCGCCCGCTGGGGCGCGTGTGGTTGTCGTTGCGCCGCGATTGTTGTCAGTTTGCTTGGGTTTGGCCTTCGGGCGCGCGTGGCGTGAGGCGGGGAGGGCGGGTGACGTTCCAGGCGGCCTCGATCATTTGGAAGGTCTCGTCGACCGCGGCTTCCGGGTCGGCCGCCTCGCGGGACAGTGAATAGGCGTCGATCACGAATCTTGCGATCGTGCGGCAGGCCGTTGCGGACCGGGACAGGTCGGGATCGGCGGCGATGGCGGTGGCCAGCGACTCCGCGTGGCGCAGCCGCATCGACTCCTCGTGCTCCCGCAGCGCGGGTGACGTGTCGATCATGTGCCAGATCGGGGCGGCGCCCTCGGCTGTGCAGTGACGCACCAGGGCCAGGATCTCGCGGCGCAGTGCCGGGATGAGCGGCTCGTGCGGGGCCCGGTCGGTGACCGCCCGCATGAGGCGTTGCTCGAAGTCCTCGTCCTGCTCGAACACCAGGGCCTCTTTCGAGGCGAAGTGGGCGAAGAGCGTGGTGACGGCCACGTCGGCCTCGGCGGCCACCTCGCGAATGCCCACCGCGTCGTACCCGCGTTCGAGGAAGAGCCGCAGGGCGGTGTCGGCGATCTTTTGGCGGGTCGCGGCCTTCTTTCGCTCACGGCGTCCGGGCGGCTCGGTCATGTGCTGACACTAGCAAATGCGAAGTCATAGCAGTTTCGAAAAGCTAACCGTTAGTGTTACGGTCGATCGCATGAAGAAAGTGAGCTTCGCCGAGTTCGGCGGTCCGGATGTTCTGCACCTCATCGACGCCGAGGAGCCCCACGCGGCACCCGGCTACATACGCATCGCCGTGCGGGCGGCGGGCGTGAACCCCGTCGACTGGCGGATCCGGGAAGGGCAGGTTCTGGGTGCCCATCCGACCGAGTTGCCCTCCGGAGTCGGGCTGGACGCCGCCGGGGTGGTGGACGAGGTCGGCGAGGGCGTCGAAGGGGTCGAGGTCGGGGACCGCGTGTTCGGCGAAGGATCGAGCACCTATGCCGAGTTCGCCGTGCTGTCGGCGTGGGCCCGGATGCCGGAGGGGCTGACGTTCGAAGAGGCGGCCGGGTACCCCTCGGTGGTGGAGACCGCGTTGCGCATCATCCGCGAGGTCGGTGTGCGGCCCGGGCAGACGCTGTTGGTCAGCGGTGCGTCGGGGGGAGTCGGCTCGGCGGTGTTGCAGGTCGCCCGCGATCGGGGCATCACGGTGATCGGCACGGCGGGGGCCGCGAACCAGGACTACCTGCGTGGGCTGGGCGCCATCGCGACGACGTACGGCGAGGGCTGGGTCGAGCGGGTGCGCGGGCTCGGTCGGGTCGACGCGGCGCTCGATCTGGCCGGGTCGGGGGTGATCCGTGAGCTGGTCGAGCTGACGGGGGATCCGCAGAAGGTGGTCTCCATCGCCGACCTGGATGCGCCCGAGGCCGGCGTGCGATTCTCCGGCGTAGCCGGGAGTGTGCCGGACGCACTCGCCGAGGCGGTCGGGCTCATCGCGCGAGGAAAGCTCCACATCCCCGTGGAGAAGTCGTACACGCTCGCCGACGCCGCGGCGGCGCACACCGACAGCCGGGCCGGTCACACGCGCGGACGCCGGGTCATCGTCGTCTGAGCCGCTGCCACGGATCGGGTCGCCCGGCCGATCAAGGGTGTTCGCCGGCGGCCGGGCGGAGGGTGGCGTCCCGACACCGGGCATCCAGCCCCCGGCACGCCTCCGAGCCCTGTTCGAGGCCGCACCGACTCCGTCGCGCCCCGCCGGCCGTTTTGCGGACCGCGAAGCCAAACCCCGTATCCCGATGATTGGGACCGTGTGCGGATCAGCTCGTCGCCGGGCCGGCCGCGACGCAGAACTCGTTGCCCTCGGGGTCGGCCATCACGAAGTGGTGGCCGGGGTCCTCGCGCAGGATGGTGCCGCCCGCCGCCACCAAGCGCGCGGACTCGGCCCTGATGCGCTCCCAGCGCTGCTCGGGCGAGCCGTGACCCGGCACCCGGATGTCGATGTGCAGCCGGTTCTTCACGGTCTTGGGCTCGGGCACCTTCAGGATGGACAGCCGAGGTCCCACGCCGCGCGGATCGCACAACCACGCGGCGTCGTCCACCGAGTCGCCCTCGGGCAGATCGAATTGGGCGAACCATTGTGCGCGCGTTTCGAAGGGCGCGGGCGGGGGTTCGTCGACGTAACCCAGGGCCACCTTCCAGAAATCGGCCAGGAGCGGCGCGTTCGTGCAGTCCAGGGTCAGGTCGATGCGCACAGTCATGCCGCGACCGTAACCGCCGCCGGTGACACTCGACGGCGTGCCACCCGGGTCCCGGGCAGCGGGGGCCGCGGTGATCTCCTAGGGTGAACCCGCACGGCGGTTGGCGTCGCGCGGATGTGGAGGACGGCGCGATGGACGTGGGCCGACGGGTGGTGCTGGCAGCCGCGTTGGGCGGTCTGTCGGCGGGGTGTTCGGACGCGGGGAAGTCCGCCGCGCCGACGACGTCGTCGCCACCCGCGCCGGCGGCGGCTCGCCCGGCACCGGCGGAGCCGAATCCGACGCACCCCTCGGGTCCGTCGACGGCCGCCGGTCCGACCCGGGAGGAGATCGTCGCCCGCTACGGCAGGCAGGCGCCCACGAGTTGGGGCCTGGAGGTGCCGGGATCGTTGTCCCGGCTGTCGACCACCAGGAAGGTGGCGGCGCTGACCTTCGACGCGTGCGGCGGCAAGGGCGGCGGCGAGTACGACCGGGCGCTGATCGACTTCCTGCGCGAACGGTCGGTGCCGGCGACCCTGTTCGTCAACTCCCGCTGGGTCGACGCGAATTCGGCCACGCTTCGGCAACTGGCCGCGGACCCGCTCTTCGAGATCGCCAACCACGGCACCGGGCACCTGCCGCTGTCCGTGTCCGGCCGTGCCGCCTACGGGATCGCGGGCACCAAGGATGCGGGCGAGGTCTACGACGAGATCTTCGGCAACCGGGCCAAACTCACCGAACTGCTCGGCCACCCGCCGCGGTTCTTCCGCTCCGGGACGGCCTACTGCGACGACGTCGCGGCGAAGATCGTCACCGACCTCGGCGAACGCTTCGCGAGTTTCCACGTCAACGCCGACGGCGGCGCCACCTTCAATCCGGAGCAGGTCCGCAAGGCGATGCGGGACGTCCGCCCGGGCTCGGTGGTGATCGGCCACATGAACCACCCGCGCGGCGGCACCGCCGCCGGCATCCGCCTGGCCGTGCCCGAACTCCTGCAACAGGGCTACACGTTCGTCCGCCTCTCGGACGCCCCCAAGTCCTGATCGCCGACTTCCCTCCTACCGCTGTCTTCCGTCACGCGACCCCGACCGACGGGTGTGCGCCGGGGATTGCGCTCCCGACCGAGGACGGCACGCCACATGGGGCGAAAGCGGCTCAGCCCGCTCCCGGCGGTCCGGACGTCTCCGGGTGCGGGGTGTGCCAGCGGTAGATGTACTCGGGGCGGCCCGCGCCTCCGTAGCGGGGTTCGCGGGAGACCAGGCGGCGGGCGGACAGGTGGTCCAGGTAGCGGCGCGCGGTCGGGCGGGAGATGCCGACCGCCTCGGCGATGTCGGCGGCGGAGGTCACCGCGCCGGTGCTCAGGTGCGCGACGATCGCCTCGAACGTGGCGGCGGCCAGTCCCTTGGGCAGCGGCGGCGCGTCGGAGGTGCGACGCAGCGCGGCGAACGCCTGGTCGACCTCGCGCTGCCCGGTGGCGGTCGGCGCGGTGCCGGCCTCGCCGATGTGGCGACGGTATTCGGCGTAGCCGTCCAGACGTTCGCGGAACGCGGCGAAGGAGAACGGCTTGAGCAGGTACTGCACCACGCCCAGCGACACCGCCGAGCGCACCAGCCGCAGGTCCCGGGCCGAGGTGACGGCGATGACATCGGCGTCGTGGCCCTGGCCGCGCATGGTCCGGCACACGTCGAGGCCGTGCAGGTCCGGGAGGTAGAGGTCGAGCAGGACCAGATCGACCCGTCGAGTGGACAGCAGGCGCAGCGCCTCGGCGCCGCTGCCGGTGACGCCGACCACCTCGAAGTCCGGGACGCGGCCGGTGAAGACCGCGTGTGCCTCGGCCAGGACCGGGTCGTCCTCGACGATCAGGGTGCGAATCATGCTTCCTCCCCGGGGCGTTGGGCGGGCAGTGCGGGCAATCGCACGGTGAATACCGCCCCGCCGGTGTCGCCTCGGGCGACGTCGACGGTGCCGGCATGCCTGGCCACCGTGGCCCGGACCAGTGCCAGGCCCAGGCCGCGGCCCTGGGAGCCGTAGTCCTCCTTGGTGCTCCATCCCCGCTCGAACACCCGCTTGGTGAGCGGTTCGTCGATACCGGGACCGCTGTCCGCGACCCGGAGCAGCAGACCACCCCCGGCGGCGTCCGGATCCGCGCCGACGGTGACCCGCACGGTGCGCGGCGGCGGTGCCGACACCGCCGCGTCGATCGCGTTGTCGACCAGGTTGCCCAACACGGTGACCAGGTCGCGCGGATCGAAGCGGGAGGCGAACGCGTCGAGCGGATCCGGCCCGTCGCGATCGCTCGCCGGATCCCCGGTCACGGTCAGCTGCACACCGCGTTCGGCGGCCTGCGCGTGCTTGCCGAACAGCAGAGCGGCCAGAGCGGGTTCGTGTACGGCGGCGGTGAGCTCGTCGGCCAAGTCCTGGGCGGCACTCAGTTCACCGGTGGCGAATCGGATCGCCTCCTCGCCGCGACCCAGTTCGATCAGCGCGACGATGGTGTGCAGCCGGTTCCCCGCCTCGTGCGCGGATGCGCGCAGCGCCTCGGCGAAGCCCTTGACCTGGTCGAGTTCGCCGACCAGGGCGCGCAGTTCGGTGTGGTCACGGAAGGTGGCCACCATCCGCCCGTCCCGGCCGGTGGGGCTGATGTTGACCGCGAGCGCGCGGGTGTCGCACAGGTGGATCTCGTCGGTGACCGTGCGGCCGGCGGCGAGCGTGTCGGCCAGCGTGCGGTCCAGGCCCAGCGTGCCCACATGCCGACCCTCCGGCGCGGCGGGCAGCGCGAGCAGCCGGACCGCCTCGTCGTTGGCCAGCACCAGCCGGCCGGCGGAGTCCACCACGATCAGGCCCTCACGGACGGCGTGCAGCACCGCGTCGTGGTGTTCGTACACCCGCCGCAGCTCGACCGGTCCCAGGCCCAGGGTCTGCCGGCGCAGCCGGTGGTGCACCGCGATGCTCGCCGCGCAGGCCACCGCGAGGGCGGCGGCGGCGACCGCGAGCACCAACGGGACGTCCTGGCCGACCAGCGCGTCGACGCGGCGGTTGGTGACTCCGACGGAGACCAGCGCGATCGGGCGGCCGTCGGGGCCGACGACCGGGACGACGGCGCGCACGGAGGGGCCCAGTGAGCCGGTGTAGGTCTCGGTCGAGGTCCGTCCGTGCGCCGCGGCGTCGATGTGGCCGAGGAAGGTCTTGCCGATCTTGGTCGGGTCGGGGTGGGTGAAGCGGGTGCCGTCGACGCTCATCACCACCACGAAGTCGACGCGGTTCTCCCTGCGGATCTGCTCGGCCATCGGTTGGAGCCGGGAGCTCGGGTCGGGGGCTGTCGCTGCCTCGGCGAGGCCGGGCGCGCGGGCCAGCGTGCGGGCCACGTCGAGCGCGCGCTCCCGGGCGGTCTGCTCACCGGACCGGCGTACGGCATGGACGGCGACGCCGGAGCCGGCCGCGACGAGCAGCAGGACGAGGGCGAGCTGCCACAGCAGCACCTGCCGAGCGATGCTCTGGTTGGCCATGCGCGAATTATCCCTGGGCGCCCGGGCTGTCTCGCAAGGCGTTCACTGCCCGTATTTCATCCGCTTTCCGGCGATTCGGCAGGAATTTCGTCATGCGCGTAATGCGCGTAATCACCGGCGGGCCCCGGTGCCGCGCCAGTCTACGTGCCGTAACGCGCTGTTTCGCCGATGTTTCCGCCGCCCGACCGGCGCGGTGGCCCGGCCCGGTGCCGGCTCCGGTGTCGCAGCGTTCCGTCCGCTCGACCCGACATCCCCTCCCGGGAGGCCCCTCATGTCCCAGGTCACCACAATCGACCCGGCCGCCGGCGGCGCGGCCGACCCGCCGCCGCCCGCCGATCCGCCGCCGGCGCGCCGGCCCTGGTACACGCTGCTGTACGTATGGGTCCTGGTCGGCATCCTTGCCGGCATCGTGGTCGGCGCCGCCTGGCCGCACACCGGCGAACAGTTGCGCCCACTGGGCGACACGTTCGTCAACGCGATCAAGATGATCATCACGCCGATCATCTTCGTGACCGTGGTGACCGGCATCGCGGGCGTGGACAGCCTACGCGGCGCCGGTCGGATCGGCTGGAAGTCGCTGGTCTACTTCGAGGCGCTGACCACCATCGCGCTGATCCTGGGCCTGGTCGTGATGAACGTGCTGCGCCCGGGCGACGGCGTGCACGCCGACGTCGGCTCGATGAAGGTCTCCGCGGCCGCGCAGGGCTACATCGACAAGGGCGAGGCGCAGTCCTGGTGGCACTTCCTCACCGACCTGGTGCCCAGCAGCGTGGTCGGCGCCTTCGCCGACGGCGACGTGCTCCAGGTGTTGTTCTTCGCGGTGCTCTTCGGCATCGCGATCAAGCTGGTCGGACGCCCGGCCGAGGGCATCGCGGTCGGCGTGGAGCGCACCGGCCGGGTCTTGTTCGCGGTGCTGCGCATCGTGATGTACGCGGCGCCGGTCGGCGCGTTCGGCGCGATGGCGTTCACCGTGGGCAAGTACGGGCTCGACACGTTGACCAGCCTGGGCAAACTGGTGGCGATCTTCTACGGGACGAGCCTGTTCTTCGTGATCGTGGTGCTGGGGCTGGTGATGGCCGCGATCCGGCTGAACATCCTGCACCTGTTGCGCTACATGAAGGACGAGCTGCTGATCGTGCTGGGCACCTCCTCCAGCGAGAGTGTGCTGCCCCGGGTGATCACCAAGATGGAGAACCTGGGCGTGCCGCGCCAGGTAGCCGGTCTGACGGTGCCGAGCGGGTACTCGTTCAACCTCGACGGGACCTGCATCTATCTGACGCTGGCCGCGCTGTACGTCGCGCAGGCCACCGACACACCGCTGTCCATGGGGCAACAACTGAGCCTGGTCGCGGTGTTGTTGCTGACCTCCAAGGGCGCGGCGGGAGTGACCGGCTCGGGGTTCATCGTGCTGGCCGCGACGTTGTCCACGGTCGGGCACGTCCCGGTGGCCGGGATCATGCTGGTGTTCGGCATCGACAAGTTCATGAGCGAGTGCCGCGCGCTGACCAACGTGTGCGGGAACAGCGTGGCGAGTCTGGTGGTGGCCTCCTGGGAGGGCGTGCTGGACCGAAATCGGGCCCGCAAGGTGCTGGCGGGCGAACCCGTCGCCCCCCTCGACGAAGTCACCACGCTCACACCCGCCCCAGCGGCCGCCCGGGTATCCATCACCAAGCCCGCCCCAGTGGCAACGCCCCACTGAACACACGAACCCCGCCACCCGCGACCCCCCGAAGGCCGGCCACGGGTGGCGGGCACCCCCGCCCCCAACACGCGAAGCGACCCAGCCACAGCCCCAAACAACAAACCCACCCCCGCCGCCCCCACCCCCCGGCGCGTGAGCGCCCCCGACCCACCCCACCCCCAGCGATCGACGCGCGAAGCGCGGAGAGCGGCGGAGCCGCAAAACTTGGACTTCGTGACCCGGAGCGAAGCGGAGGGACACGAAGTCCCGAGCGAGGGGCCGCCTTTTTCTCGGAGGAGCGAAGCGGGGGAGAGAAAAAGGCGGTGCCTCGCGAGCCGGCGCCGAAGGCGCCCAACAAAAAGCAACGCTGCTCCCGCGACTTCGTCCCCCCGCGCTCGCTGCTCCCGCGACTTCGTCCCCCCGCGCTCGCTGCTCCCGCGACTTCGTCCCCCCGCGCTCG
>NZ_KB889650.1 GCF_000372745.1 Embleya scabrispora DSM 41855 | reverse complement strand
CGGTCCGGGTCGGGGGTGTGGCCGGTCCGAGGGGTCCGGGGGGGGGGAGTGCGCTCGGCTGGGGGTGGCCGGAGTTGTGGGGGCGGTCGGGGGTGGGGGTGGGAGTTTGGCCATGGGCGTGAGCGTGGCGATTGGGGGTGGCCGGGGGTGGGGGTGCTGACGTGTCGGGGGTTTGGCGGGTTGGGGTGGTGTGTGGGGGAGGTCTTACGAATGGGTGACATTGGCGCGAGTCGCGTGGTTGGGCGGGGTTCCTCGACCTAGCGTTGGTGGCATGAGAATCCTGGTCACCGGCGGCGCCGGGTTCATCGGAGCACACGTCGTCGAGTGTCTGACCGAAGCGGGACATGAGGTGCGGGTGCTCGACCTGGCGTTGGTCGAGAGTGTGGACGCGGTACAGGGTGATGTGCGCGATCCGGCGGTCGTGGAACGGGCGTTGGTCGGTATGGACGCGGTCTGCCACCAGGCCGCCAAGGTCGGCTTGGGTCTGGATCTGAACGATGCGCCGGACTACGTCGGTTGCAACGACCTGGGGACCGCGGTGTTGCTCGCCGCGATGGCGCGGGCGGGCATCGGTTGTCTGGTGCTGGCGAGTTCGATGGTCGTCTACGGCGAGGGGCTGGGCCACTGCGCCGAACACGGTGAGGTGGTGCCGGGTCCGCGGCCGGTCGAGGCGTTGATGGCCGGCTGCTTCGAACCGCCGTGCCCGACTTGTGGGCAGGCGGTGACGCCCGGCCGGATCTGCGAGGAGGCCGCGCCCGATCCGCGCAACGTGTACGCCGCGACCAAGCTCGCCCAGGAACATCTGGCCGGCGCCTGGGCCCGGGCCACCGGCGGTGTGGCCACGGCGCTGCGTTACCACAACGTCTACGGCCCGAGGATGCCGCTGGACACCCCGTACGCCGGCGTCGCCGCGATCTTCCGCTCGATGCTGCGTGCCGGCCTGCCCCCGAGGGTGTACGAAGACGGCGGCCAACGCCGCGACTTCGTCCACGTCCGCGACGTCGCCACCGCCAACCTGGCCGCCCTGGACCGCTCCGGCCACGGTCTCCGCGCCTACAACGTCGCCACGGGCGTCCCCCACACGGTGGGCGAAATGGCTACGGCCCTGTCCGAGGCACACGCCGGCCCACCCCCGATCACGACCGCCGAATACCGCCTGGGCGACGTCCGCCACATCACCGCCTCGGCAGCCCGCATGGAGACCGAACTCGGCTGGCAGGCAAAAATCGAATTCGCCCACGGCATGGCAGAGTTCGCCGAAATCTAGCCCCCTTCCCAGGCCGCCCCCACCACGACCAAGCCCCCCGGCCACCCCCACCTCGCCACGCTCACGCCCATGGCCGACCCCCC
>NZ_KB889649.1 GCF_000372745.1 Embleya scabrispora DSM 41855 | reverse complement strand
GTTTGTCGCCTGTCCGCGCCGCCCGAGTGCGACGCACGAACCTCACAACGACGCCCGACCCCCCAGGGCAACCACCCGATGCGCACGTTCACTCGAACGCGGGGAAATCCGGCCGCGGCCCGGCGAGCGGGACGGAAACGGCGACCTTGCGAGAACGGCCTGCCGGCCGGGTCGGTCGAGGCCCCGCGCTCAGGTCGTGACGAGCATTCCTTCGCGCAGGGTGGTGAAAGCGTGGGTGAGGAGTCGGGAGACGTGCATCTGGGACAGGCCGAGGCGTTGGCCGATTTCGGCCTGGGTGAGGTCGTCCCAGAAGCGGAGCTTGAGGATGCGCCGGTCCCGCTCACCGAGTGCGGCGATCAGCGGACGCAACGACTCACGGTCGACGACGAGTTCCAGGGCCGGATCCGGCGCCCCTCGCCGCTCGTGTCCGGTGCCGGCGTCCCCGCCGTCGCCCCCGGTGGGCGCGTCCAGGGAGTCCGACCGCAAGGCGGTGCCCAGTTCCAGACCCACGCGGACCCGATCCTCGTCCTCGCCCAGCTCGGCGGCGAGTTCGGCCACGGTGGGTTCGCGGCCCAGTCGGGTGCAGAGGTCGTCGCGGGTGCGGACCAGGCGCAGGTAGAGCTCCTGTTCGCCGCGGCGGGCGTGGACTGCCCAGGTGTGGTCGCGGAAGTAGCGTTTGAGTTCGCCGGAGATGGTGGGGATGGCGTAGGCGAGAAATCCGGCGCCGTGGCCGGGACGGTAGCCGTCGACGGCCTTGATCAGCCCGATGGCGGCGACTTGGCGCAGGTCCTCGCGCAGGTCGACGCGTTGCGTGTAACGGTGGCAGGCGCGGGTGACCAGGTTGAGGTTGTCCTCGACGATCTCGTTGCGCAGCGCGGCATGCGCATGGGTACCCGGTTCCAGGGTAACGAGGCGGAGGAGGTTGCGATCGGTGTCCGTACGCAGGCGGTCGAGGGTGTCGTGGCTGCGGCGGGGAGGGGTCATTGCGGGATGGTCCTCCGAACGGGTGTGCGCCGGATGCCGGGGGCCGTCGGGAAGGGCGGGCTCGGGAGGACCCGGGGCGGGGCCGTTCGTCGATGCCTTCCACCTCGCGGCCCGTCCACACCTGTTCCGGGCGGACGGATTCGAACGCACACGCGGCCGACGGAAGCGTGGCCCACATGCACCACACCACCCGTCGAGGCGCGTTGTCGTGTCACACTCCCGCCGACCCTGTGATAACAGGGACGATCTCAGGGAAACACAGTCGAACCGGGACTTCTCGGCGACACGGCATCGGTCGGGCGGGCCCCGGGCGCGGGTACGGCCGTTCGGGCGACTCGGGCCCGATCAGGGCTTGGCCCCCGGGCGGGACGGGCGCCGGGTCGCGTGCCCGTTCCCCGTCGACACCGTTGATCCGCCGCACGAGTGAACGTGCGCATCGGGTGGTTGCCCTGGGGGGTCGGGCGTCGTTGTGAGGTTCGTGCGTCGCACTCGGGCGGCGCGGACAGGCGACAAAC
>NZ_KB889648.1 GCF_000372745.1 Embleya scabrispora DSM 41855 | reverse complement strand
CGCCGCTCTCCGCGCTTCGCGCGTCGATCACGAGGTCTCGGCCGGGTCGGGGGCGCTGACGCGCCGGGACGCGGCCGAACTCGGCGGCTCCGGGGAAGGCCGACTCCTCACCGCAGCCGGCGCACCCACCGCCGGGCCGCCATGCCGGGGCCGGTGGTGGCTGTGAGACTCGACGGGGGAGCGGGTGGGTGCGGGTCGGGGTGTGGTGGCCCGTAGCGTGACCCGGGATGTGGGTCGGTGGAGGAAAGGGCGGCGGGATGGATACCGGAGTCGACGGGCTTGTGGTCAAGGTCGAGGGTGGGGTCGCGACGCTGCGCATCGATCGGCCGCAGGCTCGGGGAGCGCTGACCGCTGCGATGTGGGGGGCGTTGCCGGGGATTCTGGCGGCGTTGGAGGCCGATCGCGATGTGAGCGTGCTGGTGCTGACCGGTAGCGGTGGGGTGTTCTCGGCAGGGGCCGACATCCGCGAGTTGCGGGGACACTATGCGACGGCCGAGGCGGCGGACGCCTATCACTCGCTGAACTCGGCGGCGGAGCAGGCGTTGGCGGCGTTCGGCAAGCCGACGATCGCGTATGTGCAGGGTCCGTGTGTGGGCGGCGGGTGCCAGTTGGCCGCGGCGTGCGACCTGCGCTTCGCGGATACGACGGCGCGGTTCGGGGTGACGCCGGCCAAGCTCGGGATCGTCTACGACGCGGGGTCCACCGCACGGCTGGCTCGACTGGTGGGCGTGTCGATGGCCAAGTATCTCTTGTTCTCGGCCGAACTGATCGATGCGGCACATGCGTTGCGGGTCGGCCTCGTGGACGACGTGTTCGATCCGACCGAGGCCGACGAACGGGTCTACGCCTTCGCCGACACGATCGCGTCCCGCTCGCAGTTGACGATCCGAGCCGCCAAGGACCTGCTGGCCGCGGACACTTCGGCGGCCTCCGAGCCCGCGCGTCTCGCGGCCTGGCGTGCCCGATGGGAGACCGAGTCCCGCAACTCGGCCGACGTCCGGGAGGGCCTGGCCGCCTTCACCGAACGCCGCACCCCCCGCTTCGCTTGGCGCGGTTGACATGCTCGTGGCCACATGGCCCTGATGGGTCCAGGCGACTGGGGTTCAGGGGCTGCGGTGGCGAGGTTGGTGGCTCGGGGTGTGTACCCACCCGCTCCACCCGTTGCGTTCGGTGCGGAGGCTGGGGTTTTACAGGCGCCGAGGGGCCCGATTTGGCCCCGCGGCCCCCGGCATGGCGGCCCGGCGGTGGGTGCATTGGCTGCGGTGAGGTGTCGGGCTTCCCCCAGGCCGCCGAGCCCTGCCGCGTCCCCCGCACGGTAGCCTCCGGGAGCGGTCCGACCCGCGACCGAGGTGACCCGCTCACGCCTCGCAGTGGCCCCGGCATGGCGGCCCGGTGGTGGGTGCGTCGGCTGCGGTGAGGAGTCGGGCTTCCCCCGGAGCCGCCGAGTTCGGCCGCGTCCCGGCGCGTCAGCGCCCCCGACCCGGCCGAGACCTCGTGATCGACGCGCGAAGCGCGGAGAGCGGCG
>NZ_KB889647.1 GCF_000372745.1 Embleya scabrispora DSM 41855 | reverse complement strand
GGAAGTCCCCACGCGAGTGGGGGTGAGCCGAGCATCGAACATCGGCGTGCCCGTGGCATCCTGAGAGGACGGTTCGTGAATTGATGTCCGTTTCAGGGTGAGGCTGGAGCGGGGCTGGTGGTTGCAGGGTCTGTCGGCTGCTGCTTCGTGGCGAAGCTGCCGGTGTCGACTTCGGTGAGGAGGCCGAGCTTGACCAGGCGTTTCAGCTTGGCGCGGGTGCCTTCGATGTTCTTCGGGAGGGGTTCGTGGTCGAGTGCTTCGCAGACGTCTCGGGCTCGCAGTGGGCTGTCGGCGTCGTTGCAGACGTTGAGGATGCGGGGGTAGTCCGGGTGGTCGGGCAGGTCGGGTGAGGCGCTCTGTGTGGGGATCCGGTCGGCGAGGGCGGTGACGGTCCTGCGGGTGATCGCGAGGTCTTCGAGGTGGGTCTCGGCGTCCCTGAGCCGGCTCTGCAAGTGTGTGATCTGGGTGCGTAGTTCGTCGGCGAGTGCGCGGGCGGCGTCCTCCTGGAGGCCGAGTGCGTCGAGCAGGGGCTCGATGTTCACGCTGCCACCGCCTGCGGTTCGCGCCAGGTGGGGGTGTTCGTGCCGGTGAGGCGGCGGGCCATGACGTGGGTCATCGCCCAGTGGACGCGGGAGGCGGAGGAGGCGAGGCGGTGCTCGTAGTCGCGGACCAGGCGCCGGTGCAGTATCAGGATCGCGTAGGTCTGCTCGACCCTCCAGCGCTTGGGCAGTGGGACGAACCCCTTCTGCTGCGGGTTGCGTTCGACGATCTCGACGTCGATGCCCAGGCCGGCGCCGTGCGCGACGACCTGGTTCTTGAAGCCCTGGTCCACCAGTGCCGTGCGGACGGTGCCGCCGGTGTGCTCGGCGACTTGGTCCAGCAGGGCGATGCCTGCGGCGTTGTCGTGGGTGTTCGCGGCGACGACGACCACGGCGATCAGCAGGCCGAGGACGTCCACGGCCAGTCCGCGTTTGCGGCCCGACACCCGCTTGGCCGGATCGAGGCCGGTGGTCGCGGTGGGGACCCCGGCGGCGGCGTGGACACTCTGGGTGTCCAGGACCACCAGGGTCGGGTCCTCTAATCGGTGGGCCCTCTCGCGGACCTGGCAGCGCAGGAGTTCGTGGACGACCTGGTCGGTTCCGTCGTCCCGCCAGGCGGCGAAGTAGTAGTACGTCGCGCTCTTCGGCGGCAGGTCGTGCGGGAGGTAGGCCCACTGGCAGCCGGTCCGGCCCTGGTAGAGGATCGCGTTCACGATCTCCCGCATCGCATAGGCGCCCTCGTGGCCGCTAACCGAGCGGTGCCGGCCCTTCCACGCGGTGATCACCGGCTCGATCAGAGCCCACTGCTCGTCCGACAAGTCACTCGGGTACGGCTTGCGTTCACTCACATCATCACACCAACAGATCAGCAGCCGCGGGCCGACGGATTCCGCCCCCGTCCACACCATCAGGTGACGACAGAACCCATCAAAGACTCACAGACCGCCCTCTGAAGTCCCCACGCGAGTGGGGGTGAGCCGCCTGCGCCCGCGCGCTCTTGCGAACGGCTCGAGAAGTCCCCACGCGAGTGGGGGTGAGCCGCCGGG
>NZ_KB889646.1 GCF_000372745.1 Embleya scabrispora DSM 41855 | reverse complement strand
GGTGGTGGGCGGGGATGTGAGTGGCGTGGCGGTGTTGGTGGCGGTTGTCGCGGCGGCGGGGGGTGCCGGGGGTGCCGTGCGGGGGAGGGGGTGGCGGGGCCGGTGGGTGTCGGGCCCGGGGCGTGATCCGGTGTGGTGGCGGCGGGTGGCGGCGTTGCTGGGTGGGGTGGCCGTGTTCGTTCTGTTCGGCGGGTGGGTCGGGGGTGGCGCGGGGGTCGCGGTGGCGGTCGTCCTCGATCGGCGGCTGAGTCGGTTGGAATCGCGTTCCGGGCGGGTGCTTCGGGAGCGGCTGCGGGCCGACCTGCCGTCCGCCGCCGATCTGTTCGCGGCGTGTCTGGTGGCGGGCTGCGCGCCGGTGGAGGCCGCCGAGGCGGTCGCGCACGCGGTCGGGGGACCACTGGCGAGCCGGCTGCGGCCGATCGTGGCCTCGCTGCGGTTGGGCGGCGATCCGGGGCGGTGCTGGCTCGGGCTGACCGACGACCCGGTGCTCGCGCCACTGGGCCGCGCCTTGGCTCGGGCCGCGACCGGCGGTGTGCCGGCGGCGGCCGTGGTGGCCCGGATGGCCGACGAGCAACGCGCCGAGCATCGCCGGGCCGGGAGTGCGGCCGCACGCCGGGTGGGGGTGCGGGCGACGGTTCCGCTCGGGTTGTGCTTCCTGCCGGCCTTTTTGCTGATCGGGGTGGTCCCGATCGTGGTCGGGCTGACGACGACGCTGTTGCAGCCATTCTGATTCATCAAATTCATCCACATATATACAAAACGAGGGATATTTATGCGCATTCTTTTGCCGACTCTTGCTCCGGCCGTGCGTCGGGTGTGGCTGCGGCTGCGTGACGACACCGGGATGACCACGGCCGAGTACGCGGTGGGCACGGTCGCTGCGGTGGCGTTCGGGGCCGTGCTGTTCAAGATCGTGACCAGCCCGGGGGTCGCGGCGGCGCTCACCGGCGTGATTACCAAGGCGCTCGATGTCTCGTTCTGAGATTTGTTCCGATACGGCTCGCCGAGCGCGTGCGGCGAACGGCTTCGTGACCGCGGAGACGGCGGTCGTGCTGCCGGTGCTGATCCTGCTGACTGTCCTGTCGGTGTCCGGGATCGGTGCCGCCGCCGCGCAGATCCGCTGCGTGGATGCGGCGCAGGCGGGAGCGCGAGCACTGGCCCGGGGTGAGCCCTCGGCGGTCGCGCAGGAGCGGGCACGGGCCGCCGGGCCGGTCGGGGCGCGCACGGAGGTGTCCCGCGCGGACGGCCTGGTTCGCTTCCGGGTCGCGGGCGAGGTCGGCGTGCCGGGAGCGGCATGGGCCGGGGCGCGGTTCCACGTGGAACATGTGGCGGTGGCGGCCATGGAGGACGAGGCGCCGCCGTGAGCCCGCGCACCTCGGCCCACCAGGAGGGCTCGGCAACGCTGTGGGTGCTCGCGCTCGCGCTGGTGCCGATGTGCGTGGCGGCGTTCGTATTCGCCTTCGCCGCAGCGGTGGCGGCCCGACACCGCGCGGGCGCCGCAGCCGACCTGGCCGCGCTGGCGGCGGCGAGTCGGGCCGCCGCCGGCGCCGATGCCGAGGAGGCATGTGCACTGGCCCGCCGCGTGGCCCGGGCCCAGCACACCGAACTGACCCGCTGTCGACTGACCGACGGCCACGCCGACATCGAGGTGACGACCCCCACCCCCACAGGCACAGCCCACGCCACCGCCCACGCGGGCCCCACCAACCCAACAACCCC
>NZ_KB889644.1 GCF_000372745.1 Embleya scabrispora DSM 41855 | reverse complement strand
GAAGATGTCGAGTGCCTCGTGAAGCGTGCAGCCCGACGCTTCTCGGATCGCCTTGAGCGCGGGGATGATCCGGCGCTCCAGGATGTCGCGGTCAACGCTCTCGGGGATTTGTTCCATGGGGCCGTCAGCGTACTTTCGAGCACGTGCAAGGCGCCAAGGCGTTTGCCTCCGGTGGGGAAGAGGAAGGGCAAGTCCCGCACGAAGGGCGCCGACGCGATCGGGACGGCACACCAGTGGACCGCCAACGACCCCACCATCCTGGCGGAGCGCGTCGCCCGAGACTTGAAGATCCTGATCCCGCATCCGTCTCCGTAGTAGCACCGACGCCACCGCACCCCACCACCTCGGGTGAACGGCCGGGCACGGTCACACGAGGTGTCCCTGTGCCCGGCCTGCTCCCGCGACGACCCTGACGCGCAGCCGCTGCTTCCGGCTTTTCGGCTGCTGTGCGAGGGGCAGGTGACCGAGGCCCACACGGCCCTGATTGCAAACCATGCCCCGCCTGGAAACGGCCATCGGTCGTCGACTCGGACGGGACGGCGATTCCGGACGGTGGGGCGGTTTTGAACCGGCACCACGCCCGCGCCCGGTGTGGATCGCCACGCGCCGGGTCGCGGCGACTCGGCCTACGTGCGGTCGTGGATCGTCTGGTGGATCCAGTTCTTGTACGCGGTGTCGTTCGTGTACAGGCCCGGGCCCGTTGCGCAGCCGGGTTTGCCGTCGCCGTCGCCCGAGGTGGTGCCGATCAGCTCCCACCGGCCGCCGCGGTTCTTTTGGATCTGCGGGCCGCCGGAGTCGCCGAAGCAGGCCATGGCCTTGGGCTTCTGGCTGATCGTGCACAGGCGGGTGGCGTCGGTGCGGCCGTTGCACTCGGCGCTGGTGCCCAGGCGGGTGTCCAGTTCCTGGAGCCGGTTCGGGAAGATCGCGTCCTCCAGCCGGTCCGGGTCCACGATGGTGCCCCAGCCCAGGAGCCGAGTCGGCGTGCCCACCGGCCCGGCCTGCTTGGCGAGCTTGATCGGCTTCTCCTTGACCGCCCGGTCCAGGCGGATCAACGCGAGGTCGTTCACGTTGTAGCCACCCTCGTCGGCGGGCTGCGAGTAGCCGGGGTGCATCACGATCTTGTCGATGCCGCGAACGGTGCCACCCTGTGCGCGGTTCTCGCTGCCGATCCGCACCGTTCCGTTCAGTTCGATCGGCAGATCGGGGTCGACACAGTGCGCCGCGGTGAGCACCCACTGTCGATCGATCAGGGTGGCCCCGCACCCGGCGTCCACGCCCCCCGCCTTCATCGGGATGTAGGCCATGAACGGGTAACTCTGGGTCGAGTCCTGCCCGTTGACGATCGCCCCGGCGCTGCCGGCGAACGCTGTGGTGCCGAGCACGAGTGCCGCTCCCGTGGCCGCGATCGCCTTGGCGACCAGACCGCGCCGGCGGCGCGGGGCGGGGCCGGTGTCGGCGGTGGGACGCGAGGTGGATGCGCGCATGTAGTGACCTTTCGTGGAGGGGGGAGCGGCCGCGCGAGGGGTGCGGCGGCCGTACCCGGGCCGAACGTCTCCCGCGTCGGGCCCGTGCGGATCATCCTCGGCGCGGCGCGCCGCCGGAAACAGCCGTCTCGATGTCGTCCTCGGATAGATTCCGGACAGGCAAGTGATCGCGATGCTCGCGCTCAAAGTCCTCGGACATCGGCCCACCGCCTTCGGACCGGTGTTCGGCACTTCCCGCCCGACACGACTCCGCTGGCGAATTTGCCGTATCGCTGAACCGAGCGCGGGTGTGGTGCCAGGCTCGGGAGTTCTTGGTGGGGAGCCTGACGGGGGGATCTTT
>NZ_KB889643.1 GCF_000372745.1 Embleya scabrispora DSM 41855 | reverse complement strand
CGACATCTCGAAGCGTGAAGAACGGCCGCGTCACGTGCCGCCGGTTCCCGGGTATCTCAGCAGGTCGAGTGACCTACGACGTTAAACGCCAAGCTCAGAGCATGTCACTCAGCTGCAGTCTCAAGGGCGGGTCATTTCTTGGGCCGGAGTTCGTTGGTATCTACGGGTTCTCTAGAACCAGTCCAGCGACTGGCCGTGCGGGCCGGCGAAAGCCATCGGCTGTTCGTCCAGGGCCAGAGTGAACACCGCTCGGTCCGGCGGTGCAGAGCGCGGAAGTCGGGCCTCAACAGTCGGCAAGATGTGGGGTCCCTCGTTCGTGATCCAGTGACCCGGAATGCATCGCATCGTCTCAGTGAAGGCACTCCGGGCTTCGCTCGACAGGTAGACCAGGACCGCGCTGTGGAAGACCACCGGCGTGGCCCCCCGAGGCGCCTGGGAAACCAGTTCCCGGACCGCCTGGTTGAGATCCCCCCGGACAAGGTGCGGGGGCTCGGCTTGCGCAATGCGTGCGGCGTTTCGCAGCCGATCCAACCGATCACGCTGCTCGGGCCAGACCAAACACTCCAGCCAGTGCATGTCGTCGGCATCACGGACGTCGAGGGGATTGAGGTCGATGCCGGCCCGCCAGGCAACGGTAGGCACCCGTTCCGGAAACGGCATGGGACCGGCGGTACGGCAGGTCAGGGAGATCGGGCCGGCGGACGGTCCCAAGGGAGGCCGGTCGTCGTACCGGTACTGGTAGAGGTCGGGGTACAGACACAGGCCGGCCGAGGCACCGACCTCGATCAAGGCAAGCGGTTGAGGCAGGGAGGCCAGGAGTGGGAGCAACGTGGCGCATCTGCCGGGTTCGTTGGTCTGCGTGCGACGTCGCTGCATGGTCGCGCTCACCTGATCCCAGTGAGTGGTGACCCATGAGCGGAAAGGGCGATAGCCCTTCATAGGTCCCCCGAGGAACCGCACGGCGGCCAGGAGCAGGTTCGGCTGCCTCTTCGGTTCGGGCAACTGGTCGATGAGTGCGATCAGCTCCTCGTCGTCGGCAGCCCGGCCGGTCAATTCCTCGTAGATCGCGGAGTGTCCGTGAGCTTCTCTGGTCGCAAAAGCCCTGTACCGCTGCGCAGTCTCCACCATGTGTCCCTTCGCCTGCATTGATCTTCGCAGGGACAGGTCGCCGAAGGAGGAGTGAATCCTGGGTTGTCTCGTACCTCACAACTCGCTGCCGGCATCCGCGACCGCTCTACCAAAACGGCACTCGAACGAGGTACGGCAGCGACCTGCGTGTCCTGTCGCAATGCAGACGGCGATTGAGACGCCTACGACCTGGGCGGTTGCCATGTCGTTTGAGAACACGAGTTCCGCTGTTCGCAAACGACATGGCTTTTGCGGAAGTGGTGGTAGAGCGAATCGTGGGTGCCGAGGGTGCTGTAGTGCCGCGCGAAACGGCTCGCCAGTTCGGCTGCGGTCGGCAGGCGGAACGCTCGAGCGCCGAAGCCGGACTCCGTAACGGGGTGGATCCGGAGATCGACGGGCGTCTCGTTCGTCTTGCGTTCACGGATGATCGGGTCGGCCGTGTTTCGAGCCGGCACCAGACCCGGGGGCGCCCGCCGGGCCGGCCACCTGCCGGAGTTTGATCGCTCCCGCGCCGTTGTCAGGGCCGGAGTTGCCGTGCCTGCGGGTCAAAGCAGTTGAGGCCCAGCGACGCGGCAACCTCCGTTGCGTAGGCGGATGCCTCCTCGGCCCTGCTCCAGCTCATGGGGAAGTAAATCAGCGGGCCGCAGGCAGCGCCGATCAGCGGCCCCGCCGACCAGGGCGAGTCCTCGGCAACCGCGCCCTGGACCTCCTCGACGAGATCTACTCCGGCCGCGGACTCGACCACGTCCGCGACACCGTCATCCTCCTCGCACCCCACCGCAACGTGCCCGCCGTGCGCGACCACCTCGACAAGGCC
>NZ_KB889642.1 GCF_000372745.1 Embleya scabrispora DSM 41855 | reverse complement strand
GGAGCCCGAGCCCGCACACGGATCACCTCGCCGTCGTCCGCAATCTCCTCAACCACCAGCGGGGCCAGACCCGAAAACACCACACCCACAAGCTCGTTCGCACTCAACACCTGCACATGATCACGGACTCACAGTCCGTCACCACCGAATGTGAGACAGAGCCGAACTTTTTACAGTCCCTCCTGGCTCTGTCGCGTAATCGGTGGTAACGAAGGGTGACGGCCTTCGTTGGCATGGCATGCGTGATGTCGACGAGCTTGTGGGTGTGGTGTTTTCGGGGTTGTCTGCCTTGGTCGTCGCTGGCGTGACGGATGAGGGCGAGTTCATCAGGGTTTCGGCGCGGACCCGGGACGATCCGGTGGCATGTCCGATGTGCGGGCAGCTGACGGGACGGGTTCACGGTTTCCACAGGCGGGTGATCGCGGATGTGCCGGTGGACGGGCGGAGGGTCGTGGCGTCCGTGCGGGTGCGGCGCATGGTCTGCCCGGTCCTGGGCTGCCCGCGGCAGACATTTCGCGAGCAGGTTCCCGGCCTGATCGAGCGCTACCAGCGGCGCACGCGACGGCTTGCCGACCAACTCGGCATGATCGTGAAGGAGTTAGCGGGCCGGGCGGGCGCCCGCCTCTCTCGCGTGCTGGCCTGCGCGATCTCCCTTTCAACCGCCCTGCGCCTGCTCATGCGCCGGGCGGTACCGCCACTGCGCGTGCCGCGCGTGCTCGGCATCGACGACTTCGCCCTCAAGCGCCGGCATCGCTATGCCACCGTGATCATCGACGCGGAGACCGGCGAACGGATCGACGTCCTGCCCGACCGCACCACCAAAACCCTGGCCGCGTGGCTACGCGAGCATCCCGGGGTCGAGTACGTCTGCCGCGACGGCTCCGGCTCCTACGGAGAAGCGATCCGCCAGGCTCTTCCCGAAGCGGTGCAGGTCAGCGACAGATGGCATCTCTGGAGCAACTTGTGCGGCAAAGTCCTGGCCGAGGTTCGATCCCACTCTGCCTGCTGGGCGACTGCGGTGAACCCCGTCCGGCCCGGAGGCGTACGCGAGCAGACCACCCGCGAGCGCTGGCAACAGGTCCACCACCTGCTCGATCAGGGCGTGGGCATACTCGAATGCGCCCGTCGCCTCGACGTCGCGCTGAACACCGTCAAGCGGTACGCCCGCCTGAAGGAGCCCACCGGCGACCGTCGCGCACCCCGATACAAGCCCACACTCGTCGACCCCTATCGCGAACACCTGCGCCAGCGTCGGGCCGAGAACCCCGCAGTGCCCGTCACCCACCTCCTGCGCGAGATCAAGGAGTTGGGCTACGCCGGCAGTGCGAACCTCCTGGTCCGCTACCTCACCCAGGGCCGCGCCGAGGGCGACAGGCCTGTCACCACCCCGCAGCGCTTCGCCCGCCTCCTCCTCACTCGCCCCGAGAACCTGCGCGACAAGGACACCGCACTGCTGCGGGAACTCACCACGGCCTGCCCCGAGATGGCAGGGCTCGCCCGTCTGACAGGAGAGTTCGCGCAACTGCTGACGCCGGCCCAGGGCAACGACGTCAAGCTCACCGCCTGGATCGCGTCAGTTCGCGCTGTCGACCTGCCCCACCTGCGCTCCTTCACGAACGGCCTGGAACTCGACCGGGCCGCTGTCGATGCCGGACTCACCATCCGACACCACAATGGCCGCACTGAGGGCGTCAACACACGAACCAAGAAGATCATGAGGCAGATGCACGGTCGAGCCGGCTTCGACCTCCTCCGGCACCGCATCCTTCTGCAGTGATTCACACAGGGCGTTACCACCGATTACGGGACAGAGCCTAAATCATCCTGATACTCCCCCGCCGGATGTGAGGCAGAACCGTTCGATTTACAGGTGGGCCAGATCGCTGCGCTGATCACCTCGGTGAAGGGAAAATGGGTCGGGTGCCCCGGTCAGCCGATGGGTCTGCGATGCCGGTGAGCTCGTTTTACAGGATGGCGATGGGGGTCGTCAGGGGACCACGGATTGTTGCCAGG
>NZ_KB889641.1 GCF_000372745.1 Embleya scabrispora DSM 41855 | reverse complement strand
GGGGTGGGGTGCCTGGGTGCTTGTGGGAGGGCGGCGTCCGCGCCCATCGGAATGGGTCGAGTGGCGGGTCAGGCGTTTTCGCGTGTCCGGCCATGAACGACCTGGATGTCCGCGTCCGTGGCAGGTTCGTCGAAGGCGTGCGAACCGCTCGTGTGGACCGACTTCGGCCCGCGGCGCGTGCCCCGCAACCCGCGTACCCATTCGCCCGGCATCGCGCCCAGCGCCCGCGCGTGCGCCCGGGGACCGGCGGTCAACGCCCCGAGTCGCGCTCGAGGGGCGTCGGTCCAGGCCAACCAACCCGGGCGAGTACGCCCGGCAAGCAGGCCCAGCACGATTGCCGCGCCCACCGCGATCAGGTGTTCGCGACCGGCCAGGTTGGGCAGGATGATCGATTCCAGGACCATCGAGCCGCCGGTGATGGTGAAGAGTATGGGGGCGCGGTGAATGATCGAGAGATACGTGAACAGGCCGACCACCGCCGCCGACGGACCGGTGTCCAGCACATGCGCGGCCGAAGAGGGCAGGCCGAGTGTGTGGTCCGGGCCGATCGCGATCATGATTCGGGCGCCCATCGTGCCCGCGAGGGTGGTCACGTAGGCGACCATCAGCGTGCGGCCCGCGCCGAGCGAGAGCTGGGCGATGGCGAACGCGAGGAACAACTGCGTGATGCCCGCCCAGACCGGCAGGTTCAACGCGGGCACGAACAGCGACACCGGCGTCCGGAGCAGCGCGAGCCACAGCGGCAGGTCGGCGCTGACGCCACCGACGATGCGGACCACGGTCTTGCCGGCCGGCGTCTGCCCGATCGCGTGGAAGAAGATCACCGCGGAGCTGGCCACGACCGCGAGCGCGAGCCCCTTGCCGCGGCTGCGCCACAGCTGGCGAACGGGATCCGCGACGATGCCGCGCCACTCGCCGCACAGGGTCCGCCACAGGAAGAGCAACATTTTCCAGGGGGCGGACCACAACCGGCCGCGCCAGTCGCGTCGTACGATCTTCGCGTCGTCGCCGTCCGCAGCCCGCGCGGCGTTCGTCGTCCCGGACTTGGCGGGCCCCGGCACTCGGGCCCGCGTGAGCGTGCCGGTCGGGGCGGATCCGCCGGCGACGCCGTCGCCGTCGTCTCGGCAGTCGTCGAGAACGCGCAACACTGCTGATCAACCCCCAACGACTCGTCGAGTCCGACGGCCACGGACCCGGGCCGGTGGCGATGTGGCATCCACCACGCCCTGCCCTCAGCTGCGCCATCGTAAGACGAGGACACGACACACCGGTCGGTGGATTGACGCTGGGCGGACGCTCCGCGGTTGCGACATGTTCCGGTCGGCCGGGCGATGCGGGGTGGTGAACCGCTTTCCGTCTCAAAGATTACCGACTGCCGAGGCCGGCCATCGTCAACCCAATCGATGACTTCACCATGCCGGCGTCATCATCTGGTCGTACGAAGCGCCTCCCCTCACGCGCCGACCTGCATCGATGCTGATCGCACGGTCCGGAGGCCGGCCCGGCGCGAACACGCCGGCCGTTGATTGGCCGGAAATACGCGGTGAGCAGCGGGGAATCCGACGCCGGACGCAGCGAAGCCGCTCGATCGCGGATGGTGGGATCCATACGTGAGCGAACGGCTTGGCGGAGGGGGCGGGTGGCTCGGATCGAAGGGATGCGGGTGCGGGTGCGGGCGTCATGGGTGAAGTCGAACCGACGCCGAGTGCCGACGAAGGGGACCGAAATGGACACGGGCGAACCGATTCGAACTCTCGACCGAGTCGACGCCGGGTGGATGCGGATACCGAGTAGTGCCAAATCTTGCCCAGGTAGTGCCCAGGTTTTGCCCAGGTTCCATACAGACAACTTCCGACACGACCCGTTGACGCGATCCACCCGGCCGACCCGATTCATCCGATCGACCGCGCCGACCCCTGCCGCGCCCGCCCTCAGCCGGAGCTGAGTGCCTCGGTCGGTGGCAGCCGTGCCGCCCGACCGGCCGGGTAGAGGCCGGCGAGTGCGCCGATGGCGACCGATGC
>NZ_KB889640.1 GCF_000372745.1 Embleya scabrispora DSM 41855 | reverse complement strand
GCTGCTCCCGCGACTTCGTCCCCCCGCGCTCGCTGCTCCCGCGACTTCGTCCCCCCGCGCTCGCTGCTCCCGCGACTTCGTCCCCCCGCGCTCGCCGCTCCCGCGACTCCGTCCCCCCGCGCTCGCTGGGGCCGTGCCCTTGCGCCCCGCCCCGCCACCCGACTGCTCGCACCCCTGGTCCGCGCGGTTCAGCCCGCCGACTCGCGTCCCGGCCGGCGCGCCCCCGGGAGGAACAGCACCGAGTTGACGTAGCGGCGGCCGAACGGCGTCAACGTGCGGCGCAACAGGCCGCGTTCGGCCACATGGGCGGTGCGCTCCTGGTGGCCGGCCAGATCGAAGTCGCCCAGGGGCAGCCAGTGTCGGCCGGGCAACACCCAGCCCAGGTAGTCCAGTCGGCCGAGGAAGTCGAGCACCGGCGCGGGTGACTGGATACGTGCCTCCAATTCGATGAACAGCGCGGGTCGGTCCCGGCGCAAGGTGTCCTCGGCGCCGTGCAGCACGGCCGATTCGTTGCCGTCCACGTCGATCTTGACGAACGTGACGTCGAGCAGGCCGAGATCGTCCAGGCGCACGCAGGGTACGTCCACCGCGCGATCGTGGATCTGCCTGCGCACGAGTGAGGACACGCCCCGATCACCCCGGTCGCCCGACGGCAACCACAGCGCGGCGGTGCCCGTGCCGCGGTCGCCGGCCGCGGCGGCCACCACGCGTACGTTGGCCGGTGTGCGAGTTTCGAGCAACGCGGCCAGGTGCGGTACCGGCTCCACCGTCACGACCGACTCCGCGCGCCGGGCCAGCCGCCGGGACCACGGCCCGTACCAGCCACCCACGTCGACGGCCGTGCCGCCGCGCGGGACGAAGTCGGCGATCCGCCGCAACTCCGGTTCGAAGCGCGGATACAGCACGTCGACGGCCGCGACGACCAACGTGGGGGGTACTCGGGGTGCGAGCCGGGCGGCGAGCGTCATGGGGTGATCCGTCGAATGAGCCGGGTGTGTTCCTCGTCCGAGACCCGGACGCCGGAGGAGGGGAGCAGTTGTGGAATGCCGTCGACGATCGGGTAGCGGCGGCGCAGTCTGGGGTTGTACAAGGCGTCCTCCGGGAGAAGCAGGGTGAGTGGTCCCTTGTCCAGTGGGCAGGCCAGGATCCGGAGGAGCGGATCGTCGGGTTCCATGGGGCGACTCCTCTGGCGAGGTGGTGACTTCCGTTGTGGGGCCGGTGTCTTCGATGGGGTCCGTGTCCTCCGTGGCGTCGGTGTCCTCGTCGTGTCGGGGCAGGAGCAGCAGGACGATCACCGCGAGCGCGCCGCCGAGCAGTCGCAGGGCCAGCCGGGTCCGATCGTGCGGCAGTGCCTCGCCGAAGGCGAAGCTGCCCGGAACGGCGGTGAACAGGGCGGAGACCGTGGTGCATACCGGTACGATCAGCGACGCCCGGCAGCGCTGCAACGCGGTCTGGGACAGCACCAGGCCGGCCGCGCCGATGCCGACGAGCAGGTACGGGTAGGGGGAGCGAAGCAGGTCCGGGGCAGCGGCGCCGATGCCGTGCCCGGTGAGCCGGCCGGAGATGCCCTTGATCGCCAGCGAACTCACCCCGTACAGCAGGCCCATCGCGACGCCGTAGGCCACGCCGGTGGCGGGTGGCCGGCCGGGGTCGCGGGAGTGCCGCTCGGCGGCGAGGTACAAGCACAGACCGGCCGCGAGCGCCGGCAGGCAGACCATCAGGAACCGGCCGAGCGGGGCGCGTTCGCCGACCGAGTCGCCGTCGCGCAACGAGGCGACGATCATCGCCAGTGCGACGAGTACGGCCGATACGCCCGCGCGTTCGCGGCCGGTGGGCCGCTCGCCCAGTACCACCGAGGACAGCAGGAGCAGCAGGACCAGGCCCGCGACGAACAGGCCCTGGGCCGCGGCGATGGGCAGCGTGCGGTAGACGGCGAGTTGGGCGGCGAAGCCCGCGACCAGTGCGAGCGAACCGGTCAGCCACAGCGGGCTGCCCAGGAGCACCCGCAGCAGCCGTAGCGGCCGGCCGGTCGACAGCGCCGGGAGATCGGTCAACGCCCGCTTCTCCAGCACGAATCCGGTGCTGTAGAGCACGTTGGCAAGCAGCGCCGCGGCGACCCCCCACCACACGGTTAGGCCCGCCGGGCGTGCACGAGCAGGATCGAGGCGAGCGAGGGAGCCGTGCACGCGGCCCGGTCCAGCGGCCTGAGCAGCCGCGGCACGCCGTGGAACGGCGCCCCGGCCGTGCGGACCACCTCGAAGCCCGATGCGGTGAGGAAGTCGCGCAGCGCTCGGGCGGTGTACAGCCGCAGGTGGCCGACCACCTGCGAGCCGGGTCGGCCGTGGATGCCGCGCAGGCTGACCTCGGAGAAGATCGGTTGCACGCCCGCGAGCAGCAACGCGCGGTTGTACCAGGCGGCCAGGTTCGGCGTGGAGAGCAGCAGATGACCGCGCGGCTTGAGTATCCGGCGGAGTTCGTCGAGTGCCGCATCCGGGTCCACGAGGTGTTCGATTACCTCACCGAAGAGCACCGCGTCCACGCTCGCGTCGGCCAACGGCAGTCCGCCGTCCGTGAGTTCACCGCGGACCAGGTGCTTTATCCGGGTGCTCGCCCGGCGCAGCGCGTCCTGCGACCAGTCGATCCCGATCAGGGTGTGTCCGGCCGACAGCGGGCCCGTGATCGAGGCCGCCGAGCCGTCGCCGCAGCCGATGTCGACCACCAGGGCCGGGTCGGGGCCCAGCGCGCGGGCCAGCATCGCGGCCTGGCGCCGGGTGCGCTCGGGGCCGGAGGCGACCGGTGTCGCCGGATTCTCGTAGAACTCGCGCAGCCCGGCCGGGCGGGTGGCGGTCATCGCGAACCACCGCCGCGGGACGGTGGGTTCGCGACCGGGTCGACGGCGAGGGCGGCGGCCGAGACGGTGTCGAGGTAGTGCGCGAAGAAGTCGTACAGCCGCCGTCCGGACGCGTCGTCGAGCAGCGCGCGGGACCAGCGCAGTCCCACGTGCAGGCGGCCGGCGGTGCAGGTCGTGGTGATCGTCAGGCCCCGGGGCATGCGGGTGGGCGCGGAGACCCAGACCGCGTCCGCCCGGCCCGCGTCGCCGAAGTCCAGTGGATAGGGGATCCGTCCGAGGTTGCTGAGCAGCGTCGTGGAGGTCCACGGCGCGAGCGCGCGGCCGAGGCCGCGGGTGATCGAGGCGCGCAGGTCGACCGGGAGGACCGGTGCGGTGAGCAGGGCCGCGCCGCGGCCGAGCGGGGGTCGCGGCGCGGCCTTGAGCTGTCTGGTCCGGTGGGCCGTGCGGCGGAGCAGCCCCACGATCGCCTCGGGCGTCGGTTCGTTCGCGTATTCACGTGCCCCGAAGGCGACTTCGACCAGTCGGGTGCCGTTGCCGATGGGCATTTCGGCGCTGCGCGGACGGTCGTCGACGGGCATCGTGATGCGGATCGGCCGGGCGGGTGCGCCGTGCAGTCGGTTCCAGCGGGCGATGGTCAGGCAGGTGGCCACCAGAAGGCGGTCGTTGACGGTGTGGCCGGCGCCGGGTGGGCGTGGGTGGATCGGGAGTTCGCCGAGGATGACGCCGTTGCCCCGGCGTTGGTGTGCGAGCGGTGCGGGGGCCGGCGCGACCCGGGCGGAGCGGGCAGGCGGCAGGCCGCGATCCAGGGGCGGCGGCTCCGGGCCGGCTGCGCTCGGTGGGGTGGCCCGGTTCGGGGCGGGAGCGGAGTCGATTCCGCTGTACAACTCGGCGGCGGTGGCCAGGACGCGGAGGAAGGAGGGTCCGTCGAGGGCGGTGTGGTGGATCCTGCACAGCAGCACGCAGCCGCCGGAGGTCGCGGACGAGCGGATCACGTCCAGCCGGACCGGCGGGGACAGGGACAGCGGTGGTGTTTCGGCCAGGGCCCTCGCCCGAGCCCGGACCAATGCGTCCGGTGCGGCCGGCGGGAAGCCGACCGGTTCGACGTCGGGGGCGGCGGTGAGTTCCCATTCGTAGCGCCGCCGGTACCACCGGCCGGGGGCCTCGCGGACCAGGACCCGCGCGTGTCGGCGCAGCGCGGTGCCGAACGCGGCGCGCAGTCGGGCCGGATCCGGCTGTCCGGGCAGCCGGATCTCCATGTGCACCGAGATCGGCTCGCCGGGCCGCTGACCGTGCCGGGACATCTCGTCGACGAGCGGGAACGGGATCCGGGCGAGGGCCGGCTCGACCGGGAGTTCGGGCCGAGCCGGGCGAGTCGTGGTCACGGTTGTCCGGCCTCCTTGCCGTCGGGCGGCAGCTTCGGCAACTGTGCGGTGTCGGCCTCCCGGTCCGAATGGGTCGGCAGGGGCGCCGTGTGGTCGTCTCGGCCCGAGCGGTCGTGGCCGGCAGTCGGTGCCTCGGTGCCCGGGGTTCGGTCGGGCGGCGCCGACTCGGCCGGCGATACGGGTCCGGACGCGGCTGCGGGCGGCCCGCCGGGCGCCGGCGGCACAGGCGGCACAGATGGCGCGGGCGACTCGGATGACCCGGATGACACAGCCGGTGCGGCCGGCCCGTCGGGTGGTGCCGGTGGCGCAGGTGGCGCCGCGCGCGGTGAACGGCCGTGCCGGGGGCCGGATGCGCCGACGGGCAGGCCGCCCGGGTCGGGGCCGCCCGCGGTCACCAGCGCCGCGCACAGCGCGATCAGCGCGAGCAGTTGGGCGACGGGCCCGAACGTGCCCGCGCCGTCGACGAGCGGCTCGTCCGCACCGACCGCCGCCGCGATCCCGGCGCCGGCCATCGCCACGAGTGCGATCGGGACGAGCAACCGGTGCCGCAGGTGGGCGACCACCGCGAGCGCGGGCACCACCAGCGCGACCGGGCCCGCCACGACGGCGACCACGACGGTGAGCGCGAGCACGCCCAGGATGCGACCGGGCGGCGCCGGGTCGGTGGGCGGCCCGTCGAGGCCGGCCGGGTCCGGGTCGCGGCGTCGTACGAAGGCGAGCGCGATCAGGGCGGCCAGGGCCGCGGCGCCGCCGATCAGCCCGGCCCGGTAGACGCCGCCCGGTTCGTAGTCGAGTTCGACGGTGCCGGCCGCGCCGGCGGGCACCAACCAGCCCTGCTGCCAGCCGTCGATGCGTACCGGGCGCAGTTCCTTGCCGTGCAGCGTGGCCTTCCAACCGGAGTTGCGGTTCTCGTACATCTGGAGGTAGGTGGCCTCGCCCGCGCCCATCCGAACCGAGCGGTGGTCGCCGCTCCAGTCGGCGGCGGTGGCCGATCGAGCCGACTGCCGGGCCGGGACGGGAAGTTTGCCTCGGGTCGCGGTCACGTCGGTGATCTCCAGCGGGCCCAGGTTGCCGGCCTCGACCGTGTGCAGCCCCGGGCCCAGTGGCAGGGAGCCACCGGTTGTCTCCGCGGCGCACAACTTCACCGATACGGGCCGGCGTTCGATCAGGTCGCGCACCGAACCGGCGACGCTGGTGGTGTGCAGCACGCCGTCCACCGCCAGCGACGGCCCCTGTCCGCACGGCAGCGAGAAGGCCGACCCGGGGTCCGGCGGGCGGGTGCGCTGCCCGGCCAGCGCCGGGATGTGGATCTCGCTGAGGCCCACCGGCAGTTGCAGTCGTTTGCCGGCGAGCGGGTTGTGCATGGTCAGCGGTGCGGTCCGGGTGAACGTGACGGTGATGCGGTCGGTGTCGATCGGGCCGAATCGGGCCAGTCCGTTCTCGTCGACGGTGGTGGTCACCGAGCCGTTGGGCGAGCTGATCAGCACCTCTTCCGGTCGGCTGGACAGCCCGCCCGCTGCGCCGAAGACGATCTGATCGATGGTCGTGCGGTCGGGCCAGCTCAGATGGACCACGGGTCGGTCCCCGGCGATCCATGCCGTGGTCAGGTCGCCGTCCACGAGGTTGCGCGGAGTGAGCGAACGGCCGGTGCGGCCGGTCGACTCGGCGGTCGCGGTGATCCGTTTGGCCTGTTCGGGTGCGGCGCCCACCACCAGCCGGTCCAGTTCCGGGCCCGGTACCGCCACGGCGCGGATGTCGAAGGCGAAGTCGCCTGCCCGCGGGGTGGTGAACCGCCGGTGCAGCCCGTCCTCCGCCGCCACCGGGGAGAGCCCGCCGGGGTCGGTGTCGCGGTGCAGCGAGTAGACCGAGGTCTCGGCGCCGCTCCCGTCGGCGTCGGTGGGCAGGCGCAGCAGCCGGGAGACCTGTACGCCGGGGATGGCCACCTCGGCGAAGCCCGCGCCGGACAGGCCGGATCGCGCGATCCGCGCGTCCAGAATGGTGACCTTGAGCCACTTGGCCGACCCCGGGGGCGCCTGTACCGGTTGCGCGGTGCCCTCGGGGCGCAGCGGGCTGTCCTTGGCGCCGCGGTCGGTCTCGATCCGCACCCGAGTCGGCACGGCGCGCATGCCGTCGCCGGCCAGCGGGGTCAGCAGCAGCGACCCGGGGATGTCGGTCGGCGCGGTGAAGGTGACCTTCAGCCACTGGCCGTCCGGCTTGTCGGGGCTGCCCTCGGCCCACGCGGTCGCCGGGTCGCCGTCGAAGGCGTTCACCGGGTCGAACTGAGGCAGGTGGAAAAGCCAGTTGCCACTGCTGCTCGCGCTCACCGACGCCGCGCCGCGCAGCTCGGCGGTGCTTTGGTGGTCGGCGCCGTCGACGGGCAGGATTTGCTTCGGCTTCGCACCGGGGTGCTGCACGCTGTCGGAAGGATTTCGTTCCTTCGCGGTGTACGGGTAGGACGTGTTGGAGTTGATCAGTCCGAAGCGGGTGTCCGCGCGGCGCAGTCCGTCCGCGACGAGCTGGGTGCCGGGTCGGTCGATGCCCGGATGGGCGTCGCCGGTGAGCACGGTCGGCCGGTCGCGCAGGGTGGGATCGGCGGACAGTTGCAGCAGCGCCTCCGGGCCGCCGCTGAGCAGCGCCGTGTCGGCGACCGCGCGGCTGCCCACCCGGCCGGGTCGCGGGGTGTCCGCGGCCGGCTCGTAGATCTCGACGGCCTGCCGGCGGCTGAACAGGCCCTGTACCTGGATCGGGGTTTGCTCGGGGATCCGGCCGCCGGTGATCAACGGCCCGAATCCGGTGACCCGGTGGTAGCCGGAGGACTCGAGGGTGCGCGTGACGGTGCTCGGCGGAACGTAGCCGATTTGATCCGGGTCCAGGTCGTTGCGTACCACCACCGCGTACAACCCGGCGCGGGAGAGGAAGTCGCGCAGCCCGGGCACCGTGCCGCCGGTGAGCAGCGCCTGCTCCACCGCGTCGGTCGCCCGCCGTACCCCGGGCGTGCCGAACGGGACGAAGTCCCGCTGCGCCCAGGGGGAATCGGCGAGCGGGTCGAGCGGTTCGTCGATCGGGGAGCCCCACGTGTACAGCCCGTGGGCGGTCGCGGGGACCACCAGGGCCCGGCTGTCCGGGGAGTGCTTCTCCAGCCAGTCGGCGGTCTGTCGCCAGTGGTCGGGCAGCTCGGTGAAGGCCCCCGGTTGCAGCACCGTGCCGTTGACGTACGGCCAGGCCAGGCCGGGCAGGATCAGCAGCGCGGCGATCGCGGGCGCGAACCGGCGGGCCGGCCGGGGCAGGACCGGATCGTACTCGCCCACCGTGCCCACCAGGTGGGCCAGTCCGAGCACCAGGGCCAGCGCCAGGCCCGGCTCGAACTTGTAGATGTTGCGGAACGGGCGCAGCCACCCGTCGAGCCAGTCGCGGGCCGTGCCGTGGAACGGCGCGCCGAACGAACCGCCGTAGCCGGCAAGGGCGATCAGCGCCACGATCAGCACGGTCAGGATCAGCCAGCGGCGCTCGGGCAGGTCGCGGCGGGCCAGCCCGGCCAGGCCGAGCGCGGCGGCGAACGCCGAGCCCAGGATGGTGACCACGGCCGTCACCACGGTCCAGCCGGCCGGCAGCCACGGCTCACCGAAATGGAGATAGGCGACCCAGTCGCCCGCGCCGCGCAGCAGTTCGGTCGCGGACATCGTGCTCGTGGTGGTCTCGGCCTGCTCGATGTACGGCAAAAAGTTCTCGCCGTAGACGCCGAGCAGCAGCAGCGGGACCACCCACCACGCGGTGGCCAGCAGCACGCCGGGGATCCACCAGCCGATCAGCGCCCACTTGCGCGGCCCGGCCGGGCGGGTGAGCAGGTACAGCCCGACCGGCAGCAGCGCGGCCAGGGTCGAGGCGGCGTTGACGCCGCCCATGAACGGGATCAGCAGCGCCGAACGGGCGGCGGCCGTACGCGGGTTCGCTCGCGAGGAGACCAGCGGCAACAGCACCCACGGCAGCAGCGCGCCGGGCAGCACCGCGGCCGAGGTGGACCCGATCACGATGGTGAAGGTCGGCCACAGCGCGTAGGCCACCGCGCCGAGCAGCCGGCTGCGCGCGGTGCCCACCCGCAGCCGCTCGGCCAGCCGCAGCGCGCCCCAGAAGGCGGCGCTGACGATCAGCGAGAGCCACAGTCGTTCGGCGAGCCAGATCGGCAGGTGGATCAGATCGGCCAGCGCGTAGTAGGGCAGGATCGGGAAGGCATAGCCGACGTATTGGTCGGCGATGCCGCCGAAGCCGGCCCGGTCGTGCCACAGGTTGCCCAGATCACCGATGAACCTCCACGGATCGGTGACCACGCCGAGCTTGGTCTCGAAGGTCATCTTGCCCGGGGTCTTGGCCAGGAACGCGACGAAGACGACCGCCCAGAACACCGGCAACAGGGTCCACCGGCACGGCCGATCGGCCGGGGGCTCGGCCGCCGGCACCCCGACGGGCGGCCGGCCGGGCCGGGCCGGAGGGAGGGACAGGGTCGTATCGGTCACGAGTGCCTCCTGCGGAGCGCGCGCGATGCCCAGGGCGCCGGGATGCCGGCGGCGGGACCGAGGGATGCGTCGGGCGATGGCGCCGTCGTCACGGGCACCGCCGAAGAATGAGGAGCAGATTCCAGGTGAGGACCTCACGCAGCCCGGGAACGCGGGTGACCACGGCGGGCAGAAAGGGCCAGTAGCGCGAACGGGCCGAGACCACCCCCACGTCCGGGCGGGCCCGGACGTGCCGCAGCGTGGGCCCGATGTGCACGGCGAACAGGTTCTCGCCGAGGGTGTGCTTGGCGGCACGCCCGGTGCGCCGGGTATAGCGGGCCCGGGCGCGTTCGGCGCCCAGGTAGTGCCAGGGCGCCCATTCGTGACCGCCCCACGGGGAGTACCAGTTGGTGAAGGAGACGTAGATCAGCCCGCCCGGCCGGGTGACCCGGACCAACTCGCTCAGGAAGGTCTGCGGATCGGCGACGTGCTCCAGCACATTGGACGAGAAGCACACGTCGGCCACACCGTCGGCCAGTGGCAGCAGATAGCCGTCGGCGATCACGGCGCCCTCGGGCGGCGTGCCGTGCGCGGTCAACTCCCGCGGATCCGGTTCGAAGAGGTATCCGCGGGCTCCGCGTCGGCGGAACTCCCGGGTGAAGTGCCCGTTGCCACCGCCCACGTCCACCACTATCCGACCGCGCAGCCGGACATGCCGCTCGACCTGGTCGGCGGCGTCGCGGGCGAGCAGCCCGTAGCAGCGAGCGGGGTCGTGCTGCTCCTGCCGGAAAGCGCGCAGGAGCGCGATCGACCTGCGCAGCGACGGGTCCTTCACCCGGTCACCACCCGCTGTCGCGTCCGGTGACCGGACCGGACACGGCCTCGGCGGCCACGGCCCGGAACCGGCGCACCGTGGCGGTCCAGCGAAACCGGGCGGCGCGCAGCCCGGCGGCGGCGCTCATCGCCGCACACCGCTCGGGACTGAGCGCGAGCGCGCACCACGCGGCGGCGAACGAACTCTCGCCCCGGGCCAGAACCCCGGTGACACCGTCGTCGATCGAGTCGCGCAGACCGGGAATGTCGAAGCCGATGGCCGGCGTGTGCCGGGCCGCGGCCTCGGTCACCACCAACCCCCAGCCCTCGACGAGCGAGGGGTGCAGCAACAGCCAGGCCGAGCACAACAATCGATGCTTCTCGGCCTCGGAGACCCGGCCGGCGAACACCACGCCGGGCCCGGCCAGGGCGCGCAGCCGGTCGCGTTCGGGCCCGTCGCCGACGATGAGCAGTCGGCCGCCGGTCACCGGCCGGACCCGTTCCCACAGGCGCAGCAGCAGCTCGATGCGCTTGTACTCGACCAACCGGCCCACCGCCACGAACAGCGGCTCCGGCGACTTGGCGGCTCGGGGCCCGGGGTCCTCGACGCCGTTGTGCACGACGCGGATCCGGTCCGGCGGGACCCCGATCGCGCGCAGTGCGGCGGCGGTCGAACCGGACACCGCGACGATCAGGTTGCCCCGGTGCGCGCCGGCCAGTCCCCAGCGTTCCAGTCGCCGGCCCAGCCGCGCGGCGGGGCCCGGGAATCGCATACCCCACAGGTCGGTGTGGACGTGGTTGACCAGGCACAGGGTGGGGCCCCGATGCCACAGCGGACTCAGGTACGGCATGCCGTTGCAGACCTCGACGAGCAGGTCGCAGCCGCCGACGCGGCGGTCGAGGGCACGGTGTGCGCGCAGGTAGTGGTCGGTGTCGCCGCCGACCGAGACCACGCGGTAGTCGCGGTCGGCGGCGGGTCCACCACACAGGAGGGTCACCTGGTGGCCGCGGGCGGTCAGTCCGTCCGCCAGTCGATCGACCAACAGTTCCGAGCCGCCCGCGGCCGGATTGGCCAGGTCGCGGCGGGCCAGGAAGACGATCCGACGAGGATGGGCGGACCGGTCGGGCGCGGGACCGCGCGGTACGGATTCGAGCGGCGCCGAGGAGGGCACCGGGCGCAGCGCGGGAGGCACGTGCTGGGGCATCCGAGCTCCAACTCGTATCGGGCCTGGATCCAACGTGGAGGGGTGCGTGGGAAGTGCGGGATGTGCGGGGTGGGTTCGAGTTTTCGCCACCCCGTGCACCGGCGGCTACTCACCCAGGTGACAAGTTTGCCGCCGCGATCACCGACGAACCGTCAGTTCGGTGCCGGCCGGCCGGACTTGCCCGGCCCGGTCGCCCCGGGGCGCAGTCGCGGCAACCGGCGTCGGCGGACCCGCGCGTCCCGATCGGCGGCCGGCTCGGCACCGGGCCCGTCGCGCCGTGGTCCGCGGACCACCGACACCACCCCGAGCGCGGCGAGCACGGCCCCCGCGCCACCGGCGGCGACCGGTGCGGTCTCCCCGACCAGCACCAGCTTGGCATCGTCCTTCTTCGCCAAATCGACCTGCCGGCGCCGGGTTTCGGGGGTGAAGCGGATTTCGGCGCTGTCCAGCAGCACCACCGAGGCCGAACTCGCGCCGGGTGCCCGCAGGGTCTTGCGCGGAGCGATCCTGGCGTCGATGACCCGGCCGGTGCGCGGGTCGACGACCAGGTCGACACCGGCGTTCGTGTACCACTCCTCGGCGAGCACCTGCGGTTGTGCGACGCCGATGAGGCTGCCCGGGACCTGTCGGCCGCCGACCCGGGTGTCCGGGACGGTGCCGGTGAAGCGATAGCCGCGGTGTCCGCGCACCTTCACCGTGCCCCGGTAGTCCAGCGGGATCGCCGCCCCCAACGTCTCGTCCCACCAGCGGTAACTTCGCTTCTCCAGGTCGAACGGGAACTTCAGGAACGCCTCGCCCTGGATCGCCGGCGTCTCCCCGCAGCAGTGCACGGGGGCGTTGGTGCGCCGGTCGGTCACCCAGCGCGCCACCGTCCACTGGTAGGAACGACGCGGATCGTGCTCGGCCAGGGTGGCGGGGGTGTCGATCGTGGTCGACACGTCCCACACCGCCCGACCGCTGCGCTCGGCCTCCACCACATCGCCCACCACCCGGCGGGTCACGGTGAGCGTCTCGCCGTGCACCGGCCGCAGCGAGGCGGTGTCGAAATAGCTCCCGGTACCGGCGAACACCACGGTGTCGTCGATGTCGAGAGGGGTGCGCCGGGCCTGCGGCTCGACGTACCAGGCCAGCATCGCGGCCAGCACGAGCAGGAAGACTCCGACTCCGAGCAGAGCCAGGGAAAGGATCGGGGAACGGGAGGAAATGGCGCGGCGCATCGGGCACTCCTGACGGCAAAGGGCCTCGGGGACGTGCACGTCCGTCTCAGGCCGGGAACCGTAGGCGCACTCTTGACGGAGTGTCAATACACCTCGCACACTGTGTTCATCACAGAGCCGGTGCATGGGAATGGGCGGGGTGCCCTCCGATCGAGAGGCTCGTCGAAGCATGCACAGACTGCTCGCCGCCGGGTTGACCGCGATCCTCGCCGCCGCCCTCGCCGTCGGTGCCGCGTTCGGCATCGTCGCCGCGTTGCACAAGACTCCCGAGCAACCCAACGTCCCGCTCGTGACCTTCCGCACCGATCCCACAGCGCCGAACCCGCAGCCCTGATGCCGGCACCGCATGCCGGGAAACGGGTCCGGCCACGGCTACGCGCCCCCGTCGAGGGCACTGACCATCCGCCGCGAGGAAGAGGCGACATGACGGTGCGCACCGCATGGCGGAATGTGCCTCGGCCGCAACTGCGCCGGTTCGCCGATCTGGCCATCGCCGAGATCCCCGACCTGGCGCAGGACATCCTGCGCGACATCCGGATCGAATACCCCACACTGCCGCTGGTCCCGGACGAGTCCGGCGAACCGATGGCCCTGGTCGCCATCCGGCGCGCCCTGGTCGACTTCGTCGAGCACCTGCTCGCCACCGGCGACCGGCAGCACGAACGCCTGGAACTGTTCGAGATGTTCGGCCGCGCCGAGGTGCTCCAGGGGCGCAGCCTGGACTCGTTGCAGGCGGTCTACCGGCTCGGCGTGCGACTCGCGTGGCGGCGGCTGGCCGAGATCGGCCAGCAGGTGGAGATCCCGCCGCCGGCGATGTACGAACTCGCCGAGGCGGGCTTCGAATACCTCGACGGCCTGGTCGCCCAGTCCGTGCACGGCTACGCCGAAGCCGCGGCCCGCCAGGTGGGCGAACGCCTGTGGGCGCAGAAACGCCTGATCAAGCTGATGCTCACCGAGTACGGGACCGAACCCGCGAGCGCGCTCGCCGAACATGCCGCTCGGATCGGCTGGATACTGCCCGAACAGGTCGCGGTGGGCGTGCTGTTGCGACCCGCGCCGGACGCGGTCGCGCCCGCGGTGGGCCGGGACGTGCTCTTGGACATGGAGTGCGAACGGCCGCGGATGATCCTGCCCGATCCGGACGCGGCCGGCCGTCCCGAACTGCTGCGCCGGGCGATGGCGGGTTGGTCGGGCGCGATCGGTCCGTCCGTGCCGCTGGCCGACGCGGCCAAGTCGCTGCACTGGGCCTGTACCGCGCTGCGCCTGATGGAACGCGGGCAACTGCCGCACGGGCGGGTTATCCGCTGCACCGAGCACACCGAGGCGCTGGTGTTGCTGCCGCCCGAGGAATTGATCGAGGACCTGGCCCGTCGCTGTCTGGCGCCACTGGACAACTGCCCGCCCGCGCACTCGCGTCGGCTGGCCGAGACGCTGCTCGCCTGGCTGGAGACGCGCGGCGGCGCCCCGGAGATCGCGGCACGGCTGGGGGTGCACGCGCAGACCGTACGCTATCGGCTGCGCCGGATCCGTGAGTTGCTGGGTGAGGAGATGGACGAACCGGATCGCCGTTTCGAGTTGGAACTGGTGCTTCGGGCCCGGCGGTTGCGCGACGACAAGGCGGCGCACCGGAACTGACGCGTCTGCGCGGGGTGCGGCTATCCGGTGGTCGGCGCCGCCGTGGTCGGCGCGGGCGTCGTCCACGGCGTCGGTCGCGACGTCGGCGACCACTCCCAATCGCGCGAGGGGGGCCGTTCCGGAGAGGACGGCGGCGCGAACGGGCCCACGCGCTTGTTCATCAGGACCAGCATGATCACGAGCAGGATCAGGGTGATCGCGGTCAGTGCCAGACCGATGGGATTGCGGACGTTGTATACGTAGGGGCCCGGTCCCCGCTTGTCCCGCTTGAAGATCGGCTCGTCGTCGTTCACGTCCGGCAGCATATTCCGAACGCGTGAGCGAGAGTCCGCTCGATGGGTGGCGCCGTTTCCGAACGGGAGGCCCGGGAGGCCGCCCGCCCGGCTCGGGACAGCGGCCGTCGGATTCGGGGCCGTGGGCTCATCCGCCCGGGACCGCGGGCGGCGCACGGTTGGCGTGTGACCGAACAACCGACGCATCCCGCGGCAGCTCGTCGACCCGCTGCCGACCACGGCACTCCCGGAAGGATCAGGACCATGTGCCGGCATTCTCCCCCCTGTCCCGCCGCCTCGGCCTCCGACCACCTCGCGGCACACGTCGTACAGAGCCATCCCGAGCAGGGCTGGAGCCTGCTGTGCAACGGCGTGGTGATCTTCGAGGACACCGGCGCGCTGCTGCCCGACGGTGCGATCGAACCCCCGCACCGCGTGCGCCCGTCCGGGTCGATCCCGATCCCGATGCAGGCGGCCCGGTAGCCGGGCTCAGCGCGCGACACCGACGCGAGAAACCACCCCCCGAAACCGCGGAGAACCGCATCGGTTCTCCGCGGTTTCGTACCACGCAAGGAAGACAGCTCGTGAGTATCCTGTGCCGGCCCGCCGTGGCCGTCCCCGAAAACGTCATCACCATGGACGAGTCGCTGGAGATCGCCCGCCGACTCCACGCGACCAATCCCCGACTGCCGCTCGCGCTGCGGCTGATCGCGAACACCGGCGTGCGCAAACGACATCTGGTGCAACCGATCGAACGCACCCTGCGCCACCCCGGCTTCGAGGCCCGCAACCTCCTCTACCACGAGCAGGCGAAACTGCGCGTGCCCCCGGTGATCCGCCGGGCACTGGCCAACGCGGAACTGGACGCGCGCGACGTCGACTTGCTGATCTACGTCTCGTGCACCGGATTCGGCATGCCGTCGATGACCGCCTGGCTGATCAACGAGCTGGGCATGCGCTCCGATACCCGCCAACTGCCGATCGCCCAGCTCGGCTGCGCGGCCGGCGGCGCCGCGATCAACCGCGCACACGACTTCTGCACCGCCCATCCCGGGCTCAACGCGCTGATCGTGGCCTGTGAGTTCTGCTCGCTGTGCTACCAGCCCGAGGACGCCGACATCGGGGCGCTGCTCTCCGACGGCCTGTTCGGCGACGCGGTCGCGGCAGCCGTGGTGCGCGGCGCGGGCGGCACCGGCGTCCGGCTCGAACGCAACGGCTCCTACCTCATTCCGCACACCCAGGACTGGATCTCCTACGCGGTCAAGGACACCGGATTCCACTTCCGGCTGGACAAGCGGGTGCCCACCACGATGGAGCCGCTCGCGCCGGTGATCGAGGAACTGGTCGCCCGCCACGGGTGGGACGCCTCGGCGCTGGACTTCTACGTCGTGCACGCCGGCGGTCCGCGGATCCTGGACGACCTGAGCGGATTCCTCGGCGTCGCTCCCGAGGCGTTCCGGCACAGCCGGGCCACCCTCACCGAGTACGGGAACATCGCGAGCGCGGTGGTCTTCGACGCCCTGGACCGATTGTTCGCGGCGGGCGGGCCGGCCGCCGGCGGACGCGGCATCGTGGCCGGCTTCGGCCCGGGGATCACCGCCGAGATGGCGGTCGGCTCCTGGGTCGAACCCGGACCACCGGGCCGCGGTGATCGCCGGTACGCGGCGAAGGACGTGCCGTCATGGTCGACGGCCTGATCATCCCGCCCGGGGCGAGCCGGCGGCTGGTGACCGCCGCAGAGGAGGTCACCTACAAGGTCACCGGCGCGCACGCCCGACACACCTCGACCTTCGAGGGGGTGGTGCCCCCCGGCTTCGAGGTCGGCGCACACGTGCACGCGCACGGCGAGGAGCTGTTCTACGTGCTCAGGGCGAACTGGAGGTGCTCGCCTTCGAACCCCGGCACCGCACCGCCGCCGACTGGCGCGGCCGGGGTCCGGTTGCAGGCCCTCGCCGACGTCATCCGCACCGGCGCGCCCGGCGCGGCCGTGGCCCCACCGAGCCGTCACCGCCACGCCGGGTGAGCCCGCGCGCCGCGGCCCGCGCACACGCCGCCGCCCCCACCGTCGAGGACGGTGGGGGCGGCGATCGAGTTTGCCCTTCGGGTCGGTTCAGGCCGGTGGGTGGTGGGTGTCCGGCTCAGCGGGAGGGCCCGGTGCGTCGGCCCGATGCGGCGGGTGGTCGCTGCCCGGATCCGTCTGTTTCGACGAATCGGGCGGCTCCGGACCGTCGCACGGGTGATTGGGCGGGTGACAGCCGAACGATTCGTCGGGCTGGTTGGACCCGGGCGGCGGTTCGCCGCCTTTCGGCCGTGGGTTCGTCGACATCATCGATCTCCGTGGTGTGAGGGGGAGAAGGTGATCGGGGTCGATCACTGCTCCTCCACTTTCGCTCGCTCCGGGTCCACTCGCATGTGGTCACGGTCCCGGGTCTGTCCCGGATTGGTCCCGGGAGTCGGTCCCGGGTCGTGGGATGACCGCGCGCACGACAGTGCCGTGTTCGTCGCCGCCCGCGGTGAAAGTTCCGCCCAGTTCCTCGGCGCGTTCGGCCATCGAGGCCAGGCCGACACCTTCCGTCGCCGCGCCGCGTTCGCGCTCGCGGTTCCCGACTCCGTCGTCGGCCACCTCGAGAACGACGCGGGTGTCGGTGACCCGGACGTCGAGCGTGGCATTGCGGGCCCGGGCGTGCCGCACGACGTTGGTCAGTGCCTCGCCGCAGATCCGGTAGACCGCGACCTCCACGGCGGCGGGCAGCGGCGGTGGTGGATCGGGATCGAAGGCGACCCGGATGCGCGGGTGGGTGCCGCCGCCGCCGTCCAGCCGGCCGGCGCATTCGCGCAGCGCGTCGGCCAGGCCGAGTCGGGCGAGTGCGGCGGGGGCGAGGCCGTCGGTGATCCGGCGCAGCTCGGTGATCGCCTCGCCGATGCTGCGCGACGCGATGGCCAGCGTGCCCTCGGCCGGGGTGCCCGGCGGTACGCAGGCCCGCGCGGTGTCGACTTGGAGCCGGGTGCCGGACAGCGCGGGGCCGAGGCCGTCGTGCAGATCGTGGCGCAGTCGGCGGCGGGCCTCCTCGCGGGCGAGCACGATGTGCTCGCGGGTCTCCTGGAGTTCCTCGTACAGGCGCAAGGACGCGATCGCGGGAGCCGCCTGGTCGGCGAGGAAGCGCAGCACCTCGAGGTCCTGGCGGTCCAGGGTGTCCTGTCCGGGCCGGGGCGGTGCGGAGAGTCGGCCGATCACGACGCCCTCGTAGGTGAGCGGGAAGTCGACGCGATCGGCGCCGGCATCGCCGATCCGGGCGAGTTCGCGTTCGCCGTGCCGGGTGTCGACCACCACGCCGGCGCCGGGCAGGCCCAGCGTGTGCACGACGGTTCGGCAGAGCAGGGTCGGTGCCGCCCCGGGCGCCGGTGCCCGGCTCAGCTGCTCGGAGAGGTCGCGAACGACCTGGTAGGGCCGAGCCCGTTCGCCGTAGTAGAAGCGGTCGACGACACGCATCGCCCAGCCGACGGTCGGGCGCAGCAGGGCACCGATCACCAGTGCGCCGGCCGCCATCACCAGTGCGCCGGTGGTGCGCGCGCCGGGCAGTACGCCGGACAGCGCGACGGCGATCCCGAAGTAGCCGCCCATCAGCACCGCGGCCAGCGAGAAGGCGGCCAACACCTTGCGCGCGGAGCGGTCGAGGTGCCACTGCCGGTCCCGGGCGAAGGCGTACGCGAAGCACAGCTGCCACACCAGCACGCCTGCGTAGAGCAGGAATTCATAGAGCAGATCCGAGAGTTCGAGGTGGTAGCCGAGGAAGCTCACGGCCAGCCACAGCAGGTAGGGCAACAGCGGTACCAGCCGCATCGGGCGCGGTCGGGGCGAGCGCACCCAGCAGACGGTCATCACGCCGAGGCTGGTGAGGATGACCAGGGGTGGAATCAGGTCCAGGCGCGGGGTCAGCCACCCGTCCAGCCACCGCTGCCCGACGGCCCAGGCCCCGTGTCGCAGGAAGCTGGGCAGTCCGTGCCAGTCGGACCCGGCGTAGTCGTTGTACGCGTGCAGGGCGCTCCACAGCGCGACCAGCACGGCGTAGATCCGGACGAATCGGGCCCTGGGCAGGGATCCGTTCGGGAGCCACAGCGGCAGTGCGTACATGCCGAACAGGAACACCGCGTCGGCGACCAGCCACAAAGCAATCGCCACTCCGGCCCAGACGGGTCCGGCGTCGGCGAACACGGCGCTGAACAGGACCGCGCTCGACAGTGGATAGGCCAGGCCGGTCCACAACAACAACCAGCCCAGGCCGGGTGCGGATCGACGCGAGATGACGAACAGCCCGGAGAGCGCGAAGGCGATGCCCTGGAGGGTGGACACGCCGATCAGGGCGGGCCGCGGGGACATCCTCGGGTCGTCGAGGTGGGTGAGCAGCAGGACCAGTGTGATCAGGCCGCCGACCAGGGAGGCGCCGCATACCGCGTAGGCCCGGTCGAGGCCGGAGCGTTGCTCTCGGTTGCTCATGGGCATCTGGCGCCTCCTCACGGGACGTCGGCGAGCGACGGCGCGGACGAGTGGAGCCGGGTGGGACCGAACGACGCCGAGCGGTTCCGGGGTGCGGTGCCCGGAGTGGTTCGGAATTCCCAGAATGGCCGTCGCGGCGTCCCGTGCGCAGGAGGCACCGGTCCCATCCGGGTCCCGATTCGGGCCCGGCCGGTGTCCCGGTGCGGGCTCGGGCCGGCCCCGTCGGCGCGGTGGTGCGCGGTGGGGCGGGCCGTCGGGCGGACGGTCGCCGGATCAGTCGGCGCCCAGGCCGAAGTTGCGGGCGTGGGCCACCGCCTCCGCGCGGGTGCCGACGTGCAGCTTCTCGAAGATGTGCGTGATGTGGTTGCGCACGGTCTTCTCGGCGAGGAACAGCCTGCGGGCGATGTTCCGGTTGTCCAGGCCGCGGGCGAGCAGGTCCAGCACCTCGCACTCGCGGTCGGTCAGCTCGGGGAAGACCCGTTCGGCGGCGCGCGGGGCACCGCCCGCCAACAGCGCGGTCAACCGGGGCACCGTCTGCGCGCCGAACACCGCGCCACCGGCCGCGACCGTACGCACCGCGTGCAGCACCTCGTCCCGGCCCGCGCCCTTGACCAGGTAACCGCCCGCGCCGGCACGCATCGCGGCGAGCAGGCTGCCGTCGTCGTCGGACATGGTCAGCACCAGAACCGGCACGGCGGGCGTATCGGCCGCGATCCTGCGGGTGGCGTCGATCCCGGAGCCGTCCGGCAGCGACAGGTCCATCACCACCAGATCCGGACGCTGCTCGGCAACCGTATCCGGCACCGCCGCGGCCGTCTCCACCTCCGCGACCACCACGATGTCGGCGGCGCTCTCCAGCGCGGCCCGCAATCCCGCCCGGAACAACGGATGGTCGTCGACGATCACGACCCGCACTGCCTTGGAACCACTCTCCCCAACCACGCGGTACATACTACGCGTGCGCGCTTGATCGCCGTATGTGATAGTGCGCGCCGCGTCGGGGCTTGTGTGTGGCGGGACGTGGTGGAACGCTGCCGGGGGCTCGTGTGTCGGGTCGGCGATCGGGGCTCGCGGTGTGCGTGGGCGTCGGTCGGTGATGGGAGGACGGGAACGATGGTGGATCTCGCGGCCGTTCTGGACGACCTGGCGGCGGAGGGTGCCGCGCTGGACCGACTCGTCGGCGAGTTGGCGCCGCAGGCGTGGGCCACGCCGACGCCCGCGCCGGGGTGGACCATCGCTCATCAGATCGCGCACCTGGCCTGGACCGACGACCGGGTCCGGCTCGCGGCGACCGACCCGACCGGCTTCGCCGCCGCCGTCGCGGAGGCAGCGGCCGATCCCGACGGCTTCGTGGACCGAGGGGCCGAGCGGGGCGCGGCGGCGGCGCCGGAACGGATCCTGGCCGGCTGGCGGGCCGGTCGCGACGCCGTGGCGAAGGTGCTGGCGGCGGTACCGGCGGGCGGGCGGTTGCCCTGGTACGGACCGCCGATGAGCGCCGCGTCGATGGCCGGTGCCCGGATCATGGAGACGTGGGCGCACGGACAGGACGTCGCCGACACGCTCGGCGTGCGGCTCCCGCCCACCGCCCGGCTGCGCCACGTGGCCCGGATCGGTGTCCGGGCCCGGGACTACGCCTACTCCGTGCACGGTCTGCGCCCGCCCGAGCGGGAGTTCCGGATCGAACTGAGCGGTGGGCCCGAGGTCGGCGGCGCCTGGACGTACGGCCCCGAGGACGCGGCCGAGCGGGTGACCGGCCCCTTGCTCGACTTCTGCCTCCTGGTCACCCGACGCCGGCACGCCGACGACCTCGCCGTCCGTGCGCACGGCGCCGAGGCCGTGCGCTGGCTGGACATCACCCAGTCCTACGCCGGCCCACCCGGACCGGGCCGCGCCCCCGGCCAATTCGCCTGACACGACCAACGCCGGGCTCCAGCGGGACGCCGCCTTCACCGAGATGACGCTCGCCCAGTGGCAGAAGGTGCCGGACGTGAACCTCACGAGTCAGTTCCCGTGCGCCCGGGAGGCGGTCTCCCGCGGCAAAGCCGCACCGGTCACCGAGACCAGTGTCCCGACCCCGCGGACCGGGGACATCGCCATCCTGCCGAGTCCACCCGCGCGGCTTCGCGGGAGCCAGACGCCCGTGGCCCGGGCGTCTGGAACGCTCGGTGCAGGGATGCTCAACCCAGGCGCTCCGCCAGGTGGTCGCCGACCCGCAGGGCGTTCGCGATGGCGGTCAGCGAGGGATTGACCGCGCCGATGCTCGGGAAGAAGCTCGTGTCCACGACGTACAGATTGTCCAGGTCGTGGGCCTTGCAGTCGACGTCGAGGGCCGAACTCCGCGGATCGGTGCCGAATCGCACGGTGCCCGCCTGGTGCGCGGTGGCGCCGATCGGCATCCCCTTGTGCAGATAGAGGCTGTGCGGGAGCAGGTGGTGCGGGTGCATCCCCAGGTGTTTGAGGTTGCCTTGGAGCTTGTGCTGTAGGCGTTCGAGTCCCTTGATGTTGTTCTTCTCGTCCAGCACCAGGTGGATCTCGCCCTGGTCGTCCAGGGTGACGCGGTTCTCGGGCTGCGGGAGGTCCTCCCCGCACAGCCAGAAGTCCACGGCGTGGTGGGCCAGTACCTCGAAGGGCATGTCCGGCGAGGCCATCCCGGCCCAGCGCGGTGCCTCGCCCCGGATCTGGTCGGAGTCCGACTTGCCCAGCATCTGGATGCCGCCGAGCGGATAATCCCAGTCGTCCGCGCCCAGGTACCAGTCGTTCATGGCGAGGGTCTTCTGGAACAGGGTGTCGTTCGGTTCCTTGGAAATCGCCATCAGCGCGAGGTTGTTGTGCCGCATGTAGTGGCGACCGACCACGCCCGAGCTGTTCGCCAATCCGTTCGGATGCCGCTCGTTCGCCGAACGCAGGAGCAGCGCGGCGGAGTTCACCGCCCCGCAGGCGACCACCACGATGTCGGAGCGGAACCGGGTGATCGTCCCGTCCTCCAGTTCGGCCACCACCGAGGTGACGGTCCGCCCGCTCGGATCGGTCTCCAGCCGCCGCACGTTGGTGCCGGTTTCCATCCGCACGTCGGGGAACTCCAGCGCGGGGTCGACGCAGATCACCTGCGCATCCGCCTTGCCGCGCACCAGGCAGGGGAAGCCGTCCACCCGGTTGCACCGGATGCACACACTCTCGTGAGTGGCCCGACCGTGCTCGTCCTGGGTGAGGTTGACGCCGATGGGCAGGTGGAACGGGTGCAGTCCGCGCTTCTCCATGTCGTCGCTCAGCTGCTGGATCCGCGGTTCGTGTTGTACCGGGGGGTGGGCGTATTGCGCGCTGACCTGCCCCTCACCCGGGTCCTCGCCGTGTCGGCCGTGCACGAGGTAGAGGTGCTCGGCCTGCGTGTAGTAGGGCTCCAGGTCCTCGTAGCGGATCGGCCACGCGGGGGACAGGCCGCCGTGGTGGCGCAGTTCGCCGAAGTCCTGGGGGCGCAGGCGGAACAGCGCCGCGCCGTAGAACTTGGTGTTCCCGCCGACGTAGTAGTTGACCTCGGGCGGGAATCGGTCGCCGTGTTTGTCGAACCAGAACTCCGGGGCGCGGTACTTCCCCTTGACGAACACCGCGGTCGATTCCCAATTGTCCCGCTCCCGGGGGAGGTAGCCGCCGCGTTCCAGCATCAGAACGCGTTTGCCGGTGGCGGCGAGCCGGTGGGCGAGCGTGCCGCCGCCCGCGCCGGTGCCGATGATGATGATGTCGTAGTGATCGTTGTCGGCCATGTCGCCACCTGAGGTCGTGAGTTCGGGCGAATGCCTCCGCCGGCGGGTTGCCGGTCACCGGTGCGCCCGTGGACATCGTTGCTCGCCTCGTCTCAGCCGCGCCGGTGGTCGAGGGCCTCGTCCAGGGTGCAGGCGGCCGTGATGAGTGAGAGGTGGGTGAACGCCTGTGGGAAGTTCCCCAGTTGCTCGCCGCTGGGGCCCACCTCCTCGGCGAAGAGGCCGACGTGGTTGGCGTAGGTGAGCATCTTCTGGAACGTGTACTGGGCGGGACGCAGGCGTTCGGCCCGCGCCAGCGCGTCCACATAGAGGAAGGTGCAGAGGCTGAACGTGCCCTCGGAGCCGCGCAGGCCGTCCGGAGAGGCGGCCGGGTCGTACCGGTAGACCAGGCTGTCGGAGACCAGCGTGCGGTCAATGGCGTCCAGGGTGGACAGCCAGGACGGGTCCCTGGGCGCGATGAAGCCGACCCGGGGCATCAGCAGCAGCGACGCGTCCAGGACGGGATCCCCGCCGTAGTGTTGGACGTAGGCCTGACCGGACTCGTCCCAACCGCGTGCCATGACCTGTTCCAAAACGGCGTCGCGGGCCTCGGTCCAGCGCACGGTGTCGGCGGGTCGGCTGAAGTCTCTTGCCATCCGCAGGCCGCGGTCGAAGGCCGCCCAGCACATGACCCGGCTGTAGGTGAAATCCTTGCGTCCGCCGCGGGTTTCCCAGATGCCCTCGTCGGGCCGGTCCCAGGAGTCGGCCAGCCAGTCCAGGGTGCGGGACATGACCTTCCAGCCTTGGTAGCCGGCCTGGATGGCGACCTCGCGCCCCTCCGACAGGGCGTAGAGGGCCTCGCCGTAGATGTCCAACTGCAACTGGTCGGCAGCCGCGTTGCCGAGCCGCACCGGCGCGGAGCCTCGGTAGCCCTCGAAGTGGTCGAGGATCTCTTCCGTCACCAACGGCTCACCGTCGACCCGGTACATGATCCGGAGCGGCTCCCCCTCCTGCCCGGCCGAGGCACGGAGCCGGTCGCCGATCCAGTGTGTGAAGTCCGTCGCCTCCTCGACGAAGCCGAGGTCCAACAGGGCCCGGACGGAGAGCGACCCGTCGCGCACCCAGGTGTAGCGGTAGTCCCAGTTGCGCTCGCCGCCCACCTGCTCGGGCAGGCCCATCGTGGCCGCGGCCACCGGCGCGCCGGTGGGGGCGTAGGTGAGCAGCTTCAGGGTGATGGCGGAGCGATTGACCATGTCGGGCCAGCGGCCGCGGTAGTTGGAGCCGTCTACCCATTGCTGCCAGAAGTCGGCGGCATGCCACAGCTGTTCGGTGCCCGCGGCGATGGTGAACGGCGGCGGCGGGGCCTGGCCGTCGCCGTCGCAGACGGTGAAGACGGCTCCCGCCTCCTGGCCGACGCTCAGGGTGATCGATCCCCGCACATCGTCGCCGTCCCGCTCCAGCGGAAAACTGCTCCGCAGGTACGCGGTGACGCCCGGGGCCCGAAACACGCCGCCGTCGGCCCCCAGATCGAGCCGGTGGGCGGCCCGGCCGTAGTCGAAACGCGGTCGGCACTCCAGATCGAACCGAACGGTGCCGCGCACCGTGCGCACGGCGCGCAGCAGGGTGTGCCGGTCGCTGGGTATTCGGCTGTTGTTCGGCGGCATCCAGTCGATCACCTCGCCGACACCGTCCGGGGACATGAACCGGGTCACCAAAAGCGCGGTGTCGGGGTAGTACAGCTGCTTGCAGGTGGCTTCCGAGGCATCCGGGGCCACTCGGAAGAAGCCGCCCCGATCGTGGTCGAGCAACGCCGCGAAAATGCTGGGGGAGTCGAACCGGGGCGCGGCGAACCAGTCGACGACGCCTTGTGAGGAAACCAGCGCCGCGGTCTGCAGATCGCCGATCAGGCCGTGTTCCGCGATGGGAGGGTAGCGGTCCATGAGGGTCCAATCTCAGCCGGGTCCCTACCCGATCCACTATCCGGCAGGCGCCGGCTTCGTGCCCTTCGGAGCCGGCGCGAGCGGTGCGCTCTCGTGGCGGCGAGGGCCCGATTGCCGAACGGCACGCCTGCGGCGTTGGCTGGAAGGAGCCCCTCGACGACCCCGTTCCCCGCGCGGCAGTCCGGCTGACGGCCGTGGTCACGTCGGTGGGGGCGCCCGGGGGTCGAAGCCTCGGGCGGCGGCCCGGTCGCGGTCCCATTGGGCCGTGGGCATGACGGTGCGGGGCGTACCGGAGTGCCGCAGGCGGGGCGGGCAGGGCCCGCTCCTGCCGCGTGGTATCACCGGACAAAGGCTTGTGAGCCGACGCCTTCGTGCGGGTTCCGATGCTGAGGAGACGATGAGAGTGTCGGCCACGCCTGCCGGAGTGCCCGAAACCGCGCCACCGGACCCCTTCGCGCCCGTCCGTGCCCACGGATACGTGGGGCTCCTGGTGATGACGGCGGTCCTCGGAGTCCCGATCTCGGCGGCGGCGTTCGGATTCCTCGCCCTTGTCTCGCGACTGGAGTCGCTGACCTACACCGACCTGCCCGAGGCGTTGGGCTTCGACGGCACGCCCTCGTGGTGGCCGGTGCCGCTGCTCGCCGTGGCGGGGCTGCTGGTCGGACTGATCATTCGCCATCTGCCGGGGGAAGGCGGGCACAAGCCGGCCGAGGGCGTTGCCTCGACGGGCGCGCCGTCCGCGGTGGAGCTGCCCGGTATCGCGCTCGCGGCACTGGTCTCCCTCGGGATGGGCGTCGTCCTCGGGCCCGAGGCGCCGCTCATCACCCTCGGCGGCGGCCTTGCCGTGTTCGGCGCACGGCTGGTGAAGCGCGACATCGAGCCGAAGGCGAGCGGCGTCGTGGGCGCTGCCGGGAGTTTCGCCGCGATCAGCGCGCTGCTGGGATCACCGCTGCTGGGGGCGTTCCTGCTGATGGAGGCATCGGGCCTCGGCGGGCCGATGCTCGGGGTGGTGCTGGTGCCGGGCCTGCTGGCCGCCGGCGTCGGTTCGCTCGTCTTCATCGGCCTGGGCTCGTGGACCGGCCTGGGCACGTACTCCCTGACCTTGGACAACGTGCCCCACGCCGATCTGCCGGATGCCGCGTCATTCGGCTGGGCTCTCGTCATCGGGCTTGCGGCGGCCTTCCTCGGCACGGGCATCCGTCGGGGCGCCCTTTACGCGCAGGCGCGAATCGAGCGGCGAAGGGTGCCGGCCACAGTGATGATGGGGGCATTCGTCGGACTGGCCGCGCTCGTGTACGCCGAAGGGTCGGGATACGACGGGTCGCAGGTGCTGTACTCGGGGCAGCACGGGCTGGAGCCACTGCTCGCCCACAGTGCCGGATACTCGGCGGGCGCGCTGGTGTTGCTCATCGTCTGCAAGTCGGTGGCGTACTGCGCGTCACTGAGCAGCTTTCGCGGTGGCCTCGTCTTCCCCTCGATGTTCATGGGCGCGGTGGGCGGGATCGCCCTGTCCCGTCTTCCCGGGCTGGACCTGACGTCCGGATTCGCGATGGGTATCGGCGCCATGTGCGTGGCGATGCTGAAGCTCCCGATGACCTCGGTGCTGCTGGCCACCCTGCTGCTGGGGTCGCCGGGGCTTACCGTGATGCCGCTCGTGATCGTCGCGGTGGTGGTCTCGTATGTCGTCTCGCTGAGACTCACCCCCGTGCCCGCCGCCCCGGCCGCCGCCCCGCCCTTCGGCGGGCAGGCCGGCCCGTCGTAGTCCGACGCCCGTTCCGGTGTGCGCCCGTTCGCGGCGTGTGCACCGAGCCCCGAACCCGAGATGGAGGCCGATGGTGTCCGAAAGTCCGACAGGGCGGCAGATCGTGCTGCGCAAAGGCGAGCAGAGCGCGGTCGTTGTGGAACTCGGCGGTGCGCTGCGCGGCTACTCGGTCGGTGGACGGCCGGTACTGGACGGCTTCTCCGCCGACGAGCGCATCGTGGGAGGTCGTGGTCAGGTCCTCGTACCGTGGCCGAATCGGATCGGCGGAGGGCGGTACCGCTGGAACGGCGAAGAGCTGCGACTCCCGCTGACCGAGCCGGAGAAGGGCAACGCCATCCATGGGCTGCTGCGCTGGATGTCCTGGCAGGTGGTCGAAGAGCAGGAGGACCGCGTCCTTCTCGGGGTCACCCTCTGGCCGCAGCCGGGCTACCCGTTCCACCTCCATGTCCGGGTGGAGTACACGCTCGAGGCAACAGGGCTGGCGGTGGCCGTGGTCGCCCGAAACCTCGGTACCGGCGCGGCGCCCTACGGTGTCGGCCAGCATCCCTACCTCACCGTGGGCACCGACCTGGTGGACGACGCGGTGCTCACCCTCCCGGCCCGCGAACGGCTCGTGGTCGACGACCTGGGCATGCCCGCCGCGGCCGAACCGGTGGTCGGCACACCCTTCGACTTCCGCACGCCGAGGGCTGTGGGCACACAGCGCCTGGACACGGCCTTCGCCGAGCTGGAGCGGGACGCCTCCGGTCTTGCCGTGGTGCGGCTCGCGCACCCTTCGGGGTCGCACGGCACCGACCTGTGGCTCGGTGAAGGAGCCGAGTTCGTGCAGGTGTACACGGGAGACACACTTCCCGAGCCGGCTCGGCGCAGAGGCATCGCGGTGGAGCCGATGTCCTGCCCGGCGGACGCGTTCCGCAGCCGCGCCGGCCTGGTGGAACTCGAGCCCGGTGCCGAGCACGTCTTCCGGTGGGGCCTGCGCGCGTGGACCGAGAGGCACTGACGCCGCCGGCCGCGAACCGAACATCGAATCGTCCTCGCGGCCGGATGGCGGCGCTCAGGCCCGACGCGTCTTCGGATCGCCGGCGTCGGCAGCGGTGCCGCCGGCGGGACGCGGGCCGGTGTAGACGCCGACGGCCCGGTAGCGGAGGCCGGGTTGTTGGTACTCCTCCAGGGCGTGGGCGAGCCAGCCGATCGATCGGGCGATCGCGAAGATCGCCTCGCCGGCGTCCGGTCGCATGTCCAGTGCGTGTGTCAGCGCCGCGAGGGCCAGGTCGACGTTGGCGAACATGTTCTCGCGGGCCGCGGTTTCCCGGGTCAGGGCATCCACGGCCGAGGTCACCCGGGCGACCCGATCGTCGTCCCGGGCCTGCTCGCGCAGCAGGTCCAGCACCAGGTCGGCGCGCGGATCGCGGTCCACGTAGAGCACGTGGCCCAGGCCGGGCAGGTGTTCGCCGGCGCGGAGGCGGTCGGCGACCGCGATGGTGGGCCCGCCCGCGGGGTCCAGCGCGTCGCGCAGGAAGCGGTGGGCGAGGCCGATCGCGGCGCCGTGGTGGCGACCGTCGACCACACCCAGACCGGCGGACACCACCGCGTACACGTCCGCCCGCGCGCTCGCCGCCACCCGCGCGGCCAGCGTCGACACCGCCAGGTCGTGGTCGGCCATCGACACCAGCGCGGCGTTCAGCAGGCGCAATCGTGCCGGTGTGGCCGGCCGAGCGGTGAGTTTCGGCCACAGTCGCTCGGCCAGGGCGCGGCCGGTCGGCGGCTGGGCACCGGCACACGACGGCAGGGCGTCGACGATCATCGCGAGTAGGGTCTCGCCGCCGCGCACGACCGCCGGTTCGGACAGGTCGTAGCGCAGCGGATCGGTCGTTCCGGTCGCGGCCACGATCATCCGGATGCGGTCGATCAGCCGGGCGGTGTCCGGCAGGAGGGCGACCGTGCGGCGGACCGAGTCGGCCCGTTCGGCAGTGACCTCGAACGGGGACACATCGGCGAGTTCGGCCCGCCACAGCCAGTGCGCCACCGATTCGAGACGGTATTCGGCCAGTTCGCTCACGTCCCGGCCGCGGTAGTACAGGCGGTCGCCGGCCAACAGGGTCAGATGGGTGTGGATGCGCTCGATCGAGCCGTTGGGCTCGCGCCGCCCGCCGGTGCGCTCCGCCAGCGCCTCGACCTCGGCGGTGGCGAACCGGCTGCCGCGTTGCCGGGACTCGCGCACGCTGGTCAACAGGCCACGGCTGACGTAGGCGTAGATCGTCTCGGGCTTGACCCCCAACCGCTGCGCGGCCTGGGCCGTGGTCAGGTAGTCCGACGGGTAATCCTGCTCACTCGCGTCGCCCGCAACCTTGCGCCGACAAGCCATTTCGTTCGAACCTCCGCCTCATGTTGACGAAATCAACATTGACGATACTTGACGACGTGATCGACATTCGTGGTGGGCGGGCCGTGCGGCTCGGCCGAGGATGGGAGGCATGTCATGGCGGTCGCCGGCGACGAGCGGATCGACGTACCCAGGGGCCTGAAGGGGGTGGTGGTCACCACCACCGAACTGGGCGATGTGCGGGGCACCGAGGGCTTTTACCACTATCGGCAGTACTCGGCGATCGAGTTGGCCCGCACCCGCTCCTTCGAGGACGTGTGGTTCCTGTTCGTGCACGGCCGGTTGCCCGCGGCCGAGGAACGGGCGCCGTTCGCCGCGGAGATCGCCCGACTGCGGGTGTTGCCCGAGGAACTGCGTCCGGTGTTGCGGTCCATCGCCATGGCGGGCGAGCGGTTCGACCCGCTCGCCGGACTGCGTACCGCCCTGTCGCTGATCGGCGCCGCGCGCAACCTGCCGCCCTTGTGGGAGTCCGCACCGCAGCGGCGCGCGGCGGACGCGCTGCTGGTCGGCGCGGTGACCCCGACCATCCTGGCGGCGCTGTACCGCATCCGCGCCGGCGCCGAGCCGGTGGAACCGCGGGAGGACCTGTCCACGGCGGCCAACTGGCTGCGCATGGTGACCGGGAAAGAGCCCGGGCCGGCCGCGGTGGCCGCGATCGAGCGCTACCTGATCGCGACCATCGACCACGGCTTCAACGCCTCCACGTTCACCGCGCGCGTGATCGCCTCCTCGGGCGCGGACCTGGTCTCCGCGGTGGCCGGCGCGATCGGCGCGTTCTCCGGCCCGCTGCACGGTGGTGCGCCGGATCGGGCCCTGGAGGCGCTGGACGAGATCGGTTCGCCGGAGCGGATCGACTCGTGGGTGCGCGGCCGGATCGCCGCGGGGGATCGGATCATGGGCTTCGGTCACGCGGTCTACCGCACCGAGGATCCGCGCGCGGTGATGCTGGCCGAGATCGCCGGCGAACTCGCCGAACACGCCGACGCGCAGGGCCTGGAACTGGTGGAGTTCGCCGCCGCGGTACACCGTCGGGTGACCGGGATCCTGGCCGAGTTGAAGCCCGGACGCGAGCTGCACGTCAATGTGGAGTTCTACGCCGGCGTGGTGATGCAGCTGTGCGGGATCCCGCGGAGCATGTTCACCCCGACCTTCACCGCGAGCCGGGTGGTCGGGTGGTGCGCGAACATCCTGGAACAGGCCGAGGACACCAAGATCATCCGCCCGATCGCCCGCTACACCGGCCCGCGACCACCCCGGCCCGTCCCGAGCGCCTGAGCCCGCCGGCCGCCCGGGGGATCGAGGCCGGCGGAGCCAATTGGTCCAGACCTATTGACAGTTCACTCGCCTCGGCGGTCAACTCGTCTGGCACACAGGCACCCCCGGCACCCTCGGGTGCGCCCGGACGGCCTGCGCACGCCCTGCGCCGAGGCAGCCTGACGTCCCATCAGGCAGTGCGGTGCCGACCGGGCCCACCCTTGGTCCGCGGTACCCGGCGCGACCGCCTACGACGTCTTCCGCGCGGACACCAAGGTGGCCACCGTCGCCGGCCCCGCCGCCGAGATACCGGGCTTGACCCCCGAAACGACCTACACCTTCTCCGTCGCCGCGACCAACAGCGCCGGAACGTCCGCGCGTTCGGCCCCGGTCACCGCCACCACCGGTCCGGACGGGCCCACCGGCCAGGACCCGACCGGCCTGCCCAAGCGCGTGATGACCGGCTACTGGCACAACTTCGTCAACGGCTCCACGAACCTGCGCCTGCGCGACGTCCCCGCGTCGTACAACCTGGTCGCGGTGGCGTTCGCCGAGGCCGACCGCACCCGCTGGGGCGCGGTCACCTTCGGTGTCGACCCGGGCCTGTCCACCGCCCTCGGCGGCTACACCGACGCCGACCTCAAGGCAACTCCGGAACCATGTTCGGCTGCGACCGGAAGCTCTACGCCCAGGGCGGTGTCGACTTCCTGACCGCCCAGGCGTGCATCCAACTCCAGGGCGGCCTGCGCCCCGATCAGGTCGCGCTCGGTGTGCCGGCCACCGAGCGCGCGGCCGGCAGCGGCCACGTCTCGCCCGGCGTGGTGAACAACGCCCTGGACTGCCTGGCCGCGGGAACCAACTGCGGGAGCTACCGACCCACCACCACCTGGCCGGGCATCCGCGGCGCGATGACGTGGTCGGTCAACTGGGACGCGACCGCCGGCTACGCCCTGGCCGACACCATCGCGGCGCACCTGCGCACGATGCCCTGACGGTCCGCGCGCCGGCGGTAGCACAAGCACATACAGCCACTACAGCGGACGAAGGTCCGCCCACAGCGCGACCGTACCGCTCGCGAGTGGCGCCGCCGGGTCGGCGGCGCCACTCGCCCACCACACCCCCTGTCCCGCTCGCAGCGCCGACCCGGACCCGTCGCCGGCCGGTGCGGACAGGACGTACAACACGCCGGCGTGCCCGGCGGGTGGGACCACCGGCGCCTGGACCCGGTGTACCCGTGCGGCCCATCGTCCGCGCCTGGTCATGATGTTGAGCACCCGGGTGTCACCGCCGAGCAGTGTGGCGCGCAGGTGCGCGTCGCCGGAGAAGGCGAACGGCTCGCCGGGCCGGTTCAGGCGGTGGTCGAGCCCATCGTCGCCGACCAGACGCACCCCCTCGCCCGCCAGCAGGGTGATCGTGCGGTCGACGCCGGGGAATGTGGAGAAGGGGCCGTCGGCGGCGATCGTCGCGATGCTCGCGCGCCAGTCGAAGTCCGCCTCGGCGGCGTGGGTCGGCGATTGGGACCCGATTTCGCGGGTGTCGCCGCCGCCGTTGCGCCAGCGGCCGACCGGTAGCGTCTCGATGTCGAACGGGTTCATCACGTGCCTGCCTACTCGGGATCGGGGCCGCTCCGGCACGGCCATGATGCCGGCGTACCGGGCGAGACCGTGCCGCGTGAGCCGCGGGCGGCCGTCGCGGTCGACCCGTCCGGCCCGGGCGGCACGCGCTCCCGCCCGGGCCGGTTGTCGAGCCGTGACCGGCGCCGGTCAGCCGTGCTTGGCCACGGTGAGCAGCACCGCCGCATCCTCCAGCGCCTCCACGCTGTGCCGCGCCTTCGGGCCGACCAGGAAATCGCCGGACCGGCCCTCCCACGACGTCTCGCCGCTGACGAGCACGATTCGCCCGCGCAGCACCAGCAACGTCGCCTCACCGGGATTCTCGTGCTCGGCCAGCACGGTGCCCGCGGTCAGCACGATCAGGGTCTGGCGCAACACGTGCTCGTGACCGCCGTACACCGTATGGGCACTGCGTCCCGTCGACGAGGCTGCGGCGAGCTTGAGCAGTTCGCGGACCTGGGCATCCAGGGAGAGCTTTTCCATGCTCACAGTGTGCACATGCCCGATCACCAAACCCCCGAACGACCCCACCCGATCGAACCCCACCCGGGCCACGGCACCGGTCCGCGCGCCCACCCGACACAATGCTCGTAGCGGGCGGGAGAGCGGAGCGAGCATGCGGGTCGCGATATTGATGGGGCTCCAGGCGTCGGGCAAGTCGACCTTCCACCGGACCGTTCTGGCCGCAACGCACGTGCACGTGAGCAAGGACGACTTCCCTCGGGCCCGGAACCGACAGCGTCGGCAGCAGCGGCTGATCGAGGAGGCGTTGGCTGCCGGTCGCGATGTGGCCGTCGACAACACCAACCCGGCGCCGGAGGACCGCCGGCCGATCGTCGAACTCGCTCGGGTGTGGGGCGCGCAGGTGGTCGGCTACTGGTTTCCGCCGGACCCCGCCGGGTCCTTGGCGCGCAATGCCGAGCGGGTGGGGAAAACCCGGGTGCCCGAGGTCGGCGTTCGTGCCACGCTGAGTCGGCTGCGGGCGCCGGGGGCGGACGAGGGGTTCGACGCCCTGTATGTCGTGCGATTCGACGGTGCGGGCGGGTTCGTGGTCGAGGTGGCGAGCGAGGGGTGACGGGGCGATGGACGCCGATCGGTTCGAGGCGATGCAACGGTCGCGGGAGTGGTTCCACTCGTTGGTGTTGCTGCCCGGTGCGTGGACGGTGATCAGGGTGGACGGTCGGTCGTTCTCCCGCTTCACCGAGGAACACTTCGACAAGCCCTTCGACGAGCGGTTCGGTGCGCTCATGGCCGAGACCGCGCAGACGCTGTTCACCGAACTGGACGCCCGCTACGCCTACACCGAGAGCGATGAGATATCGGTCCTGCTGGACCCGTCGTTCGACATGTTCGGGCGGGAGGTGGAGAAGCTGGTCTCGGTGACCGCCGGGATCGCGTCCGCGACGTTCACCCACCGGGCGGGCATACCGGCTCACTTCGACAGCCGCATCTGGATGGGGACGAGCGTCGGTGACGTGGTCGACTACTTCTCCTGGCGGCAGGCCGACGCCGCGCGGTGCGCGCTCAACGGCTGGTGCTACTGGACGCTGCGCAAGGACGGCAAGTCCGCCCGGGCCGCCACGCAGGTGTTGGCGCGGAGTTCGAAGGCGGACAAGAACGAGTTGCTCTTCGCACACGGCGTGAACTTCGCCGAACTGCCCGCGTGGCAGCGGCGCGGGGTCGGCGTGTGGTGGGAGAGCTTCGAGCGCGTCGGCTACGACCCGGTGCGCGAGGTCGAGGTCGCGGCCGTGCGGCGGCGGGCGCGGGTGGAGCGGGAGCTGCCGATGAAGGAGGAGTATCGCGCGCTGATCGCCGCGCTCACCGAGCCCACGTCCTGAGCGTCCCAGGCGAACACGCGCGTGGTGGCCCGGATCGCGTCCCGCGCGGGCACCGGCTTCGCCGCGGTGGCCGGCGCGACCGAGAAGAACACCGGGTGGAACACGGCGGGGATGATCCGTTCCGATCCGGTCAGAGTCGGGTGCGCACGTGCTCGGCGAAGTCGGCGATCGCCCGCTCGTTGCGGCGGTAGTAGGTCCACTTGCCGATGCGTTCCGAGTCGAGCAGGCCCGCGTCCTCAGGGGTGGTGTCAACCGGCGACTCACGGCGAGCGCACGATGGGGAAAATATGCGGTAAATATTAGGATTTAGGTGGGTTGGCCATGGGTGTGATGGCTATCAACCAGGGGACCGCGATTCCTCGGAAAGAGGGTGGTGGACGTGTCCTCGTCGACAGCGTCACCGATTGACCAGCATCCGGACATAGTCTCCCTCCGAGTTCGCTCGGAACGGGCCGCGAGCGGTCCGATGGCACAGGCGGCGGAAGCCCTGGGCACGCTGTGTGGCGTGTACCTGGCGGCGTCCCCGTGGATCGTGGGGTTCAACGGCTTCACGACTCTGGCGACGGTCAACCTGATCTGCGGCGTGGCGCTCGCGTTTCTGATGGGCGGCTTCGGTTCCGCCTACGAGCGCACGCATGCGATGAGCTGGGCCGCGTTCTGCATCGGCGCCTGGACGATCGTGGCCCCCTGGGCCGTGACCGGGGCCGTGGACACCACCCGCACCATCACGAGCAACGTGATCGTGGGCGGCGTGGCGTGCCTGATGGCACTCGTTCTCGCGTTGCGAGGCGTCGTCGGGCTTCGCCGGTTGTAGCGATCCGCATCGGTGATCCGAGACGGCACACGAATCGGTGATGCGATCAAAGATCCGAAATCTGAGTGATCCGAACCCAAGACCGGGCCGCCGGTCGGTTCCGCCGGCGAACGGTTCGCCTCGGCGGATACCGCCCGGCGTACCCCGCCTCTCGGCCCCGCTCGCGTTCCCGGGTGGGAGGTGGATGTGGTGGACGGACCTACGCTTTCGGCCCGGGAACGTCGGGCCCTCGCGCGGCTGGAGAAGTCGCTTCTACAGGACGAACAGCTCGTCGCGCTTCTGCGTGTGTTCGAGGACCCGATGCCCGCCTCGGCTCCGCGTCGCCGTCGCGTGCGGGTCCGAGTACCCGATTGCACGGCCATATCGAAGTGGTCGGCCCTGATCTTGTCGGGCGCGGCGATGGGCCTGTTGGTAGCCGCGCTCCTCACCGGCGCCGCGGCGGTCGAGCAGGCGGCGATCTGCGTGACCGTGCTCATGCTGCTCGTGGTGGGCGTGTTCGGATACCTGCGGTGGCTGCGCCCGGACGCCCGAGGTGCGGCGCAGGTGCCGCATCGGGCTGATCCCACCCAGGTACAGGGTCGGACGCGCACGGGCCACGACCGAGGCAGCGACCCTGACGACCCCGGCCCGGAACCGGGCCGGACACGGTGATCGACGAAGGTCGATCGGCCCCTCGCGCCGGCGCATCGGCCTTCCGGCCCGTGCGACCGGCTACTCGAGCACGCGGATCGGCCGGCCCGCGCGGAAGGCGGCGATGTCCTCGACCGCGTCGCGGTAGAACGTCTCGTACAACTCGCGCGTGACGTAGCCGACGTGCGGTGTGAGGACCACGTTGTCCAAGCCGCGCAGCGGGTGGTCGGCGGGCAGCGGCTCGACGTCGAAGACGTCCAGCGCCGCCGCGGCGATCGACCCCGCGCGCAGCGTGCCCAGCAACGCGGCCTCGTCCACGATCGGGCCACGCGAGGTGTTCACCAGGATCGCGGTCGGCTTCATCAGCCCCAGCTCGGCCGCGCCGACCAGGCCCCGGGTACGGGCGCTGAGCACGGTGTGGATGGAGAGCACGTCGGCGCGGGCGAACAACTCGTCCCGGGCCACCGCGGTCACGCCGTGTTCGGCGGCCCGTTCGACGGTGAGGTTCCCGCTCCAGGCCACGCACTCCATGCCGAACGCCTGACCGATCCGGGCCACCTCCGTGCCGAGCCGGCCCAGGCCCAGCAGGCCGAGCACCTTGCCGCGCAATCCGACGCCGAGCCCGACCTGCCAGCCTCCCTCGCGCATCGAGTGCACCTGGGCCGGGAGGTTGCGGGCGGCGGCCAGGATCAGCGCCCAGGTCAGCTCGGCGGTCGGGTACGCGACGTATCCGGTCCCGCACACCACGATGCCCAGCTCGCGCGCGGCGGCGACGTCGATGGCCGCGTTCACCGGTCCGGTGGTGACCAGGAGCCGCAGGCCGGCCAATCCGGCCAGCACGTCGGCCGGAAACCGGGTGCGCTCGCGCATCGCGACGATCACCGCGAAGCCCGCCAGCGCCCGCGCCACCGCGGCCGCGTCCGCGAACGGCTCGGTGAACACCCGGACGTCCGCGCCGAGCGAATCCCAGTCGGCCAGACCCCGGGCCACGTCCTGGTAGTCGTCGAGGATGGCGATCTTCATGGTGCTCCCGAGGGGGTCGAGCGAGGGGGCCGGGCGAGGCGGGCGGCGGTGACGGTCGGACGTCGAGGCTATCGGGGCAGCCGGCCGATGCCGCCGACCGACAGGTGACCCTCGGGGCTGAGCGGCTCGGTCACCGGCTCGTCCGGACGCCACAGCGGCAGCAGGACCACGCCGGGTTCGACCGGTTCCAGGCCCTCGAAGTAGCCCTCGATCTCCTCCAGGGCGCGGAAGCGTCCGCTGCCCAGCCGGCTCAGGAAAATCTTCTCCAAGGCCCGCCCCTCCGGAGTGGAGTCGCAGAAGTGGGTGATGAAGATGTAGCTCCCCGGCGCCAGTGCGTCACGGTAGGCGCGGACCACGCCGGCCGGGTCCTCGTGGTCGGCGAGGTGGTGCAGGACCCCCACCAGGAGCAGGCCCACCGGCCGCGTCAGGTCCACCAGTTCGCGCAGCTCCGGGCGGGCGAGCACGTCCGCCGGGTCGCGCAGGTCGGCGGTGACCACCCGGGTGCGGTGGTTGTCGGCGAGCAGCGCGCGACCGTGGGCGAGCACGATCGGGTCGTTGTCCACGTACACGACTGCGGCGTTCGGGTTCATTTCCTGGGCGACCTCGTGCGTGTTCTGCACCGTCGGCAGCCCGGATCCCAGGTCCACGAACTGGTCGATGCCCTCGGACGCCAGGTAGCGCACGCCGCGGGCCAGGATGTGTCGGTTGGCCCAGGCGCCCTCGTTGGTCAGATCCTTGAGCGCCTCGTCGGCTATCGCGCGGTCCACCGCGAAGTTGTTCTTGCCGCCCAGGATGGCGTCGTACACCCGGGCGACGCTGGGCACCGTGACGTCGATGCCGGTCGGTGCCCATTCCTCCGGCGACTCGCCCGCCGGTGGTGTGGAAAAGCCCCACTCGTCCTGCTCGCGCTCGACCACGGCTGCTTCCCGTCGGTGCGTCGTGGAGTCACCCTCTGCGACATCCGCGTGCGCCGACCCTATCCGAGTCGTTTCGAATTCCCGGCAACTTCCCTTCCTTTCCCGTGAGTTCGGGCGCGAAGCGGGGTGCGTGACGGGAGTATTCGGTGGATTGGTCCAGACCTCATCGTCCGAATTGGTTCAGACCTCATGGTGGTGCCGCCGGCGGGGGCGCTTGTGCCTGCTCACGGGAATCACCAACTGTTGCCGAGTCCCTTGGCAGAAGTTGCCGATTCCGTGGCAGGGCGTGGCGAAGTTGAATCGCTGACAGCAGCCGGGCGACCCGCCCTCCGCGAATGCGATTTACCTGCCCCCTCCGATTGGAGCGCGCTGATGACGCCTGCCGCAACGGCGGGACCCCGCCGACGGATCCGGATCGGTATCGACACCGGCGGAACCTTCACCGACGTGGTCGCACTGGACGAGGAGTCCGGCGAGCTCGTCACCACCAAGACGCCGTCCACGCCCGCCGACCCGGCCGACGGCTTCATGAACGGCATCGACAAGGTGCTGGGCCTGCTCGGCTGCACCGGAGCCGACGTCACCGCCGTCGCGCACGGAACCACGGTGGCCACCAACCAGCTCCTCGAGGACAAGATCGACCGCCTCGGGTTCATCACCACCGAGGGCTACGAGTACATCCTGGAGATCGCCCGCCAGGCGGTCCCGGACGGCTACGGCAACTCCTACTTCTGGGTCAAGCCCGACCGGATCGTGCCCGTCGACCTGGTGCACACCGTCGGCGGCCGGTTCGACTACAAGGGCAACGAGGTCCGCCCGTTCGACGAGGAGGGCGCCCGTACCGCCGCCCGTCGACTGCGCGAGCAGGGCATCGCGACGATCGGCGTGTGCCTGCTGCACTCCTACGCCAACCCCGCGCACGAGCTGCGGATGCGCGAGATCCTGCGCGAGGAGCACCCCGACGCGATCGTCTCGATCAGCTCCGAGGTACTGCGCGAATACCGCGAGTACGAGCGCTCGATGACCACGCTCGTGGACGCGGCGGTCAAGCCGCGGGTGGCCCGCTACGTCAGCGGCATCCGCCGGCGCCTGGACGAGTTCACCGCCGCCGGCGGCACCGACGCCGCGCGCCGCGTGCCGTTCGCGATCATGAAGTCCAACGGCGGCGTGCTCTCCGCCGAGGAGGTCGTGCACCAGCCGATCACCACGGTCTTGTCCGGTCCGGCCGCCGGTGCCCTCGGCGCCGCGCTGATCGCCGAGAAGGCCGGCTTCGACAAGGTGCTCACCTGCGACGGCGGCGGCACCTCGACCGACGTGTCGGTGGTCCTGAGCGGCGAGCCGACGCTGACCACCGAGGGTTCGATCGGCCGCTACCCGTCCAAGATCCCGATGATCGACGTGGTCACCGTCGGCGCCGGCGGCGGCTCGATCGCCTGGATCTCGCCCGAGGGCACGCTCAAGGTCGGTCCCCGCTCGGCCGGCGCCGACCCGGGCCCGCTGTGCTACGGCAAGGGCGGCACCGAGCCGACCATCACCGACGCGCACGTCCTGCTCGGTCGGATCCCCCCGCACCTGCTCGGCGGCGAGATCCCGCTCGACGTGGACGCCGCCCGCGAGGGCCTGACCAAGTTCGCCGCCGAACTGGGCATCGGTGTCGAACAGTGCGCCACCGGCATCCTGGAGATCTCCGCCTGGAACCAGGCCAACGCGCTGCGGCAGATCACCGTCAAGCGCGGCCTGGACGTCCGCGACTTCACCATGGCCACCTTCGGCGGCTCCGGCTCCCTGCTGCTGTGCCGCCTCATCGACATCCTCGGCCTCGCCGGCGTCATCGTGCCGCGCGACCCCGGTAACGTCTCGGCCTTCGGCCTGCTCACCGTCGACGTGCGCTGCGACTACGTGCAGACCGCCGTCGGCGGCCACCCGGACCTCGACCACCCCAAGGTGGCGGGCATCTACGCCGAACTGGCGGGCAAGGCGGGCGAGGCCCTCGACAAGGAGGGCTTCGCGGCCGAGGACCACCGCTACGTGCGCACCGCCGACCTGCGCTACTTCGGCCAGGCGTTCGAGGTGCGCGTCCCGGTGCCGGACGGTCCGTTCGACGCCGCGCTCGCCGACACCGTCGCCGAGGCATTCCACGCCGCGCACGAGCAGTTGTACGGCTACAACTTCCGCGGCGACGCGAGCCAGCCCGTGGAGTGGGTGAACCTGCGGGTCACCGGCGTCGGCCCGATCCGCCGCCCCGAACTGCGCGAACTGCCCGGCCGCGACGGCGACGTCGAGCGGGCCCGGACCGGCACCCGCCCGGTGTGCTTCGTCGACCGCGACGGCTACCTGGACACCGCCGTGTACGCGCGCGCCGAACTGGCCCCGGGCGACCTGGTCCGCGGCCCGGCCATCATCGAGGAGTTCGGCTCCACCATCCCGATCCACCCGGGCTTCGACGCCCGCGTGGACACCTACGGCAACGTCGTGGTCACCCGCGACGCCGCCGACACCGCCTCGAAGGGAGCCTGAGCATGAGCGCCACCGCCACCACCCCGCAGGACGCGCTGCACGGTGTGGACCCCGTGCTCCTGGAGATCGTCGAGGGCACCCTCGCCTCGGTCGAGATGGAGGTCGAGACCGCGATCGGCCGTACCTCGCGCTCGCCGATGATCCGTGACGCGCACGACTTCCGGGCCGGCATCCACGACCGCAAGTTGCGTAAGCTGACCGGCCGTTCGTACTCGGCGCTGGTCCACCCGGTGGCCCGGGACTTCCCGCTGGAGACGATGCGTCCGGGAGATGTGTTCTTCCACAACGACGTCTACGAGTCCGAGGGCGGCATCGGCCACCTGCCCGACCTGTGTGTCACCGTTCCCGTCTTCGCCGACGGGCAGGTGGTCGCGTTCGTCCAGGCGTTCGGCCACCACGACGACATCGGCGGCTGCTGCCCCGGGTCGATGCCCTCGGGTGCGACCAGCGTGTACGAAGAGGGCCTGATGGTCCCGCCGATCAAGCTGTGGGACCAGGGCGTGCCGAACCAGGCCGCGCTGCGCATCATGACCCGCAACTCGCGGATGCCCGACTCGCTCGCCGCCGACCTGGACGCCGAGTGCTCGGCGTGTCTGATGGGCTCGCGTCGACTGGGCGAACTCTTCGAGCGCTACGGCCGGGAGACCGTCGAGGCGTGCTTCGACGCGATCCTGGACAAGACCACCGAGACCTACCGGCGCGAGATCCTGTCCAAGATCCCGGACGGCGAGTACGTGTGGGAGGACTACGCCGAACACGACGGCGTGGACGAGCCGATGCTGCACACGCAGCGGATCACCCTGACCAAGACGCCCGAGAAGATCGTCATCGACTTCACCGGCACGTCCCGGCAGGCCAAGGGTCCGATCAACCACTGCGGCGACTACGCGGACGGCAACTTCCTCAAGAAGTGGCTCGCGCCGATCCTGCGCAACCTCGCGGACACCCCCGAGCGGATGGCCGAGCTCGACGTCAACGAGGGCGTGGTGCCGCTGATCGAGATGAAGTTCCCGGAAAAGGGCACGCTGCTCACGCCGATCTTCCCGGCGCCCACCAACGCCCGCACGTTCGTCATCCTGCGCCTGCTCGGCGTGCTCGCCGGCGTGCTGGCCAAGGCCGTCGACGGCAAGATGCCCGCCGACCAGGAGACGATCCGCTACACCGGTGTGTACGGACACGACGCGGACGGTCGCTCGTACCTGATGCGCGAGGTGCTCGGCGGCGGTTCCGGCGGGCGTTACTACGCGGACGGCGAGGACACCATCCACGTGGTGCCCGACTCGCGCAACCTGCCCACCGAATTCACCGAATCCCGCTTCCCGTTCCTGGTCGAGCGGCTCGGACTGGCCACCGACTCCGGCGGCCCCGGGCAGTTCCGCGGCGGCCTGGGCTACGAGAAGCACATCCGGATGCTGCTCGACGCGTCCTTCATGTCCATCGCCGACCGCTCGATCCTGTCCTGCTGGGGCGTCAAGGGCGGCAAGGCCGGGCGCTCCTTCCAGGTGGTGATCGACCCGGGCGGCCCCAACGAGCGTGAGATGGAGGGCCTGGTCGACGACGAGCCGGTCAAGGCCGGCGAGGTGATCCGGATCCGCACCACCGGCGGTGGCGGCTGGGGCGACCCGCTGGACCGCAAGACCGAATCGGTGCTGCGCGACGTGCAGTGGGGCAAGGTCTCGCGCGGCGCCGCGGCCGACGACTACGGCGTCGTGCTCACCGGCGAAGGCGACGACCTGGCCGTGGACGAGGCGGCAACCGCCGCGCTGCGCGCCTCGGTTCGCGCATCGCGCCCCGAGGTCGAGCCGTTCTTCGACCGCGGTCCCGGCTACGCGCTGCTGTCCGGCGGCGACGCCTACCCGGCGGTGGACCTGCTGTAGACCGACCCGGCGCGGTGGGCGCGAGTGGTGGGCCGAGTCCCCGCCTCGCGCGCCCGTCGACCCCGCGCCACCGGAGCCCGGCCCGACCGTTTCGACGGTCGGGCCGGCTTCCGCCGACGACACGGCCGCGCCCCCGGTCTTCGGGGCGCGGCCGTTCGCGTCACCGCCGTACGAAGTCCACGTCCCGCGGCGGCCGGCCCGGCCAGGTCAGCCGGGTGGGCGTGGCCGGGGTCTCGGCGACCACGCGGCCTCGGGAGATCACATGGCTCGGGCGGACCTGGCGGCGCAGCACGTCGAAGGGCGAATCGGCGGGCAGGATCAGGAAGTCGGCCGAGCGGCCGACGGCCAGGCCGTACCGCTCGCCGAGGTCGAGCACCCGCGCCGCCCGCTCGGTGACCATCGCGAACACTTCGTTCATCTCGTCCTGTCCGGACATCTGGGCGGCCAGGACGCCGGCGTGCGCGACCTGGATCGGGTTCGCCGTCCCGAGCGGGAACCACGGGTCCATCACGTCGTCGTGACCGAACGCCACATTGACCCCCGCCGCGAGCATCTCCTTGACCTGGGTGAGGCCGCGTCGTTTGGGATAGTCGTCGAAGCGGCCCTGGAGGGTCAGGTTCACCATCGGGTTGCAGACCAGGTGGATGCCCGAACGGGCGATGATCCGACGGAGCTTGCGGCTGTAGGCGCCGTTGTAGGAGCCCATCGCGGTGGTGTGACTGGCCGTCACCCGCTGCTTCAGCCCGGTGCGGTGCGCGAGGGTGGCGACCACCTCGACGAAACGGGACTGCTCGTCGTCGATCTCGTCGCAGTGCACGTCCACCGACAGGCCGTGTCGCTCGGCCAGTTCGAAGACGATCTGCAACGAGCGCACGCCGTCCTCGCGGGTGTCCTCGAAGTGCGGGATCGCCCCGAGCACATCGGCGCCCGCCTCGACGGCACGGGCCATCAGCCGCTCGCCGTCGGGGAAGGAGACGATGCCCTCCTGCGGGAAGGCCACCACCTGGAGGTCGAGTACGTCCCGTACCCGCTCGCGCAATTCGACCAGGGCGTGCAGGGCGGTCAGTTCGGGGTCGGTCACGTCGCAGTGGCTGCGCACGTGCAGCACGCCGTTCGCGACCTGCCAGCGCAAAACCTCCTCGGCACGGGCCAGTACGTCCTCGCGGGTCAGCATGGCCTTGCGCTCGGACCACCGTTCGATGCCCTCCCACAACGTGCCCGAGACGTTCCAGCGCGGCTGTCCGGCGGTCAGCGCGGTGTCGAGGTGGATGTGCGGCTCGACGTAGGGCGGGGTGACCAGGGCGCCGGCGGCGTCGAGGACGGGGCCGGCCGGGGGAGTGCCGCCGGTGGGGGTGATGCTCGTGACGATGCCGGCCTCGATCGCGATGTCCACGCGTTCCGGGCGGTCCGGGAGTCGGCAGTCGGTCACGGTGCGGCTGTTGCCCTGCATGTCGGATGGCTCCAGGGGTCGCGGTGGATTCGTCGGGTCACTGCGGGCTTTTGCCCACCGCCCTCTCTCGGTCACCGCTCGGCTCGGTCGCGTCGGCCGAGCACCAGGTACAGGCCGCCCGCGACCAGCGAGCCGGCCAGCCAGGACAGGTCCACATTGCCGATCGCCTCGGCTCCGGGGCCGCGCAGCGCCTGCGGCACGCCGTACTCGAAGCACCACGTCGCGACCATGCCGCACACCAGTGCGACGATCGCCGACCAGCGCACGTCCGCGAGCAGACCGCGGCGCGGCGCGGCGTACAGCGCGGGCACGTCGATCCGCTGCCGGGCGAAGACGTAGAAGTGCACCAGCATCACCGCCGCCCACGGCGCGACCCACGTGACCATGCCCGCGAGCCACGTGTCCAGGGTGTGCGCCAGGCTCGCCCGGAACACCAGGAACAGCGTGAAGACGGTGGCGAACGCGCCCACCAGGCAGGACAACACGCGCCGGGAGACCTTGATGTCCAGGGTCTGGGCGCACAACGAACAGCTGTACAGGTTCAGGATGTTCGTCGCGATCGGCCCGTGCAGGACCAGAAGCAGCACCGGGATGGCCAGGCCGCCGAACGAGTCGACGATCAGTCGGCCGGGGTCGGCCTTGGCGTTGACCGTGGCCAGCGAGGCGCCGAGCACGCCGAGCCAGACCACCGGGAGGAACTGGCCGAGCACGCTGGCCGCGTACAGCTTGCGCCGGGAGGTGGTGCGCGGGACGAAGCGGGAGTAGTCCGAGGCGTAGGCGAACCAGGTGATGCCCCAGCCGACACCGATCGCGGTCATCACCGTGCTCATCGCCGACCACCGGTCGCCGCCGCTCAACGTGCTCGCGTGGCCCCAGTCGATGTCCAGCCGGGTCCAGGCCACCACGGTCATCGCGGCCAGGACGACCAGGGTCGCGGGCACCGTCCAGCGCTCGAAGCCGGCGATCGCGCCGAAGCCGGACGCGGCGATCGCGATCTGGGCGGCCATCACGACCAGGACGACCACGACCTTGGTGCCGTTGCCGCCGACGTAGCCGACGCTGTCCAGCAGGGCCATCACCAGGTCGAGCACGATCCAGGTGTTGATCGCACACCAACCGGCGGAGATCACCCCCTGGACGGCGGCGGGCAGGTACGCGCCGCGCCGGCCGAAGGCGGCCCGGGCCAGCACCATCTGGGTCACGCCGGTGCGCTGGCCCATCAGGACGAACAGGCCGAAGACGCCCATGCCCACGAGATTGCCCACGACCAGCACCAGCACGGTGTCGAGGAGGCCGAGGCCCAGCACGATGCCCAGGGCGCCCAGTACCCAGTTGATCGGCGCGATGTTGGCGCCCGCCCAGATCCAGAACTGGTGCGCGGGGGTCGAATCGCGGGCCTCGTCGGGCACCGGTTCCAGGGACTGGGTGTGGTCGACGGTGTGAGCGGGTTCTGCCGGTTGCGCGGGCTGTTCGAGGATTGCCACGGAGACCTCCGGTGGGGCGGAGCGAGCACGGCGGTGGGGTGGTGGGGCGGGTGCGATGGTGCGGGTGTGGTGGGTGTGTGGTGAGCCTGTGATGAGTGGTCGTGTGGGGTGATCACCGAAGGTTCCTCGGGCTGGGGGGCCGTGACAACGGACACCGTGACCGGGATACTGACGCATCTTCCGGACGGAGTGTCCATGACGCTGTCCCTGCGAGCGGTCCTCGCGCACCCCCTGCTGCGTGCCGCCGATCCCGTGGTGCCGGATCCGCGCGCCGATCTGGAGCGCCCGGTGCGCTGGGTGCATTCCAGTGAGATCTACGAGATCGCGCCGCTGTTGCGCGGCGACGAACTGCTGCTCACCACCGGTCTGGGCCTGGCCGGGCGGAACGCGGGCGAGCGGCGGCGCTACGTCGTCGACCTCGCGGCGGCGGGCGTGGCGGGGGTGGCGTTCGAGGTGGGTCGTACGTTCGGCGAGGTGCCGGCCGACGTGGTGCGCGCGGCGGCCCAGGCGCGGTTGCCGCTGGTCGTGCTGCGCGGGGTGGTGCCGTTCGTGGAGATCGCCGAGGCGGTCAACGCGGCCATCCTCGACTCGGCGGTGACGCGGCTGCGGCACGTCAACGAGATCGTCCGGGTCCTGTCCGGGGTGCTCGCGCGCGGCGCGGGTGTGGACGAGCTGTCCCGCACCCTGTCCCGCCTCACCGATCGACCGGTGGTCCTGGCCGGCATCGACGGCACGATCACGTCCTGGGCCGGCACCGACGCTCCGACCGAGGTGGTGGGAGCGCCGGCGGCGGAGGCCGGGGTGGAACTGCGCGGGGCGCTGTGGGGGCGGTTGCTGCTGGGCGCCTCGGGGGTGGGCGGGGCGGACGGGGTCGACGGCGGAGCCGAGGTCGGGGCCGGGCCGGGGGGCGTGCGGCCGGGCGAGGGGTATGGCGACGGTCGTGCGGGTGCGGTGGCCGGTGGGTTGCCCGGAGGGGCCGGGGACACGACGGCGATCGCCCGGTCCGGCGCCGCCGACGAGCACGCGGGTGCCGGGTCGTGGTCGCGGGCGAGCGCCGAGGTCGCGGCGGAGGTGGCCGAGCACGCGGCGCAGGTGTTCGCGCCGGCCCTGCTGCGGTTGGCGGATCGGGACGGGTGGGTCGGGCGCGAGCGTCGTGAACTCGTCGAGGGTCTGCTGCGGGACGTGCTGCCGCCGCGCGAGGTGGCGGCGCGGCTGACGGTCTGCGGCCTGGTCCCGGCCGGGACGGCGGCCTGGGCGAGCGTCGCGCTGCACCTGCCGGATCCGGTGCGGGCGGTGACGGTGCTGTACGAGGGGCTGCGCGCGTGCGGCGGCCGGGGCCTGGTCAGCGACGGGCCGGGCGGAGCGTACGCGCTGATCGCGCTCGACCGGGACACGCACGTCGCCGAACTGCTCACGCGCCTGGGCCTGCCGACGGTGACGGGCGACGAGCCGACCTCGGCGCTGGGGCCGCTCGTGCGCGACGTCGCCCGAGTCGGGCACAGCCTGCGCGCCGCGCGGGACACGCTGCGGCTGGCCCGGCGGCTTCGCCCGGTGCGGTCCGCGGCGATCGCCGACACCGTGCTCGCCGACGCCTGGGCCCTGGAGCGCGTACTGGACCGGCTGACCCCGGAGGAACTCGCCGACCTGGTCGAGGACCAACTCGGCCCGTTGCTCGCCTCGGACGCAGCGCGCGGCACGGGCCTGGTGGACACCCTGGAGGCGTACCTGCGTTGCGGTTGCTCCAAGACCGAAACCGCCGGCGTGCTGTTCCTGCGCCGCCAGTCGGTACACCAACGCCTGGCCCTGATCGAGTCCCTCCTGCGGGTCAGCCCCGACGCCCCCGACCGCCAGGGCCCCCTACGCGCCGCCCTGACCGCCCGCACCCTCCTGGCCACCCGAGGCCCGCACCCGCCCTAGGCCCTGTCCGGCTCCGGCCTGGGAGCGGCCGTGAACAACCAGCCGGCTGCCTACAGGAGCTCTTTCATGAATTCGGTGGGCCAGGCCGCGGAGAAGGGCTTCGGCAGGATGTGCCCGATTCGGGGTGGGCGGGTTGGCGAGGGCGGACGGTGATGGCGGATGGGATTGCTGCCTAGCGTGGGTGCATGATCGTGATCACTGGGGCTGCGGGGAAGACCGGGCGGGCGCTCACCTGGGCGTTGGCGGAGCGTGGGGCGCGGGTGCGGGCGTTCGTGCGCCGGCCCGAGCAGGTCGCCGTGGCGCTTGCGGCGGGGGCCGTCGAGGCCGTCGTGGGGGAGGTGGGCGAGCCGGCGGACCTGGACGAGGCGCTGCGCGGGTGCGCGGCGGTCTATCACATCGCGCCGAACGTGCACCCGGACGAGCCGGCCATCGGCCGCGCCGTGATCGCGGCGGCGCGGCGGGCCGGGGTCGGGCGGTTCGTGTTCCACTCGGTGCTGCGCCCCCAGTTGCGGGCGATGCCGCACCACGAGGCGAAGGCGCGGGTGGAGGAGGCCCTGTTCGAGTCGGGCCTCGCGGTGACGGTGTTGCAGCCGGGCCCGTATCAGCAGAACACCCTCGACGCGCGTGACGCGATCACGCGGATCGGCGACTTCGCGGTGCCGTACCGGGTGGACGCGCCGTTCGCCGCCGTCGATTTGCGCGACGTCGCGCAGGCGGCGGCCGTGGTGTTGTGCGAGGAGGGCCACGAGGACGCGGTGTACGAGTTGGCCGGTCCCGAGGCGCTGACCCCACGGCAGATCGCCGGGCACCTGGCCGAGGTGCTGGGCCGGCCGGTGACCGCGCGCCGGATCGACCCGCGCGACTGGTGCGAGGAGGCCCGCGCCGGCGGGCTGTCCGGCTATGCGCTGGACACCCTCACCGCCATGTTCGCGTTCTACGACCGGCACGGCCTGACCGGCAACCCGCGCACCCTGGCCGCGCTGCTCGATCGTGCGCCGACCCGCTTCGTGGACTTCGCCCGCCGGGCGTTCGGGCCCGACGACGCGCACTACGCACCGGGCTTCCAACACCAAGTATTGCCAAGCGAGCGCGATTCCTTGGGCAGTAACTGACGGCGAGCAAGGCCCCGAAGCCGCCTAGCTTGGACGCATTCGGCGCCGGACGGCGCACCGCACCACGCACCGCGACCGGCCACCCGCACGCGCATACACGCACTGCCACCACGCGTCACGCACCACACCCGCACACCGCACGGATGCACGGATGGACGGACGCGCAACGCCGCATACCTGCAGAAAGGGGTGTTTCGACGTGAGCGGACCGCTCTGCGACCTCGTCGTGCTCGACCTCTCCCGCGCCCTCGCCGGCCCGCACGCCGCGATGATGCTCGGCGACATGGGCGCCCGTGTCATCAAGGTGGAGAACCCGGACGGCGGGGACGACACCCGTGGCTGGGGTCCGCCGTTCGTCGGGGCCGAGGACGCGCGTGAGTCGACCTACTTCCTGTCCTGCAACCGCAACAAGGAGTCGATCGTCCTCGACCTGAAGACCGAGGAGGGCCGACGGACGCTGGCCCGCCTGATCCGGCACAGCGACGTGCTCGTGGAGAACTTCCGCACCGGCGTGCTCGATCGACTCGGCTTCCCGATGGAGGAGTTGACCCGGCTCAACCCGCGCCTGGTGGTGCTGTCCATCACCGGCTTCGGGCACGACGGTCCGCAGGGCGGCCGGCCCGGCTACGACCAGATCGCCCAGGGCGAGGCCGGTCTGATGAGCCTGACCGGCCCCGGTCCCGACGACCCCACCCGGATCGGTGTGCCGATCGGCGACCTGCTGGCCGGGATGTACGGCGCCTACGGCGTGGTCGCCGCGCTGCACGAGCGCGAACGCACCGGCCTGGGCCGGGTCGTGCGCACCTCGCTGCTCGCCGCGATCGTCGGCGTACACGCCTTCCAGGGCACCAACTACACCGTGGCCGGCCAGGTCGGGCGCGCGCAGGGCAACCTGCACCCCTCGCTCCAGCCGTACGGCTCCTACCGCTGCCGGGACGCGATCATCCAGGTCGCGGTGGGCAGCGAGAAGTTGTGGGCCAAGTTCGCGCCGATGGTCGGCCTGGCGGTGGACGACGCGCGCTTCGCGGTCAACGCCGACCGCGTGGTCAATCGGGCCGAACTGGCGGACGCCATCAACGCCGCGTTCGCCGAGCGCGCCGTGGACGAGTTGTTGCCGGAACTGGCCGCCGCGGGCATACCGGCCGGCGAGGTGCGCACGATCGACCGGGTCTACGAGTGGGATCAGACCAAGTCACAGGGTCTGCTGCTCGACGTCATGCACAGCACGCTCGGTCCGATCACCCTGCCCGGCCCGCCGATCCGCCTCGACGGCGTGGCCGGCGACGCGGCGGACGGCGGTCGGCGCCGACACGAGGCTCCGCCGACGCTGGGCCAGCACACGGACAGCGTGCAGGCGTGGCTCGACGCCGAGGATGCTCGCGCCCTGCACGCCGCGCGGCGCGCATGAACACCGCGCCCGGGCCGGCGTCCGCGTCCGCGCCGGTACCCACCCGCCGCACCCGCGTCGGAGCGCACGAGTTGATCCGCCTGGTCCTGGACTCCGACACCTGGACGAGTTGGGACAGCGCGCCGCACCGCCCGGAACGGCTGGATGCGGGGTACGTCGACGAACTGCGAGCCGCCGCCGCCAAGAGTGGCGTGGACGAGTCGGTGGTCACCGGCGAGGGCCGGATCCGGGGTCGCCGAGTGGCCGTGGTGGCCTGCGAATTCGACTTCCTGGCCGGCTCGATCGGGGTGGCCGCGTCCTCGCGCCTGGTGGCCGCGATCGAACGCGCCACCGCCGAACGGCTGCCGCTGGTCGCATCGCCGACCTCCGGGGGTACTCGGATGCAGGAGGGCACGGTCGCCTTTCTCCAGATGGTGCGGATCAGCGCCGCCGTCGCCGCGCACAAGAGCGCCGGCCTGCCGTACCTCGTCTACCTGCGGGGCCCCACCACCGGTGGTGTGCTCGCCTCGTGGGGCTCACTCGGCCACGTCACCGCCGCCGAACCCGGCGCGCTGATCGGCTTCCTCGGTCCGCGCGTGTACGAGGCTCTGCACGGGCAACCCTTTCCTGAGGGTGTCCAGGTCGCGGAGAACCTGTACGCGCACGGCCTGGTGGACGCCGTCGTCGAGCCCGATCGGCTCGGCGAAGTGGCCGCACGAGTCCTGGACATCGTCACCGCGCCGCGTGAACAGCTGCCCGACGTCGCGCCGTTGCCTGTCGAGGACCTGGCCGACGTTCCGGCGTGGACCTCGGTCGAACTCTCCCGTCGTTCCGAACGCCCGGGCGCCCGGGCCCTGTTGCGGCACGCGGCGAGCGCGGTGGTGCCGCTGCACGGGACCGGACAGGGCGAGAGCGACCCCGGTCTGCTGCTCGCGCTGGCCAGGTTCGGCGGTGCGCCGTGCGTGGTGCTGGCCCAGGACCGGGCCCGGCAGTCCAGTCACGGACCGTTCGGCCCGGCCGGGCTGCGGGTGGCCAGGCGCGGCATGCGGCTGGCCGCCGAACTCGACCTGCCGCTGGTCAGCGTCGTGGACACCGGAGGCGCGGCGCTCAGCCGGGAGGCCGAGGAGGGTGGCCTGGCCGGTGAGATAGCCCGCTGTCTGGCCGAGTTGGTCACCCTGCCCACCCCGACGTTGTGCCTGTTGCTCGGACAGGGCGCGGGCGGCGGCGCGCTCGCGCTGTTGCCCGCCGACCGGGTGTTGTGCGCGCAGCACGGTTGGTTGTCGCCGTTGCCGCCCGAGGGTGCGTCGGCGCTGCGCTACCGGACGCCGTCCCGGGGCGCGGAGATCGCCGCCGCGCAGGGCATCAGGTCGCTGGACCTGTTGCGCGACGGGGTGGTGGACCGGATCGTGGCCGAGCGGCCCGATGCGGCCGACGAGCCGGTCGCGTTCCTGGCCCGGCTGGCCCAGGTATTGGAGTACGAGTTGGTCGGGCTGTTGCGCCGACCCACGGCCGAACGGCGTGCGGCTCGGTTGGAACGGTACGCCCGGCTGGGCTGCTGAGGTCTGGTCGGGCCGTGGCGGGGGTACCCACTGCGGTCCGTACCAACTGCGGCCCGTACCAACTGCGGTCCGTATCCGACCGCACCGCGCACTGCTCGGCAAGTTCTGCCAGATCGATCGGCTTTTGTGGTCAACAAACTCCCAAGCCATCGACCTGGTCACCCGCCTAGAGTCCCAAGTCCCGGACGGACGGGACTCCCGCGTACGACAGGAACAGGAGAGTTCGACACATGCCAACTCCCCGCACCGGGAGAGTACTCATCGCCCTCGGCGGAAACGCCATGACCGGACCCGACGGCAGCGCCACCCCGGACGCCCAGCGGGCCGCCGTCGCGGTGGCGATGGAAGCGGTGGCCGACCTGATCGCCTCCGGCGTCGAGGTGGTGCTCACCCACGGCAACGGACCGCAGGTGGGCAACCTGCTGGTCAAGAACGAACTCACCGCGCACGTCGTCCCTCCGGTGACCCTGGACTGGTGCGGCGCGCAGACACAGGGCACCCTCGGCTTCACCATCGTCTCCGCCCTGGAGGCCGCGCTGCGGCGCCGCGGGTTGGCGGCGCCGGTGGCGGCCGTGGTCACCCGCACGCTCGTGGACGCCGCCGACCCGGCGTTCGAGCACCCCACCAAGCCGGTCGGCCGGCACCTGCCGCAGGCCGAGGCGGAGCGTTTCGTCGCGCTCGGTCAGCGCTGGGAGGACCGGGGCGCGAAGGGCTGGCGGCGGGTCGTACCGTCGCCGGATCCGCTGGAAGTGGTCGACGCGCCGGCTGTCCGGACGCTGGTCGCGGCGGGCTTCACCACGATCGCGGCCGGTGGCGGCGGCATCCCGGTGGTGCGCGACGCGGACGGCGCCGAGCGCGGCGTGGAGGCGGTCCTGGACAAGGACCTCACCGCCGCCCTGCTCGCCGCCTCGGTGGACGCGGACGTGCTGGTGATCGCGACCGACGTGCCCAACGCGATGCTCGACTACGGCACCGCGAACGAGCGGGTGATCGGCCGGGTCACCCCCGAAGAACTGCGCGAGCATGCCGCGGCCGGCCAGTTCGCCGGTGGCAGCATGGGACCCAAGGTCGAGGCGGCGGTGCGCTTCGTCGAGAACGGCGGCCGGCGCTCGGTGATCACGTCGCTGGATCGGATCACCGCCGCGGTGGCGGGCGAATCCGGGACGGTCGTGGAGTCGGGCGCGTAACGGCCCGCGACACACGGCGTGGCGGTCTCGACCGACGGTGGAGGCCGCACGACATCCGGCTGCACAGCACGCAGCCGCACAGTATTCAAAAGACATTCAGTGACAGTCGACAACGGTCGATAAAAGTCAACGACGGTCGACGACTGCGGACTGCACGGAATTCAACGAACTCCAATGAACGAGGTGGAACGAGTGCCCAGGCCGATCGAGGTTCACAAGGTCGCCATCGAGAGCGTCACCGACGCGTCCGGATTGGCCAAGCTCATCGACGACGGTGTGTTCGCCGCGGACGACGTGCTCGCCGTCATCGGCAAGACCGAGGGCAACGGCGGGGTCAACGACTACACCCGCATCCTGGCCGACCGCGCCTTCCGCGAGGTGCTGGTCGCCAAGGGCAAGCGCTCGGTCGAGGAGGCGCAGCAGGTTCCGCTGGTGTGGTCCGGCGGTACCGACGGCGTGATCTCCCCGCACGCGACGGTCTTCGCGTACGCGCCGGAGAACCGGTACGAGCCCACCGACGAGCCGCGCGTGTCGGTCGGCGTCGCGATGAGCGAGCAGATCCTGCCCGAGGACATCGGCCGTGTGCCGATGGTGGAGAAGGTCGCCGCCGGCGTACGCAAGGCGATGGCGGTCGCGGGCATCACCGACCCGGCCGACGTGCACTACGTGCAGACCAAGACGCCGCTGCTGGTGCTGGACACCATCAACGACGCCAAGTCGCGCGGGTTCGACGTGTGGACCGAGGACACCCTCAAGTCGATGGACGTCTCCAACTCCACCACCGCGCTGGGCATCGCGGTGGCGCTGGGCGAGATCGAGCTGCCGACCGCCGAGCAGATCCACCGCGACCTGTCGCTGTACTCGTCGGTGGCGTCGTGCTCCTCCGGCGTCGAGCTCGACTGCGCGCAGATCGTCGTGGTCGGCAACGTGCGCGGCGTGGGTGGTCCGTTCCGGGTCGGCCACGACGTGATGAAGGACGCGCTGGACGCGGACGGCATCTGGTCGGCGATCCGCTCGGCCGGCATCGAGCTGCCGGAGCGTCCGCACACCTCCGACCTGGGCGACCGCCTGGTCAACGTGTTCCTCAAGTGCGAGGCGGACCCGAGCGGCAGCGTGCGCGGACGGCGCAACATCATGCTCGACGACTCGGACGTGCACTGGCACCGCCAGATCAAGGCCACCGTCGGCGGCGTGACCGCGGCCGTCACCGGCGACCCGGCAGTTTTCGTCTCGGTCGCGGCCGTCCACCAGGGCCCGTCCGGTGGCGGCCCGGTCGCGGCGATCGTGCGGATGGACTGACGCGGCTTTTCGCCGAACCCACACGGCAGCGGCCACCGCCCCTCGTCCCGGGGCGGTGGCCGCTGCCGTGTGCTCCGGTCGGGTCGCTGCCGCCTTGCGGTGTCGATGGGTTGCAGGCGGCGGCCCTGGCCGGCACCACCGTGGGGGCCATACGGACGCCGGTCCCGGCCGCTTCGCCGGAGACGTCGCCTCCTCCAGAACGCACCCGCCGATGCCGCTCGGTACTCACGTGCCATGCGCGGCGGCGAGGGCACGCCGGCGCGGCCTTCGGCGTGGGCGATCAGCGCTTCGCGGATGGTGTCGAGGACCGGTTACGAGGTGACGGCCTTCTTGCCGGCGGCCGCCTCGAAGACGCGGAGGGTCATCGGCGTGCTCGCATCCACTGGGCGAAGGCGGCCAGGCCCTCCTCCGGGTCGCGGCGGCCGACGCCGATGCGGAACCGGTCGGTGGGAGTGGCGGTGAGGTCGGAGCGGTAGATGCTCGCGGGCAGCAGCAGGACGCCGGCCTCCTCCACCAGGCGGGTGCAGAACTCCTCCACCCCGTCGGCGCCGAGGTAGCGGGGGTAGGCGACGCATCCGCCGTCCGGGGCCTGCCACTGGAAGTCTTCCGTGAACTCGGCGAAGAACGCGTCGAAGGCCGACAGGTTGGCCGCGATCAGGGCCCGGTTGCGGTCCAGGATCGTGGCGCGGGCCTTCAGCGCGATACGGGCCAGGACCTCGCTGGGCGCGGAGTTGCAGATGGTGGTGTAGTGCTTGGCCCGCTCCAGGCGCGAGCGCAGCGCACGGTCGCGGCAGGTGATCCAGCCGATCCGCAGCCCGGGCAGGCCCAGGGACTTCGAGGTCACGTTCAAGGACAGTGCGTGCTCGGACAGGTCGGCGGCCTGCGGCAGGGTGCGGGCCGGGTCACGCTCCAGGCCGCGGTAGACCTCGTCGCTGAACAGGTGGATGCCGCGCTCGTCGCACAGCCGGGCCAGCGCGGTGAAGTCGGCGGCGTCGACGACCTTGCCGGTGGGGTTGTTGGGAAAGTTCACCGAGACGAGGCGGGTGTTCGGCCGGATCGCCGCGGCCACCGCGTCGAGGTCCAGAGCCCAGTCGCGGTCCGGATCCAGAGCCACGCCGGTGACCTCGCACAGTGCCAACGGCACGGTCTCGGCGGCCTGGTAGTTCGGGGTCACCACCACCGCGTGGTCGCCCGTGTCGAGCAGGACGTTCATCGCCAGGTAGAGGGCTTCCTCGGCGCCCGCGAAGCAGATGACGTCGTCGGCGTCGGCGTGCTCGTAGGTCCGGGCGATCGCCGCGCGCAGGGCCGGGTCGCCGAAGGTCTCGGTGTAGCCCAGGGACAGGTTCTCGAAGGCGTCGCGATCCTTGTCGTCGGCCAGGGCGAGCAGCTCGCTCAGTGTCATGGTCTGGGCGTCGGAGGCGGTCAGGTGGTGGCGGGCGGTGAACTCCCAGCGGGAGAAGTACGTTTCCAGGCGGAAGTCGGGCAGTCGGGTCATGGTGGTCAGTCCCTTGCGCTTGGTGCTCTGAGCTCGGCCAGCAGGCCGTAGACGGTGGACCTGGACACCCTCAGGGCCCCGGCGACGACCGGGGCGGCGCGGCGCACCGCGAATACTCGGGCCTCGTCGAGGCGGCCGAGGACGGCCAGACGGTCCTGGCGGGTCATGCGCTCGATCGGGCGGCCGGTTTCGCGGACATAGGTTCCGATCACGTGCTGGACGCGCTCGGACCAGTCCTGTTCGAACAGCGGCTCGGGACGCTGCACGGTCGGGGCGCCGAAGGCGGACAGGACCGCCGCTGCCTGTTCCAGCGGTGTGCGGTCGAGGTTGATGCACAGCACCGCCGACGGCGCGTCGCGCGCATCCCGCAGGACCGCGCTGACCGAGGACAGACGGCGACCGTCCGCGAGCAGTTTCTCGTACGGCCCGTACACGTCGTGCGCCGACGGGGTGAGGTCGTCCAGTTCGCCGAGCAGTGACGGGTCGCCAGGGCCGCGGGAGGTCATCGGGTTCCAGATTTCCAGCACTCGGTCGGTCCGCGGATCGTGCAGGACGACCTCGGCGTACGGCCCGAGCAGCAGCGCGACGGCCCGGCACACCGGCGCCCACGTCCGAACCCGAGGGTCCGGATTCTCTTCGACATTGCCCATGCTTGGACTGTAAGTCCAGACTGGACTGTAAGTCCACAGGCGGATGCCGGCAGCGACGACGAGGTGGAGGACTCGCAGACGTGGCCGGCTCCGAAGGCGGGGTAGCCACATCCAGCCGGTGGCGACGGCCTTCGATGGCGATTCGGCCCCGGTTGCGCGTGGCGGATGGCCCCTCGTACCAGAGGTGCGAGCGGGTGGTGCCTTCTTGGCGTCGACCGGTTCGGAGGTGGACCGACCTCAGACCCACTCGGACACGACGTCGGGCGGGAGTTCGGCCGATTCGCCCGCTGATGGCGGCCGAGTGGTCCTACTCCGCCTCCGCCCGCGCTCGGCCGCCGAAGCACCAGTCGTGGACCTCGATGCTCTCGTACAGGTCGGCCCGGGCATCCGGCCCCTGAGCCAATAGACGTTCGGCGGCCGTGCGGTCCGGCAGTTCGGCCAGGATCGCGGTGCCCAGCCATTCCTCGGTGTCGTCGTCGGAGAGCAACGGCCCGCAGGCGATCAGGTTTTCACCGTGGTCCCCGTCGATCAGCAGGCGCGACCGCTCATCGTGCGACCGGTCGCCGGTGGCGGTCGTGCCGGCCTTGCCGTGACCGAGGATCAGGAAGCGCGGGTGGCCTTCCGAACCCCCTTCGAAGTCCCACATCTTCCGACCGAGCATGTTGCGCCAACGCCGGATGAGCACCTCCTCTTCGTACACCCCCGCCCGGTGGTTCGGCTCGTCGAACGCGAACACGCGCGCGGCATCGGCGTCCGGCAGGTCGACGATGTGGACGCTGCCGGTCACCGTCTCCCCGTCGGGGGCGAACGTCGGCCCTCGGGCGATCATCCCCTCGGCGTACCCGTCCATGAACGACCAATGGGCTTCGAGAAGTTCGTCGCGCAACGCCCTGGTTCCCGGCTTGTCGCGACAGTAGAAGAGATACTCCATGTCGACCCCCATGAGTGACGCCGTCGTCGGCACGCACAGTACGAGAGACCGCCCGACCTGTCGATCGACACGAAGCCGGCGGTCCGGTTCCCGGATGTCCGGCCGGGCCGGTCCCGCGATCCCGCCGCTCGGCGGATCCACCTTCGGGTCGGCTCGGTGGCGAAGGCGGCACGGCAACCGCAGCCCGAATGTGCTCGCCACGACAAAGATCCTCGGCTCCGGCCGGCGAGGGGCGCCGGCCCGAACGCCGGCCCGAGCCGAGAACGAACGGCGTGCTCGTCAAGCGCGGGTGCCTTCGCGGCGCGAGACCGCGTCCACTTCGGCGAAGGGCGTGGCGCGCGGCCCCTGCCGGAAAGTGAGCTGCGCTATTGCATATCAGTACTTTCACACCTTCGGCGGCTTACTGTCGTATATGTGAGTGATGACAGTTGCATCGCATCCGGCGACGGAGTGTCTCTGGACCGGGTGCTCAGCGGGACGGTGCAGCGTACGGGGGCGTTGGCGGCGGGCGTGTACCTGCTCTCGGCCGACGAGCCGGTGTTGTACCTGACGGCGCTGTGTGGGCTGCCGGTGATGGCGGCGGCACCGTGGCGGCGGGTAGCGGTGTCGACCACCGGGCCGCTGTCCGAAGCGGTACGGGAGGACCACCTGGTGTGGGTGGGGCGGCAGGAGGACATGGCTCGCCTGTATCCGAACACCGCGGCCGGGCTGCCGTACCAGTTCGCCCTGGCCTTCGCCCCCCTGCACGGTGTTCGCCGCCGGGGGGCACTGGTGCTGGTCTGGCTCAAGGACCGCCCGCCCTCGCTGACCCGTCGTGAACGCGGCCAAATCCTGTCCAGCGCAAGCCGCATCACCCGGGTGTTGGACCAGGCGCCCGCTCCATGGAGCATTCCTGATCAGCCGCGAGCCGTGCCGCTGCTCCGACCCGGTCCGGACCCGGCACAGGCCGGGCTCGCCGCCGCCGACCTGCTGCAGCGGCTGCCCCTCGGCGCCCTCGGCTTCGACCTGCAGGGCCGCATCACCTACCTCAACGACGCCGCCGCCCGACTGCTCGGCCGCAGCGCGGAAAGCCTCCTGGGCACCCTGCCGTGGCAGACCGTGCCCTGGCTCGACGCGCCGATCCACGAGGACCACTACCGCACCGCCGTCTTCAGCCGCGAGCCCGTCGCCTACACCGCGCTGCGCCCGCCGGACCACTGGCTCGACATCCGGCTCTACCCGGACGACAGCGGCATCAGCGCGCTCATCTCCGCCAACCTCAGCCGGCAGCCGGCCGCCGCTCCACCGCCCCGCGTCACCGTGGACCTGGGCGCCGCACCGGAGGCAACCGGCACGGGGCGGATCCACCAGCTGATCCACCTGGCGGCCGGCTTGAGCCAGACCGTCACCGTGGCGGACGTGATCAGCATGGTGGCCGACCAGATCCTGCCCGCCTTCGGAGCGCAGGGCATGGTCATCTCCGCAGCCGACGCCGGACGCCTGAGGATCATCGGGCACCGAGGCTACGATCCGCGCAACGTCGCCCGCCTGGACGGCCTGTATCTGGACACCGACATCACCCCCGCCGGCCGTGTCCTGCGAAGCGGCATCCCGGCCTTCTTCGCCGACCCCGCCGAGATGGCCCGCGCCCACCCGCAGGTACCCGCCCTGAGCGGCAAACAGGCCTGGGCGTTCCTGCCCCTGGTGGTCTCCGAGCGCCGCGTCGGCTGCTGCGTCCTGTCCTATGACCATCCGCACCCCTTCAGCGCGAGCGACCGCGCCGTCCTGGTGTCACTGGCCGGGCTCATCGCCCAAGCCATGGACCGCGCCCTCCTGTACGACGCCAAGCACGACCTCGCCCACGGCCTGCAGCAGGCCCTGCTGCCGGTGACCCTGCCCGTCATCCCCAACCTCGCCGTCGCCGCCCGTTACCTGCCGGCCGCCCACGGCATCGACATCGGCGGCGACTTCTACGACCTGATCCGCCTCGGTGACACGACCGTCGCCGCCGTCATCGGAGACGTGCAGGGGCACAACATCAACGCCGCGGCCCTCATGGGCCAGGTGCGCACGGCCGTCCACGCCACCGCCGGCACACTGCCCGGCGAAGTCCTGGCCCGCACCAACCGCGTCCTGATGGATCTCGAAACCGACCTGTTCGTCTCCTGCCTGTACATCCACATCGACCTCGCCGAGCGACGCCTCCACCTGGCCGGCGCGGGACATCCGCCCCCGCTTCTACGCAGCCCCACCCCGTCACCACGAACCATCGCGCTCGAGTTGGAGCCCGGTCCCCTGCTCGGCATCAGACTGTGCACCGAGGCCGACTACCCGGTCACCACCGCCGCATTGCCCGCCGGATCCCTCCTCGCGCTCTACACCGACGGCCTCGTGGAAACCCCCGACACCGACATCACCGACTCCATCACAGACCTTGCCCACCACCTCACCCGGAACGGCGATCGGCCGCTCGACGAGCTGGCCGACAGCCTCCTTCACCACGCCGGCCTTCGTCACACCCGCACCGACGACATCGCCCTGCTCCTCTTGCGCAGCCGGTAGAACCAGAGGAGACCGCCCGTTCCCAGGACCTCCCAGGGCCTTACGGCCTGCCGGGCCGTCGCATTCGCGCACCGTCGGCGGGCCGGCCTTGTCCGGCGCGCCGGGGCACCGGAGTGGGCCGCCGGTCGCCGGGGAACCGATCCGCCTGTTTTCCCTGACCAAGTGGCTTGCGCGCCAACGCCCTTGATGCGTTCGTCGAGGTCGGGGGGACGAAGTCCCTGGTAGGGTCCGCCGAGGGTTTCGCCACGCGATGGAGAGGGTTCATGAAGCTGCTCCCGCTGTTCCTCCGGCGGCCGATCGAGGCGGTGTACGAGCGTCGACTGGCCACCACACTGGTGGGGCTGCCGCGCCCACAGCACGTCGGGATCATGCTCGACGGCAACCGGCGCTGGGCCCGACAGGCGGGACACGCGGACGTCCGCGAGGGATACCGGGCCGGCGGCGCCAAGGCGACCGAGTTCCTGGGCTGGTGCACCGCGGCGGGAATCGAGCACGTGACCCTGTTCATGCTCTCCGACGACAACCTCAATCGTCCCGCGGCAGAGCTCGGCCCGCTGATCGAGATCATCGAGGAGACCGTCCGGGACATCACCGCCGAAGGCCGCCCCTGGGAGGTCCAGGTGATCGGCTCGCTCGACATGCTGCCCGGCGCCGGCGCCCGGGTGCTCAAGGAGGCCACCGCCGCGACGGTCGGGCGCGGTGGGCTCAAGGTGGACGTCGCGGTCGGCTACGGCGGCCGGCGGGAGATCGTCGACGCGGTGAAGAGCGCCTTCGAGGCACACATGGCGGCCGGTGGCGACCCGGCCGAGCTGGTCGCGCGGTTCGAGATCGAGGACATCTCCCGACACCTGTACTCGCCGACCGCCGCCCACACCGACTTCATCATCCGAACCTCCGGCGAGCAGCGGTTGTCCGGCTTCCTGCTCTGGCAGTCCGCGTACGCCGAGATGCACTGGGTGGACTGCTACTGGCCGGCGTTTCGCCACGTGGACTTCCTGCGCGCACTCCGCTCGTACGCCAGCCGCGAACGACGATTCGGCAAATAGCCGCCGTCGGCGCAGGCCGGCACCCGGAGCGGGCAGGCGGCGAGCCCCACCACCGCCGGCACGACGCCCCGACCCGATCCGCCGGGCCGGGGCGTCGCGTTCGTGGGGTGGTCAGCCGTGCGGGAACGTCGTCTTCGCCGGGCGGACCAGGTCGTCCGCGTAGTTCGTGATCAGGTCCAGGTTGCGGTCGGCCAAGTGGTCGAAGACCTGGGGGATGTTCGAACCCGGGGTCAGCGACGCCAACGCGCGCTCGGGGTCCAGGCGGGCCGAGACCCAACCCTCGTGCGAGGAGCCGCGGGCGACGACCTCGGCGCCCGGGGTGACGATCATCGAGTTGCCGAAGTACAGCACGCCGGCCGGGTCGCTGCCGGTGGCGTTGGCGCCGATCACGTAGACGTGGTTGTCGTACGCCCGTGCCCGGCAGGTGAGTTCCCACAGGTCGGCGGAGCGCAGCAGGGCCGACGGGCGGCAGATGACCTCCGCGCCGTGCACCGCCTGGATCCGGCTCAGCTCCGGGTAGTCGCCGTCGAAGCAGATGATCATGCCGATCCGACCGAGGTCGGTCTCCACCACGCTGACGTACTCGCCCGGCGTCACCCACCCGCCGCGCGAGCGCAGTTCGGGCCCGAACGGGTGGGTCTTGCGGTAGACGCCCAGGACCCGGCCGTCCGGCCCGGCCAGCACGGAGGAGTTGTACACCACGCCCCGGTCGTCACCGCGCTCGTAGGTGCCCCAGACCAGGTGCACGCCCAATTCCCGGGCCCGCTCCTGGAACGGCTCGGTGAGCGCGCCGGGAACGTCGTCGATCAGGTCCCACAACTCCTCGGCACCCAGCGCCGGGGTGAAGCCGGTGGTCACGCTCTCCGGCAGGACCACCAACTCGGCACCGGTGGACTCGACGCAGCGGGTCACCCAGTCCAGCGCGTGGACGATGTTCGCCTGCACCACCGCCGCCGTGAGCGGGCCGGGCCGGGGGACGACCTGGACGGCCGCCGCCGTGAACGCACGCATGGTTACTCCCTTCCCGAGAAGTGGATCAGCGACGACGGGCGATCACGCCGCCGACGATCGCGCCGAGCAGGGCCACCGCCGCGCCGAACAGGGCGCCCTTGGCGAAGTCGTCGCCGAGCGAGGGGGTCGGCGCCGCATACGCGGCCGCGGCCGGCGCGGTGACCGCGGCGCCATCGGCCGCGGCCGGCACGGGAGTGCCGTTGACCGCCGCGGGCACCGGCGTCAGTGGCGTCTGCCCGGTCAGTATCTTGTCGACCGACTTGAAGAACTCACCCGCCGTCTTCTTGGCGACACCCGTCAGCATGCGCTGGCCGACCCCGCCGATGACCCCGCCCACCACGGCCTCGGCGTCGTACTCCAGCCGGGTCCGCCCGCCGTCGATGTCCGCCAGGGTGACCTTGACCTCGGCGCTGACCGTGCCCGGACCGCCCGAGCCGGACGCCTTGAGCATGAACGAGCCCGGCGGTACCTGGTCGGTGAGCTGCACGTTGCCCAGGTAGGTGCCCTTGATCGAGGCGACGCCCATCGTCACCGTCATCCGGTACGCGTCCGGGCCGGTCTCCTCGAGCTTCTCGCAACCGGGGATGGTGCGGGTGAGTACGGCCGGATCGTTCAGCGCCGCCCAGACCTTGTCGGCCGGCGCGTTCAGGATGGCGTTTCCTTGGACCTTCATGGTGCGACGTGCTCCTTAACGGTGGGTGCCGGCGGCATGGTCGGCGCCGCGGCGCAGCGCCGGGATCTCGCCGGCGGCGAACCGCTTGCGCAGATGGAAGAGTTCGGACGGCTGGATCGGCATCCGCACGATCGGGAAGCCCTCGGCGTCCTCGATCGCGGAGGCGAACACGGCCGCCGCGGGGATCACGCCCGCCTCGCCCGCACCCTTGATGCCGAGCGGGTTGAGCGGGGAGGGGGTCTCCAGGTGGTCGATCTCGATCTTGGGCACCTCGCTCGCGTACGGCATCAGGAAGTCCATGAACGAGGCGTTGACCAACTGGCCGTGCTCGTCGTACTCCATGCGCTCGTACAGCGCGCCGCCGACGCCCTGCGCGACGCCGCCGTGCACCTGACCCTCGACGATCATCGGGTTGATCAGGTGTCCGCAGTCGTGCACGACGCAGTAGCGCAGGATGCGGATCTCGGCGGTGTCCGGATCGGTCTCCACGATCACGGCGTGCATGCCGTTGGCGAAGGTGGCGGTCGGCGGCGAGTAGTAGTCGCGGCCCTCCAGGCCGGGTTCGTCGTCCTCGGCGACCGGCGGCTTGGAGAAGTCGGCGGCGCCGGTCAGTTGGGTGGCCGCCTGGGACGCCTCGTCGAAGGCGTAGCGCAGCGGGTTGGACAACACCGCGACCGTGCCGAGCGCGACCGAGGACCCCGGGCTGCCCTTGACCCGCACATGGCCGTCGACGATTTCCAGGTCGCGCGGGTCCGCCTCCAGCGCCTCGCCGGCGATCCGCAGCGCCTTGGCCTTGACGTTGCGCGCGGCCAGCGCGATGGCGTTGCCGCTCATCACCGCCGCCCGCGACGCGAACGTGCCGACCGCGTACGGGAATCGGCGGGTGTCGCCGGTGGTCACCGTGACGTCTTCGAGCGGTACGCCCAGTTCGTCGGCGACGATCTGGGCGAACACCGTCTGGTGGCCCTGGCCCTGGCTGGTCAGACCGGTGGCGACGTTGACCTTGCCGGTGGTCTCGATCTGCACGTGGCCGCCCTCGTACGGCCCCACGCCGGTGCCCTCGACATAGCACGCGACGCCGATGCCGACCCGGCGGCCCTCGGCGCGCGCCTGCGCCCGGTACGCCTCGAACTCGTCCCAGCCGACCAGCTTCTTGAGCGCGTCCAGCGAGGCGGGGAAGTCACCCGAGTCGTAGATCAGCGGTCGGCCGTCCTGGAAGAGCAGGCCGTGGTCGTAGGGCATCTCCTCGGGCTTGATGAAGTTGATCGCGCGCACCTGGGTGCGGTCCTTGCCCAGGTGGTCGGCGATCGCGTCCATCGCGCGCTCCATCGCGAACACGCCCTGCGGGCGACCGGCGCCGCGATAGGGGGTGACTATCACCGTGTTGGTGTAGAGGCTGCGGAAGTCCACCCGGTAGGCGCCGGGCTTGTACGGTCCGAGCAACTGGGTGGAGGTGATGATCGGGACGATGATCCCGTACGGCGTGTACGCGCCGTTGTCGTGCAGGATCTCCACGTCCAGGCCGAGCAGTCGGCCGTCGTCGTCGAAACCGACCCGTACGGTCTGCAACTGGCCGCGCTCGTGGGCGGCGGAGATGAAGTGCTCGCGGCGGTCCTCGGTCCACTTGACCTCGTGGTCGAGCAGCCGGGCCGCCCACGGGATCAGGATCTCCTCGGGCCACGGGTGCACGATCTTGACGCCGAAGCCGCCGCCGACGTCGGGGGTCACGCACTCGACCCGGTCCAGCGGCAGGTCCAGCTTGGCCGCGACGGCCGCGCGCACGCCGGTGGAGGTCTGCGTGGAGGTGTACACGCGCAGACTCGCGTCGGCCGCGTCCCAGCGGGCGTAGACGCCGCGGCCCTCCATCGGCATGCACGCGCTGCGCTCGATGTCGAGCCTCAGCTCCAGCCGATTGGGCGCTGCGGCGATCGCGGCGGGCGCGTCGCCGACCTCCTGGACGAGGTGCGCGGCGCAGTTGCCGGGCACGTCCTCGTGCACGAGGCGGTCGGCGCGGTGCGCGTTCTCGATGCCGACCACGGGCGGCAGCGGTTCGTACTCGACGGTGATTCGCTCGCAGGCGTCCTCGGCCAGGTAACGGTCCCGGGCGACGACCATCACCACGGCCTCGCCGACGTGGTTGACGAACTCCTTGGCCAGCGGGTAGGCGGTGCGGCCGTGGGTGAGCGCGGGGTGCGGGATGAGCAGCGGGAGCGGCTCGGCGACCCGGCCGGACAGGTCCTCGTAGGTGTAGATCGCGACCAGGCCGTCGACGTCGAGCGCGCCGGTGACGTCGATCCCGGTGACCCGGGCCCGGGCGTGCGGGCTGCGCACGAACGCCGCCTCGTAGGCGCCCTCGCCCAGGTCGTCGAGGTAGCGGCCGTTGCCGACCAGAAGGCGCAGGTCCTCGGTGCGTTGTACGGGTGCGCCGAACATCTTGGTGGTCATCGGGCGTCCCCCTCGGCCTGCTCGGCCCGGCGTTCGTGGGTGATCTCGGCGGCGCGCAGCACCGACTTCACGATGTTCTGGTACCCGGTACAGCGACACAGGTTGCCGGAGATGGCCTCGCGGGCCTCCTCCTCGGTGGGCGTCGGGTTCTCCTCCAGGAAGGCGGAGACCACGGTGAGGAAACCGGGTGTGCAGAATCCGCACTGGAGGCCGTGGCACTCGCGGAACGCCTGCTGCACGGGATGCATGGTGCCGTCGGCGTCGGCCAGTCCCTCGACCGTGGTGATCTCGTGGCCCTGAGCGCTGACGGCGAACATCAGGCAGCCGCGCATCGGCTTGCCGTCGACGCGGATCGTGCACGCGCCGCACACCCCGTGCTCGCAGCCCACGTGGGTGCCGGTCAGGCCCAGGTCGTGGCGCAGGCAGTCGGAGAGCAGGCGGCGCGGGGTGACGGTGGCGGTGCGCAGGACGCCGTTCACGTTCAGCCGGATGTCGAGGCGTTGCTCGGTGGGGATCTGCGTCTCGGTCATCAGGCGCTCCGCTCGTCGGTGGTGCTCGGTGCGGTGGGGTTCGGCTCGACCCGGGCCGCGCGTTCGGTGGCGGTACGCAGGGCACGGACGGTCAGTACGCGGGCCAGCTGGGCGCGGTATTCGGCGGTGGCGTGGATGTCCGGCTCGGGCTCCAGGCTCGCGCCCGCGAGCGTCGCCGCGTCGTTCCACTCCGCGGTGTCGGCGGTGCGGCCGATCAGCGCGTCGGTCAGGTCGAGCACGAGCGGGACGGGCGAGAGCGAGAGGTAGGCGGTGCGAGCCGAAGTGATCCGCAGATCGTCGTCGACGGTGACCGCCGCCGCGACGCCGCACATCGCGTAGTCGCCGTGTCGGCGGGCGATCTCCACGAACTCGGTGCCGGTGCGGCCGGGCAGGCGCGGGAAGTAGGCGGCCACGGCCAGTTCGCCGGGCTCGATGCACGACTCCAGCGGGCCGAGGAAGAAGTCCTCGGCGGCGACGGTGCGGGTGGCGCCCTTGCGGGCCAGCGTCATCGAGCCGCCGAGCAGGGCCAGCACGGCGGTCATCTCGCCGGAGGGGTCGGCGTGCGCGAGGCTGCCCACGGTGGTGCCGCGGTTGCGGATCACCGGGTGGGCGACCAGGCGCAGGCCCTGGCGCAGCAGGGGTACGACCGCGTGTGCGGCCTCGTCCGCCTCGACCTCGGCGTGCCGGGCGAGCGCGCCCACCGCGACGCCGCCGGGGTCGGTGCGGACGTAGGAGAGTTCGGCGAGCCCGTTGATGTCGACCAGGTGGGCCGGGGCCGCGAGTCTCATGTTGAGCATCGGGATCAGACTCTGGCCGCCGGCGAGGACCTTTCCGTCGTGGCCGACCCCGTCGAGGGCGTCGAGGGCCTCGGCCAGATCGGTCGGTGCGTGATATCGGAATGCCGGCGGCTTCACGGTGTCGTCTCCTCCTGGTGTTCGCGTGCGGTGGTGCGCGTGGGTGGGGCGGCGTCAGCTCGGCGGTGTCTTCGTCGGCGGAGCGACGGCGGTGGAGCCGGCCAACGGCTGCTCCGCGGGCTGGTGTTCCTCCACCGTGCCCAGGGACAGCGCGGTGCCGCCCTCCAGTTCGACGTCGGCGGGCGCCTTGGGGTCGCGCATGTGTGCGGGAGCCAGGGCATGCAGGGTGTGGTAGGCCACCAGGGTGACGATGGTGCCCAGCGCGATGCCCTCGATGACGAAGTCGTCGTTGATCTTGATCGCGACGCCGCCGATGCCGATCACGATGCCGGCCGCGATCGGGACGAGGTTGATCGGGTTGGCGAAGTCGACCTTGTTCTCGATCCAGATCTTCGCGCCGAGCAGGCCGATCATGCCGTAGAGCACCACGGTGATCCCGCCGAGCACGCCGCCGGGGGTGGCCGCGATCAGCGCGCCGAACTTGGGACACAGGCCGAACAGCACGGCGACGACGGCCGCCACGTAGTACGCGGCGGTGGAGTAGACCCGGGTGGCCGCCATGACGCCGATGTTCTCGGCGTAGGTGGTGGTGGGCGAGCCGCCCACCGCGCTGGCCATCACGGTGCCCAGGCCGTCCGCGGTGATCGCCTTGCCCAGGCTCCCGTCCAGATCGGCGCCGGTCATCTCGGAGACCGCCTTGACGTGGCCGGCGTTCTCCGCGATCAGTGCGATCACGGCGGGCAGCGCGACCAGGATCGCCGAGGTCTTGAAGTCCGGGGCGTGTGTTGTGGGCAGCCCGAACCAGTCGGCGGAGGTGACGCCGGAGAAGTCGACCCGGTCGTGCGCGAACTCCTTGCCGTCGTGCTGACCGGGCTGGACCGAGGTGATCTGCCCGAAGCCCTTGTCGAACAGCCACGACATCGCGTAACCGAAGATCAGACCGAGGAAGATCGCGATCCGGGACCAGAAGCCGCGCAGCAGCACGGTCATCGCGATCACCGCGGTCATCGTCAGGATGGCGATCCACTGGTCCTGCGGCCAGTACACGTCGGCCACCACGGGCGCCAGGTTGAAGCCGATCAACATCACCACGGCGCCGGTGACCACCGGCGGCAGTGCCTTGTTGACGAGTTCGGCGCCGAGCAGGTGGATCAGTACGCCGGCGAGGGCGAGTACGGCGCCGGCGATCAGGATCGATCCGGTCACCGTCGCGCTGGATCCGCCGGAGGCGCGAATGGTGGCGACCGCGCCGACGAACGCGGCGCTGGTACCGAGGTAGCTGGGGATCTTGCCCTGCACGATGAGCAGGAAGACCACGGTGGCCACACCCGACATCATGATCGCCAGGTTCGGGTCCAGACCCATGACTACCGGGAATACGAATGTCGCGCCGAACATCGCGACGATGTGTTGTGCGCCCAGACCGATGGTCCGACCCCACGAGAGCCGTTCGTCGGGGCGTACGACCTCACCCGGAGGTGGGGTACTGCCGTCCCCGTAGAGCTTCCATCCCAAGCCGAGTGCCATGTTCAGCCGCCTTCCAGGCGTAGGGGGGTGCGAGGGCGATTCGCTGTCGCACGACCCGGCACGGTGAGCGCGATCCGGTGTTGTCCGCCGTTCTCGCCACGAGGTTGGGGGAAGGTTATGGACGGGTCGGACACTGCGGCTTGGGTGATAGCTGACAGAGCCGGCCTGGTGGTGTTGTGGAATTCACCCAAGGTTTGTTGCCTTCGTGTGTCGGCGTATGGATGAACAACCAAGGGTCTCTCCGTACGTGCGCGTTACGCTACAGCCCGCGCATGCGGCGAACCTGGAGCGCCAGCATGATGTTGAGCCGCAAATGCGAGTCGGTGGTGAACGCGCCGAGCAACCGTTCCAGTTTGCCGATCCGGTAGCGCAGCGTGTTGTAGTGGAAATGCAGGATCCGGGCCGTCTCGGCCACGTTGAGATTGGTGTCGAGCAGCACCTCCAGGGTGGTGCGCAGATCGGTGGTCTCCTCGTCCTCGCGACTCGCGAGTTCCCCGAGCGTCTCCCGCATGAAACTGGTCAGTTCGGCGGAGTCGGGGACCAGGCTGAGCAGGCGGTACACGCCCAGGCTGTCGAAGTCGGCGATGCCGCCCGGGCCGTGCATCTGCCGGCCGACCTTGGCCGCGCGGCGGGCCTGTTCGTATGCCTCGGGCAGCAGCGCGGGATCGGTGACCACGCGGCTGACGCCGGTGGAGAACGAGCGGCGTCCGCCGCCGCCGTCACCGGAGACCTGGGCGACCATGTGCCGCACCAACTCGCCGGGCGGGGTGCGCTCGGAAGCGCCCATCACCACCACGACCTCCTGGCTGTAGCCGACCACGGCCGCGCGCGGATCGCGTTCGCGCACGACGATGCCCCACGCGGTGGCGAAGCGTTCGTGCGCGGGCCGCAGGTCGTCGCTTTCCGGGTCGGGGCCCTCGCCGGGTTCGAGTTGGGCGACCACCACGGTCAGCGGGCGGTCGATCGCCCAGCCGAGGGACGCGCAGTGCCGTACGGTGTGCGCCGGGTCGCCTGCCCGGCCGGCCAGCAGGTCGCGCATGAAGTCGCCCTGATACTTGCTCTCCACGGCGGCGACCGCGAGTTCCTTGGTGATCACCAGCGCGGCGGTGGCGGCGGCGCGTTCCAACACCTGGATGTCGCTCTCGTCGAGCGTGCGTCCGGCGGAGATCAGCACGACCCGGCCGTGGTCGAGGGCGCCGGCCAGGATCGGCACCAGCGCCACCCCGGTGGCGGGTTCCTCCAGGGCCCGTGCGCCGTGCTTGAAGCGCTCGACCCGGAAGCGGCCGGTGGCGTCGAATACGCCGCGTCCGGACGCCTTGGCCTCGACGTCCTCCGAGGCGGAGGAGGCCAGCAGTCGGCCGTCGGGCGTGGTGACCATGACGGTGCCGCCGAGCAGCCGGCTGAGTTCGTCGGTGATCGCCTCCAGGCCGCCGCCCGCGAGCACCACGCTGACCAGCGCGCGATGCGCCTCCTCGGAGCGGGCCAAGACCGCGGCCTGGCGGTTGAGGATGTCGGTGAGCACCTGGTTGAGGATGTCGTCGAAGGCGACGTCGTCGGGCAGCCGGATGATCGGCAGGCCCACCCGATCGGCGGCGTCCAGCATGTCGGCGGGCAACTCGTCCAGGTAGCGGCCCAGCTTGATGCCCACCGCGGCGAGTCGGCGCGACTCCAGCTCGGTGACCAGGTCGCACAGGGACTGTGGGGTCTCGCGCAGCGGGTAGCCGGTGGTCAGCAGGAGTTCGTGCGGCTTGGTCCAGGGCAGAATGTCCGGGACCTCCATCACGTTGAGCCGCTGCACGACACGATCCAATCCGCGCTCGCCGGCCATCAGCCGGGCGCCGGACAGGCTGGAGAGGCTCAGCACGTCGCGGACCGACACGCCGCGAACGAGCGTGCCGGTACTCGCGGTTCGCACGCCCCCGGGACTCCCGCCAGGGCTTGGCAAATTACGCGAATTAAGTGCGCCAAGGTTGGCAACTTGCTCCATTCGAGGACCATAGCCATTGGATTACGTTCACAACAGACATAGAGCCGGTCCGATTCAAGTCGTTCCGGAAGAGCGGCCACACCGTTGCTCACCCGACCCGGGGGCCTCGACCACACCGCGTTCACCACCGACGCGCGGCGCTTCGTTCCGTATCGCCTCGGTTCCGCACCGCATCAATTCGCACCGCTTCGATTCCGCACCGTTCCCGGGAGGCACCATCGTGGTAGACCCGGGAGAACACGCCGATCCGGTGTCGACGACGCCGGTGCCGGGCTCGGCGTCGGTGCGCGTTCGTGCGGCGCTGGAAGGACCGACCCGGCCGGCGCGGGTGCTCGGCGTCTTCCCGGCCGCGATCTACCTGGCCGACCCGGAGCGAAACGTCCTCGCGCTGTGCACCCACGACGCGGTACGGCTGCCCAACGCCGTCGTCCTCGCCGCCCGCACCGCCGCATCGCCCTTCCCCGCACTGGCAGCCCGCGCCGACGCCCGGATCGGTGACGGGCGGGTGAGCCTGGGTGCGCTGGACGTGACGGTGGTCCGCTGGTGGACCCCGCCGCGGCCGCCCGCACCGGGCGACGCCGAAACCGTCCGGACCGGCCGCGCCGCGCTGCGCACCGCGCTGGGGCCGGTACGCACCGGGCTGTCCGGCCGGGCCCGAGCCGACCTGGCCGACCTTGGCCGGTACGCGGCGACCGACTCCGAGCGGGCCGGCGCCGCCGCGCTGCGCCTGATCGGCCTGGGCCCGGGCCTGACCCCCAGCGGCGACGACGCCCTGTGCGGCTTCCTGCTCGCGCAGCGCCTGCTGGACCCCGAACCGACCGGCGGCCGGCGCGCGGACACCCTCGGTGCCCGCGTCGCGGCACACGCCCCCGGCCGCACCACCGACCTGTCCGCCGCCCTGCTCGGCCACGCCGCCCGCGGCGACGGCTGCGCGCAACTGGTCGACCTGATCGGCGCGGTGGGCCGCAGCACCGACGTACTCCCTCGCCTGCACCGCCTGCTGACGGTGGGCCACACCTCCGGCGCGGACCTCGCCCACGGCGTCCTGGCCGGGGCCGAGGCAGCCGACGCAGGCGCCGTACCAGCCGTGGCCGCAGCCCCGTACGGGCGCGGCGACGGAACCGAACTCCCGTACCCCGAAGGAAGGAGCGCCCGTGAGCAGCGCGCTTGAGCTGCGCCGCGGAACATACCGAGACTCGGTCAGCCTGATGCAGGTGAGCCGATCGGTATCCGCGGTGGACGGGGTGACCAAGGCGCTCGTCGCCATGGCGACGGAACTCAACGTCGGCCTGTTGGCGGGCATGGGCTTCGAGACCCCCGACGGCGCCGGACCCAACGACCTGATCGTGGCCATCCGGGCCGACGACGAGGACGCGCTGCGGCGTGCCCGCGAGGTGCTCGAAGAGGCCCTGGTGCTGTCCACCGGCGGCGGCACCGGGATCGGCTCCGCCGCCGGTGTCCCGCCGCGCACGATCCGCACCGCGGCGGGTGCCACGCCCGGTGCGAGCCTGGCCCTGGTCTCGGTGCCCGGGCCGCACGCGTTCGCCGAGGCGATGGATGCCCTCGAAGCCGGCCTGGACGTGCTGATCTTCAGCGACAACGTGCCCGTCGAGCAGGAGATCCGACTCAAGGACGTCGGCCGCGAACGCGGACTCCTGGTGATGGGCCCCGACTGCGGCACCGCACTGGTCGGCGGCGTCGGCCTCGGCTTCGCCAACTCGGTGCGCCCGGGCCCGATCGGCATCGTGGCCGCCTCCGGTACCGGGTCGCAGGAACTGATGTGTCTGCTGCACGCGGCCGGCAGCGGTGTCAGCCACTGTCTGGGCGTGGGCGGACGCGACCTGAGCGAGGCGGTCGGCGCGCGCTCGACGCTCCAGGCGTTGGCGATGCTGGACGCGGACCCGGCCACCGAGTTGATCGTGGTGGTCTCCAAGCCGCCCGCCGACGCGGTCGCGGCCGAGGTCGAGCGCTACGCGGCGACGCTGGCCACGCCGGTGCAACTGGCCTTCCTCGGGCAGGGCCGCGACGACCTGACGGCCGCCGCGACCAAGGCGCTGGCCGCCATCGGACATCCCGGGGTCCAGGGCCGGGTCTGGCGACCCGAGCAGGCGGCGCCCACCCGCACCGGCGCGTTGCGCGGGCTGTTCTGCGGCGGCACGCTGTGCGACGAGGCGATGATCATCGCCGCCGACCGGCTCGGGCCGATCGCGTCCAACATCCCGCTGCGCGCCGATTGGGCGCTGCCCGCGGACCTGCACGCCGCCGGGCACCTGATGATCGACTTCGGCGACGACGGCCTGACCGCGGGCCGCCCGCACCCGATGATCGACCCGAGCCTGCGCCTGGAGCGACTCGCCGAGGAACTGGCCGACCCGGCCTGCGCCGTACTGCTCCTGGACGTCGTGCTCGGACACGGTGCGCACCCGGACCCGGCCGCCGACCTGGCCGAGGTGCTGCGCGCGGCCGGGCCGAACTCGCCCACCGTACTGATCTCGCTGTGCGGCACCGACCTGGACCCGCAGGATCTGGCCGCCCAGGCCCGCACGCTCACCGCCGCCGGCGCCGAGGTCCACCTGTCCAATGCCGAGGCCGCCCGGCGCGCCGTGGCGATCGTAGAAGGGCTCGACGCGTGAGTGCTCCCAACCCCCGAGGCAGCGCGCTGCTGACCCGCGACCCGTCGGTGGTGACCGTCGGCGCCGAACTGCTCGCCGACGCGCTGGCCGCCCAGGCCGTACCGGTGACCGCCGTCGACTGGCGCCCGCCGCTGCCCGGCACCGCCGACGCGCTGGCCGCGGTGCTCGCCGACGCGCGCCGCGAGGCGGCCAACAAGGTCGCGATCGAACGGGTTCTGGCGTCCACGCCGCATCTGGTGGACGTCAAGCCCGCGAGCGAGGCGCTGGGTCTGACGGCCGGCCAGTTCCGGCACGCGGGACCGCCGATCGACTGGGCCCGGGCGTCGGGGCCGATGCGCGGCGCGCTGATCGGCGCGGTGCTCTTCGAGGGCCTGGCCGACTCGCCCGAGGCGGCGGAGAAGTTCCTCGCCCAGGGCCACGCCGAACTGGACTCGTGCCACCACCACCACGCGGTGGGGCCGATGGCGGGCGTGGTCAGCCCGTCGATGTGGATGTTCGAACTGGAGGACACCACCCACGGCACCCGCGCGTGGTGCTCGCTGAACGAGGGTCTGGGCAAGGTGCTGCGCTACGGCGCGTACGGATCCGAGGTGATCGACCGGCTGCGCTGGATGTCGGCGGTGCTGGGCCCGCTGCTGCGCACCGCGGTGCGCGCGGGTGAACCGATCGACATCCGGGCGATCATCGCGCAGATGTTGCAGATGGGCGACGAGGGCCACAACCGCAACCGCGCGGGCACCCTGATGCTGCTGCGCGAACTGTTGCCGAACATGATCGACAGCGGCGCGCCGACCTCGGACATCGCCGAGGCGGCCCGCTTCGTCGGCGGCAACGACCACTTCTTCCTGAACCTGGACATGCCCGCCTGCAAGCTGGCGATGGACGCGGGGCGCGATGTGCCCGGCTCCTCGCTCGTGGTGGCCATGGCCCGCAACGGCACCGACTTCGGCATCCAGGTCTCCGGCACCGGCGACCGCTGGTACACCGGCCCCGCCGAGGTCCCGGACGGCCTGTACCTGGGCGCGTACGGCCCGGAGGACGCCAACCCCGACATCGGCGACTCGGCGATCACCGAGACCGCGGGCATCGGCGGCTTCGCGATGGCCGCGGCGCCGGCGATCGTGCGGTTCATCGGCGGCGAGGTGGACGACGCGCTGGCCGCGACCCGGCGGATGTACGAGATCACCCTCGCGGAGAACCCGGCCTACCAGATTCCGGTGCTGGACTTCCGCGGCACGCCGACCGGGATCGACGTGACCAAGGTGGTGCGCACCGGCATCCTGCCGCAGATCAACACCGGTATCGCCGGCAAGGTCGCGGGCACCGGCCAGGTCGGCGCGGGCCTGGTCACCCCGCCGGCGGACTGTTTCGTCGCCGCGATCGAGGCACTGGCCGAGGCGACCCCGCCGATCGGCTGAGGTACACGAGGCAGGGAGCCCGCCACGCGATTCGCGCGGCGGGCTCCCTGACGTGCGTGGGGCTCGACTTCGTGTGTGCGGCGCTCAGCCTGTGGTGCTCGGCCGTGCGGCGCTCGGCCCGTGGGGCGTGCCGCCCAACCTGCGGTGGTCCGCCGCGTGGCGCCCAGTCTGCGGGACTCCGCCGTCCGGTGCTCAGCGGTGGATGCGGCCGTCGGTGAGCGACAGCGGGCGCGCGGAGCCGCCGTGTCGGGCCTGGATGATCTCGGCGAGCACCGCGATCGCGGTCTCCTGCGGCGTGCGCGCGCCCAGGTCCAGGCCGATCGGGGAGTGCAGCAGCGTCAGCTCGGCCTCGGTCACGCCCGCCTCGCGCAGCCGGATCAGCCGGTCCGCGTGCGCACGTCGGCTGCCCATCGCGCCGACGTAGGCGACCGGCAGCCGCAACGCCCGGACCAGCACCGGAACGTCGAACTTGGGGTCGTGGGTGAGCACGCACACCGCAGTGCGCCCGTCCACCCGGGTGCCCGCCAGATAACGGTCGGGCCAGTCCACCACCAGCTCGTCGACGTCCGGAAAACGCTCCGCCGTCGCGAACACCGGGCGCGCGTCGCACACGGTCACCCGGAACCCGGCCAACGCGCCCATCCGGGCCATCGCCACCGCGTAGTCGTTGGAGCCGAAGACCAGCAGGCGCGGGCGCGGCACGTGCGAGCGCACGAAGACGATCTCGTCCTGGCGCACGCCCAGCGCCTCGACCGGGAGCAGTGCCTCGCCGTCCGCCCGGGCCAGCGTGGTCCGGTCGGCCGCGAGCAGCTCGCGCAGCGCGAGCACGAACGGGCCGCTCTCCTCGTCGCCGGCGACCTCTCGGTCCGGGCCGACCACCACCCGGGCGCCGAGCCGATCCGCGTCGGGTGTGGCGACCACGGTGGCGACCGCGAGCGGCCGACCCTCGCGCAGTGCGGCGACCAGCTCCAAGAACTCCGGATACCGCACCGGGTCGACCGGCTCGACGTAGACCTCCAGCGTGCCGCCGCAGGTCAGACCCACCATCAGCGCGTCGTCGTCGCTGATCCCGTAGGCGGCGGTGCGCGGCCGGCCCTCCGCGATGACCTCCAGCGCCAACTCGTACACCGCGCCCTCGACGCACCCGCCCGACACGCTGCCCAGCGCCACACCGTCGGCGGACACCGCCATCACCGCGCCCGCGTCGCGCGGGGCGCTGCGCAGCGTGGACACCACCGTGGCCAGCGCGAAGGTGCGCCCGTCCCGATACCACGCCTCCAGCCGGTCGAGCAGTTCACGCATCGTCGTTCACCCGGTCCGTCGCTCGTCGACCAGCAGTGCACACAATTCCTCCAGCGCCGCCAGGCTGTGCCCGGCGACAAAGTCGTCAACGTACGGCAGGGCCGCGGCCATACCGCCCGCAAGGGGTTGATACCCCTCGCGGGCCCGATGCGGATTGACCCAGACCACCCGATGGGCGAGCCGATGCAGCCGCGCCATGCCCACCGCGAGCCGGTCCGGATCGCCGCGTTCCCACCCGTCGGAGGCGATCACCACCACCGCGCCGCGGGCCACGCCGCGCCGGCCCCAGCCGGCCAGGAAGGCGTGCAGCTGGTCGCCGAGCCGGGTGCCGCCGCTGAAGTCGGGCACCGCGGCGGACGCGGCGGCCAGTGCCCGGTTGGGATCGGTGTGGCCCAGTTCGCGGCTGATCCGGGTGAGCCGGGTGCCGATGGTGAACACCTCGGTACCGCGACGCCGGCGAACCGCGGCGTGGCCCAGGCGCAGCAGCGCGTCCGCGTACGGGGCCATCGACCCGCTGACGTCGAGCAGCAGCACCAGGCGGCGCGGCCGCACGACCCGCTCGGTGTGGCGCAGCCGGTCCACCTCGCCGGTCCGCAGCGCCGCGCGCACCGTGCGGATGCGGTCGATCCGGCCGTGCCGGGCCGGCCGCCGACGCCGGGTGCGGCGCATCGGCGCGGCCGGGCGCAGCAGCGCGAGCAGGCGGCGCAGCTCGGCGCGCGCGGCCGGATCCAGCGCGGCGATGTCGCGCCGGCGCAGGATCTCGGTGCGGTCGGCCGCGGCGACCCGGGGTTCGTGCTCGGTCTCGCCGGCCTCCGGTGCCCGGTCGGTGCCCGGCAGGCCCACCGCGCGCTCGGTGTCCACGGCGGGCCGGCGGCGGCCCGGCGGCGGTTGTTCGCAGCCGAAGTACGCGGTGAACGCGGCGTCGTAGCGGGCCAGCTCCTGCGGGCCGGAGCACAGCGCGAGCCGGCCCGCCCAGTACGTGCCCGCCCGTTCGTCGACGCCCAGCTCGGCCGCGGCGGCCAGGAAGACCTGCACTCGTCCCGGGTCGGCCGCGACGCCGGCGGCCCGCACGGTACGGGCGAAGGCGACCAGGGTCTCCACCCCGTCTCGGCGCGTCGGCGCGGCCGCGGCGGCACGCACCGTGGCGGCGTCGAGGGGGCTGTGCCCGGCCATCTCAGTCGCCCGCCGCGAGCAGCCGGTCGAGCCCGGCCGTGCGGATGCCGTCCAGGTCCTCGCGATGCTTGAGCACCGCGCCGAGGGTGCGTGCCGCGCTGTCCGGGTCCAGGTCGCGCACGCCCAGCACGAGCAGCGCGCAGGCCCAGTCCAGCGTCTCGGACACACCGGGCGGCTTGACCAGGTCGGCCCCGCGCAGCCGGCCGACCGCGCGGACCACGTCCTCGGCCAGACGGGCGCTCACCTCGGGCAGCCGGCGGCGCACGATCGCCACCTCGTGCGCGTGGTCGGGGTGGTCGAGCCAGTGGTAGAGGCAGCGCCGCTTGAGCGCGTCGTGCAGTTCGCGGGTGCGGTTGGAGGTCAGCACCACCAGCGGCGGCACCTTCGCGGCGATCCGGCCCAACTCGGGCACCGTCACCGCGAAATCGGACAGCACCTCCAGCAGGAACGCGTCGAACTCGTCGTCGGCCCGATCCACCTCGTCCACGAGCAGCACCGCCGGTGCCGCCTCGATCGCCCGCAACACCGGCCGGGCGATCAGGTACCGCCGGTCGTAAAGCCCCGCCTCCAAAGTGGCGGCATCGGTCTCACCCGCCGCGCCGGCCGCCCGCAGGTGCAACATCTGGCGTGGGAAGTCCCAGTCGTAGAGCGCCTGCGAGGCGTCCAGGCCCTCGTAGCACTGGAGCCGGAACAGCGGTACGCGAAACGCGTCCGACAGGGCCTGGGCGAGCGCGGTCTTGCCCACCCCGGGTTCGCCCTCGACCAGCAGCGGTCGGCCCATCCGCAGCGCGAGCCAGGCGGCGGTGCCGATGCCGTCCCCGGCCAGGTAGTCCACGCCGTCCAGCCGGGCGACCACAGCCTCGGGCCCGTCGACGTCCTCGACGTCCCACCACGCCTCCGCCACGGCACACCCCTCGACACGCGTACTGCCCGGCCCGTCCGGGACGGACGATCGGTGTTCAGTACATGCTGTGCAGGCCGCGTCCACGACGGCAACATCTGCCAAAGCGCGGCGCGATCCCTGCACATCCGTGCCGGGGCGGTCGGTCGGCGCCAGGAGTGCGTCACCTCGACCACGCGCCGTCGTGGAGCCGACGCACGAGTCGCTCGTCCGCGTCCGGGTCGAGCACGGCGAACATTCCCGGGCCCGGTGGTGGTGGAAACGCCTGGCAGTCTCCCACCACGGACCCGCGCCCACCGGCTTCGGGCGGTGCCCCGGCGGGCGAGCCGGCCCACCCGCGTCCGCCGGGCCGAATCCGCACCGGCGCGACTACAACCAGCGTGGTAGCCAGGTGTGGGCCGCGGGTTCGACGACCGATCCCCCATCGCGGGCCACGCTGCGCCGATGCGGGCGCGAACGCTGTGGAGTCGGCGGGTTTCAACCTTCCTCCGATCGTGGTGGACACGATCCTGGCGCTGTCCTACATCGTGGTCAGTCTGCTGTCGGCCCGCGAGGATCCCACCGGGAATCGGCGCGACACCGACGCGTTCGGCTTCGTGCCGATCGTGGTGATCAACCTGCCGCTGGTCCTGCGCCGACGTGCCCCGATCCCGGTCCTGCCGGTCATGCTCACCCTCCAGGTCTGGTACATCGCACTGGGCTACTGGCCGGTGGTGAATTCCCTCGGCGCGCTGATGGCGACCCACACGGTCGCCGCGCACCGCCCGATCCGGGTCCTGGCGTGGTGCGTGCCGGCGGTGGGCGCGACCTGGCTGTACGCCGGACTGGCCGCGGACGGCGGCTCGATGTCCACCGTCGTCGCCCAGGTCCTGGTCATCCCGCCGGGGGTCTGCCGGTTCGGATTCGCGGCCCGGCGGCTGAGCGAACGCAACGCGCAGTAGGCGGTGTTGACGGTCCGGCCGGCCCGCGAGCAGGAAGCGCGGGCCCGGCGCGCGGTGACCGACGAACGGGTGCGCATCGCACGCGAGTTGCACGACGTGGTCGCCCACCACGTGTCGGTGATCTCGGTGCAGGCGGGCCTGGCCGAGTATGTGCTGACGTCCGATCCGCCCACCGCCGAGGCGGCGTTGCGCACGATAGGCGAGACCACACGCGAGACGCTGGACGAGATGCGCCGGATGTTGATGTTGCCGCGCGCGGACGGCGAGGACGCGCTCGGCCCCGACGGCGCGCCACCGGGCGCCGCGCGTGGGCGGACCGCCGACGATCGGCTGGATCCGGCGCCCGGACCGGCCCGCTTGCACGAGGTGGTGTGCCGGATCCGGGCGGCTGGGGTCGACGTGCCGTGCCGGACGGTGGGCATCGAGCGGCCGTTGTCGCCGGGCATCGAGTTGTGCGCGTACCGGATCGTCCAAGAGGCGCTGACCAACGTGCTCGAGCGCGCCCGTACCGCCCGGGTGGACCTTTTTGCTGGGATATGGGCCGCGACACCTGCGGATCACCGTGACCGACGACGGCGGCGAGGGGCCGACGGCCGCACCGCACGGGCCGGATCCGGGCACAATCGGTGGGGTGGCGGGGCACGGCTTGATCGGCATGTCCGAGCGCGCCAAGCTCTACGGCGGGACGCTCGTTGCGGGACGGCGACCCGAAGGGGGATTCGAGGTCGCCCTCGTCCTGCCGATCCCGGCCGAGCCCGCCGGGAGCGCGGGGGACGTCCAGGCCGCCTTGTACCGACGTGACGGAAGGAACGACGGGGTGACCAAGGTATTGGTGGTCGACGACCAGGTCTTGATCCGGGCGGGACTGGCCGCGTTGTTACGCGCGGCCCCGGGGATCGAGGTGGTCGGGGAGGCGTCCGACGGGGCCGAGGCCGTCGACATGGCCGGGAAATTGCGTCCCGAGCTGATCCTGATGGACATCCGGATGCCCGGGGTGAGCGGCGTGGTCGCCACCGAACGCATCCTCGCCGCGGCCGAGGGCACGCCGCCTCGGATCGTGGTGCTGACCACGTTCGATCTGGACGAGTACGTCTACGCCGCGCTGCGCGCCGGGGCGTCCGGGTTCCTGCTCAAGGAGATCGGCCCGCAGCGGTTGTTGGCCGCGATCGACGCGGTGATGGCCGGCGACATGCTGTTCGCGCCCAGTGTCACCCGGCGGCTGGTCGAGACCTACGTCTCCTTCGCCGACACCGCCGTCGGCGGTGAAGTGCCGCCCGACCTGGCGGCGTTGACCGGGCGGGAACTGGAGGTGCTGCGCCTGGTCGGCAGGGGCATGGCCAACAACGAGATCGCCGGCACGCTGGTGGTCACCGAGTCGACGGTCAAGACCCACTTCAACCGTGCGCTGGCCAAGTTGAACCTGTCCAGCCGGGCCCAGGCGGTGGTGTTGGCCTACGAGACCGGTCTGGTCACGCCCGGCGGCCGGCGCTGATCGTCCGACGTGGCGGGTGCGGCGGCCCGGGTCATCCGGGTTCCTCGCCGGGCGGTCGTTCCGCCGGGGCCGTCGACTCCGCCAGGGCCGCCAGCTTGGCCAGTACCCGCGGGTCCAGCGCGGCGGCGATCGGGCGGCTGTGCCGGGCGGAGAGCTCGGCGAACCGGTCCTGGAACCAGGCGCGGACGGCGGTTGCCCGCGCGGCCGGCGCGCCGAAGCGGGTGAACTCGACGTCCTCGCGCTCGGTGACGCGCTTGAACGCGGTCAGGAAGTCCTCGACACGCAGCTCCGGATCGTGTGCCAGGGCCAGGTCGAGCAGCCGGTCGACGTCGTAGTGGTCGGCGAGCGCGAAGACGTCGAAGGCGTCCCGTACCTCCGAGCGCAGCGCGAGGGTGACCAGCTTGGCCGCGGCGAGGTCGTCGGGATGCAGCACCGGGACGCCGGCCACGACGGCGGGCTCGTGGGTGCGGGGCGCGACGTGCAGGGTGAGCGGCGTGCCGTGCCCGGCCCCGGCCGGCCGCACGCTCATCCGCACGAACGCCTTGCCGCCTGCCCTGCCGTCGACGGTGACGCGGCAGCCCTGCTCGGTCAGGGCCGCGACGATCGCGGTGCGGGCGGCGGTGAGCTTCCTGGCGTCGCGGGCGGCGAGGGCGACGTCGACGCCGTCGCTGTCCCGGTCCGACAGGCCGTGCCGACGCAGGCCCCGGGCACCGGCCAGGGCGACCCCGAAGGGCTCGCCGGCTGCCACGACGGTGTGGATGAGCTGTTCTTCGGGGCTGTTCCGCACGGTGTCCGGTCCTCGGCTTCGGGGCTCACAGGGTACGACGGACCGACGCGGCGCCCGCATGCGCCTACTCCGAGGGTTGACCCGTCCGGCTCGACTACCGCACCGGTTCGATCCGCCCCTCCACCCCCGACCGGATGCGGCTCGTGCGGCCCGGCTGCTTGGCTGGACACACGGCGGTTCGCCGGGCCTGCCCCGGACACCCGGCCTTCGACCGCTCGGCATGAGCTCGTGCACGGGGGTGAGCTCAGATCGGCTCCGGGGCCGGCCGGTGCGGGCCTCGCGCACCGGCCGGCCCTGGGGTGCCCGCCCGCCCGTCGTCGGGCCCGCTCGGCGCGCACCGTTCGGCCGCCGACGAGCAGACCCGTCAGGAACGCCGTCGCGTGCCCCACCGCCGTGACGTCCCACCCGGTGATCCCGTCCGACAGGTGCGGCGATCGCACGACAAGCACCCCGTCGCGAGCCGGCGCGCCACCCGCCGGCGCCCGTACAGCGCCACCGCGCCCAGCGCCGAGAACACCAGGTACGACGGCCCGACGTCGGGCATGTCGGCCGACGCGCCTCCGCCCCGGCCGGCGGCGATCCGACCGGCCGGGATGCCCTGGGCGAGCAGCGTGCCGCCCAGATGCCCGAAGGCCACGAGCAGGGCGGCCCGGAGATTGCCGAAGCGATCGCCCAGGGCAAGCAACACGAGCACGGCGAGCGCGAGTTGCGGCCACGGGCCGGGCTCGAACACGAAGGCCGAGGTGCCCAGGGCCTCGATCGGCCGGCCGCGCAGGTTGCTCGGGTTCGTCGAGGACCAGCCGACCAGCGCGGCGCGCTCCGCAGGGCCGAGCAGCCACTCCTGAACGGCCGTCACGGTCCCGGCCACGATCAGGTAGGCCACCGGCAGCGCGCCGCGCCGCACCGACGCGGCCCGACACCTCGCCCGAGTCGCGCGCGAGCGGCCGACCATGCGCATCCCGGCCGCGGGACGGACCCGTTCGGTCTCGACAGCGGGGGAGCCGCTTACCGGGCACGGGTGTCGGCTCGTCACGATGGGACCACTCCTCGGCGTCGGCGGACGGTGTGTCCGTCGAACCTCGCAGCCACCGCGAGGTGTTCGCGTCCGGCGGGGGAAAGACCGGGCAGAGGTCTGTCGCAGGAGGGACGCCGGTCCGGGCATCCGACCCGAGGTGGATTCCGCGAGTGGTTCCGTGGGCAGAGGTCCGGCCGCTCCCGTGCGCGTAGCGTCGGGACGTGGACTCGACGACGCCACGGGCGTACCCATCCATCCGGACCACCCAAGGTTCCTGATCGCGACCGGCTCCTCGAACGCCGAGATCGCCGCCGAGCTGTTCGTCACGATCGGCACGGTCGAGACCCACGTCAGCCGACTGCTGACCAAACTCGGCGCCCGCGACCGGGCCCAGTTGGTGATCGCCGCCTACGAAAGCGGCCTGACCGGCAACCCGAAGCCGCAACCGACCCGATGACCGGGTCGGCTACCCGTGGACGCGCGCCCGGGCCTCGCGCGCACCGGATGCGTCGCGCGTGCGCTGCGGGCGCCGGGTGCGTCGTGCGGCGGCGGGCCGGACCCGTCACCCGCGTCGGCGCAGCGTGTGTCGGTGCAGCCGGCGTGGCACCCGCAGCAGCCGATCGCTGGGCGCGACGACCCGGCGGATGCGCTCACGCACCGCCGGGCCGGGGCGGGTGACCGCGGCCCGCAGCCGGCGCTCCTCGGCGAGCCGCCGGCGGCGCTCGTCGATCCGCTGCGCCAGGTCCCCCGGGGTGCCCGCCGGCCGGGTCTCGTCCACGAGTTTGTCGACCGCGGTCAGCAGGGTGCCGTACAGCTCCCAGCGGTCCGGGTTCTCGATCGAGTCGGCGAGCAGGATCGCCTCGGTCCGCGAGCGATCCGCATCCGCCTCGATCAGCCGTTCACGCAGCCTCTCCTCGGCCAGGGCGGAGTCCTCCGGGCGGTCCTGGCCGTGCAGCACGACCAGGTGGCCGTATGCCGCGAACAGCGCGGCCAGCGAGCGAAACAGGCTGCGCAGCGATTGCGCGGTGGCCAACGGGATCTCGGTGTACGCCGGTTCGCCGCGTTCGCCCCGCGCGTACAGCCCGCCCAGCGCCCGGCACACCATGCGCAGCGCCACCGCGCTGATCTCGGCGGTGTCCAGGCCGCTGCGCAGCGCGAGCACCCGCACCGTGGCCCGCCGGCCGCGCGGATTGAGTCGGGTGCCCTCCTCGGCGGTGGACAGCGTCGCGTCCACCCGCACGATGTCCCGGTCGATCCGGCGGGCCTCCTCCAGCCAGCTGTGCGCCCGGTGGTAGTCGACGTCGTCGTCGAGCTCCCCGGCCATGGTGTCCAGGAGTCGGGTCAGCGCGTCGAAGGCGGACATCACCGCCTCGTTCGCGGGCCGCACGTGCACTGGCGGCGCCAGGACCAGGGAGAACACCATGCCGACGGCGGCGCCGATCAGGGTCTCCGCGACCCGGTCCCACGCGGTGTCGGCGACCTGGCTGACGCCCAGCACGATCATCGCGCTGATCGCCACCTCGTTGATCGAGTCGCCGAGCCGGATCAGGTGCCCCAGGCCGAGCGAGGCCAACAGCAGCAGGGTCAGACTCCACCAGTTGAGCCCGACGGCCTCGCTGAACAGCACCGCGATCAGGACCCCGAAGACGACGCTGGCCACCCGCTGGGCGCCGGTGGTGAAGGTCGCGTACGAGGTGACCTGGACCACCAGAAGCGCCGTGAGCGGGGCCAGGATCGGCTGCGGGTCGGCTCCGGCCAGGAACAGCGCGGCGACGTAGGAGGTCACCGCCGCCACGGTGGTGCGCAAAACCTGGGCGACCAGCGAGGTTTCGCTCTCCTTGACCCTGGACAGCGCCGCAGTCAGATCGACTTCCGACGGCATTCGGCTCCCTTCTCCTCTTCCGCGCCTTTCCTCGGCCTCTCCGATGGACGGATTCCCCTTGTATGCCCTGTTCCGGACGCGCACACCACGACTCGGAGATCACATCGGCGTGCCCGGACGGCCGGCTGAGCGGTCGGGGGTGGGTCGACGACGAGGGACCGTCCGGCCGGGGGCGTCACCGCACCCGGCCGGACGGTCCCTGTCAGCTGCGGTTCAGCGGCAAAGGGCCGTGTTCACGACGGCGTCGACGCGGTCCCGGGCTGCCTGGCCGTCGAGTTGCATGGTCACCGCGACGTTGACGGCGCGGCCGTCGTCGGTGGCCCCGCCCCGGGTCTCGTATCCCGGGAAGCTGCCGCCGTGGCCCCAGTAGAGGCCGCCGCACGGCAGCGGCTTGCTCACGAGCCCCAGCCCGTAGCGGGCGCCACGGCCGAAGGTTTCCTCGGCGGGGACGGTGGTGCGCATCTCGGCGAGTTGGGCCGCCGGCAGGAGACGGCCGGACAGGAGCGCGGTGTAGAACCGGTTGAGGTCGGAGTTGGTGGAGATCAGCTGACCGGCCGCCCAGCCCCAGGAGGGGTCGATCTCCGTGATGTCGGTCGGGGGCGCATCGGCCGAGACCCGGTAGTAGCCCTTGGGATGGGGTTCTCGGATGGTCGCGTCACCGGGGGCGGGGAAGTAGGTGTGGCGCAGCCCGATGCGCTTGATGATGCGTTGGTCCATCTCCTGGGCGAGGTGTCGGCCGGTGACCTTCTCGACGATCAGGCCGGCCAGTACGTAGTTCGTGTTGCTGTATTTCCACTTCGTCCCGGGGTCGAAGTCGGCCTTGTGTCGGAGAGCGATGTCGACGAGTTCGCGCGGTTCGAAGTAGCGGACCTCCTCCCCGAGATGGTCGCTGTAGTTGGGAAGTCCGCTGGTCTGCTGGAGGAGTTGACGCACGGTGATGCGGCGACCGTCGATGCCCTCCCCGCGCACCAGGCCCGGCAGGTGGGTGTCGACCTTGTCGTCGAGGCCGATCCTGCCTTCGCCGACCAGTTGCAGCACGACCACCGCGGTGAACGCCTTGGTGTTGCTGCCGATCCGCACCTGCCCGTCCCTGGGCACCTTCGTGCCGGTGGCCAGGTCGCCCACCCCCGCGGTGTAGGTGCGGGTGTGGCCCGCCCGGTCGCTGACGCTCGCCAGCCCGGCGGGCAGCTCGTCGGAGCGCACCAGTGCGCTCAGGCTCTGCCGGACGGTGTCCGGCCCGGCGGCAGCGGATGCCGCGGGCGGTGCCAGGACACCCATCGCCAGCACGCCGACGACCATCGCGGCCGGCACGACTTTGCGCCGACCGTCCTGCGACCGACCGGAAGAACGAAACCTCTGCCATGCTTGCTCTCGCACGAGCCGAACTCCTGCACAATCTCGGGGAACCAGCGGGTTGACGGGTTCAGCATGTCCGGCGGCGACCCCCCTGGACGAGCGTGCCACCCGGCCACTACAGGTAGTGCCAACCCCCGGATATCGCGCGGACGGGTTCCGGAACCACGCGCGCCCCGCGCGCCGAACCGCGCGGCGCAACGGCCGCTCGGTGGGTAGCCTCCGTCGGACCGGCGCGGCGCACCGTCACAGGCTGTGCGGCGGTGCGACGAGGCGCTCGCCGCCCCGGTCGCGCACGCGGCGCAGCAGGGAGAGCACGCCCGCGCCGCCCGTGGCCCAGCCCGGGTCGGCGCCGGCGAGCGTGTTGTCCGGGAACAGCGGGCGGCGCACCGTACCTCCGCTGCGGGCCAGGATCAGTGCCACCACGTTCTCCGCGGCCCGCCAGTATTCGTCGTCACCGGTGGCGAGCGCGGCGTCCACGAGCAGCTCGCCGACTCCGGACAGGCCACAGCACTGCGACACCAGGCTCATCCTCGGCGCGAGCGCATGGCACAACCGCGCGCAGCGCAGGCCGAGTTCGAGCAGTTCCGGCTCTCGGGCGGGCGAGCCCGCCGCGATCAGCACGGTGCCGATCCCGGCCAGGCCCCGACACCAGGACCCGAAGTGCCGGGCGGCGCCCGGGCGAGTCGCCGAGGCGAGCAACCCCGGTGTCTCGGCGGCGAGTCGATCCAGACCCTCGCGGGCCGCGAGCGCGAGCGCCGGGTCGGGGTCCGCGTCCCGGCGGGCGTGCAGGACGGTCAGCGCGTGCAGGAAGTGCACGATGCCGGCGCTGCCGTGGGCGTAGCCGTGCGCGTAGGCCGCACGCGAGGAGGCCGGTGGCAGGTCGAGCTCGGCGTGCTCCGGGTCGTGGCACCGGTCCAGGAGTGCCTTGGCGCAGGCGTTCGCCGCGGCCAGATGCTTGGCGACCTGCTCGACCCGCCCTGCCCGGTGCGCCTGCCGGGCAAGCAGCAGATGGCCCGTCCCGGCGCCCGCCGCGCCGCCGATCTGGTCACCGGTGTGGTCGTACGGCAGCGGCTCGGATGGGAAGGCCGGCAGCAGCGGGACGTCGCCGCCCGGCAGCACGGCCGCGCCGCGCAGGAAGAGTTCGACCCCGGTCCGACCGGTGTACAACGCGCCGGAGAGCGCGCCCGATTCGGGGTGTGCCGCGGTGCGCCGGGCCGACTCGGCGACCGCTTTCGGCACGCCCGGCCGGTCGAGGTGGTGCAGCAGTTCCAGGCCCACCCCGGCCGCGCCCGCGTAGAGCGCCAGCGTCGATCCCGGCCGCGGGCCGGACCCGGCGGGCAGGTCGGCGGCGGCGCGTACGCAGTCGGCCACGGCGTGGGTGATCACGTCGTCCAGGAGGCGGGCGGTGATCCGCGGCGGCGTCGGCAACCGGCGTCCGCGTGGCGGTTCGGGCAGGCCGGCCCGCAGGCGCCGGGCGCAGTCGATGCGCCGCGCGCGATCGAGGTCGAGCAAGCCGGCGACCAACGCCCGGACCGGTCGGTGCGCGGCGCCCGGCAGCGCGGCGGCCAGGCAGGCCAGGGTGCGATCGCGGTCGACGGCCGGGTCGGGGTCGACGATCACCGGGTCCATGCCGGTCAGCGCGTAGTGCAGCGTCGCGCCCAGCGCGTACAGGTCGTCCGCCGGGTCGGGCGGGTCGTCGGTCGAGCCGGTCGTGAGGGTGTAGCCGGGAGTGCCGCCCGTCGGGCGATGTGGGCCCAGCGCGCTGATGCCGAAGTCGACCAGCCGGCAGGTGCCGTCCGTGTCGAGCACCACGTTGGCCGGTTTCAGGTCGAGCATCACCACGCCCCGGGCGTGCATTCCGTCCAGGACCGCGAGCAGTCGGCGGGCCAGCGCGGTCACCCGGCGCCCGGGCAGCGCGTCGCCCGGATAGGGGCCGTGCGCGTGTACGTCGCGGCGCAGGTCTTCGGGGCCGCAGTCGGTGGTGACCAGGTATTCGTCCTCACCGTGGCGCAGATGGTCGAGCACGCGGGGTACGCCGTCGAGATCGGCCAGGGTCGCCAACACGGCGCGCTCGTGCCGCAACCGGCCCCGGGCGTCCACCCCGTCGCCGTCCTCGCCCGCGTACGCCCTGGCCTGCTTGACCACCACCCGCTCGCCGGTCGTGGTGTCCAACGCGCGATAGACGTCTCCGTGCGGGGAGCGGGCGATGCCCGTGGTGAGCCGGTAGCGGCCGCCGACCAGGCGGGCGGGGCGTCCCGGGGCCGGTGCGGGGGCGCCGAACGGGTCCGCCGCCCACGGTGGTTGGCGGTAGCGGATGCCCGCCCGGCCGGGGAAGCGCTGTCCGTCGGGGCCGGTCATCACCAATTCGGCGGCACTGGAGCCGAGGGCGCGGAAGGGCCCGTAGCGGTAGTAGACGGGCGCGTCGGGGCGGACCCGGCGGTCGCTGAGCACGCGCGGGCCGCCGCGACCGGCCAGGACGTCGGCCAGTTCCCGGCCGAGGGCCGCCACGTCCTGTTCGCGCGGGTAGACGGTGACCGCCTTGCCGACCACGGCGGGGTCGCGTACTCCGGCGTTGAGTTCCTCCAGGACGGCGGTGCCGGCCGCGAACTTGGCCAGGCAGGGGTAGCGCAGCAGGACCGGGACCAGCAGGTCCAGCGTCTGCGGGAAGTCCTCGGGGCGGGCCGAGACGTGCAGTTTCCAACCGTGGTCGAGCGCGGGCATGCGCGGGTCGAACAGATGCAGCCAGACGTCGTCCACGCGGCAGCGGCGGTCGTGACCGGCCACGAGCGCGTCCAGCCGGGTGCGCAGGTCCTGCGCGGATCCGTTCGGAATCGACCGCACCATGCCCACTCCTGCTTCTGCCGCTGCTCGATCCGCCGCCGCCGCGGGTGCCACGGGTGGGCACCGGGGCGCGAGCCCGATCGGGTCGAGCCGTTTCCGATCGGGCCGTGCGTGCCGGGTGCGTCCGGACGATCGAGTCGTCCGGCTCGTCGGGCCTGTCCGATGGAGTGGGTCAGGCCGATCCGTTCGGGTCAGGCGTTCCAGTCGCACCCGACGCGGGTCGTCGCGGTCACCCAGGGTTCGGGCAGACACGCCTCGATCCGGCGGTCCGGGTTCGACTCGTCCTCGAACTCGACCAGTTCCTCTTCCACCTCGACGTCGAGCGGACCGGCGTCGCGGATCTCCACCGTTACGGGGCTCATATCGATCCTTCCTGCAAAAAAGGCGGGTAGATCATCACACGAACCATGCGTCTTACGGTCGTTCGCGGCCGGCGTGCTCACGGCACCTCCGGTGCGGATGAGGCGGGTGGGTCGTCGTACCGCGCCAATAGTCTCCACGGTGGACAACAAAAGGAGAACGTGTCGAATCGGCCGGCTTATGGCGGGATTTCGCGTCGGCGAACGGGAAGGGCCGAGCGCTCCGGCCGTCGGGCGGGTGGGCACAATGGCCTCATGACGACGCCGAACACCCCTCCGTCCCGAGACGAGTTGCTTCGGCACCTGGCGAGCACCCGCATCGCCGGCCGGGTGGCCACGCCCCGTGAGGTCAACCTTCGACACTATGCGGAACTGGTGAAGGGCAACCGGCGCTTCTGGTTGGGCCTGGACCTGGGTGATCGCTGGAAGACCGAGGAGGACGTGCTCGCCGTGATGGTCGAACGGGCGGGTGTGCGTCCCGACCCCGACCACCGCACCGGCCAGGACACCATCGACCCCCGGCTGACCCTGGACGGGCTCGACCGCATGGCCGCCGTCCTGCGCGACGCCGCCGCCCGCCGGCTGCGCGTGCTGCTCGCGACCGGCCACCCCGGCGGTCTGCTGGACGTACACCAGGCCATCGGTCGGGCACTGCGGGCGGCCGGCGCCGAGATCCTCGACATCCCCCGCGGGCTGCACACCACCGAGGGCGACGACGAAACCAGCGGCAGCGTCCGCCAGTTCGGCGACGTGGCGGTGCTGGAGCGCGGGGCCACGCTGTGGCACACCCACGCACCGCAGCCGATGAGCGCGATCCTGGACGCCCTCGCCGCGACCGGGCGACCCGGGCCCGAGTTGGTCATCGCCGACCACGGCTGGGCGGGCCGCGCCGGGCAACACGGCATTCCCACGGTCGCGTTCGCCGACTGCAACGACCCGGCCCTGTTCCTCGGCGAGGCCGAGGGCACCATCACGGTCACCGTCCCGCTCGACGACCACGTGGTGGACGCGCGGGACTACGCACCGATGACCGCCTACCTGCTCGCGGAGGCCGGGCTGACCCGGCACGCCGGCTGAGCCGGGCCCGGCCTGCGGGGCGGCCGGCGGGCGCAACCGACGCCCGGCCGGCCCACTCCGGCGGCCGACATCCGGGCGACCGCCGGAGCGCGGGTCAGGAGCGCGGTCGGCGCGCCTTCGCGGGGCGCTCCTCGCTCTCCTCGGCGCTCTTCTCCTGGTTCTTCTCCTTGATCCGGATCGCTTCCTTCCGGACCTCGGCCTGGGTGGCGCGCTCCTGGCGCAGCCACTCGGGACCGTCCTCCTTCAGCGCGTCGATCTGCTCGGTGGTGAGGGCGTCGGTGATGCCGCCGCGAGCGAGGCCGGCGATGGAGATGCCGAGCTTGCTCGCGACGACCGGCCGCGGGTGCGGGCCGTTGCGGCGCAGTTCCTGGAGCCACTCGGGCGGGTCGGCCTGCAGCGCGTTCAACTCGTCGCGGGAGACGACACCCTCTTGGAACTCGGCGGGGGTGGCCTGGAGGTACACGCCCAGCTTCTTCGCCGCGGTCGCGGGCTTCATCGTCTGGGTGGTCTTGTGCGACGTCATGCCGTCAAGAGTAGCGACCGTGTGCGGTGCCTCCGATCATGGCCGGTAGCCTGACGTGGTGACAGGCTCGGAAGTACCCACCCCGTTCCGGCTCGCCTACGTTCCGGGGGTGACCCCCGCCAAATGGGTGCGGGTCTGGAACGAGCGGCTGCCCGATGTCCCGTTGACCCTGATCGCGGTGTCCGCCGCCGCCGCGGCCGACGTGCTGCGCGCGGGTGAGGCCGACGCGGGGTTGGTGCGGCTGCCGATCGAGCGGACCGACCTGAGCGCGATCCCGCTGTACGCCGAGACCACGGTGGTCGTGGTGCCCAAGGACCACGACGTGGCGGCGGTGGACGAGGTGGTCGCCGAGGACTTCGCCGACGCCGTCGTACTGCACCCGCTCGACGACACCCTGGAGTGGGAGCAGCGCCCGGGGGTGCCCGCGAAGGAGCGGCCCGCGACCACGGAGGACGCCGTCGAACTGGTGGCGGCGGGGGTGGGTCTGCTCGTCGTCCCGCAGTCGCTCGCCCGCCTGCACCACCGCAGGGACCTCACCTACCGGCCGGTGACCGACGCGCCCGAGTCGCGCGTCGCGTTGTCGTGGCCACAGGAGCGGACCACGGACCTGGTGGAGGAGTTCATCGGGATCGTGAGAGGCCGCACGGTCAACAGCTCGCGCGGGCGGACCCCGACCCCGCCGCAACCGAAGGACAAGGCCAAGTCGCAGCGCCCCGACGCCTCCGGCGCCAGGCGCAAGCCCGGCGCGGCCGGCGGGGCGGCCGGGAAGGGCGCCCGCGGTGGCCCCGGCGCGACCAAGGGCGCCAAGCGCGGCAAACCACGCGGCCGTTCCTGACCCGGAGCGCGGCCCACCGCCGGAGCGCGATCGATCCCGACGGGCGTCCTCACGCCTTGACGACGGCCGGCGCGGGGCGTGCGGCCGGTTCCGGCGCGCCCTCGGGGACCACGCGGAACAGGGCGATGGCGCCGGCCAGGCTGATCGCGCACATCGCGACGAGGTACCACGTGACACCGGTCGAGGAGTGGCCGGCGTTCAACAGCGCGGTGGAGATCGTCGGTGCCAGTCCGCCGCCGAGGACGGCGCCGAATTGCAGGATCAGCGAGGATCCCGAGTAGCGAACGTGCACCGGGAAGGTGTCGGCGATGATGCCGCCCTGGACACAGTGCGTGATGGGAATGATGAGGCCCATGCCGGCGAGGGCGAGCACCGCGAGTGCCGAATTCCCGGTGTTCAGCAGCGGGAAGAAGGCGATGCACCAGGCCAGGATGGCGGCCGAGCCGCCGATGAACATGGTGCGTCTGCCGTATCGGTCGGCAATTCGCGTCCACAGCGGAATGCTCACGAACCAAAGCACGGCGGCGGCCGAGATGCTCAGGATCAAAAAGCGCTTCTCATAGTCGAGATGCTTGGTGCCGTAGGACAGCGTGAACACCATGAACACATAGGCGACGGCCGAGTTGGCGACCACGGCGAGCACGGTGAGGCCGAGTCGGGGGAGGCCGACCTTGAATGCCTCGGCGAGCGGGAAACGGACCACGTGGTCCTGTTCGAGAGCACGATTGAAGGATGGCGATTCGGTGACCCGCAGCCGAATCACCAGACCTGCCGCGACCAGGATGAAACTCATCAGGAACGGGATGCGCCAGCCCCACCCGGTGAACGCGTGATCGCTCATCCCCGTGCTGGTGGCGAGGAAGACCATGTTCGCCAGGACCAGCCCCGCAGGCGTTCCCATCTGCGGAAATCCCGCGTAGAGGTTCCGCTTCCCGGCGGGCGCGTGCTCCATGGACATCAGCGTCGCGCCGGCGCCCTCGCCGCCGAGGCCGATGCCCTGGATGATGCGCAGCAGCACGAGCAGGACCGGTGCCCAATATCCGATCGTGTCGTAGTTGGGAATGACGCCGATCAGGGTCGAGCCGACTCCCATCAGCAGCAGCGACACCACGAGGGTCGCCTTTCGGCCGATGCGGTCGCCGAAATGGCCGAAGACCAGCCCGCCCAGCGGTCGTGCGACGAAACCGACGGCCAGCGTGCCGAATGACGCGAGAGTGCCCGCCGCCGGACTCAGCGAAGGGAAGAATTGTTTGTCGAAGATGAGTGCGGCGGCCGTGCCGTAGAGAAAGAAGTCGTACCATTCGAGCGTGGTCCCGGCCAGTGTCGCGACGGCCGTTCTGCTTGCGGCCTTTTCGCCGTGGTCCACGCTCTCAGTTGGAGCCGAATTACGCATGGGTGACCTATCCACTCGGGGGGCGGGCGTTCACTCCGCAAAGCCGCTGCGGCGGCCGATGTTCACAGCGCGTTAACATGGATCCTGACCCCGGGAGACATCACATTCAAATGCCGAATCCGAAGTGCGGTATATCCGTTTCGGTATGACGCCGTGCTTCCCCCGATTCCGCGACGCGGATCGGTCGGTGCGGATCGGGTTACCAGCGGACCCGACGGGTGTGGCGGGCGCGCAGTGCGCGGTGGGCGAGGCGCACGGCCGGCGGGAACTGGGACCGGACCGCGGCCTCCCGGTCCGGCGGAAGTCCTTCCAGGAGCCAGGACAGGAACGCCGCTCCGCTGCCGAGGCCGAGCGGCTGCCGCTGGGCGATGTCGAAGTGCGCCCAGTCGCCGGGCTTGACCAGGTTCGCCACCAGGGGCAGGACGGTCGTCTCCTCGTGGTGGAGGTGCGCGGTCAACGTCGCGGCCAGCCGGGTCGCGTGCTCGAGTGTGCGACTGGCGGGTCCGCGTCCGGACAGGCAGTCGTCGACCGTGGCCACCAGTTCGGCCACGTGCCGATGCTCGTCCTCGAATGCGATGACCAACCGGCGCAGGCCCGGACCGGGGTCCGCCGCGGCACGCAGGAGCGGCCACAACACGGTGTCCTCGGCCTCGTGGTGGACGGTGAGGTATCGGCAGAAGTCCGTCCAGCCGGGAGTGGCCACCGGCACGCTGGTCCGGGCCCAGACCACCAGCGCGCGCAGGTCGCGGCGCAGGGCGTGGTGCACGGCGTGGATCAGGACGGGGTCCACGCGCGGCCCGCGGCCGGTCCGACCGGGGTGCGCGCGGGGTGGGACGGTCGAGGACATGACGGGTCTCCTCGGGGGTGGGGCTGCCGGTGATCGGTTCGCTTGGGCGACGGCGGCCCGTTACGGGTGTTCGTGGTCGCCGGTGAGTTCCCGGTATTGCGCGGCCGTAGGCTTCGCGATCGGCTCGGCGAAGTACCAGTGCGACATCCTCGAACGCAGCTTCTGCGAACGCTTGGTCTTGCGGGCCACCCCGTTCTCGTCCTCGGCCGGCTCCAACTCGTACGGCTTCGGCTGTTCGTGGGCGGTGAGGGTGTGCCGCACCCCGGCTTCCAGCGGTTCGTGGATCTCGACGAACTCGCCGTGCGGGAGCTTCTTGATCACGCCGGTCTCGCGACCGTGCAGGACCTTGTCCCGGTCGCGGCGCTGCAGACCCTTGCAGATCCGCACCGTGGCCAGGTAGGCCAGGAACGGCCCGATCAGGAAGGCGAAGCGGCCGATCCAGGTGATCGTGTTGATCGACAGGTGGAAGTGGGTGGCGATCACGTCGTTGCCGCCGCAGACCCACAACACGCCGTAGGCCACGATCCAGGCGACGCCCAGGCCGGTACGGACCGGCATGTTGCGCGGGCGGTCCAACAGGTGGTGCTCGCGCCGGTCGCCGGTGATCCACGCCTCGATCCACGGGTAGGCGGCGATCACGGTGAACAGCACGCCGGGCACGATCAGGGACGGGATCAGCACGTTGAAGCTGAGCGTGTGGCCCCAGATGTTCCATTCCCAGTTGGGCATGATGCGCAGCGCGCCCTCGATGAAGCCGATGTACCAGTCCGGCTGCGAGCCCGCGCTGATCTGGCCCGGGTTGTACGGACCGTAGGCCCAGATCGGGTTGATCTGCACCATCCCGCCCAGCAGTGCGGTCACTCCGAACACGAGGAAGAAGAAGCCGCCCGCCTTGGCCGCGTAGACGGGCAGGAACGGCTGGCCGACCACGTTCTTCTCGGTCTTGCCTGCTCCGACGAACTGGGTGTGCTTTTGATACCAGACCAGGGTCAGGTGCACGGTGACCAGGCCGACCATGATGGCGGGGACCAGCAGCACATGGATGGTGAACAGCCGGGGCACGATGTCCTCGCCCGGGAACTCCCCGCCGAACAGGAAGAACTGCACGTACGTGCCGACCAGCGGGATGGCCAGGATCACGCCCTCGGCGATCCGCAGACCGGTGCCGGAGAGCAGGTCGTCCGGCAGCGAGTAGCCGGTGAAGCCGTTGAGCATGGCCAGGATCAGCAGCAGGAAGCCGAACAGCCAGTTGATGTCCCGCGGCTTGCGGAACGCTCCGGTGAAGAAGATTCGGAACATGTGCACGAACAGGGCCGCGATGAAGATCAGCGCCGCCCAGTGGTGGATCTGGCGGATCATCAGGCCGCCGCGCGTATCGAAGCTGATGTCCAGCGTCGAGGCGTACGCCTGGGACATGTGGATGCCCTGGAGCGGTACGTAGGAGCCGTCGTAGACGACCTCCTGCATGCTCGGCTTGAAGAACAGCGTCAGGAAGACACCGGTCAGCAACAGCACGATGAAGCTGTACAGGGCGATCTCGCCGAGCATGAAGGTCCAGTGGTCCGGAAAGACCTTCCGCAAATGCCGCTTGGCGACGCCGTAGATGCCCAGCCGACTGTCGACGGCGTCGGCGAAGCGCACGCCCGCGCCGTCCGGGACGGGCAGGGCGGTGTTCGCCCCGCCCTTGGCCGCCCCGGTCCGTTCCCCTGTGCTCATTCGCGATGTCCCTCTCGTCCGCGCCCCGTGCCGACCGGTCCCAGCCGCGGCAACCCCCGCGATCGGGCTCGGGCCGTACGCCCTCGCGTATGTGACGTGTGTGATCGACCGGATGTGACTCGATCCGGGCCGTGCGACGGCGAATTCGGTGTGCTTTCGGTAACGGCCGGCTGTCGGGGCCGGGTACCGGGGCGCTCGCGGAGCGATGACGAGGACGTTTTCGGTCCGGTGAAAAAAGTTCGCCGGGATCGGGAACCCGGTGCGAAGTCACGCGTCTGGATGTCCGTCACCCGATGGTGGCGGCCTCCGTGTGCACGGCGGCCCGTTCGATGCTCCACAAGGAGAACGGTGTTCAATCCTTCCCCGCGCCTTCCGCGCCGCAAGACCGCATCGCCACACGGCGGCCGGGCCCGGATCCGGGCCGGTCGCGTCCTCGGCGCCGGCCTCGTACTCGCGGCCTCGGCCGTGCTGTTGCCGCAGAGCCCGGCCATGGCCGCCGACGCCCCGCCGGCCGGCCAGGCCCGTGCCGCGGACAGCCGGGCCACCCCGGCCACCGCACCCCCGACGGCCCCACAGGTCGCGACTCCGCCCGCCCGTCCGGGTGCCCCGTCGGCGTCCCCGCCCGCCCGTCCGGGCGACCCGTCGGCGGCGCCGACCACCCCGCCGCGCGAACCGTCAGCGGCGCCGACCACCCCTCCGCGCGACCCGTCGGCCACCCCGTCGGCGGTGCCGCCGCGCCTGGCCGAGACCGGCGGTGACGACAAGACCGCGCTGTACATCGGCGGCGCCGCGGGGCTGCTCCTGCTCGGCGGCGGCGCCGTCGTGCTCGGCAAACGTCGCGGGCGTACCGCGACCTGATCGGTGCGTGGAACCGGCCGGTGTACCGAGGACGTCGACGTCTCCGGTACACCGGCAGGCCACGGCGCACCGCCGGCCTGCACCTCGACGGCGGGGTGCTCGCGCACGTACGCCGGCGGCCCGCGGCACCGCACCCCATCGATACACACCCGAGGAGTTCACGGCCATCCAGGAATCCCACGTCCGGGGCCGGCACGATCCGATCCCGATCCATCCGGCGCCGCCCGTCGAAGACACCCCGCCCCGTCGGCGTGCGTTCGGCCTGTTCCGTCGCCGGACCCGGGAGCCCGGTGAGCCGCCGCCGACCATGGCGCAGCTCTACCACGCGCATCGGATGCGCCTGGTGCGCCTGGCCACGCTGCTGGTGGACGATCAGGAGACCGCGGAGGACGTCGTGCAGGAGGCGTTCACGGCGGCCTTCCGCCGATACGGCGCGCGTCTGGGCGAACTCGACGACCCACCCGCCTACCTACGGCGCTGCGTGGTCAACGGCGCCCGATCGGTGCTGCGCCGACGGCGGACCGCCCGGGCCTGGATACCGCCGGTGCCGCCGCCGGTGGCCTCGCCCGAGGACGACGCGCTGCGGGCCGAACGCGACCGGCGGCTGCGGCACGCGCTGGGGCGACTGACCCGGCGCCAACGTGAGGTGCTGGTGCTGCGCTACTGGGAGAACCTCAGCGAGACCGAGATCGCCGGCACGCTGGGCATCCCGTCCGGCACGGTGAAATCCACCGCGAGCCGCGGGCTGACCACGCTGCACCGATTGCTTATGGAGGACGACACGTGACGCGACACGGTGCCGAGCCCCTGCGGTCGGGCACGCCCGAGCACGCCGCGCTGGAGGCCGAACTGCGCGACTGGATGGGCCGACGGGCCGACGCGGTGACCGCCGAGACGGTGCGCGTTGGGGAAGTGCCGCTGCCGGCCGTGCCGGTGCGCGGGCGCCGCGTCCCGCTGCGACTGGCGTTGCCGGTGGCGGCACTTGCCGTGGCCGCGGCGGGTTGGGCGGTGCTCGGCACGGCCGCCGACTCGGACGCCCCGCGCCCGGTGCGGGTGCCGCCGGCCGCACCCGCTCCGCAGACCGGTGCGCCGACGCCGAGCACGTCCGCGCCCGCGCCCGCGCCCACGCCCGTCGCCACGGCGTCGTCGCCGCCGACCACGGCACCGTCGGGCCCGCCGCCCGCCTCGCGCCCTCCGTCCCACCCGCCCGGCGCTCCCTCGGCCGACACCCCGTCCAGCGCGCGCCGACCCTCGGGTCCCGACGACCCGGCCCGGACCGTTCCGCCCGTCGGCGAGGGTCGGCGCGTCGGCTGAGCGATCGAGCGCCGCAGTCACGACGCCCACCCGTCGTCCCCGGTCTCCGGCGTCCCGGTGCGCACGCTCCGCGTCGGCCCGGGGCGGTGAGCGGGCCCGGGTCGACCTCGGGGCCTCGGCCGAACCGAGCAGCTCGGCCGGGTCCGCACCGCCCGGGGCGGTCGATTTCCCGGGCACCCGGCCCGAACTCCCGACGGTGGTCCGGGCCTTGGCCCACCGGGACCCGCTCTCGCGACGAACCGTGCGTGCCCGGTCGACATCCCGTCTCAAGACAGCGTCGCGGTGGTACCGCGTGTTCGTGTGACGCGGCAACTTTCCCGCAGAGAGGGATGATTGTCCTCCTCCCGGTCTACCGCTCCCGCAACCGGCGATCTACTCTGCGGAGATGAGAGATGTTGCGCCTGGGGTGCGTGGGACCAGAATGGCGGAGCCGATACCCAACTCGGCCCCCTCTGACGCGGATCCGGACACGGACGAACCGATCCGGATGATCGTGGTGCGCAACGTGCGCATGCTCGCGCGCCGTGACGGCTACACGGACGGCGCGATCGGCGAGGCGCTGGGCCACGGCCGGTCCTGGGCGTGGCGTCGATTCACCGGTGAACTCCCCTTCGACCTCAACGATGTGGAGCGCCTGGCCCAACTGTTCCAGGTGGAACCGGCGCACCTGCTCGCCCCCGCCCACACGTGGGCTCCGGACCCGGCCCGAAGGGTTGTCTCATGAGCACCGACCGTCGCCCGAGCAGCCGGCGCAACCGAACCGACGCCAAGCACCGCGTGGACCGCGTCGCGGCCCGCGCCGCCCGACACAACGACGGGGCCTCCGTACCGGCCATGTCCTCGGAGGTGATCGAAGCCGCGCTCTACCGCGCGGCCGAGGGCAGCCACTCCGCGCAGGCGACCACGTACATCCTCACCGAGGAAGGCTCGTTCGTACGCCGTCCCGAGCTGTACGCGGTGTGCCTGGACTGGTCCGACGACGGCCGCTACGCGGCGGTGCGCTGGCGGACGCTGCGCGAGGTGGTCACCGCCGCCGACGCGCCGTTCCCGCCGGGGGCGTTGCGCACGATGCTGCTGCTGTGCTGTTCGCTGCATGACGACGGCCCGGCGCCGCTGTCCCAGCTGTCCCTGCTCGACTCGACCAACGCGCGGATCGTGTCCCGCGGAATCCACATCGCCACCGGCGCCCTACCGCTGCGTCAGGCCCTGGGCAACGCACCGTGACATGAGCGCCTCGCTCGCCGGACGGCAACTTTCGCAACAGTGCGGGCATTTGGCACCGGAGTGCTCGGCCTGCGCCCACCCTCCGCCTTCCGGAGCGCCCGCCGCCCGGGAGCGCCCGCGGACCACGGGCCCGGCCGGGCGGCGGGGGATGTCACTTCGCCACCGGCGCGGGGGCGGCCTCCTGCTCGGGCGCGGGGCGGGTCGGCTCGCCGGCGCGGGACGCGGGCGCGGACCGCACGGTCAGCAGGACGAGCGCGCCCGCCGCGAGGCCGAGCACCCCGCACAGCACGAACGCGCGGTCCAGGCCCGCCGCGAACGCCTCGCGCAGCGCGCCCTGTACGGCGTCCCTGGATCCGGCCGGCGCCGCCGCCACGATGCCCTGGGCCCGACCGCCGCCCAACGCCTCGGCGGTGGTGTGCGGGTCGCCGATCGCGGTGGCATCGCGCAACGAGTCGGCCGCGCCGTCGCGGAAGACCACGCCCACCACGGCGATGCCCAGCGCGAAGCCCAGTTGGCGGAATGTGTTCAGTGCTCCGCCGGCCATCCCGGCTCGCGCGGGCGGCACGGCGGCCAGCGCCGCACCGGCCATCTGCGGCATGGCCAGGCCCACCCCGACCCCACCCAGGACCAGGCCGGGAGCCAGTGCCGTCCAGTGCGATCCCGCGTCGACGAGGGTCAGCGCGAGGCTGCCGACGCCGATGAACGCCGCACCGATCCCGAGCGGCCACTTGGGTCCGACTCCGTGCAGGAAGCGGCCCGCCAGCGCGGACACCACGAACGAGGTGGCGGCCAATGGCAGCAGCGCCAGTCCGGCCTCGACCGGGTCGTGGCCGAGCACCGACTGGAGCCACACCGACATCTGCGGGAACGCGGCGAACGCGGCGAACTGGATCAACAGACCGGCGGCCATGATCGCGCCGAAAGCCCCCCGGCGGAACAGCGCGAGGTCGATCATCGGCTCGGCGACCCGGATCTCGGCCGACACGAACAGCGCGAACGCGAGCACGGCGCCGACGAACACGCCGAGCGTCCCGCGCTCGGTCCAGCCATCGCTGCCCGCGCGGATGAACCCGTAGGTGAGCAGCGCCGCGCCGAGGGTGAAGGTGAACATGCCCAGCAGGTCCGGGCGGGCCGAGCGGTTGCCGTGTGATTCGGCGAGCATCCGCCGGGACATCGCCACCGTGAGCACGCCGATGGGCACATTGATCAGGAAGATCGCCTGCCAGCCGAAGTGTTGCGTGAGCAGGCCGCCGAGGATGGGGCCCACCGCCGCCGCGGCCCCGCTGATCGAACCCCACACGCCGAACGCGACACCCCGGTCCCGGCCCTGGTAGGCGTGTCCGAGCAGGGCGATCGTGGTGGCGAACATCGCCGCACCGCCGACGCCCTGCAGTGCCCGCCCCGCGATCAGCGTCGCCGTGTCGGAGGCGAGCGCGCAGATCAGCGACGCGGCGGTGAACACCACCGTGCCGACGCCGAAGACCCGTCTGCGCCCGACCCGGTCGGCCAGGGACCCGGCGCCGAGCATGAGCGCGGCCGGCGCGAGCGAGTAGGCGTCCAGCACCCACTGCAAATCGGTGTACGAGGAGCCCAGGTCGGTACTCATGTCCGGCATGGCGACGATGACGATCGTGACGTCGACGAGCAGCATGAACGATCCGAGGCAGATCGCGAAGAGCGGTCCCCACTTGCGCACGATGACTCCTTGACCGAACAACCGGGCATGCCGGACGAGCCGGACGACCGGATGAGTCGGCTGAATTGGTCCGATGAGCCGAGTCGGCTGAACGGAATGAATCGGACGAGTCGGGCTGACGTCGGCCGCCACCGGCCGCCACCCGCTCATCCCGCTGACGGAAACAGTCGCCGATGTGCGGGATCCGGTCGAGGAGTACGTCTCCATGTGGCGGATTCCTGTTACGGATAGGCTCCGTGCGGTGGGATCAATCAATTTCGACGCCGTCGACCTGGGTATCGTGCACGCACTCGACATCGACGGCCGGGTGCCCTTCGCGCGGATTGCCGAGGTGCTGGGCGTCTCCGACGCGACCGTGCTGCGGCACTACCGCCGGATGCGCGCGAACGATGGCATCCGGGTGGTGCCGGTCACCGACCTGCGCCGCACCGGCCAGACATCGTGGGTCCTGCGGGTGCGGTGTACGCCGGGCGCGGTGGACGCGGTCGCGCAGGGTCTGGGCCGGCGGCCGGACGTCTCCTGGGTGCACGTGCCGGCGGCCGGAACCGACGTGTTGTGCGTGACCGGGCCGAAGGGCCCCGAGTACCCGGGCGACGACCTGTCCCGGCAACTGGGCCGGGTGGCCGGGGTGGTCGGGGTGGAGACCCACTGCACGCTGCGCGTGGTCGTGGGCGGGCCGATGAGCTGTTGGCAGGCGCAGAACATCGGACTGACCGCGGATCAGGTCGACGAGCTGACCCGGACCGCGCCGAAGGCGTCGTGGGACGCGCCGGCGCCCGCGTGGGTGGACGGTGACCGGGAACTGTTCGCGGCCTTGGCCGAGGACGGTCGCGCCTCGTACGCGGAGCTGGCCCGGGCCTGCGGCATCTCGGAGTCGGCGGCGCGTCGGCGGGTGGAACTGCTGCGTGCCTCGGGCGTGTTGTTCTTCGAGGTGGAGACGGATCCGGTGAATCTGGGGTACGGCCTGCCCGCGTTCCTGTGGATGAACGTGCGGCCGTCCGCCCTGGACGCGGTCGCCGACGTGGTGGCGGCCGATGCCCGCGTGGTGTTCGGTGCCGTGGTCACCGGTCGTTCGAACTTCCTGCTGAGCGTGCTGTGTCGGGATGCCGCCGACCTGTACGACTTCCTCGCCCGTTCGCTGGGCTCGGTCGAGGGCATCACGAACGTGGAGACCACGCCGATCGTCGAGACGCTCAAGCGCGAGGGGCCGATGCCCCGGCCGCGTCGGCGTCGCTGACTCGGCGCGGATCGTTTGGCGCGGTGCAGCGTTCCTTCCGCGATTCGACGTTGTTCCGACCGCGCCGGCCGACGAGTGTTGAGGAGTGCCTCCACCGCGTCCGCGGCGGAGCCCGACGTCCGCCACGCCCCCGACGCGGCGCGCCGAGCGACGTGCCTCGTCGACCCCGGCGCCGGCGGTCGGCGTCCACCCCAGGAGGGCATCTGGGCCTCCTCGCGGTTGATCGTGATCGAATTCCCGGACCTGGCACGGATCACCCGCTGGTACGAATCCGCCGAGTACCGCCGGGCCCGGGAGATCCGCAAGACCGCGCTGCCGCTGCGGATGCTCTTCGCGGAGGGCACCTCCGAGTAGCCCGCCGGACCCGTTCCGTGGGCAGCGGCCCGCGCGCTTCCTAGGATTGCCGCATGACGGTGACCTTCGAATGGCGGGGCGACTTCGACAACTCCGCCGTCAACGCGCTGCATGCCGAGGGATTCGAGCATCCGCCGCTGCCGATCGACTGGCGATCCCAGCTGTGTCGGCACAGCCTGGGCTGGGTGTGCGCATGGCAGGACGATCGCCTGGTCGGCTTCGTCAACGTGGCCTGGGACGGGGGAGTGCACGCGTTCGTCCTGGACACCGTGGTGGCCCGGCGAAATCGTCGGAGCGGGATCGGGGCGGAGTTGATCGCGGTGGCGGTGCGCGAGGCCCGGGCCGCGAAGTGCGAGTGGCTGCACGTCGACTTCGAGGACGGGCTGCGCCGGTTCTATGTCGACGCGTGCGGCTTCAGGCCGACGGACGCGGGTCTGATCCGGCTCTGAACGCGGTTGCGCGTACGGCGACGGCCGACAGTCGAGCGCGGCAGTGGCCCGGGCGTAGCCTCCCAACGGAACGTGTGTATGGTGCATGGATCGGGTGTGACGCAGACACCCGCCGCGCGAGACGCACCGGAAGGACGTGACATGACCGTTGGGATCGTGACCGACTCCCCGGCCGGCACCGCTCTGGTCGAGGAGACCGCCGGTGTCGCAGTGCCCCCTACGAGCGAATCGCCTGCCGGCACCGCCGCGCGCGCCCGGCTCGAACCGTCCGTCGCCGACGACGCCGGACCGCCGACCCGGAGCGACGCCCGGGCGATGTCCAAGTTGCTCTTCGAGCGCCTGAAGGCGCTGGAGGAGGGCACGCCGGAACGCCAGTACGCGCGCAACACCCTGATCGAACTGAACCTCCCGCTGGTGCGCTTCGTGGCGGCCCGCCACGGCTCGCGCCGGGAGGAGGCGCAGGAGATCGTCCAGGTCGGCACGATCGGCCTGATCAAGGCGATCGACCGTTTCGACCCGGCGTTCGGGTACGAGTTTCCCACCTTCGCGGTGCCCACCATCTCGGGTGAGATCAAGCGCTTCTTCCGGGACAACACGTGGGCCGTGCACGTCCCGCGCCGCCTTCAGGAACTGCGCCTGGAACTGGCCGAGGCCCGGGACGCGTTCACCGCCGAGCACGATCGCGAACCCACCGCGGCCGACCTCGCCGCGCGGCTGGACCTGGATGTCGCACAGGTGATCGAGGGCCTGGCCGCGGCGGCCGGCTACACCGCCGACTCGCTGGACGCCCCCGCCGCCGACGACGGGCCCCTCCAGGCGCATGCGGCGCGGGCCTCGTTCGTCGATCCCGGCTTCGCCCGGGTCGAGGACCTGCACGCGCTCAAGCCGCTGATCGCCGCCCTCCCGGAACGCGAGCGGACCATCCTGGCACTGCGCTTCGGCCGGGAACTGACCCAGTCGCAGATCGCCGAACGGCTCGGCATCTCCCAGATGCACGTCTCCCGACTGCTCGGTCGCACCCTGGCGGGCCTGCGCACCGGCCTGCTCGCCGACTGACCCGGCACGATCCGAGGTCACCGCACGCACCCCGGCGCGCCGCCGGGCCCCGGCCGGGACACGAACACGCCGTGCCCGGCCGGGGATCGCTCAGGTCAGGTCCGATCGCACCTCGACCGTCGCGCGGTACGCCGCCAGGTCACCCACCGAGATCAGGTGCAGTTCCTCCCGCTCGGCCAGCGCGACCAGATCGCCCAGGCGAGCCATGCTCCAGTCCGCGAGCACCACTTCGCACATCGCGGTGGCCCCGGACAATCCGGCGAGCCGGGACAGGTCCACGCCCGCCTCGGTATGCCCGTCCCGCGCCAACACGCCGCCTGGCACGGCCCGGATCGGGAACACGTGCCCGGGGCGACCCAGGTCCTCCGGCCGAGTCCCCGGGTCGGCCAACGCCCGAATCGTACGCGCCCGTTCGGCTGCGGAAATGCCGGTGGTGGCACCCTCCTTCAGATCGACCGAGACGGTGAACGCGGTCTCGTGCAGCCCGGTGTTCCGCGTCGTCATCGGCGGCAACTCCAGTCGGGCGAGCGTCTCGTCCGGCATGGCCACGCAGACCACTCCGGCGGTGTTCGCCAAGATGAACCGCATGGCCTCCTCGGTGGTGTGCTCCGCGGCCACCATGAGGTCACCCTCGTTCTCCCGGGATTCGTCGTCGAAGACGATCACGAAGTCGACGCGGGCAAACGCCTCGATCGCCCGCGTCACCTGCTCCAGGCGTTCGACCTCCGTGCCGGGCGGCTGCTCGTGAACTTGCTGTGTCATGCGAACTCTCCTGTGGTTTCGCGCAACGACCGCACCCGACGAGGGGATCGGTCGTACGCGTGGTTCCGGGCCAAGGAGGGGCCGCCCACGCGGGCAGACGTCTTCGACGCATGCCGCGGGGGACGGCCACGGCGTACGGGAGGATCCGGATCCGACAACGGCCCGTTCTCCCGTGCGCCGACGCCGTTCCGGGAGAAGCGAGCACGTTCGCTCCGCGTTCGGGCAGCGCCCGACCGCAGGAGTCGACGTGTCGCCGCGCACTGCCTTCCATCCGGACTTTCACCGTCGGTCCCGGATTTTCACCGGGTCAACCGGCCGCCGGCTGCGGTCGGGTCGCGGACTGTCACCGCCGGTTCGGAATTACACCGACCCCGGAGCGCGCGAACACTCACAGTGAGTCTTCCACGCCCGACGGCCACACCGATACGTGTCCCGCGTCACCAGCTCCGACCGACGGGTCGGTTGCCCCGAACGGCCGCACGCGGGCGCGGCCCGACGCCCGACGTCACCCGCGCGGCCCAGGGGTCCGACCGGGGATTCTCCCTGTTCGGGCGCCCGCGGAGCGCGGATCGACCGGGAAGCGGGAGCCGCTGGGAGTGCAGGGTGAGCCGGCAGCGGCTTACATGGTGAGGTCGATGGATCTCACGACACGGGAGCGGACATGCACGTGATGAGAGCGGTCCAGGACGCACAGAGCGTGGTGTGGCACGCGATGGAGAGCGAGGACGTCGCGCTGTGCGGCGTGACCCTGCCGGCCGGTCGGGAGGTGGACGGCACCCGCCGACGGGAGACGTTCTGTGTCCCGTGCATGAGCGAGGTCGAGCGGACCATGCATCCGGTCGACAACTCCGACGACCGCGCGGACGAGGAGACGCCGGTCTGACCCTTGAACCCGCCCGAGGGGCGCCGCGCCGGCGGCGCCCCTCGGCATGCGGGCCGAAGGGTTCTCGGGCCGAAGGTTCTCGGGCCGGAGGTGTGCCGAAGCGGCGCCTCGCCGATGGACAAGGTTCCAAGGAGTGCACGATGATGCGTGCGATTGTGGGGCACGCGGCGGCCCCCGTACTCCGTTCGACAGGCTGCGGATCCGCGTTCGTCGCGGGCATCGCGGTCGGTGACCGCGCGTGATCACGTTCGGGGTCGAGGAGGAGTACCTGCTCCTGGACCCCGCCGACGGCCGACCGATCCCCGTCGCCGAGGCGGTTCGCGCGGCGGCGGATCTGCAGCCGGCGGTGTCCGGCGGCGAGATCCAGTCCGAGTTGTTGCAGGTGCAGGTCGAGGTGGCGACGCCGGTGTGCGCGACCCTCGACGAGGTGGGCGGGCACCTGCTGCGGCTGCGCCACTCGGTGGCCGCGGCGGCCGAACAGGTGGGATGCCGCCTCGTCGCCTCCGGTAGCGCGCCCTTCGGCTCCCACGCCCCGCTCGTACTCACCGATCAGGTGCGTTATCACGCGCTGTACTCGGACGCCCCCCGCCTGGTCGAGGAGATGTTCATCAACGGGATGCACGTACACGTCGCCGTCCCCGACCGGGACGCGGGCGTGATCGTGGTCAATCGGCTGCGCCCCTGGTTGCCGCTGCTGGTGGCGATGGCCGCGAACTCGCCGATGTGGGAGGGCGGCGACACCGGCTTCTCGAGCTGGCGCACCATCGTGTACGGCCGCTGGTCGATCAGCGGGGTGCCACCCGAATTCGTCGACGCGGCCGACTACGACCGCCGGATCGAGGAATTGCTGGCCGCCGGCATCCTGCGAGACCGGGCCGGCGTCTACTGGCAGGTGAGGCTCTCCGACCGTTACCCCACCGTCGAGATCCGCGCCATGGACGTGCAACTGCGGGCCGAGGACGCGGTGATGCTCGCCGGGCTCGTCCGGGCTCTGGTCACCACCGTGCTGCGGGACGCGACGGCCGGTCAACTCGCGCCCCGACCCGCCCCCGAGTTCGTCACGGCGGCCCAGTGGTACGCCGCCCGGCACGGGCTGACCGACGCGCTGATCGATCCGCACGCGCCGCGCCGGCTCAAGGCCGGTGAACTGGTGGGCCGGCTGATGGACTACATCGCCCCGGTGCTGGCGGACACCGGGGACGCCCGCCAGATCGACGCACTCGTGCACCGTCTGCTGCGGGAGGGAACGGGGGCCGATCGGCAACGGGCGGCATTTCGGCACGGTGGTCGGGACGCGCTGCTGCGCCTGCTGGTGTCCGAATCGATGTCGGCCCACGGGTGATCGCGAAAGGCGACGTGCTCCCCTGCGGGTCGCGGTGGCGGGCCCTGAGCGGGAGGGGACGATGGCGCGGCGCGATGGGCCGGCCCCGGGTGAAGAGCCCGGGTGACGGCGTCGCGCGTACGGTATTCAGCTGATATATCGGGCTTGGCTCTGGTCGGGGCCCGGACGCGGTGGGAGGCTTGGCCGGTGATGTCGAGCTACCGGTTGTTGGTCGCACAGGTCCTGACCGAGATGAACTGCACCGACTCATGGCGGGTATGGCACGGCGATCCCTGGTGCATGGTGTCGCCTCCCGGGCACGTACGACGGCGGCAGGGTTGGAAGTTGCACCTGTCGTCGACCGCCCGATCCGCGCCGGACGTGTTGGATCGCGCGGCCCGGGTTCTCGTCGCCCACGGCTGCGCGTTCAAGTTCGCGGCCGACCCGGATGTGGCCGCCGAGCTGAACGGGGTCCGGGCCGCGCGGGCCCTGTCCGGCAAGTTCATTACGGCCTATCCGGCCGACGACGAGCAACTGGTGCTGCTCGCCGCCGAGTTGCACGCGGCGACCGAAGGTATGCCGGGGCCGGCCATTCTCTCGGATCGGCGCTACCGGCCGGACAGCGTGGTCCACTACCGGTTCGGCTGCTTCGCGCGCCCGCGCGAGCTCAACGACGAGGGGTTCTACGAGGGGCGACTGGAGGCACCCGACGGCACGTCGGAGCCGGACCGCCGCGAGGCATGGTTCTCCCCACCGCCCTGGGCGGTGGACCCGCTGGCCGCGCCGGCCCCGCCGCGCTTCGGGCGGCGTCGAGGCGACTCGGTTCTGCTCGCGCGCCGCTATCGGGTCCGCGAGGCGATTCGGCACTCGAACAGGGGCGGGGTCTACCGGGCACGCGACGAGCACACCGGCGAACAGGTCCTGATCAAGGAGGCCCGTCCGCACGTCGGGGCCGGGCCCGACGGTCGTGATGCCCGGGACTGGTTGCGGCACGAGGCGCAGGTGTTGGTGCGCCTGGCACCGCGGCGGATCACGCCCGAGGTGCGCGAGGTGTTCGACAGCGGTGGGCACGTCTTCCTGGTCGAGGACCTGATCGAGGGCATCAGCCTGACCCGGTGGACCGCGGACCGACTGGAGCGCCGACACGGCGACGACGGCCGGATCCCGGTCGCGGCCGGGTGGGAACTGGCCCGCGAACTCACCCGGTTGCTCGCGCAAGTGCACGCCGAGTCGCTGGTGCTGCGCGACTTCAAGCCGGGCAACGTGATGATGACACCCAAGGACTGCCCGGTGCTGGTGGACCTGGAGAGCGCGGTGCCGGCCGGCAGCGGTGTTCCGGTGGTCGGCACCCGCGGCTTCACCGCGCCCGAATACCTGGGCTCGGCCGGTGCCGGCCGAGCCGCGCCCGCGGCGGACTTCGCCGCGGACTGCTTCAGTCTGGGCGCGACCCTGCTCCAGGTCGGCGCCGGGATCAACCCGGTGCTGGCCGCCGAGGGCGCACCCGCGCGACCCGTCGGCGAGCGGATCGCCGCGCTCGTCGCGGCCGCCGGGCCCGCGGTGCCGCTGCTGCGCGCGCTGGCACCGCTGATCGTCGGGCTCACCGGCGAGGTCGCCGAGCGATGGACGCTGGACCGGGCCGCCGACTTCCTGCGTGCGGAACCCGACCCGACCCGACGGCCGGCGACCCGGCCACCCGCACCGGCCGGTCCCGACCGCCTACTGGCGGATGGGCTGAACCACCTGGCGCGCACGATGGACCCGGACGCCGAGTATCTGTGGCCCGCGCCGCGCTCGTTGCCGGACGGCGACCCGTGCAACGTGCAGCTCGGCGCGGCCGGCGTGCTCGCGGTATTGGACCGGGCCGTGCGGTGCGGGCGGCACGATCTGAAGCCGGCGCTGCGCACCGCCGCGCGCTGGCTCGATCGCCGGTCGACCCGGCCGGACCGGGTGTTGCCCGGGCTGTACTTCGGGCGCTCCGGCACGGCGTGGGCACTGTACGAGGCGGCCCGGACGCTGGCCGACGACGCGTTGGCGGAGCGGGCGGCGGCCTACGCCCTGGCCATCCCGACGACCGGGACCAACCCCGACGTGTGCCACGGCCTGGCCGGCGCGGGTACGGCCCAGTTACACCTGTGGCACGCCACCGGTGACCGGCGGTTCGCCGAGCGGGCCGGGCAGTGCGCGGACGCCGTGCTGCGGCTGCTCGCGGCCGCCGACGGCGGGGTGGACTGGCCGGTGGGCCCCGAGGTGCGCGCCGAGCTGGCCGGGTCGGCGCTGTACGGCTTCGGCCACGGGGTGGCCGGAAACGCGACGTTCCTGCTGTCGGCGGGCCGGGACTTGGACCGGCCGGAGCTGATCGACATCGCGGTCGGCGGCGGACACGCGCTCGCGGCGGTCGCCGATCGGCGCGGGGGCGTGGTGATGTGGCCGAAGGGACCCGGGCGCGGTGAGCGGCCGGGACTGGACTTCTGGTGCAACGGCACCTCCGGCGTCGGCACGTTCCTGGTCCGGCTGTGGCAGGCCACCGGCACGGACCGGTGGCTGGATCTGGCCGAGGGGGCGGCTCGCGCGGTGTATGCCGACCGCTGGCGGATCGGGCCGGGCTCGTGCCATGGCGTGGCCGGCAACGCCGAGCTGCTGCTCGATCTGTACGCGGCCACCGGGGACGAGCGTTACCGGTCCCAGGCGCACGACCTCGGCCGTTGTATCGCGGTGCGCGCCGCCCACCGGCACGGCCTGTTGCTCGTCCCGGACGACACGATGCGCGAGATGTGTGCCGCGTACGGCGTCGGGATGGCCGGCGTGTTGGATTTCCTGCTCCGCCTGGTGCACGGCGGACCTCGTTCGTGGCTGGTCGATCGGCCGGCCACCGGGCACGACCGGAATCCCGGGAAAGGGGAGCCGAGTGATGGAGAGTTCGGTTCTGGAACTTCAGGAACTGCCGGAGACCGATGAACATCAGGACCTCGAACCGATGATGTGTTGCGACACGGGTCACCACAGCTACGAGTGGACCGACCTGTGCGTGGCGGCACTCGACTGATTCGCCGAGGGTTTCGTGCGGGTGGCGCGGCCACCCGCACGAAACGTCCGGTGGTCCTTCGGCGCGAACGGGGCTCGGCATGGTGAGGACGGGGCCTGACGCGTGGACGCCGGTGGTGTCCGGGCCGATCGCGGTCGCCGCGCTGGAGCGGGTCGCGCTGCTGGCCGGGCGACCGCGGGCCACGCCGCGACGGGTACGGCACGATCTGGGCGGTGGCGGTGCCGGGTTGGCCGTGGTGTGCCGGCAATTGCATCGATGGCGGCCCGGGCAGGGGTGGCACGCGATGGCCGAGAGCTGGTTGGCGGCGGCCGAGGCGGGCGCGGACCGGTCGCGGGTTGGCGCTCGCGGCCTGTTCGGGGGTCTGGGCGGACCGCTGTTCGCCGCCTGGCTGCTCGGACACGAGCGACCGACGGCCGCAGCGGCGGCCGGGCGGTCCGGCGTCGATCCGCGCGGTGGGCGCGAGCTCGACCTGATCTCCGGTCTCACCGGGACCTGTACGAACCTGCTGGGTCGCGCCGCCGAGCCCGCCGCCGAGGCGGAACTGCGCGCGGGGCTGGCCGTGTTGTGCCGGTCCGCCGAGCCGGGGGTGTGGGCGGCGCCGGGCCTGGCGCACGGCATGGCCGGTCCGCTGGCCCTGCTGTCGCTGGCATATGCCGCCGACGTGCGGGTGGGCGGCCAGCGCGCCGCGATCGAGCGCATGGTCGGCCTGCTCGGCGCGCACCGGCAGGACGACGCGTGGGGGCCCGACTGGCGTGCGGGCACCGCCGACGCGCGACCCGCGCACGGCTCCTGGTGTGCGGGGGCGCCCGGCATCGCGCGGGCGCTGTGGTTGGCCGGCGACGCCCTGGAGGACGACGCGACGCGCGCGCTCGCGGTCGACGCGCTGGCGGCGGTGCTTGCCCGGCCGGCCCGGCGGCGACTGGTCGACAGGGCGCCGGGGCTGTGTCACGGACTCGCCGGGCTGCTTCAGATCACCGTGCGCTTCGCGCACGATACGGGCGACCCGATGTGGCATGCCGCGGCCGCGGGGCTGACCGAGGAACTGCTCGTGCGCCACCCGACGCCGGCCGACGCGGGCCCGGGCCTGCTGGAGGGCGCGGCCGGGGTGATCCTCGCGCTGCTCGCCGCCACCACGGCGACATCGCCGGACTGGGATCGGGCCCTGCTTCTCGGGTAATCGGGTGAGAGGCCGATGGTGTCCCGAGCCCACCACGACCGGTCGGGGCGGGCAAGGGCTCCGCCTCGACGTCGGAAGGCGGGACTTTGTGGATGGTGCCGACCCCGGGCGCCGGGACCGGGGCCGATGGGTTCAGGAGCCGTCGTCGAGGGGGCGGAGGAAGCGGCGTTCGTAGCGCTTGATGCAGCCGGTGTCGCGAGCCAGTCGAAGGGCCGCCTGGCAGTCGGGGTCGGTGGCACTGTCGATGCGGTACCGCTCGTACGCGGCGAAGCTGGGGAAGGAGAAGAGCGCGTAGGCGATGTCGCTGTCGCCCTCGCTGGGCAGGAAGTAGCCGTGGTGCGTGCCGCCGAACCGGTTGACCAGCCCGACCCAGCGGCGACCGTACTCCTCGAAGTCGGCCAGCTTGTCGGCGTCGATCTCGTACTTCAGATGAATGGTGATCACGCCCACATGATGCAGGGCGGCGGCTCGCGTGGCGAGTACGGCCCGTGGGCCGCCGACCCGGTGCGGGGTCGGCGACCCGATCGGGGCGGTGTCACAGGTCGGTGGCGATGATCTTCTCGATGTTGCGTTCGGCGAGGGCGGTGATGGTCACGAACGGGTTGACGCTGGTGTTGCCCGGGATCAGCGCGCCGTCGATCACGTACAGGCCGGAGTAGCCGTACAAACGGCCGTAGTTGTCGGTGGCCTTGGTCAACACCGCACCGCCGAGCGGGTGGTAGGTGAGGTGGTCGCCCCAGATCTTGTAGGCGCCGAAGAGGTCGGTCCGGTAGATCGTCCCCTCCTTCGCGTTGATCTTGTCGAAGATGGTCTTGGCCATGTCGATCGACGGCTGCTTCCAGGCGGCCTGCCAGTTCAGTTCGACCTTGCCGGTCGCGGCGTTCCAGGAGAACCGGGCGCGGTTGGGGTTCTTGGTGATCGACAGGTAGAACGAGGCGTAGGTCTCGATGCCGGTGGGTAGTGGGGCGACCTCGGCGAACGCGCCGCCGGCGTTCCAGTTGTCGATGCCGCCGGTGGGAATGGACGCCTGGAGGGAACCGGTGGGATCCCACATGTGGTTGGCACGCCCGCACATGACGTTGCCGTTGTCGCCCCAGCCCTGGCCGATCTCGGCGTTGAGGTTGGGCAGCGCGCCGGTGGCCTTGAGCCGGACCAGCAGTTTGCTGGTGCCCACGCTGCCGGCGGCGAAGAAGACCTTGTCCGCGGTGACCGTCTTGGTGAGTGTGGTGGCGCCGGTGGTGTCGAGTTGGTCGATCGTCACGGTGTAGCCGCCGCCGGCCGCGGGGGATACCGAAGTGACCTTGTGCAGCGCGGAGATGGTGACCCGGCCGGTCTCCTTGATCCGGGCCAGGTAGGTCTTCTGCAGCGACTTCTTGCCGTAGTTGTTGCCATAGAGGATTTCGCCGGCGAGTGCGGACTTGGGAACGACGCCGGCGGCCTCCTGCTTCATGTAGTCCCAGTCGTACACGGTGGGTACGAAAACGAACGGGAAGCCGGCGCGCTGAGCGTGCTTGCGGCCGACCCGGGCGTATTGGTAGCAGGCGGTGCTCTCGAACCAGGCCGGGTCGATGGTGGCCGCCCCGAGGCCGGCGTTGGCGCGCGGATAGTAGGTGTTGTACATCTCGTCGGCGTCGACCGAGGGGAGGATGGCGCCGAAGTTCTCCCGCTTGGGAGTGACCGCCATGCCGCCGTTGACCAGCGAGCCGCCGCCGACGCCCCGGCCCTGGTAGACGGTGATGCCGGCGAACTCCTCGGCGTCCAGGATGCCGGTGTACTTGGGGATGTCCCGGTCGATCGGGAAGCCGAGGAAGTTGCTCAGCGGCTGCTTGGTCTTGGTGCGGAGCCAGAAGGAACGGGCGTCGGGGGAGGTGGTGTTGGCGAAGATCTTGCCGTCCGGGCCGGGGGTGTCCCAGGACATGCCCATCTCGATCATGTGTACGTCGACACCCGCCTGGGCCAGCCGAAGCGCGGCGACGGAGCCGCCGTACCCGGTGCCGATCACCAGGGCCGGCACGTGTGCCCCGGCGGGGATCGAGGCGGCCGAGGGAGCCGCCGTCGGCTGAGCTGCGGAGGCGCGGCCGGCCACGGCCGCGACCCCCAGGATGGAACCTGTTCCAGCGATGAAAGTGCGGCGCGAAAAACCCTTGGAACCGTTGCTGTGCATGGCGAAATCGCTCATGTGACGTTCCTCACTCTGGGACGGAGTGAGAACAAGTTCTAGGGGGGAATGCGTGACAAGTCACGGCATACTCATGAGTAACTTGCTAATGGGGTAAGGGACTTGCCCGCGGGTCGCGGAGCGTCGATGCGCGGTCACGGAGCGGCCCCGAATCATCCGCCTCGTTGTCCGGAATCGGAGCCGCACTGCTCGGATCGGGGCACCGTCACCGCTGCCGGGAGTTCGGCCGCCACTCCGGCAACCGGCCGGGCCGGGGCGGCTGTCCGGGCCGCTCCACGAGGAAGGTCGTGACGGGGGTGAACCCCGGTGCCTGGTATTGCCGGACGAGGGCGCCGTCGCCGCCCGGGTAGCAGTCGACCCGGACCAGGTCGGCGTTCCGGCGGACCGCCTCGCGGCGCACGTCCTCAGATCGTCGCAGGACGAGGCCGGTCTCGGTGAAATCCCGCATTTCCGGGAGGATTCCGGTATGTGGTCGACGGTGCCGCCTCGACGGTCACGCCGCGGGCGGCTCGCTCTGCCGTGTTACTTTCGCGCCATGGCATCAACCCGGCCACCGGCGGCGTCCGCAGGGGAGTTGCTGCTCGGGCATGCCGACGACGCGCTCGCGACCCGGGTGCGTAGCCGACTCGGTCGCGTCGACGCGCTGCTCGGCGTCGAGCCGCCGGCACCGGTGGTCCGTGCCGGGGGTGCGCCCGCCGGGCACGCGCGGTCCGAGCGTCGGGACGAGGCGTCCACCTTCGCTCGCCTCGCGACGGTCGACTGGGACACCCTCGTGCGCGACCATCGCCGAAAGCCCTTCGCCGACGACGTGCGCGCGGAGTTGGTCGCGCGCGACGACTGCCCGCGCGCGGCCGTACTGGCCCTGGTCGTGGTGCCCTCGTCCGCGACGGCCTGCTCGGCGCTCGGAGCGGCCCTGGAGCGCCGGGTGGTGACGCTGCGTCAGGTCGCCTTGGAGGGCACTCCCGGATGGGCGGCGGTCCGCACCCTGGCATGCTGGGTGCCGTGGCCCGGCGACAGGCGCCACGCGCCCGTGGACCGGGTGCTGGACGAGGCGGCCGGCCTGCTGCCCGGCCACGACCCGATCGCCTGGCGGTGGTTGATCGATCGGGCCCCGGGCCATCCGGACACATTCGGTCGGTTGTGCATGGACGCCTCGAACGCGTCGTGGGCCGGCGATCCGCAGGCACGGCGCGGATCGTGGTCCGCCGACCCGGGCGGGCGTCGGGTCGAAGCCGTGGCGAGCAGGCCCCGGTGGACCGTGCTGACCCCGCTCGGGCTGCTGGGCCGGGTCGCCCCGCCGGTGGCCGCGCGCGTCGTCGCGGCACTCCCGGCGAGCCTGATCCGCGAATTCCTGTCCGCCCACGAAAAGTTGTCCGCCCGAGTCGTCGGCCCGCTGCTGCGCACGGGCGTCGTCCGCGCCGAGGACCTCGCCGGTCGGTTGAGCACCGACCCGGCACAGGTACGGGAGTTCCTGGCGCTGCGGCACTCGGGTGTCCATGCCGAGTTGCTTGCCTCCGGTGTCGATCGGCGGACGCGCGACGCGATCTTCCGGGCCACCCGGCGGGACGCCCCGCGATGCGTGCCGCTGCCCACCGGGTGGCGGCACCGCTCGACGGTGAACCCGCACGGCGGCTGCGCCGAGGCGGTGTTCGGTCATCACCCGGAGTTGATTCGTCCCGCGCTCGGGCTCTGCAAGGCGGAACTGGGCATCGCCGGGATGCTGCGCGGGCTGCTCGGCATCTGGGAGGTCCGCGGGAGGTGGGCCCTGCGGGATCCGCGACTGCTGCATCGGCTCGGTTCGGACAGCGCCGCCGCGCGGTTCGCGCGCTCGGTCGCGTTCGACCCGCGCGGGCTGGAGCGGCTGCGCGCCGAAGTGGCCCGCCACGAGCGGCCGGACGTGCTGGTCGCCGCGATGCGCGAGGCGCCCGCGTTGGCCGCCCGGTATCCGGGGGCGGAGCTGTGGCCCGCGGCGGTCGCCGCGCACGACCGGGAACCGTTGCCCGCCGCGACCCTGGCAAACCTGGCCGGGCACCCGGACTGCCCCGACGAACTGAGCCTGCCCGCCTGCCGATCCGACCCGGTTCTCGCGCTGCGCCTGGCCGATCGCTCGCCACGACACGCGTTGGTCGCGCTCGGTCACCCGATGCCGCATGTCCGGCGAACGGGGACCCCGGTGCCGTGGTTCGTCGACGTGTTGGCGGACGGACTGCTCGCTGTCCGGGACGTGGTCGAACAGGCCAACCCGGCACACCGCATGCTCGAAGGGGTCGACGCCCTGGCCGCGATTCTCCCCGACGAAGCACGCGAGGCGCGGCACGTCGTCGCCGAGCACACCCGCCGCACGCTCGGCGGCGAGCCGGACGCCTGGGCGGTGGCGGTGCGCCTGTTGCCCGACTTCGTCGCCGGCTTGCCGGAACTCCTGGCCACCGCGGCGGCTGCGGTGTTTCGCACGGCGGCCGCGGGAGAGGACGACCCGACCGGCTGAGGCCGGGCGCCGCGGACCGGGGCGGCCGGCGCCCGGGGCGACTGCGGGCGGGCTCAGGATCGTGACGACGCACCGGGCCGCGCTCGCAGTGCCGGGACATGGCCTCAGGGTGGCATGCGATCGGGCGACGACGCAGGTGGGAGGGTGGTTGCAACGCGAGCTGCAACGTGAGCTGCAACGTGAGCCGCGACGCAAGCTGCAACGCGAGCCGCAGCGGAGTATGGAACGGAGAAAGGCGCGAGGGAAGAAACGCGGGAGGGTTCGGAAGGCGCAGCGGAGAACGGTACGGGCCGCACAGCGGGAGCCGGAGCGCACACCGCAGCGGTGTGTGGAGCGGGAGTCGAGCGGCGGTGCGCAGCGGGTGGTGTGCGTCGACGGCCCGCGGGTCGCCTCGCCGACCCGGGGCGGGAAACCGGGTGGCCGCGGGGCGCGGTGTTAGGGTCGGAGCGCATCGCATGGCACGAATCGACGTGGAGAGGACGCGGATCATGCGCGGAAAGACCAGCGGTCTCAACGGAGTTCGTCCCATCGATGCAGCCGCGGGAGCCACTGGCCGTCATGAACCACTTGAACATCGGGATCGTCGCGCATGTTGACGCCGGCAAGACCAGCCTGACCGAGCGTCTGCTGTTCGACACGGGTGTGATCACCCGAATCGGCAGCGTCGACGCGGGCAGCACCCAGACCGATTCGCTCGAACTCGAACGCAGGCGCGGCATCACCATCCAGTCCGCCGTGGTCGCGTTTCGGATCGGCGACCTGCGGGTCAACGTGATCGACACGCCGGGCCACTCCGACTTCGTCGCCGAGGTCGAACGGGCGCTGCGGGTACTCGACGGTGCCGTGCTCGTGGTGTCCGCAGTCGAGGGGGTCCAAGCCCGAACGCGAGTATTGATCCGCTCACTTGTCCGTCTGCGCATTCCCGTGCTGGTGTTCGTCAACAAGATCGATCGCCGCGGCGCGCGCCATGGCGACCTGCTCGAAGCGATCGCCGCCGAACTGGGCCCGAACTGCGTCGCGATGGGCTCGGTCGACGACCTCGGCACCCCGGACGCGCGCTTCGAACCGTTCACCGGCGCCGACGCGCACTTCACCGCCCGGCTCGCGGAGGCGTTCGCCGACCACGGTGACGCGTTCGTGGATTCGTATCTGGACGACCGGATCACCCTCACCGAGGCCGACTACCGACGCGAGTTGGCGCGCCACGTCGAACACGCGTGGGTATACCCGGTGTTCTTCGGTTCCGCGATCACCGGCGAGGGTGTCGACCGGCTGGTGCGCGGCATCGCCGAACTACTGCCCCGAGTCGGCGCGGAGGCGGCCGAAGAACCGTTGCGGGCGGTGGTCCTCAAGATCGAACGCGGACGGGCGGGGGAGAAGATCGCGTACGTCCGCACCCGAAGCGGCACCCTTCGCCCGCGTGCCGAGGTCACCCTGCACCGCCGCGACCACGGCGGCGCGGTGATCGAACTGGTCGGGCGTACCTCCGCGGTCCAGGTGTTCGACGAGGGCACCCGGCTGCGCGACGCGGATGCGACCGCGGGCACGATCGCCAAGGTCCGGGGACTGGCGGAGGCGCGGGTGGGTGATCAGCTGGGGTCCGCCGACGGGCTGCCCACCCGGGGCCTGTTCGCGCCGCCCACTTTGGAGTCGCGGGTGACGCCGGAGAGTCCCCGGCAGCGTCCCGCGCTCCACGCCGCGCTGCAACGCATCGCCGAGCAGGACCCGATGATCGACGTGCGCACCAACGAGGAGACCGGGGCGATCTCGGTGCGCCTGTACGGCGAGGTGCAGAAGGAGGTGATCGGCGCGACGCTGGCCGACACGTTCGGCCTGCGGGTCGCCTTCGAGGAATCGCGTCCGCTGTACTTCGAGAAGCCGGTGGCGGTGGGCGAGGCGGTGCGGGAGATCGCCGGCGACGGGGTGAACTTCTTCTGGGCGACCGTGGGTCTGCGGATCGAACCGGCGGCGCACGGGGCCGGGATCGTCTTTCGGCTGGGTGTCCGGCTCGGCGGGTTGCCGCTCGCCTTCCACCGGGCGATCGAGGAGGCGGTGCACGCCACGCTCCGGCAGGGCGTGCACGGCTGGGAGGTGCTGGACTGCGCGGTGACGCTGACCCGGACCGGCTATGCGAGCCCGATAAGCGCGGCGGGCGACTTCCGCAACGTGACGCCGCTGGTGGTCGGCGACGCGCTCAAGCGGGCCGGGACCCGGGTGTTCGAGCCGATCCACCGGTTCGAACTGGAGGCACCCGGGGCGAGCGCGGGGGCGGTCGTCGCGCTGCTGAGCGGCGCGCGGGCCATCCCGGAGGAGCAGAGCACGCGAGGGGACCGATGCCTGGTGCGGGGCACGATTCCGGCGGCCGAGGTGCACGGGGTCACCCGGCGACTGCCGGAGGCGACCCGCGGGGAGGGGGTCCTGGTCAGCGAGTTCGACGGACACCGTCCCTTCACCGGCCACCCACTCCCGACCCGCCCGCAGACGGGGCCCGACCCCTACGACCACGACCGCTACCTGCTCCACACCCTGGGCCGGGTGCGCGGTACGTGAGTGGCGGGCGCCGGCGCGCCGATGGGCGGGGATCGGTTCGTGCCGGGAGGGGCGCCGGCGCCGCCGAACAGCCTCCGGACCGCCCACCGCCCACCGCTTGCCGCCTGTCGCCCGTCGGCCCACCATCCGCCGGGCGAGCGCCCGCAGGACCCACTGCCCGGCGCTCCCCGGCCCCCTCGGGCTCGAACCGAGTTCGAGCCCGAGGGGGCCGGGCCCCTCAGGTGCCGTCGAGGTGCGCGGCCGCCGTGGAGGAGCGGGCGATGAGGCGCGGAGCGAAGCGGTGGTCGACGTGGGGTGTGTGGTAGCCCTGGAGTCGTTGCCACATCGCGGTCGCGATGGCGGTGGACATCTGTTCGATGGGTTGTTGCACGGTGGTCAGCGGCGGGTCGCTGTGCGCCGCGAGGTAGGAGTCGTCGTAGCCCACCACCGAGACGTCGTGCGGCACCCGGCGGCCCGCCTCGCGCGCCGCCGAGACCACGCCCAGCGCCATCAGGTCGCTGCCGGTGATGATCGCGGTCGCACCCGCGTCCAGGAGTCTGCGCGCCGCGGCCTGGCCGCCGGTGATCGAGTAGGTGGACTCGATGTACAACGCGTCGTCGCAGCCGCCGAACGTGGCCGTCATCGCCGCCCGGTAGCCGGCCAGCCGGTGCCGGGACGGGCGGTAGAACTCCTCGCCACCCGCCAGCGCGATCCGGGTGTGCCCGAGGCTGTGCAGATGGGCGACCGCCATCGCGGCGCCGGCCGCCTCGTCGGTGGTGACGGTGGACACGGGCAGGCCCGGTACGCCGCCGTTGACCAGGACCATCGCCACGTGCTTCTGGTGCAGATGCCAGTAGAAGCCGTGGTCGGCCTCGGGGTTGGCGTGGCGTCCGGAGACCAGGACGAGTCCCTCGATGCCACGCCGTAACAGTGTTTCGATGTAGTCCAGCTCGGTGGGCCCGTGCTTGGTGGAGCTGCCGATCAGGGCGGTGACGCCGTACTGGCTCAGCCGCGCCTCGATCGCGCCGGCGAGCAGCGCGAAGGCGGGGTTCTCCAGCTCCGGGACGATGATGCCGACGAACGGCCGGCCGACCGGGGCGGGTGCGACCATGCCGTGCTCGCGGATGGCGTCCAGGACCCGGGTGCGGGTGTGCTCGGCGACCCCGGGTTTGTCGTTGAGCACGCGGCTCACGGTGGCCGCGCTCACCCCGATCCGGTCGGCGATCCTGCGGACCGAAGGTCGCTCCAGCGTCACGCGACAGTCACCTCTTCCTCTGTCCCGAGCCTCTCCCCGAAGCCCTCGGCGGCGCGGCCCACGCTATCGAAACGCGTTTCGCCGATGCAACAAAATCTTTGAAACATGTTGCAGAATGTTGCAGTGCTTCACGGATTGCTTTTACGCTCCTCGACATTCGACCTGATGAACGGCATGTTTCGGAGTCGCAAACACCATGCACCCACCGGAAACACTCTGTAACGCAGTGGCACATCACGACGGTTCGCCGGGATACGTGAGCAACCCGTCGCCCGATCCCGGCGAGCGCGTGGAGCTCTTCGTCCGCACCCGCACCGCAGCCGGTACCAAGCGCGTGCACGTGCGCACCAAGCTGGACGGCGAACCGGTGTTCACCGCGGCGAAGGTGGACCGCGTGGTCGGCGACGAGACCTGGTGGCGGGTGGGTGTCGAGGTCGGGAGCACCGAGTTCGGCTACCGCTTCCTGCTGGACACCCCGGACGGCAACCGCTGGCTCACCGGCGCCGGCATCGCCGCGCGCGATGTGCCCGACACCGGCGACTTCACGCTCACGACCCACCCCGCGCCGCCCGCCTGGGCGGCCGACGCGGTGGTCTACCAGATCTTCCCCGACCGCTTCGCCCGCTCCGCCCGGCAGCGCGACGCGGCCATGCCGGACTGGGCCCGGCCCGCCGCATGGGACGAACCGGTCGGCTGGGGCACCGCCGGCGCCCTGCAACAGATGTACGGCGGCGACCTGTGGGGAGTCGTGGACCGGCTCGACCACATCCAGGAGCTGGGCGCCGACGTCATCTACCTCACGCCGTTCTTCCCGGCCCGTTCCAACCACCGCTACGACGCGACCACCTTCGACCGGGTCGACCCGCTGCTCGGCGGCGACGAGGCGCTGCGTGCGCTGACCGCCGAGGCGCACCGGCGCGGGATGCGGGTGATCGGCGACCTGACGCTCAATCACTCCGGGAACGGACACGAGTGGTTCCGTCGCGGACAGGCCGAACCGGACTCCGTCGAGGCGGGCTTCTACTACTTCGACCCCCGAGACCGCGACCGCTACGCGTCGTTCTGCGGCGTCGACACCCTGCCCAAGTTCGACCACACCTCGGCCGAGCTGCGCGCCCGGCTGTACGAGGGACCCGACTCGGTGGTCGCCCGCTACCCGCGCGACTTCGGCCTGGACGGGTGGCGTATCGACGTCGCGCAGTCGGCCGGCCGGTACGGCACCCAGGACCGCAACGCCGAGGTGGCCCGCGCGACCCGAGCCACGCTGGCCGCCGCCGCGCCGGACGCGCTGCTGCTCGCCGAGCACCAGCACGACGCCTCCGCGGCGCTGCGCGGCGACGGCTGGCAGGGCACGATGGCCTACTCCGGCTTCACCCGCCCGGTCTGGGGCTGGCTCGCCGACGCACCGCTCACCGAATTCTGGGGGGTGCCCGGCCCGATCCCCGACTACGGCGGCGCCGATCTGGCCGCCGTCATGCGCGACTTCGCCGCGTTGTTGCCGTGGCGCTCCTACACCCACAACCTGACCCTGCTCGACTCGCACGACACCCAGCGGTTCTGCTCGATGGCCGGTCGCGACCACCAACACCTGGGCGCGGCACTGATGTTCACCCTGCCCGGGCTGCCGATGGTGTTCGCCGGCGACGAGGTCGGCGTGGAGGGCGTGCATCTGGAGGACGGCCGGCGGCCCTTCCCGTGGGACTCCTCCGGCTGGGACCAAGACACCCACCGCGTGTACCGCGACCTGATCGCCCTGCGCCGCGAACATCGTGCGCTGCGCGCGGGCGGTCTGCGCTGGCTGCACTGCGCGGCCGACACGGTTCTGTACGAGCGGTGGTTGCCGGAGGAGACGCTGCTGATCCAGGTCGACCGGGCCGGACACAGCCCGATCGCGGCGCCGGTGGCGGCGCGGAGCCTGACCGGCGGCCCGGATCTGCGTCCGGGCGAACCGATGCCCGGCGACGGGCCCGCGTTCCACGTCTGGCGGGTGGAGCAGCCGTGACCCGAGCCACCCCCGCCGGCGCGCTCGCGTCCCACCCCGAGGCGGGGGATCGCCGCGAGACGGGAGCCCGCCCCGAGGCGGGAGTCCATTCCGAGACGGGAGACCACCCTGTGGCCGGAGACCGCCCCGAGACGGGAGACGACCCGACTGTGCCCGCGACCGGCGTGATCGAGACGCTGACCGACGTGCGCTCGACGCACCTGGACAACACCCGCGACGTACACGTGTACCTCCCGGCCGGCTACGACCCGCTCGCCGGGCCCTACCCGGTGGTGTGGCTGCACGACGGGCAACACGTGTTCGCCCGTACCGGCCTGGAACCCAGCTGGCGGGTCGAGGAGACCCTGGACCGGCTGATCGGCGCCGGCCTGCTGCCGCCGCTGGTGGCGGTGGCCGTGGACAACGGCCGCGACTCGCGCGGCGCCGAGTACAGCCACCACGTGCCCTATCCGCGGGACCCGCGCGCGCTCGCCCGGGGAGAGCTGTACGAGCGCTTCCTGATCGAGGAGTTGCGCCCGCTGATCGCGGACCGCTACGCGGTCACCGAGGATCCGGCCGCGACCGCCGTGCTCGGTTCCTCGATGGGCGGCCTGGTCAGCTACCACCTGGCCTTCCGCCGCCCGGACGTGTTCGGTCTGGTCGGGGTGCTCTCGCCGTTCCTGGTCTTCGTCGACCCGGTCACGCTCGACGAGACACCGGTCCACCGGAGGCAGAACGCCCGCGGGCCGGCCCGGATCTGGGCCGACATCGGCGGCATGGAGGGCCTGATCACCGTTCGACACACCCGCGACCTGGTGGACCACCTGATCACCGACCTCGGCTACGCGCCGGACCGCGAGGTGCGTTTCCACGAGGACCCGTACGCGCCGCACCACGAGAGCGCGTGGGCCGAGCGGGTCGGCAGCGCGCTGCTGCACCTGTTCGGCGACGCCGACTCGCCGTTGACCCGACTGCGGCTGCCCGAGCGGATCGTGCTCGCCACGGGGCAGGCGCAGGCGAGCGTGGCGCCGGTGGGCGTGCGCGCCGACGGCTGCGTGTACTCGGTGCTCGGCGTCGAACCGACCTGGACGCCGCTCGACGCGCTGCGTGCGCTCGGCTCGGCCCGGGTGGCGCCGGTACGGCCCGGCGTGGTCGAGCTCGCCGTGACGGCCGGGGGCCACACCGCACACGGTGTGGTCGAGGTGGTCGAGGGCGGCTCGGACGCGCTCCTGGAGGTCACCCTGACCACCTCGGCCGACCTGCCTCCCGAGGAGACCGTCTACTACTCCGGCCTGGTCACCACGCGCGTGGCCGCCGGTACGTATCACGGCAGTTGGCGACTGCCCCGCGGTATCGGCCTGGGCGGCGCGGTCGGGCGCGGCTGGCGCTGCGACGGCCTGCGCGAGGACGGCACCACGATCCGCGACCCGTTCCACCACGACGGCGACCGGCACATCCGGTTGCACGTGCCGGCCTGGAGCGACCCGAACGCCGAGCAGGCTCAACGGATCGAAGCCGAAATCGAACCGGCCGGCGGCGACGAAGCGAGCACATTCGAGGAGGAAACCCAGTGAGATCACGCCTGTTGCTTCCGGCCGTGCTCGCCGCGACGTTGCTCGCCACCGCATGCGGTGGTGGCAGCGGCGGCGCCGGCAACGGCGACAAGACCGCCGCTCCCGCCGCGTCCGGCCAGGCCGCGGCCACCGGATCGCTCACCGTGTGGGCCGACGACGCCCGGGCCAAGCCGCTCCAGGAGATCGCCGCCGCGTTCACCCGGGACAAGGGCGTCAAGGTCAAGGTCGTGCAGAAGGGACTGGGCGAGATCCGCGACGACTTCGTGTCGCAGGCCCCCACCGGGCAGGGTCCCGACGTCGTGGTCGGCCCGCACGACTGGCTCGGCAAGCTCGTGCACAACGGCGTCCTGGCCCCGCTCGAACTCGGCGACCGTGCCGCGGCGTTCTCCCCGGTCGCGCTGGAGGCGATGCGCTACGAGGGCCGCACCTACGGGCTGCCCTACGCGGTGGACAGCATCGCGCTGCTGCGCAACACCGAACTCGCGCCGCAGGCCCCCGCCTCGTTCGAGGAACTGCTCGCCACCGGGCGGCGCCTGGTCGACGAGGGCAAGGCCAAGCTGCCGGTCGCGGTGCCGGTCGACCCCAAGAGCGGATCGCCGTACCACCTCTACCCGTTGCAGACCTCGTTCGGCTGTCGGGTGTTCGGCACCAAGCCGGACGGCGCCTGGGACCCGGCCGGGCTCGAACTGGACAGCCCGGGTTGTCTGCGCTTCGCGCCGTGGCTGCGCGGGCTGGGCAAGGACGGTGTGATCTCCACCTCGCTCACCGCCGACATCGCCACCGACGCGTTCCTCAAGGGTCGGACCCCGTTCCTGCTCGCCGGCCCGTGGGACGCGGCCACCTTCAAGGCCGCGCACGTGCCGTTCGCGGTGGACCCGGTGCCCGGCGCGGACACCGCCCCGGCCCGGCCGTTCGTCGGTGTCCAGGGCTTCTTCGTCGGCGCCAAGTCGGCCAACCCGATCCTGGCTCAGGACTTCGTGCTGAACTACCTGTCCACCCCGCAGGCCCAGCGCGCCCTGTACGACACCGGCGGCCGGGTCCCGGCCGCCACCGCCGTGCTCGACCAGGTCGAGAACGACCCGGTGGTGGCCGGCTTCGCCCGTGCCGCGCAGGCCGGTGTGCCGACGCCCAACCTGCCCGCCATGGACGGCGTCTGGGCCGACTGGGGTCTGACCCAACTGGCCATCGTCCAGGGCCGCGGCGACCCGACGGAGCTGACCACCGCGATGGCCGGCCGCATCCGCGCCAAGATCGCCGCCGGCTGACGCGGAGCGGACGAGGAGAGACCGTGACCCAGACCCTGCCCACCCAGCCGCCGCACACCCCACCGCGGCGGCACCCGGCCTCATCGGGCGAGCGCCGGCCCGCCCCGGCCCGCCACCGCGGACTCGGCGGCCTCGCCACCCGGATCGTCCTGCTCGCCATCGTCGACGCGCTCGCGGTCTACGGGCTGCTCGCCCTGGCCGCGGATCGTTCGTGGTGGATGTTCGGCGCCCTGCTCGTGGGCACGGTCGCGGTGAACGCCGTCTACGCCGGCAAGCGGCACGTGCCGGCCAAGTACCTCGCACCCGGCATCGCGCTGCTGCTCGTCTACCAGGTGTACGTGGTGCTGTACACCGGCGTCGCCGCCTTCACCAACTACGGCGACGGGCACAACAGCGACAAGCCCGACGCGGTCGCGGCGATCCTCGCGCACAGCGAGACCCGCGTCCCCGACTCGCCGGTGCGGCCCGCCTCGGTCGTCGCCCGCGGCGACCGGGTCGGCCTGCTGGTGACCCAGCCCGACCGCAGCGTGCGCCTGGGCTGGGCGGGCCACCCGCTGGAGCCGGTCGAGCAACCCGTCTACGACGCGGGCGGCCGCGCGGTGGCCGCGCCCGGCTGGCTTGCCCTGACGTACAGCCAGATCGCGGGCCGGCAAAAGGAGATCAGCGAGCTGCGGGTGCCGGTGACGGACGACCCGAACAGCGGCAGCCTGCGCACCGCCGACGGGATCAGCGCCGCCGCCTACCGGTCAACGCTCGTCTACGACCACGACGCGGACACGATCACCGACCGGGCCGGCGGAGTCGTCTACCGGCCCACCTCGGACGGCGTGTTCGCGGCGCCGGACGGCACCCGGCTCAGTCCGGGCTGGAAGGTCTTCGTCGGCCTGGACAACTTCGAACGCATCCTGACCGACCAAGACATCCGCGGCCCGTTCCTGGGCGTGCTGGTATGGACGTTCGTCTTCGCCGGCGTCTCGGTCGCGCTGCCGTTCGGCATCGGCCTGGTGCTGGCGACCGTGCTGAACGGCAAACGCCTGGGCGGGCACCGGATCTACCGGTCGCTGATCGTGCTGCCCTACGCCTTCCCGGCGTTCCTGGCCGCGCTGGTGTGGCAGGGCATGCTCAACACCGACTACGGCTACGTCAACGTCTCGCTACTCGACGGCGCGCACGTCCCGTGGCTGACCGACCCGTGGTTGGCTCGGCTGAGCGTGCTCGCGGTCAATGTCTGGATCAGCTTCCCGTACATGTTCCTGATCTGCACCGGCGCGCTCCAGGCGATCCCGGCCGAGGTCACCGAGGCGGCCCGGATCGACGGCGCCGGACGGCGGCAGGTGTTGCGGCACATCAAAATACCGCTGCTGCTCACCGCGGTCACCCCGATGCTGATCGCCGCCTTCGCCTTCAACTTCAACAACTTCAACGTCATCTACATGCTCACCGGCGGCGGTCCCAAGGATCCCGACGCCCCGATCGAAGTCGGGTCCACCGACCTGCTGATCTCGCTCGTGTACAAGCTCGCCTTCGGCGGCAGCAACCGCCAGTACGGCATGGCCTGCGCCGTCTCGATCCTGATCTTCGTGGTGGTCGCCGCGATCTCCGTCATCGGCCTGCGTCGCAGCCGCGCGTTCGAGGAGCAGACATGATCACCTGGTTCGTCCGCGTCGGATGGCGGCACCTGGTCGGCGTCCTCGCGGTGCTGGTCGCGGTCTTCCCGCTGGTGTTCGTGATCTCCGCGTCGTTGAACCCGAGTGGCACCCTGACCGGCTCCAACGAGCTGTTCGCGGACACCACCGGGGCGCACTATCGGGAACTGTTCGACGACCCGCTGCATCCGTTCGGCAAGTGGTTCGTCAACTCGATGGCGGTCGGCCTGGCCACCGCGATCGGGTCGGTGTTCCTGGGCGCGTGCGCCGGCTACGCGTTCTCCCGGTTCCGCTTCCGGGGCCGAAAGGCCGGGCTGACCACGCTGTTGTTGGTCCAGATGTTCCCGCAATTGCTCGCGTACGTGGCACTGTTCCTGCTGCTGTCCGCGTTCGACGACGTGTTTCCGGCGATCGGCCTGGGCAGCCGGCTGGGCCTGGTGATGATCTACCTCGGCGGCGCGCTGGGAGTGAACACCTACCTGATGAAGGGGTTCTTCGACACCGTGCCGCGCGACCTGGACGAGGCCGCGCGGATCGACGGCGCATCCCATGCCCAGGTGTTCTTCCGGATCGTATTGCCCCTGGTGGCACCGGTGTTGGCGGTGGTGGCGCTGCTGTCCTTCGTCGCGACGCTCAACGACTTCGTGATCGCGAGCCTGGTGCTGAACGACCCGGACAAGCAGACCCTGGCGGTCGGGCTCTACCACTTCATCTCGTACGGAGTCGGCCGGAACTGGGGCGTGTTCGCCGCCGGGGTGCTGATCGCCGCGCTGCCGGTGCTGGTGCTGTTCCAGTTCCTCCAGCGGTTCATCGTGGGCGGACTGACGGCGGGCGCGGTCAAGAGCTGAACTCGCGCTCGCGCCGCCCGGCGGCCCTCGACGAGGCGATCCACCCCGGTCCCCGGCCCGCCTTCTCTCGTGTCACATTCCCGTTCCCGTTCCCGTTCCCGTTCCCGGTTCCGGGTCCCGTCTCCGCTTCCGTTTCCGTTTCCGTTTCCGCGAAGGGACGCTCATCGATGACCGTCATGACCACGAACTCCCCCACGACCACCGATTGGTGGCGCGATTCGGTGATCTATCAGGTGTACGTGCGCAGCTTCGCGGACGGCAACGGCGACGGGATCGGCGATCTGCTCGGGGTTCGCAGCCGATTGCGCTATCTGAGCGCGCTGGGCGTGGACGCGGTGTGGCTCACCCCGTTCTACGCCTCCCCGCAGGCCGATCACGGCTACGACGTGGCCGACTACCGGGCCGTGGACCCGCTGTTCGGGACGTTGCAGGACGCCGACGCGTTGGTGCGCGACGCACATGCGCAGGGCCTGCGGGTGATCGTCGACGTGGTGCCCAATCACACCTCCGAGGCGCACGCATGGTTCGTCGAGGCGCTCGCGGCCGGCCCCGGCTCGGCCGCCCGGGAGCGCTACCACTTCCGCGCGGGCCGCGGCGAGAACGGTGAACTCCCGCCCAACGACTGGGAGTCGGTGTTCGGGGGTCGGGCCTGGACCCGGCTGCCGGACGGCGACTGGTATCTGCACCTGTTCGCCCCCGAGCAGCCGGACCTGAACTGGGAACACCAGGGGGTCCGGGCCGAGTTCGAGAACATCCTGCGCTTCTGGCTGGACCTGGGCGTAGACGGGTTCCGGGTCGACGTGGCGCACGGCCTGGTCAAGGCGCCGGGACTGCCGGACGTCGGTACCGGCGCGGGCGTCGAGCTGCTCGGCAGCGCCGAACTGCCGTTCTTCGACCAGGAGGGGGTACACGAGATCTACCGCGCGTGGCGGCGGATCCTCGACGCGTACCCCGGCGCCCGGATGGCCGTCGCGGAGGCGTGGACGCCCGGTCCCGAGCGCACCGCGCGCTACGTGCGCCCGGACGAGCTGCACCAGGCTTTCAACTTCCACTACCTGGGCACCGATTGGTCCGCCGACGCGCTGCGCGAGGTGATCGACGCCTCACTCGCCGGCTCGGCCGAGGTCGGTGCGCCCGCGACGTGGGTGTTGTCCAACCACGACGTGCGCCGGCACGTGACGCGGTACGGGGGCGGCGCGATCGGCCTGCGCCGGGCTCGGGCCGCCGCGCTGCTGACGCTGGCGCTGCCGGGTTCGGTGTACGTGTACCAGGGTGAGGAGCTGGGCCTGCCGGAGGTGCTCGACCTGCCCGACGACGTGCTGCAGGACCCGCGCTGGGAGCGGTCCGGGCACACCGAACGCGGCCGGGACGGGTGCCGGGTGCCGCTGCCGTGGTCGGGCGAGCGGGCGCCGTACGGATTCGGTGCGCCGGGCGGCGCGGCCCCGTGGCTGCCGCAGCCCCGCGAATGGCGCGAGCTCAGCGTGGAGGTGCAGTGGGACGACCCGACGTCGACGTTGTCGCTGTACCGGTCCGCGCTGGCGATCCGGCGCACGCACCCGGAGTTGGGCGACGGCGCGGCACTGCGGTGGCTCGACGCGCCCGCGGGCACATTGGTCTTCAGCCGCGGCGAGTCGCTGGTGTGCGCGGTGAACCCGGGTGCGGAGCCGGTGCGGTTGCCGGAGTACGGCGCGGTGTTGCTGGCCAGTGCGGAACTGCCGGGAGGTGGCGTGCTTCCCGCGGACACGGCGGTCTGGTACGCGGTGGACGGCGGCTGAGGACGGTCCCGACCGGATGACCCCGGCTCGATGCGAGGCGGCCGGCCGGCTAGGGTGGGTGTGTGATGCGGTTCGAAACGAATGTGGACGCGGATCGTCGGGCCTGGCTCGGGCAGCGGCTCGGTGAGACGAATGTGGCGGCATCGCCGCACCTGGCCGGGCTGCAGGGGACCGACGCCGAGGACGACGTGGCCCTGCATCTCTTCGCTCTCGACGAGGACGGCACGATCGTCGGCGGCTTGGTCGGACACACATGGGCCTACTGGCTGCATGTGGACCTCCTGTGGGTCGACGCGGCCCGGCGCGGCACCGGGCTCGGTGGCGAACTCCTGGCCCGGGCCGAGAAGATGGCGCTGACCGAGCGCGATTGCCGCCATGTGCGCCTGGCGACCTGGGAGTTCCAGGCGCCCGGGTTCTACCGGAAACAGGGCTACGAACTCGTCGGCACCGTGCCGGACTACCCGCCGGGCAGCACCGAGTACGTCTTCGCCAAGCGCCTGGCCTGACCGCCGCCGGGCCGTTGTGCGCCGCGAGGGGCGGGTCCGCGGGCTGCGGGTCGCCTGCGTGGGGCCGGGTCTCCGGGGCGCGTGTCGATCGCGTGGGGGCCCGAGGGCTGTCGGCGATGAGTTTTCGGGTAGGCGCGGGTCTATCCCACGAGGGCAGGGATCCGCCGTCGACGTCGCCGGCGGCCCGCCTCGGGGTCGACGAAGGAGTCGTGGCTCATGTCCGAGTGGACCGTCCTGCGGGAGAACATCGTCTTCGGCGAGTCGGTGCGGTGGCATCGGGGCCGGGTGTGGTTCTGCGATTGGGGCGCCCAGGAGATCGTCGCGGTCGGCCCGGACGGTGTCGGCGAGGTCGTGGTGGGGGTGCCGTTTCCGTCGATGCCGATGTGCATCGACTGGCTGCCGGACGGGCGCTTGCTGATCGTCTCGTCCAGTGAGGCGAGGGTGGTGAGCCTCGAAGCGGACGGGTCGTTGGCCGGCCACGCGGATCTGCGCGCCCTCGGGACCGGCTTCAACGAGATCGTGGTGCACGAGCGCGGCCACGCGTACGTCAACGCGATCGGCTTCGACATGGCGGCAGGGGAGCCGTTCCGGCCCGGGTTCGTCGCGCTGATCGGTGCGGACGGCTCGGCCCGTCGGGTGGCCGAGGACGTCGTCTTTCCCAACGGCATGGCGGTGACGTCGGACGGCTCGACGCTGATCGTCGCCGAGTCGTACGGCCACCGGCTCACCGCCTTCGACATCGCGCCCGACGGCGGGTTGTCCCGGCGCCGGGTGTGGGCCGACCTCGGCGACGGGGTCCCGGACGGGATCTGCCTCGATGCCGAGGGCGCCGTCTGGTACGCGGACGTGCCCAACAAGTGTTGTGTGCGCGTTGGGGAGGGCGGCGAGGTGCTGCGAACGGTCGAGTTCGACCGGGGCTGCTTCTCGTGCGCGCTGGGTGGCGCCGACGGCGCGACGCTGTTCGTCGTCGCCACCGAATGGCGCGGCATGGACGCCCCGACGGGCGGCCCGCGTACCGGTCGACTCGTCGCCGTCCCGGTGTCGGCGCCGGCGGCCGACGGATGAGTACGGGCGGATCGCACAGTGCGGCGGACGCGCTCCTGGGACCGGTCGGATTCGCCTGGCGGACACGTGCGATGACCTAGAGTTACCCAATGATTTTCATCGTGGTGAAGTTTCCGGTGAAGCCCGAGCACGCCGAACAGTGGCCCGAGCACGCTGCGGCGTTCACCGAGGCCACCCGGGGTGAACCGGGCAACCTGTGGTTCGAGTGGTCGCGCAGCGTCGAGGACCCGAACACCTACGTGCTGGTCGAGGCGTTTCGGGACGACGCGGCTGCGGCGCACGTGAACTCCGACCACTTCAAGGCGGCTCTGGAGCGGTTCCGTCCGCTGATCCGCCACACGCCCGAGATCGTGAGCACGGTGATCCCGGATGTGAACGGGTGGAGTGCGATGGGCGAGTTGCGGATCGACTGATCCGGCGGAGCCGGATCGAACCAGGACCACCGGGCCGGCGGCCGACCCTCGCCGGCGCGAGGCTCGGCCGCCGGCCCGGTACGGGCCCCACGGTGGCGCGCTCTAGTGCAGGACCTTCAGGCCGACCACGCTGCCGACGATTCCGGCCAGCAGCAGGAGCTTGACGACGGAGAACGCCTCGCCGTCGAAGATCATCGCGTAGCTGACGGTCAATACGGCGCCGATGCCCACCCACACCGCGTAGCCGGTGCCGATCGGCAGGGTGCGCAGTGCGTACGCCAGACCCGCCATGCTCGCGGCCAAGCCGAGGCCGAACACGACGGTCGGCACGATCTTGCTGAATCCGGCGGACTTGCCCAGCGCCGTCGCCCAGACGGCTTCCAGGACACCGGAGATGATCAGGACGATCCAAGCCATGACAGGCACGCTCCCAGACACCGTCTTGTCCTGGCCGGGTACGGCGTGCCTCGTCCGGAAGCCTGTTCCGGCTCCGTGAACCACTCTCGCACGCCCGTCTCGGCGCACAAAATCTGCGCTTCGTCCACCTTTCGGACAAGCGATGGGGAACACGCTGCCTCCTCGAGGGTGAGCTACCGGCCGATCGTTCCGCCGGGCGTCCGGGCCGCGATCCTGGTCGCCGTCGCACTGTGGCCCCGCGACGGCTCGGAGGGCGACGTACGGCGCGAGCGCCAACTCCCAATACGCCTCGATCTCCTCCGCGACCCGGGCCAACCGAGCGCGCGGGTCGGCGTACAGCGCCTCGGACCTGGGGCCCAGCCCGCCCCGCTCGTGCCGCAGCCGGTCCAGATCGCGGCGCACCGCGGCGACCGGAGCGGCCACGATCCCGGCCGGCTCCGCCGCCAGGGTGGGGGCGGGCCCCGGGGGCGTCGGGTTGAGGAAGTCGGGAACGTAGCCCGACGGCGGGATCAGTTCGGCGAGTCGGCCCGGTCCAGCCCGGCGGCCACCAGTCGGGGACGGACCTGCTCGATCCAGGGCCGGTGCACCGGATGGGCGGCGCCGGAACCCAACAGCCGAAAGCTCGGTCCGACCTCCCACATCGGCGAGACGGCGAACCGCATCCGGGCCAGATCTCCCGCCGAGAATGCCAGTTCCGCCGACACCACCACTCCCGAGGATTCGCATATGGCTTAATCGATGGCGGTCGGCCTAGTGCGTCGCAATCATGCGGACATGACTGCACAGACGATCACCGCGGCGGCATCGGGCACCTGGACGCTCGGCGACCTGACGATCAACCGGATCGGATTCGGCGCGATGCGCCTCACCCAGGACGGCGAGGCGCTGGCCGCCGACGCGGTGCCCAGCGATCGGGACCGGGCGATCGGCGTGCTGCGCCGCGCGGTCGACCTCGGGGTGAACCACATCGACACCGCCGCCTTCTACTTCTCCCCGCTGCGCTCCGCCAACGAACTGATAAACCGGGCGCTCGCGCCCTACCCCGACGACCTGGTGATCACCACCAAGGTCGGACCGGGCCGGGACCCGGCGGGTCACTGGGCGCCGCACGCGATCACGCCGGCGCAACTGCGCGGCCAAGTCGAGGAGAACCTGCGCCAGCTCGGTCGCGACCACCTCGACGTGGTGAATCTGCGGATCCTGGGCACCGACTCGATCGCCGAGCGCTTCGGCGCGCTGGCCGAACTGCGCGAAGCCGGACTGATCCGACACCTGGGCGTCTCCAACATCCACCCGAACCAACTCGCCGAGGCACAGGCCATCGCGCCGGTGGTCTGCGTGCAGAACCAGTACGGCATCGGGATCCGGGCCGATCAGGACGAGTTCGTCCGAGCCTGTGGCGAACAGGGCGTCGCGTTCGTGCCGTTCTACGCGATCGCCGGGGCCGGTCGCCAGGTGGGCGCCGTCGGCACCGAGGAGCCGGAGGTCCTCGAAGTGGCGCGCACCCACGACGCGAGCGCGGCGCAGGTGCGGGTGGCCTGGACACTGCACCAGGGGCCGCACGTGTTGGCCATCCCCGGCACCGGCAACCCGGACCACCTGGTCGCCAACGTGGCCGCCGGCGCGCTGCGGCTGACCGCGGCCGATCTCGCCCTGCTGGGCGAACCACACCGGCGCGCGGAGTGAGCGAGTAGCCGACGTGGCGAGGGCGGGTGCGCGCGCCCGCAGCGGCGAGGGTGGGTCCGCGGCCAGAGGCGGAAGGCGGGCCGGGGCGTCGGCGCAGGTGCTTTTCGCTACCGTCGTCGGCATGAACCCGGAACCCATCACGCACTTCGAGCCGCTGCCCGGACGGACCGGCCACGTGGCCGGCATCGAATCGCTCGTTCTCGACGGGCGCCGCTACTTCTTCGGCTTCGACGGGCAAAGCGACATGGCCGTCTCGCCGTTGATCGACGACCCGGACACGATGGCGGCGTTCGCGAGCGAGCACATCCGACAGACCGACGGCCGGCACGAAGCCGACTACTGGGCGGACCTGATCGCGTGGGCGGTGCACGGTTCGGATCTGGTGGCGCGGGACGCGGACCGGGAGTTCGAGACGGCCCGACTACGTGGCGAACTACCGCAGCCCGGAAGCAACCTGCTCTATCTGCTCGACGCGGTCGCCGGGTGGGACGAGTCGCTGTCCAAGCCGGTGGAGGTGGAACGGGCCTACACACGCCTGGGGTTCGACGAGGACGACCACGTCGAGGCGCTGGACCACGGCCTGGCGGTCGTTCGGGCACACGGCGTGCCGGCCCGGCCGGACGAGTGGACGGTGGTCCGGTTCCACCTCGCCTCCGCGGTGCGGCGCGTACCGGGCAACTGGAAGCTGCTGTTCGACCCGGTGGGGGAGTGCGTCGCCGCCCACGGGTGAACGGATCCGGACCGGGCGCGGCAGCTCGGGTGCCCCTGATTCGGCGCCGGATCAGGTGCATCGGCAGGGCGCGCGGGGTCAGCCCGCTGCGCGGGGTGGGGCGGACCGGAGCGGCCGAGGCCGGCCGCAGTCGCCGGCGGGACGCGATCGAGGCCGGCGCGAGGGTGGCCTCGGTCAGTGCGAAGGTGTCGCCGATGCACTTGTGCGGACCGCTGCCGAAGGGCACGAACGAGCTGCGCGACCAGGTCCCCGGGCCGATGCCGTCGGCATGTTCGCGGTCCGGCCGGAACCGGTTCGGCTCGGCGTGGAACCCGGGGTGGCGGTGCGGGATGTATGGGCTGAAGACGAGCGTGCTGCCCGCGCCCAGCCGGCGGCCGGCCACCTCGATCTCGCGCGTGGCCGTGCGCGGGAGCACCCAGGCCGGCGGCCCGCCCGGGGTGGGCAGGGAGTCGACGGCGGGCAGCAGGGCGCGCAGGTTGAAGCCCCTGAGGAAGGTGTCCAGCCTGTCGCGCAGTTCGGCGATGTCGCGATCGGCGATGCCGGAACCGAAGAGGCTGCGCACGGCCACGGTCGTGGTCAGCGCGAACATCTCGTCGACCATGTCGACCACCCGGCCCGGCCGCCGGCGATCCGGTGCGACGCCGATCTCGCGGTGCATCGCGTCGGCGTAGCCGGACAGGTGCTCGGCGCGGAACGCGGGTTGCATCATCATTCGTTGCCGGCGGTGGTCGGCGTGCGGACACGTGGCCAGGCCGTTGCCCAGCGCGGTGCGTGAGCCCTCGTAGAGCGGTCCGACGCGGTCGAAGGCGCGGCCGTCCGCCGGCACCAGCCGGGCGAGTTCGGGATGGCACAACACGAAGGCCGGGCGCGGGGGACGTTTCCCGGATCGAGGGCGTGTCGGGCCGGCCACGGGGTGGGCCGGCGCTACTCGCGCCGGTTCCGCGGGTTCGGCAGTCCGAACAGGGGCAATCGGCACAGCGGAGGCGGCTCGCCCGGCAAGCCGAGTTCGTACCAGTGCGCCCGCAGCGTGTAACGGAGCAGTCGGCGGGCGCGGGTGGCCAGGAACGCCGCGAGGGGCAGTTCGCACAGCGCGGCGGAGGCGAGGCTCAGCCACAGGTCGGGCGTGCCCCACGCGAGCATCACGTCGAACCACGCGTCGCAGACCAGCAGGGTCGCGGTGATCATGGCGGCGGGGATCAGCGCCTGCCGGCGTCGCCACCCGAAGTACGCGGTGCAGGCCAGCGCGATGAGCAGGCCCACGTCGAAGCCCGCCCACGCGTCCCGCCAACGGCGCGCCTCGTAGTGCATCGGCAGGCTGACGAGCAGATAGCCGGTCCAGGGTATGAGGATCAGGCAGCACGCGGACATCAGCGCGAGAGCGTTGCGCCGCGCCGAGCCGGTGGCATGCATCTCGTGGCGCAACGCCTGTCCGCGTTCGTCGGCTTCGGGGCTCATGGCGGCTCAGCGTACGCGCCGGCCTCGGTCGGGACGCGGGCCGCGGATTGGGGAGGCCGCCCCGGATCTCTTCGGCCGGCCGAGCCGGGACCGGCGGCTTCGCCGGCGCGGCAGGCGGGACCTACTCTGATGGCTCGGCTCGTGCCGATCGGGCGCCGTCTCACCCTGTGGCCCGCGGTGCGCGGGGCGGCTCCGGTCGTGGGCTCGGGCGGTCCGAGTGTGGGACGGAGGCGGGGGCATGCGCGGGTGGGGATCGCTCCGAGACTACGAGAATCTCGACGAATACGGACCCGACGAGGACCGGAACGGTCTGCTGACCGTCGACGAGTTGGCCCGGTTGGATCCGCCGCTGGAACCGGTGCAGGCGCCGCGTGGTGTGCTGGTCGGTCCGGAAAACACGCAGGGCGACCTATTGTTCGCGATCGACGATTGTGCGCCGACCGTCTTCGAGTGCGCCGACTGCGGGGCGATCACCGAGGAAGCGTGCGTCTGGCGGGCCAACCGGCCGCAGTGTCGCGCCTGCCGGCACCTCACCCTGCTGCTGGACGCCCAGCGGGAGGTCCGGGCCGGGCGGCGCCGGTCTGTCGAGGATGTACGGAGGCGGTTGGCCGACGACCGGCTGGCCGTGGTCGCGGTGCGGCTGGTCGGGAGCGTCCCCGATTCGGCGCACGGTCGGTCGGTGCCGCCGGCGGCCCACCTGGACGTCGTCGACCGGGACGGTCGGCCGCTGGCGAAGGTGTGCACACGACTGGTCGCCGACGTCGATGCGCGGACGCCGGCCGACGCGCTGCCGGCCGAGCAGGCCGCCGCCGTGCTGCGACCGGCGCTGGTCGGTCGCCGCCTGGTGTTCTGGTCCATACTCTCGCTCGGCGAGGTGCAGCGGGCGGGCGAGCGGTTGCGGGTCGACTTCGGTCTCGACGGAGGAAGTGGGCAAGGCGGCCCGGACGGTGGGGTGTTGGCTGCCGAGGTCAGCACGTGGCGCGGCGACGTGGATCCGGCGACGTACCGGCCGCGCATGTTCGACGAGCCCGACGACGCCGGTGTCCTGCTCGACCTGATGCGCCGAATGGCCGCGACGCCGGTGCCCGACGCCGATTCCGGCGCGTACCTGAGTTCGCGCACGCGCGACGGTCGGCGGGGCGTGCTGATCGCGGTCACCGGGCCGCCCGGCGCGATCCGCCGGGTGGAGGCGGTGTTGACCGCGACCGGCATGCTCGCCGACGACGGCCACTCGGCGGCGGATCGCCCGGTCCGGCCCGCGCCGCACCACCCCGGGTTCGTCACGGCCCACCTGCCCGGGTTGGTCTTCGACGACGACCACGAACCCGGCTGAGGCGAACCGCGGCGTGTCCCGCGAGGCGGTTGAACGGCCTCCGGCGTGTCTTCGATCCCCCGTCGGGCCGCGGCGGCGGAGGCTATGCCTGGCCGGTTTCGAAGCGGCTGATGTGGCCGTCGGGGGTGATGGTGAACCGCCAGGCGGTGCGCATCTCGCCCCACGTGTCGTTGCGGTAGCTCACGACCAGGGCGCGCCCGCCGTCGGACTCGGTCACCACGTCCATGTGGCCGTTGGAGGAGAAGATCTCCCGATCCGCCCAGTCCTGCAGATCGCGGTCCGAGCCGTCGTCGGACATCGTCGCGTCGGTGGTCAGCAGCGCGGCGAAGGCGTCCTTGTCACGCGCGTTGACGGCGGCGACGAACGCGCCTACCGCCGGTTCGGAGAGCTTGCCGGGGGCGATGGTCACGGGGACCTCCTGGACGGATGGCGGACGGCGTGCGTGTGCTCCGCACGTCGTGCACGGGGGTGCCCCACCAGGGAACAACACGACCGGCCCGAGGACGCCGACCCTCACTCGTTTGCCGCACGGCGGCGTGTCAGGGCGAACTCGGCCCCGCGGCGCGACCGGGGATGTCGACCGTGTGGTCGGCGACCGCTCGCGGTGATCAGCCGGTCGGGCGGGGTGCGGGCCGTGCGCTCGACACCACCTTGATGGCCGAACCACAAGCGCCGGGAACGGACCGGCGCGCGGGTTAGCGTCGTCGTATGAGACGCCCCACCGGCTTCGGCGGCCGATCCCGCGTGCGGCGAGGGGGCGTTCTCGGCGACGCCCCGGACGGATCGCCTGCGGCGCGCCGGCTGTGGCTCTGGACGTCGGCCTGCGCCGTGTCGATCGGCGTCTACCTGCTCGCGCGACACCTCAGCCACCCCTCGATGGTCGACCTGGTGGTCTACCGCGCCGAGGGGCTGGCCGTGCGCGAGGGGATCGACCTGTACGGCCCGCTCGACACGCCGCACGGCCTCAGGGCGACCTATCCGCCGTTCGCCGCGCTGCTGTTCGTCCCGCTGACCTACCTGCCCGAGGATGTGCTGCTCGGGCTGGGCGTGGTCGTGAATCTGCTGCTCGTGGCGATCGTGGTCCGGCTCTCGATGCGCCTGGTGGACCCGGGCGGGACGCGCCTCGGCCCGTGGGTGCTCGCGGCCGCGAGCACCTTCGCCCTCTGGTTCGAGCCGGTGTTCACCACGATGCGCTACGGGCAGGTCAACCTGGCGGTGCTGGCCGTGGTGCTGTGGGACTTCGGCCGTCCGCCCGGCGCGCGTCTGCGTGGGGCGGGTCTGGGGCTGGTGGCCGGGATCAAGGTCACCCCGGCGGTCTTCGTCGTCTATCTGCTGCTCACCGGACGCCGCCGCGAGGCGCTCACCGCCATCGGCACCGCGGCCGGGACGGTGGTGTTCTCGGCTGTGCTCCTGCCCGGGGCCACCCGGCGGTTCTGGACCGATCTGGTGTTCACCCCCGAGCGGGTCGGGCGGGTGGAGAACGCCGCCAACCAGTCGGCGCGCGGGCTGCTCACCCGGGTGACCCGGCTGTTCGATCCCGGCATCGGCGGGACGGCGACCATCGTCGCGGTGGGCGTGCTCGGCATGCTGTGCGCCGTGATCGCCCACCGTCGGCGCGGGGACGCGTGGGGGCTGCCCGCGGCCGCGGTGGCCGGGCTGCTCGCCAGTCCCATCTCCTGGAGCCACCACTGGGTGTGGTGCGTGCCGATCGCGATCCTGTTGTGGGCGGGGCTGCGGGGTCCGAACGCGCGGCCCGAGACGCTGTTGTCCGCGGGTCTGATCGTCTTCCCGAGCTTCCTGGTCTGGTCCGTACCGCACCTGCCCGGTCAGGAATGGCATCTGACCGGCTTCGAACTGCTGCGCTCGTCCTGCTATGTGGCCTTCGGCGCGGCCTTCCTGCTCGTGGCCGCGCGCCCCGAACCCGAACCGTCGAGGCGGGCGGAGCGGTCGTCGGCACTCTCGGGCTGACTCGGCGGCGGCATCCACGGTTTCCCGGCGACGGCCGGGGGTGGTCGATCGATGCCGCCAAGTTCCGTGCGGATGTGGCGAGTTGCGTTCCGTGCGGGCGCGACGTCGGTGCCCGAGGGGCTATCGGTGCAGGGCGTGTCGGAGGGCCTGGACGAGGGCGTCCGGGTCGATTCCGGGGTCCAGGTGCAGCACCGGAACGGCCTGCTCGGGGGCGTCGGGGCCGGATCGATGGTGAGCGGGCGCCGGTTCGGCAGCGGGCGCGGGTGTACGGATGGGGGCGAGGAGGTCGAGGATGTCCTCGATCGCCGTGGCGAGTGTGCCCAATGCCTCGTCGAGCGACGCGGATGTGGTCATGACGGATCAACGAGTGCCCGCCTTCGGCCGCAACGGCGTACGCCGGCACACCATCCGATCGACTGCCTTTGTGTCACTCCCACCACCGGCGTGTCACGTTCCCGCGCCCCGTGCCGGCCCCGCGGTGCCGTCCGCCCGGGAGCGCGCATGCGTGACGGCGCCGCCCGCCCGCCCGGGGCCGGGCCGGGGCCGGAACGTCCCGCCGGAAGGGGTGAGGGTGGCCCCGTCGAGGTCCGCCGGGCACGCCCAAGGTGGTCGACATCGGTTTCGGGGCCGTCGGCGAGCAGCCGGGTGTTCTCCGACAGGCTCACGCCGTTGACGCCGTTGTAGGCGCACATCACCGCCCAGGGCGCGGGTCGCCGCGTATCGGCGGGACCGGGCCGCACGCGGCCCGGTCCCGGGGGCGGCTATTCGGTGGTGCGGATGGCACCGGAGGGGCACAGCCGGCCGGCCTGACGGGCGGCGCGGTGCAGCGCGGTGGCGGGCTCGGGGGCCAGGACGGTGACCAGCCCGTCGTCGTCCTGGTCGAAGACCTCGGGAGCGGTCAGCGCGCACAGGCCGGCGCCGACGCACACGGTGCGGTCGGCGGTGACGCGCAGGCCGGCCGCCTTGGCGGCGCTCACCAGGTGACCGGGAGTTCGTTGACGCCCTGGATCGTGGTGCCCGGACGCAGCGACAGTTGCTCGACCGGGACGGCCAGACGCAGGGTCGGAACGCGCTCGAACAAGGCGGTGAGGATCACCTCGAGTTCCAGGCGGGCCAGATTCTGCCCGAGGCACTGGTGTACGCCGTAGCCGAAGGCCAGGTGATGGCGGGCCGAACGGTGCACGTCGAAGGTGTCCGGATCCTCGAACACCGAACCGTCGCGGTTGGCGATGGAGTTGGTGACGATCACCCCGTCGCCGGCCCGGATGAGTTGCCCGTCGATCTCGATGTCGGCCGTCGCGAACCGGCCGCCCGCGAGGTCGGCGATGGCGAGGTAGCGCAGCAGTTCCTCGACAGCGCCCGGCACGAGTGTGGGATCGGCGCGCAACGCGGCATGTTGGTCGGGATGTTCGAGAAGGGTGATCACGCTCAACGAGGTCATCGAGGCGGTGGTCTCGTGACCGGCGACGAGCAGCAGGATCGCGGTCGAGACCAGTTCCTCGCGCCCGATCGCGCCGGTCGCGAGCTGTTCGGCGACCAGCGTGGACAGCAGGCCCGGCGCGGGTTTCGCCCGGAGCGTGTCGATCAGCCCGTCCAGGTAGTGTTCGAGCCGGTCGCGTGCGGCACGGGCCTCGGTCCCGTCGGTGGACTGGAGCAGTCGCCGGCTCGCGTCCTGGAAGAAGTCGTGGTCCGCGTAGGGGACGCCGAGCAGTCGACAGATGACCATCGAGGGCACCGGCAGCGCGAACAGGTCGACCAGGTCTGCGGGCGGGCCCGCGGCCAGCAGGTCGTCGATCGCCTCGTGCACGATGCGCTCGACGTCCGAACGCATGCTCTTGATCCGTCGGACGGTGAACTCGGCGATGGTCATCCGGCGTCGGGGACCGTGTTCGGGTGGGTCCAGGCTGATGAATCCCGGGTGACGGTCGCGCAGCGCCCGTATGCGGGGCGAGGTCGAGGGGAAGTCGGCGTGGGTACGGTCCGAGGACAGTCGCGGGTCGGCCAGCAGCCTGCGGGCCGCCTCGTGCTTGGTCACCACCCAGGCCGGGCGGCCGTCGTACAGGGTCACCCGATGCAACGAGCTCGGTTCGTCGCGCAGCCTGTTGTAGTCGTCGGGGAGTCGATAGGGGCAGGTTCGGTCGCTCGGGAAGGCTGGGGTTTGTCCGGTCCGAAAGGTCGCAGCGGTCTCGTTCATCGATCCCCTCGCAGCCAAGGCGCGGATTGGGCATGGTTGGCGTGATCGGGCTCGCTTGTGCTCGGCCGGTCACGTAGAGAACGAATGGTTCTCTCCTGGGAGGCTAAGCTGCCCATTCAGAGAACGCAACGACCTCTCCACTACTCAAGGGAGTTACGCTGTCACCCAACGTCGGTCGGAACGTGGTCGACACGGCAGTCGACCATCGCAAGGGGCCGCGTCGGCGCGGCGAGGAACTGGAGTCCGCCATCCTGACGGCGACCCTGGCGGAACTCGTGGAGGTGGGCTACCCGGGGTTGACCATGGAGCGGGTGGCCGCCCGCGCTCGCACCGGGAAGGCCACCCTGTACCGCCGCTGGTCCAGTCGAGCCGAACTGGTCGTCGACGCATGCAAGTTGCCCGGTGTGTCGGACGTCGACCCGCCCGACACCGGGGCGTTGCGCACCGACATGATCACGCTGCTGCGGCGGATCTCCGCCAAGCTGGCCGGTCCGCTCGGCGACATCCTGCGCGGCCTGCTCGCCGAGACGGGCCGCGATCCCGAACTGGCCCGGCTGCTCCGCGAGCGCTTCCACACCGTCGGCCCGTCGTCGGTCCGGATCATCCTGGAACGGGCGGTCGAGCGCGGCGAGATCGAGTACACGATGCCGACCTCGCGCCGCGCAACGGTGGCAACCGACCTGCTGCGCAACGAGTTCCTGCTGTTCGGGGCGCCCATCGAGGACGCCGTCATCCTGGACATCGTGGATGACGTCTACCTGCCGCTGATCCGGTGCCCGGTCTCCGGTCCGGGGCGCGAAGGCGGACGGTAGGCGGCGCTCAGGCGGGCGCGGGCGGGGACTCGGCGGATCGGTCGACGACGGCGCGGACCTCGGCGATCAGGCGCGCGATCAGTGGCTCCGGGGCCTGCTCGGTCCACACCAGCGCCAGTTCGCTGGGCTCGGCGTCGGCCACCGCGAGCCAGCGCACGTTCGCGGGTGGCGCCCAGCGGCCGAGCGGTTCCGGGGCCAGCCACACGGCACGGCCCCGGGCGACGGTGAGCAGGGCGTCCTCGATCTGGGCGACCACCGGGCCACGGGGTGCGGGAGCGCCGTCGGGGCGCGGGTCGGCCATCCAGTGACGTTCGGTGTCGGCGGAGGCGAACACGTCGGGACGGACCACGGGTTCGTCGGCCAGGTCGGCGAGCTCGACCCGGTCGCGTCCGGCCAGGCGGTGATCGCGGGACACGGCGACGGCCCGGCCGTCGGTGCGCACCACCGCGTGCCGCAGGCCCGTGTCGCCGACCGGCAGCCACATGAACGCGGCGTCCGCCGATCCCGCCTCCAGGAGTTCGAGTTCCTCGCGCGGTGTGCGCACCGTCGTCAACTCCACGGCCAGCCCCGGTACGGCCGCCTCCATCGCGTCGGCGACCTCGCCCGCGAACAGCGAAGTCGCGTAGGGGCAACAGGCCAGGCGCAGCGAGCCGGTCTGCCTCCGGGCGACCTGCTGCACCCGCTCTACCAGCTCGGCGAGTTCCGCGACCACCGCCTTGCCGCCGGCTGCCAGCTCGTCGCCGGCGGCGGTGAGCAGTACGCCGCGGTGGGTGCGGACCAACAAGGTGACCTTCAGGGCGCGCTCCAACTGCTGGATGTGCCCGGAGACCGCCTGCTGGGTCAGGTGCACCCGGGCGGCCGCGCGGGTGATGTTCAGCTCCTGGGCGACCGCGATGAAGGACTCCAGGTGGCGCACATCCACATCGATCATCGCGTAATCATACGAATGTGCTGGTCCGAGCCGGCGGCCCGTGCCCGGTGGCCGGCCGCGCCCGGCCGAGGCGGAGCCGCGGTGCACCGTGAGGCGGCGACCGCGGTGCGACAAGTGGGTGTTGTGGCCGTCCACGCGCATCGTTGTTTCCGCCGCCGGTGGGTGGCGCGGGAGCCTGGGAGCCTCGCACCATCCCCCGTCACAGGCCCGGTCAGGAGTATTCCCATGCCCGTCGAAGCGACCGCCTCGGTCCCCACCCCCACGCCGTCCACCATCGCCGACCCGATGAGCACCCGGGGCGGCGATCCGGCCGGTTCGGAAGCGGAGCGGGTGCCACTCGAACGCTGGCTCGCCGTCGCGGCGGTGGCGGTCGGCACCTTCTCCGTGGTGACCGCCGAGCAACTGCCCGTCGGCCTGCTCACCTCCGTCGGCGGCGAACTGGGCGTCTCCGAGGGCACGGCGGGCCTGATGGTCACCGTCCCCGGACTGGTGGCCTCGGCCACCGCGCCCATCCTGCCGGTGCTGATCGGCCGGCTGGATCGGCGGATCGTGCTGCTGGGACTGGTCACCCTGATGGTGGTCGCCAACATCCTGTCCGCGACCGCGCCCAACTTCGCCGTCCTGATCGTCTCGCGTTTCCTGGTCGGGATCAGCATCGGCGGATTCTGGTCGCTGGCCGCCGGGCTGGCCGTGCGCATGGTGCCCGAACGGTACGTGCCCCGAGCCACCGCGATCGCCTTCGGCGGGGCCACCGCCGCCAACGTCCTGGGCGTCCCGGCCGGCACCCTCATCGGCGGACTCACCGACTGGCGGATCGCGTTCGTGGCCCTGGGCGGCCTGGGCCTGCTGGTCGTGGTCGCGCTGCTCCTGCTGCTGCCGCCGATGCCCGCCACCGCGCCGGTGCGACTGCGCACGCTGGGCGAGCAGTTCCGCAACCCGATCGTCCGGGCCGGCGTCCTGGCCACATTCCTGCTGGTGAGCGGCCACTTCGCGGCATTCACCTTCATCAGCCCGATCCTGCAGGACCGTTCCGGGATCGACGAGGGCCTGATCGGCCCGGTTCTGCTCGCCTTCGGCCTGGCCGGCATCGTCGGCAACTTCCTGGCCGGTGCGGCGGCGGGCCGCAACGTACGCGGCACGATCATCACGATCAGCGTCGCCCTGGCCGCCCTGCTGGCCCTGTTCCCGCTCGCGGGCGGCACCGCGATCGGTGGCGTGGCGCTGCTGATCCTGTGGGGTCTGGCCTTCGGCGGCGTGCCGGTGGGTGTCCAGACCTGGATCCTCAAGGCCGCCCCCGACGCCACCGAGGCGGCCACCGCGCTGAACACCTCGATGTTCAACCTGGCCATCGCACTGGGTGCGCTGTTCGGCGGCATCCTGGTCAACACCGTCTCCACCGCGGGCGTTTTGCTCTTCGGCGCCGCCCTCAGCGCGCTGACCTCGCTGGCCGTATGGGGCACGCGCCGGATCTGATCCCGCGGCGCCGGTGGTGCCGGCGATTCCCCGGAGGGAATTGTTCGGGCCGCGCGATGGTCGCAGGATCGTTCCCACGGGCCGCGGCGAGACGGACGGCCCGATCGAGTACGCACCCGGCACGTACCGAGCACACACGCCGAGTACGGACCGAGCACGCAGTAGACCGAGCACACCGAGTACAACAGGAGCCAGCGCCATGTCGGAGAACACCGCCACCGCCACCCTGACGACCGCCGAGGTCATCGCCCGGTTCAACGACGCGTTCACCACGCACGACCCGGCGCTGTTGGTCGGCCTGGTCGCCGACGACTGCGTGATGGTGAGCGTGCAACCGGCGCCCGAGGGCACACGGTACGAGGGCCTGGACGCCTGCCTCGGGTTCTGGCAGGACCTGGCGGCGGACACCAACACCAATTTCCAGCCGCAGGACGTGTACGTCTTCGGGGACCGCGCGGTGATCAAGTGGCACGTGTCCTTCGGCGCCGGCGAGGTCAACGAGGTGTTCGGCGACGCACACGCCGACTCCGCGTGGGTGGCGGGTGTCAACCTGATGCAGATCCGGGACGGACGCATCGTCGAGGCCCTGGGCTACAGCAAGTCCCCGTGACGCGCGACCTTGTCGGCGGTCCGGGTGCGCGCGTGATGCGCTCGCACCCGGACCGGATCGCGACGTGTACGCCGGGGGCGTGGGACGTGCGCGGCGGCGACACGGATGTGGGCCGCGTGCGGCGGCGACGCGTCCCGACGAGGAGTCAGCCGGTCAGGGCCGACGCGATCTCCCGGCGCAATTCCGAGTAGGTGGGCGCCAGTTGCCGCAGCCCGGCAGCCAGGGCCGGGTCGTCCTCGACCACCAGGGGATATTGCAGCGCTCCGACCGACGCGGCCTGTCGGGCGGCCACGCGCGCCGCCCGGACCAGGCCCGACTCGGCCAGGCAGCCGGCGGCGTCGTTCAGCCTGCGGGCGCCGACCCGGATGCCGAACGTCGCCAGCAGGGTGCGGACATCCGGGGCGAGCCCGCGCGGGATCGACTCGGCCAGCGCCGCCAGGGCGTCCGCGCCGCCGAGCGTGCCCGGCGGCACGGGCAGGTCCTGCCGGCCGTCGAGCCAGCGCACGGCGGCGGGCAGCGACTCGCGCAGCGCGTCGGCGACGGCGACCTCGCGGACCCGGACGAACCGGGTGCGCAGCACGTACGGCGCGTCCAGGTAGGCGATCGACGCGCCGCGCCACGCGGCGGTGAACTCGCCGATGGGCAGCCGGGCGTAGGGATACCCCTGCGGGTCGTGCACGAGCGCGGTGTCCTCGTCGGCGGCCAGGACCACCACATAGTGGTCGCCGCCGTTCGCCACCGGCGTGCCGGGTCGATACGTCAGCAGTCCCAGGTCCAGCGGCCCGGCCAGGACCGGGCCCCGGGCGCAGGCGGCCCGCAACCGGTCCGGCGCCTCGTCCGCGGTCCCGCCGCGCTCGCGCTCGCAGGTCCAGCCCAGCGCGGCGATCGCGGCGTCCAGGCCGATCTCCGGATCCCAGCCGAACGGATCGAAGAACGGCGTTGTGCCGGCCACGAGTTGCACCCCGAAGGGCGAGCCGGTGAGGGTCTCGACCACGGCCGGAGCCGGCGCGTGCGAGCCGAGCATCATGCACAGACAATGGGTGTAGCAGTACGGCCCGGAGCCGTTGTAGGCGATCATGCGACCCAGCACAGTGCCTGACACGGTGTCAGGGTCAACCGGGGGACGGGCTCGAACCGGTGCGCCGTACCCGCCCGCCGAACCGGCGCGCCGTACCCGCCCGCCGACCCGTGCGCGAACTCGCGGCCGGCGCGGTCGCGACTTCTCCGGCAAGGGGGCGCGGCGTGTGGGGGACTGCGGGCACAATGCGGTCATGACCACCGCGACGCGCTACCTCACCCCGGCCGAGACGGCGGAACGATCCGGCTTCAGTCTGGACACCCTGCGCTACTACGAACGCATCGGCCTCCTGGCCGACGTGGACCGGGCGCCCAGCGGCCACCGCCGTTTCACCGAGGACGATCTCCAATGGCTCGGCATCCTGCGCTGTCTGCGGGACACCGGCATGCCGATCGCCGACATGCGGCGCTACGCCGAACTGGCGCGCACGGGCGACCAGGAGTCGCTGGCCGAGCGGATAGCCCTGCTGGAAAAGCACGACACCGCCGTCGAGCGACAGATCGCACTGCTGCGCACCCAGCAGGGGCATCTGCGGGGCAAGATCGACTGGTATCGCTCGATCCTGCCGCACTGATTCCGTACGACGAGGCGTCGAATGCCCCAATCGTGGTGAAACGATGGGTAAAAGGCCGCCCGAATCGGAAATCCCCCTCTTCAATGGGAAGCGGACCGAGCCCTTCGCGGCCGGACCGTGGCCCGACCCGTCGAGACACCGGGACAGGAGAGGATCACCATCACCGATCACATCGAGGTCGCGCAGCTGCCGCCGACCGTCACCGCCGACCACGAGGCGACGCTCCTGGAATACCGGCGAGCACGCGGGCGGCAACACGTCCGCGACTGGTACGCCGGGCTGCGGATCAAGAAGTTTCCCGAGGACCTGCGCGTGTTCGAGCATGTGCTGTGGTCCTCACGCGCGCAGGTGGTGGTGGAACTGGGTACCCACCTGGGCGGCTCGGCCCTGTGGTTCCGCGACCGGCTGCGCACCCAGGCCGGATACGGGCGCGTCCCGGAGGCGATCCGGGTGATCTCGGTGGACCTCGATCAGGATCGCGCCGCCGCTCTGCTCCGCGCCGCCGACCCGGGCTTCGAACGGGAGATCACCCTCGTGGCCGGCGACGTCACCGACCCCGAGCTCGCCGAGCGCGTCGCGGACATGGTCCCGCCCGGTGCGCGCTGCCTGGTGGTCGAGGACACTCTGCACGAATACGCCACGACCAGTGCCGCGCTGCGCAACTTCGCGCATCTGGTCCCGGAGGGCGGGTTCTTCGTCGTCGAGGACGGCATCGTCGACGACCCCGACCTGTGCCCGCCCGGCATGCCGGGCGGCGTACTGCCCGCCGTCGCCGACTGGCTGGTCACCGAACAGGGCGGCGCCTTCATCACCCGGCGCGACCTGGAACTGTACGGCGTGACCAGCCACCCACACGGCTGGCTGCAACGGACCGCGCCCGCTCGCTGATTCGCCGCCGCGATGAGCCGCGCCGCGAACGCGCGGCGACCTGCCGGCGGGGTCGTGCCTCCGCGCGGATCGCCGGCCGGGCATACCGCGGTGGGTGGAGTCGGCATGGCGTGTACCGCCGGAGTTCGACCCGGTTTTCATCCGATGAGGGCATGTCGAACCGGGCGCCGGATTCGTAGCGTTGTTCTCGGCCGGCCGACGTCGAAGGACAGCGGCCGGCGGCGCGGGATGGTCGACGGGAGACGGAAGCGCGATGCGTGCGGTAGAACGTAGACGCGACTCGGGGGACGGCGGGCTCGGTTCGGACCGCCGGGGTCCGGCGCGACTTCCGTCGACCGTCGCCGGTACGGCATGAACGAACGGGTACCGCCCACCGGGCGGCGGAGCCGGAGGCCCAGTGTTCGGCGATAGGCCGCGCGGCTCGCGCCGGGAGGGATTCGGGCGGGGCCGGGTCCGGGCACGGATCCGGCGGCCGGACCCGCGGGTGGTCGACGCGATCCTGGCGGTGGCGCTGGCCGCGGGCGGTTGCGTGGCCGGGCAGCAGTTCCACCCGGAGGGTTGGGTGCGCTTCGACGCGACCGCGTACCTGCTCACCTGCGCGCTCAGCCTGCCGCTCGCGCTGCGCCGGCGCGCTCCCGTGCCGGTGCTGATCGCCTCGGGCTCGATGTACGTGGTGTACCTGGCCGTCGGTTACCAACCCTCGCTGAACTTCTGGGCGCCGGTGATCGCACTGGTGACCCTGGCCGGGCAGCGTCCGCCGCGGAGTGCCGCCATGGGCGCCGTGTTCGTCGCCGCCGTCGTCGCGTTCAGCGGCATACGGGGTCGCCTGGGGCCGGCGCTGGTGCTCGCCCAGGCCGTGCTCGTACCGGTGGTCGCGGTGGTGATCGGCGACGGCGTACGCAGACTCGCGCAGCGCAACCGACAACTGATCCTGCTCACCGCGCGGCTGGAACGCGAACAGGAGGAACGGGCCCGGCGCGCGATCGTCAACGAGCGGGTACGCATCGCCCGGGAACTGCACGACGTGGTGGCGCACCACATGTCGGTGATCACCGTGCAGGTGGGCCTGGCCTCGTACGTCTTCGACTCCGACCCCCGCGCGGCGCGCGCCGCTCTGGACGTCATCGGGGATGTCGGGCGGGACGCGTTGGACGAGATGCGGCGGCTGCTGTCGCTGCTGCGAGTCGACTTCGACGAGGACGGCGGGAGCGGCGGGGCCGAGGGCCGACGGGCCGACGCGGTCGACGGCGCCGCCGATCCGATGCCGGGGTTGGATCGGCTCGCGGATCTGGCCGAGCGGATGAGCGCGGTCGGGGTCACCGTCGACCTGACCACCGAGGGCGTCCCGAGGCACCTGGCCCCCGGCCTGGAACTGTGCGTCTACCGCATCGTCCAGGAGGCGCTGACCAATGTGGTCAAGCATGCCGGGACGCCCCGCGCCGACGTCCGGATACGGCACCTTTCCGACCGGCTGTGCGTCAGCATCGCCAACGACGGCCCGCGCGGCGCCGCGTCCCGACCGCGAGTCGGCCCCGGCACGGGTCACGGCCTGATCGGCATGCGGGAGCGAGCCAAGATCCTCGGCGGCACGCTGTCCGCGGGTGAACGCCCGGAAGGCGGCTTCCGCGTCCACCTCACCCTGCCCCTGGACACCGCTCCCCCGCCGGGCGGATAGGCGAGGGGGACGGCTCGGCGGGGGTGGCGCCTCGGTCCGGCGGTCGGTGGCCGTCGGTGGCCGGTCGGGGCCGGTCCGGCGGCCGCGGGGTGGGCGTGCGGCCGGCGGTGCCTCGTCGGCGATGCCCGTGCGCCCCGCGGCCGGGGGCTCAGACGCGGACCGCGGTGCCCGGGAGGGCGTCGAGGCAGAGGACGCCGTCCTGGACGACCGGTACGCCGCCGACCAGGACGTGGGCGTAACCGGTGGCCGGGCGCGTGCTGTGTTCGTAGGTCGCCTGGTCGGTGACCGTGTCGGGGTCGAAGACGATCAGGTCGGCGTCGCACCCCGCCTGCACGCGGCCCTTGCGGCGCATCGCGGGCACGCTGTCCTGGAGGATTTGCGCGGGCCCGAAGCTGCTGCGCGCGATCGCGTCCATGAGGGTGAGCGCGCCCTGCTCGCGCACGTAGCGGCGCAGCACCTTCGAGAAGGTGCCCGAGGTGCGCGGGTGGGTCATCGCGCTCGGCGGCAGCGGCCACGCCATCGGGTCGGCCGGCCCGTTCGTCCAGGTCAGCGGCATCGCGTCGGAGCCGACCACGCTGCCGGGATGCAGCAGGGCCCGGTCCACGAACGCGCGATCGTGCGGGTCGGTCTCGTCCAGGAAGTGCACGACGGCCAGGCCGCCCGGGTCCTTCGCGCGCAGCTCGCGCAGTCGCGCGGCGTCGGCCGGGCGTTCGCCGGTGGGGGCGTAGACGATGTCGGACGGTGTGATGCCGGCCCAGCCGAGGTTCTCGGGGGCGAGGAAGGCCGCGCCGATGGCCGTCATCCCGGCGCCGTAGGGGTAGACCTCGGTGGAGACCCGGCCGCCTTCGGCGCGCACGTTCTCCATCAGTCGCAGCACCCGGTCACTGTGTCGGAGCGACGTGGACTGGACGTGGCAGAAGTGCGCGTGCACGCCGGTCTCCGCCGCGGCGCGGGCGATCTCCTCGGCGCCGTCGACGAGCGTGTTCTCGTCCTGCTCGACCAGGTTCCGGGCGTGCGTGTACGTCGGGCGGCCCGCGTCGGCGGCCAACCGCGAGACGGCGAGGTACTCCTCGGGCTTGACCCGCGGTGCGTAGCCGACCACGATCCCGATGCCGAGCGCGCCGGCGGCGAGGTCCTTGCGCAACAGTTCGAGCAGCTCGTCCACCTGGCGGTCGTCCGCCTCGTGTTGCCACGCGGTCGTGCCGAGTTGGGCGAGGGCAACGCGCATGCCACCGCCGTGCGGAAGCCCGCCGACGGCGGTCATCCGGGCCTGGCACCAGGAGGCGGAGAAGCCGTAGTTGAGCGGTCGGCCCTCGGCGCCGGCCTGCCGATAGCCCTCGTCGACCGGCGACAGGCCGGCTTCCAGGTCGAGCGCGGTGGTGACCCCGTCCATGGCCTGGAGGCGGTGGCCGGCCACGTCGTGTGAATGGCTGTGCATGTCGATGAAGCCCGGCGCGACCACCAGACCCCGCGCGTCCAGCGTCCGCAGGCCGGTCAGGGGCTCCCGGGAGACGGCGCTGATGGCTCCGGCGGTCACACCCACGTCGGCCACCGCGTCGAACCCGGTTTCGGGATCGAGCACGCGACCACCCCGCAGCACGAGGTCGTGGGTCCCGGATGGCAGAGCGGCTGATTGCGTCATGGGACCACAGATTAGGCAGTCGACACCGGGCCGGGTCCGTCCGCGCGGCTGAAATCTCGGCACCGTCTTCGTGCACCCCGACCAGCACACCACGGGCCCGACCGCGATAGGGACCCCGATGCCGGGCCGAAGTCCTACCGGGCCGCGTCCAGGCGGGTGCGCTGGTCCCCGGACAGTTCCAGGTCCACCGCGGCCGAATTCTCCTCCGACTGCGCGACGGAGGAGGCGCCGGCGAGCGGGATGATCGGGAACGAGCCGCCCAGCTGCCAGGCCAGTACCACCTGGTTCACCGTGGCTCCGGTCTCTTTCGCGATTTCGCGCAGGACCGCCAGCCGCGCGGGCGTGCCCGGGTGGTCGTAGTCCGGCGGCAGCGGCTTGTCTTCGCGCCCGTACGCACCGCCCAGCAGCGGCGAGTAGGCGACCAGGGTCAGGTCCGGCTCGGCCCGCAGGTAGCTCAGCAGGTCGGGCCCGGCGTGACCGAGGCTGCCGTCCTCGAACAGCGCGTCGGGCATGTCGTAGCGCGGCCGCAGATGGCTGTGCTGGTACTGCAGCACCTCATAGCCGGGCAACCCGGCCGCCGCCGCCAGCGCGCGGGCCCGCTCCACCCGCCATATCGCATGGTTGCTCACGCCCAGCAGCCCGACCGTGCCCTCCGCCACCAACTCGCCGAAGGCTTCCACGGTTTCGCGCAGCGGCACGGTCCGGTCCTCGATGTGCGCGTAGAGCAGGTCGAGCCGGTCCACGCCCAGGCGTTCGCGGCTGCGCTCGGCGGCCTCGCGGATCACCTTCGCGGACAGGCCCTCGGGATTGTCGAGGTAGCCGGTGCCCGGTGTCGACGGGGCCGCGCCCAGTTTGGTGGCGATCACGATCTCGTCGCCGACGCCGCGGCTGCGCCGCCACCGCCCGAGCAACGCCTCGCTCTGGCCGCCCATGCCGCCGTCCGCCCAGAAGGCGTAGTTGTCCGAGGTGTCGATGAAGGTGCCACCGGCCTCGACGTAGCGGTCCAGCACCGCGAAGGAGGTCTTCTCGTCGGTCCGAGTACCGAAGAGCATCGCGCCGAGAGCGAGCACGCTCACCGTGCGACGGGTGGCCGGCTCGGTGCCTATGGTGCGGTACTTCATGGGTCTTCCCTCCCGTTCCGGGCCCGTCGTGTCGGGCCCGGAAATGGAGTCAACAATCTGGAGCGCGCTCCAGGTCAAGCACCGAACACGGACGACAGGGGCCGGCCCGGCGCCACTCCCGGCAGCCGGGCCGCCGCATCGCGTCCACGCGGCGATCGGACCGGGCGCCGTGGTGGTCGGGGCCGGTTCGATCGCCGCGTGGTTGGTGTGGTGGTACGTCACTCCTGTTCGTCGGTCGTCACGGTTCGCGGGTCAGCTCACTCGGAAGCCGTGTTGGTTGCCGAGGCGGGTCAGGGAGGTCTGGCCCGGGATGCCGTTGGCGTCGGTGCCGGAGAAGCCCAGGCGGCGTTGGTAGGCCGCGTAGGCCCGGATCGTCGCCGTGCCGTACGACCCGTCGACCAGGCCGGACGCGAGCAACCCCTCGGCCTGGAGCGCCTGTTCGACCAGCAGGACGTCGGTACGGTGCGCCGCGGCGCCCTGCGGTGCGGGCGGGTCGTGCCGGGCCGAGTCGATCACGTTCGCGAGCGCGACCGTGGGCTTGCCGGTGCGCGGCGCGCCGCCGCGCGGGTCGTGCGGATCCGCGGTGGGTGGGCATCCGTCGGGAAAGCGAGGCGCGAGGTAGCCGGTCACCCTCGGGTCGGTGCGGCGAAAGGTGTGCGAGTACACGCCGTTGCCCTGGCCCGCGTCGCCGCCGGTCGGGATCGTATTGCCGCCCTTCGTGTACACGTGCACGTCGTCGAAGCGCACCACGATCTCGGTGTGCGCCCCGTTGCCGAAGTCGACCCACGCGCCCCAACTCGGATACTCCGACCACTGGCCACGCGCCCGCGCCCAGTCGGCGAACGCGGACACGTTGTCCACCTTGGGCACGATACGGGCGAGGCCGACGTCGTTGTACATGCACCAGTCGAAGATGACGCACCACGCGACGCCGTCCTCGCCGAACTCCCGACCCCACTTGGTGTGGTTGTCGTATCCGTCCCGGGCGTTCCAGCCCTCGTACACGCCCTCGGGAACAGCTTGCAGATGTGCGATCAGGTCGTCCCATGTGGCCATGGACGCCCCCCATTTCACGCCGGGCGGAACGTACACACGATGGCCGGGGTGGGGACCCCGTTCCGGTGGGCCCCCCACACCCCGGGCGCGCCCCGCAACCGGCACGAAGCGCACACTGACGTCGCTCAGGGCATACCCCGTGACCTGCGACGTGTACCACGAGTGTATGTTCGATGGCGTTTAGTAATCAGATCATAGTATGTATCGACCCGGCCGAGGGTCGCTGTACGCCGGTGCGACCGGGAAGTCGGCGACCGTGACCGCGATTTCCGTGCGTTCCGCTTTTGCTCGGGTCGGCGTGCGGCGCACCGATGGCTGCGGCAACCCTCGTACGCCGCCGAGCCACGGCACCCCGATCCCTCGTTCCGCGCGCCGCCCCCCACTCCGACGCTCCGCAGCCCGACGCTCCGCGGCCCCGGTCGACCTCGTTTGCGGGTCGAGGTTGCTTGCCTAGAATATTGATTCTAGAGTCTTTGTTCTAGGGCCATGGTGAGGTGGTGTCGGATATGGATATGGACGCGGGCATGGATACGGACATGCAGATGAACACGCACGCGGACGTGACCGATCGGTCGGTGGTGAGGGCCGCGGAGCCCGGGGCCGAGGCGAGGTCGGCTCCGTCGGTGTTGTGGAAGGCGTTTCGCGTGCTGGGGGTGTTCAGCCACAGTCGGCGCGTACTGACGCTCGCGCAGATCGTGCGCCGCAGCGGGTTGCCGAAGTCCACCGCGCATCGGGTGCTGGCGATGCTGCTGGAGGTCGGCGCGGTCGAGCAGCACAGCGACGGGTATCGGATGGGGCTGCGGATGTTCTCCTTCGGCGCGCTCTCGCCGGAGGTCGCGCTGCGGGACGCGGCCCTGGTGCATTTGGAGGAGCTGCATCGGGTGACCGGGCAGACGCTGCATCTCGCGATCCTGCGCGACGGCGACGCCGTCTACCTGGAGAAGCTCCGCAGCCGCCGACACGACCGGTCCCCGGCCCTGGTCGGTGGCCGGCTGCCGGCCCATTGCACCGCGATCGGGAAGGCCATGCTGGCCTTCTCCGCGGAGCGCACGGTCGCCGACGTACTGGCCGCGCCGCTGGAGCGGCGGACCGCCCACTCGGTGACCTCGCCGGCGGCCATTCGTCGACGCCTGGCCGCGATCCGAGCCGACGGTTACGCCGTCGACCGCGAGGAGGCCGTCGACGGACTGGCCTGCGTCGCGGTCCCGGTGCTGGCCGGCGGTCGGCCCGTCGCCGCGGTGTCGGTCGGCTTCGCGGCGGCGGCCGGCAGTGGCACCGTACTGGTCGACCCGCTGCGCCACACGGCCGCCGCGATCTCCCGGTCGCTCCTGGCCGGCTCGGCCGGGCGACTGATCGCGACCGGTGGGTAGGGTGGCGGCCATGGACAAGACCAGCGCGAACCGGGACCGGATCCTGGACGCGGCCGAGCGTCTGTTCAGCACCCGAGGCTACGCGGACGTCACCGTCAGCCAGGTCTGCCAGGCGTCCGGCTTCCCGGTGGGCTCGATCTACCATCACTTCACCAACAAGTACGGCCTGCTCGCGGCGGTGTTCGAACGCTCCTCCGGGCTGTTCTTCGAGTCGCTGCCGGCCGTGGACGACCTGCCCGGCGACCCGCTGGACCGGCTCGGCATCTTCTACGACGCGGCCGCGCACGTGATCGGTGACCGGGTGCTGTTCATGCGGCTGATGTTCCTGCTGCAACTCCAGGAGGACAAGGACGGGACCATCGCGCCGCTGGTGCACGAGGCCCGGCGCCGGGTACGGACCGAGCTGATCGCCGTGATCGAGCCGGTCGCGCGCAGCTGTGGCGTCCCCCGTCCGACGGAACTCGCGCTGGAGCTAGCGGAGTTGACCATGTCGTTCACCGCTGGCCTGGTGGTTTTCACCGACGCGGAAGCGGTCGGCATCCCCGCCGGCATCCATCGGCTGCGCCAACTGGTCCTGGCCACCATCAGGGAAGCCGCGGACCCGCGAAGCACCCCCCGGCAAGCCACCGCGGAGGAGAGCGTCGCCGCCGAATCACCGATCCCGCACGGGCGCTAGCGCCGCCTCGGCTGCCCGGGGCGTGGGCAGGCCGAAGCGGGCCAGGAGCACCACGGTCAGTGCCACGGCCAGGCCCGATCCGGCGAGGACGACGATCGCGCCCTCGCGTGGCGGCGCACCGTTCGTGCTGAACGCGGCCAGGACCGCCGCGACGAAACTGCTCGCGGCCGCGCCGCCGATCCAACGGGTCAACGCGTTCGCGCTGTTGGCCATGCCGATTCGGGACGCGGGCACGAACTCGGCCAGTAGCGACGGGATCGCGGCGTACCCCAGGCTCACCATCACCCCGATGGTGAAGCTTGCCGCCACCACCTGGTACGGCCGATCGTGCGCCACGGTCAGCACGCCGAACCCGCCCACTCCGGCAAGTCCGGCCGCCACGAGGGTGAAACGCGCACCCAAGCGCGCGACCGACCGGCCGCCGATCGGCGCGGCGATCATCGACGCGACCGTCATCGGCAGCAGGTACACCACCGACGCGGTGAGCGCCGACGCGCCGAACCCGTAGCCCGCGGATTCGGGCCGTTCGCGGACCAGCTGGGTCAGCGCCAACACCGAAAGGAACATCACCGCTCCGACCAGCGCGGACAACGCATTCGCCACCATCACCGGCCGCTGCCGCAGCAGGTTCATCGCCAACAGCGGGTCGCGGCGCCCACGTTCGAACCGGACGAACAATCCCAGGACGACCGCAGCGGCAACCGCCATGGCCGGCACGGCCGGTGACGTCCAGCCCCAACTGCCGCCCTGCGACAGCGGCAGCATCACCAGGACCAGCCCCGTCCCCAGCACGGCCGCACCCGCGACATCCACCCGCCCGGCCGGGTCGACCACCGCCCGGCGCGGCACGAACAGCACGACCAGCAGCACCGCGCACGCCGCCACCGCGGCACACCCCCCGAACAGCACCCGGTAGCCGGGATACGCCCGATTCAGCAGGCCGGCGGCCACCGGACCCAGCCCGCCGCCCACCGCAAGGGTGCCCGACACCAGCGCCACCGCGGTGGTGAGCCGATCGCCGCCGACCTCGCGATACAGCACGGTGATCGCCAGCGGGAACACCGCTCCCGCCGTGCCCTGGAGCGCGCGCCCGAGCAGGAACAGCGGGAACGAAGGGGCGAGCGCGGACAGTACGGCGCCGACGGTGAGCACCGACAGGCAACACACCAGTACGCCCCGGCCGGCACGCAGGTCGGCGATCCGGCCGAACAGCGGAACGGTGACCGCCGAGCTGAGCAGCCCCGCCGTCACCGCCCAGTTCGCGCTGCCGGGCGACACGCTCAACTCCCTTGCGATGTCCGGCAGTACGGGGACCACGACGGCCGGCATCGCGCCCGCCACGACTCCGGCGAAGCACAGCGCGAACAGCAGCGGGCCGGATCGGGCGGACGGTGGATCCTGAAGGCTTGGCATGGCCGCACCGTGCCATCGGCCGGCGCGGTGACGGGCGATCCGTTCCGCCGGTCGGGACGACCGAACGCGGACCCGCCCGGCGATACCGCCACGCCGCGCGCCGGTGTCCCGGCCACCGGAACGATCCGACCCCCGCTCGGGCCGCGCGACCGAGACTCGCAAGCGGTGCAGGCGATCGCCACGACGGCTCGCCCGCAACGGCGCCGACCGGGTGGCCGCGTGGACGAATTCCCGGTGCGGGCGGCGGGCGACGCGGGCACGGCCGCCGCGTGCGCGGGCCACATCCACGCGGCATGCCGCGGCCTCGACATCAGGCGGCAACCAGGCGACATCCGGCCACACCCACGCGACATCCACGCGACATTCAGGCGACTCACCCCACGGGAGCCGAACACATGACCAACACGATCGTCACGTCCGATGTGACGGTGGGAGAGCACACCCTCCGGGTCAACCGCGCCGGCCAGGGCAACGCGGAGACCATTCTCTTCCTGCACGGCTCGGGACCCGGCGCCACCGGCATGTCCAACTTCGCCGGCACCATCGAGGCGCTGTCCGACACGTACGACTGCCTGGTCGTGGACCAGGTCGGGTGGGGCGACTCCAGCCACCCCGAGCACACCCCGCCCGGCTCGCGCCTGCGGCAGAACGTCGCGGCCTGTCTCGGCCTGCTCGACGAACTGGGCCTGGAGCGGGTCCACCTCGTCGGCAACTCGCTGGGCGGCGCACTCGCGCTGCACCTGCTGGTCCGCGCTCCCGAGCGGTTCGGCAAGGCCGTGCTGATGGGTGCCGCCGGTGCGGGCAACATGACCACGCCGCCGCCCGCCATGATGCGGCTGATCACCTTCTACGACGACCCCACCGCGCGGTCGATGGCCGAACTGATCTCGTTCATGCTGCACGACCCCACGTTGTTCGGCGACCGGCTCGGCGCCATCGCCGAGGAGCGCCTGGCGGTGGCGATCCGTCCGGAGGTGGAGCGCTCGCACCGGCAGACCTTCACCATGGCACCCGGAGCCGGCCCCGGGCTGCCCGAGATCGCACTGAAGCGGATCACCAACGACGTACTGCTGGTGCACGGACGCGAGGACGTCATCGTCCCGCCCGACGGCAGCGAGTGGTTCGCCCGCCGGATCCCCAACGCCCGCCTGTACCTGGTTCCGCACTGCGGCCACTGGGCGCAGATCGAACAGGCCGACCGATTCCAGGCCGTGACCCGCGCGTTCCTCGCCGGCCGGCTGTAGGCCCGCCGCACGCGAACGTCCGCCCCGGCGAAAGACGAACGGCGAGAGCCGGGCCGGCACCCGGCCGTCGCACCCGCGAGCCGTTGCGCCCGCACCGTCCCACCACACACCCGTCCCCGCACCGCCGTCCATCGAACAAGGGAGCAGGACCAGACCATGAGCATCGTGAGCGCCCTGGGCTACGTCGTCGTACGCGGCCCCCTGGAGGCGTGGCAGCGGTTCGGCCCCGACATCCTCGGGTTGCAGCCCGCCCACTCGGCCGACCCGGACACCCTCCTGTTCAAGACCGACAGCCGTTCCTGGCGACTGGCCGTCGAGGCAGGTGAACCCGCCGGCCCGCAGTCCCTGGTCGCCCTCGGCCTGGAGGTCAGGTCGGCCGAGCGACTGGAGACCCTCGCCGACACGCTGCGCTCGCGCGGCATCGAGGTGCACGAGGACCCGGACCTGGCCGAACGCCGCCGAGTCCGCGGCCTGATCGCGTTCCGCGACGCGACCGGCAACACCATCGAGGCGTACTGGGGCCCGACCGTCGACAAGACCGGCTTCACCTCACCGCGCGGCGTCACCTTCGTCGCCGGCGAGACCGCCGTCGGCGAGATCGGCATCGGCCACACCTTCCTGCTGGCCGACGACGTCGCCCAGGCCGCCGCCTTCTACACCGACCACCTCGGCTTCCGGCTCTCCGACACGATCGCCTTCGGCCCGCAGTCCGCACACTTCCTGCACTGCAACCCCCGCCACCACTCGATCGCCTTCGCCGCCATCCCGGGCGCACCGACCTCGGGCCTGGGTCACCTGATGCTCGAAGTCGACACCCTGGAAGCCGTCGGCCGTGCCCTGGACGCCGTCCAGGAGCAGGAGCTCCCCATCCCGCTGTCCATCGGCGAACACAGCAACGACCGGATGACCTCCTTCTACGTCCGCACCCCCTCCGGCTTCGACATCGAATACGGCTACAACGGCCGGGTCATCGACGACCGGGACTGGACCGTCAGCCACTACGAGTCGCCCAGCAACTGGGGCCACCGCTTCGCAGCCCCGCCCGCTCCCGGGACCGACTGAGCCGAGAAAGGGCCTGTCATGTTCGACGTCACCGAGCTGGTCCAGCCCGACCAAGGGCTGATCAACCCCAGCATCTACACCGACCCCGAGGTCTACCAGGGCGAGCTGGAACGGGTCTTCGCCCGCAGCTGGCTCTTCCTCGCGCACGACACCCAACTCGCCAAGCCGGGCAGCTTCGTGCAGACCTACATGGCCGAGGACCCGGTCCTGGTGGTCCGCCAACGGGACGGGTCGGTCAAGGCGTTCCTCAACCAGTGTCGGCATCGAGGCATGCGCATCTGCCGCGCCGACGAGGGCGTCGCCCGCGCGTTCACCTGTACCTATCACGGCTGGGGCTACAACCTGGCGGGCGAACTGGTCAACGTGCCGATGCAGGACCGCGCGTACCACGACGAGATCGACAAGTCCAAGTGGGGTCCGACGCAGGTGCCGCGGCTGCACAACCACAAGGGCTTCATCTTCGGCACCTGGGACGAGAGCGCGCCCGCCTTCGAGGACTATCTCGGCGACATGATCTGGTACTTCGACGCCCTCGCCGACCGCTACGACGAGGGCCTGACCCTGGTACCCGGCGCCACCAAATGGGTCATCGACTGCAACTGGAAGTTCGCCGCGGAGCAGTTCGCAAGCGATATGTACCATGTGCCGTCCTCGCACGCCTCCGCACTGGTGGCGCTGATCGAAGACCCGGCGGTGCTCGCCGAGTTCCAGGAACAAAGTGCCGCCGCGCCCGGCCGGCAGTACGCCGGCAACGGCCACGGCTCGGGCTTCGGCCTGCGCCCCGACCTGGTACCCACCCAGGCCGGACCCGACTTCGACGCGTGGGTCGTGGCCAACCGCGAACAGATCTACCGCCGGATCGGCGAGCACCGCGCGCTGGCCGTCAACGGACACAACACCGTCTTCCCCAACTTCTCCTGGCTGACCATCAACAACACCATGCGGGTCTGGCATCCGCGCGGGCCCGGCCAGATCGAGGTGTGGTCGTGGACCTACCTGCCCAAGGACGCCGACGAGCGGGCCAAGCAGGCGGTCCGCACCAGCACCATCCGCACGTTCAGCGCGGCCGGCGTCTTCGAGACCGACGACGGCGAGAACTGGACCGAGATCCAGCAGGTGCTGCGCGGCCACCAGGCGCGCAAGACCACGTTCAACGCGCGGATGGGCCTGGGCCACGAACGGCACGGCACCGACGGCATGCCGGGCCGGGTCACCGACGACATGTACACCGAGATGGCGGCCCGCGGCATGTACCGGCGCTGGGCGGACCTGATGTCCGGGCTGAGCTGGCCGGAGATCACCGAGCGGGACAAGAGCCGGCAGCAGCGGGAACAGGAGGCGCACCTCGCATGAGCAAACTCGCCGCCACACCACACACGCGCACCGGAGTCGACGTCGAAACCCGGTACGAGATCGAACGGTTCCTCTACCTGGAGGCCGAACTCCTCGACGATCAGCGGTTCGACGAATGGCTGGAGCTGTTCGACGACGATGTGCACTACTGGTTGCCGACCCGGATGACCCGGACCGTCCGCGAACGCGACCTGGAGGTCGCCGGGCGGGACGGGGCGGCCTTCTTCGACGACGACAAGGCGTTCCTGGCCGGCCGGGTGCGCCGGTTGGCCTCCGGCCGTTCGTGGTCGGAGGAACCCCCCTCCAGGACCCGCCGGTTGATCACCAACATTCGGCCGGTACGGCTGGACTCCGGCGAGTTCGAGGTCCGGGTCAACTTCCACGTGCTGCGCAGTCGGGCCGAACGCCACCACGACACCTTCTTCGGCGAACGCACCGACCTGCTGCGCCGGGTCCCGCAGGAGCCGGGATTCCACATCGCCCGACGCAGAATCGTGCTGGACACCACCACGCTCTTGGCGCCGAGCATCAGCATCTTCCTATGAGCGGGATCTTCCTATGAGCGAGTACACACGAAAGCCGTGGATCCGAGTCGGTCGGATCGACGAGATCCCCGAGGATCAGGCCCTGCGGCTGGACACCACACCACCGGTGTCGGTGTTCCGGTCCGACGGAGAGTTCTTCTGCGTCGACGACACCTGCACCCACGAGGACTTCTCCCTCGCGGACGGCTGGGTCGAGGACGGTGCGGTGGAATGCCCGCTGCACCTGGCCAAGTTCTGCCTGCGCACCGGCGCGGCGCTCGCCACACCCGCGTGTCGGCCGCTGGCCACGCACGAGGTGCGGGTCGACGGGGCGGATGTGTATGTGCGTATCGAACGGGGCGGCGACGATCGGGTCGACGGGCACTGCCCGGGCGCGATCGGTTCGAACGCGGGCCGTCGGGACGCGGAAGGGGCCGGCCATGGGATGGCTTGAGGGCTCGTCGATCCTGGTCACCGGCGGCGGATCCGGCGTCGGCCGGGCCGTCGTGGAGCGCTTCGTCGCCGAGGGCGCGCGGGTGGTCGTGCTCGACCGGTCCGCCGAGCGGCTGGACGAACTCACCACCGCGTTGGGCGATGCGATCCGTACCGTCGTCGGCGACGTGACCCGCTACGAGGCCCACGAGCGCGCGTGCGCGTGCGCCGAGGAGGCGTTCGGCGGCCTGGACACCCTCGTCGGCAACGCCGGACTGTGGGACTTCGCCCGCTCGTTGACCGACACGCCCGCCGACGTCCTGGCCGCCGGCTTCGACGAGTTGTTCGCGGTCAACGTCAAGGGCTACCTGCTGGGCGCGAAGGCCGCGGTACCGCTGCTGCGCAGGTCGCGCGGCAGCATCGTGTTCACCCTGTCCAACGCCTCGTTCTACCCCGGTCCCGGGGGCGGACCGGTGTACACCGCGGCCAAGCACGCGGGCCTGGGCCTGGTGCGCCAACTCGCCTACGAACTGGCCCCGGACATCCGGGTGAACGCGGTTGCCCCGGGCCCGATGGCCACCGGCCTCAGCGGACCGAAGGCGATGGGGCTGGCGGACACCACGATCGCCCGGGAGGTGCCCATCGACCGCATCGTGACCGAGCAGTCCGCGCTCGGCGTCGCGGTGCGCGCCGAGGACGGCGTCGGACCGTACGTGCTGCTCGCGGCGAGGGAGTCGGCGACCACGACGGGAGCGGTGATCGACATCAGCACCACCGGCATCCCGCGCCGGCACACGTCCCCCGGAGCGCAGGCCGGGTGACCCACCACGGGTGAAGCCCGACAACGTCGACCAGCGTGCCGAATCGGCACGCTGGTCGACGCGTTGTGCATGGATTGTTCGGAGGTCGGCTCGCGACACCCGCCGGGTCCGTTTCCCGGGTGGACCCGTGCCTCGTGAGCACGCGGGTCGTCCGCGAACAAACGCCGGCCGTCGGCGGCCCTGCCGCACGCAGCTTCCGACCGAGGGGACGCTCGGTCATACGCGAAGGCCGCCCCGCTCGCGACGAATCGTCGCGGGCGGAGCGGCCTTCGCGTCGGTCCGGATGTTGCGACCAGGGCCGCCGCTATGCCGTCGTGGCCGAGCGGGCGTCGACCAGGTCGAGGGCGACGTCGACGATCAGGTCCTCCTGGCCGCCGACCAGGCCGCGCCGGCCCACCTCGATCAGCACGTCCCGGGTATCCAGGCCGTAGCGGGCGGCGGCGCGTTCGGTATGGTGCAGGAAGGAGGAGTACACGCCCGCGTAGCCCAGGGTGAGGGTCTCCCGGTCCACCCGGACCGGTCGTTCCCGAAGCGGGCGCACCAGATCGTCGGCCGCGTCCATCAGCGCGAACAGGTCGCAACCGTGCGACCAGCCGTGCAGGTCGGCGACCGCGGCGAACGCCTCGATCGGGCAGTTGCCCGCACCCGCGCCCTGCCCGGCGAGCGAGGCATCCACCCGGGTGACCCCGGCCTCGACGGCGACGACCGAATTGGCCACCGCGAGAGCCAGGTTGTGGTGGGCGTGGATGCCGATGGCGGTCGTGTCGCGCAACACGTCGCGGTAGGCGTGGACCCGGTCCCGGACGCCGTCCATGGTGAGCCGCCCGCCGGAGTCCACCACATACACGCAGTGCGCTCCGTAGGACTCCATCAGCTTGGCCTGACCGGCCAGTCGATCCGGCTCGGCCATGTGCGACATCATCAGGAACCCCGAGACGTCCATGCCCAGTTCGCGGGCCAGCGCGATGTGCTGGGCGGCGATGTCGGCCTCGGTGCAGTGGGTGGCCACGCGTACCGAGCGGATGCCCAGCGCATGCGCGCGACGCAGGTCGTCGGCGGTGCCGATGCCGGGCAGGATGAGCGTGGCGGGCGTGGCCGAGCCGAGTTCGGCGACGGCCGCGGCGATCCACTCGTCGTCCGAGTGGGCGCCGAACCCGTAGGTGAAGCTGGATCCGGCCAGGCCGTCGCCGTGTGCGATCTCCACCGAGTCGACGCCGGCGGCGTCCAGCGCGCGGGCGACGGCACGCACGGTCTCCAGCCGATAGCGGTGACCGACGGCATGCATGCCGTCCCGGAGGGTGACGTCCTGGATGTACAGACGGGGGGTCATGCGGCAGGCCCTTCGAAGGCGAGGGCGCCGACTCGTTCGGCGACCCGGAGCGCGGCGGAGGTCATGATGTCGAGGTTTCCGGCGTAGGCGGGCAAGTAGTGCCCGGCGCCTTCGACTTCGAGTAGGGCGGTGATCTTCCAGCGGGCCCGGTCCGCCTCGTCGGGCCGCAGCCGGGCGCGCAGGTCCGCGTCCACCGGGTCGATCTGTACGGGGTGCCGCAACCGATAGCCGGGCACGTACGCGGCCACGTCGGCGACCATCGCGTTCACCGACTCGGCGATCTCGGCCGGATCGCCGTCACCGGTCAGGCAGATCACCGTGTCCCGCATGATCAGCGGCGGCTCGGCCGGGTTGAGCACGATGATCGCCTTGCCGCGTCGGGCGCCGCCGACCCGCTCGATGGCCCGGGAGGTGGTCTCGGTGAACTCGTCGATGTTGGCGCGGGTGCCGGGGCCGGCCGAGCGGGACGAGATCGAGGCGACGATCTCGCCGTAGATCACCGGGGCCCGGCGGGCGACTGCGGCGACGATCGGCACGGTGGCCTGGCCACCGCAGGTCACCATGTTCACGTTGGGCGACGCGAGATGGGCGTCCAGGTTCACCGCCGGGACCACGAACGGCCCGATCGCGGCGGGCGTCAGGTCGATCACCCGCTTGCCGTGCGCGCGCAGGAGCGCGTCGTGGCGGTGGTGGGCGCGGGCGGAGGTGGCGTCGAAGACCACGGCGATCTCGTCGAAGTCGGGCAGCGCGAGCAGCCCGTCGACGCCGTCCGACGTGGTGGGCACGCCCAGCCGGCGGGCTCGGGCGAGGCCGTCCGAGTCGGGGTCGATGCCGACCAGGGCGCCCATGGTCAGGACAGAGGAGGTGCGCAGCACCTTGATCATCAGGTCGGTGCCGATGTTGCCCGAGCCGATGATCGCGACCTTCGCCGGCGCGGCTCGGCGGCCTTCGACGGACGTCGTCGATGTCGTTGCCGTGCTGGAATCGATCACGGTGTCACTTCCCGGTCCGGATGCCGACCGACCCGAGGCCGGTGATGTGCGCGGTGAGGTGGTCGTCGGCGCCCAGGGTGGCCATCGGGCCCAGCGCGCCGGTGAGCACGATGTCGCCCGCACGCAGCGGGGTGTCCAGTGCGCCGAGGGTGTCCGCCAACCAGACGGCGGCGGTGAGCGGGTGGCCCAGGCAGTCGCTGCCGGTGCCCCAGGAGACCGCGTCGCCGGCGCGGGTCAGCGTCATCACGCAACTGCCCAGGTCCACCGCGGCGGGCGAGACCGGGACGGTGCCCAGTACGAACGCCCCGGACGAGCCGTTGTCGGCGATCGTGTCCACCAGTGCGATGTCCCAGTCGGCGATGCGACTGTCCACGATCTCCAGCGCGGGCAGCACGAACGCGGTGGCCCGCAGGATGTCGACGATCGTATGCCGGCCCAGGTCCAGATCGCGGTCCAGGACCAGCGCGACCTCGGCCTCGGCGCGCGGCCGGATCAGGCCGGCGAGCGGCAGTTCGGCGCCGTCGGCGTACGCCATGTCGGCGAAGAGGGTGCCGAAGTCGGGTCGGTCGACCCCGAGTTGGCGCTGTACGGCGGCGGAGGTCAGACCGATCTTGTAGCCGACCGGGCGGCGGCCTTCGGCGATCCAGCGCGCGACGTTGTGGCGTTGTACGGCGTAACCGGTGGCGGCCGGGTCGGCGTCCGGCAGTTCGGTGCGGATCGGCGGAATGGCCGCGCCGCTGCGGTCGGCCTCGTACAGGCGGTCCGCGACGCGGGCGATCCGCGGGTCGGTGGGGTGCTCGGTCACGGTGCCTCCTTGCCGCTCGCGAGGCTCGTGCCGCTCGTGCCGCCCGCGTGCGGTGATCGGGTCTGCGGGCGGGAGCGGAGCCGGGCCACCGATGGGCCGGGCGGGGCGGAAGTCCTGGCCAGGGCCCGCAGGTCGGTCGTGGGGGAGGCCAGCGTGGCGGCGTCCACCGGTACACGACGCTCGATGAGCGTGCGTGCCGCGCGCAGTTCGCGGGGACGGTCCAGGCCGGCGGCGGCGACCAGGACGCCCTCTCGGGTCCAGAAGCCGAGGAAGCCGCCGTCCTCCGGTTCGTCCGCCTCGGCCGGGTCCACCGAATCCACCGCGGACGTGGCCTCGGCGCGTGGCACGAACTCGTCGCCGGGGGCCGGGCGTCCGTACATCTGCAGGGTCCGGCCGTACTGTTCGGAGTAGAAGTAGGGCAGCGCGGTGTGGCTTTCCAGGACGCCCGCGAGCACGGCCCCGGCGACCGCGCCCTGCTGCATGGCGTTGTCCCAGTGCTCGATCCGGCCCCGGGTGGGCAGGTGCGGATGCGGCTGGTTCGTGGCGTCGCCGGCGGCGAGAATCCACGGCACGCTGGTGTGGCAGTGCCGATCGACGACGATGCCGTCGTCGCAGAGCACGCCGGCGGCCTCGGCGAGCGCGGTGTCGGGTCGCACCCCGACGCCGACCACCACGGTCGCGGCGGGCAGCACCCGCCCGTCGGTGAGGCGGACCCCGGTGACGTGGGTCGTGCCGGTGAACGCGGCCACCGACACCCCGGTGCGCAGCCGCACCCCGGCCCGCTCGTGCAGCGCCGTCACCCGCGACGCCAACACCGGACCGAGGGGGCCCTCCAACGGCCGGGCGCCCGTTTCGACCACGGTGACGTCCAGGCCGGCCTCGCGCGCGACCGCCGCGACCTCCAGGCCGATGAAGCCGCCGCCCACCACGACCACCGGCCCGCCCGCGCGCAGGCGGGCGGCCAGCGCCCGGGCATCGCGGACGTCGCGCAGGGTCAGCACGCCGGCCAGTTCGGCGCCCGGCACCGGCAGGGTGCGCGGGAGCACACCGGTGGCCAGCAGGACACGATCGGCGTACAGCGTCTGTCCGTCGTCCAGTTCGACGGCCCGGCGCCGGGGGTCCACGGCCAGCGCGCGGGTGGCCGGCAGCAGGGTGATGCGGTGCTCGGCGTACGCCTGCCGGGGCAGGATCGCATGCAGGAAGGCGTGCTCGCCGCCGGCCAACGCCTTCGACAACGGTGGTCGTTCGTACGGGAGTTCGTGACCCGCCTCGACGACGGTGACGCGCCCGGCGAAGCCGTGCCGGCGCAGCGCGAGAGCGGCGGAGATGCCGGCCGCGCTCCCTCCGACGATGACATGGTGATGCGTCTCGTCGCCCATGTGTGCCTCCGGTCTCCCCGTCCCCCACGGGACGGAAGGCCGCAAGGCTACGAACGGACCGGCGCGCGCGGGGCCGAGCGTTCCGGCGATCGGGACACGCCGGGCGGGCTCCCGCGACCGCCGGCCCTACGCGACCGGACCGGTCCTACCCGCCGGTCGCGCGGGCCGCGGCGCGTCCGGCGAGTCGACCGCCGAACAGGCAGCCGCCCAGGAAGGTGCCCTCCAGGGCGTTGTAGCCGTGCACGCCGCCCCCGCCGAAGCCGGCCACCTCGCCGGCCGCGTACAGGCCGTCGATGGGCCGTCCGTCGAGTCCGAGGGCGCGCGCGTCGAGGTCGGTCTGGATGCCGCCGAGCGTCTTGCGAGTGAGGATGTGCAGCTTGACGCCGATCAACGGGCCGGCCGCCGGGTCCAGGACGCGGTGTGGGGCGGCGGCCCGACCGAGCCGATCGCCCAGGTAGCGGCGGGCGTTGTGGATGCCCTGGATCTGCGCGTCCTTGCCGTACGGGTTGGCGATCTGTAGGTCGCGGGCCTCGATCTGACGGCGGATCAGCGCCGGGTCCAGGAGCGGCTCGGGGGTCGAGCGGTTCATGCCGGCGACGAGTTCGTCCAGGGTGTCGGCGACGACGAAGTCCGCGCCGTGCCGTTTGAAAGCCTCCACGGGAGCCGGTGCGCCCTTGCCGATCAGGCGGGCGCGCAGGAAGCCGACCCGGTCCTTGGCGGTGATGTCGGGGTTTTGTTCGGAACCGGAGAGGGCGAACTCCTTCTCGATGATCCGCTGGGTGAGGATGAACCAGGAGTGGTCGTGGTCCGCGAGATCCTCGGTGGTACGCAGGTGCCGAAGCGTGGCCAGGGTGTCGTAGCCGGGCAGGCACGGCTCGGGCAGCCGGCGCCCGAGCGCGTCGAACCACATCGAGGACGGGCCGGGCAGGATCCGGATGCCGTGGCCGGGCCAGATCGGGTCCCAGTTGCGCAGGCCCTCGGTGTAGTGCCACATCCGGTCGCGGTTGACCACCCGGACCCCGGCCGCGGCGCCGATGTCGAGCATGCGCCCGTCCACGTACGCGGGTACGCCGGTGACCATGCTCGCGGGTGCGCTGCCCATCCGGGCGGGCCAGTGGCGGCGGATCAGGTCGTGGTCGGCGCCGATCCCGCCGGTGGTCAGGACGAGCGCCTGCGCGGTGAGTTCGAAGTCGCGGACCTCGTCCCGGTTGCTCGGCGCGCCCCTGCGGGCGGAATCGGGGGCCAGGACCCGGCCGCGGATCCCGCGGGCGGCGCCGTCCTCGACGACCAACTCGTCCACCCGGTGCCGATGGTGGAAGGTGAGCAACCCGTCGGCGACGGCTCGGCGGGCCGACCGGACGAAGGGCTCCAGCACGCCCGGGCCGGTGCCCCACGCGACGTGGAAGCGGGGTACCGAGTTGCCGTGCCCGTCGGCGCGCAGATTGCCGCGTTCGGCCCAGCCGACCGTGGGCAGGAAACGCATGCCGTGGCCGGCCAGCCACGAGCGCTTCTCGCCGGCGGCGAACTCGACGTAGGCGCGGGCCCAGCGCACCGCCCAGGAGTCCTCGTCGTCGAGTCGGTCGAACCCGGCACTGCCGCGCCAGTCGCTCCAGGCCAGTTCGAAGGAGTCCCGCACGCCCAACCGGCGTTGCTCGGGCGAGTCGACCAGGAAGAGTCCGCCGAACGACCAGAACGCCTGCCCGCCCAGGTTCGCCGGGCCCTCCTGGTCGACCAGCGCGACTTTCCGGCCCCGCGCGGTGAGTTCGTGGGTGGCCACCAGACCGGCGAGCCCGGCCCCGACGACGATCACGTCAGCGTCCACTGTGCGTTCTCCCTGGGTCGGGTACGGGCGAGCGGGTCACCCGGCGCGCTCGCGCACGCGCCGAGATCCCAGGAGGGTACCGGCGCGCGGCACACACCGGCGGCACCGCACCGGTGACCTGCGCGCGTTCGTCGCCGGCGGATCGCCGTAGGATGCGGCCCGAACCCCGTATCCCGGTCGGTGGATCGGGAACCGGACGGGGGGAATCCAGGAAGATGACGGTTCGGATCCTGGCCGAGCGCTACCAACTGACGACACTGCTCGGCCGCGGCGGCATGGGCGAGGTGTGGGCCGCCCGCGACCTGACGATCGACCGGCGAGTCGCGGTCAAGCTGCTGCGCACCGGTGCCGACGACGGCGACACCGCACTGTTCCTGCGCGAGGCGCGCACCGCCGGCGGTGTCGACCACCCGGGTATCGTCACCGTTCACGACGTGGGGCGGGACGCCGCCGACGGCACGCTCTACCTCGTGATGGAGCACGTCGAAGGCCGGGACCTGGCCCGGGTGTTGCGCGAGGACGGCCCGCCGCCCGTCCCGATCGCCGCCGACCGGGTGGCGCAGGCCGCCGTCGCGCTGCACGCGGCGCACCGGGCCGGCATCGTGCATCGCGACGTCAAGCCCGCCAACCTGATGCTCACCCCCGAAGGCACGATCAAGGTCCTCGACTTCGGCATCGCCCGCTACGCCGCCGCGACCCGGGAGTCGACCCGATTGATCGGCACGCTCGGCTACATGCCGCCCGAGCGGGTGCGCGGCACCTCCGGCGACGCCCGCGGCGACCTGTACTCGCTCGGCTGGGTGCTGCACGAACTCCTCACCGGAGATAAGCCGTTCGGTACGAGCGAGCCGGTGGCGCTGATGTACGCGCACCTGCGCACGGCGCCCGATCCGCCGAGTCGGCTGCGCTCGGACGTCCCGGCGGCGCTCGATGCCGTGGTGCTGCGCATGCTGGCCAAGAAACCGGCCGACCGACCGCGCGATGCCGCCGAAGTGGCGCGCCTGCTCCGGCCGTTCGCCGAGGGCACGGACACGGTGGTGCTCGACCGCGGCACTCGGCCGCAGATCGGTCGCCGGGGGGTGCTCGTCGGCGGACTCGGCGTCGTGGGCGCCGGGGTGTGGCTGTCCCTCTACAACCGCGGCGCCGGGACCGGTACCGGACGAGGGGGGCCGGCCCGCCCGGGCAAGTCCGCCACACCGTCCGCCGATGCCTCGGCCAAACCGCTCGCCGGCGCGTCCACCGGCGCGCCCCGCCCGATCGGATGGCGGTTCGCCGCGCGGGAGGCGATCAACACCGCGCCCACGATCGTCGCGGACACCGCGTACATCACGAGTGACGACCACCACGTGTACGCCATCGACACCGCCACCGGCACGCAGCGCTGGTCCTTCGAGGCGGACGGCCTGCTGGAGCGGCCGCTGGTGGCCGGCGGGGTCGTGCACGTGATCGGCCACCTCGACAAGCTGTACACGCTCGACGCGGCGACCGGCGTCAAACGCTGGGAGCACCCGACCGGCGAGGTGCTCGGCACCCCGATCGCCACCGGTGGTGTGGTCTACGTCGGCGGTCGCGACAACGGGCTGGTCTACGCGTTCGACGCCGGCACCGGCAGCAAGCGCTGGGAGTTCGCGACGAACAACGTGGTGAACGACCCGCTCGCGACCTGGAAGGGCGTCGTGGTCGCGGCGGGCTGGGACGGTCGGCTGTACGGCCTCGATGCGCAGAACGGCGCCAAGATCTGGACCTTCGATCCGGCCGGCGAGGGCCCGTGGGATCCCGTGGTCGCGGACGGGCGGGTGTTCTGCACCGGCCGCACCGCCTCGGGAAAGCCCCAGTTGTACGCGATCCACCACCTGACCGGCGTGCCGGAGTGGGCCTCGGACACGACCGGAATCCCGTGGGCCCAAGTGGCGTTCGCGGACTACACCGCCTATCACGCGGGTGTCGACGCGGACGTGCCCGAGGTGCTGCGCGCCTTCGACACGTCCACCGGAAAGATGTCCTGGGAGTATGCGCTCGGGAGTAAAACCGTGACCGGCCTGGCGCCGCACAACCGGATGCTTTATGTCGGTTCGGCGGAAGGCACGATCATCGCGCTCGATGCCCGCACGGGCGTCGAGCGCTGGAGCAGCACCCCGGGCGGCCCGGTGCGCGCGCCCCTGGCGGTGTCCGACGGCCTCGTTCACGCCGGCAGCGAGGACCGCAATCTGTACGCGCTGGACGCCGGCACGGGCGAGGTCCGGTGGACCCGGAGCACGACCGGCGCGATCAAGACCGCGCCGGTCGTGGCCGACCGGATGGTGTACGCGGCGACGGCGGACGGCGCGTTGTACGCGGTGGACGCGAAGACGGGCGAAGGGCCGTGAGCCCGAGGTCCTTCCCGCCCGCGCGGGCGGGACGGACCGGACGGGGCCGGGACGAGTCGGCGGGTCAGCCGGTCCAGGCGGGTTCGCTCGGCGGCAGGGGCACGTCGGCGACGACCCGGAAACCGCCTTCCGGACGGTGTCCGGCCTCCAGGGTGCCGCCGTGCAGGGTCACCCGCTCACGCATGCCCATCAGGCCGTAGCCGCTGCCCGTGATGCCGCTCGGCGGCGCCGAGCCGCCCGCGCCGTCGTCGAGCACCTCCAGCACGACCCGATCGGGCAGATGCCGAACCCGTACGGACGCCCGGGCGGCCCCCGAGTGCTTGCGCGTGTTGGTGAGTGCCTCCTGCACGATCCGGTACAGGGTCAGTCCGGTCGCGGCCGACAACGACCGCCGTTCGCCGATCTCCTCGTACTCGATCGGCAGGCCGGCCGCACGCGACTCGGTGATCAGCCGATGGATCTCGGGCATCCCCGGTTGCGGCTCCGACGGTGCTTCCTCGGGGCCGTCGGTGCTGCGCAGCACGCCGAGCAACTGGCGCATCTCGCCGAGCGCGGTGCGCCCGGACGCCTCCAGCGTGAACAGCGCCTCCCGGGCCGTTTCGGGATCGCGTTCCAGGGTTGCCCGAGCGCCTCCCGACATCAGGTACATCGTGGTGATGTGGTGCGCCACGATGTCGTGCAGCTCGCGGGCGATCCGCCGGCGCTCCTCGGTCACCGCCCGGTCCGCGCGCAACTGCCGATTGATGGCCAGTTGCTGCTGCCACTTGGCGGTGCCGACGCCGACCGTGATCACCAGGGCGGCGCCGCCGAAGCCGGAAGCACACGCCTGCGCGACGGGCTCGCCGGCGCCGGGTAGCGCCCGCAGCAGCTGAACCGCCACCGCCAGGCACCCGGCGAAGCCGATGTCGAGAGGACCGCGATACCGGGAAACCGTGTACAGCGCGACCATCAGTGCGCAGCCGAAGCTGCGCGTGGCCGCGTCGGTGCACAGGACGAAGACCGCCTGGAGCAGCACGACGGCGATCAGCACCTGCATCGGATACCGGCGACGCGCGATCAGCACCGCCCCGCCCGCGGTCGCCAGCCCGAACCCGATCACCCGCGTGGTCACGCCCGCGGAGTCGAACTCGGTGGTCGTGACGAAGGCGAGTGAATCCATGACGGCGGAGGCGATCACGAGCAGCAGCTCGTTGCGGTACGCACGATGGTCGGTGATCGCGCGCCGCAGCCGTGCGTATGCCCCCGCCCTCGGGCTCAGGGTGATGACCTCGCCGGGAACCGCCGAGGCCGCCGGAAGATGGTCGGACCCCATTCTCGGGTCTCCTTAGCTGATTGTCGGTGGTCGACGGACGCGAAGCCGGTCGGCCGGGTCTGCCGCGAGTTCGGGACGAGCCCTTCTCGCGGGAATGGAGTCGCCCTCCATTCCATCGGTTCCGGCGACCGCGGTAGACCACCACAGTGACGATCTCGACCCCGGACTCCGGTCCTGCCCCACCGCGGTTTCGGGACCGAGGTACCGGTTCGGCCTCGTCCCGGCTCGGGTGATACGCGCTCGCGGGTGCCCCGGGGACGAGGGCGGCGGCCATCCGGGTCTCGGGTGTGCATGATCGAGATTCGGTCGGGAAGTCTGATGGTCCGGTTTCGTCCCGACGGCGCGGCCGCCCGCGTCCCGCTCGACCCGATCCCGCACGAGGCGTCCTCGCCGCGCGGATACCGGGTCCGGGTCGAGGGTGTCGAGTTGCCGGGCCATCCGTCAACCGCCGCATCATCCGAAGGGACACCATGGACACCCGTCGCCGGCTGACCGAGGCATTCGACACGTGGTCCGCGTGGGCCGACGCGCGGGCCGCCGACGGGGACCGCTTCGAACCGCACCTGGCGGACCTGGCCGCGCGGCTGCGCGGTGGGCGGCCGTCCCCGCCCCGGGCCGGTGCCGGGCACCCGGTCGAGCCACCGTACCGGGCCGCGCTCGTCGGTCGGTTCGCCGCCACGCTGGTCGAGCTCGAGGGGCGGGTGTGCGACGGCGATCCGGGCACGGCCGCGTTGGCGGACGAGGTCGTCGCCGAGCTGGCGGCGATGTTCGGGCTGCCGGCGGCGTACGGTCGGCTCACCTCGGGCGGCGCCATGGCCAACCTGGAGGCCCTCCGGGTGGCTCGCGAGGCCCACCCCGAACGGGGCATCGCGCACAGCGCCGACGGCTACGCCGCGCACGAACGCGGGTGCGACGTGTTGCGGGTGCCGGCGCACTGCGTCCGCACCGACGCCGCCGGCCGGATCGACCTCGACGCCCTCGCGACGCTATTGGCCAAGGAACGCGTCGGTACGGTCGTGGTCGGCGCCGGCACCGACACGCTCGGCGCGGTCGATCCGATCGCCGACATCCTGGCGCTGTGCCGGAACCACGATGTGCGCGTACACGTGGATGCCACCCACGGCGGGTTCTTCACCCTGCTGGCCGGCGCGGTCGAACTGCGCGGCACCCCCGCCGCCCGGCACCTTCGCGCGATCGCCGGCTGCGACTCGGTGGCCGTGGACCCGCACCGCCGGGGCCTGCACCCGCACGCGTGCGGCGCGCTGTTGACGCGCGGCACCAACGGTTCGGAGGAGGCAGGCCCGGGGCAGGGAAGGCGCCCGGGCGAAACCGGCCTCGACCAGGCCCCGCCCGGAGCCACCGCGGCGGCTCTGTGGCTGACCCTGCGGGCCCTGCCGCTGACCCCCGACGGCCTGGGCGAGCTGCTCGCCGACCGGCTCCGAAGCACCCGCCGCTGGCGCGACCTGATCGACGGCGAACCGGAGCTGATGCTGTATCAGGAACCCGAATTGGACATCCTGACCTACCTGCCCCTCACCGGCGAACCCCGCCCGCGCCTGTCGTCCGTGGCGACCGCCAGCCGGCACATCGTGAAGGCCGACCCGCCGGATGCCGAACCCCCCGTGCACCTGAGCACACTGCGGGTGCGCGTCCTGGACTTCCTGATCCGACACCCGCGCGCGGTCGCCGACCGCAACGACACCCACATCCTGCGCAGCACCCTGCTCGGCCCGGAGTGCGTCGCCCACGTGCGCCCGGCACACGAGCGGCTCACCGCCCTGGCCGCCGCCGCGCCGCGCCGGGTGCACACCGCCGAACCGGACGCCCGATCGGCATCGGTCGAATCGGTGATGTGATCTCCGTCCCGCACGGCACGGCGAACGGGCCCGGGTCCTCCGCGCGTGCGGCTCAAGTTCACTGGTTCACTGGTTCACTGGTTCCCTGCGGTTCCCTGCGGTTCCCCGCGATTTCCGTTGAACTCGACGCGATCGCACGGTCCCGTCAGGGCATGCCGGCGAAGGTTCGGCCGCAACCGCGCTGCGCGCGGCGACATTTCGGTCGAGGCCGTAGCGTCGAGGGTCCAGCATGGGCCCATGACGATGCGAACCGCCGCCGTGCTGACCAATCCCGCGTACACGGTCCCCTCCGTGCCCGATGCGCCGCCCGGGGGTGTCGCCTGGCTGCGGGCGTCGGTCGCGCGGTTCAGCGAAGGTGGCCCGCACGAGCGCAGACGTGCACTGGCAATGGCCGAGTTGGCCCGGATCGATCCACGGACGCTGCTGGAGCGCGCGTCGACCGGCGCCGCGGGGCCGGTCGAGGTGCTCGCCGAGGCGCTCGACCTGCCCGCCGACGTCGCGGCCGACGTCGCGGTGGTGGCCCGGTCCTACCAACCGCACACCCCGATCACCGAGGCGGCCGACCGGGCTGTGCGGCGACTGGTCCGGGCCTGCGGTGGCGTCGCCGACGAGGCCACCGCTAGCCGCATCGGCCTGCTCGTCCAGGCATGCGACTCGACCAAAACCCTGGTCGCGAATCTGGCGGCCGGGCGCACCGACGCACCCGTACCGCTCACCCGTCGGATCGCACCCGACGGCGCCCTGGTGGAAGTCGACCTGTCCGAGGCGCCGTTCGGCCTCGGCGCGCACGCCTGCCCCGGACAGGCGCACGCGCTCGCCCTGGCGAGCGGACTGCTCCGCTCGGCCGTCGGCGGGTGCCCGGTCGACCCCGGCCACACGCGTTCGTGAGGAGAGCCGGAAACGGTCGGATCCGTCCGGCCGGGGCCGGTAAGAGGGCGGGGGAGCCGGCGAATTCGGTCGCTCGGGGTCGTGGGGTCGGGCACGATACGGGCATGGACGGCGATCTCTTGCTCGGCCGGGCTCGGGAGTTGTGGGTCGAGGCCGCGGGGGCCGCGGTGGCATTCCCGGCACCGGGTGAGGTGGACGTGGTGGTTTCGCCCGGCTCGCAGTTGTGCCCGCCCGGGTGGGCGGGGGTCGTACTGCTCGGCGGTGCCGGTATCGCCACCGCGCCCGACGCGCGGGAGGCCGAGTTGTTGGCGGGCGCCGTCCGGAAGTCGGCCCCGGCGGGGGAGCCTGTCGCCGCGGACCGGTTGCTCGAGGCGTTGGCCGTCGTCGACGTGCTGGGGCCGGCCTCTCTCCTCTACCTGGACCGCGCGGCCTTCCTGCCGCACGAGGGTGCTGCCGTTGTGGAGGAAGTGGCGTGCGACGGTGCCGAGATGGCCGTCCTCCTGGACCGGGTCGGCGCGGCGGACGCGGACGAGAGCGGCTTGTCGGACGTCACGTCGCCGGTCTTCGTCGTCCGTGCCGGTGCGGGTGTGGTCGCGGCGGCCGGCTATCAGGTTTGGCCGCGGTCCGTGGCTCAGCACGGTGTGCTGGTGGCGCCGGGGAGTCGCGGCCGGGGTTTGGCGCGGACCGTCGCGTCGGCGGCGGTGGCCCACGCCCTGGACGCCGGCCTGCTTCCGCAATGGCGAGCACGACCGGAGCCGTCCAAGCGGGTGGCGCTCGCCCTGGGTTTCCGGGAGGCGGGCTTCCAGGTGAGCATTCGGCTCGGTGAAGGGAAGCCGGCCGCCGGTATCCCGTAGTCGGTCACCACAATCGAGCCGCCGGGTGACCCCGGTTCGTCGCGCCCGCAATCAGGCGCGCCGGGCGCCGGACTCCGTCGTGGTCGCGTCCGCGCCCCAACTGGCCGGCAGGCGCAGGTTTTCCGCCGTGGTCGAGCCCGGCTCGGCGTGGTACATGGTCAGCGACTGTTCGGAATCGTCGGGTAGGCGCAGTGATTCGAAGGACAGGCTCAGGTCGCCGACCAGGGGGTGGTGCAGGCGAATTGTGCCGTGGTGCTGCTCCCTGACGTCGTGTCTGGCCCACAGACAGCGGAACTCCTCGCTCTTGACCGAGAGTTCACCCACCAGAGTGGACAGTTGCGGATCGTCCGGATGGCAGCCCGCGTCCAGCCGCAGGGCGCCGACGATGTCGGCCGCCTTGGCCTCCCAGTCCACGAACAGCCGGCGCTGATCCGGGCGCAGGAACACCAGCCGGGCCCAGTTGCGTTCCCGGGGCGGCAGTCGGTCCCAGTCGCCGAACAGCGCCGCCGCCATCGGGTTCCAGGCCAGGATGTCCGAGCGCTGCCCGGTCACGTACGCCGGCACGCCCGCCAAGGAGGACAGCAAACCCCGGAGCGCGCCGCGTACTTGCTGCTGTCGCGGGGGAGTGGTGCGCCTGCGGCGCTGGCACCTGACCAGGTGGTCGAGGTACTCGGCCTCGGCGTCGGTCAGTCGCAGCGCGCGTGCGATGGCGTCGAGTACCTCCTCCGACACGTTGTGACCCCGGCCCTGTTCGAGCCGGGTGAGGTAGGCGACCGACACGCCGGCCATCTGGGCCAACTCCTCGCGGCGCAGCCCCGGCACGCGCCGGTGCCGCCCGGTCGCACCGGTCAGGCCGACGTCCTCCGGGCGCAGCCGGGCTCGTCGATTGCGCAGGAACTCGCTGATCTCGGCGCGTGGATCGATCGGCTCGCCGCCGAGGTCCCACGCCTGTGCCGTCTCGGTCGTGGTCTGCGCCGTCTGGGGCCGATCGTTCATACCGTCCATTGTCCGCAGTGGTGGGTCCACGAGGGCGGGCGAGCCTGACCCTGGCAGTGGTAGGACCACCGGTCGTAAGCCGAACAGGGCTCTGGGTGACCCGGCTGCGGTGCGGCACGCTCGTGGTCACCCCCTCCGGTCGAGTCGTCGGCGGGGGCGACCGATCACGACCCGGGAGATTGCCATGAGTAGGGATGCCGTCCAGGCCGCGCCGGTCGCCGCCGACGAGGCGTCGGCAGAGCTTGCCGAACACAGGGGACACGCGGGCTTTGTCGCGCTCCGCGACGGCCGGCCGGCGAGCGTCGAGGAGTTGGCGCCGCCCGCCTTCGCGGGTTATGCCCACTTCACCGCCATGCGGGTGCGCGCAGGTCGGGTTCGGGGCCTGGACCCGCACCTGGAGCGGCTGCGGATCGCCTCGGTGGAGATGTTCGGCCGGCCCGGTAGGCACGGTGCGGCAGTTCCACGAAGGCAGCCGCCTCGGGCAGCGGCACGTCGCCGATCCGGTGCACCGGCACGCCCGGGGTCCACGAGTTCGACACCACGGCGCGTCGCGCTGTGAGGACGACCGTGCGCTCCCCCCTGCTGGAGCCCTATCACGGGCCCGCCCTCCGGCTGCCGAACCGCGTGGCCATGGCGCCGATGACCCGTTCCCGCGCCGACGACGCCACCGGAGTTCCCACGGCGATCATGACCGAGTACTACACCCAACGTGCCGCCGCCGGCCTGATCGTCAGCGAAGGCATCTGGCCGCACCGCCTCGGCAAGGGCGGCCCCGGTGTCCCCGGCCTGACCGATCCCGCCCAGGTCGAGGGCCGGCGCCGGATCACCCGCGCCGTGCATGCCGCGGGCGGTCGGATCTTCGCCCAGCTGTGGCATGTGGGCCGGGTCTGCCACCCCGATCTCCTCGGCGGCGCGCAGCCCGTCGCGCCCTCCGCCGTAGCCGTCTCGCACGGCTCCATCCACACCGCCGCGGGTCCCAGGGACTACGTCCGGCCGCGCGCGATGTCGGCGGGCGAGGTCGTCGAGGCGGTCGAGGCGCATGCCGCGGCGGCGCGCAACGCCGTCGACGCCGGCTTCGACGGCGTCGAGGTCAACGGCGCCTACGGCTACCTCCTGGCCCAGTTCCTTTCCGACAGCGCCAACCTGCGCACCGACGTCCACGCCGACCGGGTCAGGTTCGCGGTGGAGGTGGTCGAGGCCGTCGCCGCCGCGATCGGGGCGGATCGGACCGCGCTGCGCATCTCGCCCGACAACCGGCTCCACGACATCGTCGAGTCCGACCCGGCCGGGCGCTACCACCGGTTGGTGGACGCGCTCGACGGCATGGGGTTGGCGTATCTGCATGTGGTGCAGTCCGGGGAGTATCCGGCGCCGGCCGATCTGCGTCCGCGCTGGCGGGGCACGCTCGTGGGCAGTTACGACGGCCCCGAGCCCGGCGGTCGGGAGCAGGCCGAGCGGGCGCTGCGCACCGGCCTCGCCGACGTCTACGCGTTCGGCCGGCTGTTCCTGGCCAACCCGGATCTGCCACAGCGGATCGCCGCCGGCGCCGCGCTGAACGCGCCGCGCGAGAGCGGGCTGTACGGGGGTGGCGCGGAGGGATACGTGGACTACCCGAGCCTGGCGGCCGGGTAGGCGGCCGGTGGACCGCGCCCGGTCCCGGATCGGGTCGTACCGGGGCCGCCGCGGCCCGGCGCGTAGGCTGGTCGATCGGGTGGGGTACGGACGGAGGGGCGCGGCGTGGGGAAGTCTCGCGGGTATCGGTGGTGGCCGGCGGCGGTGGTGCTCGTCGTGGCGAGCACCGGAGCGGTGGCGTGCGAGCCGCCGAAGACCGGTTCCGCCCGGGCGTCCGGCTCGGCGGGACCGGGCGTCGCGGACACGGCGGCGCCCAAGGGCGGCGGCGGGCAACCGGCCCGCTACGCGCCGCAGGTGGTCAAGCACGCGCGGGCGGCCGGCATCGATCCGCAGCTGCTGATGGCCATCCTGCACAACGAGTCGTACAAGCCGCACGACTCGGCGCTGGAGCGGGCCTGGCAGAAGCTTAAGCCGGATTCCGCCTTCGGGATCGCGAACATGCACAAGGCCGCCTTCGACGAGGCCAAACAGGGCCGGGACTTCGCCGATCGGGACTGGCGGGACCTGCCGGACGACCCGGACCTGGCGATCGAGGCCGCGGCCTGGCACCTGCACGACCTGGCCGCGCAACTGCCCGCGAAGTGGGCCGGTGCGCTGACGAAGAACGAACTCCTCGCACTGGGCTACAACACCGGCGCGGGCAACATGCGGGCCTTCGCACGCGGCGTGAAGCCGGGCTCACAGGCGAGTTCGTACCTCGACCGACTGCACGACAACTGGGCCAAGTCCGGCCGGGAGGTCAAGGGTTGACGCCGGCGTGCCCGGTGACGCCTGTCCGGTGAACCCCGCCACCGGCACCCCGCCACCGGCACCACCACCACCACCTCGGGCGGCGGGTCGGCCGAGGATCGGCTTGCCCAGGCCCCGGGATTCGCCGAAGGCGCCCTGGATCATTGATCCGCCGACCGTGCGAATCCCGCCGGCTCCGATGGGGGCCGGCGGGATCTCCGCGTTGTGCGCGAGTCGGGAGCCGGTCGGGAGCCGGTGTCGCCATCGTCGGGAAGGGTCCGCCGGGCGATCAAGGGCCACCCGGCGCGGACGGCGCCGATGTCAGGCCCGTCTCGGCCGGCACGACCGACGCGGCAACGGCCCACGAACACCGTTGCGTTACCGGGGCGTTTCGGTGTCGGCGGGTGCCGGGGGTGTATGGGTGGTGGCGTCGTGGGCGTCGGCGAGGGCAGCCAGTGGGAGGGGCTTGATCGGGGGGCGGGCGGTGAAGGGGCCGAGGGTTTCCCGGGGGATGCGGGTTTCCTGGTGCAGGAGTTCGACGAGGGCGGGAGCGCACATGCGGCCCTGGCAGGGGCCCATGCCCGCCCGGGTGAGCAGTTTGACCGCGTCGGCGGTGCCCAGGCCGGGGTTGTCCCGCAGCGTGTGGCGGATCTTCCGGTAGGTCACCTCTTCGCAGCGGCACAACAACGTGTCGTCCTCGGCGAGCGCGTTCAGCGCGGCGCGGTCGGGCGTACAGGTGTGTTCGAGCAGTCTGGCCATTCGTGTGGTGGCGGCCAATTCGCGTTCGACGGCCGGGAGTTCCCGGTCGTGGTCGGCGGTGTCGAGGATGCCGAGGCTGCGGCAGATGTCCAGCGCGGCGCGTTTGCCGGCGGCGACCGCGTGTTCGGCGCCGGCTATGCCGGTGAGTTCGCCGGCGGCCCAGATGTGCGGGAGGGTCGTGCGCATCGCGTGGTCGTGGACCAGGACCCAGCCGCCGGCGGAGCCGTTCCAGGTCGCCGCGCACCCGGCCTGGCGGGCCAGTTCGGTGGAGGGGACGAAGCCGTAGCCGGTGCCGACCGTGTCGCAGGCGATGGTGCGTTCGGTGCCGGGTACGGGACGCCAGTTCCGGTCGACCCGGGCCAGCACGGCGGCGTTGACGTGCTCGTCGCCCTCGGCGCGCAGGACCAGGGTGTGGGTGCGGATCGGTACGCCCGCCTGCCGCAGGGTGCGCACGGCGGCGAGGCCCTCGGCGACCTTGGCCCGGTTGCCGGGCAGCGCCGCGAGTGCGCGGGTGAGCTCGGTGGGGGCGGGCAGGCCCTGGGCGAAGGCGACTTCGGCGACGTCGGCGCCGGCGCGCACCAACTGCGCGGCGGCGATCAGCAGGAGTGGATGGGCGCCGGCCAGCACGATGCGTCGGCCGGCGAGGGTGCGGTGGCCCTTGAGCAGGGCCTGGATGCCGCCGACGGTGAAGAAGCCGGGGAGGGTCCAGCCGGGTACCGGCACCGGCAGGTCGTAGGCGCCGGCGGTGAGCAACAGGGCCCTGGGCAGCAGGATGTGCACCCCGTCGGGGCCATGCACCGCGACCCGGGGACCGTCGGGCACGAGCGTGCCGGGGGGCGCGGCGAAGCCGTCGGGTGTGGTGCTCGTGCCGAAGACGCCCCACGCGGTGGTGTCGTGCGCGAAGGTGATCCGCGGGTGCGCGGCGGCCCGGGCGAGCAGCGCGCGACCGGCGGCGTACGCGGGGCCGGCGAGCGGGTCGGGGCCGCCCGCGCCGGGATCGGGCCGACGCCAGATCTGCCCGCCGGGGCGGGCCTGTTCGTCGACGACCAGGACCTGCGCGCCGTGGTGGGCGGCGGTGACGGCGGCGGCGAGACCGGCGGGGCCGGCACCGACGATCAGCACCTGCGGTTCGGTGGCGGTCATCACACGTCCTCGCGGTCGGTGTCGCCACGCACGTCCGCCCGGACTTCGGGGTCGGTGTCGAGACGCAGGCCCGGGCCATCCTTGTGGCCGGTGTCCGAACGCCCGTCCGCCCGGATCCCGCGGTCGGCGTCGAGACGCACGTCCCTGCCGACCTCGGGACCCGCATCGACATGCACGTCCTCCCGGCCCTCGGCGCCGGCGTCGTCACGCGCCCTCGTATCGACTCCGCAGCCGGTGTCCACACGCACACCCGTGCCGACCCCGCCGCCCGTGTCGACGCGCATCCCCGCGCGGACCGGCTCCTGGCAGGCCCGTACCAGTGGGATGCCGTCGACGGTGACGGCGCAGTCGAAGCACACGCCCATCCCGCAATAGGGCGCGCGCGGGCGGCCGGCCCGGTCGTGCCGGGTGACGGGGTGGTCGGTGGCGATCAGGGCGGCGGCCAGCGAGCGGCCGCGCGGCACGGTGTGCGGGCGGCCGTCGAGGGTGATGGACACCTGCGCCGGGTGGTCAGACAAAGTTCAGTGCTCCGAACCGTGCGGGGGAGTAGTCGTCGAGGGGCAGCCCGGTGGTGCCGGTGAGGACCTGTTCGGCGAGCAGGCGACTGTAGGTGGGGCCCAGGGTGAAGCCGGACCCGCCGGTGGCCACGAAGAAGTCCGGCCGACGAGGGACGGGCCCGAGCAGGGGCAGTTGGTCGGGGGCCAGCGAGGTGGCGCCGGACCAGATGCGCAGCACCGGCAGGCGCTGTACGGCCGGCACCACGCGCGCGGCGTCGGCGCCGGCGAACACCGAGTCCAGCCGCAGTTCGGGGCGGGCGTCCAGGTCGAGGGCACCGGCGTGCTGGACGAATTTGGCGGCGCGGCCACCGCCGATCAGCACGTTGCCCTCCTCGGTCTGCTTGAGCGAGAGGCGGCGCCCGGCGTGCTGGACCAGGTGCGGGATCAGCGGCGGCGCGGCGGCGGTGACCGTCATGGTGAGCGCGACGGGCACCAGGGGCAGCCGGATGTCGGCCATGGCGGCCACCTCGCCGGTCCACACGCCGGCCGCGACCACGACCGCGCGCGCGGCCATGCGGCGCCCGCCGGCGGTCTCGGCAAGCCACTGTCGGCCGTCGTGGCGCAGCGCGGTCAGCCGTACGCCGGTGTCGATCCGGGCGCCGTGGCGGCGGGCGGCCCGGGCATAGGCGTGGGTGACCAGGCGCGGGTTGGCCTTGCCCTCGCCCGGGCACCACGCGGCGCCGATCACGCGGTCGGAGAGGTAGGGGGCGCGTTCGTGGGTGGCGCGGGCATCGAGCAGTTCGACGTGCAGTCCGTGGGTGTGTTCCAGGTGTGCCTTGTGCGCGAGCAGCGCCATGTCCTCGGGCGATTCGGCGAGCATCAGGCCGCCGGAGCGGCGCACGCCGCAGGATTCGCCGAGTTCGTCCTCCAGGCCGGCCCACGAGTGCATGGCGTCCAGGTGCAGCGGCAGCGCCTCGGCGGCGCGGGCGGCGACGGTGGGGCCGTGTTGGATCATCCGGTATTCGAGTTGGAAGTGCAGGCTGCCCGCGTTCTGCCCGGAGGCGTGCCGGTTGAGTTGGTCCTTCTCGATCAATTGGACCGAGGCGCCCGCGCGGGCGAGGTGGTAGGCCAGCGCGCAGCCGAGCAACCCGCCGCCGACGACCAGGACTTCGGTGGGTTTCGTCGGGTCGGGTGTCATCAGGCCAGCAGTCCGAGTTCGGCGACCGTGGCGCGGACCTGCTCGGCCTCGGCGACGGTCAGCGGCAGCAGGGGGCGGCGCGGGTGGCCGGCGGGCACGCCGCGCAGGGTGAGGGCGTGCTTGAGGATGGCCGGTGCGCTGCCGAAGCGCGGTCCGTAGTCGGCGGTGAACCAGGCCCGCATCAGCACCCGGTCGCGGGCGCCCACGGCCAGCGCGGCGGCCTCGTCCCCGGCGGCCAGGTGGTGGAAGAAGTCGGGGTGGTCGCGGCCCAGGACGGCGCCCGCGCCCATCAGCCCGTCGCCGCCGATGCCGCGCATCAGGGCGAGTCCGACCCGGTCGGTGGTGATGCCGAAGTAGCGCACCCGCTCGTGCAGCGCGATCAGGCCCTTGACGAAGGCGCCGAAGTCGCCGGTGGAGTTCTTGATCGCGACCACGTTGGGCAGGTCCGCCAGCGCGCTCAGGGTGTCGGTGTCCAGGTCCACGCCGGTGCCCCGGGGCCAGTTGTACACGCAGACGGGGATGTCGACGGCGGTGCAGACCTCGTGATAGAAGGCCACGATCTCGCGCGAGTTGGGCACCACGTACGGCGGCGGGGTGAGCAGGATGCCGTCCAGACCGGCGGCGCGCGCGGCGCGGGCGTGGCCGATGGCCGCGGAGGCGGTGTAGGCGTTGCAGCCGCCGAGCAGGGTGAAGCGGCCGCGGACCCGGCGGGCGGCGCGGGTGAACAGGGCGGCGCGTTCGGTGGCGGTGAGGGTGTACCACTCGCCGGTGGTGCCGGCGATGATCACGCCGTCGAGGCGTTCGGCGGCGAACCACTCCAACTGTTCGTCCCACGCGGCCAGATCGAGGTCGCCCTGGGAGGTGAAGGGGGTTGTCACGGCCGGTATGTAGCCGTGCCAGTCGACGGTGTTGCGGTCCATGCCCTCGGTCCTTTCGGGGCACAAACGCGGGATCCGGGTGACGTGGTCCCCGTGGGTGCCGCGGCCGGAAACGGGCACCGTTCCCGGCCGGGCACCGCTACGGCATCGGGGGCGTCACCGCGACGAGCAGCCGGGCCGGTGCGTCGGAGGAGTTGACGAACCGGTGCGGCAGGCGCGAGTCGAAGGTGATCGCGTCGCCCTCTTCGAGGTGATGGACGCGGCCGTCCACCTCGACGTCGAGTCGTCCGGCGAGCACGGTGGCGCATTCCGTGGAGGGATGGCTGTACGGCTCGTCGGAGGATGCCTGGCCGGGCTCGATGTCGGCCTCCAGCACTTCGAGATCGCCCGATCCGGGGGTGAGCCTGGAGTAGGTGATGTGCTGGCGGGCCGCGCCGAGCCGCATGCGCCGGTCGCGCGTGGTCACGGCCACGCGCGGTACGTCCGGATCGTCGAACAGGGTCGCGATGGAGGTGTCGAAGACGCGGGCGAGCTTGCGCAGGGTGCTCAAACTCGGTTCCGCGGCGCCGTTCTCCAGTTGACTGAGCATGCCCGCCGATATCCCGGCTTGGACGGCCAACTGACGCAAGGTCAGGTCGTGCGCCTGCCGTAGTTCGCGCAGTCGGTCACCCAGCATGGTCCGATCCCCGTTCGCTCCGGTGCCGAGCACCCTCGACTCGCGGATCCTGGCTTGTGCCTCATGGCGTGTTCAATGTGGTTGAACGCTTCGGGGCGAACATAGGCATGAAGCTGACTCCCCGTCAAGATCACTGCGCCGAGTGGGTGATCCCTCCGGTCGCGAGTCGATGAAGCCCGGGTGTCGGGCACCTGACGCGGCGCTGTCGGCAGGTCTGCCATTTGACCTCCATGTGGGCTCTGATCAGTCATCAAACCGTTATCAAGGCGAAAAATCGTCGCTCCACGTGGACGAGTGATCACCGTGAAAGGAACTTTGGTCCCAAATGCCGAGACGGGCAAGAAAGTCATTGACCATCACGCTCGGCCACGCCTACTTTCGAGCCCACCGTTCAGCCAGATCAAACACTCGGTTCCGTCATCGGCCGATCGGGTGGCTTGAGGAAGGTGTGCCATGCAGGGCAATCACCCCATCGGGGACAGTCGCCGGGCCAAGGCCGTGCGTCGGGCCGCCGCCCCATTGGCGGTCACCGTCGCCGCCGCTTTGATGCTCGCCGCGTGCGGCGGCGCCAAGAAGCAGTCCGGCGACGCGCAGGGCGACGGCGGCACACTCGTCGTCGACACCTCTTTCAGTCTCAAGACCGCCGACCCCGGTCGGACCTTCGAGCCCACCGGGATCCTGGTCACCCGCCCTGTCTACGACACGCTGCTCACCTTCGCGGGCGGCGACGTGACCAAGCCCGTACCGCTGCTCGCCGCGTCCTACGAGGCCGCCCCGGACGCCAAGACGTTCACCTTCCCGCTGCGCCCGGAGGCCAAGTTCTCCGACGGCACGCCGGTGACCGCCAAGGACGTGGTGTTCTCGTTCAACCGGGTCAAGAACCTCAAGGGCAACCCGGCCTTCCTGCTCGACGGCGTCACCGCGAGCGCCAAGGACGAGCACACGGTGGTGCTCACCACCGAGGCCGCCGACCCCGCGCTGCCGTTCCGCATCGCCACCCCCGCACTCGGCGTGGTCAACTCCAAGACCGTCGCCGCACACGGCGGCACCGACGCGCCGGGCGCCGACCAGGGCGACAAGGCCGAGCAGTTCCTCAACAGCGACTCGCAGGGCAGCGGCCCGTACCGGATCACCAAGTACGACGTCAGCAGCGAGGTCATCCTCACCCGCAACGACAACTACTGGGGCGCCAAGCCCAAGTACGCCAAGGTCGTGGTGCGCAACGTGCCCGCGAACACGCAGCAGTTGAACGTGCTCAGCGGTGAGAGCCAAATCTCCCTGGACATGTCGCCGGACCAGGCGGTCAAGGTCAAGGGCCAGGCGCAGGTGCTGCAACAGCCCACGCCCACCACCGCGTTCCTGTTCAGCAACGACAACCCGGCCACCTCGCCGACCACCTCCAACAAGGACTTCCAGGAGGCGGTGCGCTACGGCCTGGACTACAAGAGCCTGCTGGACGTGGCCGGCGCCGGCTCCGCACAGGCGGCCGGCATCGTGCCCAGCTTCTTCACCGGCGCGCTCGACCCGGCCAAGGCCGTCCAGCGCGACGTCCCGCGGGCCAAGGCCGCGCTGGCCCGCGCCGGGCTGAACAACCCCAGCGTCGACCTGTACTACGCCTCCGACGTGACCATCAACGGGATCAACTTCGGCGACCTCGGCGCCCGGGTGCAGGCCAACCTCAAGGAGGTCGGCATCACCATCAACCTCAAGCCGGCCCCCACCCAGACCGCGCTGGACTCCTACCGCAACGGCAGCGAGGCGATGGGCCTGTGGTGGTGGCAGGCCGACTACCCCGACGCCAGCGACTACCTCGCGTTCACCCCGGGTGAACTGGTCGCGCTGCGCGCCGGCTGGAAGGCCGACGCCAACGCCGAGGTGTCCGGCCTCGCCCAACGGGCCAAGGTCGCCACCTCCGACGCCGAGCGCGTCCAGCTGTACAAGCAGCTCCAGGAAGCGATGAACAAGACCGGCCCGTTCATGCCGCTGCTCCAGCCCGCACAGGTGATCGCCGCGAACAACACGGTGAAGAACCTGCACTACAACCCGATCTGGTACATCGATGTCGACAAGCTCGGCTGACCCCACGGTCGACCGCGGCACCCCCCGGACGGCCGCACCCCGCAAGGGTGCGGCCCCCGGCCCCCGGGCCGCGCGCGGCTCCCATCCCTTCGCCCGCTTCGTGCTGGTGCGCCTGTCCGTCGGGTTGCTGCTGTGCCTGGGCATCACGATCCTGGCCTTCGTGCTCACCCACGCCGTGCCCGGCGACCCGGTCGCCGCCAACCTCGGCGACCGTGCCCAGAACGACCCGGCCGCCGTGGCCGCGTTCAAGGAGAAGAACGGGCTCAACGAGTCGCTGCCCTCCCAATACGGCACCTATCTCGACAACCTTCTGCACGGCGACATGGGCACCTCCCAGCAGACCCACCGGCCCGTGTGGGACGACCTGGCCGACCGGGTGCCCGCCAGCTTCGAACTGGCCCTGGTGGCCATCGTGTTGGCGCTGGTGATCGGGGTCGGACTGGGCATCGTCGCCGCGGTGACCCGCAACCGCTGGCCGGACCGGATCATCCGGGTCGTCAGCCTGGCGGGCGTGTCCATGCCGGTGTTCTGGCTCGCCCAGGTCTCCTTCTACCTCTTCTCCTTCAAACTCGGCTGGATCCAGGCGGGCGGACGCCTTTCACCCGGCGCCATCCCACCCGAGGACATCACCGGCCTGTACACGCTCGACTCGCTGCTCACCGGCGACACGGGCACCTTCGGCGAGGCGTTCTCCCGCCTGGTGCTGCCCGCGTGTGTGCTGGCCGCGTTCAACATCGGCGTGCTCACCCGCTTCACCCGCGCCGCGGTTCTGGAAGCCCTCGGCAACGACTACGTCCGCGCCGCCCGGGCCAAGGGCCTGCCCGAGTTCACCGTGATCCGCCGGCACGTGCTGCGACCGGCACTCACCTCGATCCTGACCGTCGCCGGGCTCACCTTCGGTGGCATGCTCGCCGGTACCGTCCTGGTCGAGAACGTGCTGTCCTGGCCGGGCCTGGGCCAGTACGCGTACAAGAGCGCACTGAACCTGGACCTGCCGTCGATCATGGGCGTCTGCCTGTTCGTCGCGGTCGTGTACGTCGTGATCAACCTCCTCGTGGACCTGCTCTACGGGGTCATCGACCCGAGGATTCGCCTCTCGTGAACGCCACGCGCCTCTTCCTCGGCGATCGGCTCGGAGCCGACCGCACCGGCACGGACGACCCCGCCCCGCGGCGCAAGCGCCGCCCCGGCAAGTCGCCGTGGCGCAGCCCCCTGGCCATCACCGGCATCGTCATCATCGGCGTCTTCCTGATCGCGGCGGTCTTCGCGTCGGTGATCTCGCCCGAGGACCCGCTCGCCCAGAAATGGCCCAAGTACCAGTCGCCGTCCGGCGAACACTGGTTCGGCACCGACCAATTGGGCCGCGACATCCTTTCCCGGGTCATCCACGGCACCCGCATCTCGCTGCCGCTCGCCCTGCTGCTGGTCGTGCTCGCCATGGTCATCGGCACCGTGCTCGGCGCGGTCGCCGGATACTTCGGCGGCTGGATCGACATGGTCGTGATGCGCTGCGCCGACCTGGTGCTCGCCTTCCCGGCGATCATCCTGGCCATGGCCGTGGTCGCGGCACTGGGCCCCAACCTGACCAACGCCGTGCTCGCGGTGGTGATCGTCAGCTGGCCCACCTACGCCCGGGTGGTCCGCGGGCTGGTGCTGACGCTGCGCCAATCCGACTTCGTCCAGGCCGATCGCCTGCTCGGCGCCTCCGGGTGGCGGGTGCTGGCCGTGGACCTGCGGCCCAACCTGGCCGGCCCGGTCGCCGTGCTCGCCGCGCTCGACCTGGGCAACGCCGTACTGCTGCTGTCCGGGCTGTCCTTCCTGGGCCTGGGCGCGCAGCCGCCCGCCGCCGAGTGGGGCGCGATGGTCAACGCGGGCTCGGCGAACTTCGACGCGTGGTGGGTCGCCGTCTTCCCCGGCGCGGCCATCCTGCTCTCGGTGCTGGCCTTCAACTTCCTGGGCGACACCCTGCGCGACGCGCTGGACCCGCGTACGGCACGGGCGATCCGAAAGTGACGGACATGAACGACACCCCGACCCCGCCGGCGGTCGATGCCGAGGAGCCGCTGCTGGCGATTCGCGACCTCGTCGTCGAACTGCCCGGACCCGACGGCGAACGACTGCGCGCCATCGACGGCGTCGACCTGACCGTGGGCCGCGGCGAGATCGTCGGCCTGGCCGGCGAGAGCGGTTCCGGCAAGACGATGACCGCACTCGCGCTGCTCGGGCTGCTGCCCCAGGGCGGCAGCGCGAGCGGGCAGATGCTCGTCGAGGGCCAGGACGTACTGACCATGACCCCGCGTCAGGTCCGCGACCTGCGCGGCAACCGCGTCGCGATGGTCTTCCAGGACCCGATGACCTCACTGCACCCGATGCTCAGCATCGGCAAGCAACTCACCGAACACCTCCGCCACCACAAGAAGTTGGACAAGCGCGCGGCCGATGCCCGGGCAGTGGAACTGCTCGCCACGGTGCGCATCCCCGACCCCGAGCGGGCACTGCGCCGCTACCCGCACCAGTTCTCCGGTGGCATGCGCCAGCGCATCGCCATCGCCATCGCGCTGGCCTGCGACCCGGCGCTGCTGCTCGCCGACGAGCCCACCACCGCGCTGGACGTCACCGTGCAGGCCGGCATCCTGCGCCTGCTGGACCGGCTGCGTCGGGAGAACGGCCTGTCGGTGCTGATCATCACGCACGACCTGGGCGTGATGTCCGCACTCGCCGACCGGGTTTCGGTGATGTACGCGGGCCGGATCGTGGAGAGCGGGCCGCGCGCGGACGTGCTGCGCGAACCCCGCCACCCCTACACGCGCGGCCTGCTCGACGCGCTGCCGCACCCCGACGGCGGTACCGCCGCGCTCGTGCCGATCGTCGGTGCCCCGCCCAAGCTGGGCCAGGCGCCCACCGGATGCGCGTTCCACCCGCGCTGCCCGCACGCGGTCGACAGTTGCCGGCAGGATCGCCCGCGGCTGCTGGCGCTGACGCCCACCCACGCCGGGGCCTGCCCGATCGATCCCCTCGCCGTCGCCGCTTCGAAGGTGGATAGCCGATGACCCTGTCCTCCGTCACCTCCACCATCGCCGTCACCTCGAAGGCCCCCGGACTGGTGTTGCGCAACCTGTCCGTGGCGTACCGCACGCCGGGCCGGCCCACCGTGCGCGCCGTCGCCGGGGTGAGCCTGAGCGTGACCCCGGGGCAGGTGGTCGGCCTGGTCGGCGAGTCCGGCTGCGGCAAGTCGACCCTGGGCAAGGCCGCGGTCGGGCTGCTCAAACCGGCCGCCGGCCTGGTCGAGTTCGACGGACGCCCGGTCGTCCCGCTCGGGCTGCGCTCGCGACCGACCGGGCAACGCGGCCTGCAGATGGTCTTCCAGGACCCGTACGCGTCGCTGAACCCGCGTCGCCGGGTCGGCGAACAGATCTCCGACGCCGTGGTCCTGGCCGGCGGCACTCGCGAAAAGGGCCGCGGCGTGGCCCGCGAACTGCTCGAACGGGTCGGCCTGCCGCCCGAGTTCGCCGACCGTTTCCCGCACGAGTTCTCCGGCGGTCAGCGCCAACGCATCGCCATCGCCCGGGTGCTCGCCGCCGAACCCACGTGCATCGTCGCCGACGAGCCGATCGCCGCGCTGGACGCCTCGGCGCAGGCGTCGGTGGCCAACCTGCTGCTCGAACTGGCCCGCGAGCGCAACGTGGGCCTGCTGTTCATCTCGCACGACCTGTCCATCGTGCGGCAGATCGCCGACACGGTCGCGGTGATGTACCTGGGCACCGTCGTGGAGAGCGGCCCCACCGACCAGGTGTGGGCCGAGCCGCGCCACCCGTACAGCAAGGCGCTGATCGCGGCGGTGCCGCGCGCCGACGGCAGCGGCGAGTTGCCCGTGGACCTGCCCGGCGACGTGCCCGACCCGGCCTTCCCGCCGGCCGGCTGCCGCTTCCATCCCCGGTGCCCGGTCGCCGTCGACGCCTGCGCGGACGCCGAACCCGCACTGGTCGAGTTCCTTCCGCGCCGGCGCGCCGCGTGCACCGTCCTCGCGCCGACCCTCGAGAAAGTCGGGTGACCACACTCATGTGGCTGACCAATTGTCACGTCGTCGACGTCGTCACGGGCGAGGTGCTGCGCGACCGCAGCGTGCGGGTCGAGGATTCGACCATCGCCGAGGTGCGAGCCGCGCTGCCGCCCAACGCGGACGCGCACGACCTGGGCGGGCGGCACCTGCTGCCCGGGCTGATCTCCTGCCACTCGCACCTGTCGGTGGTCTTCCCCTTCTCCGATACGCGCGAGGACGAATCGCCGGGCCTGACCGCGTTCCGCGCCGCCCAGCGCGCGCACGACGCGCTGCGGGCCGGCATCACCACGCTGCGCTGCGTGCACGAGCAGAACCAGATCGACCTGGTGCTGCGCGACGCGCAAAAGCGCGGCTGGATCCAGGCTCCGCGGATCTTCGGCGCCGGCCGCGCGCTGTCCACACCACACGGGCACGGCGAGGGCGCGGACTGCTCCTACGCGAGCGGCGCGGACGGCTTCTACCGCGCGGCGCTGGGCGAACTGGCCGCCGGTGCCGACCACCTGAAGATCTTCATCAACTCCGGTCTGGCCCGCGAGGGCGAGGACTTCGAGCACGCGGAGATGACCGACGAGGAGATCGCCGCCACGGTCAAGGCCGCCCACGAACACGACGCGTACGTGGTCGCCCACTCCGGCGAGTCCGCCGCGATCCGCGCGGCCCTGGCCCAGGGTGTGCGCTCCTTCGAGCACGCGTACGCACTCGACGACGACACCGCGCGCCTGCTCGCCGACCGGCGCGCGTTCGTGACCCCCACGCTGTGCGTGACCAACTCGCTCGGCTGGATGCGGGAGAACCGCTTCGAGGAGGCGTCGATCAACAACGCCCAGAACGCGATCGAACCGCACCAGGAGAGCTTCCGGCGCGCGGTCGCGGCCGGCGTACAACTGGTCAACGGCACCGACATTCCGCCCGCCGACCTGGTCGAGGGCGTGCCGGCGGCGGTGTACGAGATGTTCCTGATGGCCCGCGGCGGCCTGGACAACCTGCGCGTGCTCCAGTCGGTGTCCACCACCGCGGCGCGACTGGTGAAGGCCGAGGACCGGCTGGGACAGGTCGCGCCCGGCTTCACCGCCGACCTGATCGCCGTCGACGGCGACCCGATGCACGACATCTCGGCCCTGGGCCGGTTGTCGTTCGTCATGCAGGGCGGCCGGATCGTCCGCGAAGACCTGGCCGCCTGACTCCGGGCGCACCTGGCCGGCCCCGGCCCGGGAGCCGCGCCGCGACCCGACCCACCCTCGACGTAAGGACATTCGTGCCATGACCGACGCCTTCGCCGCGCGCGACACGCACCGACCCGCCGGATCGGCCGAGGACCGCGCCGCCGTCTGGAGCGCCCTGCTGGACATCTACGCCGGCTTCACGGCCGGCGACCGCGAGCGGATCGACAGCCGCATCCACCCCGAGGCCACCATCTGGGACTCGGCCGCGCCGGAACTCCTGTTCGGCCGGGCCGACCTGGACCGGATCCGCGCCGCCCGGCCGGTCGGCCCGGACGCGCCGGTGGTCACCGGGATCCACGCGAGCGACGAGGTGATCGACGTCTGGGACGACACCGCCCTCGCCCGTTACACACTGCGCGTCGACTTCGCCCCCGCCGCCGACGGCTCGACCCCGGCCTCCGAACACATCCGCAACACGGCGGTCGCCCGCCGCTTCGACCACGGCTGGCTGGTGGTGCACAACCACGAGGACCTGCTGGCATAGCAGGCGGCGCGCTGCTGCCTCGTCGGGGAAAGTCACCCATGCGCGCGCCCGGTTCCTGCATGATGGCCGTGCCGCCCGGAACGCCGGGCTCCGGTCGTCGGGGTGCTCGCCTCGGTTGCCGTCGTGACTCACCTGCGCGGGGTGGACGTCTTGGCTCCCTCATTCGACGATGCGTACCGGGCCGCCGCCGAGCGGCAGGCGGACGCGCTCCGGGCCGAGCAGACTCGCGGACGGCACGCCGAGGATGGCCGATCGCACGCTCGGGCCGTCGCCGAGCCGGCGTTGGCGGCGCTGGTCGAGCCGCTGCGCCGGCGACTGGAGGCGTCGCGGATCCCGATGCGAACCCACACCGATCGTTCGCGCTCGGGACTGTTCGCACGGCGCGGACGGCACTTCTGGCCGTTGGCACCCTCCTTTCGGGGAACGCGGGAGACGCTGAACCTGGCGGGCTGGACGTCGGACGGCCTGGTGCTGACCCGCAGTGGCCACTTCTCGATGGACTACCGGTTGCCGGGGCCGGAGGGCTTCGCGGCGCTGCTGGACGGCATCGACATGGCCGACGCGAGTGCGCCGTCGGCGTCGGTGCGCGCGGGTGGTCTGTTCGTGGATCGGGCGACGAACCTGGTGCACTGTTACCGCGCCATCGGGGACGGCGTGGAGGAGCGCGTGGTGCACGAACTCTCGTCGTATCTCGCGGACATGGTCGTGCGGTTGGAACTGGTGGAGAACAACCGCCGCAACGGGACGGCCTACGGCGGCTGAGCGGACCCGCCCCGGCACCGGCGACGCCGTCCCAACCGACCGCTGCCGCCGCTCAGGCCCGGTCGGCCCTGGCCATCAGGGCGTCCAGCAGGCCGGGGAAGGATTCGTCGAACTCGTCGCGGCGCAGCGCGTTCATCCGCGAGGTGCCCGCGTAGTACTGGCGGATGAGGCCGGCCTCGCGCAGGACATGGAAGTGGTGGGTCGCGGTGGACTTGCTGACGGGCAGTTCGATCGTGCCGCAACTGAGGGCCTCCGGGGCGGCGTAGAGCTCGCTGACGATCAGTCGGCGCACCGGGTCGACGAGGGCTTCGAGGACCTGCTGCAGGCCGATCGTCCGGATGTCCGGGTGGGGTGGGACACGTTCGCGTCCACCGCGCTGTGTTGTCGCCATCGATCGTTGTACCTCCTGTCCGCATGGTACGACACTCATCAAAGTGCGACCTTCGTCAAAGGGCGACCTTCGTCAAAGTGTGATGGCCATCAAAGTTTGACAGCCGCCGTACCTTCCGCTTGAGTGAGGCACGTCGACGCGGTCCCGTGTCGCCGGTGCTCGGAAGGAACGATGCGTGATGGTCAGGACAGTGCGCTTCCACGAACTCGGCGGGCCGGACGTGCTGCGCGTGGAGGACGTCGAGCTCGGCGCACCGGGTCCCAGTGAACTGGCGATCCGAGTGGACGCGATAGGCATCAACCGGGCCGAGGCCCTGTTCCGCAGCGGCAACTACATCCAGGACGTCAAGGAGTTCCCCGCCCGCCTCGGCCTGGAGGCATCCGGCGTGGTCGAGGCCGTCGGCGCCGGGGTCACCGGATTCGAGGTCGGCCGGCCGATCAGCGTGGTGCCCGCCTTCTCGATGAACGACTACGGCGTCTATGCCGAACGCGCGATCGTTCCCGCGTCGGCCGTGCTGCACCGGACCGAGTCCCTGGACCCGGTCGCCGGCGCGGCGGTGTGGATGCCGTACCTGACCGCATACGGCGCGCTGGTCGAGGTCGGCGGGATGCGCGCCGGCGACACGGTCGTGCTGACCGCGGCCTCCAGCAGCGTGGGCCTGGCCGCGATCCGGGTGGCGCACCGGGTCGGCGCGGTGCCGATCGCCACCACCCGCACGCAGGCCAAGGTGGAACAGCTGCGCAAGGCCGGCGCCGCCGAGGTGATCGTCACCGAGGAGGAGGACATCGTCGAGCGGGTGCGCGCCTTCACCGGAGGCCGCGGCGCCGAATTCGTCTTCGACGCCGTCGCCGGCCCCGGCGTGGTGGACCTGGCCAGGGTGGTCGCCCCCGGCGGCACGCTTTTGATCTACGGCGCGCTGAGCGGGGAGGTGACCCCCTATCCGGGATTCGACCTCGGCATGCCCGCGCTGAACATGCGCACCTACACCGCCCTGGAGACCACCACCGATCCGGAGCGGCTGCGCCGGGCCGAGGCGTTCGTCACCTCCGGCGTGCGTAGCGGCGCCTTCGAGGCGAGCGTGGACCGCACCTTCGATCTGGAGCGGATCGTCGACGCGCACCGCTACCTGGAGGCGGGCGCCCAGGTCGGCAAGATCGTGGTCACCGTCGACCACTGACGCCTTCGCCGACTTCCGACATCGGAGGTCGGCGCGAGAGCGGGCGGCGGGGCGAGGAGCCGGGGCCGCCGGGCGTGGATCCGCGCAGCACGACGTCGGGGCCGTGGCCCAGGGTCAGCGCCATCCGGATGTCGTCGAAGCGCTCGTTGTCGACCTCGATGACGTTGGGCAGGCGCCCCCACACGGTGAAGCCGAACTCCTCGTAGAGCTCGATGGCGCCGTGGTTGTTGCCCCGCACGCCCAGGGCGAGGGTCTCGATGCCGGCTCGGCGGGCGCTGTCGATCAGGGCCGTCATCAGCAGCCGGCCCAGGCCCAGGCCGCGGCTGGTGGGGTGGGCCATGACCTTCTCGACGTCGGCGGTATGGGCGAAGACCGGCTCGGGCCGGCGTCGCCACAGGCCGGTCGCGGCGACGCTGCCGTCGACCAGCGCGACGACGAGCGCGGCGTCGCCGGCCCGGACGGCGGCGAGCGCGTCCTCCAGCCAGACGTCCGTGGTGGGCTTGCTCGGCGGGGACAGGTAGCCGATCGCGCCACCGAGGCGCGCGACGTCGTGAAAGACCCGGTGGATCTCCGTGCGCAGCCGGTCGTCGGCGTCGGTGGGCCGAAACAATTCGATCTTCGGTTCCATGGCGGACATTGTCGCGGGCCCGATTCCGCGAGCGCGCACCGACCCGACATGCCCCGACCCTCCCGGAGCGCGGAGACCGGACCGCCGGGTCGCCCGACCGGGGCACGGCGACCGGGCCGCAGGGCGTGGCGCGGACCGGGACGGGGTCGACCCGGCGAAGGTGGGAATACACGCACCGGGTGCGGGGGTACGACCCGGGGGTTGCGTGATTCGGGGATCGAGGTGACGACCTCGGTGCCGACCCGACCGAGGAGGACCCATGGGCACCGTGCCGGCCTGGCAGTTGCGAGCCGCCTTCGCACGCCGTCTGTCGGATATGTACGGATCCGAAGTCCCGGCCTACACCACACTCTTGGCCGCGGTCGCGGAGATCAACGAGGACGTGTCGCGCGGCGACGGCGCCGCCGGCCGACTGGGCGGCATCGAGCGCGTCGCGGCGGAACGACACGGCGCGATCCGGGTCGGCACGGCCCGGGAATTGCGTCAGGTCGCCGCGATCTTCGGCGCGATGGGGATGCACCCGGTCGACTTCTACGACCTGCGCGAGGCCAGTAGCAGCTCGGTTCCCGTGGTGTCCACGGCCTTTCGCCCGATCGAAGCGGCCGAGTTGGCCCGCAATCCCTTCCGGGTCTTCACGTCCTTGCTGACCACGGCCGATCGCCGATACTTCGATCCGGATCTGCGGGACCGGCTGGAGGCGTTCCTGGCCCGACGCGAGCTCTTTCCCGCGGAGTTGACGGAGCTGGCCGAACGGGGCGAGCGCGAGGGCGGCCTGGCCCCGGAGCCGGCCGAGCGTTTCCTGACGCTCGCCGTCGACGCCTTCCGGCTGTCCGCCACGCCGATCGACCGGGCCTGGTACGAGGAACTGGCCCGGGTGTCCGCGGTGGCCGCGGACATCGGCGGGGTGTCCGGGACACACATCAACCACCTCACCCCTCGGGTACTGGATATCGACCGGCTCTACCGGGAGATGCAACGACGCGGGATCACCATGATCGACGCGATCCAGGGACCGCCCCGTTGGGACGGTCCCGATGTGCTGCTGCGGCAGACCTCGTTCCGAGCCCTGGAGGAGAAGCGGCACTTCCGGCGTGCCGACGGCGGCACCGAGACCGCCACACTGCGGGTGCGGTTCGGCGAGGTCGAGGCCCGGGGCATCGCCCTGACCGCGACCGGCCGCGCCCTGTACGACGACCTCATGGCCGAGACCGACCGGCGGGCCGGCGGAGCCGCAGCGGCGGACCGGGCCGAGATCGCCCGCGCGTTGTGGACCGCGCGCTTCCCCCACACCGAACGGGAATTGGCCCTGAACGCACAGGCGTTCTTCACCTACCGGGCGGTCGCAGCCGACCGGCGCCCCGCCGATCGACACCCCCCGGCGGACCTGGCCGGCCAACTCGACCAGGGCTGGATCGACGCCGAGCCGATCGTGTACGAGGACTTCCTGCCCCGTTCCGCCGCCGGCATCTTCCAATCCAACCTGACCGACGCCGGCACCCGGGACGCCGCCCGCTCCGGCGCACACTACGACCGGCGATGGCTGTCCGAGGTCATCGAGCGACCCGTCCACGACCCGGTCGACCTCTACGGCGCGCAACGGGACGCATCGCTGGCCGAGGCCCGCGCCGCCCTCGGACTCCCACCCTCCGCGCCGGGCTGACCTGCGGCCGCCGCGCGATCCGCCGCGACGACCGGGCCCGCCGCCCCCGCCTCCGCGCTCGCCCCACCCCGCCCCAGCCAGGAGCACCGATGCCCGACCCCGCCACCACCCCCCTTCCCGACACCGACCGGCTGCGCGCGCGAGCGGACGCCTGCCTGCGCCGCTGTGGCGCCGTGCCCGGACCCGACGCCGGCGACCTGGTCGCGCGTACCCCGATCACCGGCGGCGTGCTGCGTCGGCTCGCCTCCTCCACACCGGAGCAGGTCACCGAGGCGGTCGGCGCCGCGCACCGTGCGTTCGGCGTCTGGCGCACGACGCCCGCGCCGGTACGCGGGGCGTTGGTCAAGCGACTGGGGGAACTGCTGGCGGAGCACCACGAGGACCTGGCCGAGCTGATCACCCTGGAGGCGGGCAAGATCCGCACCGAGGCGCGTGGGGAGGTGCAGGAGATGGTCGACGTCTGCGACTTCGCCGTCGGACTCTCCCGGCAGCTGTACGGGCGGACCATGCCCTCCGAACGGCCCGGGCACCGCCTCTCCGAGTCCTGGCACCCGCTGGGTGTGGTCGGCGTCGTCTCCGCCTTCAACTTCCCGGCGGCGGTGTGGTCGTGGAACACCGCGATCGCTCTGGTCTGCGGCGATGCCGTGGTCTGGAAGCCGTCCGAACTGACCCCGCTCACCTCGATGGCCTGCGCCGCGCTGCTCTCCGAGGCCGCCGCCGACGTCGGCGCGCCGACCGATGTGCATCGCCTGGTGCTCGGGCATCGTGCGGTCGGCGAGGTGCTGGTCGCGGATCCGCGGGTCGCGTTGGTGAGTGCGACCGGTTCGGTGCGGATGGGCCGGGAAATCGGGCCGCGGGTGGCCGCCCGGTTCGGTCGCTGCCTGCTCGAACTCGGCGGCAACAACGCCGTGATCGTCACGCCGTCGGCCGATCCGGACCTGGCGGTGCGCGGCATCGTCTTCGCCGCGGCCGGCACCGCCGGACAGCGCTGCACCACGCTGCGTCGGGTGATCGTGCACGAGGACATCGCGGATGTGCTCGTGGAGCGGCTGATCCGGGCCTACGCGGAGCTGGGGATCGGCGATCCGTTCGCGGAGACCACCCTGGTCGGGCCGCTGATCCGCGCCGCGTCGGGGGAGGCGATGGCCGCGGCCCTGGACCGGGCGCGGGCCGACGGCGGCGACGTGCTGGTCGGTGGCGAGCGGGTGCCCCGGCCGGAGGCACCCGACGCGGTGTATGTGCGTCCCGCGATCGTGCGGATGCCCGGGCAGACCGAGATCGTCCGGGAGGAGACGTTCGCGCCTATCCTCTACCTGCTCACCTACCGCACCTTCGACCAGGCCATCGCCCTGAACAACGGTGTGCCGCACGGGCTTTCGTCCGGCGTGTTCACCCGGGACCACCGCGAGGCCGAACGCTTCCTGGCCGCGGACGGCTCCGACTGCGGCATCGCCAACGTCAACATCGGCACCTCCGGCGCCGAGATCGGCGGCGCGTTCGGCGGCGAGAAGGAAACCGGCGGCGGTCGCGAGTCCGGATCCGACGCGTGGCGCGCGTACATGCGCAGGGCGACCAACACGATCAACTACTCGGACGAACTCCCGCTCGCTCAGGGGGTCGACTTCGGCTGAGCCACAGCGGCACGCTCCCCGCCCCCGGGTTCGAGGAAGCGTCCCGCCCGGCCCGGGTGGGCGCCCGGTGTCGTACGTGTCAGCCGGGACTGGAGCGCCCGTGGCGCCAGTAGCCGAAGAAGGTGATGTCCGACTTGGGTACCTTGCGCTCGTTCACCAGGTGCCGGCGCAGCCCGGTCGGCAGGCCGTGCTCGCCGGCGGTCCACGTGTAGAACGGGCCCGCGGGCAGGGCCGCGGACTCGACGGCGTTCAGGGCGAGTCGGCCGGGCCGGGATCCGGCGCCGTTCCGGGCCGTCCAGTGCACCCGCACGCCCGCCGGGGCCTCGACCCGCTCACGGATGTCCGCGACCTCGGGCACTTCCAGGAAGACCTCCGCGACCAGGGACGCGGGGGCGTGCTCCAGGATGGACAGGATGGCCGGCAGCGCGCTTTCGTCGCCGACCAGCAGATGCCAGTCGACATGGCTCGGCGGCAGGTACATCCTGCCCAGATCGAAGATGCCGGCCGGGTCGCCCGGTCGGGCCCGGGCCGCCCAGGCCGAGGCCGGTCCGGCGTCGCCGTGCAGCGCGAACTCGATGTCGATCTCGTGCCGTTCGGGCCGGAAGGCACGGACCGTGTAGTTGCGCACCCAGGGTCGACGCGCCTTGGGCAGCAGCATCAGCTCCGCCACCCACGCGTTGTTGGACACCTTCGGCATGCGCAGGTCCTGCTGTCCCTCGCGCGGGAAGAACAAGCGCACGCCCTGATCGAATCCGGTCTCGTGCAGATGCTCCAGCTCGGGTCCACCGAGCGTCAGGCGCACGAAGTTGGGGCTGAGGCGCGTGTTCTGACGCACCGTCAGGGATATCATCCGCCGCGTTTGTGGCAGTTGCACCTTGGGCAACATCTCTGCCTCTCGCTTTCGCCGTTCCGTCGGGGGCCGGACCGCATCGATCGCATCGGACCGCACCGGTCCGGGGCCGGTTCGGGGCCGGTCCGGGCCATCGGCTCTTCGGCCCAGGTCATGGGCCAATTATGAGCAATTACTCGCTACGCGCGGTACTCGCTTTTCCGGGGTCGCCACCGAGGCCCCGCGGCGTCGACCGACCGGCGAGCACGGCCGCGCGAGCAGCGGGAACGACCGCGCGCCGGGCCCGTGCGCGGTCGTGTCCCGGTTGGGCTGCTCACATTTCGCCGGCCGGTCTCGAGCATCCGGCATAGGATCCCGACGGTCGATCGATCTGCACGGCCATGGCGGAAGGACGGGAATGTTCGCGACATCTCTGGGCGACGGAGCCGAGTTGCGGCCACTGGAGCCTTGGCGTGCCGAGGAGTTCCTCGCCCACATCGATCGCGGCCGCGAGTTCATCGGCCGGCACGTCGGGCTCGCCGACGCCGCCGCCGATCTCGATTCCGCGCGGGGCTGGCTCCAGTCCTACGCCGACAAGACCGCCGCCGACGCCGGCCGGCTGTACGGCATCTGGCTCGACGGGCTGCTCGTCGGCGGGGTGCTCTTCCGGACCTTCGACGCGCCCGCGGGCAACTGCGAGGCGGGTTGCTGGCTCGAACCGGCCGCCTCCGGCCGGGGTTTGGTCACCCGTGCGGCGACGGTGATCATCGACTGGGCGATCCGGGAGCGCGGGATCCACCGGGTGGAGTGGCTCGTGTCCTCCGAGAACACCCCGAGCATCAACGTGGCCAAGCGCCTGGGCATGACCCGCGACGGCGTCCAGCGGCAGAACCACTCCTACCGAGGGGCGCGTCAGGACACCGAGATCTGGTCCGTCCTGGCCCCGGAATGGCACGCCGCACACGGCGCCGCCTGACCTTTGCGTCGGGGCTCGGGCCCGACCCCCGCCCCGGGGGCACCCGCGAGCAGGTGCCCCGGGCCGACGGTCGGCTTTCGCTCAGTCCTGCTTCAGCGCGTTCACGAACGCCGTCCACGCGGATCGCGCCACGGGGATCTGACGCTCGTCGGGACCGGCCTTGGAGTCTCCGACGCGGACGTCCGTGTGGCCCAGGCTGCGCCACCGTACGCAATTCGCCTGTTGCGAGTGGGTGCTGGCGGTCCAATCGGCGGGAGCGGAAACGGTCATTCCGGGACCCTTTCTCGGAAGGATCGGACAGAGTCGGAGCGACGTGGGGCAATCGCCCCGCACCTCGCACCATTTCTCGTACTTCCCGCCGGGTCAAGGACCTGCGCCGGCAGGTCGAGGGTGTACGCCGGCGGGCCGAGCGTGCCGGTTGCCCGGGGTTCAGTGCCCGGTGGACGTCCACCCCTGCCGGTGCAGGCGGTCGAATCCGTCCAGGAGAAGATCCAGCGCGAACTCGAATTCGAAGCGATCGTCGCACCCCGCTCCGACGGTCGACGCCCGATCGTGGTCCCGGGTCATCGCCATCTCCGCGATGTGCGGGTAGCGCTCGGCGACCTCGGGCGGCATGGCCGCCGGCGCCGACCCTGGGCTCGGCGAGTCGTCGAACAGTTCCCGGGTGAAACCCAACATGCGGCTGCCGAGGGCATGCATCACATGATGGGTGAGGTCCACGGAGAAGCCGCCGGCCCGGAACATCCCGATCATCGAGTCCATGTAGGCCAGGACGACCGGGGTCGGACTGCTGCGCGACTCGATCACCCGGTACGCCCACCGGTGCCGTAGCAGCGTCTCGCGCGCGGAGAGGATCCGCTGCCGGACCGCGCTCTTCCAGTCCGCATCGCGCACCGGCGGCTCGACCTCGCCGACGACGACGTCCACCATGCCGTCCAGCAGCTCTTCCTTGTTGGCCACGTGCTTGTAGAGCGCCATCGGCACGACGCCCAGCCGCTGGGCGAGCCTGCGCATGCTGAGCGATTCGATCCCGACCTCGTCGGCGAGCGCCACGCCGGCACGCAGCACCCGGTCCCTGCTCAACGGAACCCGGCGGGCGGTCTTCGACCGCGGAGCCATCTCGACCATCTTCGCTGTGCCCCTTCGCCGACCCGACCGGTGTTCGCGCTTGACGAGTGTACGGCGTACGCCTAGCTTGAGCGTCAGGTGTACGTCGTACACCTGACCCGACGGATCCGTCCGCGGGTCGATCCGTCCCGGAACGGAGTGGAATCGGATGAAGCCGACCAGAGGGATCGCGGTGGTCGCCGGCGTGTTCTTCCTCGTCACCGAGGTGGCCGCGATCGGGGGAGTGCTGCTCTATCGCCCCGTCCTGACCGACTCGCGCTACATCCTCGGCGCGGGCGCCGACGGCCGTGTCCTCGCCGGAGCGCTCTGCGAGATCGTCCTGGCGATCGCGATCATCGGCAGCGCGGTCACGCTGTACCCGGTGCTCAGGAGGCGGCACGAAGGAGCCGCGCTCGGTTACGTCTGCCTGCGGCTGCTCGAAGCCGCGGTCATCGTCGTCGGGATCGTCGCCACCGTGTCGATCGTGACGTTGCGACAGGAAGGGGTGGGCGACGCCGACGCCGACGCGGCGGTGCCGGTCGGCAGGGCGCTGTTGGCGATCCACGACTGCACGTTCCTGCTGGGCCCCAACTTCATCCTGGGGGCGAACACGGTGGTGCTGGCGGCCCTGGCGTACGCGTCGCGACTGGTGCCGCGAACGATCGCCGTATGCGGGCTGATCGGCGGTCCGCTGATCTGCGCCTCGGCGACCGCCGTGCTGTTCGGGCTCTACGCCCAGGTCTCCGCGGTCGGGGCGATCGCGGCCGTTCCGGTCTTCGGGTGGGAGGTGGCGCTGGCCGTCCGGCTGATCGCCAAGGGCTTCGACCCGACGTCCACCGAGGCGAGTCGACGGCGTCCCGACGTCGGTGGACGGCTGGTGTCGGGATCGGTGTGATCACGATGCCGGGACCTGTTGCGGATTCCGTAGCCGTGGCATGGCAGCATGCATGTCGACTGATCTGACGGTGCGTCACACAACTGGCGAGTCGGCCGGGTCGGTGCGGAACACGACAGGACACGATCGTCCGACGTCGCGACGGAACGGGCGAAACCCGCGAGGTCGATGGCGTTCGGCGGACGGATATCATCGACGCAGTGATCAAGTTACCAATGGGTAAGGCGCTCGAACGGCCTTGCCCGGTCGGCCGATACACGCCCCGGAAGGGACGTCCCACCGGAGGAGTCGAACGCCCATGCAGCTCGCAGGGATCGTGATCTCGCTGCTGATCAGCGTGATCGGATTCGCCCTACTCGGGCGCACCGCCGCCTACATCCATTCGTTCGTCAAACTCGGGCAGCCCGTGCGCGGCCGGACCAGCGCGGCCGGCACCCGTTTGCGCACGATGCTCACCGAGACGGTCGGGCACACCCGGATGCTCCGTTGGGGCATCGTCGGCGCGGCACACTGGTTCGTCATGGTCGGCTTCGGCGCGCTCGTCCTGACCCTGGTCAACGCGTACGGACAACTCTTCTCGCCGGAGTTCGCGCTGTGGGGTCTCGGACACTGGGACGTGTTCGAGGTCTTCACCGAGTTCATGGGCCTGATGACCATCGTCGGCATCCTCGTGCTGATCGTGATCCGACAGCGCTCCCACCCGCGTCGAGCCGGGCGCAAGAGCCGATTCGCCGGATCCAGGTTCGGCCAGGCGTACTTCGTCGAGTTCGTGGTCGGCTCGGTGGGCGTGTGCATCATGCTGCTCCGCGGCCTGGAGGGCGCGCTCGCCGGGGTCGACGGGTACGAGCCGGGCTACTGGGTGAGCTACCCCCTGGTGTCCGCGTTCGGCGGGCTCTCCGACGGTTCGCTGGAGAACCTGATCTACCTCGTCGCGACGATCAAGATCGTCATCTCGATGACGTGGGCGATCACCATCGGCCTCAAGCCGAGTATGGGTGTCGCGTGGCATCGGTTCCTGGCGTTCTTCAACATCTACTTCAAGCGTGAGGCGGATGGTGGGGTCGCGTTGGGTGCGTTGCAGCCGATGCGTTCGGGTGGTGAGGTGATCGATTTCGAGGACCCGGCGGACGATGCGGTGTTCGGGGTCTCGCAGGTGGAGCATTTCACCTGGAAGGGTCTGCTGGACTTCTCCACGTGTACCGAGTGTGGTCGNTGTCAGTCGCAGTGTCCGGCGTGGAACACGGGCAAGCCGTTGTCGCCGAAGTTGTTGATCATGTCGCTGCGTGAGCACGCGTTCGCGAAGGCCCCGTACCTGTTGGCGGGTGGCGGCAGGGACGAGGAGGGCAACGAGAGGGCCACTCCCGAGCAGTTGGCGAGGGTCCCGGCGTCGGCTCTGGCGGAGGCC
>NZ_KB889639.1 GCF_000372745.1 Embleya scabrispora DSM 41855 | reverse complement strand
GGCGGTGGCTTTCGCCCCCGTCGAGTCGCTCGCACTCACCTCGACGGCGAAAACACCCACCCCCCACGCCCGACCCGAGACCACACACGTGAGCGTGTAGGCGATGCCCGGATGCCGCGAGCCGGGCGCCAGGCCACTGGATTCGCCGATCCTCGCGTCGGCGACGGTGCACGCACCCGCGGCGGGTCGACGGCGTGTGCCGGGGAGATGCCGGTGGCCGCGGCCAAGCCGGTGACGAGGGCGACGACGAGGGCGGTACGAACGGCGCGAGCGGCACCGGCGGCCCGACGGTGACCGATTTGTCCGCGTGCGCCGATCGGTGGGCGAATCCACGGCCGGGGCCCGGATCGGGAATGTGATCTTTTCATGTTTCCAGGAGATGAGGCCGGTCTCACCCACGTCCAATACCGGTCCGGCATGCATTCATGACGGACCGACATGTGTGTGCCGGCACCGCACCGCTTGGGCATCGGTGCATGAGCGCTGGTTCTGGGTGCGATCGGACACACCCGAATCGCCCGGCCCGAACGCCGCCTCTCCCGGCCAGTTCAGGCCCGGACACCGCCCCGCCCATGGGCCTCGCGGTCCGCGGTGACGTCGGTTCCGGTACCAGCGGCGGGCGTTGCTTCGGCAGGTCGTCGAATCCACGCTGCGATTCCGCTTCGTCCACGCCCAAGGAGGCGCCAGGTCATGTCCGACTCAGGATCCAGGTCCCGGTCGACGACCCGGGGCAAGCCCCGATCGGCCAAACTCGTCGCGCTGTCCGTCGGGTTCGCGCTCGGCGCGATCGCCGGCGTCACCGCCCCCGCCTCGGCCGGCGCACCCGACCGGGCGCCGACTAGTATCGCCGCCGCGATCCCGCGCTACGACCACGTGGTGGTGGTCGTGCACGAGAACACCAACTACGAGGAGATCATCGGCAATTCACAGGCGCCCTACCTCAACCAGCTGGCCGCCGGCGGAGCCTCGCTGACCGACTTCCACGGCGAGACCCACCCCAGTCAACCCAACTACATGGCGATGTTCTCCGGCTCCACCCAGGGCGTCACCGGCGACGAGTGTCCGCCGCCCGGAGCACCGTACGCGGCGGACAACCTCGGTCGGCAGCTCATCGACGCGGGTGGCACGTGGGGCAGCTACAACGAGGACTGGTCGGCGGCGAACCCGGGCGCGTGCACGAGTGGTTCGTACGCGCGCAAGCACAACCCGTGGTTGTCGTTCTCGAACGTACCCGCCGGCACCACATATCCGGCCACCGCGTTCCCGACCGACTACAGCACGTTGCCCACGATCTCCTACGTGGTGCCCAACCAGTGCAACGACATGCACGATCGCCTGTTCAACCCGGCCTGCGGGATCTCCACCGGGGACACCTGGACCCGGAACAGGCTGAGCGGCTACGCCGAGTGGGCCAAGACGCACAACAGCCTGCTCGTGGTCACCTGGGACGAGGACAACTTCCGCAGCGAGAACCGGATCGCCACCATCCTGTACGGCGCGCACGTCAAGCCCGGACAGTACCCGGGCCGCAAGGACCACTACAGCCTGCTGCGCACCTTCGAGGACATGTACGGCACTCGGCGCTCCGGCCAGGCCGCGACCGCGACACCGATCACCGAGATCTGGCAGGACGGTGGTCCGTCGCCCGTGTCGGTGGCGAGTCCGGGGGCGCAGTCGGGGACGGTGGGTGTGCCCGTGTCGTTGACGCTGCAGGTGTCGGGCGGGACACCTCCGTACACGTGTGCGTTCCAGGGTCTGCCCGCGGGGTTGACGGCTTCGGGTGGTGGATGCGTGGTGTCCGGTTCGCCCTCGGCGCCGGGGAGTGCACAGGTGTCGGTGACGGCGACGGACGGTGTGGGTGCGGTGTCGGCTCCGGTGTCGTTCGGGTGGACGATTGCCGCGACGCCTTCGGGTGGGGTGTCGGTGGCGAATCCGGGGGCGCAGGCGTCGAAGTTCAATCAGCGGGTGGATCTGGCTCTTCGGGTCTCGGGTGGGACGGGGCCGTATTCGTGTGCGGGGCGTGATCTTCCGGCGGGGTTGTCGCTGAATCCGCTCACGTGTGTGGTCTCGGGTCGGGCGTGGGGGGTGGGTGTTTTCGCCGTCGAGGTGAGTGCGAGCGACTCGACGGGGGCGAAAGCCACCGCC
>NZ_KB889638.1 GCF_000372745.1 Embleya scabrispora DSM 41855 | reverse complement strand
TCGCCGTGGCCGCGAACGGTGGGCGTCACGTTCCTTCCTCCGGAGCCGGCCGGGGGCGTACGACTCGAGCGCCGGGGTCTCCCGGATTCGGGCGGGGTGGGACATGATGGTCCAATGGTGACCGTACGTGATGTCGGGGGTCGGTATGGGTGATCACGGTAGGCCGAGTCCGGATCCGTCGAAGGGCAAGGCCCCGCCGGACAATTCCGATGGTCAGGTGCCGCCGGAGCCGGACCCGGACGGCAAGCACAAGAAACCGAAGCCGTGAGTGAACTTGCCGCACATCGGTGGGCGTCGGCGGAGGCGATGGACGCCCACGGTGCGTGGCCCTCGGACACCCCGTGGCTGCCCGAGGCGTTCGAGGCCCTGCCCCGTGACGTCTTCGCCCCGGATCACCTGTGGGACTGGGATGGTCACGCGTACGTCCCCGTGGACCGCGCCGCCGACCCGGACCGGTGGGCGCGTCTGGTGTACGCCGGGCCCTACGAAGCGGCGATCACCGAGGTCACCGACGGCCGTCCGACGTCGAGTCTGTCCTGCACGTCGGTGGTGGCCGACATGATCGACTCCCTCGACCTCACTCCCGGACACCGCGTCCTGGAACTGGGCACCGGCACCGGCTGGAACGCCGCCCTGATCGCCCACCACGTCGGCCCCACCGGCTCGATCACCAGCGTCGAGGTCGACCCCGCCCTCGCCGACCTGGCACGAACCACCCTGACCCGCGCGGGAGTCGACGTCGACGTACGCGCCGGCGACGGCGCCAAGGGATGCCCCGACAACGCCCCCTACCAACGGATCATCGCCACCTACGCCGTCGACCGCATCCCGCACGCGTGGATCGAACAACTCGAACCCGGCGGCGACCTCGTCTTCCCCTGGGGCCGACTCGGCCACTTCGCCCTCACCCTCGACGCCACCGGCACCACCGCCACCGGCTGGTGCCAGGGCCTCGCCCAATTCATGGGCGCCCGCGACACCACCCCCACACCCACCTTCGACGACATCCACACCCGCCACCCCACCGTCGACCACGAACACGAGATCACCTGCGACCTCGCGCCGCTGTGCACGAACAACGTGATGTGGGCGCTGCGCGTGGCCCTGCCCGACGTCCGCTACACCATCACGGCGCCCGGGCAGGACGGCACGACGGTGCGCGCGCACGACGGCGCCGTCTCCTGGGCGACCCTGACCACCACACGCGACGACGACCACGTCCTCGTCCGCGAAGGCGGCCCCCGACGCCTCGCCGACGAACTCCTCGCAGCCTGGGACCGATGGGTCGACGACGGGCGGATCCGGCTGTACGACTACGGCATGACCGTCACGCCCGCCGAGCAGTACGTGTGGGCCGGTGATCCCGACACCGGACGCCGATGGCCGATCCGGGACCCGCACCGCTCGGGAGTTGATACCCGCGACGAGCTACGGCCCGCACGGCCGTGACGAGCGGCCCGGGCAGCGTCGTGCCGTTCCTTCGGCGCGTGGTGGGTGTCGGTTGCGTGGTGATTGACGGCCGTGGCGACGCTGCTCGCCGATGCCCAGTTCCCGCCGGGCTGTTCGGCGATCCGACTTCCCGTCACCCCGTGTGGGCGGTGTGATGCGGTGGCAGCAGAATTCGGTGTCATGAATGGTGATGGGGTGGATCAGCCGGGTGTTGTCGGTGCGGGCCGGTCGCGGTCGACGCGCATTCTCGCGTTATCCGCCGCGGTCTTGTGCTTCGTGGTGGCGGCGGTGTGGGCGTTGTGGTCGGCGTGGCATCTGCCGTCGTGGGATCGGCAGATGGACCTGCATGTGTACATCGGCGCGGTGCGTGCGGTGGACAGCGGGGTGCCGCTGTACGAGTACGTGGCGGAGAACGGTGATCCGTTCACGTATCCGCCGTTCGCGCTGGCGGTGTTCTGGCCGTTGGGGTGGGTGTCCGAGCCGGTGGCGCGGGTGGTGTGGCTTGTCGCCACCTTGGTCGCGGTGGTCTCGATCGCGGTCGCGTTCACCGCGCGGCGGGGGATCGTGGGGCGGCGGCGCCAGGTCGCGTTGACGCTCGTGGCGGCCGCGGTCCTGTTGGTGTCGGCGCCGGTTCAGAGCAATCTGCGGTTCGGTCAGGTCAGTGTGTTCCTGGTGGTGTCGGCGTTCGTGGACGCGCTCGATTTGACGCCGCGTCCGGTGCGCGGGGTGTTGATCGGGGTGGCGTCGGCGATCAAGCTGACGCCGTTGCTGTTCGTGCCCTATCTGTGGGTCACCGGCCGGCGCCGCGACGCGGTGCGCGCGGGCGTGTCGTTCGCGGCGTGTACGGGTCTGGCCCACGTGTTGTGGCCGGCCGCGTCGACGACGTTCTGGACCGACGCGATCTTCAGCACCTCGCGGATCG
>NZ_KB889637.1 GCF_000372745.1 Embleya scabrispora DSM 41855 | reverse complement strand
GCGCCCACGCTCCGCCGGGGACATCCCCGAGCTCCCCATACAACGGTTATGCCCCTATATGACACACCGTCAATCGGACCCGGAAACCTCAGTAGTACCCATTGGACGTCGGTGATGGGAACGCGCGGATCTCGCGACAGCCAGTAGCCCGCAGTGTGCCGTAGGTCGTGCAGCGTCCAGTCCGCGCCGAGCCGGGCGTTCGCGCGTTCGAACATCCGGTGTGCCGCATGGTAGGTCAGCGGCCGGAAGGGAGGACGCAACGTCCACCACAGCGGCTGGCCCCTCCCTGTGGGGACCTGACCGCGCATCTCCGCCTGATAGAGCCGCAGCCAGACGAACGCATCCGGGGACGCCGGGAGTTGCTGGACGGCCCTGCTGCCCTTGCGGACCACACTGATCAGCTGCTGCCCGGGGTCGGCGTCTCGCTCGCATGCGCCGAGCAGTTCGGACGCCCGCGCTCCCGTGGACACCCAGAATGACACCAAGGCGCGGTCGCGATTGGAGGGTAGCTGCGCGAACACCGCGTTGAACTGGTCGTCCGGGATGCACCGCGGAATCCGCCGGGCGACCCGCGGCCGGTAGCGACCGGCACGTTCGTGCCGGAACGGCTCCATCGGATTGTGGTGCGCGTTCGAGCGGCCTCCACGCGTCCGCGCCATCGCGAACGGGTTGACCAGCGGTCCCGTCCCCGCTTCCAGATGGAATTCGTAGAAGTGCCGCAGCACCGTCTCCGCGTGCGCCCGCGTTGAGGCCTCGTAGGTCGCCCCGACAGCCGGTTTGCCGGTGACCGGATTGACCGACGTTGTAGCAGCGGATGCGCCGGACCCGCTCCGGGGTTGGGGACGACCTGAAGCCAGCGCGCGAAATCGCGGGCATCAATCCGGGTCGCGCGGTCCCACGCCACGTCCACCGCGGCGAGGAACCGCCACCACCGCAGCAGGTCGTACCCGTACGAACGGACAGTCGCGGTCGGGCGCCCGGCAGCCAGCAGCTCCTTGAAGTACGCGGTCGCTGGAGTCAGCACCGCGCCCACGGCGTCCAGCAGAACGTACGGATCCCACACGTCACCGGTCGCCACGAGCTTTCCGACACGCGGCACGACCAACACGCTCAGGTCCCGGTCAACACCTTCGACAGACGCCATGCAGCACTCGACGGCCGACCGCTTGAAAGGTCACTGACCTGCACTTATACGCAATCTAGTTCAGTTAACAAGACGCCCACCTGAACTGGTCACTCTTCACCCTGATGACCAGACGCCTGAGCCGCAAGGGCCCCCGAACCGACTCCTGGACGAAGAAACCGCCGAGCTCGCGCCGAACACGGGACCCCGACCCATTCCGTCCTCGAAGCCATCGACACGCACACGCTCACCGGCCCCGCCTCCGGCGGAGGTCAGTGCCGCCTCAGGGCACACAGCACCGCGGGTTGAACCGTCGTCTTCGAAAGCACGCTCTGACCGTACGGGGCCGACCCTGCGCGGCCACGGCACTTCGAGCCACATCCGCCATCGTCAAGAACTGTGGATCGGGGGTGCGTTCTGGGGCCCTCGACCTGCACGGATCTCGTCGAGAGCAAGGGTGGCCTCTTCCCGAACACGAGCGTCGGGGTGGGTGACGAAGGGGCTGATCGCCTCTTCGGCGGCGGGATCCTGTGTCGAGCCGAGGATGCAGAGGGTGTGTGCCAGGAGCTCGTTCTGCAGGGTCGGCTCGATCGGGACCAGATCTCCGAACAGTCGTAGGGGTAGTCGGCGGCGATTGAACGCCTCGCAGATCGAGTTGAGCGCGGCCTCCCGAACTCCGTGGTCCACGTCGCGGACGAAGAGGGCGACCAGCCGTGCCACGGCCAGTTCGGCGTCGGCCTGCGACAGGGCGGTGCCTCGCAAGAGGTCGCCAAGCCAATCGGCGGCCATGTCACGCGTCCGGGTGTCTCGGGCGTCCAGCGCTTCCAGCGCTTCGCTCAGGTGTTTCACGCGGTGATCTCCTCACAACGGTTCGCCGGAACACCGCGCCCGAGGCGGGTTCCTCTTTTCGACGACCTCTGAAGAACTCTGCGCTCCCGGCCAAGGCCGTCGGCCAATCCAGATCATCCAACCGATCCGAGCTCACGACCAGCCTTTAAAAACACGCTCTGAACTTGACGTTTATCCAATACGTCGGGGTTTTGTCCCGGTGTTGTGGTGTGTGGGGCCTGCTGTATTGCTCGCCGGTCTTGAGGACGCGTCCAACATCGTGGCGGGGTGCGGGCTTGTGGTTCTTCGAGCCGGGTGGACGTCCCGGGCCGGCTCGTGAAGGTTTCGGAACACTCGTCGGACGTGCGGGAGGCTGTCGCACAACTTCACCGGTGTAGTTGTCAAGACGTTGGAATCGCCGTGTGCCGGAACAGTTTGTTCAGGTTGTGGACAAGGCCCAGGA
>NZ_KB889636.1 GCF_000372745.1 Embleya scabrispora DSM 41855 | reverse complement strand
AATTCTTCACCGAACTGTTCCAGCGCTTCGGCGTCTCCGCGACCTGAACCCACCTCCGGCCCCCGGAGACGGCCGGAGCCCACACGATTCCCCGGGCACGCCGTCGACCGCGCCGATGTCGGCCTCGCACCGGAGATCACCGCGCCCGAGAGAGCATCGCAGGGTCAACGAGAAGGCCGACGCGGTGCGAGCGGACGTCGAAGGATCGCCAAACGTCACTGATCCATCTCGCCACCCGCCGCCGGGTTCGGCCGCCGCTCGCATCCTTCCTGCGCTCCACTTGTGGTGGCGGTGTGTGGGTGTGCATGCTCGAACCGTTATCACCGTGCGGGGAGGGGACGGCCGTGGCCGATACGGGTGCACGTGAACAGTCAACCGTGGGATGGGCGTTGGACGCGCCGGAGCCGCGCCTGCCGGTGAACCCCTCCGGGGCGGAGCCGTTGCCGGACCTGACGGATTGGGCGGCCCCGGTGCCGTTCGCGTTCCGGTTCCTGGTCCCGGTCACCGGCACCGGCGGCATCCTCCCTGCCGACGTCGGAGTTTGAAAAGCGCATCCCTGGCTCGCGCTCCCTGGCCGGAGGAGACTGGGAGTTGGAGCTCGCTGCCTATTTGACCGCCATGCATACGAATTCTGGATTGAAGCTCTCGGTGGAGATTTCCCAGATCCCTGGTGGCAGTGTGGTTGAGAATGGCAATTCTGCCAAAGTTGTACGGATGGCGCAACGAGCTCAGGACAACAGGGAGATGGTGGGGCATACCCAAAGAGAAATGATCATGCTCAAGGATTTCGCTGTACTTGCGCATCCTAATACCATGTTCTATCAGGAATTTGTGTCATGGTCTCGGAATATAGCATGGAAGGAGCTGCTGCAATGACGACGAGGAGCGAGGCTCTGCCGGATACATTCGGCGCCATGAGCATGTGGGATTTTCATCCGAGTCATCAGAGACTTTTGTTTCGATGTCAGCTCGATGATCCGGAATCCAGGACGACGGGTCCGGATGACGTATTCATCGCTTCCAGGTTTCTTGATCTGATTTTCTGGGGGGTTTCGGAATTTCGTTCCAAGGTAAACTATAGATCTCTGGCTATCCGGCGCGATGACGACGCGAATTCTCCCGGAGCACTCGACGGCCATCGCGGGTTCTTCAGTCTTGAGGACAGTTTCGGAGAGTCGGGCTGGGTTATTTGCCAGAGCATCTATTGGATGGATGTGCGCCTGGGTGCATTCGCCCCCAGCCCGTTGATGGGGGACAGTTACAGATTCGATGCATTCGATGTTTCGAGATTCGATGCTCAGGTTCGGTGAAGTGTCTCATCTGCCTCGGTATGATTGGTGATCCGGGGTGTGATTCGGTTGGGTCGGAGGAATTGTGAGTGATCGGCCGGTTTCCGAAGGCGGGGCCGTCGGCCTCGAGCCGTTGGTTCCGTTGGACGAGGCGTATGTCGCGCACGCGGAGGTCCTGCGCGAGGTGGCGGTGTGCGCGTGGGACGGGGTGCCGCTCGCACCACGCGCGCAGCGCGAACCCGGCCACGACCTGGAGTCGGCGTTGCGCCTGGCGGACCTTGCGGCGCGGTTGTGCGCGTGAGCGGTGGGCGGGTTCGGTCCGGGAGTGGACGAGGGCGGGTCGACGACGTTCGGCCGGCCAGGTCGACTCGGTGACCGTTGCCGGTGACGTCGACGCCTGGTATCGCAGTGTGGACCCAGGGGTCGAGGATGCGGTGACAGCGGGGCTTGCGTCTGCGGGCCCGCTGGGGGTGGCCGCGCGGGAGGAGGCGGATCGGCGGCGTGCCGAGGCCGCAGCGCTGTGGAAGAGCAGCCCGGGTGGAAGCCTGGAAACCGGGGTCGCGTGGGCTCGTGGCCTGAGGACCCAGGCCGAGCATTTCGAGCGCTTCGCGGTCCTGGAGCCGCCCCTCGCGGACGAACACATCGTCCGGGCGCGTGAGCTGCGCGAACTCGCGGCGCTGGTCGAGCCGATGCCCGGACCGTTCTGAATCCACCGCGTGTCGCCGGCTGCCTCAGCGGCTTTTGAACGCCGCTGTGGTCCCGGCACGGTGACCGCAGTGGGCGCGAACGAGAGTTCGGAGGCGACGACGTCACGGAGCACCGTACTCACGGTTGAGCTCCTCTGATGGTCGAGCGTCACCGGATTCGAGACGTAGCCGAGTCCGACACGGCCTCACCCGCTCTCCGGGCGACGGTCCCGGGAAGTCGTCAAGCGTGGTCCATTGACCCCCCACGGAACCGAACACGGATCCCCGTTACAACTGAGCCTGGTTCGGTTTGACGGACACCCTGTCTGAGGGGTTTGCCCCTCTTGGGAGGATGTCCATCATGGAGTGCATGGGGAAGAAGAAGCCTCGGCCTCGCCGCTCGTTCACGTCGGAGTTCAAGGCCGAGATCGTCGAGCTGTGTCGGCGCGGTGATCGTTCGGTC
>NZ_KB889635.1 GCF_000372745.1 Embleya scabrispora DSM 41855 | reverse complement strand
GTCGGGGTTGGGGGAGTGACTGTGTTGGTTGCGCTTCGCGCGTCTATCGCTGGGGTGGGGGTGGGTTGGGGGTGCTGTCGTGGTGGGGGGTGGGGGAGAGGTGGGTGGCGGCGGTTTGTAGGGCGGTGATGTATTTGTGGCGTTCGGTGGGGCCTACGGCGTCGCGTAGGGGGCCGATTTGGAGTTCGTGGGTCGGGTGGCCGTGTGTGTCGCGGATGGGTGCGGCGAGGTAGCTCAAGGGGAGGGGGTGGTCCGAGGTCAACTCGGCTTCGGTGTACGGGTGTGCGCTGATTGATGCGAGTTGTTCGCGTACTCGCTCGCGCAGTCCGGTGCGGCCCGGGTGTTCGTCCAACAGGCCGACTACGTCCCGGAGGACGGTCAGCAACTCGGCCGAGTCGGTGCGCGGTCGCCAGGCGGCGACGCCGTGTGCGCGGATCGTGTCCAGGGTCGCCGCCAACTCGGGGGCGTGCGCGAGCCACGCGGCCCGTTCGGCGGCCGGCCGCCACGGCATCACCGAGGCCCCGGCCGGCGGTCGCAGCGGCAGTCGGGTGCCCACCTCGATTCCGGCCGGCAGCAGGCCCGGTCCCGGCTCGACCGCGAGGAAGACCACGTGGTCCACTCCGACCAGGGACAGCGCCACGCCACAGCCGACCCGGCCGGCGAGGGTGGCCAGCACCTGTGCCGCGCCCGCCGGGAGCCGCACGCGCGCATGTACCGCGTCGGCGACCGCGAGCAGGCCCGGTCCGAGTGTGTACAGCCGATCCGGGCCGCGCTGCACCCAGCCCGGAGCGGCGAGCGCGGCGAGCACGGCGGTCGCGGTGGACCGGTTCAGGTCCAGGCGGGCCGCCACCTCCGACACGCTCAGCCCGCGTGGCGCGGCGGCGAGCAACTCGACCACGGCCACCACCCGATCGGTGGGCGGCGAAGCAACCATGCGGCATCCCTTGTTCGGGGTCGGACTTGTATTTAGAGTCAACGAATATACGCCACTTTGGCGACGAATATTCGTCGCACAGGTCAGGGGGTTCGGATGAGTCTGCCCGCAGTGCGTGGGGGTTTTGAACCGTTCGACGTGCTCGATATCGAGGGTTACGACTTCGCCTTCGACGACATTCCGAACCTGCACGAGCTCTTCGCCGCGGCGCGGGCGCGCAAGCCGTACGCGATCGTGCCGTTTCTGGGGACGCGCGCGGTGTTGTTCCTGACCCACGATCTGGTGACCGCCGCGTTCAAGGACGAGGAATCGTTCCCGGCGTCGGCGATCTACGCCGCGACCACCGAACCCGTGCTCGGGCACACCATCCAGTGCATGCGCGGCGCCGAGCACCGGATCAACCGAAAGCTCGTGGTGCCGGCGTTTCGGCGCAAGGTGGTCACCGAGCAGGTCGAGGCGATCCTGGAACCGCTCGCGCACGAACTCGTGGACCGCTTCGAGGCGCGCGGCGAGGCCGACCTGGTCACCGAGTTCACGCACGGCTATCCGGTCCGGGTGATCACCCGACTGCTCGGGCTGCCGATGGACGACGAGGAGCGCTTCCGCCGTTGGGCCGTCGACCTGTTCCACTTCCCGATGGCGCCGGAGGCGGCCGAGCGCGCGTCTCGCGAATTCACCGAGTACGTCACGCCGATCGTCGCGCGCCGGCGGATCGACCCGGGCGACGACCTGCTCTCGACGCTGGCCTGCACCGAGGCCGAGGGTCGCCGGCTCACCGACGAGGAGATCCTCTCCTTCCTGCGGCTGCTCTTCCCGGCCGGCGCCGACACCACCTACCTGGGGCTGGGCAACGCGCTGTACGCGCTGCTCACCCACCCGGAGCAACTGGCCCGGGTGTCGGCCGACCCGGACGAGGAACTGGAATGGGCGGTCGAGGAGTCGCTGCGCTGGGAGCCGCCGGTGGGGCTGTTGCCTCGGGTGTGCCCGGCGCCGGTTCGCGACTGGCAGGGGCTGGGACTGGACATACCGGCGGAGACACCGCTGATCTTCGCGATCACGGCGGCCAACCGGGACCCGGCGCACTACCCGGACCCGGACGTGTTCGACATCGGCCGCCGGGTCCGACCCACGCTCGCCTTCGGCGACGGGCCGCACGTGTGCCTCGGCACCTGGCTGGCCCTCGCCGAGATCCGGGCCGCGCTCAAGGTGCTGCTGCAACGGCTGCCGGCCATGCGATCCGTTGAGCCGACGCGCGTGCGAGGGTTGCTCGGTACGGCGCTGCGCGGGCCGGAGTCGTTGCGCGTGCGGTTCTAGCGGCGGGGCGCGCCCGGTGTGGAGTTGGTGGCGCGGGCCTGGCTTCGGGGGCTCGCGGGGCGATTCCGGTGGTGGTGCGGGGTGCTCAGAGCTCCTGCGCGATCGGGGGCGGATTCGTCTCGGCGTCGAGGCGGGTCACGTTCTGGAGTAGGCCCCAGACGAAATCCGCCCGGTATGTGCTTTCGCCTTCGGTGATCAGGCTCGCCCAGCGGCTGGGGGCGGAACCCTCGACGTGTCGCAGGTCCGGGTACGCGTGTTCGATGTCGCCGATCACGAACCGCCACGGCTGCAGCCCGGCCACGCTCTCGACCGGCGGCGTCGTGG
>NZ_KB889634.1 GCF_000372745.1 Embleya scabrispora DSM 41855 | reverse complement strand
CGACCGCGAGGAGGACCTGGCGAACCTGGACACCATTCCGGGGATCGGACGCCTCGCCGCCGAGATCGTCATCGCCGAAACCGGCGGGGACATGGTCCAGTTCCCCACCGCACTGCGAGCGCACGCTCGCGGGTGTTGCGGAACATCCCGGAGATCAGGCCGAGGGTGGACGGGGCGAGTGTCGCCCCGGCGATCCCGAGCACCGCGCGGGCGGCGATGAGCAGCAGGGGCCCTTCGAGAAGGCAGCGATGACGGAGGCGGTCGCGAAGACCGCCCCGCCCGTCATGAGCAGCCGGCGGTGCCCTATCCGGTCGCCCAGGGTCCCTGCCGTGATCATGAATCCGACGAGCATGAACCCGTAGACGTCGGTGATCCAGAGCTGTTCGACGGCGGTGGCATGGAGGTCGTGGGCGATCTCGGGCAGGGCGAGCAGGAGTACGAACACGTCGATGGAGGTTGCGGTCACGACGAGGCACAGGACGGCCAGGCCCAGCCATGCGCGCCCGGTGGCGTTGCCTGCGGGAAGTGGCGACTGGTGCACGGCGGGACCTCTTCGGTGGTTCCGGTGAACGGACGAGGGCGCAGGCTGAGACGTTCATGGCCAAGTCGGCCGCGCGGCGTGCCGCGCCCCGTGGTGGGCGCGGCAACCAGCGGCAGGTGGTCAGTGCTCGGCGATGGAATCGAGAACGTGATCGGTGATCGGTGATCGTGACGACGGTGCGCGTGTGCGCGGACTCGTGGGCGGCAAGGATGATGCCGAGTACGGCGATGCCCTCGACGTGGTCGTGGAGGGGGCGTGCCGGTCAGGAGGCCATGGGCGAAGTGGCGGATCTCGCCGCCGAACTCGTCCGAGGGCCCGAACTCGAAAGCGTCGTGCTCGCCGCTTCGCAGGCGGTACCAGAGCGTCGAGCCGTCGCTGTGCAGTGATCCCCTCTCGCGGCGCGACGCCCCCGAGTCGACCCTCCGGGGTGAGGCAGATCGGCTTCTCGTACAGGATGTGTTTGTACCGCCACCGTGTCCTGGGCCGCCGTCGTGCGGACCCGTCCCGGGTCAGTCGGCCGGGGTGAATACGAACGAGAACTCGGCAGGCCGGGCGTGCAGTTGCTGATGCGGCAGGGGACCCGGGCCGCAGGACTGTGAGCCGATGCCGTGCTGCCCGTGGTCGAGGTTGACCCATACGGTGTCGCCGGGCACGAGGTCGGTGCGGTGGCGGGCGGCGTCCAGCTGCTCCGTGGTCCAGCGCCGGGCGGTAAGCGAGAACTCCGGGTCGCCGTCGATGCGCAGTCCGCCGAGCTCGGCCCAGCGGACCGCGGCGCGGGCGCCGTTCTCCTGCGGGCGCACGTAGGGGGTCTGCAGGCCGTCCACGGTCGACTCCCAGCGGCCCACGGCCGACGCCGCCATGCTGTCCGGGTACGCTTCCCCCGGGCCGCCGCCGAACCAGCGCACGGCGTCCGCCGCAGCGAGTCCGAACCGCACACCCAGGCGCGGCAGCGGGACGGTCCAGTCGCCCTCGGGGGTGACCGCGACGGTCAGCTTGACCCGGGCTCCGTCCGACGTCCAGCGGTAGCGGACGGCCAGGGCGACGTCCCGTGCCGCCGGAGCCACTCGGGCCAGGACGGTCAGCGCGTCGCCGGTCGTCTCGACCGCGTCCACACGGTGCCCCATGCGGTGCAGGCCCAGCTTGCGCCAGGCCCGGGCGAAGCGGAGGTCGGACAGCCAGTCGGCGCCTTCGTCGTTGTCGGTGGTCGCCCGCCACACGTCCAGGCGCAGGCCCGTCACCCCGACCCGGCCGATGCCGCACAGCGCGCCCGTGCGGGCGTCGAACAGAGCCGGGCCCAGGGTGATCTGCGGTCCTTCCACGGCGGGGCGTGCGGTCCGCAGTATGGAAGGCACCGCTCGGGGTGCGAGTGCGGTCTGTCCCCGGGCGACGACGTGGCCGCGAGCGGCCCACGCGGTGTCGTCCGCGAGGACTGCGCGGACCGTCCAGCCGGTTTCCAGGCCGTTCGGGACGGCGGCGGGCGGCTCCGGAAGCCGTACTTCGGCCGTCGCGCCGGCGGCGAGCGCGGGTACCGGCAGGTCGCCTTCCGCCATCGTCTCGCCGTCGGTGTGGAAGGCCCAGGTGAACGCGAACGCGGACAGGTCCGCGAAGTCCTGCTTGTTCGTGATGCGCACGGTGCCGTCGCGAGCGACCTCCACCGAGACCGGCTCGATTACCTTGGCGAATTCGACGAGGCCGGGGGAAGGGGTGCGGTCGGGGAAGAGCAGGCCGTCGCAGACGAAGTTCCCATCGTGCAGCTCCTCGCCGAAGTCGCCGCCGTAGGCGTAGCCGAGTCCGGGGTGGTGGATGCCGTGGTCGATCCACTCCCACACGAAGCCCCCCTGGAGCCGGTCGTGCTTCTCGAAGAGCCGCTGGTAGTCGGTGAGTCCGCCGGGGCCGTTGCCCATGGCGTGGGCGTATTCGCAGAGGATGAACGGGAGGTCGCGGCGCTTCTGCGGGCCGCCGTCCAGGCGGATGCCGATGCGCTCGACCTCGTCTTGGAAGGCGTACATGCGCGAGTACATGTCGGTGTCGCGGCAGCCGAAGTCGCCTTCGTAGTGCAGCAGCCGCGAGTTGTCGCGGG
>NZ_KB889633.1 GCF_000372745.1 Embleya scabrispora DSM 41855 | reverse complement strand
CCTCCGAAGTCCCCACGCAGGTGGGGGTGAGCCGGAGCGCTTCCCGGGTTGGCTCGATCAGCCGAGGAAGTCCCCACGCAGGTGGGGGTGAGCCGGCGCCCGCGTCGACGCAGGCAAATGCTCGCTGGAAGTCCCCACGCAGGTGGGGGTGAGCCGGACCTGCGTGTCGCCGTAGGTGCGGTACACCGGAAGTCCCCACGCAGGTGGGGGTGAGCCGACCCTGACGCTGACGTGCCAGATGTGCTGGTCGAAGTCCCCACGCAGGTGGGGGTGAGCCGCGGCGGGCCGGCGATCCGCGCATCTGGAACGAGAAGTCCCCACGCAGGTGGGGGTGAGCCGCTCACGACGATGCCGAGCGTGGTACAGGGGGCGAAGTCCCCACGCAGGTGGGGGTGAGCCGTCCCACGGCATGTTCGCGCGGATCTCGCACAGGAAGTCCCCACGCAGGTGGGGGTGAGCCGGGTGTCGAACACCCCGTGATGTCCGATGAGCTGAAGTCCCCACGCAGGTGGGGGTGAGCCGGAGGGGACGCGCGGATGGATGACACCGAACCCGAAGTTCCCACGCAGGTGGGGGTGAGCCGGCGCGCTCGACCTGGACCACGAGGGACGGCAGGAAGTTCCCACGCAGGTGGGGGTGAGCCGGCGTACTACGGGGCCTGGACGGTGCCGGTGCTGAAGTCCCCACGCGAGTGGGGGTGAGCCGGGCCGAGAGTGGCCAGCGGTGCGCCTGCACGGGAAGTCCCCACGCGAGTGGGGTGAGCCGCGTGCACGTCGTGCTGGAACGATCGAACATCGGAAGTCCCCACGCGCGCCGAATACACGACACCGCCACCTGGATGTCGTTCACGCCGGGCAGCGTCGTCGCGGTCAGGAACCGCGAAGACTTGGAGGCGTGCACCAGGCCGGCTCCGGCCATCTCTATCCCAGCCGACCTGTCACATCACGGACTTACGCGCACTATCCGATACGCCCCGCGAGTTGGGTGAGCCGTATCTGGGACCGGGCAAGTGTCACGTCGAAGCGGGTCTCCGGGTCTGGGGGACCGTGGGGGCGGCAAGCCGGCGGGCCCACTTCAGGAGGTGAGTGCTTGCATTTCGCCTGTGCGGATGTCGCCGACCGTGGTGGTGCGGGTGGCTGCGAGGGTGCCGGTTTGGCCGCCGCCGGTCCAGGTGATGGTCCAGTGCGTGGTGGCGGTGACGGTGCGGACGCCGGGGCGGGTGTAGGTGTGGCCGCAGTCGGGGCTGGGGTGGGCACCTCGGTTGGGGGTGTAGGGGGTTCCTGGGGTGGTGCAGGTGACGGTGGCGCCGTCACCCATGGTCCAGGTGATGCGGTCGACGGCCGCGGTGGCGGTGACGGACAGGCCGGGGACGGCGGCGGTGGCGGTGGCCGGTCCCCAGGTGGCGGGGGTGGCGTCGACCCACAGCCAGGTGGGGAGTCCGACGAGACCGGTCTTGCCCGGGCCGGGGGTCAGATGCAGGGTGGGCGCGTCGAGGGGGATCTGCGCGGACGCGCGGGCGCCGAGCTCGGCCGGGGTGGGTGGTGTGGGTGCGGTGCCCGTGCCGCCTCCGCCGGGGTCGCTGGTGCCCATGCACGAGGTCGCGTTCAGGACCACGGCCGCGCCGGGGCACTGGGTGTCCTCGGGATCCTTCGGATCCACGGGCGCCGGAGCCGAATTCGTCCCCACCGGGGTCGTGCCATGGGTCGTTCCGGCTCCCGGGCGGCCTGGGGAGCCGTCCTTGCGTGCCTCGATGACGGCCTGGCCGGCGTCGTTCACATCGACGTCGATCTCGTCGTCACCGATGGCTGGGGTCGTACCAGCCGATACCAGGAGCACACCCACCACGACGGCCTTTGCCGCGGGCCTCAGCACGACCGGTCCCGTTGGGCATTCATGTCGGCCATGCGCCACTTCCCCGCCGGATCACGGGTCAGGGTGAAGGCGCGGATGTAGCGAGGTGCCTGGCTGGCCAGCGGGGCCGGACTTCCGTTGCGATAGGTGGCGTGCTGCTGGCTGATGTCGATACAGGCAGCCAACGTCACGGTGGGTACGGTCGCGGTCAGGGACACCACCACGTCGCGTGGTGTCCTGGGGCCGGTGGTTCCTTGAACCGTGATGCCGTCGCGGGCGTTGTCGGAAGCGATGCGACGAATCAGCGCTGAGGCACGTCCCGTTGCGACGTCGGCAAGCCGGGATTCGTCCAGGGGCGCGCCGCCCTCGATCTCGCTTTGGTAGGCGATGAACTGCTCGTAGACATTGAGCGCGGCCGTCCGCGCGGCCTCGTCAGGGCTCGCGGTCGTCGCGGGCGGACCGGACGACGGCGCCGATGGTGGCGTCGTACGCGCGGCCTTCTTGCCGTCGCTGCCGTCGTCGCTGCATCCCACGGTGGCCAGTAGTACCACGGCTATCACCGCGGTCCCGATCGTGCTCCGTCCCACGCATCCCCCTCGCTCGGCCGAGATTACTCACCGTACTTGCGGGGCGCTGGATTTGGGAACCTGGGTGGCAGGGGCGGTGGATCGAACCACAAGTGACGGATGCAATCGAACTTCGCGGCAACCCGAATGCTGCTGAGGCTCCTTGATCGGCAAGGGACCGCGCTGCGCAGCAGCGAGAGCACAACGCCCGAGGTGGACGATCGGGACGTCTGGCACGGCTCATCGCAGAGGCCGGATGCGACACGTATCTCTACGGGATCGCCGATGGCGGTACATGTGAGCTTGCTCCGCTTTGACGGACACCTTCGTTGTGGTGGTCAGGCTGCGAGTGCGGCTTCGTATTCGACGGGTGTGCGGTAGCCGAGGCTGCTG
>NZ_KB889632.1 GCF_000372745.1 Embleya scabrispora DSM 41855 | reverse complement strand
CCAGCCCCAGGATGCGACGAGCCGACATCGAGGTGCCAAACCATCCCGTCGATATGGACTCTTGGGGAAGATCAGCCTGTTATCCCCGGGGTACCTTTTATCCGTTGAGCGACGGCGCTTCCACAAGCCACCGCCGGATCACTAGTCCCTGCTTTCGCACCTGCTCGACCTGTCGGTCTCACAGTCAAGCTCCCTTGTGCACTTACACTCGACACCTGATTGCCAACCAGGATGAGGGAACCTTTGGGCGCCTCCGTTACCCTTTAGGAGGCAACCGCCCCAGTTAAACTACCCATCAGACACTGTCCCTGATCCGGATCACGGACCCAGGTTAGACATCCAGCACGACCAGAGTGGTATTTCAACGATGACTCCACGAACACTGGCGTGTCCGCTTCACAGTCTCCCACCTATCCTACACAAGCCGAACCGAACACCAATATCAAACTATAGTAAAGGTCCCGGGGTCTTTCCGTCCTGCTGCGCGAAACGAGCATCTTTACTCGTAGTGCAATTTCACCGGGCCTGTGGTTGAGACAGTCGAGAAGTCGTTACGCCATTCGTGCAGGTCGGAACTTACCCGACAAGGAATTTCGCTACCTTAGGATGGTTATAGTTACCACCGCCGTTTACTGGCGCTTAAGTTCTCAGCCTCGCCCCGAAGAGCTAACCGGTCCCCTTAACGTTCCAGCACCGGGCAGGCGTCAGTCCGTATACATCGTCTTACGACTTCGCACGGACCTGTGTTTTTAGTAAACAGTCGCTTCTCGCTGGTCTCTGCGGCCACCACCAGCTCACCGTGCAAGACGGATCACCAGCAATGGCCCCCCTTCTCCCGAAGTTACGGGGGCATTTTGCCGAGTTCCTTAACCACAGTTCACCCGAACGCCTTAGTATTCTCTACCTGACCACCTGAGTCGGTTTGGGGTACGGGCCGCCACGACACTCGCTAGAGGCTTTTCTCGGCAGCATAGGATCATCCACTTCCCCACAATCGGGTCGGCATCAGGTCTCAGGCTCGTGTTGTGCGGATTTGCCTACACAACGCCCTACACCCTTACCCCGGGACTACCACCGCCCGGGCTGGACTACCTTCCTGCGTCACCCCATCGCTCACCTACTACCCGATTGGTTCGGCGGCTCCACCAAAACCGTTCACCCGAAGGATCCCGGCGGCTTCACGGCCTTAACATCACGAGGTTCAGCGCTGGCGCATCGTAGCGGGTACGGGAATATCAACCCGTTGTCCATCGACTACGCCTGTCGGCCTCGCCTTAGGTCCCGACTTACCCTGGGCGGATTAGCCTGCCCCAGGAACCCTTGGTCATCCGGCGCACACGTTTCTCACGTGTGATTCGCTACTCATGCCTGCATTCTCACTCGTGCAGCGTCCACCACTGGTTTCCACCGCGACTTCACTCGCTGCACGACGCTCCCCTACCCATCCGTACGCCTGAACCACGAAGGCTTGGCTGTATGTACGAATGACACGACTTCGGCGGTGCGCTTGAGCCCCGCTACATTATCGGCGCGGAATCACTTGACCAGTGAGCTATTACGCACTCTTTCAAGGGTGGCTGCTTCTAAGCCAACCTCCTGGTTGTCTCTGCGACTCCACATCCTTTCCCACTTAGCGCACGCTTGGGGGCCTTAGTCGGTGCTCTGGGCTGTTTCCCTCTCGACCACGGAGCTTATCCCCCGCAGTCTCACTGCCGCGCTCTCACTTACCGGCATTCGGAGTTTGGCTTATCTCAGTAACCTGGTGAGGCCCATCAACAATCCAGTGCTCTACCTCCGGCAAGAAACACACGACGCTGCACCTAAATGCATTTCGGGGAGAACCAGCTATCACGGAGTTTGATTGGCCTTTCACCCCTAACCACAGGTCATCCCCCAGGTTTTCAACCCTGGTGGGTTCGGGCCTCCACACGGTCTTACCCGCGCTTCACCCTGCCCATGGCTAGATCACTCCGCTTCGGGTCTTGGGCGCGCGACTCAATCGCCCTGTTCGGACTCGCTTTCGCTACGGCTACCCCACACGGGTTAACCTCGCCACACACCGCAAACTCGCAGGCTCATTCTTCAAAAGGCACGCAGTCACGGCCACCCGCGCAAAGCACGAATGACGACGCTCCCACGGCTTGTAGGCACACGGTTTCAGGTACTATTTCACTCCCCTCCCGGGGTACTTTTCACCTTTCCCTCACGGTACTAGTCCGCTATCGGTCACCAGGGAATATTTAGGCTTAGCGGGTGGTCCCGCCGGATTCACACGGGATTTCTCGGGCCCCGTGCTACTTGGGAAATGCGCAAGCAAGCCGCACATGTTTCGTCTACGGGGGTCTTACCCTCTACGCCGGACCTTTCGCATGTCCTTCGACTACATGTACGGTTTCTGACTCGCCGACCGGCCGGCAGACCGATCAAGCACACTCCCACGACCCCGATCACGCAACCCCTGCCGGGTATCACACGTGACCGGTTTAGCCTCATCCGATTTCGCTCGCCACTACTCTCGGAATCACGGTTGTTTTCTCTTCCTGCGGGTACTGAGATGTTTCACTTCCCCGCGTTCCCTCCACACACCCTATATATTCAGGTGCGGGTGACAGCCCATGACGACTGCCGGGTTTCCCCATTCGGACACCCCCGGATCACAGCTCGGTTGACAGCTCCCCGGGGCCTATCGCGGCCTCCCACGTCCTTCATCGGTTCCTGGTACCTAGGCATCCACCGTGCGCCCTTAACAACTTGGCCACAGATGCTCGCGTCCACTGTGCAGTTCTCAAACAACAACCGATTCCCACAGAC
>NZ_KB889631.1 GCF_000372745.1 Embleya scabrispora DSM 41855 | reverse complement strand
CCTCGGCCGCACCGACGACCAGATCAAGATCCGCGGCCACCGCATCGAACCCGCCGAAATCCAGAGCGTGTTGGACACACACCCGCGCGTGGCCCGAAGTGCCGTCGTGCCCACCACCGGTCCGGACGGGGCGGTACGGCTCACCGCCTACCTCGTCCCCGAGACGGCCGGCGCCGGCGACGCCCACGCCGACGCCGAACACCTCGCCCAATGGCGGCAGATCTACGCCGACGAATACACCGCCATCGACACGGCCGTGTTCACCGAGGACTTCGCCGGTTGGGACAGCAGCTACGACGGCGCACCGATCCCACTCGGCCACATGCGCGAATGGCGTGCCGAGACCGTGCGCCGGATCACCGAACTGCGCCCGTCCCGGATCCTGGAGATCGGCGTCGGCACCGGGCTGCTCCTGGGCGAACTCGCCCCCGCGAGCGAAAGCTACTGGGCCACCGACTTCGCCGCACCGGTCGTCGAGAAGCTCCGCGCGGACCTGGGCCGCGACCGCGAACTCGCCGCCAAGGTCGTACTGCGCACCGCGCCGGCGCATGAACTCGACGACCTGCCCGCGGCGTTCTTCGACACGGTCGTGATCAACTCGGTCGTCCAGTACTTCCCGAGCCTGGACTACCTCACCGACGTACTGCGCCGAGCCCTCGACCTGGTCCGCCCCGGCGGAGCGGTCTTCGTCGGCGACATCCGCAACCTGCTACTCGCTCGCACCTTCCACAGCGCGATCCGACTCGGCCAGGCGACTCCGGACACCGACGACGCCACCGTCCGCGCCGCGATCGAGCGCGCCGTCCTGCTGGAGAAGGAACTCCTCGTCGATCCCGATTACTTCGCCACCCTGCCCGACCGGCTGCCCGACCTCGCCGGTGTCGACGTGCGGATCAAACGCGGACACCTGCACAACGAACTGACCCGGCACCGCTACGACGCCGTGCTGCGCCGCACCGGCGGCGCCCACCTGACGGCGCTCGCCGACGTACCGAGCCTGCTGTGGAGCGCCTCCGCAGGAACCGACGCGCTCGTCCGCCGGCTCACCGCGGATCGCCCCGAGGTGTTGCGCCTGCGCGGCGTGCCCAACGCCCGCCTCGCCGGCGAACTCGCCGCCGAACGCGTCCTGGCGAACGGCGGCACCGCCGCCCGGGCCCGCCGGGCCCGCACCGAGGCCGAGCAGGCCGCCGGCGCGGCGGTCGAACCCGAGGCGTTGTACGCGCTGGGCGCCGATCTCGGCTACACCGTGGCCGTGACCTGGTCGGCGACCGGATCCGGCGCTTTCGACGCCGTGTTCACGACCGGCGGCGCGGCCGAACACGGCGTCCAGGGTACCTACGTGCCCAGCGGTGCCGGCCGTGCCGACCCGTCCGGCTACGCCAACCACCCGGCCGCCGCGCGCGAGGCGGGCACCCTCGTTCCGAGACTGCGGGCCTACCTGCGCGAACGGCTGCCCGAGTACATGGTGCCCGCCGGGTTCGTCCCGCTCGACCGGCTCCCGCTCACCGTCAACGGCAAACTCGACCGCCGCGCACTGCCGTCACCCGACGCCGGCGCCGGCCGCACCACCACCCGGCCACCGAGCGGCGCGACCGAACTCGCGCTGAGCGCACTGTTCGCCGAGGTGCTCGGCGTCGCCGACATCGGCGCCGAGGACAACTTCTTCGACCTCGGCGGCCACTCCCTGCTCGCCGCCCGACTCGCCGCCAAGGCCCGTGGCACCCTGGGCGTCGAGATCGCCATCCGCGACGTGTTCACCGCCCCCACCACCGCCGCGCTGGCGGCGCTGCTCGCCGAACGCAGCGCAGCACACGCGTCCGACGCCGAGCCACTGCGCCCGGCCGTCACGCGTCGGGAGCGTCCCGACCGGGTGCCGCTGTCGTTCGCCCAGCGGCGGCTGTGGCTGCTCGGCCAGTTCGAGACGGCGAGCGCGGCCTACCACGAACCGATCGCGGTCCGGCTGCGCGGACGGCTGGACCGACAGGCGCTGCGCGCGGCCGTACAGGACGTGACCAACCGTCATGAAACGTTGCGCACGCTGTGTGTCGCTGCGCAGGAGCCGGCGGGAAGCACCACCACCGACGTGTACCAGCACGTCCTGACGCCGGAACAGGCCCGTGTCGCTGTCGAGTTCGTCGACATCCTCAAGCCCGGCGCCGCCGAACCGGATTCGTCCGCCCCGACGGCCCTGGCCGCGCTCGTCGCCGAGGCCACCCGTCGCCCGTTCGATCTGGCCACGGAACTGCCGTTGCGGACCTCGGTCTTTCGGGTCGGTCCCGACGAGCACGTGCTACTCGCGGTGTTCCACCACATCGCGATCGACGAGTGGTCCATCCGTCCCTTCGCGCAGGATCTCGCCGCGGCCTACACGGCACGGGCCGCCGGACACGCGCCCGGCTGGGAGCCGTTGCCGCTCCAATACGCCGACTACACCCTGTGGCAACGCGATCTGCTGGGCGACCCGGCCGATCCCGCCGGCCGCTATGCCCGTCAACTCGCGTACTGGAAAACGGCCTTGGCCGGACTGCCGGAGGAACCGGGGCTGCCCACCGACCGCCCGCGCCCCACGGTGGCCGGCTACCACGGCGGGACGATCGAACGGCTGATCCCCGCCGAGCTGGCCAACCGCGTGCGCGCCGTCGCCTCGGCCGCCGGCGCCAGTGCGTTCATGCTCTACCAGGCCGCGGTGGCAGCCCTGCTGCACCGGCTCGGCGCGGGTACGGACATCGCGCTGGGCAGTCCGGTGGCCGGACGCGACGACGAGGCGCTGGGCGAACTGATCGGATTTTTCGTCAATACCGTGGTGATCCGCGCGGACGTGACGGGAAATCCGACCTTCGCGGAGCTGCTGGCCCGCGTGCGCGACACCGACCTCGACGCGTTCGCCCACCAGGACCTGCCGTTCGAGCGACTCGTGGAGGAGCTCAACCCGGCCCGTTCACTCGGCCGCAACCCGCTCTTCCAGGTGATGGTCGGCTACCAGAACCAGGGCGTGGGCGAGGTCCGCTTCGGCGACATCGCACCGGTCGGCGAACGATTCACCCCGCCCACCGCCAAGTTCGACCTCGACTTCGTCTTCCGCGAGACCGACCTCGCGGCCGTGCCCGACGGGGCCGTCGAGTTGGGCATCGAATACGCGGCGGACCTGTTCGACCACAGTACCGTCGAGCACTTCGCCGAACGGCTGTTGCGCCTGCTCGGCGCGATCGCCGACGATCCGAACCGCCGCGTGGGCGCCTACGAACTGTTGTCGGCGGCGGAGCACACGCGCATCGTGCGCGAGTGGAACGCGACCGAATTGGCCATCCCGGACGCGACTGTGGCCGATCTGCTGGAGGAGCGGGCGGTGTTGGTGCCGGATGTGGTCGCGGTGGTGCAGGATCCGGACGGTGTGGCGCCGTT
>NZ_KB889630.1 GCF_000372745.1 Embleya scabrispora DSM 41855 | reverse complement strand
TTCAAGCTCATCCCCTACATCGTCGGCGGCTTCTTCCTCGCGGGCATCNCCCTCGCCCTCTACATGAAGCACCAACGCCCCGAACGCTACGAGCAGATGGGCCGCATCATCCTCGAGGACGCGGCCGAGCGCTGACCCCCGCACCTGGGCCGCAGTAATCCTGCGCATGCCGATCGGTGGGTTCCGAGAGATCCGTCAGACGAGACCGCCCGAGGCCCGACGCGCAGTGTGGCGCGCACAGCAGACGCGGGGCGGCGAAGAGCTCGTCGAGGTCGTCAGGTTGCTTGCCGACCGGCGTGTGAACGGTGTGCTTGGGCATTTCACTCTCCCCTTTCCCGAGGGCCGATCCGTGCGGCGTCACAGCGGCTGGCAACGCGAAGACGTCGGCGGACGGCTGTGCCCGGCCATGGGCGGGCGCGTTCCGAGTGGGCGGCGCGTCGACCGCCTATCGGTCGATGGCCCACCCTCGGAATCCGGGCCGGGACCCGTGTCGCGGGAGCGGGTACGGCGTGTCCTGAGTGGCCTGTGATCCGTCGCGAGGGAAACTTGGGAGAGCGGGGCAGGGCGTGCAGTTTGCGTCGTACGAAGCCGCGAAGGGAACTCGCCCATGAGCAACCGTGACGGACCGTCGCAGGCAGGCGCGGGCGTCCCCTTCGACATGGCCGACATGGCGACCGTGCTGGTGGACGGGCCGGGGCTCGTGCTGGGCTGGAGCCGAAAGGCGGAACAGATACTCGGCTATCCCGCGGCGGAGGTGTTGAACCGGCCGATCGCCGCGTTCATCACCCTTCCGGATGGTGTGACGACTACCGGACCGGCGGACGGCATGGGCGGGGCAGGAGATCGGGACGACGATCCCGTGCCCGGAACCTGGAGCGGGCGCGTTACGGCGCGTCAACGTGACACTCGACGAATGGAACTGGAGGTGAGGATCTGCCCGCTGGCCCACGCGGGCGACCGCGATCTGTGTCTGCTGTTTCTGATCGATCCACAGAGCACGCCGTGGTGGGGAGTCAGCCAATCGGTGCTGGAACGGTTCCTCACGCACCTGCCGTACGGGGTTGCCGTGCTGGACACGGACCTGCGGTACGTGTGGCTGAACGAAACCCTCGAACGCACGGCGGGCGTGCCAAGCGAGGAAAGACTCGGGCGACGGGTGTCGGACGTACTGCCGGGTATGGCCCCGGAGGCGATGGAGGCCCACTTGCGGCACGCTCTGGAGACCGGTGAATCGGTGCGCTCATTCGAGCACCGCGGCCACGTACCGGCGCATCCGGATCGCGAACGGGTCTTTTCGACGTCGTTCTTCCGGCTCGACGACTCCGCGGGGCACGTGCTGGGTGTGGGCTACATGGGCGCGGACATCACCGACAGCAAGCGCGCACAGGAGAGGTTGACGCTGCTGACCGAGTCCGGAGCCCGGATCGGAAACAGCCTGGACATCGCCAAAACCGCCGCGGAACTGGTCGAGACGGCCGTGCCCCGGTTCGCGGACTTCGCTTGCGTCGACCTCCTCGAGCCCGTCCTTCACGGCCGAGAGCCGGAAGAGGGGACGACGCCCGACGTGGCGTCGTTGCGACGGGTGGCCCATCGGTCGCTTCGCGCGGGCTGCCCGGAGGCGGCCGTAGGCGTGGGCGAGCCGAGCCGGTACGTCTCTCGGTCGCCGATGGTCCGCTGCCTGATCGAGGGCAAGGCCGTCTTGCAGTCCTTCGGCGACGACGAAGCCGCGCGTTGGCTCGCCGACGACGTGATCCGCGCCGACCGGGCCCGGGAGTTCGATCCGCGGTCGCTGATCGTGGTGCCGGTACGGTCCCAGCGTCGCCCGCTGGGTGTGGCGCTGTTCGTCAGGTGGTGGCCGAACGAACGATTCGAGGAGGCGGATCTGCTGCTGGCCGAAGAATTCGTCTCCCGGGCAGCGGTGTCCCTGGACAACGCGCGCCGGTACACCCGCGAACACAACGCGGCACTCACCCTGCAACGCAGCCTCCTCCCGCACGCCCTGAACGACACCCCCGCCCTCGAGGTCGCCTCCCGCTACCTGCCCGCCGACAACCGTGACGGCGTGGGCGGGGACTGGTACGACGTGATCCCGCTCTCCGGAACGCGCGTCGCCCTCGTGGTCGGCGACGTGGTCGGACACGGCATCAACGCCGCAGCCACCATGGGGAGGCTGCGCGCGGCGGTTCGCACCCTGGCGATGACGGATCCCGCCCCGAACGAGTTGCTCGCCCGTCTCGACGATCTGGTCCTTCACCTGATCGACGAGGGGCCCGCCGACGAGGACCGCGCGGCAACCACCGCGGTCCTGGGAGCCACGTGCCTGTACGCCGTCTACGACCCGATCACCGGCCGCTGCGCCATGGCCCGGGCCGGCCACCCGGCGCCCGCCGTCGGCACGCCCGACGGTGGGGTCGACTTCGTGGACCTAGCGGGTGGCCCGCCCCTCGGCCTGGGCTCGTTTCCCTTCGAATCGACCGAGGTGGAACTCGCCGAGGACAGCCTGCTCGCCCTCTTCACCGACGGCCTGGTCGAGAGCCCGACGGAGGACGTCGACGTCGGGTTGCTGCGCCTTCGACGGGCCCTGGCCTGCCGGAACCGGTCGTTGGATGAGATCTGCGCCCGGGTGATGGCCTCGGTGCCCGCCCGCCCGCAGACGGACGACGTCGCCCTGCTGCTGGCCCGAGTCCACCGCCTGCCCGCAGACAGCGTCGTGTCGTGGGACGTGCCGACGGATCCGGCAGCGGTTTCCGGCGCCCGCGACCTGGCGACCGGTGCTCTCGAACGGTGGGGGTTGGCCGACCTGGCGTTCACCACGGAGTTGGTGATCAGCGAGCTGGTCACCAACGCGATCCGGTACGCGGCGGGTCCCGTCCGACTACGGCTGATCAAGGATTCCGTACTGACTTGCGAGGTTTCCGACGCCGGCAGCACCTCGCCACATCTGCGTCACGCCCGCACGACGGACGAGGGCGGCCGAGGACTGTTCATCGTCGCGCAACTGACCCACCGCTGGGGCACCCGCTACACGGCGGACGGCAAGGTCATCTGGGCGGAGCAGGTCTGCCCACCGCAGGTTTGACGCATCACTCGGGCGAAAATCAAGGAGACCTGCACCTGTATCTCCCGAACTAACAAACCACCGGTAAGTAAGCCCGCAGGGCGACCGGTCGCCATGCGAACAAGCCGACCAGCGGGAGCGGCTCGGCCCGTCCTAAAAAGGGGAGGGAGGAAAGCGGGTCGGCTCCCGCCCGGTTACTCCATTCCGGCGGGCGGGTCGGCGAACACCCCTGCCGGCATTCCGGTGGCCTGGCCGACCTCAATGAGGTATCCGTCGGGATCGCGGAGATAGCAGCGCAACTCGGCTTTCCGGTCGATGGGCGGGGTGAGGAATTCCGCCCC
>NZ_KB889629.1 GCF_000372745.1 Embleya scabrispora DSM 41855 | reverse complement strand
CGGAGCGAGCCCTTCCAGGACTTGTCCGGCCACATCGGGACGGAGTCCCGGAGGGTGCCGTTTCCGTTCCCCGGATAGCGGGCCAGCGTGCCGTCGCTCCAGACGGACACGAGATCGACCCGACCGTCACCGTCGAAGTCCCCGGCCGTCATCCGCCGAACACCGCTCCAGGTGGTGTCGGNCCACATCCGCACCGGATCCGCGAGCGTCCCGTCGGCGTTCGTCGGATACAGCGCCAGGGTCCCGTCCGGCCAGACCGCGACCATGTCCGCCCGACCGTCACCGGTGAAATCACCCGACGCGACACGCGAAATACCACCCCACGACGCATCCCCCCACATCGCGGCCCCACCGGAAATCCCACCACTCCCGTCCCCGCGATACAAATGCAGCGTCCCATCCCCCCACACCGAGGCGATATCGGCCCGACCGTCACCATCGAAATCCCCGGCCGTCATCTCCCGAACACCCTTCCAGGAATCATCCGGCCACATCCGCACCGGCTCCGACAACCCCCCGTCGGCCCGCCCCGGATACAACGCCAAAGTCCCGTCCCCCCACACCCCCACCATGTCCGCCCGACCATCACCGGTAAAATCGGCCGACGCAGTCAAAATGGCGGAGGGCGGCGGCGGTGTCGTGTCGTCGACGATGTTGACGTTGCGGATCGGCGAGAACGTGCCGTGACCCGAGAAGTAGGGATACGGGATCTTTCGATAGTGCACGCCACTACCGGTGAACTCGTATCCCCAGTACTCGCTCCGCGAGGAGTCCGTCCACTTCTCGAAGAGTGCGATGTGGCCCGAGGATCCGGAGTCGGGGTTGTTCAGCGCGTCGCCGGCCTGGAGTTCGTTCTTGGTGATGCTCCTGGCCGCCCCGGAGGAAACGAAACTCCCGGTCACCTCGCCGGGCTTACCGAGCCCCCAGGCCATGGACGCAAATCCGGAACAGTCTCGGCGATATCCCTGGTAGAACCCATTCTGGTTGTAGACGAGACCGATCCCGACCCAAGTCCTGGCCCGAGCGATCACCTCGTTGCGCGTCATCTGTGGCCCGGCCGCGACCGACATGCGACCTTGCTGCGGGGCCGACTCGGAAGCTGCGGTGCCCTGGCCCGGGCTACCATGGTCCCCGGATGCCTCGGAGGATATCGAATTCAATTCCGAATTCGCGGCCGAGGCGGATCCGGAAGTTGCACTCACCAGCCCTGAAGAAAGGGCTCCGGCAAGCAGGAAAGAAAGCGCGGAGGTACGAAGCCGGGCGGAAATCGGCATGGCCATCCCTCGGTGGGTGAAATCGGATTTCTTCTCGGGCGGCTATTCGCTGCCGCCGAGAAGAGCATGTCCGATCACCAAAGGACATTCCAGGGGTTGCCGCCTGCCTGAAGCGGCCATGACCTGATCAGGCCGGCACGATCGCACACAGACGCTTCGACCCGTCCACTGCGGCACCCCACTCGATCGAGGGACAGGCAGCGCGGGGGAAAGTTGTTCGGCACTCGCGGAGTGGATTCCTCGGCGCTTCGCGGGTGCTCCGTACCGGCGCCTAGAAGGGCTGTACCCGCCCCGGTTGCACCGGCAGCGGGGCCGGTGCGACGGCCCGCTTCTGGTACGTCGGGCGGTCCACCACCTCCAGCCCGATCAGTTCCCACGGCGGCAGCCCCGCGCTCTGCCGATGCTCGCCCCACAGTCGCAACGCGATCGCCGCGGCGTCGTGCAGGTTGGGCGCCTCCTCCCAGTACCGCACCTCGGCGTGATCGGCCGCGTAGCGTCCGGCGAGCAGGAAGGGGTGTTCGTGGGCGAGCCGTTCCAGCGCGCGCCGTACGTCCTCGGGATCACCCGGCTTTCCGGCGAGGGTCAGCGTGATGTGCCACATTCGGCCCGCGTCGTCGTGTTCGACCCGCGCCGTCGTATTCGGCTGTCCCCAGGGTCGGTCCCCACGCTCCGGCACGGCCGGCCTCCCGTCGGCGAGCTACTGATCTTCGGTGGTCGTCGCTCAGCGGCGCAGCAGCACCAGATCGTCGCGGTGGACGACCTCGCGCTCGTAGGCCGGACCCAACTCCCGAGCCAACTCTCGAGTCGATCGCCCGAACAGGCCCGGCAGTTCCTTCGCATCAAAGTTGACCAGTCCGCGGGCCACGATGTGACCGTTTTCGTCAACCAGGTCCACCGGATCGCCGGCGACGAAACGGCCCTGGACACCGGTGATCCCGGCGGGCAACAGCGAGCTGTGCCGCTCGACCACGGCCCGGACCGCGCCGGGATCCAGCGTGAGCCGACCGCGCGCGGTGCTTGCGTGGGCCAGCCACAGGAGTCGGTCGGCCGTGCGAACTCCGGTGCGGTGGAAGAGCGTTCCGGTGTCCTTGCCGGCCAGCGCGTCGGATGCGAAGCGGGCCGCGGTGAGCACCACGGGGACCCCCGCCGAGGTCGCGATGGCCGCCGCCTCGACCTTGGTGACCATGCCGCCGGTACCCAGGCCGGCCTTGCCCGCCTTGCCGATCTCGATGCCTTCGAGATCCTGCGGTCCGGTCACGAACGGGACCCGGGCCGAGGTGGGCTTCGCCGGGTCGCCGTCGTAGAGCCCGTCCACATCGGACAGCAGCACGAGCAGATCGGCGTGCACGACGTGCGCGACCAGCGCGGCGAGTCGGTCGTTGTCGCCGAACCGGATCTCCTCGGTGGCCACCGTGTCGTTCTCGTTGACCACCGGCACCGTGCCCATCGCGAGCAGCTTGTCCAGCGTGTTGTAGGCGTTGCGGTAGTGCGAGCGGCGGGTGACGTCGTCGACGGTCAGCAACACCTGGCCGACCCGCAGGCCGTACCGCGCGAACGACGCGGTGTAGCGGGCCACGAGCAGCCCTTGGCCGACACTCGCGGCGGCCTGCTGGGTGGCCAGATCGCGCGGTCGGCGCGGCAGGCCCAGTGGGGCCAGCCCGGCGGCGATCGCGCCGGAGGAGACCAGCACGACCTGGACTCCCTCGGCCCGCTTGGCCGCTATCACGTCCACGAGGGCGTCGACGCGGTCCGCGTCCAGGCCCCCTTGCGCGGTCGTCAACGAGGACGAACCGACCTTGACCACGATGCGGCGCGCGGAGGTCACGTCCTCGCGCGCCACGCCGGCCCCACTGTGCACCTCAGGCCCCGCCTTCCCTGTTCGAAAAGCATCCGGTGCTCGAAAGCATCCGGACTCACCCAAAAACGTCGGGAATCACCGTCGTCCGCGGAGCGCCCGTCGGTCAGGAGTCCGAGAAGGGGTCGAACTCCTCGTACTGCGACTCGATCGCGTCGCGCTCGCGTCGGCGGTCCACCGCGGGGCGGTGCGTCTGCAGACGGTGGTCCTCGCCGCGTCGACCCAGCATCTCGGCGCCGGCTGCGACGGTGGGCTCCCAGTCGAAGACCACGCCGGTGACGTCGTCGCCGATGACGACCTCGGCACCGGGAACGGCGCCGGCCGACCACAGCGCCTCCTCGACGCCGAGCCGGGCGAGCCGGTCGGCCAGGTAGCCCACCGCCTCGTCGTTGCTGAAGTCGGTCTGGCGCACCCAGCGTTCGGGCTTGGCCCCGCGCACGATGAACGCCTCGTCGCGCCGGGTGACGGTGAAGCCGCTGTCGTCGACGGCGGTCGGCCGCAGCACGATCCGGGTCGCCTCGGGCGCCGGCGCGGCGTCGCGCGCACCCTGCACCTGGGCGGCCATCGCGAAGGACAACTCACGCAGGCCGGCCCGGCTGACCGCGGAGACCGCGAACACCTGGAGCCCGCGCGCCTCCAACTCGGCCTTGACCATGTCGGCCAGGTCGTTGCCGTCGGGCACGTCGATCTTGTTCAGCGCGACCATCCGCGGCCGGTCCTCCAGGCCGCCGTACGCCTTCAGTTCGGCCTCGATCGTGTCCAGGTCGCTGATCGGGTCGCGGCCGGGCTCCAGCGTCGCGCAGTCGAGCACGTGCACGAGCGCCTTGCAGCGCTCGACGTGCCGCAGGAACTCCAGGCCCAGGCCCTTGCCCTCGCTCGCGCCGGGGATCAACCCGGGCACGTCGGCGACGGTGTAGACGACGTCGCCGGCGGTGACCACGCCCAGGTTCGGCACCAGGGTGGTGAACGGGTAGTCGGCGATCTTGGGCCGCGCGGCGCTGAGCGTGGCGATCAGCGAGGACTTCCCGGCGCTCGGGTAACCCACGAGCGCGACGTCCGCGACGGTCTTGAGTTCCAGGACGAAGTCGCCGGCCTCGCCGGGCTCGCCGAGCAGCGCGAAGCCGGGGGCCTTGCGGCGCGGGGAGGCCAGCGCCGCGTTGCCGAGGCCGCCACGACCGCCCTGGGCGATCACGTAGCTGGCGCCGTTGCCGACCAGGTCCTCGACGAATTCCTCGTCGCCGTTGGGGAGCAGTCGCTTGACCACCGTGCCGTCCGGCACCGGGAGGATCACGTCCGCGCCGTTGGGGCCGGTCCGGTTGGCGCCGGCACCGGGCTTGCCGTTGGTGGCCTTGCGGTGCGGATGGTGGTGGTATTCGAGCAGCGTGGTGGTGTTGGCGTCCACGACCAGCGTGACATCGCCGCCCCGGCCGCCGTTGCCACCGTCGGGGCCGCCGAGCGGCTTGAACTTCTCGCGGTGGACGGAGGCCACGCCGTGGCCCCCGTTACCCGCCGCGACATGCAGCACGACGCGGTCGACGAAGGTCGTCACGTGGATTCCTCCTCGGCTCCCCTCGCGGGGAGCGAAACACTGTGGACAAACAACCGAGGGCGGACCGCATGGGGTCCGCCCTCGGATGTCAAAGCGAATGCCGCGGCGTGGTTATTCCGCCGGGACGATGTTCACGACGCGGCGACCGCGCGCGGTGCCGAACTGCACGGCACCGGCCGACAGCGCGAACAGCGTGTCGTCGCCGCCGCGGCCGACGTTGGTGCCGGGGTGGAAGTGCGTGCCGCGCTGGCGGACGATGATCTCGCCGGCGTTGACGACCTGGCCGCCGAAGCGCTTGACGCCGAGGCGCTGAGCGTTCGAGTCACGGCCGTTCCGGGTGGAAGATGCACCCTTCTTGTGTGCCATGTCGCTTCTCCCTACTTCCCGGAGTTGATGCCGGTGATCTTCAGCTGGGTGTGCTGCTGGCGGTGACCCATGCGCTTGCGGTAACCGGTCTTGTTCTTGTACTTCAGAATGTCGATCTTCTTGCCCTTGGTGTGATCGACGACCTCGGCCGTCACCTTCACACCCGCGAGGACCCACGGGTCACTCGTCACGGCTTCACCGTCTACGACGAGGATGGCCTGGAGCTCAACTGCCGAACCGGCCGCACCGCGAATGCGGTCGACCTGGACGACGTCACCGACGGCAACCTTGTGCTGCCTGCCACCGGCGCGAACGATCGCGTACACCGTGGATCTCTCTCTCTGCAGGGTCCGAGCCCCTGAAGCCAGCCACACCGAACAGAAATCGGGGGCCTCCTCCGAAGCTTGCGATCCGGAGGGTGGTTGCTCAGGAGCCTGTGCCTAAGCACACCAAGGGCAAAGGTTACAGGATGCCCGGGGGCGAAGGCCAAACGGGTCCGTCCCGGGGGTTTGAACCCGGGACGGACCCGTCGTGACTCAGGTTCCGCTCGCCGCCGAAACCGGCTCGGCGCCGTCCACGGCGCCCTCCGGCGGACCGGCGGGCCGGGTCGCCCGCCGCGACGTCTTGCGCGGCTTGGCGGCGGCCTTGGCGGGCTTGGCCGGCTCGGCCTCCGCCTCGGCCGGGACCTCGGCGGCGGCCCGGGCCTTGGCCGCGGCCTTGGTGGCCCGGGTCGACTTGGCTGCCTTCGGGGCCGGTTCCGGCGTCGGCTCGGCGGTCGGCTGCTCGGCCGGTGCCTCGGCGGCCGCCGCTGCCTCGGCCGCCTCGGCGGCGACCTTCTTGGCCGACTTGCGCGGCGTCTTGGCGGCGGCGGTCTTCTTCGCCGGCGCGGTCTTGGCCGCGGTCTTCTTGGCGACCGTCTTCTTGGCAGCGGCCTTGCGCACCCGCTTGGCCGGCGCCGGGGCCTCCTCGACGGCCTCGACCGGCTCGCCCTCCTCGACCGGGCCGGCCTCGACCGGCTCAGGCTCGACCGGCTCGGCCTCGATCGGCTCGGCCTCGACCACCGAGGTCTCCTCGACCGGCGCCTCGGCGACCACCTCGGCCTCGACCGGCGGGGCCGGCTCCGGCTCGACGGCGACCTCGACGGTCTCCACGGTCTCGATCGCCTCGGCGACCTCGCCCGGCTCGACCGAGCCGAGGGCGGCGACCTCGGGCAGTTCGGTGTCCACGGTGACGTCGTCGAACTCGGGTCCGGCCGGCTCCACCGATTCGTCGATGTCGACGATCTCGGTGATCGGCCCGCTGCCGTTCTTGTCGGCGTTGCCCTTGTTGCGCTTGCGTCGGCCGGATCCGGCGGGGCTGCCGTTGCCGCCGGCCCCGTGGTTGTGGCCGCCGTTGCCGTGGCCCTTGGTCTCCGGCGCGTCCATGTGCACGATCACACCGCGTCCGTTGCACCGCTCGCAGTTCTCCGAGAAGGCTTCGAGCAGACCCTGGCCGACCCGCTTGCGGGTCATCTGGACCAGGCCCAGCGAGGTGACCTCGGCGACCTGGTGCTTGGTGCGGTCCCGGCCCAGGCATTCCATCAGGCGCCGCAGCACGAGGTCGCGGTTGCCCTCCAGGACCATGTCGATGAAGTCGACGACGATGATCCCGCCGAGGTCGCGCAGCCGGAGCTGGCGGACGATCTCCTCGGCCGCCTCCAGGTTGTTGCGGGTGACGGTCTCCTCGAGGTTGCCGCCCTGACCGGTGAACTTCCCGGTGTTGACGTCGACCACGACCATCGCCTCGGTGCGGTCGATCACCAGCGAGCCGCCGCTGGGCAGCCAGACCTTGCGGTCCAGCGCCTTCATCAGCTGCTCGTCGACGCGGTACGTCGTGAAGACGTCCACCTCGCTGGTCCACCGGGACAGGCGCGGGGCCAGGTCGGGGGCCACGTGGCCGACGTAGTCGTGGATGACGCTCCACGCCTCGTCGCCCGAGACGATCAGCTTCGAGAAGTCCTCGTTGAAGATGTCGCGGATGACCCGAACCGTCATGTCCGGCTCGCCGTACAGCAGCGAGGGCGAACTGGTCGTGATCATCTTGGACTTCTTCTTGATCTCCTCCCACTGGGCCTGCAGCCGCGTCACGTCGCGGGTCAGGTCCTCCTCGGTCGCGCCCTCGGCGGCGGTGCGCACGATGACGCCCGCGTTCTCCGGCACGATCTTCTTGAGGATGGTCTTCAGTCGCGCCCGCTCGGTGTCCGGGAGCTTGCGGCTGATCCCGGTCATGGTGCCCTCGGGCACGTAGACCAGGTAGCGACCGGGCAGCGAGACCTGGCTGGTCAGCCGGGCGCCCTTGTGGCCGATCGGGTCCTTGGTGACCTGCACCAGGACCGACTGACCGGGCTTGAGCACGGCCTCGATCCGGCGCGGGCCGCTGAAGCCCGCCGCCTCGAAGTTGACCTCGCCGGCGTACAGCACCGCGTTGCGGCCCTTGCCGATGTCGACGAAGGCGGCCTCCATCGACGGCAGCACGTTCTGGACCTTGCCCAGGTAGACGTTGCCGACGTACGCGGACTGGTTGTCCTGGCTGCGGCTGACGTAGTGCTCGACGAGCACGTCGTCCTCGAGCACGCCGATCTGGGTGCGCTCGCCGTTCTGGCGCACGACCATCACGCGCTCGACCGCCTCACGGCGGGCCAGGAACTCCGACTCGGTGATGATCGGCACACGCCGACGGCCCTGCTCGCGCCCCTCGCGGCGGCGCTGCTTCTTGGCCTCCAGACGGGTCGAGCCCTTGACGCTCTGCACCTCGTCGGTGGGGCTCTCGGCGAGCGCCTCGCGCTTGCGTGGCTCGCGGACCTTGACCACGGTGCGCTCGGGGTCGTCCTGCGGCTCGGCGGCCGACTCCTCGCCCGCGCCGTCACGACGGCGGCGCCGACGCCGACGCCGACTGCTGGTGGTCGCCCCGGCGTCGCCCGGCTCGTCGGTGTCCTCGTCGTCGTCCGGACCGTCGCCGACGCCTTCGGCCTGGTGCTCGCCGTCCTCGTCCGGGCCGTTGTCCTCGCCGCCGTCGTCACCGCGGCCGCGACGCCGACGGCCACCACGCCGACGACGCCGGGTCGGGCGCTCGCCCTCGGTGTCGTCCTCGTGCGTGTCGGAGCCCTCCGGCTCCTCCACCGGCTCGGGCTGCTCGGTCGCGGCGACCGAGCGGCCCACATGCCGCTCCTGCTCGTCCTGGTAGCGCGAGTCCTGCGGCTCGGCCTCGGCGGCCGTGTGCACCTCGTCCACCGGCAGCGCGCGCCGCCGGCGACGCCGACCGCGCGGCTCGTCGGGCTCGGTCCGGGTCTCCGGCTCGGGCTCGGCGACGGCCGGCGCCGGGGTCGGCTCGGCCGCACGCTGGGGCGCGGCGAAGACGGCCGCCTGCGGAGCCTGGAACAGCGGTTGGAACACCGGCGGCGGCGTCTTGCGACCACCCCTGGCCCGCGGCTCGGGTGCGGCCTCGGGCTCCGGCTCGGGCGCGGCCTCGGCGACCGGCTCGGCCTCGGCGACGGGGGTCTCCTCGATCGCCTCGGCGGCGGGCACCGCGCGCTTGCGGGTACGCCGAGTCCGCCGCGGGGCCTCCTCGGCCGGTTCGGCCGCGGTCTCCGGCTGCGCGATCTCGGTCTGCACCGGCTCGGCCCGCACCGACTCGGGGACCTGCTCGGGCACGACCTCGTCCGGGGTCGCCTCGGGAGCGACCGCCGCCCGCTTGCGGGTGCGCCGGACGCGCCGGGGCGCCTCCTCCGGCTCCGGCTCGGGTTCGGCCGCCACCGGTGCGGGCTCGGCGGCCTCCACCGGTGCGGACGCGACCTCGGCCGTGTCGGTGACCGGCGCGGTGACCCGCTTGCGGGTGCGCCGCGCACGTCGCGGGGCCTCCGGCTCGGGTTCGGGCCGGGGCTCGGGGGTGGTCTCGGCCACTACGGCCTCCTCGGCCTCCGGCTCCTCCTCGTCGGAGGGCGCGGGAACCTCGGGTGTCGCGGCAGCCGGAACCGGCGCGGCCTCGGCAGAGGGCACGCTCGGCGGTCCTGCGGGGCGACTGGCGGCGCGTCGACGGCGGCGGGGGGCCGGCGTCGTGGCCGTGTCGTCCTTCGTGCTGTTGTCGTTGTCGGAAGTACCGGAGTTCACAACCCCGGGTGTACCTGATGTCTCAGGCGTGTCGTTGGGCTCGGTGTCGAGCATGCGGGTCTGTCTCCCGTCACGCTTCCGGGCGCTCCAACGCAGGGCGCCGCGCGGAAGCTTCTCTCTCACTCGCCGGTCCCGACCTTGTGGCCGTGACCGGGCGATAAGTCTGTCGGAAATTCAAGCCTTGGGCCTCGTGTACCCGGTCGTCACCGATTCGAGGCTTCGACGACGGGTTCTGCACCGCCCTGCGGGCCGGTCCGGAGTTCCTCGCCCCCCTGCGAGGTGTGCTCCTCCGCCGATGCTGCGCGGTCGGGCGCGAGCGGGTCGGTCACCGAATCGGTCGCGGTGTCGAGCGGCCCCTGCGCCAGGCGGGTGACCGCGGCGGCGGTGGGCGTAACAAGTTCGGCGACCATGCGAAGACCGGACAGAACGTCGTCGGGTCGAACGGCGGGTGTGGTGTGCCGGACAACCAGTCGCAGTATCGCACAGGGTGCGGTGCTCCCCGCATCGACACCCTGGTGACCTGCGTCGTTCGCGTCGGGGGTGGTGACGGTCAGCGCGATCACCGCCTCACGGGCGTCGAATGTGCGCATTCCGTTCTTGCTCATCCGCTGGACCTCGACGGTCTCGGCGGCCAGGAAAACGCCCACCGCACGCTCGGCCTCCTCGCGGGTTACGCCCGCGAGGACCAGCTCCCAGACCGACGCCTCCAGGCGTTCGGGCAGGTTGCCGCCGTGCGCCTCGACGATCTCGAGCACGTCGAGACCGGTCGGCAGGGACGCGTCGAGCAGGTCTCGCAGACGCGCCGGGTCACAGTGCGTGGCCACGCCGATCTCGAGATACTCCGCCTCGCTGGCGACGCCGGTGGGCGCCGCTCCCGCGTAGGACACCTTGGGGTGGGGGGTGAAACCGGCGGAGTAGGCCATCGGCACTTCGGCCCGACGCAGAGCCCGCTCGAACGCGCGCTGGAAATCCCGGTGGCTGGTGAACCGGAGGCGGCCGCGCTTGGTGTACCGGAGGCGCAGTCGCTGGACCGTCGGCGCGGGCGGCGGTCCCTCGGGCGTACGTCGTGCCAGTTTCGCTCAGTCCTTGGCTCAAGTGGGTGGGCAGCAGTCGGTCCAAGCCTACGGCCATCGGGCGGGTCGGGTCAGCGCCCCCCGATTCCGAAGGCCCGCAGCACCTCCGCGGTCGCCCGACCGATCGGCCGGAGCACGTTGCGGCCGACCCAGCGCAGCGGGGCCACGACCACGACCCGCCACACGGCGCGGATCGCCCTGCCGATCGGCGTGAGCACGTTGCGCCAGGCCCAGGACACCGGCAGCACGACCAAGTGGTGCCAGACCACCGCGATGCCGCGACCGATCGGGGCCAGCACGGCCCGCCAGAGCCAGGAAAGCGGCCGGACGATCAGGAAGTTGAATACGGCGGTGGACACCTCCCACGCGAACCGCAGCGCCTGGAGCGTCGCACGCCCGACCGGGCGCAACACGTACCGCCACAGCAGCACCGCGGGCTTGTACAGAAGGTGTCTGAACAGGAATGCGAGCGGTCGGGCGATCAGGTGGACGACCACCCACGCGATGGCGTCGCCGATCGGCACCAGGATGTGGCGGGCGACGAAGCGCAACACGGGGTACAGGAACCAGTCCCACAACAGGATCTTCAGGCCCTTGAGGATCGGGCGCAGGAACCAGTCCCAGAACAGGAATTTGATCCCCCTGCCGATCAGTCGCAGCAGCTCCCACAGCAGGCGCAGCGGCACCACGACGATCAGCGCGATGATCCGGGCCGGCCAGCGGACCACCGCGTACAGGCAGCCCTCACCCGGTTCGGGGCCGCTGCCGGTGCGTGGTGGGTGCGGAAGTTCGGCGCCCTGCTGCCACCCGGGCGGCTCGGGCGCGCCCGGTGCGCCCGATGGGTTGTTGTGGGTCGATGGCGTCCACGGCACCGGATCCGGTTGGTCCCCGTTTGCATTCACCCGGGAAGATTAGTGGCCCTGCCCTCGCAGAGGGAGTGGGGCCACGAATGCTGCCTTGCGTGATTGTCCGACTACTTGACGACATTCGAACGCGCCCGACCGCAGTCGTCGAACCGCGCCGTACAGGGCCCACCATGCGGGGCGCGCTACCGCGTGTCCGGATGCTCGATAACGTGCAACTCCCGGCAGTGCGGCACCTGTTGATGGGTCGGTTCGGCGGCGTCCGCCACGACGGTGCGCGCGTACCCGCTACCCGCGACCACGTACTGGCCACGCCTGAAACGCACTTCGGTTCTTCCTCGACCATCGCCGACACTCCCTGGACGGCGCTGTTCCGGCTTTGCCGGAGTCGGCGGTTCGCTCTGCGAAATGCCGCGGATCCTCGGCAACCACCGCTGAACGTCACCCGGTTCGAAGTCCGCAGCGGCCTTGACGTGGTGAACGCGTGGAAAGGGCAGCGGGCCCTGCCATCGGCGGGCCCGCTGTCTTTTTCGGTACCTCGAACTGTTCGGCGGCAAAGGGAGTTCCGGGCTTTGCGGGGTGGTGTCCCGCGCCGCCTCAAGACGCCTGGGCCGTGTCAGCCCTGGGTGGCCGGTTGCTTGACCGACAAGGGCAGCAGCTTTTGGCCGGTCGGGCCGATCTGGATCTCGGTGCCCAGCTGCGGGCAGACGCCGCAGTCGAAGCACGGGCTCCAGCGGCAGTCGTCGACCTCGGTTTCGTCGAGGGCGTCCTGCCAGTCCTCCCACAGCCAGTCCTTGTCCAGGCCGGAGTCGAGGTGGTCCCACGGGAGCACCTCGTTCCACTCGCGCTCGCGCGTGGTGTACCAGTCCAGGTCCACCGGCTCGTCGGCCAGCGCCTTGTCCGCGCAGCGCACCCAGCGGTCGTAGCTGAAGTGCTCGCTCCACCCGTCGAAGCGGCCGCCGTCCTCCCACACCGCGCGGATGATCCGACCCACCCGGCGGTCACCGCGAGACAGCAGGCCCTCGATCGCGCCCGGCTTGCCGTCGTGGTAGCGGAAGCCGATGGACTTGCCGTACTGCCGGTCCGCGCGGATCGCGTCGCGCAGCTTGTGCAGTCGCGCGTCGGTGGCCGCCGGGTCCAACTGCGGGGCCCACTGGAACGGGGTGTGCGGCTTGGGCACAAACCCGCCGATCGACACCGTGCAGCGGATGTCGCGGCTCCCGGAGACCTCGCGGCCCTTTTGGATGACCTTCTTGGCCATGTCCGCGATCTGCAGCACGTCCTCGTCGGTCTCGGTGGGCAGGCCGACCATGAAATACAGCTTCACCTGCCGCCAGCCGTTGCCGTACGCGGTGGCGACCGTGCGGATGAGGTCCTCCTCGGACACCATCTTGTTGATCACCTTGCGCAACCGCTCGCTGCCGCCCTCGGGCGCGAAGGTCAGACCCGAGCGGCGACCGTTGCGGGTCAGCTCGTTGGCCAGGTCGATGTTGAACGCGTCCACCCGGGTGGACGGCAGCGACAGGCCGATCTTGTCGTCCGTGTACCGGTCCGCCAGGCCCTTGGCCACCTCGGCGATCTCGGTGTGGTCGGCGGAGGACAACGACAGCAGACCGACCTCCTCGAAGCCGGTCGCCTTCAGGCCCTTGTCCACCATCGCGCCGATGCCCTCGATGCTGCGCTCGCGCACCGGCCGGGTGATCATGCCCGCCTGGCAGAACCGGCAGCCGCGGGTGCAGCCGCGGAAGATCTCCACCGACATGCGCTCGTGCACCGTCTCGGCGAGCGGGACCAGCGGCTGCTTGGGGTAGGGCCACTCGTCGAGGTCCATCACGGTGTGCTTGGACACCCGCCACGGCACGCCCGAGCGGTTCGGCGCGACCCGCTGGATCCGACCGTCGTCGAGGTAGTCCACGTCGTAGAAGCGCGGCACGTAGACGTTGCCGGTGACCGCGAGACGGAAGAGCAGTTCGTCTCGACCGCCCGGCCGGCCCTCGGCCTTCCAGGCCCGGATGATGTCGGTGATCTGGAGCACGGCCTGCTCGCCGTCGCCGACCACGGCGCAGTCGATGAAGTCCGCGATCGGCTCGGGGTTGAACGCGGCGTGTCCGCCGGCGAGCACGATCGGGTGATCCTCGGTGCGATCCTTCGCCTCGATCGGGATACCGGCCAGGTCGAGCGCGTTGAGCATGTTCGTGTAGCCCAGCTCGGTGGAGAAGCTCAGCCCGAACACGTCGAACGCGCCGACGGGCCGGTGTCCGTCCACGGTGAACTGCGGCACCTCGTGCTCGCGCATCAGCTTTTCCAGGTCGCCCCACACCGCGTAGGTGCGCTCCGCGAGCACGTCGGCGACCTCGTTGAGGACCTCGTACAGGATCATCACGCCCTGGTTGGGCAGGCCGACCTCGTAGGCGTCCGGGTACATGAGCGCCCAGCGGACCGCGCACGCGTCCCAGTCCTTGACGGTCGAGTTGAGTTCGCCACCGACGTACTGGATGGGCTTCTGCACCTGGGGCAGAAGCGGCTCCAGACGCGGGAACAGGGACTCGACGGGCATGGCGGTCCTTCCGAGGGGCTGGGGAGGGGGATCGACCTCCCAGCTTAACGCGAAGCGGGCGGGCCCCCTACCGAGATCCTCGGTGGCAGCCCGCCCGCGACGGGTGGTCCGGCGCCGGCGCGACGCGGCCCGCCGGGTCCCATCAGGCGGTTTTGAAGGCGCCCGCATGTCGCATGTGCACCGACTGCAACAGCCCTATCCCCATCCAGATCGCGAACATCGAGGAGCCGCCGTAGGAGACGAACGGCAGCGGCAGGCCGGCCACCGGCATGATGCCCAGGTTCATCCCGATGTTCTCGAACGCCTGGAAGGCGAACCAGGCGACCACGCCGGCCGCGACCACGGTGCCGTACAGGTCGTCGGCGTGCAGCGCGATCCGGATTCCGCGCCACAGCAGGATCCCGAACAGCGCGATGATCACGCAGCAGCCGATGAAGCCGAGTTCCTCGCCGGCCACCGAGAAGACGAAGTCGGTCTGCTGTTCGGGCACGTACTGGCCGCTGGTCTGCTCGCCGTTGAACAGTCCCTTGCCCATGAGCCCGCCCGAGCCGATCGCCAGTCGGGCCATCGCGGTGTTGTAGCCGACACCGCCCGGATCGAAGTCCGGATCGGCGAAGGCCCGGAACCGGTCGATCTGGTACTCGCTGAGCAGCCCGAGCTGCACGACCGCGACCGCGCCGGCGGCGGCCATCACCATCAGCGCGATCATCCAGCGCGCCCGCGCGCCGGACGCGAGCAGCACGCCCAGCACTATCATCGCCAGCACCATGACCGAGCCGAGGTCGGGCATCAGCATGATCACCACCATCGGCACCGCGGCCACCACCAGCGCCCAGAACACGGCCTTGTCGCCCGGCCTGGTCAGATCCCCGGTGTCCACGCGTTCGGCCAGGATCATCCCCATGCACAGGATGATCGCGATCTTGGCCAACTCGGCCGGCTGCACCGAGAAGCCCGCGCCCAACTGGATCCAGGCCCGCTGACCGTTGATCGTGCTGCCCAACGGACTGAGCGCGGCCATCAGACCGAGCACCGCGGCGATCGCGACGAACGGCGCGAAGGCCCTTATCCGGCGATGGCCGATTATCGCCACCCCCGTGGCCAGGACCAGCCCGATGGCCAGGTTGAGCAGATGCCGCTTGAAGAAGAACTGCGGATCCCCGCCGGTGATGCCGCGCCGATTGCGGGTCGCGGACCACACCAGCAGGGAGCCCACCGCGGACAGCGCCAGCGCGGGGCCCAGGAGCATCCAATCCAATCGGCGCACGGGCGCGTCGCGTTGGATGATCTGCCGGGTGATCGACCGGCGTGGCGTGAACATCGGTGCGAGTCGGCCCAGATCCGGTGTACCGAATCCGGCCACCCGCGAGGCGGGTCGCAATCTCAGGCTCATGTCCCTCTCCCCGTCCGGTGGACCTCACGGTCGGGCGGCAGTGCCCCGAGCGCGATCGGCGCGGAAGTGCCGGGAATATCGTTGCCGCCGGGGCGCGGCGGCAACACGTAGGAGGCGGGCACGACCGTGCCGTCCTCCTTGAACTGCGGCAGTTCCGTGGGCGGGGCGGGCAGCAGCGCCTTGGTCGGGTCGATGGCGCCCTGGTCGTCGACACCCAACATCGCCTCGTAGATCTTGCGCACGGACGGACCCGAGGTGCCCGAGCCGGTGCCGCCCTGGCTGACCATCATCACCACGGCGTACTGCGGGCCGTCCTTGGGACCGCCGTAGGTGGCGAACCAGGACGTGCTCTGCTTTCCGTACACCGAACCGGTGCCGGTCTTGGCCGCTATCGGCATCTGTGCGTTCGGCCAGTTGGCGAACACGCCGGACGCGGTGCCGTTCATCTCGACGCCGATCAGCGCCTTCTGCAGGTACTTGAGCGTGGCGTCGCTTATCGGCAGCTTGGCCGCCACCTGTGGCTGGATCTCGCGCACGAGCTTGCCGCTCGGGCTGACCACGGCCTTGCCGAGGGTCGGCTTCCACAGCGTGCCGCCGTTGGCGATCGCCGCGTACGCCCGGGTCATCTGCAACGGGGTGACCGTGGTGTCGCCCTGGCCGATCGCGAAGTTGATCGCGTCACCGGCGCGGAACTGCCAGCCGTCGACGCAGTTCTCCTTGGCGATCTTGTCCGCGTAGTCGTTGCCGGTGTTGCCCTGCTTGCACCACGCGTCCTTGTTCTGCTCCCAGTTGCGCTTCTTCCAGGCCCGGTCGGCGATCCGCCCGCCGGACTCGCCGGGCAGGTCGATGCCGGTGGGGGCGCCCAGGCCGTAGTTCTTGGCCATGGTGACCATCGGGTCCCTGGGGTTCTTGCCGAAGATCCCGCCGTCCCTGAGCCACATGTCGTAGCCGATGCCGTAGAAGACGGTGTTGCAGGAGACCTCCAGGGCGCGCTGGAGCGTGATCGGGCCGTAGCCCCTGGACTCCAGGTTGTTGAAGGTCTGGCCGCCGACCGAGATGCTCGGCGAGCAGTCGTAGTTGGCCTTGGTGGAGTAGCCCGACTCGGCCGCGGCCGAGGTGGAGACCACCTTGAAGATCGAGCCCGGTGCGAACTGACCCTGTATGGCCCGGGACACCAGCGGCACACCGGCCTTCTCGTCGGTGAGCGCCTTGTAGTCCTGCGGCGAGATGCCGCCCACCCAGACCGACGGGTCGTAGTTGGGCGCGCTGGCCATCGCGATCACCCGGCCGGTCTTGACGTCCATGACCACGGCCGCACCCGCGTCGGCGATGAAGTTCTTGTGCGTGTTGCCCGCGTCGAAGGTCGCCCGGGCCCGCTTCATCGCCTCGTCGAGCTGCTGTTCGGTGATCGCCTGGATCCTCGCGTCGATGCTGGTCACCAGGTGGTTCCCGGCCACCGCCGCGGTCTCCGAGACGGTGCCGGTGACCCGACCGAGGTGGTCCACGGACAGCCCGGTGACCCCGGACTTCCCGCGCAGGTCCGCGTCGTAGCTGCGTTCCAGACCGCTGCGACCGACCTCGTCGGCGCGCTGGATGTCCTTCTTGCCCTCCGCCTTCTGCTTGCTCAACTCCTCGTCGGAGACCGGCGAGAGATAGCCCACGATGTGTGCGCCGTTGGCTCCCTCGGGCGCCGGGTACTGGCGCACCGCGGTGGGCTCGGCGGTCACCCCGGGAAAGTCCTCGCGGTGCTCCATGATGGTCAGCGCCTGCTCGGTGGTGGCATTGTCGGTGACCGGAATCGGCTGGTACGGCGAGCCGTTCCAGCACGGCTTGGGCACGTTGCGCTCGCACAGCCGGGTGCGCGCCTTGACCTCGTCGGCGGGCAGTCGCAGCACCTCGGCCAGCTTGGTCAGCACCTGCGCGCCGGAGTCGGGCATTCGCAGCAGTTCGGTGCGGCTGACCGAGACCACGAGCGCGGTGCGGTTGTTGACCAGCGGGCGGCCCCGGTCGTCGAGGATCTGGCCGCGTACCGCCGGAGTCACCACGTCCCGAACCTGGTTCTGCGACGCGGCCGCGGCGTAGTGGTCGCCCTCGCGGATCTGCAGGTACCACAACCGGCCGAAGAGAGTGATTATCAGCGACAGGACCAGGATCTGCAGGATCACCATCCGGGCGCGCACACTGTGTGCGCCGTCTCCCCTGGAGCGGCCGGCGTTGAGCAGGCTCGGCATCCGGTTACGCATCTTGGGCGTTCACCCCCTACCGGGACAGGCCCGAGAGCATCGGTTTCGGATCCACTTTGCGGGCCAGCGCCATCACCCACGGCACCACGAACGGGGCCAGGATCGCGTCGTAGACCACCGCCGTCAGCAGCAGCTTGGTCAGCCCCACCTGGCGCACCGCACCGTCGCCGACCAGCGCACCGACCGCCGCGTACAACACGGTGGTGGCCGCCGCGGCGAACGCGACGACGGCGATCGGCGCGAGCACCGAGCGTCTGGGGCTGCGCGAGACGAACAGGCCGGCGACGTACCCGGTCAGGCACAACACGAACGCGTACCGGCCCGCCGCGTGGTCCGCGGGCGGTGCGAGGTCGGCGCACAGGCCGGCCGCGAAGCCGATCATGCAGCCGGAGGTCGGTCCGTAGGTCAGCGCGAGCCCGACCACCACCAGGAGCAGCAGGTCCGGCACCGCGCCGGGCAGACCGAGCCGGGCGAGCACGCTCACCTGGACGACGAGCGCGACGACGATCAGCAGCGCGGCGAAGAGCACGCGGGAGATCCGCACCGTCTCAGTCCCTTCCGGTCGGTGGGGTCGTGCCCCCGGACGACGGCTTGCGACGGCCGTCGGCGCCGGGGTCGGCCGCGTTCGCGTTGTTGCTGCGGGTACCGCCGGCGGGGGGCTTGGCAGCCGTGGTGCCCTTGGGCGGCTCGGTGGACGCGGGCGGGGCGGGCGGCGCGGGAGGAGCGGCCGGAGCGCTCGGTGGCGCGGCGACCTCCTGGGCGAGCGGCGGCAGCACCGCGTCGCGCGGATCGGTGCGCGGCGGCTCGATCACCACGCCCACCGTGTCCAGCCTGGAGAAGTGCACGTACGACTTCACCTCGACGCTGCGGGTGAGTTCACCCGGGGTGTTGCGTACCTCGGCGACCTCGCCCACCGGCACGCCCGCCACGAACGGCTTGCCGCCCTGCGAGCCGAACGTCACCAGCCGGTCGCCCTTCTTGACGTTGGCCTGGCCGTTGAGCAGCTTGAGGTTCATCGGCTTGTCGCCGCGGCCGGAGGTGATCCCTATCTCCATCGATCCGGCCAGTCGCGAGCCGACCGCGAATCCGGGGTCGCTGGCGAGCAGCACGGTCGCGGTCATCGGACCCACGTGGGTCACCCGACCGACCAGTCCGTCGCCGTTGATCACGGTCATGTCCGGCCTGATGCCGTCGCCCGCGCCCGCGTCGATGGTCACCGTCCAGGAGAAGCCCTGGGCGGGCCCGACGGCGATCACTCGCGCGGGCTTGATCTTGTACTGCCCGGCCGAGGAGACCTTGAGCAGTCTGTCCAATTCGGCCGCGCGGTTGCGGTCGAACTCGATGTTGTCCACCTGTTGACGAAGCTTGGCGTTCTCGTCCTGCAGGCGCTTCTTCTCGCCCTCGTGGGATCCCGCGTCCTTGACCGCGTTCACGGCCCGGCCGACGGGGTCCACGGCGGCGGACACGCCGCGTTCGGCGGGACCGAACACGGCCGAGGCCCAATCGCGGACGTTCGCGATGGGCGAGTTCCGGCCACCGCGGATGTCCACGGTGATGAGGGCGAAAGAGATCGCTAGCAGCAGCACGAGGACCAGCCGACCGTGCCGGGAGTCCCTCACGATGCGCGCCCGCCCCTTTCGTACGTTGCGGCGCTTGTGGGCAGTTGTGGTGTGTGGCCGTGCCGGGCCGAGCACGGTGGGCGGCGATTGCGGCGGCCGCCCCCGCGTCCTCGGTCAGCGGCGCGGTTGGGCGTCCAATACCTGCTGGAGCTTCTCGTATTCCTCGACGCACTTGCCCGCGCCCAGAGCCACCGAGTCCAACGGGTTGTCGGCGATGTGGATCGGCATCCCGGTCTCGGTGCGCAGTCGCTCGTCGAGGCCACGCAGCAGGGCGCCGCCGCCGGTGAGCACGATGCCACGATCCATCACGTCGCCGGCGAGTTCGGGCGGACACTGGTCCAGCGTGCTCTTGACCGCGTCCACGATGGTGTTGACCGGTTCCTCGATCGCCTTGCGGACCTCCGAGGTGGAGATCACGATCGTCTTCGGCAGGCCGCTGACCAGGTCGCGACCACGAATCTCGCTGTGCTCGTCCTCGCCGAGGTCGAAGGCCGAGCCGATCGACATCTTGATTTCCTCGGCACTGCGCTCGCCCAGGAGCAGCGAGTACTCCTTCTTGACGTAGGCGATGATCGCGTTGTCCAACTCGTCGCCGGCCACCCGGATCGACTGGGCGGTGACGATGCCACCGAGCGAGATCACCGCGACCTCGGTGGTGCCGCCGCCGATGTCGACGACCATGTTGCCGGTCGCCTCGTGCACCGGCAGACCGGCGCCGATCGCGGCGGCCATCGGCTCCTCGATGATGTGCACGCTGCGCGCGCCGGCCTGACTGGACGCCTCGACCACGGCGCGGCGTTCGACGCCGGTGATGCCCGAGGGCACGCAGATCACCACGCGCGGACGGGCCAGGTAGCGACGACGGTGCACCTTGAGGATGAAGTAGCGCAACATGCGCTCGGTGATCTCGAAGTCGGCGATCACGCCGTCCTTGAGCGGCCGGATCGCCACGATGTTGCCGGGCGTGCGACCGATCATCTTCTTCGCCTCGGCGCCCACCGCCAGGATGCCCCCGGTGGTGGTGTTCTTGGCGACCACCGACGGCTCGTTCAATACGATGCCGCGGCCTCTGACGTACACCAGCGTGTTGGCCGTACCGAGGTCGACCGCCATGTCACGACCGATGAACGACAAGTTGTTCGCCATATAAAGAACCTAGGGCCTTCCCGAGCTCGTAGCCATGAGGACATGAGCCGGCCGAGGGACGTCGTACCAAGCACGCCGGATCGACCGACCACAATCGTAGGCACGGTGTACCGGCGGCAGAACCGCAACGTACCGGGGCACGGCTGCACCCTTCATCCACCATGACGTGATCACGGGGCGAGGGGTTGCGTGCCACGCGCGGCGAGTGGAGGGATTTCCCTCTAACAGCGCACGGTCGAGGCCCGATAGGGCGCCCCGGCGGGTCGCGCGGAGGGCCGCGCGGTGTGGTCACGAAAAAAAATCGATCCTCCGCGCAGCCCGCGCGCGTCGCGCGGCCCCCGGGAGTCATCGCGGCGCGATCGTCGCGGCGGGGATCACCGGCCGATCCGGCGCGGCGCACCGGGCGCCGCGACCGAATCGTCAGGCGTGTTCGGGAAAGAAGTTCTTGATCTCGCGCTCGGCGGACTCCGGCGAGTCGGAGCCGTGCACGATGTTCTCCCGGGTGATCGTGGCGAAGTCGCCGCGAATGGTGCCCGGCAGGGCCTTGATCGGGTCGGTGACGCCGGCGAGCACGCGGAAGGACTCGATCACCCGCTCGCCCTCGACGATCAGCGCCACGGAGGGGGCCGAGGTCATGAACTCCACGAGCGGGGCGTAGAACGGCTTGCCCTCGTGCTCGGCGTAGTGCCGCTCGATCGTCTCGCGATCCATCACCCGCAGATCGAGCGCGGCCAGGGTGAAGCCCTTGCGCTCGATGCGGCCGATGACCTCGCCGACGAGACCACGCCGGACTCCGTCCGGCTTGACCAGGACGAGCGTGCGCTCGGACACGTTTGGCTCCTTGCTTCCTCGAAGAGGGGGTACGGGTACGAACCTTGCGACCCGACGAACGGTCAACGCCCAGAGCCTATCCGGGGTAACGCATCAACCATTCGGCCGTATGTCGCGACTCAGCCCGCGGTGGCCGTCCGGGCCGCCTTGGCGGCGTCGATGACCCGCCCGACCCGGACGCAGCCGTACCAGATCGCGGCGAACACCACGCCGATCAGGAACATCATCGGGACCACGAAACCGGTCAGGAACAGGCCGAGTTGGAGCACCCAGCCCGCGGTGATCGCCCACGGCCGGCCGAGCTTGGCGCACAGCCAGACGCACACGAGGGCGGACGGTCCGGCGACCGCCCACAACACGCCGGTGGAGATGTCGGTGAGTTGCATCGCCACCAACGCGGCGAGACAGATCACCAGGGCCTGGCCGATCAGATGGGTCGAACACAGCGCGCGCATGCTCAGGCGTTCCTTCCGTTGCGGTTGCCGCCGCCGCTCCCGCCGGCCGGGCCGGTGCCCGGGTCCGCACCCGGTTCGCCGCCCTTGAGGAGCACCCGGGCTTCGCCGACGGTGACCACGGAGCCGGTGATCAGCACGCCCGCGCCGCCGAGGTCACCCTCCTCCTCGGCGAGCGTGACCGCGGCCTCGATCGCGTCCGGCAGGCTCGGCTGCACCTCGACCCGGTCCGCGCCGAACACCTCGACCGCGAGCGCGGCGAGTTCGTCGACCGGCATCGCGCGCGGCTGCGAGTTCTGCGTCACCACGACCTCGGCGAGCACCGGTTCGAGCGCCTCGAGCACGCCTCGCACGTCCTTGTCGCCCATCACGCCGATCACCCCGACCAGGTGCCGGAAGTCGAACGAGTCGGTCATCGCCTGCGCGGCGGCCCGGGCACCGGCCGGGTTGTGCGCGGCGTCGATCAGGACGGTGGGGCTGCGCCGGACGATCTCCAGCCGACCCGGCGAGGTGACCGACGCGAACGCCTCACGAACCAGGTCGGCGTTCAGCGCGCCGCCGCTGGTGAGCCCGGGGCGGTCGGCCACGCCGACGCCCAGGAACGCCTCCACCGCGGCCAGCGCGACCGCGGCGTTGTGCGCCTGGTGGCTGCCGTGCAGCGGCAGGAAGACGTCGTCGTACTCCCCCGCCAGGCCGCGCAGGGTGAGCAACTGGCCGCCGACCGCCAGGTCGCGCCGGACCACGCCGAACTCCATGCCCTCGCGGGCCACCGTCGCGTCCACCTCGACCGCGCGCCGGATCAGCGCCTCGGCCGCGTCCACCGGCTGGTGGGCCAGCACGACCAGGCTGTCCTGCTTGATGATCCCGGCCTTCTCCACCGCGATCTCGCCGGGCGTGCCACCGAGGCGGGCGGCGTGGTCCACCGCGATCGGGGTGACCACGGCGACCGTGCCGTCGACCACGTTGGTCGCGTCCCACGTGCCGCCCATGCCGACCTCGACCACCGCGACGTCCACCGGCGCGTCGGCGAAGGCCGCGTACGCCATCGCGGTGATCACCTCGAAGAAGGACAACCGGTGCGGCTGGGCCGCGTCGACGATGTCGATGTACGGCTCGATGTCGCGGTAGGTCTCGACGAAGCGCTCGGCGTCGATCGGCTCGCCGTCCAGGCTGATCCGCTCGGTCATCGACTCCACGTGCGGGCTGGTGTAGCGGCCGGTGCGCAGTTGGAAGGCCCGCAGCAGCGCCTCGATCATCCGGGCCGTGCTGGTCTTGCCGTTGGTGCCGGTGATGTGGATGACCGGGTACGCCCGCTGAGGTTCGCCGAGCACGTCCATCAGCGCGACCACACGGTCGGTGGAGGGGTCGAGCTTCGTCTCGGGCCAGCGCCCGATCAGCTCGGCCTCGACGGCGCGCTGTGCGGCCAGTGCCTCGGCGGGGTCTGTCACAGGTGTCACCGGTTCTGATCGAGTTCTGCGGGAGCTGGGGTTGCTTGCGGGGTGGCCGCCCGCCCGGCCCGGGAGGGTGTGCCCGGGCCGGGCGGGCGGTCGGGTCAGGCGGTGGGCAGCCGGTCCAGCTGGCCCTTGATGCGTTCGATGTCGGCCTCGGCGCCGGCCAGCTTGTCCCGGACCTTGTCCACCACGTCGGGGGCGGCCTTGGCCAGGAAGCCCGCGTTGCCGAGCTTCTTGGTGTTCACGTCGCGGACCTTCTCCGCCTCGGCCAGGTCCTTGGACAGGCGCTTGCGTTCGGCGGCGAAGTCGATCGCGCCGGACAGGTCCAGCTCGATCACGGCGCCCGCGACCGGGAAGGACGTGGTCGCCGAGAAGCCCTCGCCGGCCGGCGTGCAGCGGGCGAGCTGACGCAGCGCCGCCTCGTGCGCGGCGATCGCGGTGCCCGCGAGCGAGATGTTGGCCGGGACCCGCTGGCCGGGCTTGAGGCCCTGGTCCGAGCGGAATCGGCGGACCTCGGTGACCACCTGCCGGAGCGTGGTGATCTCGGCCTCGGCGGCCGGGTCGGCGAACCCGCTCGGGGTGGGCCACTCGGCCACGACGAGCGACTCGCCGCCGGTGAGCGTGGTCCACAGCTCCTCGGTCACGAACGGCACGATCGGGTGCAGCAGCCGCAGCGTCACGTCCAGGACGTGACCCAGGACTCGCCGGGTGGCCTGTGCGGCGGCCTCGTCCTCGCCGTTCAGCGGCAGCTTGGCCAGCTCGACGTACCAGTCGAAGACCTCGTCCCAGGCGAAGTGGAACAGCGTGTCCGAGAGCTTCGCGAACTGGTAGTCCTCGTAGTACGCGTCCACCTCGGCCACGACCGCGTCCAGCCGGGACAGGATCCAGCGGTCGGTCGCCGAGAGTTGCCCGGCGGCCGGCATCGGGCCCTCCACGGTGGCGCCGTTCATCAGCGCGAACCGGGTGGCGTTCCAGATCTTGTTGCAGAAGTTGCGCGAGCCCTGGACCCAGTCCTCGCCGATCGGCACGTCGGTGCCGGGGTTGGCGCCGCGGGCCAGGGTGAAGCGCAGCGCGTCGGTGCCGTACGCGTCCATCCAGTCGATCGGGTCGACCACGTTGCCGAACGACTTGGACATCTTCTTGCCGAACTGATCGCGGACCAGGCCGGTGAGCGTGATGGTGTGGAACGGCGCCTGCCCGTCCATCGCGTACAGCCCGAACATCATCATCCGGGCGACCCAGAAGAAGATGATGTCGTGCCCGGTCAGCAGCACGTCGGTCGGATAGAACTTGGCCAGATCGGCGGTCTGTTCGGGCCAGCCCAGTGTGGAGAACGGCCACAGCGCGGAGGAGAACCACGTGTCGAGCACGTCGGTGTCCTGCGTCCAGCCCTCGCCGGTGGGCGCCTCGTCGTTCGGGCCCACGCAGACCGTCTCGCCGTTCGGGCCGTACCAGACCGGGATCCGGTGGCCCCACCACAGCTGCCGCGAGATGCACCAGTCGTGCATGTTGTCGACCCAGCCGAAGTAGCGCCCGGCCAGCTCCTGCGGGTGGATGGCCACCCGACCGTCGCGCACCGCGTCGCCGGCGGCCTTGGCCAGCGGCTCGACCCGGACCCACCACTGCATGGACAGCCGCGGCTCGACCGTGGTCTTGCAGCGCGAGCAGTGCCCGACCGCGTGCGTGTACGGGCGCTTCTCGGCGACGATCCGACCCTGCTCGCGCAACGCGGCCACGATCGCGAAACGCGCCTCGTAGCGGTCCAGGCCCTCGAACGGGCCGTGCACCGTGATGATCGCCCGCTCGTTCATCACCGAGGGCATCGGCAGGTTGTGCCGACGGCCGATCTCGAAGTCGTTCGGGTCGTGCGCCGGAGTCACCTTGACCGCGCCGGTGCCGAACTCGGGGTCCACGTGCTCGTCCGCCACGATCGGGATCCGCCGCCCGGTGAGCGGCAGTTCGATCTCGGTGCCGATCAGGTGGGCGTACCGCTCGTCGCTCGGGTGCACCGCGACGGCGGTGTCGCCGAGCATGGTCTCGGCGCGCGTGGTGGCCACCACGATCGCGTCGTCGCCGTCGCCGTAGCGGATGGAGACCAGTTCGCCGTCGTCGTCCTGGTGCTCGACCTCGATGTCGGAGATCGCGGTCAGACAACGCGGACACCAGTTGATGATCCGCTCGGCGCGGTAGATCAACTCGTCGTCGTAGAGCCGCTTGAAGATGGTCTGCACGGCCTGGGACAGGCCCTCGTCCATGGTGAAGCGCTCACGCGACCAGTCCACGCCGTCGCCCAGGCGACGCATCTGGCCGAGGATCCGGCCGCCGTACTCTTCCTTCCACTGCCAGACCCGGTCCACGAACGCCTCGCGGCCCAGGTCGTGCCGCGACTTGCTTTCCTTGGCCAGCTCGCGCTCGACCACGTTCTGGGTGGCGATGCCGGCGTGGTCCATGCCGGGCAGCCACAGCGCCTCGAAGCCCTGCATGCGCTTGCGGCGGGTGAGCGCGTCCATCAACGTGTGCTGGAACGCGTGGCCCAGGTGCAACTGTCCGGTGACGTTCGGCGGCGGAATGACGATCGTGTACGGCGGCTTGTCGCTCTTGGCGTCGGCCTCGAACCAACCCGCGGCTACCCAGCGCTCGTACAGCTTCCCCTCTACCTCGGCGGGGGTGTACTGGGAGGGAAGGGCCTGCGGCTGCTCGGCGGCAGCGGCTGCGGGAGTGGTGTTCTCGGTCACCGCCCCAGTCTACGGAAGGCGCGCGGGCGCCTTCGACGCGCCGGGGGCGGGGCGGGAACAGGGGCGCCGGCGGCAGGTCGGGAGGGGCGCCGGCGCCCCTCGGGGGCGGCCGCGGTCCGCCGGCCTGTCGCCGGTGGCGTCATGCCCTTGTCACCGTGATGTCACCGCGACCCCATCGGGTGTCGATTACCGCTAGTTTGCGCCATGGGCCGCATCCGGGTTCCGACGATGGGGGCATCGGTCGGAGCGCCGGAGCAGGCCCGTATCCGTGAATTCGTGAATTCGTGAATCCGGGGGGATTTTCGTGCGCACTCGCACTCACACTCGTACCGGCACCCGCACCCTGTTCGCCGCCGTCACCGTCTCGGTGCTCGGGGCAACCGCGCTGACGGGTTGTCAGGCCAAGGACGGCAAGGACGACAAGGCCGACAGAAGCGGACCGGCGGTCGCCGCGACGGCCCCGCCGGTCGACCCGGGGTCGACCGCGGCCGTGACCCGGCCGGCGGACGTGCCGACCGGCAAGGCCAAGCCGACCGCGCCGTCGACGTCGGTTCCGTCCGCGCGGCCGTCGACCACGGACGGCCCGCGCAAGCTCCGGCCGTCCGCCCGGGCCGGCGACCTGGCCCGGCTGCTCGACGGCGGGCCCACCGACGTCCCGGTCGACCCGGGCGAGGTGCGCCACCCGGTCAACAACGTGCTGGTCGCGGCGTACGGCGCGACCGGATCCGGCCCGCGCTCGGTGCTGTTCGTCGGCGTGGACGGGATGACCGAGACCGACGGCAAGCGGCTGGAGCACATGATCCGCGGCATGGTCGAGTACGTGAACGGGAGCGGCGGCAGCGTCCCGGACGGGGTGACGATGAAGGACTACGACGCCGGCCCGCTGGGCGGCACGCTGGAGTGCATGCCGGCCTCGGTCGCCCAGCCGGCGGCGATCTGCGGGTGGGCGGACCGGTACACGACGGCCGTGGCGTACTTCGAGCAGTTGTCGGCGGACCGGGCGGCGGTGAAGTTCAAGGCGATGCGCGCGGATCTGGAGCGGTAGCGGCGCGGGCCCGGCGGGGGCGCGGGGGCGGCGGTGGCCGTCGGGCCGGCGGCGGCCGCGGGGTGGCGGTGGTTCGGCGGCGGATGCCGGTTCGTGCGTCGCCTCGCGGCCGTGTCGTCGTTGTACCGGGTACCGATGACGTTCGGCCGGACCACGGGTGGTGGGGGCGATGGGCAACGGATACGGCGGGTGGCAGGGGCCCGGGACGGGCGGGGCGGGGTATCCGACCGGGCCGCCGGGAGCCGCGCCGCCGACGCGGAGCCGCTCGCGGGACCGGGTCGCGATCCTGGTGGGCGTACTGGGCAGCGTGGCGGTGGTGGTCGCCGCGGTGGTGGTCGTGGTCCTGCTGCTCGACTCGGGCGGCGCCGACGCCCCCGAGCCGCGCGGGCTGCCGACCGCGCCGGCGAGCACCCGCGGGGCCGGCCCGCTCGTGATGCCGGCCACGATCGAGGCCCGGGGTCCGGTCGCCCGGACCGCGCTGCCGTCCACGGTCGCCGACCTGGACGCGAAGATGGCCCGTACCTTCGCGGACGTCCGCACCGAGGTCTTCGGCGGTGGGCAGACCAGCGAGACGGTACTGCTGACCTTGGCCGGCCGACGCGACCGGGCGCCCGCCGAGTACGTACGGGACTTCGTGCCGGCCGTCCCGGTGACCGAGAACCCGGCCGTCCCCGGCCCGCCGGGGGCGCTCCGCTGCTGGAGCAACCCCAGTACGGCGATGTGTCTGTGGGGCGACGACCGCGATCTCGTCTACGTCAGCGACGGGGCCGGCGTCGCACACGCCCGACTGGTGATCGCGAACGTGTACGCGGGCACTGCCCGCTGACGCAATCGACGCGCCGCCGGCCGGAATGGGCCGGCGCGCCGCCCGCTCGACTCAGGCGCTCTTGTCGCGCCGCTCGCGCTTGACCACCTCGCGCGGCACGAGCGTGGGGTTGACGTGCTTGAGGACCACCTGGTCGGTGACCACGACGCGGGCCACGTCCTTGCGGGACGGGACCTCGTACATCACCGACTGGAGCACCTCTTCGAGGATCGCCCGCAGACCGCGCGCACCGGTGCCGCGCATGATCGCCTGGTCGGCGATCGCCTCCAGCGCCTCCATCTCGAAGTCCAACTCGACACCGTCGAGTTCGAACAGCCGGCGGTACTGCTTCACCAGCGCGTTCTTGGGCTCGGTCAGGATCTGGATGAGCGCCTCGCGGTCCAGGTTGTGCACCGAGGTGAGCACCGGAAGCCGACCGATGAACTCCGGGATCATGCCGAACTTCAGCAGGTCCTCGGGCATCACGTCGGCGAACGAGTCGGAACTCTCCACATCGCGCTTGGAGCGGATCTGCGCGCCGAAGCCGATGCCCTTGCGGCCGACCCGGCCCTCGATGATCTTCTCCAGCCCGGCGAACGCGCCGCCCACGATGAACAGCACGTTCGTCGTGTCGATCTGGATGAACTCCTGGTGCGGGTGCTTGCGCCCGCCCTGCGGCGGCACACTCGCGGTGGTGCCCTCGATGATCTTCAGCAGCGCCTGCTGGACACCCTCACCGGACACGTCGCGGGTGATCGACGGGTTCTCGCTCTTGCGAGCGATCTTGTCGACCTCGTCGATGTAGATGATCCCGGTTTCGGCCTTCTTGACGTCGTAGTCGGCCGCCTGGATCAGCTTCAGCAGGATGTTCTCGACGTCCTCGCCGACGTAGCCCGCCTCGGTGAGCGCGGTCGCGTCGGCGATGGCGAACGGCACGTTCAGCATCCGGGCCAGGGTCTGCGCCAGGAGCGTCTTGCCGCAGCCGGTCGGCCCGAGCAGCAGGATGTTCGACTTGGCCAGTTCGACGCCGTCGTCGCGGGACGCCTTGGCCGACTCGCCGGCCTGGACCCGCTTGTAGTGGTTGTACACGGCCACCGAGAGCGCCTTCTTGGCGACTTCCTGCCCGACCACGTAGCCGTCGAGGAACTCGTAGATCTCCCGTGGCTTGGGGAGCTCCTCGAACTTCAACTCGGAGGACTCGGAGAGTTCCTCCTCGATGATCTCGTTGCACAGGTCGATGCACTCGTCACAGATGTAGACACCCGGACCGGCAATGAGCTTCTTCACCTGCTTCTGGCTCTTTCCGCAGAACGAGCACTTGAGCAGGTCGCCACCGTCACCGATGCGTGCCACGAGGTGCATCTCCTTCGCCTGGGCCCCGGATGTCCCGGACCTGGTGCCTGGTCTTTCGACGGTACCCCGCCGGAATCTCCGATCCCCCGGTTTTGACCATCAACCGGTCACCGTTGTCCGGTCGGCGGCAAGCCGCCGACCGGGCGGGGACACTAGCCGATGACCTTCCGAGGTGCGGTGATCTCGTCGATGAGGCCGTACGCAAGCGCCTCTTCGGCCGTCAGAATCTTGTCGCGCTCGATGTCGTCGCGAACCTGCTCGATCGGCCTCGTGCTGTGCTGCGCGAGCATGGTTTCCAGCATGGTGCGCATGCGCTGGATCTCACGAGCCTGGATCTCCAGGTCGCTGACTTGCGCGCGCCCGGTTTCACTGTACGGCTGGTGGATGAGAATGCGGGAGTTCGGCAGCGCCATTCGCTTGCCCGGAGTTCCCGCGGCGAGCAGAACGGCGGCGGCCGAGGCCGCCTGGCCCATGCACACCGTCTGGATGTCGGGGCGCACGAACTGCATCGTGTCGTAGATGGCGGTGAGCGCCGTGAAGGAACCGCCGGGCGAGTTGATGTAGATCGAGATGTCCCGATCGGGGTCCATCGACTCGAGCGTCAGGAGCTGCGCCATCACGTCGTTCGCGGACGCGTCGTCGACCTGGACACCCAGGAAGATGATGCGCTCCTCGAACAGCTTGGTGTACGGGTCCTGCTCGCGGAAGCCCTGCGACGTGCGCTCGATGAAGCGCGGCAGGACGTAACGGCTCTCGGCGCTGCGCGAGGCCGACGGTGCCAGGCCCTCGGGCCGGTGGAACAGATTGTCATTCATGGAAATCTCAGCCCTCCGGGACTGCGGACTCGACTCAGTGGCTGGGCGACCGGAAGCTGACCGAGGCTGGTTCAACCGGCGTGTCAGCTGTGTTCGGACGCCGGTGTCAGCTGGTGCTGCCGGTGTTGGGAACCTCGGCCGCACTGCGAACCACGTGGTCCACCAGGCCGTATTCCTTGGCCTCCTCGGCGGAGAACCAGCGGTCGCGGTCCGAGTCGTGCTCGATCTTCTCGGGGGTCTGCCCGGAATGGTGCGCGATCAGGCGAGTCATCTTGCGCTTGGTGCGCAGGAGCTGCTCGGCCTGGATCTTGATGTCCGACGCCGAACCACCGAGACCGGCGGACGGCTGGTGCATCAGGATCTCGGAGTTGGCCAGCGCGATGCGCTTGCCGGGGGCTCCGGCGGTCAACAGGAACTGGCCCATGGAGGCGGCCAGGCCCATCGCGACGGTCGCGACATCGTTGCTGATCCACTGCATCGTGTCGTAGATCGCCATGCCGGCGGTGATGGAGCCGCCGGGCGAGTTGACGTAGAGCCAGATGTCCTTTTCCGGGTCCTCGGCGTTCAGCAACAGGAGCTGGGCGGAGATCGCGTTGGCGATCTGGTCCTCGACCACCGAGCCGAGGAAGATGATCCGCTCGCGCAGCAACCGGTTGTAGACCTGGTCGTCGAGCCCCATCCCACCCGGCTGAGATGCACGCGAAGTGGGCACCGCGAGCCCCGGAGTCACGATCTGCGGATTCGTCACGTATCCACCTGCTCGTTTCCGACGGCAATCCCGAGCCGTCACGAAGTCGACCTTGGGAGGCACCTGCGTTCGTGGCGGGTGACCCCCTTCGTACAGCGACCCTAACGCGCGGATCGTCGCAGGCCATCCCAGACTCAGGACTGTTCGCCCAGAGCGCAGCAAGGCGGTATCCGGGCGGTATCGGGGTAACCGCGCGGACCGAACAAGGCCGCGACAACGCCTGCCCGGGCCTACGGGGCGGGTCGGCGGGCGGTGGTACCGGTGGGGAGGGGTGGCTGCGCGGCGCGTGTGAGGGCGTGTGGGGGTTGGGGGGTGTGGGCGGCGAGGGACACGTCGTGCGGGAGGGCGCCGCCTGGGGGTGGGTGCGCGGGCGGCGCGAGGCGTCCGCGCCATGGGCCGGACGGCCGGGTGGCATGCCAGGCGGCCGGGCGCCATGGGCCGGGCGGCCCCGTACGAGGGGCAGGCTCGCCGCCGGCGAGGGCAGGAACGGCTGCCGCGAGCCGCTGATCCGACAAGCCCGACATCGGAACACCGACCCGACCCGCGCAGAGGCTCCTCCGGCCCGTCAAAGGCATCCCCGCGACCCGCCACGCCCCAGCCGACCGGCACCCCGTGCGAAGCCGGCCCACCGCCGACCACGAGACCGGCCCGGCTCGGCACTGCCCACCCGCGAACGCGCCGCCGCAGCCGACGGTCCCCGAGCGCACCCGTCCGTGGGACTCGACTCCCCCCGGCCTGCTCTTCGTCTCGCGCCGCACTCCGAGCGCGGAAACCGCTCCCCCACCCGCGCGCCCAGGCCCGAAACGCACTCGGGCCCGGTCCCCGCCGAAGCAGGGACCGAGCCCGATGTGTCAGGTCAACGCGTACTGCGCGGGCCGCCGCGAATCACCACGGCCATCGCGAGTCGCGCGGGTGTCGCGCGGGTGGGGATCAGGCCTCGGCCTTGTCCTCCGTGGCCTCGTCCGACGCGGCGACCTCTTCGGTCTCGGCGTGGTCGTGGCCCTCGTGGTTGTCCGCGTCGTCCGCGTGCAGGTCGACACCGAGGCTGACCTCGTTGCCGGACGCGTCCTTGGCCTTGGCGCCCTTGGCGATGACCTCGAGGGCCTTGCCGCGAGCGACCTCGCCGACCAGGACCGGCACGTAGCCGGACTGCATGACCTGCTGCGCGAACTGGTCCGGGCTCATGCCGGACTGCTGCGCGCGCTGGATGAGGTGCTGGGTCAGCTCTTCCTGGTTGACGGAGAGCTGCTCCTTCTTGACGACCTCGTCGAGCACGAACTGGGCGCGCATGCCCTTGCGGACGCTGTCCTGGAGCTCGGTCTCGTACTCCTCGGCGGTCTGGCCCTGGATCTCCAGCCACTTGGCCAGGTCCATGCCCATCATGCCGAGCTGCTGCTCCAGCTGACCGCGACGCTGCTCGATCTCCTCGGTGACGACGCTCTCCGGCAGCGGCACCTCGATCTGCTCGAGAAGGGCTTCCAGAACCTTGTCCCGACCCTCGTTCTGCTGGTCGTGCAGCTTCTGGTGGTCGAGCTTCTCGCGCAGGTCCGCCTTCAGCTCGTCCAGCGTGTCGAACTCGCTCGCCAGCTGCGCGAAGTCGTCGTCGAGCTCGGGGAGCTCCTTGGCCTTGACGGTGGTCACCAGGACCGACACCTCGGCCGTCTGCCCGGCGGCGCTGCCACCCTGGAGCTCGGTCTCGAAGGTCTTGGTCTCACCGGCCGACGCACCGATGACGGCGGCGTCGAGGCCGTCCAGCATCGTGTCGCCGCCGATCTGGTACGACATCGCCTTGGCGACGCCGTCCTCCAGCACCTCGCCGTCGACCTTGGCCTCGATGTCGATGACGACGGTGTCGCCCTCGGCCGCGGCCCGCTCGACGGTGTTCAGCGCACCGAAGCGGTCACGCAGCTCTTCGATCTTCTCGGCGACGTCCTCGTCGGTGACGGTGATGTCATCGACCTCGACCTCGATGCCGGAGTAGTCCGGCAGCTCGATCTCGGGACGGGTGTCGACCTCTGCGGTGAACTTCAGATCGGCGCCGCCGGCCAGCTCGGTCACGTCGGTGACCTCGGTGACCTCGGGCTGGCCCAGGACGCGCAGCTCGTTCTCCTCGACGGCCTTGCCGTACGAGGAGGAGAGGATGTCGTCGAACGCCTCGACGAAGACGGCCTCGCGACCGAAGCGCTGGTCGATGATGCGCGCAGGGATCTTGCCCTTACGGAAGCCCGGGACCGTCACCTGCTTGCCGATCTTCTTGTACGCCGCGTCGAGGCTGGGCTTCAGCTCCTCGGAGGGAACCTCGACGGTGAGCCGAACCCGGGTCGGGTTCAGCGTCTCGACGGCGCTCTTCACGGTAAGGGTCTCCTTGCTGCGGGCTGTTCTTCCGGGCCTGTGCATCTTGCCTGACGGCACACTGAAGGTTCAGAACCGGTGCTACCGATCCATCCTGCAGCGAATTCATGATGTGGTGGTCGGGGCGGGGAGACTCGAACTCCCGATCTCCTGCTCCCAAAGCAGGCGCGCTAGCCACTACGCTACGCCCCGTGGCGCCCGATGAAGTCTAGAGGACGACACGCTAGAGTCTGCACTGGCCGCGCACCAATCCGCTAACCTAGGCGCCACGTGCACGCCACACCAGCTGCGGGTGTAGCTCAATGGTAGAGCCCTAGCCTTCCAAGCTAGTGGTGCGAGTTCGATCCTCGTCACCCGCTCCAAAGGTAAAGGCCCAGGTCAGAGACAGGTTCTCTGAACTGGGCCTTTGTCGTGCCCGGGTGCTTCTCGGTCGTCGTGCCGGATGCGTGCCGGATGGCCGGGACGTTGGTCTCCTGCCGCTGGACCTTGGTCCCGGCTTTTCGGGCTCTCGGGGTGGTGTTCGGTCGCCGGTGTCGTGTGGGCCGCCCGTGAACGAGGCGTCTGGAATGTCGGCTATCTCACGATGCTGGGCGATTGGCGAGCGCTTCGGAGCGGCAGTCGGGTGTCCGGGGGACGTCGGGGTGAGCGGTCTGTGTGCGGTGGAGTTCGCGACTGGTGCGGGTGCGGTGGTGGTCGGGGTCGGAGTGGCCGGGCCGGTCGGGTCACGCCCCGTGGGTTGCGAGGAGGGGCGCTACCGCTTCCAGGGCCGCGCGGTCCGTGTCAGGGGACTGTAGGCGGGTGGAATCGCGGTAGCGCGGGTCGAGGAGGACGTGGTCGATACCGAGGGCGGCGACCGTGGCCAGGTCGGTCTCGATTTGGTCGAGGGTGCCTTCGCCGGGGAGGCGGTCGGCGTCCGGGAGCGGCGTGGTGGTCACTCGGAGCGGGGTGCGCAGGGCGACCGTGGGAGTGGGGCGGGCGGCCTGTTCCGCGGCGGCGCGGAGGGCCGGCAGGCCCTGCTTTTCGAGCCACCGGGTGGTGACGCCCAAGGGGTGCCAGGTGTCGCCGTGGCGGACCGTGCGGCGAATCGCGGCCGGGCTGTTGCCGCCGATCCACACGGGTGGGCGCGGGGACTGGAGTGGGCGCGGGGCCGTGTACACGTCGCGGAAGGAGGTGTACGCGCCCTCGAACGTCGCGACGTCCTCGGCCCACAGCGTGTGCAGGGCCGCGAGGTATTCGTCGGTGATTCGGCCGCGCTCGGCGAATGGGACCTTCAGGGCGCCGAATTCGTCTTCGGCCCAGCCGATGCCGACGCCCAGGACCAGCCGGCCGGCGGTGTAGTGGTCCAGGTTGGCGGTGACGCGCGCGGTGAGCAGCGGGTCGCGGTAGGGCAGGATCAGCACGGTCGTGCCCAGCCGGATGCGCTCGGTACGACCGGCCAGCCAGGCGAGCGCGGTCAGTGGCTCGTAGAACGGCGCCGGGTACTGGGCCGCGACGTCCGGGGTGACCGCGATGTGGTCGGACAACATGGCCAGATCCAGGCCGAGATCCTCGGCATGCCGAACCGAGGCAAGCATCGCGTCGGGGCTCGCGGTCGGCCCGTAGTTGGGGATGTTCACGCCGAATCGCATGTACGCCTCCGGTTGGTCGCTCGGTCGACGGCAACGATTCGACCGTAGGGCCTGACAACCGGATGGGGACCCGAACGCGCGAGATCTACGGGATATTGATCGCCGTGATGCCTGCGAGAACCAACACCGTCGCGGCTATTCGATGTCGGCCGTAGGCTTCGTGGAAGATCAGCGTTCCGATGATCGCGCCGATGACGACCGACGTTTCGCGCAGGGCGGCGATCGTGGCCAGGGTGCCTCGGGTTTGCGCCCAGATGACGAGGGTGTAGGCGGCGAGGGACATGGCGCCGCCGAGTAGGCCCCAGGCGCGTTGCCGGTTGGGCGCGGCGGCGGGGTCGCGGCGGCGGTGCAGGAGCAGGATGGTCGGCGCCGATTGCAGGACGAACAGCCACGCCGCGTAGGACATCGCCGAGCCCGAGGAGCGTGCGCCGACGCCGTCCAGGACGGTGTACAGCGCGATCGCGCAGCCCGTGGCGAGTGCGGCGAGCACCGCGGCGGCCTCGGCGCGGCGCGGGATGCCGCCGGCCAGGGCGAGGACGAGCATGCCGGCCGAGATCACCACCACGCCGACGGTCTGGGTCACGGTCAGGTATTCGTGCAGCAGGGTCACCCCGATCAGCGCGGTGACCCACGGGGAGGTGCCGCGGGCGATCGGATACACCTGGCCGAAGTCGCCCAGCCGATAGGTCTCCAGCAGGAGCAGGTTGTACGCGACGTGCAGGGCCGCCGACCCGAGCAGCCACGGCCAGGCGCCGGCGGCCGGGACGCCCACGAGGGGCAGGCAGGACAGGCCGATACCCAGACTGGCCACCTGGATCATCACCATCGTCCCGAGGCGATCCCTGAGCCCGTGCGCGAGCGCGTTCCAGGACGCGTGCAGCCCGGCCGAGCCGAGTACGGCGGCGGTGACCGCCGGGGTCACGCGCGACCGCGCGGCAGGCGGGTCGACCCGAGGAAGGACGCCCCGGGAGCCGGTCCGCGCGCCGGGGCGGGGCCGAGAGGACGGATGGCCGCCCCGCGCGCCGGGGTCGGGCCCGGATCACGGCCGGCCGTCCCGGGTCGCCGATCGACCGCCGTCGGCACCCGGTCGGCGGTCGGCGGAGCGCCGTGTATGCGCAACTCGACGGTGTGGCCGACCATCTGAGGGGGCGTCATTCGGGACATCCAAGCATGTGAACCGGAATAATGACCGCCCATATGACGCACACCTCTTCCGCCCTCGCCTCGCTGCGCGGCCTCGCGCTCGGCGACGCGCTCGGCGCCCAGTTCTTCGTCCCCGACAACCTCCCGCACCTGGCCGATCGCAGCCTGCCGAAGGGCAGTTGGCCATGGACCGACGACACCGAGATGGCCTGCGTCCTGCATGCCGAGTTGGCCCTGCGCGGCACGGTCGACCAGGACGAGTTGATCAAGTCCTTCGCCCGCCGGCACGACTTCGATCGGGGTTACGGGCCGACCACCAATCGCATGTTGCGGCTGGTACGGCAGGGCGGCGACTGGCGCGCCTTGGCCGCCGCGCCGTTCGACGGCCAGGGATCGTGGGGCAATGGAGCCGCGATGCGGGTCGCCCCGTTGGGCGCGTGGTTCGCCGACGACCTGGACGCGGTGGTGGCGCAGGCCGCGTGGTCCGCCGAGGTGACGCACATGCACCCCGAGGGCATCGCCGGCGCGGTGGCGGTGGCCGTCGCGGCCGCGGGCGCGGTGACCCTGGACCGACCGGGTGCGGGCGACTTCGTGAGCTTCGTGCGCGATCGCACGCCCGCCGGCCTGGTGCGCGAACGGCTGGGCGCCGCATTGGATCTGGTGGGCCGTCAGGACTCGCGCGAGGTCGGCCGGCTGCTCGGCAACGGCCGCGAGGTGAGCGCCCCCGACACGGTCCCGTTCGCGGTGTGGTCCGCGGCCCGGCACCTCGACGACTACGCGGCGGCCTTCTGGTCCACCGCGAGCGCGGGCGGCGACGTGGACACCACGTGCGCGATCGTCGGTGGAATCGTGGGCGTGCGGGCGGAGTTGCCCGTCGAATGGACGGGCCGCGCGGAGGCGCTCCCGACGTGGTGGCGGGAGGCGGCCGTGAACTCCACGCCCATATGAAACGGTGGCCGACGGGAAATCGACGCCGGTACGCCGACCGTCTCCGCGTCGTCGGCGGCGGCCTCGAACGAGGTCGCCGCCCGCTCCCCGGCGCGCGGTTGGCAAAGCAAGCGGAGTCCACGATGATGAAGCCGCTCTCGTTGCCAACGGGTCCACGGAGTAGCCTGCGTTCGGCCGTACGGAACTGCCCTTCGCTGCCCGAAGCGGCGAACTCCACCGCGTCCGGGGTCGAATGCTCCGCGCTCGTGACCGGCCGAGCCGGCGGCCGGGAGGCCGCTGTTCCGCTTCCTGATGGCCCATCGGATCCCGATCGGTCCCGATCGCCCGTTCCCACCCGGCGTTCGAACCGTCTCGAGAACGACCGAGCTTTCCGAAGGAACCCGCGCATGCGCAGAATCGTGATCCGGGTGGGCACGGCGGCGATCGCCGGGACCCTGCTCCTGGCGGCCACCGCGTGCGGCCGTGACGAGGAGGCGTTGGCACGCCAGTACGCGAGCGCGCCGCCGGCCGCGCCCGAGGCAAGCACCGCAGTGTCCCCGGTGCCGCCGGGGAGCGCACCCGCGGGCTCCGCCCCGCCGGCCGCCGTCCCGCCCGCCGCGGCCTCCTCCCCCGGCGAGCCTCCGCCCGCGCTACCACCCACCGACGAGTCACCGGCCCCTTCCACCAACCGGGACACCACCGGAAACGGCTCCGACCCGGCCGCCCAAGCCCGCCTCGACGCCGCCTTGTTGACCGCCGCGGAAATGCCGGCGGGCGCCTACGAGGTCAACCCCGACGGCACCGAGACCCGAGAAACCGTCCGGGACGCCGGCTGCCGGCCCCTCATCGACCTGACGCGCCCCGGCCAGGCCGCCTCGGCGCCCGCCGCGTCCGCCCAGGCATCGGTGACCAGGGGCGATCCGACGCCCACCGGCTTCACCATCGTCGAGTTGTTCTCCTTCGCCGGCACCGGTGCACAGGACCTGTTCGCCAAGGGCCGGGCGGCGCTGCCGAACTGTACGTCGGTCACCTCCACCGACACCGACGGCGTGACGAGCGCCGACACCTACGCCGCGATCCCGCACGCGAGCCTCGGCGACGAGTCACTGGCGATCGGGATGACTCCCCAGGCGGGCGGCGCACTGGGCCTGATCGTGGTCCGGGTCGGCCCGACGATCGTGGTTGTCAGCAACGCGGATCTGTCCGCGACCACGCCCGGCCTGCCCGCCGACGACCTCGTCGCCCGTCAGATCACCAAGCTGCTGGCGAACTCACGGCAGTAGGCACTCCACCCCACCGCGCCCTCGGCCGGCGGAACGTCGACCCACAACCGCGTCCCGCCGCCGATCAGCTCGAGTCCCGCGCCCGCAACGTCGTCTGCCACAGCGTCAGATCGCCCTGGACGGCGCCTTCGCCGGCCGCGACGACGGCCGCCGCCACCGCACTCATCGGCATCAGTTGCTCGAAGGCGACCGAGGTCAACCGGGGACGGACCATCTCGCACAGCGTCAGGTCGTCCGTACCGACCACGGCGATCTGCTCCGGGACCCGGACACCGATGTCGGCCAACGCGCCGAGCAGCAGTGCCGCGTATTCGTCGTTGTAGCCGTACACCGCGTCGGGTCGGCCCTCGGCCCGCCACTCCCGCGCGATCCGCGCCGCCTCGGCGGGATCCTCGGCCATCTCGACCACCCGGATCCTGCCGCCCACGGCCTCCGCCGCGGCCCGAAAGCCCGCGAGCCGCTCCAGGCCCAACGCGGTCAGGCCCGGCTCACGCGGCACCACCACGGCGAAATCCCGTCGGCCCCGAGCGATCAGGTGCTCGGCGGCTCGGCCGCCCGCCGCCACGTGGTCGACCTTGAGGCTGAGCGCGACCGGTGTGGAACTGCTGCCCAGGCCCACCACGGCGATGCCACGCGCGGCCAGGTACTCGACGCCCTCGGCCGACATGCGCTCCGGCAGCACCAGCACCGCCGCCGGATTGAGCGCGCCCCACGCCTTCGCCGCCTCGATGCCGTGCGTGGCGGGATTGCCGTGAATCACCAGGGTGTGTCCCAGGGCGTGCAATTCGCGGGCCAGGCCGTCCAGGAAGCGCTGGATCAGTTGTCCGAAGGGCACCTCGTAGGTCGGCACCAGCACCAGGTCGGTCCGCCCGCGCCGCAGCGATCGGGCGTCCGAACGCGGCTCGTAACCCAGTCCGGCGGCGACCTCGCGGACCCGGCGCCTGGTCTCCTCGGGGATCCGACTGTCCTGGACGTCGTTCATCGCGTACGACACGGTCGCGCGCGAAACGCCTGCGGCACGGGCCACATCGGCCCCGGTCGGGGGGCGTCTCGTTGTGCTCATGGGGCGATTGTCGCCCAGTTCGCGGCCGTGCCCGGCACGTGGGGCGCCTCACGGCCTTCGTGTCGAGGCACTCGCCCCCGTTTGACTGACTACGCGTCAGGCAGGCCCGGCCGCACCGCGACCGGGCCTGCCACGACTACCCGACGAACGTCACCCGATGAAGGTGATCCGGTCCGCCGCCGGCGGCGCGAGCGGCGCGCTCGCCGAGGAGTGGGCCGCGAAGTAGGCCAGCAACGCGTCCAGGTCGGACCCGCCCACGCGCTTGTTCGTACCGGTCTTGAAGGCCGCGAAGCCGTCGCCGCCACCGGCCAGGAACTCGTTCGCGCTGACCTTGTAGGTCGCCGCCGGGTCGATCGGCACGCCGTTCAGCTTGACGCTGCCCGGCACGATCCTGGCCGCGCCGGTCTGCGACCGGTCCACCGTGTAGGTCAGGCCCTTGGAGATCTGCAACACCTTCGGGTTGGCGGCGTTGCCACCCGTGTACTGCTGCGCGAGCAGGTCGAGCACGGCCTGACCCTTGAGATCCAGGGTCTGCATCATGTTGGTGAACGGCTGCACCGTGAACGCCTCGCCGTAGGTGACGACGCCGTCCCCTTCACTGCCGGCCGCCGCGTATTGCAGGTCGGACCGAATCCCGCCCGGGTTCATGAACGCGATCTGCGCGCCGCCCTTGTCGGCCGGTGCGGTCGCCTCCAGTTGCGCGTCGGCGATCACGTCGCCGAGCGGCGACTCGGGCGTGGTCGCGCCGCGGCCGCGGATGTCGCCGCTGATGTACCCGATCGAGCGGTTGGAGACCGGTGCCGCGAGCTTCTGCCAGTCGGCGAGCAACTGCGTCAGGTCCGGAGCCTTCGGGGTGTCCCGGCGAACGACCGTGTTCTGCGCCTTGACCGAGGTACGCACGATGTCGCGCGTGCGCTTGTCGTAGGTGGCATCGATCTTGGTGTACATCTTGCCGAACGAGGACGCGCTGGTGACCATTCGCGGCTGCCCCGCGGGGTCCGGGATGTTGCACGAGTACGCCTGGTGCGTGTGGCCGGTGACGACCATGTCGATCGCCGGGTCCAGGCCCTTGGCGATGTCCACGACCGGGCCGGACAGGCCCGGATTGCCGCCCGCGTTGCAGTCGTAGTTGTACGCGTTGCTCGCGGGCAGGCCGCCCTCGTGCAGCAGCACCACGATCGACTCGACGCCGATCAGGCGCAGCCACGGCACGATGTTGTTGGCGGTCTTGATCTCGTCCTTGAACTTCAGGCCCTTGACGCCCTCGGCCGTGACGATGTCCGGCGTGCCCTCCAGGGTCATGCCGATGAAGCCGACCCGTGCACCGCCGACGTTCTTGACGGTCACCGGGGCCAGGATCGGCAATCCGGTGCGCTCGTCGAGCACGTTCGCGGCCAGGTACTGGAAGTCGGCGCCCTTGAACGTGCGTCCGGGCGTGTAGCACCCCTCGGTCGGGTGGCAGCCGCCCCACTGCATGCGCTGCAGTTCCTTCTTGCCCTCGTCGAACTCGTGGTTGCCCACCGAGGTGACGTCCAGGCCGACCTTGTTCAGCGCCTCGATCGTCGGCTCGTCGTGGAACAGCCCCGACAGGAGCGGGCTCGCGCCGATCATGTCGCCGGCCGCGATGGTCAACGAGTTGGGGTTCTTCGCGCGCTCCGCGCGCAGTTGGGTCGCGAGGTGCTCGATGCCGCCGGCCGGGATCACGACGGGCTTGCCGTCGGGACCGAGTTCGGTGACGGTGCCGGCCGAACCCTGCGGTTCCTCCAGGTTGCCGTGCAGGTCGTTGAGCGCGAGGAATTCGAGGTCCGTCGTGCCGGAGGGCCGGCCGTGATCGGCGCGTGCGTCGGCCATGGCCGGGCCGCTCATCGCAAGCAGGCTCGCGGCGACCAGGCCGGAGAGGGCGAGGCGACCGCGGCGTCGTCTGTTCCCGAGCATGGGATCCCTTCGGATGGCGTGCGCAGTGGTGACGCGCGTAGAAGTGGGGACTGAAGGTGTCTCGCAGCCAGAGATTAGGGGCAGTTCCCCGACCCGCACGAGACCTCGCGCGAAACCGATGTGTGAAACCGCTGTGAACTTATGTGGCCGCTACCGCGCGCAGGGCATGATCAACCACCGTTTCCCACCCCCGAGGGCTGGGCAGCCGTACGGCGTGGCACCTAAAAGGGAGGGATGTCGGCGATGCGCGTCGAATTCGCGACAGAACCGGGTCATCCGGGCAAGCCGAACGAGGATTTCGTCGTAGCGGGACCGACGACGATGGTGCTGCTCGACGGAGTGACATCCGGTTCGGACAACGGCTGCAAGCACGGCGTCCCGTGGTTCGTCCAGCGGTTGGGTACCGCCCTGTTCACACACAGCGGCGCGCGGCCGGACCGGTCCCTGGCCGAGTGCCTGCACGACGCGATCGAGGACACCTCGGCGCTGCACGCCGACGGTTGCGACCTGGGCCGGCCGGACGCGCCGGCGGCAACGGCGGTGGTGGTGCGGGTGGTCGAGGACCGGTTGGAATACCTCGTGTTGTCCGACTCGACGCTGCTGATCGAGCGCGACGAGGATCTGACGGTGGTCACCGACGATCGCCTGGACGTGATCGGGGTGGCGGCGCGGCGACGCCGGGACGCGCACCCCGTCGGCACCCCGGCCTACCTGACGGCGGATCAGGAGTACCTGGACACCCTGCGTGCGGCGCGGAACGTGGCGGGCGGTTACTGGGTCGCGGCGGCCGATCCCACGGCGGCCGGCGAGGCGCTCACGGGTGGTCTGGCACTGGGCGAGGTACACGCGCTGGCCGCGCTGAGCGACGGGGCCAGTCGGCTGGTCGACCGGTACGGACTGAGCGACTGGGATCGGCTGATGACCACGCTGCGGCACTTCGGGCCGGCGGAGCTGTTGGCCCGGGTGCGGGCCGCGGAGACGTCCGACGCGGACGGGTCCAGATGGCCGCGCGCAAAGATCTGCGACGACGCGACCGCCGTGTGGGCGCTGGTGTAGGTCCGCCGCGCGCGATACCGGCTCCGCCGAAGTCCCGCCCGCGCCGGGCCGGCTTCGCGAAGGCCCGCCGCGCGCAGGCCATCCGCTCCCCCGTGAGCCACGAACGCCGGCCGGGCCCCCGACGACCCGACCGACGTTCTACCCACCCACCGAGCTATTTCGGCAGCACACTCTCGATCGCCGCGATCAGGTTCGGGTCGTGCGGGTCGGTCTGCGGGCGGAACCGGCCGACGATCGCGCCGTCGGCGGAGAGCAGGAACTTCTCGAAGTTCCACTGCACGTCACCCGAGCCGCCCTCGGCGTCGGAGGCCGCGGTGAGCACGTCGTAGAGCGGGTGCCGGTCCGGGCCGTTGACGTCGATCTTCTCGGTCAGCGGAAACGTCACACCGTAGGTCGTGGAGCAGAATTCGAGGATTTCCTCGGCGCTGCCCGGCTCCTGGCCCATGAACTGGTTGCACGGCACGCCCACCACGGTGAAGCCGCGTGCGCCCAACTCCTTCTGCAGTTCCTCGAGCCCGGTGTACTGCGGGGTCAGGCCGCACTTGGACGCGACGTTGACGACCAGTGCCACCTTGCCCTCGGTGACGCCGCCCAGGGTCGTGCTCTCCCCCGCCAGCGTGGCGATGGGAGTATCGAGGATGCCCATGATCGTTGTCCTTCCTGCGTGATGCCGCTCGCAGCGACGCGATCCGATGACGTGAAGCGCTTTGAGACGGCGCGAGTAAGACCTGAAGACTCGACGCTATCGAGCACAGCCGTAGGCTGCCCGACCCGGTCAGGCCGAATCACCGCGTCGGGTGGCGTAGACATCCGCCAGCCCGGCGCGCCACCGCACCGCACACGGCCCGGTGATCGCCGCGCGCCTGCCGGTGTCCTGTACCTGTCCGCGCAACGTGCCCGGTTGCTCACGGACCACCACCTCGGCGGGCAGCCCGCTCAGGTCGGCCATGTGCGCCGCCCACTCCTGCACGCTCACCGGCTCGTCGCCACCCCAGTTGACCACGGTCGCGGGGGTCGACGCCGCGTCCAGCAGGGCCGCCGTCTGGCTGTTGATGTCGTCCTGGTGGATCGGGCTGTACATGCACGGATCCCAGCGGGTGACGATCGGCTGCCCGGCCAGCACGGCGTCCAGGTGCATGGTCGGCAGGCCGCCGCGCGGGCCGTAGGAGGCGTTCATCCGGGCGATCACCACCGGCAGGTCGAAGGCGCGGGCGCAGTAGCGCGACACGGCTTCCTCGGCGGTCTTGGAGACCGAGTAGGTCGGTGCGTGCGAGACGTTGGCGTCGCCGAGCGGGTCGCTCTCGTGGAAGACGTGCATCGGGTCCGGGTGCGGCTTGAGTACCGACGCGGTGGACATCACCAGCGCCGCCTTGGCCCGGCGGCAGTGCTGGAGCAGCAGCCCGGTGCCCTCCGCGTTGACCCGCAGCGCCTCGTCGTAGTCGAGTCCGGGGCCCTGGAAGGTGGCCAGGTGCAGGACGTAGGTGAAGTCCTGGGGCAGTTCGTCGAACGTGCCCGCGCCGAGGTCGACGGCGCGGGTGGTCACGCCCAGCGCGTCGACCCGCTTGCGGTCCTCGGCGTTCGAGAAGCGGGCGATGCCCCACACCTCGTTGTCCCGGGCCAGGTACTCGGTCAGTGGGTAGGCGATCTGGCCCGCGGGGCCGGTGATCAGGATCTTCTCGCCGGACAGCATGCGGCTCCTCGGGTGACTCGGGTACGCGATCCGTACGGGATCCGGCTGCGATCCGTACGCGATGTACGACGTCGAGATCGACGGTACATCTGACGTACCGTCATATCCGAGACGGTGCGGGGAGAACAGGGCGTCCGCACGTGTCGCCGGACACCCCGATGGCGCCCTCCGCACGGGGGGCGGAGGACGCCGGGGGTATCGAGGATGGGCCTGCACGCCTCGACGGCGGGCCTCGACGCGTCGTCGAAGCGCGAACTCAGACCTCGATCTCCTCCTCGATACGCTTGAGGCTGTGTCGGGCCAGCGCGAGGTTGGCACGGTCCTTCATCAGCACGAGATACAGGAACAGACCCTTGCCGGCCCGTCCGGTCAACGGACGGATCACGTGGTATTGCTTGCCCAGCGTGATCAGGATGTCCTCGATCTGATCCCCGATGTGCAACATCTCCATCGTGCGCATCTTGGCGCGCATCACGTCGGTGTTTCCGGCGGCGGCCACGTTCAGGTCGAGTTCCTTGCTGCCGCCGAGAATTCCCAACGCCATTCCGCTGGTGTAGTCGACCAGGGCCACACCCACGGCGCCCTCGATCGTCATTGCTTCCTTGAGGGCCGTTTCCATATTGGCCATGATTGCCTCCGGGGCGATCGGCGGTGCGGCTTTCCGGTGGACTCCGACAGGCTCGTCCTCGGGCGGTGCGACGTCCGGGGTCGGCCCGGCGACCGAAACCACCTCGACCGGTTCGGTGTCGCCGGCCGGGTGGGGACCGGCCTCGGTTGCTTCGATGACATCCGCCTCGGTCACAGCGCCCCGCTCGGTGTCGGACCCGGCAGGCGGGTCGCCTGATCTGCGTCGGGACGGCCTCGACCGCCTCGGGGGTTGGGTCATCTCCGGCCGGCTCCTCGCCATCGGGCTCCGCGAAGTCGTGCCCGGCGCGAGCGGCCCTCGCCTGCCCGAATCCGCCCTGGCCCGGTCCGCCCGGGCCCGGTCCGTTCCGGCCCGGGACACCGCGGGATCGGCGCGGCCGAACCCGGGCACCGCGGGCGCCCGTGCGCCGGCACCGACGACCTCGGTCGAATTCCCGCCCCCGCCGCTCAAGTCACGCGCCCCGTCCCCCTCGTGTACGCCCGTATTTGCGCATCGCCCGTAAAACTTCGTGCGTTGCCATGACTTCGTGCACCGCTGTATGGGCCCGGTAATTCGAGTTCGACTGCTTCGAACTCGGCGTCCCGGACTCGATGAACGGCAGCGTAGAAGCAGTCCGAAGCGGACTGCGGGCAATATTCGCTTAATTTCCGGAAACCCGACCCGGACGACGATGGAGCGCTAGGATCCGCGGCTTCGTCGAAGACACGTCCGCGGAGGGCTGTCCTCGGATGTGACTCGCCGGTAGCGTCGGCCGAAGTCCCGCGCGGCCCGAGTCCGAGGAGATTCACATGTCCGGCACCGATGCGCAGCAAGCCCAGGACGAGCAGGCCCGGCAGCCGGCCCCGCCGAAGCCGGTGTCGCCGGCGGACCTGAGCTTCGCGCTGCCGCCCACGTTCGAGACCGTCGAGCAGGAGCGCCGGCACCGCAAGGAACGATTGACCGCGGCCCTGCGGCTGTTCGGCCGATTCGGCTTCGAGGAGGGCGTGGCCGGGCACATCACCGCGCGCGACCCGGAGCTCACCGACCACTTCTGGGTCAACCCGTTCGGGATGTCGTTCAAGCACATCACCGTGGACGACCTGATCCTGGTCAACCACGAGGGGCAGGTCGTCGAAGGCCGATTCCACGTCAACCAGGCCGCGTTCGCGATCCACTCGCAGATCCACGCGGCTCGCCCGGACGTGGTCGCGGCGGCGCACAGCCACTCCGTGCACGGACGCGCGATCTCCGCGCTCGGCATCAGGCTCGAACCGATAACCCAGGACGTGTGCCCCTTCTACGAGGACCACGAGTTGTTCGACGACTACGCGGGCGTCGTGCTCGACGCCGAGGAGGGCCGCCGGATCGCCAAGACGCTCGGCCCCCGCAAGGCGCTGATCCTGCGCAATCACGGCCTGCTCACGGTCGGGCAGTCGGTCGACGCCGCGGCCTGGTGGTTCATCACCATGGAGCGCTCCTGTCAGGTACAACTGCTCGCCCAGGCGGCCGGCGAGCTCAAGCCGATCTCGCCGGAGAACGCGCGGCTGACCCGGGAGCAACTGGGCAACGACACGGTCGCCTGGATCAACTACAAGCCGCTGTACGACGTGATCAGCCGCTCGGAGCCGGACCTGTTCGGGGCGGACGGCCCGATGACGCCCTGACCCCCCGACTCCGGGCGCGCGGCACCACCGGGCCACCGGGCCACCGGGCCACCGGGCCACCGGGCCACCGGGCCACCGGGCCACCGGGCCACCGGGCACATCGTGGCCGCGTCGCCGGGCGACCACCGCGTCATCGGCACGCGCCCTCCGGTCGACTCCGGCGACCGCTCGATCGCCCGCCCGGCGCCCCGGTCGGCCCTCGTGTCCGCCGACCGGGCGCAATCTCGGCGATATCCGGCCGTGCCGGGAGTCAACCCGGCCGGTAGCGGAAAGTACAAGGACATGTACGAACGCGGCCTTCCGCAGCACTTCGCGCGCTCGGCGCGGCCCGCCCGGTCGGGTGCCCGGTTGTGGCTGCCCGATGTCGAGAGCCCGCTCGACTCCTTCGTGGTGTGGCGTCGATGCGGCCAGTTCCTGGTGGACGTGGTCGCCTCCGCGGTGTTGCCCGGGGCCGCGATGTTCCTGTTCGTGCTGCTGCCCACCCACCCCGACGGTTCGATCCGCAGCGGTCCGCTGACCGCGACGATCACCGCCGGCGTGATCGTCGTCGCGGTCGCGATCCTGCTCTGGTACTGGGTGCTGCGACCCGCCGAACACGACGGGCGCACGTGGGGCATGCAGGTGTTCGGCATCCGTGTTGTGGACGTATCCGGCGGACGCGCCGGCCGGCGGCAACTGGGGATCCGCTGGCTGCTGTTGGCCGTCGACGCGTTCGCGCTCGGCGCGATCGGACTGACCGCGATGCTCACCGACGAGCGGCGCCGGCGGGTCGGCGACCGGGTGGCGGGCACCCTGGTGGTCCGCGGCCGCGGACCCGGCCTGGACTGAGTCCGCCGCGAAGCACTCGTCCTCGCCTTCGAGCGCGCCGATGGCCTTCCCGCGTGCCGCCCCGGTGCATCGACCACCTTCCGGAATGCGGCTATTGCTCGACCGCTCCGCCCGCATTTTGTGGTCTTGCGCACGGTTTGCAAATGCCACCTTGTCGCCATGTCCATCCGACCACTAGTGTCGGCTCGCCGTGGTGTTCGGGAAGCCGGTTCGATGCCGGCGCGGCCCTCGCCACTGTGATCGGGAAGTTCTCCTCCATCCCCGCGGACACGTTGATTCGTCGCCTCGGGGAAGCCACTGGGACCGCTTGCGCGGCCCCGGGAAGGCGGAGACGTGAACGTACGACCCGTCAGCCAGGAGACCGGCCACGGCGATCGTCCGTCCACGAGGTGTTGGAGAGGGACCCTTCCTCATGCATATCGCCGAGGGCTATCTGCCCTGGGAACACGCCGCCGCCTGGGGCGTCGCGTCCGCCCCGTTCGTCGTCCACGGCGCCCGCGCGCTCACCCGCGAGGTGCGCGACCGCCCCGAGAACACCCTGTTGTTGGGCGCCTCCGGCGCGTTCTCGTTCGTCCTGTCCGCGCTGAAGATTCCCTCCGTCACCGGGAGTTGCTCGCATCCCACCGGCACCGGACTGGGCGCCATCCTGTTCCGCCCACCGATCATGGCCGTGCTGGGTACGATCACCCTGCTCTTCCAGGCGCTGCTGCTGGCGCACGGCGGGCTGACCACGCTCGGTGCGAACGCGTTCTCGATGGCGATCGTCGGCCCGTGGGCCGGCTACGGCGCGTATCGGCTGGCCCGCTCACTGCTCGATCGACGCGGCGGCACGATGCCGCTGGACGTCGCGGTGTTCCTGGGCGCGTTCGTCGCGGACCTGAGCACGTACTGCGTCACCAGCGTGCAGCTGGCCCTCGCCTTCCCCGACCCCGACAGCGGATTCCCCGGTGCCCTGGCCAAGTTCGGCGGCATCTTCTCGCTCACCCAGATCCCACTGGCGATCAGTGAGGGTCTGCTGACCGTCCTGGTCGTGCGCCTGCTGCGGCAGTCCAGTCGAGGCGACCTGATCCGCCTCGGTGTGGTCACGGACGCGCGGGTCGCGCGCGAGGAGGAGAAGACCAAGTGAAGCGCTCGACGAAGATCAACCTGCTGATCGTGCTGGCTGTGGTGCTGCTCGCGGCGCTGCCCGTGGTGTTGGGGATGGGCGACCACAAGGACGAGCCGTTCGCGGGCGCCGACACCCAGGCCGAGACCGCGATCACCGAGAACGACCCGGACTACGAGCCGTGGTTCAGCCCGCTGTACGAACCGCCGTCCGGCGAGATCGAGTCCGGTCTGTTCGCGTTGCAGGCCGCCCTCGGCGCGGGCGTGGTCGGATACATGTTCGGCGTCAAGCGCACCCGTCGCAGGCTTGCGCCGGAGGCCGCGGACACGCCCGACGAGCCGGTGGGCGCGGCCGCCGGAGCACCGGCAGCCGGCCCGGGTCGCTGATCCGGTGTTGCCGATCGATGCGGCGGCGCACGCGAGTTCGTGGCGGCGCCGCCATCCGGCCGACAAGGCCGTGCTCTCCTTCGGGTTGCTCGGCTGCGCGGTGGCGCTGCCGCCGTGGCCCGGCGCGGTGCTGGTCGCCGCAACCGTCCTGGTCGTCGCGTTCGGGTTCGCGAAGGTGCCCGCCCGGCGGCTGTGGCGGGCCGCCCGCGCCCCAATGGGCTTCGCCGCGACCGGCGCCCTGACGCTGCTGGTGAGCATCGGCGCGGACGGCGTCGCCTGGGCCGAGGACGGGCCGCGTCACGCGGGCGAGTTGCTGGCCCGCTCCGGTGCCGCCGGCCTCGCGATGATGTTGTTCGCGTTCACCACGCCGCTGTCGGACGTGCTGCCCAGGCTGACCCGAGTGGGGGTCCCGGCCGCCGTGGTGGACGTCGCGGCGGTGATGTACCGGATGTTGTTCCTGCTCTACGACACGACCGCGCGGATCAACCAGGCGCAGGCCGGCCGGCTGGGCCATCGCACCCGCCGGGCCCGGTGGCGCTCGGTGGCCGGGCTCGGCTCGGCGGTGTTCGTGCACGCGTTCGCCCGCGCCCAGCGCCTGGAGGCGGGCCTGGCCGGGCGCGGCTACGACGGGCGCCTGCGGGTGCTGGTGGACGAGGTACCGATCTCGCGCGCCTTCGTGGCGGGCTCCCTGTTCGTGGTGGCGGCGGTCGTCGCCACCACCCTTCTCCTGGTATCGGTGGTGCCGTGATTCCGTTGCGGGTACGAGAGATCGGCTACGCCTACGAGGACGGGCCGCCGGTGTTGAGCGGGTTGTCCCTGACCGTTCCGGCCGGGCGCGCGCTGGCCCTGCTCGGGCCCAACGGCAGCGGCAAGACCACGCTGCTGCGGCTGTTGACCGGCGGCCTGACGCCGGACTCGGGACACGTCGAACTGCACGGGGCGCCGATTCGGCACGACCGCAAGGGACTCACCGCGCTGCGCCGGGTCGTGCAGTTGGTCGTCCAGGATCCCGACGACCAGTTGTTCTCCGCGTCGGTGGCCCAGGACGTCTCGTTCGGGCCGCTCAACCTGGGGCTGGACCCGGCCGAGGTGCGCTCGCGGGTGGCCGAGGCACTGGCCGCGCTGGAGATCACCGCGTTGGCGGAGCGGCCGGTGCACCTGCTGTCCTTCGGCCAGCGCAAGCGGGTCGCCATCGCCGGGGCGATCGCGATGCGACCCGAGGTGCTGGTGCTGGACGAGCCGACCGCGGGCCTGGACCCGGCCGGGCAGGAGGCCCTCCTGGACACCCTCGCCGAGCTGCGCGCCGCCGGGACGACGGTGGTGATGGCCACGCACGACGTGGACCTCGCGCTGCGCTGGGCCGACGATGCGGCGGTGCTGGCCGACGGGCGCCTGCACACCGGACCGGCGGAGACGCTGCTCGCGGACACCACGTTGCTGGCCGCGGCGAGCCTGCGGCCGACCTGGGCCCACGCGGCGGCCGCGGTGCTGGCCGCGCACGGGCTGATGCCGGCGGGCGGGCTGCCCCGCACACCGGCCGAGCTGGCCGCCCTGGCGGTCCGGCCGACCACCCTCGAAACCCGGACGAACTGATCCGGCGGGCCCGGCGGGTCACCCGCCGGCCCACCGGGGCCGCTCAGCGCCGGCGCAGCAACACCACCGCCCGGTCGTCCCCGACGTTGCGACCGGCCGCGGCCACGATCCGCCGCGCCGCGTCGCGAAAGTCGTCCTGGACCATGCGCTCGGCCACGCCGAGGAAGCGGTCGATGCCGGTGGCGATGTCCTCGCCGGGCATCTCCACCATGCCGTCGGTGAACAGCAGGAGCGCGTCGCCGGGACCCAACCGACCCTTGACGCCCTCGAAGCCGGCGTCCTCGATCACGCCCAGGAGTGGGCCGACCGCCTCGATCACCCGCCACCGACCGGACCCGGCGATCCAGTGCACCCCCGGCGGGTGGCCCGCCGAGATCAGCTCGTACTCGCCCGACTCCAGGTCGAGCACCACGTGCACCGCCGTCGCGAAGCCCTCCGCCCACTCCTGGCGCAACAGGTAGTCGTTCGCCGCGGGCAGGAAGTCGCGTGGGGGCAGTGACCCGAGCAACCCGCCGAACGCGCCGGAGAGCATCAACGCGCGCGAGCCTGCGGCCAGCCCCTTGCCGGAGACGTCGACGAGCACCACCTCCAGCACCCGCCCGCCGCCGGCGCCTCGGGAGGCGACCAGGAAGTCACCGGAGAACGACTGCCCACCGGCCGGCCGCAGCACCACCTCGGTATGCCACTGCGGCGGCAGCACCGGCATCTCGCCCTGCGCCCGCAACCGATCGCGCAGGTCGAACAACATCGACTCGCCGCGCGTCCACTGCACCCCCAGGCGGGTCCGCATCCGGGCCATCAGCAGCACGATGCCCGCGATCGCCCCGACCACCAGGATGGTGCCGCCGGTGACCTCGTCGCGATCGTGCACCTGGTGCTGGGCCGCCAGGACCCCGGCGGTGGCCGCGTACAGGAGCAGCAGGCTGGGCATCCGCAGGACCAGCCCGCCGATCAGGATGGGCACCGCCGCCATCGTCGCGGGAAACCACGACGCGTCCACGTCCGACAGCAGGCCGCACGCGGTCACCGAGGCCAGCAGTCCGGCCAGGGCGAACCCGTCCGAGGGCAGGATCCGATGCCGCAGCCAGGACACGACACGCCGGCCGGAACGCGCCAGTGCCGCGCGCCTCCCGGTCCTGCCCACCCGGTTTCTACTGCTCGTCGGCGCGGCCACCCCGCGACACTACCGAACGGTCATCAACCGGAGGTTACGCCGACGGCTGACAGGTGGGACACCAGAACAGATTCCGGCCGACCAACTCGGCGGTCTCGACCTGGGTTTCACACACCAAGCAGGGCATGTCGGTGCGCCGGTAGACGTAGACCTCGCCGCCGTGATCGTCCTTGCGCGGCTCGCGACCCATCGCCTCGGGGGTGTGCTCGGGCCGCACGGTGTCGATCCGGCCCAGCCGCACGCCCTCGCGCATCAGCAGCACCAGGTCGGCCCACATCGCGTCCCAGGTCGCCCGCGCGAGCCGGTTGCCGGGCAGCCGCGGGTCGACCCCGAACCGGAACAGCACCTCGGCGCGGTACACGTTGCCCACGCCGGCGAGCACGTCCTGTTCCATCAACAACGCGCCGATCGGCTTGGCGCTGCGCCGGATCCGGCTCCATGCCGCCGCCGGGTCCGCGTCCGCCCGCAGCGGGTCGGGGCCCAGCCGGGCGTGCACCGCGTCCTTCTCGGCCCGGTCCAGGAGTCGGCACGCGGTCGGCCCGCGCAGATCGGCCCAGGCCGCCCCGCCCGGCACCTTCGCGGCCAGCCGCAGTCGAACCTGGCCGACCGGGTCGGGCAGCTTGTCACCCTCGCCGAAGGAGAACTGTCCGTACAGACCCAGGTGCACGTGGATGAAGCGCTCGCCGGAGAACTCCAGGAACAGGTGTTTTCCGTGTGCGTCGGTGGAGACCAGTCGCTCGCCGTCGAGCAGCGCCGCGCTCTCCGCGAAGCGCCCCTGCGGGCTGGTCAGCCGCAGCGGCAATCCCCCGAACCGCTCTTGGTGGGTGGTGGCGAGACGGTGAATGGTGTGGCCCTCGGGCACGCGGCCTCCAACGCAGCGATGACGCTCGGACGGGATGCGGGGTGGTGTGACATCCCAACGCTACCGACCCCCACCGACATGCCGACGCCCCCGATCGGGCGGACCGATCGGGGGCGGAGTGGGTACGGCGTGGACTACGACAGGGTCGGCAGCTCGCCGGTGTTCTCGTACTTGGTGAGCATGTTGATCCGGCGGGTGTGCCGCTCGGCCTCGCTGTACGGGGTGTTCACGAAGACCTCGAGGAACTTCGTGGCGTCCTCGAGCGAATGCATGCGCGCGCCCATGGAGATCACGTTCGCGTTGTTGTGTTCGCGGGCCAGCGACGCCGTCTCCTGGCTCCAGACAAGGGCGCAGCGCACACCCTTGACCTTGTTCGCCGCGATCGCCTCGCCGTTGCCGGAGCCGCCGAGCACGACGCCCAGGCTGCCCGGGTCGGCGGCCACCCGCTCGCCGGCCCGCAGGCAGTACACGGGGTAGTCGTAGGAGTCGGCCTGCACGGCCGGGCCGCAGTCGACGGCCTCGTGGCCGTTGGCGTCGAGCCACGCGATGAGGTGCTGCTTGAGGTCGTAGCCGGCATGGTCGGAGCCGAGGTAAACGCGCATGGGTCGCAGTCTCTCAGGCGCCGTCCCGAACGTCCCGTCAGGGCCGGTATCCACCGGGTGGCGTGTCCGGCGCACCGGTCGGCCGAGGCGGCGCGGAGGGCGGCGGGCCGGCCGGTCGGATGGTGGTGGGGGCGTCGTACGGCGACCGCGGCGCCTGCGGCGGGAGGCCGTAGCCGAGGTTGCCGGGGGCGCCGGGCAGGCCTACCCGGCGGGTTGGCCGTAGAGGTTCGACGGCGGGTAGCCGATCGGGCCGCCCGCCCCGCGCGACCCCGCGTAGCCGGCCGCCGCGGCCAGGCCCACCAGCCATCCGGTGAGCAGACCGAAGTGGGCCCCCGCCTGCATCGCGGTCATCGCGTTGTGGAAGCCCGAGCCCTCGTGCCTGCGCCCGGCCTGGTCGTACGCGACCGCGAATACGGTCAGCGCGTGGAGGGCGCCGCCGAGCACCAGCGCGAACCAGCCGAGTACGAACGCCACGAACCCGCCGGCGCGCTCGTTCAGGCCGCGCGCACCCGCCGCGAGCACGGCCGCGACCACCAGGAACAGCACCGCGATGCCGACGTAGCCCGCGGTGACGTCCCTGGTGGTGAAGTTGAAGCGGAACTCGTCGCCGAGATCGCCCTTGTCCGCGATCCACAGCGGATGGCCGAGGATCCGCAGCAGCTCCATGTACCACTTGCCGCTGTCGCTGGAGGCGCCCCACGCCTCCTTGAACACCCACTGGTTGCCCAGCCCGGCCACGATCAGGAACGCCACGACGGTTCCGCTGACGGCGATGCGCTTGGTTGCCCCCGGTCTCATGAGACGAGACTAGGCGTCCTCGGGTGCCACCCGCCAAAAAAATCGGACCCCGCTTCCCCTGCGCGGGAAATCGGGGTCCGATCGGTGACCGGGCGTCAGCCGCGCCGGCCGACCAGCTTCCAGGCGGCGGGCAGCAGCGCCATCGCCAGGGCGATCTTGACCGCGTCGCCGAAGAGGTAGTTCCGCATGCCGATCTCGTACGCCTGGGACATCGAGATGCCCAGGTCGTGCGCGAGGTAGGTGAGGCCGGCCGCGTAGATCACCGCGTTGCCCAGCACCATCGTGCCGGCGGTGCGCAGCGGGCTGCGGTCGGTGCCGCGCTGGGCCAGGAAGCCGGCCACGGTCGCCGCGAGCACCATGCCGAGCACGTAGCCCAGGGTCGGGAACCCGGTGCCGGAGGTGCCCTCCGCGAACCACGGCATGCCCGCCGCGCCCAGACCCAGGTAGAGCACCATCGCGGCGAGCCCGCGCCACGCGCCGAGCGCGCTGCCGGCGAGCAGCACGGCGAAGGTCTGACCGGTCACCGGGACCGGCGAGCCGGGCACCGGGACGGAGATCTGGGCGGCGAGGCCGACGAACGCGGAGGCGCCGACGACCAGCGCGGCGTCGCGCACGGCGGCGCCCTTGAAGACCTGGGCCGGGACCAGATCGGCCAGGACGGGACGGCGCGCATCGAGAAGGGCAGTGCTCACGGCGGACTCCACACTCTTGGGTTGCGGGACCCGATGAACTTAACCAATCGGACATCGAACGATCACGGGGGTGTCCGACAAGGTACCGATCCGTACTTTGTCGAACACCACCGAAAGCGGCGATCCCGGGTCACGCTTCCCGCGCGTCACAGTTGCAGCGACTTGACCTCCAGGTACTCCTCCAAGCCGAATCGGCCCAGCTCGCGCCCATTGCCCGACTGCTTGTAACCGCCGAACGGGGCAAGCGGGTTGAACGCGCCGCCGTTGATCTCCACCTGGCCGGTACGCAGCCTGCGCGCGAACGCCACCGCGGCCTCCCGGCTCGGTCCCCACACCGCGCCGGACAGGCCGTAGGGGGTGTCGTTGGCGATCCGCTCGGCCTCCTCCTCGGTGTCGTAGGGCAGGATCGACAACACCGGGCCGAAGATCTCCTCGCGCGCGATCGTCATGTCGCCGGTCACGTCCGTAAAGACCGTGGGCCGCACGTGGTAGCCGATCTCCACGCCCTCGGGCAGGTCCGTGCCACCGGTCACCAGGGTCGCGCCCTCCTCGACGCCCTTGGCGATGTAGCCGCGCACCCGCTCGAACTGGGTCGCGTTCACCAGCGGGCCGAGCTTGCCGGTCATCGCCTGCGCGGCCTCCGCCGCGACCTCGACCGCGCGCGGCAGGTCGTCGCGGTGCACCAGCATCCGGGTCAGCGCACTGCATGTCTGACCGCTGTTGCGGTACGCGCCGCCGATGCCCGCGCGCACCGCCTTCTCCAGGTCGGCGCCGGGCAGGATCACGTTGGCGGACTTGCCGCCGAGTTCGAGCGCGACCCGCTTGACCGTGGCGGAGGCGAGCTCGGACACGCGCGTGCCGGCCCGGGTCGAGCCGGTGAACGAGATCATGTCCACGTCCGGGTGCGAGGCGATCGCCTCGCCGACCACCGGGCCGGTGCCGGAGACCAGGTTGACCACGCCCGCCGGGAAGCCCGCGTCGTGCAGGATCTCGAAGAACAGGTGCGCGGCCTGCGGCGCGACCTCGCTGGCCTTGAGCACCACGGTGCAGCCGGCGACCAGGGCCGGCCCCAGCTTGTTGGTGATCTGGTGCAGCGGGAAGTTCCACGGGGTGATCGCCCCGACCACGCCGACCGGTTCGCGCACCACCAGCGAGGAGCCGATGGTCTCCTCCCACTCGAACTCGGCGGCCAGCTCGACGTAGCTGCCCAGCACGACCAGCGGCAGACCCAGGTGCACCCGCTCGACCAGGGCCTCCGGGGCGCCCATGTCCGCGATGATCACCTCGGTCATCTCGGCCGAGCGCTCGGCGAGCAGATCCCGCGCCTTCGCGAGCAGCGCGGCCCGCTCGGCCGGCGGGGTCGCCGCCCACCCGGGAAAGGCGCGCCTGGCGGCGGCCACGGCCAGGTCCACATCGGCGGGCGTGCACTGCGGCACGGTCGCCACCACCCGCTCGGTGTTCGGGTCGACGACGTCGATGGTCTCGGTCGACGAGGGCGCCGTCCACGCGCCGTCGATGTAGATCGTGTCGTAAGCCTTGGTCATGCCGCCGAACTCCTCGCCGCTTGCCACTGGGACATGGCGCCGCGGCCGGCAGCGTTCACCGGTGCTCGGCCGCGGCACCCGCCGAGAGTACGTCGACACGTGTGCAATCCCCAGGGCCGGGCCGCCCCGATTTCGCCACACCGAAACCGCGACCGCACAGGTCACCGTGCGGCGATCGCACGGGTTCAGCCCGCGAGGGCCCGGCTCTCGACGCCGTGCGGCCCGTTCGAGGTCCACACCAGTTCGCCGCTCCGGCCGGTGACCGGGAATTCGCGGGCCAGACCGACCTCGTGCAGGCGCGCGAGCGGCGTGAAGGACACTCCGTACTCACCCGCGCCCTTGTCGAAACCCCAGTCCTTGTACACCTCGACCCGATACACCAACCGCACGTCGGGCAACACCGGCGAGCCCGGGATCGCGGTCCCGCCGGGCAACACCTCGATCCGGCCGGTGATCCGATATTGCAGGCCGCGCATGGCCAGCCACCAGTCGGTGTCGTCCGCGCGCCGAATCAGCACCCCGTGCCAGTGCGTGGTGGTCTCGAAGACGCTCTCGATGCCGCCGCTGTCGTGCCAGCGGATCGCCGCGAGCGCCCACCACTCCTCGAAGTGGGTGAGCGCCGCGCGGCGAAACGGCTTGGCCCGCAGCGGCTGGGTCGGATCGATCACGAACGGCGCGCCGCGCCCGATCAGGTAGTGCCGCAACAAGGCGGCTCCCGTGCGCAGTCCCACACACCGCCACAGCGGCACGACCGCGCACAGCCCGAAGGCGAGCGCGCGATCGCGCAGCCGCGGCATGAGGGAGCCGTAGGGGGCATTGCCGTTGGGCGTGCGTGGGTCCGGCCGCCCGGTACGGGAGGTGTGGATCACGCTGCTCTGGCGTTCCGGAGCCGTCATTTATCCAGATTAATTAGCTTTGCTTTGCTTTGTAGTAGATTCCGAGAGGGAACCGACAGGTTTCATCCGGTCAGTCGAAACCGATCAGTCGAAGATCGGCCCCTGGTCACGGGTGCGCTTGATCTCGAAGAAGCCCGGCGTGCCCGCGACCAGCACCACGCCGTCCCACAGCTTGCCCGCGTCCTCACCCTTGGGCGCCGGCGTCACCACCGGACCGAAGAACGACACACCGTTGACGCTGATCACCGGGGTGCCGACGTCCATGCCCACCCGGTCCATGCCGTCGTGGTGCGACTTGATCAGCGCCTCGTCGTACTCGGTCGAGTCGGCGGCGTCGGCGAGTTCGGTGGGCAGCCCGGCCTCGGTCAGCGCGGCTTCGATCATCTCGCGGGAGAACTCCTCGCCGCCCGGGTGCCGGCGGTTGCCCAGCGCGGTGTAGAGCGGCAGCAGCACCTCGTTGCCGAACCGCTGCTCGGCGGCGATACACACCCGCACCGGGCCCCAGCCGCGCTCCAGCATCTCCTTGTAGGCATCCGGGATGTCGTCCCGACCGCTGTTGAGCACGGACAGGCTCATCACGTGCCACTGCACGTCCACGGGGCGAATCTTCTCCACCTCGAGCATCCAACGCGACGTCATCCACGCCCACGGACACAGCGGGTCGAACCAGAAGTGCGCTATGTCGCGGGCGGATCCGTTGTCCTTGGTGGTCACTGCGGTCCTCTCGATGCTGATGCCTTGGTTTTCGCAATGTCTCTCGCGCCCGGCCGCGCGATGCCTCGCGCCCTCCGCGCTGCATCCGGGGTCGCGCCGCCGCACGGCGGTCCGGCCGTCGATGACTGTGCAACCCCCGACCGCACCGCGCCATTCCTGCGGATCGAGACAATCCTGCCGCCGCGGGCCGGCACCCGACCGGCGACCGGCGCCCCGGCCGGGAAATCGGGCGCGGGATCCGGCCGAGAACCGGGCCGACACAGCCGCCCCCGCCGTGAAAGGATCGCCCGGACCGCAGCCAACCAGGGAGTGATCCAGTGCCCGGCAGGAATCTGACCCGCGAGGAGGCCCGCACGCGGGCCCGGATCCTGAGCGTCGAGGACTACGACGTCAGGCTCGATGTCACCACCGACAGCACGGAGACGTTCCGCTCCGAGACGGTGCTCCGTTTCGGCTGCCGTGAGGCGGGTGCGGCCACGTTCGTGGACCTGCTCGCCCCGGACGTCCACGAGGTCGTGCTCAACGGCCGCGCGCTCGACCCCGCACAGGTCTTCGACGGCACCCGCGTACTGCTCGACGACCTGGTCGAGGGGGCCAACGAACTGCGAGTGGTCGCGTCGTGCGCCTACAGCCGCACCGGCGAGGGCCTGCACCGCTTCGTCGACCCGGTCGACGATCGGGTCTACCTCTACACCCAGTACGAACCGGCCGACTCGCGCCGAGTCTTCGCCAACTTCGAACAGCCGGACCTCAAGGCCGCGTTCCGGTTCTCGGTGACCGCGCCGGCCGACTGGCACGTGGTGTCGAACTCGACCACGCCGGAGCCGGTGCCGGTCCGCGAGGGGGTCGCGCGCTGGGACTTCGCGCCGACGCCGCGCATCTCCACCTACCTGACGGCGGTCGTGGCCGGCCCCTATCACGCGGTCTTCGACACCTACACCGGTCCGAACGGCCTGGTCGTCCCGCTCGGCGGGTTCTGCCGCGCGTCGCTGGCCGAGGCGTTCGACCACGAGGAGATCTTCGAGGTCACCCGGCAGGGCCTGGACCTGTTCCACGACCGGTTCGACTTCCCGTATCCGTTCGGGAAGTACGACCAACTCTTCGTACCCGAGTACAACCTCGGCGCGATGGAGAACCCGGGCGCGGTCACCTTCACCGAGGACTTCATCTTCCGCTCCAAGGTCACCGACTCGGCGTACGAGAACCGCGCCTGCGTGATCCTGCACGAGATGGCGCACATGTGGTTCGGCGACCTGGTCACCCCGCGCTGGTGGGACGACCTGTGGCTGAAGGAGTCCTTCGCGGACTTCATGGGCTCGTACTCGCAGGGCGTGGCGACCCGCTGGACCGACGCCTGGACCAGCTTCGCCGCCCGCCGCAAGGACTGGGCGTACCGCCAGGACCAGTTGCCCACCACCCACCCGATCGTGGCGGTGATCAACGACCTGGAGGACGCCAAGCTCAACTTCGACGGGATCACCTACGCCAAGGGCGCCTCGGTGCTCAAGCAACTGGTCGCCTACGTGGGCGAGGACGAGTTCTTCGCGGGTGCCCGGTCGTACTTCGAGAAGCACGCGTGGGGCAACACCACCCTCGCCGACTTCCTCTCCGCGCTGGAGGAGACCTCCGGCCGCGACCTCAAGTCCTGGTCGGCGGACTGGCTGGAGACCTCCGGCGTGAACACGCTGCGCCCGGCGATCGAGACCGACACGAACGGCGTGATCACCTCGTTCGCGGTGCTCCAGGAGGCCGCGCCCGGATTCCCGACGCTGCGCCCGCACCGGATCGCGATCGGCCTGTACGACGGCGCCGGGCGGGTCGCTCGGGTCGAGGTGGACGTGATCGGCGCCCGTACCGAGGTGCCCGAGCTGGTCGGCCGCGTCCGCACGCCGCTGATCCTGCTCAACGACGACGACCTCACCTACGCGAAGGTGCGCTTCGACCCGCGGTCCTGGCAGGCGGTGCTCGACTCGCTCGGCGAGTTCGACTCCTCGCTCGCCCGCGCGCTCTGCTGGGGCGCGGCGTGGGACATGACCCGGGACGGCGAACTGCCCGCGCGCGACTACCTGGCCCTGGTGCTGCGGCACGCGGGTCGGGAGAGCGACGTGGGCGTGGTGCAAAAGCTCCAGGTACAGGTCAAGACCGGCCTGGACCGCTACACCGACCCGGCCTTCCGAGCCGAGGGCCTGCGACGGCTCGCGGTCGGCTCGCTGACCGAGCTGCGGGCCGCGGACCCGGGCGGCGACCACCAGCTGGCCTGGGCCCGCTGCCTGGCCTCGGCCTCCACCACGCCCGAGGAACTCGCCTTCCTGCGTGACCTGTTGACCGGTGACCAGGAGGTCGCCGGGCTGACCGTGGACACCGAGTTGCGCTGGGCGATGTTGCGCGCGTTGTGCGCGGGCGGTGCCGCCGACGAGCCCGACATCGCGGCCGAACTCGAGCGCGACGGCACCGCGGCGGGTCATCGGCACGCGATCGAATGCCGCGCCGCGCGCCCCACGCCCGAGGCCAAAGCCGAGGCGTGGCGGCTCGTGGTGGAGACCGACGAACTGCCCAACGCGATGCTCAACGCGGTCATCGCGGGCTTCGCGACGCCCGGGCAGGAGGAGCTGACCGACCCGTACACCGATCGCTACTTCGCCGCTATCGCACCGGTGTGGCAGGACCGCTCGATCGAGATCGCCCGCCGAGTCGTGGTCGGCCTGTACCCGTCGGGTCGGATCGACACCGACACGCTGCGGCGCACCGACGACTGGCTGGCCGCGACCGAGCCGGTGCCGGCGCTGCGCCGGTTGGTCCTGGAATGCCGCGACGACGTGTCCCGAGCGCTCGAGGCTCGCAAGAGCGACCAGCGGAACTGAACCACCCTCTCGGACCCCGCCCCCATCCCGAGCGGGTCCGAACCGTCGGCCGCCCTTCCCCGGCGGCGCCCATCCCACAAGGAGCGCAGCGTGCCCGGAACCAACCTGACGCGTGACGAAGCCCGCGAGCGGGCCCGGATCCTGTCCGTCGACTCGTACGACATCACCCTCGACCTGACCGGCACCGGTGCGACGTTCCCGTCCACGACCGTGCTGAAGTTCGGCTGCGGCGAACCGGGCGCGAGCACGTTCGTCGATCTGATCGCCCCCGAGGTGCACGAGATCACCCTCAACGGCAAGGCGCTCGACGTCGCCTCGGTGTACGCGGACAGCCGGATCGCGCTGACCGACCTCGCCGAGAGCAACGAGCTGCGGGTGGTCGCGTCCTGCGCGTACATGAACACCGGCGAGGGCCTGCACCGCTTCGTCGACCCGGTGGACGGCAAGACCTACCTCTACACCCAGTTCGAGGTGGCCGACGCACGTCGGGTCTTCGCCAACTTCGAACAGCCGGACCTCAAGGCCACCTTCGCCTTCACGATCAGCGCGCCGAGCGAGTGGCACGTGGTCTCCTGCTCGCCCACCCCCCAGCCCACGGCCGGTGCCGACGGCACCTCGGTGTGGGCGTTCGAGCCGACGCCCAGGATCTCCACGTACATCACCGCACTGGTGGCCGGTCACTACCACGCGGTACAGGACAGCTACACCGCCGCGGACGGCACGGTCGTCCCGCTCGGCGTCTATTGCCGGTCCTCGCTCGCACCGTTCCTGGACGCGAACAACATCTTCGACGTCACCAAGCAGGGCTTCGACTACTTCCTGAAGCAGTTCGACTTCGCGTACCCGTTCGCCAAGTACGACCAGCTCTTCGTGCCGGAGTACAACGCGGGCGCGATGGAGAACGCGGGCTGCGTGACGATCCTGGAGGACTACGTCTTCCGCTCCAAGGTCACCGACACGTCGTACGAGACGCGTGCGGAGACCATCCTGCACGAGCTCGCCCACATGTGGTTCGGCGACCTGGTCACCATGCAGTGGTGGGACGACCTGTGGCTGAACGAGTCGTTCGCCACCTACGCGTCGGTGCGCTGCCAGGCCGAGGTGACCCGGTGGTCGCACGCCTGGGCCACGTTCGGCAACCGGATGAAGACCTGGGCCTACCGGCAGGACCAACTGCCCTCCACCCACCCGATCTTCGCCGACATCCGGGACCTGGAGGACGTCGAGGTCAACTTCGACGGCATCACCTACGCCAAGGGCGCCTCGGTGCTCAAGCAGCTGGTCGCCTACGTGGGCAGCGAGAACTTCTTCGCGGGCGTACGGACGTACTTCAAGAAGCACGCGTGGGGCAACAGCCGGCTGGCCGACCTGCTCGGCGCACTGGAGGAGACCTCGGGCCGGGACCTGAAGGCGTGGTCGCGCGAGTGGCTGGAGACCGCGGGCGTGAACACCCTGCGGCCCGCGATCGAAACCTCCTCGGACGGCGTGATCACCTCCTTCGCGGTGGTGCAGGAGGCTCCCCAGGCGTGGCCGACGCTGCGCTCGCACCGGATCGCGATCGGCTTCTACGACCGCACCGACGCGGGCCTGGTCCGCACCCACCGACTGGAGCTGGACATCGCCGGAGCCCGGACCGAGGTCGCGGACCTGGTCGGCCGGGCCCGGCCGGACGTGGTGCTGCTCAACGACGACGACCTGACCTACACCAAGATCCGGCTCGACGAGGACTCGCTCGCCTTCGTCACCGATGCGATCGGCGAGTTCGTCGACCCGCTGCCGCGTGCGCTGTGCTGGGCCGCGGCGTGGGACATGACCCGCGACGCGGAGATGGCGGCGAGCGACTACCTCAAGCTCGTGCTGGCCGGCGCCGGCAGCGAAAAGGACATCAACATCGTCCAGTCGCTGCAGCGGCAGGTCACCAGCGCGCTGGAGCTGTACACCGACCCGGCGCACCGCGAGCGTTCGCTGGCCGAACTGGCGGTGGCGGCCGAGCGCTTCCTGCGCGCGGCCGAGCCGGGCAGTGACCACCAGTTGGCCTGGGTGCGCTGTCTGGCGTCGGTGGCGGCCCGCCAGGACCACCTGGCGATCCTGCGCGGTCTGCTCGACGGCACGGAGCAGGTCGAGGGCCTGGCCGTGGACGCGGATCTGCGCTGGGCGCTGCTGCTGCGCCTGTCCGCGACCGGGGTGGCCGGCGACGCCGACGTGGATGCCGAGTTGGAGCGCGACTCCACCGCGGCCGGCCGCCGGCACGCGGCCGCGGCGCGGGCGGCGCGGCCGACGACCGCGGCCAAGGACGAGGCATGGGCGTCGGTCGTCGAATCCGACGCGCTGCCCAACGCGATCCAGGCGGCGGTGATCGGCGGCTTCGTCCAGCCGGCCCAGCGCGACCTGCTCGCGGCCTACACCGAGCGGTACTTCGCCGCGATCGCGGACGTCTGGGCGACCCGCACCAACGAGATCGCCCAGCAGATCGTGATCGGCCTGTACCCGACCCTCCAGGTCGACCGGGACACCTTGGACCGCACCGACGCGTGGCTCGCGGGCGCCGAGCACCCGGCGGGACTGCGGCGCCTGGTGGTGGAGAGCCGCGACGGGGTGGCGCGGGCGCTTCGGGCGCAGGCGCGCGACGCGCGGTAACCCCGCGGCGCGGGATCGGCCGGCCCGCGGCCCGGCTGTCCGCGAACGCCGGACGGGCCGTCGATCGGCCCCTCCGGCGTTCGCGGCCATCGGGTGGTCTCGAAACCACCGGTCGACATCCGGGGCCGCCGGCCGGGAGGCGTTCGCACGGAAGGGTCAACCCGGTGCGTGCGTTCGTCCACCGGCCCGGTAGCGTGGGTTTCGTGGTGAACAGGAATGCACTTCGCGCCGGGGCCGTGTCGGCCGTTGTCACGCTCATGTCGCTGATCTCGGCGCCGGCCTTCGCGAACATCCGCGACGACGGCGACGACCCGGGTCCCGGCATCGGTATCGGCGAGACCCTCGCGGTCTTCGTCGGCATCCCGGTCCTGGCCTTCGTGATCATCGCGGGTCTCGTGATGCTTCCGGACATCATCAAGAAAAAGCACTGACTCTTCCCCGAAGCCGCCGACCGGGTCCCACCCCGCTCGGCGGCTTCGGCGTGTCCCGGCTCCGCCGGAGGCGGCGCTACCGACCGCGGAAGGCCCGGGCCAACGACACCGCGCGCGGGTTGACCGGCAGGTCCTCCAGGTAGACGTGCCGCCCCTGGTCGTCGGCCACCGGCAGCAACCAGTTCGGGTACTGGTCCCAGGTGCCCGGCAGGTTCTGCGGGCGACGATCGCCCACCCCGTCCGGCAGCCATACGCCGAGCAGGCGGCACGGCGTCGCCGCGAGCAGACGGTGCAGCGCCTCGACCGTCTCCCGCTCGCCCGCGCCGGGTCGCAGGTAGCCGCGCAGGCGCAGCAGTTCGAGGTACTGCTCGCGGTCGGCGAGGTCCTCGGCCCGTTCGGTGTCCACGTCCCGCACCAGCAGGTGCAGTCGCTCCCACAGGTCGATGTGCTCGCCCGCGAGCCGGGCCGCGGTGGGCGGCAGGTCGTGCGTGGTCACCGTGGCCAGCGAGCCGGCCCGCCACTGCTCGGGCGGCAGCGGGCAGCCCTTGTCGTCGCGTTCGAACCACAGCACGGACGTGCCCAGGATGCCGCGCTCGGCCAGGTAGGTGCGCACCCACGGTTCCACCGTGCCCAGGTCCTCGCCGATCACCACCGCACCCGCGCGGTGCGCCTCCAGGGCCAGGATGCCGACCATCGCCTCGTGGTCGTAGCGCACGTACGCGCCTTCGGCGGGGCTGTTGCCCTTGGGTACCCACCAGAACCGGAACAGCCCGAGCACGTGGTCCACCCGCACCGCGCCGGCGTGCCGAAACACCGCGCGCAGCAGTTCCCGGTACGGCGCGTAGCCCTGCTCGGCCAGCCGCAGCGGATGCCACGGCGGCTGGTTCCAGTCCTGCCCGATGTGGTTCATCGCGTCCGGCGGCGCGCCGCCGGTGGCGCCGAGCGCGAGCACCCGGCCGCCGCGCTCCGAGCCGAGCACCCACGCGTCCGCGCCGTCGGGATGCACACCGACCGCGAGGTCGTGCACGACGCCCACCGGCATGCCCGCGTGCTTCGCCGCGTCCTGCGCGGCCTGCAACTGGTCGGCCAGCACCCACTGGGTCCACCGGTGGAAGTCGATTGCGCCGGCGAGCCGTTCGCGCTCGGCGGCGACTTCGGCCGAGTCCGGGTCGTGCAGCTCCGCGGGCCAGTTCCGCCAGGACGGGCCGTACTCCTCGACCAGCGCGCACCACGTGGCGAAGTCGGTCAGCCACCGGCCCTCGCGCGCGACGAAGGCGCGGTAGTCGGCGTCCCGGCCCAGACTGCGCGGCACCTTGTGGACGAGCGCGAGCGCCTCCCGCTTGGCCACCCGGACCGCGTCCCGGTCCAGGTGCTCCGCCCCGTCGTGCCCGTCCCCCGCCGCGGCCCGCAACTCCTCGGCGACCGCCCGCTCGACCGGGGTCAGATAGGCGAACTCCGGGATGGCCTCGACCCGGACGTACATCGGGTCCGGGAAGCGCCGGCTGACCGGCAGGTACGGCGATGCCTCCACCGGCGGCACCGGCGAGGCCGCGTGCAGCGGGTTGACCAGCACGAAGCCGGCCCCCTGGGTTCGCGCCGACCACACCGCCAGGTCGGCCAGGTCGGCCAGGTCGCCGATCCCCCACGAACGACGCGAGGGCAGTGAATACAACTGGATCATGTATCCCCACGCGCGCTCCGCGAGCGTGGGCAACACCGCCGGGGTGATCGCGACCGGGCACGAGGCGCGGCTACCCTGATCGGCCGCGCTCGGCACGCCCCCCGAACCCAGCGACTCCTCGGGTTCGGGTGAGCAGCGGGCGTGCAGGGTGTGCCAACCCAGCGGCAGATCGGCGGGGATCCGGTGTGCGCCGACCGGGTCACCGAGCGGCCCGAGGTCGGGTCCCGCGCCGAGGTCGCGGCGGACTCCGCCGTCCTCCAGCTCGATCCACAACTCGACCCGATGTCCGGCGGGCACGTTGACGGTGAAGCCGGCCGCGCGGCCCGAGCGCAGCACCAGCACCGGCGGCAGCAGCCGGGTCCGGCGCAGTTCCTCGTGCGCGGCGAGCGCGGCCCGGGCGGTCTCGGGTGTCGACGCGTCCACGCCGAGCGCCCCGAGCACCGCTGCCACCGTCGCCGGGTCGGCGTGCACGGCCTCGCCGCGCCACCCCTGATACTCCGTGGCCACTCCGAACGCGGAGGCGAGCCGGACCAATTCGGGAGACAACTGCGATACGCGTGGTTCCTCCATGCCCGCGAGCATCGCACCCGAACGGTCTCGATGTCGGCGTGTCCGACCGACACGCGAGCGGGTGTGTCGGATCCGGACGCGGCTTCGGGGAACCCGTCGAAACAAAAACGGCGACGGGCTCCCCGGAGGAATCCGCCGCCTTCTAGGCGCTCGCGACCTGGTCGAAATGGTCGAAGCCCGCCTCCTGTGCACCGTACGGCGCCAGGTATGGCTCCCAGCGCGGATCACGAAAGCCGGTGCCCAGGATCCGCCATGCCAGGCCGGTGGGTTGGGATGGAGGGCGCGGCATTCGCCAGCCCAACTCGGCGATGTACCGGTCGCTCTTGACGTGATTGCAGCGACGACACGCGGAGACCACGTTGTCCCACGTGTGTTGCCCGCCGCGGCTGCGCGGGACGACGTGGTCGACGCTGGTGGCGGCGCTTCCGCAGTAGACACAACGCCCTCCGTCGCGGGCGAACAGCGCACGACGGGTGAGCGGTACTTGGCCCCGAAAGGGGATACGGACGAAACGGGTCAGCCTGATCACACTGGGTACGGGAATCTCGATGGTGGCGCTGTGCAGGATGGTGCCTGTTTCTTCCAGGCACATTGCCTTGTCGTTGAGCACGAGGATCAGTGCGCGGCGAACGGGCACCACGCACAGGGGCTCGTACGACGCGTTGAGGACCAGCGAATGCGGCACGTATGCCTCCCTGTGACGCCGACAGCGCGTGGCTCGCGCCGGGGACGATCGGCCTCCAGTGTCCATGGCGGCATACCCCCCGCGCTACCAGGAATCGACAAGGTCACAGAGCGTTCACCTGCACGGGTGGCCCCGCGTGGCCGAGTGGTGACGGTGCGCACCGATGGGGCCGGGAGTCTAGGGTGCGCCCATGACGCGCTCTGTGCAGCCCGCGGAACACGCCCCCCACGACACCCCGCGCGCCCCCGCCGCCGCCCGTGGCGACACGGTCGACGTGCTGTTCGGCCGCACCGTCCCGGACCCCTATCGGGCCCTGGAGGACTCGGACGCGCCGGCCACCCGCGCCTGGTCCGCCGCCCAGGACGAGTGGTTCCACGCCCATGTGGACCATCTGGCCGGACGCGATCGGCTGCGCGCGCGGCTGGACGAGCTGCTCGCCACCGGCCTGACCGGGCTGCCCTGCTGGCGCGGCGACCGGCACTTCCTGATTCGCCGCGACCCCGGTCGCGAGCACGCGGTGTTGTTCGTGGTCGAGCCGGACGGGACCGAGCGCGCGCTGGTGGATCCGGTCGCGATCGACCCGACCGGCACCACCACGCTGGACCAGTGGACACCCTCGGACGAGGGTGATCGGCTCGCCTGTCTGCTCTCCACCGGCGGCGACGAGGAATCTTGCCTGTACGTGCTCGACGTGCGCACCGGCGATCGCATCGAGGGCCCGATCGAGCGGGTGCGCGACACCTCGATCGCCTGGCTGCCCGGCGGCGACGCGTTCTACCTGGTGCGCCGGCTGCCGCCGGAGGCGGTGCCCGCGGGCGAGGAACAACATCACCGCCGGGTGTACCTGCACCGAGTGGGCGCCGACCCGGCGGCGGACGTCGAGGTGTTCGGCGCGGGCAGCGAACCGGCCACCTACTTCGGCGTCGGAGTCAGCCGGGACGGCCGCTGGCTCACCGTGTCCGCGTCCGCGGGCACCGCGCCGCGCAACGACCTGTGGCTGGCCGACCTGCGAGCGGACGCGCCGGAACGGCCGCGGCTGCGCCCGGTGACGGTGGGCCTGGACGCACTCACCGGCGTGCGGGTGGGTCGGGACGGGCGGCTGTACGTGTTCACCGACCTGGATGCGCCGCGCGGGCGGCTGTGCGTGGCCGACCCGGCGGCGCCGGGGCCCGAGGACTGGCGCGACCTGGTGCCCGAGGATCCGGACGCGGTACTCACCGGGTTCGCGATCCTGGACGGCCCGCAGGCGCCGCGGCCGACGCTGTTGCTCACCCGGACCCGGCACGCGGTGGGCGAGTTGACGGTGTGCGATCTGACCTCCGGGGAGGAACTGGCCCGGCCGGTGACACCCGGCGGCTCGCCCGGTTCGATCGGCGGTCTGGCCGAGCACCCGGAGGGCGGGCACGAGGCGTGGTTCGGCTGGTCGGACTACACCGCGCCGTCGGCGGTGCTGCGCTACGACGCGCGCACCGGCGCGATCGAGACCTGGGCCGGGGCGCCCGGCACCGCGAGGCTGCCGCGCGTGCACGTGCGCCAGGAGCCCTATCGCTCGGTGGACGGCACCACGGTCCGGATGTTCGTGATCGCGCCGACCGCCGCCCCGGACCGGCCCAGGCCCACCGTGCTGTACGGCTACGGCGGCTTCGGCATCGCGCTCGGCCCCGCCTACTCGGCGGGCGTGCTCGCGTGGGTGGAGGCCGGCGGCGTGTACGCGATCGCGAACCTGCGCGGCGGCTCGGAAGAAGGAGAGGAGTGGCATCGTGCGGGCATGCGTGGGCACAAGCAACGCGTGTTCGAGGATTTCCACGCCGCCGCGGAGCACCTGATCGCCCGGGGCTGGAGCACGCCCGACCGGCTGGCCGCGTCCGGCGGCTCCAACGGCGGGCTGCTCGTGGGCGCCGCACTCACCCAGCGGCCGGAGCTGTACACGGCGGTGGCCTGCTCGATGCCGCTCCTGGACATGGTCCGCTACGAGCGGTTCGGGCTGGGCCGGTTGTGGTCCGACGAGTACGGCAGCGCCGAGGTGGCCGAGGAACTGGACTGGCTGCTGGGCTACTCGCCGTATCACCACGTGCGCGCGGGCGTGGCCTATCCGGCGGTGCTGTTCACCGTATTCGACGGCGACAGCCGGGTGGACCCGCTGCACGCGCGCAAGATGTGCGCGGCCCTGCAGGACGCGACGGCGAGCGCACGCCCGGTGCTGCTGCGCGCCGAGGCCGAGGTCGGCCACGCGGCCCGCTCGGTCTCGCGCACCGTGGAGCTGAGCGTGGACACCCTGTCCTTCCTGGCCGACCGGACCGGTCTGGACCTCGACGTACTCGGCCGCGAGGCCGGCGCAGACGGTGAAGGTGGGGATCGGTGAGATAGCGGTGATAGGCGACAAAAGGTACGAACAAGAGGTATCGCACGAGGCCCCGCGGCCTCGTGACTACTGTGGGGAGCCGATCCCCCGTCGCGGGGGGAGGCTCCTCCGCTCGTCGTCCGAAAGGTCTCGTACGTGTCCGCGCCCGTCCCCGGAATCCTGCTGGCACTCGACGTCGCCGAGAGCGACGGCAAGGTGTCGTCCTGGTTCGACCGACACGGCGAGGCCCTCGTGGTGACGCCGATCCGCATCCTCGTGATCATCCTGGTCGCGCTCATCCTGCGCGCGGTGACCAGGAAGCTGATCACCCAATTGGTCGGCCGGATGGCCAACAGCGGCACGGACAGCAGCGGGCGGCCGGTGACCGGCTTCCTGCTGAACGCCGAACGGCGCCGTCAGCGTGCCGAGACGGTCGGTTCGGTGCTGCGCAGCACCGCGTCGTTCGTGATCCTGGGCATCGCCGGACTGATGGTGCTCGGCGAGTTCAAGGTCAACCTCGCACCGCTGCTGGCCAGCGCGGGCATCGCCGGCATCGCGCTGGGCTTCGGCGCGCGCAACCTGGTCACCGACTTCCTGTCCGGGATGTTCATGATCCTGGAGGACCAGTACGGCGTGGGCGACCTGGTCGACGCGGGCGCCGCGACCGGCACGGTGGTCGAGGTGGGCCTGCGGATCACCAAGCTGCGCGATGTGGACGGCACCGTCTGGTACATCCGCAACGGTGAGATCAAGCGGATCGGCAACAAGAGTCAGGGCTGGGGCACCGCCAAGGTGGACGTCCAGGTCGGCTACCACGAGGACGTGGACAAGGTGCGCGCGGTGATCTCCTCGACCGCCGAGGCGCTGGCCGAGGTCGAACCGTGGAACGAGCGGATGTGGGGCTCGGCGACCGTGGTCGGGATGGAATCGGTGACCCCGGACGCGGTCGTCCTCCAGGTGCAGATCAAGACCATGCCGGGCCAGGAGCTGCCGGTGGCACGCGAGCTGCGCGGCCGCCTCAAGCGCGCGTTCGACGACGCGGGCATCCGGATCAGCGAGCCGATCGCGAGCGCGACGGGGCCGGCGAGCGACGAGGGGACCGCACCGGCACCGGCCGAGCCCGCCCCGGTCCCGGTGAACCCGCCGCCGACCCCACCGATGCCGCAGGCACCGGGGGCACCGGGAGCCTCCTGAGCGCCGACCCGGGCGGCGGGCGCCGGGGCGCGGGCGGGGCCCGAGCGGGGTCGGGCCTGTCCCGACCCGGGCTCGGGTGAGGCCGAGCCGCCGTCGGCAGCGCCGTCGTTCGAGGGTCCGCGTCAGGACCGAATGGGTCACCCCCGGGCGCGCCCGCACCGGGTCCGTCCCGTGAGTCGCCGAGACTGGGTCGGGTGGACTCCCCCCTGTGTCTGGTCACCGGCGCCACCGGCTATCTCGGCGGCCGGCTCGTACCCGAACTGCTCGCGGCCGGCTACCGCGTGCGCTGCATGGCCCGGACCCCGGACAAGCTGCGCGACCATCCCTGGGCCGACCGCGTCGAAATCGTCCGCGCCGACGCGCTCGACCCGACCGAGGTCCGCCGCGCCCTCGACGGCGTGGACGTCGCCTACTACCTGATCCACGCACTCGGCAGCGGCCCGCGATTCGCCGACACCGACCGCGAGACGGCACGCACGTTCGCCGCCGCGGCCGAGGACGCGGGCGTCGGCCGGCTGGTCTACCTGGGCGGTCTGGGTCCGGCCGCCGGCTCCGCCGCCCGCGACTCCTCCCCCCACCTGCGCTCCCGCGCCGAGGTCGGCGAGATCCTGCTCGCCTGCCCGGTGCCCACCGCCGTACTGCGCGCCGCGGTGATCATCGGCTCGGGGTCGGCCTCCTTCGAGATGTTGCGCTATCTGACCGAGCGGCTGCCGGTGATGGTCACGCCGCGCTGGGTCTCCTCGCGAATCCAGCCGATCGCGGTCCGGGACGTGCTGCACTACCTGGTGGGCTGCGTCGCACTGCCCCCGGAGGTTGATCGCGCCTTCGACATCGGCGGCCCCGACGTGCTCACGTACGAGCGGATGATGCAGCGCTACGCGGCGGTGGCGGGCCTGCGCAAGCGCCGGCTACTGCCGGTGCCGATGCTCACCCCGTCGTTGTCCAGCCACTGGGTGGGCCTGGTCACCCCCGTCCCCGGCGCTCTGGCCCGACCGCTGGTGGAATCGCTGCGCAGCGAGGTGGTCTGCCACGAGCACGACATCGTGCGCTGGATCCCGGACCCGCCGGACGGCCTCACCGGCTTCGACCGCGCGCTCGAATTGGCCCTCAAGCGCATCCGGGACGCGGACGTGGCCACCCGCTGGTCCTCGGCGGCCCTGCCCGGCGCCCCGAGCGATCCGCTGCCCACCGACCCGGACTGGTCCGGCGGTTCGTTGTACGAGGATGTCCGCGAGGCGGAGCCGGCCGCGTCGCAGGCGGCCGTGTGGCGGGTGATCGAGGGCATCGGCGGCGACAACGGCTGGCACTCGTGGCCGCTGGCCTGGTCGGTACGCGGTGCGCTGGACCGGATCATGGGCGGCGTCGGGCTGCGTCGCGGACGACGTGACCCGCATCATCTGCGGGTCGGCGACTCGCTCGACTTCTGGCGGGTCGAGGAGGTGGTGCCCGGCGAACTGCTCCGGCTGCGTGCGGAGATGCGACTGCCGGGTCTGGCCTGGCTGGAGTTCACCCTCTCGTCCGAGGGCGGGCGAACGCACTACCGCCAGCGTGCGCTGTTCCATCCCCGAGGACTGCTCGGGCACGCCTACTGGTGGGCCGTGTTCCCCTTCCACGGCATCGTCTTCGGCGGCATGCGCAAAGGCATCGCCCGCGCCGCGGAGCAATCGGGCCGAGCCGCTCCCGGGTCGGCGGGCCGGCCGGCACGATAGGGCCGAGCATCCCCGGGTCGGCGGCCCATCTGGGAGGATGGGACGGTGACCGAGATGCGAGAGCCGGAACCGAGTCTCTACGAAGCCGTGGGCGGCGAGGAGACGTTCGTCAAGCTCGTGCACCGCTTCTACCAGGGCGTGCGCGAGGATCCCCTGCTGCGCCCGATGTATCCCGAGGAGGACCTCGCCGGAGCCGAGGACCGCCTGCGGATGTTCCTGGTGCAGTACTGGGGCGGGCCGCGCACCTACAGCGAGCAGCGCGGGCACCCTCGGCTGCGGATGCGGCACTCGCCGTTCGAGGTGACCGAGGAGGCCCGGGACGCGTGGCTGCGGCACATGCGCGCGGCGGTCGACGACATCGCGCTGCCCGCCGAGCAGGAGAACATCCTGTGGGACTACCTGGTCTACGCGGCGCAGTCGATGGTGAACCGACTCGACTGACGCGGCGGCAGCCACATCCGCGATCCGACGGAGGCGGCCGCTGAGACGTGGTTGCCGGCACGAAGCAGTCTTCCACCGGATCCACGTGCGCAGCTTCGCGGACGGCTTCCGGGTCGGCGTCGCGCACGGGTCCGGTCAAGGCACCCGGCCTGCCGGACGGACCGATGGCCCCGTGCCGGTTCCGGTACCGACGGGCGAGCCGCTGCCGGCCTCGGGTCCGGTGGGTCCGCCGGTCCGGTCGCCGGCGATCGGCTCGCCGTGCCGTCGGACCCGGCCGTGTGGTGGTCGAGAGAAGGCCGGGTCAGCGGGTGAAGAGCAGGCTGGGGGCGTCGGGGCGGCGCACCGAGACCGAGCCGTAGCGGGCTTCGAGGCGCAGCCAGGCCCCGGCGGTCAGCACCTCGGCCCGGGCCTCGGGGTCCGGCGGGCCCAAGAAGCCGAAGGATTGGGCAGCGTGTGCGGCGCGTAGCGGGAGTCGGCCGGGCAGCGTTCGGCTCCAGATGCCGGCGGCGATCCGGTCCAACTCGGCGCGCGCTATCCCGGGTTCGGTCCGGGACCGGAACTCGGCGACACCGGCGGCCACTTCGCGGCCCAGGTCGAGCACGGCCGGCTCGGCGACCCGTTCCCAGCCGGCGCGTGGTGGCAGCATGCCGGCCCACCCCGGACCGGTCACCGACACCGGCAGGGTCACCCTCGCGTCGTCCGCGATCGCGTCCAGGAGTTGTCCGGCGGACACGGTCGCGTCCACCGTCGCGGGTTCGGCCAACTCACTGGCCCGCAGCGTGATCACGCCCGACGCGGCCTCCCCGAACGGCGGGTGGCCGAAGGTACCGAGCACCGACCCCTCGGCCCGCACCCGCACCACCGCGCGGCGGTCGTAGCGCAGCAGTCGGGTCAGATAGCCGCCCAGCTCCGCGGCGGCGGCCGAATCGGCGAGTCGCAGCATGGTCATGGCCGGACCGGCCGCCCCGCCGGCTCGTCCTGCGGCTCGACGAAGCGTTCCAGGTAGGCCCGCTCGTCCTCGGTCAATCGCCGGGGCCGCTGCTCGTCGAGCGAATACGGCACCAGCACGGACAGCGCAGTCGCGTACACCTGCTCGTCGTCCTTGATCTCGTAGGCCAGCGTGAACCGGGCGGCACCGATCCGGGTCACCCAGGTCTCCACCCGCACCGGCTCGGCGCGCCACACCAGCGGCCGTTTGTAGTCGATCTCGTGCCGGGCGATCACCACGCCCTCGGAGAGCGTCTTGGCCCCCTCGCGCTGCCCGAGGGTGAACATCATGTCCACGCGCGCCTCCTCCAGGTAGCGGAGGTACTGCACATTGTTGATGTGCCGGTAGGCGTCCATGTCGGACCACCGAAGCGTCGCCTGGTAGATGTGCCTGGCCACGTGCCCAGTCCTCTTCTCTGATTCCCTGTCGATGTTCCCCGGCGCTGCGACCCGCGTGCCGAACGGCCGGGTGATGCCGGTGGCCTGCCGTATGCGGGCATACGACAGGCCACCGGTTGCGCCGTACCGACCGGATCGGTCAGTTGCGCTTGAGCTTCTTGTACGTCGCGCGGTGCGGCCGGGCCGCGTCCGCGCCCAGGCGCTCGATCTTGTTCTTCTCGTACGACTCGAAGTTGCCCTCGAACCAGAACCACTTCGACTCGCCCTCGTAGGCGAGGATGTGCGTGGTCACCCGGTCCAGGAACCAGCGGTCGTGCGAGACGACCACGGCGCAGCCCGGGAACTCCAGGAGCGCGTTCTCCAGGCTGGACAGGGTCTCGACGTCGAGGTCGTTGGTCGGTTCGTCGAGCAGCAGCAGATTGCCGCCCTGCTTGAGCGTCAGCGCCAGGTTCAGGCGGTTGCGCTCACCACCGGAGAGCACCCCGGTCGGCTTCTGCTGGTCCGGACCCTTGAACCCGAACGCGCTGACGTAGGCCCGCGACGGCACCTCGACGTTGCCGACCTTGATGTAGTCCAGGCCGTCGGAGACGACCTCCCACAGGTTCTTCTTCGGGTCCAGGCCGCCACGCGACTGGTCGACGTAGGAGACCTTGACCGTCTCGCCGACCTTGATGTTGCCCGCGTCCGGCGTCTCGGCGTCGATCAGCATCTTGAACAGCGTGGTCTTGCCCGCGCCGTTCGGGCCGATGATGCCCACGATGCCGTTGCGCGGCAGCGTGAAGGACAGGTTGTCGATCAGCAGCTTCTCGTCGAAGCCCTTGGTGAGGTTGTCCACCTCGACCACGACGTTGCCCAGGCGCGGACCCGGCGGGATCTGGATCTCCTCGAAGTCCAGCTTCCGCATCTTGTCCGCCTCGGCGGCCATCTCCTCGTAGCGGGCCAGCCGCGCCTTGCTCTTGACCTGGCGGCCCTTCGCGTTGGAGCGGACCCACTCGAGTTCGTCCTTGAGGCGCTTCTGCCGCTTGGCGTCCTTTTGCCCTTCGACCTTCAGGCGGGTGGCCTTGGTGTCCAGGTAGGTGGAGTAGTTGCCCTCGTAGGGGTGCAGCCGACCGCGGTCGACCTCACAGATCCACTGGGCGACGTTGTTCAGGAAGTACCGGTCGTGGGTGACCGCGACGACGGTGCCGGCGTACTTCTCCAGGTGCTGCTCCAGCCACTGGACGCTCTCCGCGTCGAGGTGGTTGGTCGGCTCGTCCAGCAGGAGCAGGTCGGGCGCTTCGAGAAGCAGCTTGCACAGCGCCACGCGGCGCTTCTCGCCACCGGAGAGGTTCACGATGGGCCAGTCGCCGGGCGGGCAGCCCAGCGCGTCCATGGCCTGTTCGAGCTGCGAGTCGAGCTCCCAGGCGTTGGCGTGGTCGAGCTGGTCCTGCAGCTCGCCCATCTCGGCCATCAGCTCGTCCGTGTAGTTGGTCGCCATCTCCTCGGCGATGGCGTTGAACCGGTCCAGCTTGCCCTTGATCTCCTTGACGCCGTCCTCGACGTTCTCCAGGACGGTCTTGGACTCGTCCAGCGGAGGTTCCTGGAGCAGGATGCCGACGCTGTAGCCGGGGGACAGAAACGCGTCGCCGTTGGACGGCTGCTCCAGCCCGGCCATGATCTTGAGAACGGTCGACTTACCCGCGCCGTTCGGGCCGACGACGCCGATCTTGGCTCCCGGCAGGAAGCTGAGCGTCACGTCGTCGAGGATCACCTTGTCGCCGTGCGCTTTACGCGCCTTGCGCATGGTGTAGATGTACTCAGCCATGCGTCCAAGCCTATGGTCTGGCGAGCAGTGCCCGTGCATGGGTGCCCGGAGGGCGCGCGATTGTCGGGCTGTGGGGCCGGGTGGCTGCCCGGACGGTGCTCGAATGTCGACCCGTTGCCTCTCGGCCCGCCTACGGACCGCTCGTCCTCGAACGCCGGACGGGCCGAAGACGCTCGGTCGGCGGCGTGGATGACGTCGGGCCCCGGCGCGCCTGTACGCGTCGGGGCCCGGCTGTCAGCGTGGTTCGAGCGGTGGTGCCTCTATCAGGCAGCGGCGCCGTTCGAGCCGTTGTTGCGGCGGCGCATGTAGAACACCAGACCGCCACCCGCGAGGAGGAGCGCACCGGCGCCGCCCAGGATCGCGGGGGTGTTGCTGCTGTCGCTACCGGTCGCGGCCAGGTCCGGACCCTTCGGGTTCACCGGAGCCGGGGTGCCACCGGTGCTGCCACCCGAGGTACCACCGGTCACACCTTCGGTGGCGCCGGCGGTCTTGCAGTCGAGCGTGCCGGTGAACTCCTTGGCGGTCTTGCCGTCGGGGCCCACGATGGTGATCTTGTACGCCTGGTCTTCGGCGACCTTGACGACCTGGTCGACCGACTTGCCGGCCGCGACGGTGGTTTCCTTGCCGTCGAGCTTGAACTTGTACGACTCGTCGCCGTTGTTCTTGACGGTGACCTTCACGCCACCGTCGACGCAGTCCTTGGTGGCGTTGATCTCCGGAAGCGGACCCTTGCCGGGGTTGCCCCACTTCGCGGTCGCCCGGTCGGAGGTCTGCACCTTCTGCTTGTCCGCGACGATCAGCAGCTGGCTGGTCGACCCGTCCTTGTTGACGCCCTGGAAGACCCGACCCGCCTGCACGGTCGACTCGCCGGAGACCTCAAAGGTGACTCCACCCTCACGCGTGGCGCCGCCCGGGCTCACATAGAGCTTGTCGCCGTTGCCGACGTTGTTGACCGGCTTGCCGTCGGCATCCACGAGCGCGGGCTTGCCGCCGCCGCTCTCACCCGCGAGCAGCTTCGCGCTGATCGACTTGCCCTCGGCGTTGGTCTTGACCTCGAACGGGCCGATGCCGGGCTTGTCGTTGATCTTGCCGGCCTTCTCGCCCGGGGTCACCGAGAGCGATACGGGCGGCTCGGTGACGTCGCCCTTGTTGGCGTCGCCGACCAGGTACTTGTAGAGCTTGACGACATCGCCGTCGTTCTTGTTGCTCTCGTCCAGGTTCTGACCGTCGGTGAAGTGCCAGATGGCCGCCTGCGTGGCGGCGGCCGCCTCGCCCTCGGTCAGCTCCGGAGCGCCGACCGCCTTGCGAACGCCCGCCAGATCCACGGTCGGGAACGAGTTCAGCAGAACCCACTTGACCTTGGCCTTGTCGGCCTTGGTGCCGAAGGAGGTCTCCTTCCAGCCCGACTCGTCGTACTTCGCCTCGCTACGCACGAGGGTGTGGAAGTCGATGCAGTAGGTGCGCAGGATCTTGCCGTCCACCTGGAGCTTCAGGATCGAGGCGCGCTGCGCGCTGTCCTTACCCTTCAGGAAGATGTCCGCACCGACATCGCCGCCCTGGTAGACGCCCTTGGCGCCCTCCGCGTTGGCCGCACCCGCGAAACCGATCACGCCGGCCGCCGCCAAGCCGCCGGCGATGACCATGGCCGACAAGCGGGTGGCCGTCCGTCCCGGTGTACGGAACATGTGGTGGTCCCCTCGAAAAATGTAAGCCGACTCGCGCGGCGCATGGTTCCCCCGAGCGAGGCGCGAGTAAAGAACCGTTGAATGGTATGAGCAGCCGGCCCACTCCTCGCGACCCGGGGTAGGTATTTGTTTCACGTTCTTTACCTCGGGAGAAGATCCACGTCGAGAACATCAATTCGGATATCGCGAAGTCGACAAGTCTTCGGTGGATATAGCCGCCTATGCGGTACGGCAAGCCGCATAGGTGCTGATCAGGGCGATCTCGCTCACTATTGATTTGTCAAGGTACAAAACCGCTCGAATCGGTCCTTTTATGCGCAATGCCTTGACTTCGGCGCCATTCGCCGCCACGATCCGACCCTTTCCGAACCTCCCATCCCATTGGTTGAGCGACATGCGATGATTGGCCCGATTGAGGCGTATCACTCCGTCCTCGACGTCGTCACAATTCTGTTTCAGATTCGTCCCGGAAACCGACTTGAATTATCACCGGCATCGCCAATGAATGGCTTTCGCGAACATGTGATCAGACGTCGACACAATTCATGCGGCCTCCTCTTCGCCGTTCGATCCGATGTCGGATCCGATCGCGAGAGTGCCCTGTTCGGCCATCGTTCCCACCGCGCCGCCGTCCGCCACGACCGACAGGCGCGCCGGCCGACCCACCCGGCGAAACTCCGCGATCCCCCGAGCGAGGTCGTGTCCCACCGACGACGCGTCGATCTCGGTGACGGTCCACCACCTCCCCTCCCGTTCCCACTCGCGCACCCGCAGCCGTCCGGTCACCACGAGCGGGTCGCCCTTGTCGATCGAACTCGTCACGTTCTCCGCCAACCCCCGAAAACACACGATCGTGTAGAAGGACGCGTCCCCCGAGATCCACGTCCCCGTCTCACGGTCGAAGCGCCTGGGCGACACCGCCATCCGAAATCGCGCCAAGGGCACGCCGGCCTGGGTCATCTGGACCCGGACATCGCTCGCGGCGTTGCCGATCACCGTCACGTACGTGTCCACGTTTGCCTCCGTGTGTCACCGGCGTGCCCCGCAACATCGCCGTCCGTTCTCGACGATCCGGCATCCGGCGGTCGACCGGTGGCGGGCCCGGCGGGCTGTGGACAACTCGGGCCCTGTGCATCACGCAAGGTCGACCAGGTGGGTGACACCAGGGCCGTCCGTCACTCACGTGGGTGACGCCCCGACGAACTCCTCACCCACGTAGGCGACACCCCGGCCCCCCGAGCCCCATCCCTCCCGAGCCCCGCCGTTCTCCCCGGCCGCGGCCGCACCCCCTCACCCCCGCCGCATCGGCTCCCGAGCCGCCACGAAATACGCGTGCGCCTCCCGATACCGCGCCAACTCCGCCTCCGCCGGCCCCACCACCAGACGATCCGCCGCCTCCGCCACCCGCGCCCGCAGCACCGCCGCCACCTCCGCCGTCCGCCGCTCCACGGCCGCCCCCGTCGCCCGCCGCCCGACCCACCCCCCGAGCGTCACCACGACCAGCCCCGCCGCCACCACCCACCACGGCCCCGACACCCCGAGTCGGCGCACCACCGGCACCCCCGTCCAGGCCAACCCGGCACCCATCAACCCGACCACCACGGCGACCACCCCGACCCACTGCGCGCCCACCGCCACCCGCGCCCCGAGCGTCGGCCGGGCGGCCTCCGGCACGACCCCCACCGGTGCCGCGTCCAATTCGTCCGACAACCCCCGCAGCCCCTCGGCCAGCACCCGATGCACCCCGCCCGCCCACTGCGCCGGCAGCCCCCGCGTCAGTCTCGTCCCCGCCCGCCGGATCGCCTGCTCGGCCCGATGCACCTGCACCGGCCCGGGCGGCAGCGCGGGCCGCCGTACCCGACGCCCCGACAGCGGCCCCCGCGGAGTCCGCAGCCCCTCTCCCGCGGACGTCGCGACGACCGCCACCCCGGCCGCCTCGCACAAACCGTCCACCAGTGCGCCGCGGTCCTCGTCGGTGAACGCGTCCACGCCCGGCGCCACTCCACAGAAATAGGGGTCCAGGCGTTCGGTCAACGCGTCCAGATCCGCGGCCAGCCGGGTCACCGACGCCTCGCCGGAGCCGGCCGCGGCGACCACCACCCGGCGCAGTTCGGCAATCCCGAGCCCGGTCTCCGCCGACGTCGCCAACACCCGTACCTCGGCGAGCCCCTCCGTAGCCAGCAGCGCCCGCACATCGGTCAGGCATGCCGCGAGGTCCCCGGCCGGCAACCGGTCCGCGTGGTTGAGCACGACCGTCATGCTGTGGCCGTGATGCCGCAACGGCCGCAGATAACGTTCGTGCACGATCACATCCGCGTACTTCTGCGGATCGAGCACCCACACGATGTGGTCGGCGACCGCCACCACCGAGTCCACCTCCGCCCGGTGCGCGAGGTCGAGCGAATCGTGCTCGGGCAGATCGAGCAGGACCAGACCGGAGGGCATCGCGCCGCCCCGGCGCGCGTCCAGCGTTCCGTGCCGGGCCACCCGGCGCACCGGTTCGATGCCGAGCAGGTCCAGCAACGGCGCCGCGCCCTCGGGGTCCCACGCGCACGCCAGGGTGGCCCGGGTGGTCGGCCGCCGCGCGCCGGTATCCGCCAGCCGCAGCCCGGCGAGCACGTTGAACAACGACGACTTGCCGCCGCCCGTGGCGCCCGCGAGCGCGACCACGGTGTGCCACGTGGCCGTACCCAGCCGGGTCTCGGCGTGCCCGAGCAGATCCTCGATGAAGGCGAGATCGGCGCCGGGCAACCGATCACGGGCCAGCGCGGCGGTTCGATCGAGCGCGGCCAGCCGAGCCATCAGCCGCGCGGACTCCTCGGTCCCACTCGCGTGCCGGGCCCGGCGCACGGCGAACCGATCGACGTACTGCCCACCGGCCGTCACCCGCTCCCCCACGACGAGTCGCATCGGGCACGAAGGCACGCGCCGACTCGCGCACCGAACCGCGCCCCGCCGACCCACTCCCGAGGCCGCACAAGCAGCCGTCCGCCGCCCACCCCGCGCCCTCGCACCCACCCGCCGTGCACCGCGCGCACCGCGTCCTGCGCCCGCGCGCTCACCCGCTCCCCCGCACCGCGTCGAGCGCCTCGATCAACCCGACCTCGGCCCGCGCCGGCAGCACAGACATCGCCGCCACCCGGCGTGCCCGCTCGCCGTCGAGCGCCGCCACGACGACGCCGCGCAGCCCCCGGTGCACGTCCAGGATCGACCGCGCGGCCCGCTCGGGTCCGATCCGGGTACCGAGCCGACCGGCCGCCTGCCGACCGATGCCGGGCCTCGGTTCGATGCCGCCGACCGCCGCGATCAGCGCGAGCGGCTCGNCNCCNCCCGGCCAGGCGAGCGGCTCGGGTGTCGCCTGGCGTACGCAGCCGGGCGACAGGCATCCCGCCGACCGCTCGGCGCCCCGCGCGAACGCGTCCGCCACCAGCGCGTCCAGGCTCTCCCGGACCGCCCGCGCGGCCCCCGCGTCGTCCCCGTCGTACCAGCGTCCCGCCGCCGCGCCGCGCAGCAACGAGCCGTCGTCGAGCGCTCGCAGCGCCCACCCCGAAGTCGCCGCATAGGCCAGATCCACACACGCTCGCGCCCGATCGACCGCCTCGTACTGTTGCCCCGCCGCCTGTGCGAGCGGCGGCACCCGCCGATCCAGGCTGTGCAGCAGCCCGCCGACGGTGCGCCGAACCACCGCGGCTCGCGCGTCTGGATCCGCACCGCGCTCCGCGAGCCAGGTGCGGAGCGGCACCACGTTGCGCTCGGGCAGCCCGGCACCCGGTTCGGTCTCCACGATCGGATACAGCGGCACGTCGGGCAATCCCGCCTGCCGCAACAGCCGCGCCAGGTCGGACCGGACCTCGTCGAGCACCTCCGCCGGCACCCGGTTCAACACGATCGCCAGACGCGTGTCGCGATCGCGCGCGAGCCTGAGCAGATGCCACGGCGCGGCATCCGCGTAGCGCGACGCGGTGGTGACGAAGATCCACAGGTCGGCCGCGCCGAGCAGGCGCACCGCCACCCGCCGGTTGTCGGCGGAGACCGAGTCGATGTCCGGTACGTCGAGCAAGGCCATCCCGGGCGGCACCCGCTCGTCCAACCGATGCTCGATCCCGGCCTCCGCGGCGAACCAGTGCCGATCCCCCGAGCGGCACACCAGGACCGGCACGCGCGTGGTCGGCCGCAGCGGCCCGGTCGACGTGACCTCGCGTCCGATCAACGCGTTCACCAGGGTGGACCGGCCCGCGCCGGTGGACCCGCCGACCACCGCCAGCAGCGGCGCTCGCGGCGCCGCGAGGCGAGGCAGCAGGTAGTCGTCGAGTTGGTCGATCAACTCGCGGCGGGCCAGCCGCGCCTGCACGGCACCGGGCAGGTCGAGCGGGAAGCACGTCGCCACAACCTTGTCCCGCAGGTCGGCGAGGGCTGCGGACAAAGTGTCGCTTCCCATGATCAGCACGGGCGACCAGTGCCCGAATTGTCCGTATTCCCAACGCGCCGTCGCCGCTACAGCGTGACGGTCACTCCGTCGGCGGAGGACCGCTGCGCCGCCTCGATCGTCTCCAGTACGGTCAGCGCCTCATCGAACGACACCGGCGGCGCACCCTCACCGCGCACCGCACGCGCGAACGCGGCGTAGTAGTCCTGATAGGCGCCCGGCTCGGTCTCCACCGGCACGGTGTCGCCGGGCGTACCGAGCACTCCCCACGCCGCCGGCGGCTCGGTCCCCCACCCGGGCGTACCGACGTCGGCCCCGGAGCGCAGCAGTTCCTCCTGCGGGTCCATCCCGAACTTCACGTACGACGCCTTCGACCCGAGCACCCGAAAGCGCGGTCCGAGGTCGGCCGCCGTCGCACTCATCCACAGATGCGAGCGCACGCCACTCGCGTGGGTGAGCGCCACAAAGCTGTCGTCGTCCACCAGCGCCCCAGGCCGGCGGGTGTCCAACTCGGCGTACACACGCGTGGGTCGCCCGAACAGCGCCACCGCCTGATCGATCAGGTGGGTCCCCAGGTCGTACAGGATCCCGCCCAGCGCGGCCGGATCGGCCTGCTCCTTCCACCCCGAGGTCCGCACCTGTGGGCGCCACCGCTCGAACCGCGACTCGAACCGGTACACCTCGCCGAGTCGCCCCTCCTCGACCAGACGCCGCACGGTGCGGAAGTCACCGTCGAAGCGACGGTTCTGATAGACGCCCAGCCCCCGGTGCCGGCGAGTCGCCGTCAGAACCAGCTCCCGGCCCTCGGCGGCGGTCCCCGCGAACGGCTTGTCCACCACCACATGCAGCCCGGCCTCCAACGCGCGGGTGGCCAGTGGGACGTGGAAGCGGTTCGGCACGGTGATCACGACGAGGTCGAAGTCACCCGCGCGAGCGAACATCTCGTCGGTCGTCCCGATCACCTCGGCCTGCGGGTGCCGCTTGCGCACCTGCGCCCCGCGCTCCGGATTCCCGGTCACCACGGCAACCAGTTCCAGCTCGTCCACGGCCTCGATGACCGGTGCGTGGAAGGCCGAGCCCCCTACGCCATAGCCGACAAGTACAGTCCTTGTGGGACCCACTGCGCCTCCCTCTGTCCGTTTCGGCCCTTCTCTGATCACATTCTGGCCGCCAACTGCGTCTGATCAGGTAACGGTGACCGCCGGAACACCGGTGAGGCATGCACACGGCCCTATTCTGTTGTGCCGCGACCGGATCCGGTGCAAGATCCTGATTCGCCCACGCCCTCGTAGCTCAGTGGACAGAGCAGGTGCCTTCTAAGCACTTGGTCGCAGGTTCGAGTCCTGCCGGGGGCACCGCCACGCCGCCGTCCGCCGCCCGCACCCCCGGGCGGCGTCCGCGCAGGTCAGCGTAGGTGCGCACGCGCCGGCAACCGGCCGTACCGGGCCGGTGTCCGGCGCCCGCGAGACCGTCGACAGCCGACCGTCACCGAGCTTGCGCAGGCGGTGACGGCGCACCCTCCACGGCCCGCCCGGGTCGGCGATCCGCCCCCTTCGCCTCGTTTGCGCGACGCGGCGTTCCGGCCGGAAACACACGGTCCCGTCGGCACGAACAGCCGGGCCCGGCCGGCGGCGTTCCGGCCGGTTGCGGGGTACCGGTGGGACCGGGTCACGGCGGTCGTGGAGTTGCACGGCGGGCCTCCTCGGTGACGGTCCGTTCGGGGTGTCGGTGGTCATCGGGCGGCCCTCGGGTCCCGGACGAGGCAGGCGATCCTGCGGTCGTCGAGTGCTGCGCGGATGCCTTCGCTGTCGAGCCATCGGCCGAGGCGGGCGTGCAACTCGGCGACCTGGTCGATGGTGAGCCCGGTCACCGGTGTCGGGACGAGGCAGGACGGCGCGGGGAGAGAGCTCCTCCGCCCCCTGCCGATCCCGCCCCGCGATCGGCCCGGTCCGACCGCGCGGGCAGATGACCGTCGGACCGGGGCTGTGGCCACTCGGCACAGGGCTGTGCGCCGACGCCGAGCGGCGGTCGAACAATCAGGCGTTGTGACGCATGATCGGGCTGTTGCCCCGCTGGATCAGGTGGGCGCCGAGTCGGCGGTACAGGGCCGCGCCCTCGGCGTCGGTGATATCGGGCAACTCGCGGCCGGGGATCCGTATCCGCACCGGCTCGCAGGCGCTCCCGCCGGGTACGACGCGCACAATGTCGTCGAGGGTCGTCTCGTCGCTCGTCTCGCTCCCTGTGTCGTGGTCTCACCAGGATGTCGCACGCACGGCGACGGACCGGGTACACCTCGTCCCCGGTCCGTCGATGCTCGGCAAATCTGCTGCGATCAGACCCCGATACGACGCGCCATGCGCATCACCGGCTCGCGTGAGGCAAGCAGGTTTCGCCGCTTCGCGGTGGTGACCATGTCGCGGACCAGCGGATGCGCGTGCACGTACTCGGGCGCGATCCGGTCCGCGTCCAAGAGCGCGCGCATGCTTGCCTCGTCGTCGGAGTCCTGGGCGTGGGCGCGGCCGATGTCGATGTAACGTCGCGCCTTCCGTTCCTTCGGAAGTCGAGACAGGTCGATACCTCGGGCAGCCTCCAACGACGCGCGGCCGTCGCCCAATTCGAGCCGGGCTGAGACTCCGAGCAGCGCAACGTTTCCGGGGCCGAACGCAGTCTGGAAGTCGTCCCGCTCTCCTGTTCGCGCTGCCGCACGCCGGGCCTCGGCCAAGTGGCTCTCGGCGTCCCGTCGTTCGCACCATTGCGCCGCACCGACCGCCGCAACCAGGTGCAGAGTGCCCCACAGGGACCATGCGGCCATGTCGTCGCCGATCATGCCGTCGAGTTGGTCGAGAGCAGTTCGGATGATGGGTGCTCGCCTCGGATGTGGCGCCTTTGGCCATCATCGCCGCGTCGGCGAGGCCCGCCGAAAGGAACCCCGACGCGGCGAGTCGGTCGTCTCCTTCGAGGCCCGCCGCCGTCGATGCGTCGTCGATCAACGCCGGTAGGGCTATGGAGACGGGCCGCCGCCGGGCATCCGTACGGGTACTCGGGTCGGCGCCTGAGTAGCCACGCACCGCGACGCCACCCCCATCGGTGCCGCGCCCGACGGCGCCACCCCCATCGGCTCCGCCCCCAACGGCGCCGCGCCCGACCGCGCACCGCTTCCGGGTGCAACGAGCGCCTCCGGACCCCGCGCCCGAGCAGCTTCCGATCGAGCCGCGTGGGCCGCGTCCCTGTCGACCCGCCGCCCGCAACGCCTCGGGCGACCGCGCGACCACCATGGCCGCCCGGCCGCCCGGCCGCCCGAGGGGTGTAACCGTGCCCGATGTCGCTCAGGACTCCCGGCGCGCCCCCGCCGACGGCACCGCCTGGAAGAAGCGCGGTGCGGTGAATCCGTGGACCGCGAAGGCCTTCTCGACCGCCTCCTCGACCGCCGCGCACCGGTCCGCGTCGACCAGCGCGATGGCCGAGCCGCCGAAGCCGCCGCCGACCAGCCGGGCGCCCAGCGCACCCGTGGCCAGTGCGGTGTCCACGGCGGTGTCCAGTTCGGCGCAGGAGATCGTGTAGTCGTCGCGCATCGACACGTGCGAGGCGGTCAGCTCGGGCCCGATCGCCCGGACATCGCCCACCCGCAGGGCCTGCACCACGCGCAGCACCCGCGCGTTCTCGGTGAGCACGTGCCGCACCCGACGGCGCAACGGCCCGTCCGGCAGCGCCGCCAGGGCCGCGTCCGGATCGGTCACCTCGCGCAGCGACGGCACCCCGAGCAGTCGTGCCGCCTCTTCGCAGGAGGCCCGGCGCTCCGCGTACCCGCCGTCCACGAGCGCGTGTCGGGCTCGGGTGTCGATCACCAGCAGCCGCAATCCCGCGCCCGCGCAGTCGAACGGGACGTGACTGCCGGTCAGGTCACGACAGTCGAGGAAGAACGCGTGGCCCGCGACGCAGCCGAGCGAGGCCATCTGGTCCAGCATGCCGACCGGCACGCCCACGAAGTCGGTCTCCACGCGCTGCGCGATCCGGGCCAACTCGACGCGATCCAGGCCCAGTTCGTACAGATCATCGAGCGCCAGCGCAACCGCGCAGGACAGGGCCGCCGACGAGGACAAGCCCGCTCCCACCGGCACGTCGCTGTCGATCCTGATGTCGGCGCCGCCGACCTCGTGCCCCGCCGCGCGCAACGCCCACAACACGCCGGCCGGATACGCGGCCCACCCGGTCAGCGCGCCGGGCGCCAGGTCGGCGATCGCCAGGTCGACCGATTCGCTCCCGGCGTGACCGGACGCCAGGCGCAGTCGGCCATCCGTACGCCGCCCGACGGCGGCGCGCGCGGTGTGTGGGATCGCGATCGGCAATACGAACCCGTTGTTGTAGTCGGTGTGTTCACCGATCACGTTGACCCGGCCCGGTGCCGCCCAGATCCCCTCGACGCGGAACTCGCTCACCACCCCGCCTCGCCGTCCCGCAGGAACGACCACGCGTCCGCCACGATGTCCTCCAGCGAGGTCCGGGTGGGACGCCAACCGAGCAGGTCGCGGGCCCGGTCGGCGGCGGCCACCAGTACCGGCGGATCGCCCGCCCGGCGTGGCGCCTCGTGCGCGGGCACCGCGCAGCCGGTCACCGTCCGGACCGCGTCCACCACGTCGCGGACCGAGAAGCCGGTCCCGTTGCCGAGGTTGCAGATCAGGTGCCCGGTCGCGGCGCCGCCCCCGCCGGTCGCGGCGAGGGCGAGCAGGTGCGCGTCGGCCAGGTCGGCGACGTGGATGTAGTCGCGCACGCACGTCCCGTCGGGTGTCGGGTAGTCGGTGCCGTACAGCGCGACCGAGCCGCGAGTGCCGTTGGGCACCTGGAGGGCCAGCGGGATCAGGTGGGTCTCGGTCGCGTGCCGCTCGCCGTACCGGCCGTACGCGCCCGCGACGTTGAAGTAGCGCAGGCTCACCGCCCGCAGGCCGTACGCGGCGCAGTACGAGGTAATCAGGTGATCGACCGTCAACTTCGAGGCGCCGTACGGGTTCGTCGGCGCGCACGGCGCGTCCTCGGTGATCGGCGAGACCTCGGGGGCACCGTAGACGGCCGCGGTGGAGGAGAACACGAAGCGGGTGACGCCGTGCGTACGCAGCGCGTCCAGCAGCGCGAGCGAGCCGCCGACGTTGTTGTGCCAGTACTTGGCCGGGTCGGTGACGGACTCGCCCACCAGGGAGGAGGCGGCGAAGTGCAGGACCGCGTCGAACGACGCGTCCAGGTATCGGGCGGCGTCCTGGACCCGACCCTCGACGAATCCCGCCTTGTCCGGAACCGCGTCGCGATGCCCGGTGGACAGGTCGTCGAGCACCACCACGTCGTGTCCGGCCGCGACCAGGTGGGCGGCGACCACGCTGCCCACGTAGCCCGCACCGCCGGTGACCATGAGCCTCATTCGCCGACCTCCCGCAGTCGTGCCGCCGCGGTCTCCGGCGGTACGTCGCTGATGAACACACCCATCCCGGATTCGCTTCCGGCAAGGTACTTCAGCTTGCCCGGTGCCCGCCGAATCGAGAAAAGCTCCAGGTGGAGCGCGAAGTCGACCCGGCCCGAGCGGACCGGCGCCTGCTGCCAGGCGGCGATGTACGGCGCGGGCTCGCCGTCGAAGAGACGGTCGAAGCGGCCGAGCAGATCCAGGTACATCGGCCCGAATTCGGCGCGCGCGGCCTCCTCCAATGCGAGCAGGTCCGGCACCCGGCGGTTCGGGTACAGGTGCACCTCGTACGGCCAGCGCGCGGCGGCGGGCACGAACGCGGTCCAGTGCTCGCTCTCGGCCACGATCCGCGACCCGTCGGCCCGCTCGGCGGCGAGCACGTCCTCGAACAGGTTGCGGCCGGTGCGGTGCCGGTGTGCGGCCGTGCTCGCGATCATCGTGGCCGTGCGCGGGGTGACGAACGGGTAGGCGTAGATCTGCCCGTGCGAGTGCGGCAGCGTGACGCCGATCTCCCGGCCGCGGTTCTCGAAGCAGTACACCTGCTCGACGCCGGGCAGCGCGGACAACTCGGCGGTGCGGTCGGTCCACGCGTCCAGCACCAGACGCGCGCGCTCGGGGGTGAGGTCCTTGAAGGACGCTTCGTGCTCGGGGGTGAAGCAGACCACCTCGCACCGCCCGCCGGAGGGCCGGCGCGGGAAGGGGTCGCGGTCCCAGCCGGGCTCGGGCCGCCCGACCGGTGCGGACGTGGACGAGCCGGGCATCGAGGGGGCGGACATCGAGGGAAAGCGGTTCTCGAAGACGACGACCTCGTAGTCGGCCTCGGCGACCTCGGTGGCCCGCTCCGGCGTGGACGGGCACAGCGGGCACGCGTCCGCGGCGGGCAGGTGGGTCCGGGTCTGCCGGTGCGAGGCGACCACGACCCACTCGTCGAGCAGTCGGTCGTAGCGCATCTCGGAGCCGCTGACCACGGGGGCGAGGTCGCGCGAGTCGACGGCGGTGCGGACCGCGTCGTCCCGCGTGTCGTAGTAGACGATCTCGCGACCGTCGGCCATGACGGCCTGCGTCTTCTTCATACATTCAATCTTGCGAAGCTTTCCAAAACTTGTCAATGAGAAAGTCCTGAGAAGGCTTTGGTTGGCGAGAGGCTTGTCATTGCCGCCGCTCTCGTCCGCCTCTACCCGGGCCCACCTGCGGTTTGACAAGTTTCGGAAGGTGTCCGCAAGATGCTGCCCATGCCTGACGACGACACCGACGGTCTGCCCGCCGAGGGCCGCCGCGCCCGGATGGCCGCGACGATCGCGGATCGAGGCTTCGCCAAGGTCACCGATCTGGCCGAGGCGTTCGGCATCTCGCGCGTGACGGTGAGGGCCGACCTGGAGGTGTTGGAGCGCCAGGGTCGGCTGCGCCGAGTCCGCGGCGGTGCCATGTTCACCGGCCGCGATCCCCGGGTCGAGCCGTCCTTCGAGGAGGCACTGACCTCGGCGTCTCCCGCGAAGACGCTGATCGGGCAGGCCGCCGCGGCGCTGGTGTCGCCGTCCGAGAGCGTGGTCCTGGACGTGGGCACGACCACCACGTTCGTGGCCCGAGCCCTGGTGGACCGCGACGACCTGCGCGACCTCGTGGTGTTCACCAACGGGCTGACCATCGCACTGGAGTTGGAGCGCGCCATCCCCCGGTTCTCCGTCGTGGTCACCGGCGGCACCCTGCGACCGTTGCAGCACTCCCTGATCAATCCGCTCGGCGACCACATCCTGGAGCGAATCCACGCCGACACGGTCTTCCTCGGCTGCAACGGCGTTCATCCCACGGGTGGCATCACCAACGTGAACCTGCCCGAGGCGGAGGCCAAGCGCGCGATGTTGCGGGCGGCCGGGCGTCGGGTCGTGGTGGCCGACGGCTCGAAGCTGGGCCGGATCGAACTCGCCGAGGTGTGCCCGCTGGCGGACATCGACCTGCTGATCACCAGCGGTCCGGCCGACTCGGACACACTCGACGCGTTGCGCGACGCGGGACTGGAGATCCTGGTCGCCGAGTAGCACACGAGCGGCCGCAGCGCCGAGTCGCTCGCCGAGCGGCGCGCGCACAGCGCAGCCGCGACGCCGCGCCCCACACGGATCGCCGCGTTACGTCGGCGGTCGGACGCCGAAGTGAGTACTTGTACGGATGCCCGCGTCGGACCCGCCGCCTAGCTTGATCCGCATGACCTACACGCCTCCCACCCCGGGCAGCAACGGCGACGGCTTCGCCCGTGCGGCGGCGTTCGTCGTCGGCCTCTTCGCGTTCGTCGTGGTCGCGATGACCGACCTGTTCATCCTGATCGGCTTCGGCGGCGCCACCGAATCCTGCGCCAACCAGGCGTGCCGTGACTGGTACGAAACCCGACTCCCGTGGGTCTTCGGCCTGTTCGCACTCAGCTTCGTGACGGCCCTGGTCGCGCTGGTGCGCCCCGCCCGCCGACCGGGCGGCCGCCGCACCACCGTCACCCTCCCTCTGGTGCTCGCCGCCATCGCCCTCCAGGCCACCGCCTTCGCCCTGAGCCAAAACGGCCCGGCGGCCTGACGGTCGGGCGTCGTCGTCACCGGCGGCTCGGCCGATCCCACCGACCTCTCCGCTGGACCGCGCGTTTCCCACCGATCCCGGAACCCGCCCTCGGGCCGACCGCCGCGGGGCCGGACGCACGCTTTACGCTCCGCGTACCGTTGGCGCCATGAGCAATCTCGATACCCGACCGACCCTGACCACGTGCGGCGGTCGTGCCGATGTGCCCGGCGAACCCGTCCACGAGTTGTTGAAGGCACGCGATGTGCAACTGGGCGAGAGCACCATGGTCCGCCGGTTGTTGCCGAGCCTGGGTCGACGGATGATCGGCGCGTGGTGCTTCGTGGACCACTACGGGCCGGACGACATCGCGGACGAGCCCGGCATGCAGGTGCCGCCGCACCCGCACCTGGGCCTGCAGACGGTGAGTTGGCTGCGCGAGGGCAGTGTGCTGCACCGGGACAGCCTGGGCAGCCTCGCCACCGTACGGCCCGGCGAGCTGGGTCTGATGACCTCGGGCCGGGCCATCTCGCACTCCGAGGAGTCGCCGCGCGAGCACGCCCGGTTGTTGCACGGCGCCCAGTTGTGGGTCGCGCTGCCGGACGCGCATCGGCACGTGGACCCGCAATTCGAGCACCACGCGGAGTTGCCGGTGGTCACCGGCGGCGGCCTGACCGCGACCGTGATCATGGGCACGCTGGACGGCTCCACCTCACCGGGCACCACCTACAGCCCACTCGTCGGCGCGGACCTGACCCTGGCGCCGGGCGCGGATGTCCGGCCGCCGCTGGAGCCCGACTTCGAGTACGCGGTGTTGTCGATGTCGGGCGAGGCCGAGGTGGACGGCGTGCCGCTCACCCCCGGCGGGCTGCTGTATCTGGGCTGCGGGCGGACCTCGCTGTCGATCCGGTCGGCGAACGGGGCCGATCTGATGCTGCTCGGTGGCGAGCCGTTCGCCGAGGAGATCGTGATGTGGTGGAACTTCGTCGCGCGCACGGGCGAGGAGGTCACGGCCGCGCGCGCGGCGTGGGCGGACGGGTCCGACTTCGGCACGGTGACCGGCTACGACGGGCCGCGAATGCACGCGCCGGCATTGCCGTCCGTACCGCTGCGGGCCCGGGGCCGGATTCGCTGAGCCGAGGCCCGGGCGGGAAGTTTCGAGGCCGGGGTCGGAATCGGGCACGCCTTCGATCGCGAATCGTACGGGCCCGAACCCGATCCGAACCCGGCCCGAAGCCGCCCCGGCCCGCTCCCCCGTCCGCGTCAGCCCGTCGGCGTCGCGAACACCCCCGCCGGAAAAGCGCCGTTGGCCAACGCCGTACCGGTCAGCATCGCGGCCAGGTCGGTGAGGCGGGCCGTGTCCGTGTCGCCGAGGTGGTCGAAGGGGGCGCGGCCGAGGCGATCGGTGTGGTCCTCGATGCCGCGCCGCAGTACCCGGCCCGCGTCGGTGAGCGCGCCGGTCGCGTCGACCAGGCCGCGGCCGGCCAACCGGTCGCGGGCCGCCTCCCACTGCTCGACGGTCCAGCCGCGGCTGACCACCGCGAACTCCGGGACGAAGCCGCGCCCGGTCGCGGTGTGCGTGAACAGCGCCTCGACGCCGTCCAGTTCGGCCTCGACCAGGGCCATCAGGTGCCCGTCGCCCCGATACTCGCGAATCAGCGTGGCGGCGTGCCACAGCGCCAGGTGCGGATGTTCCGCCGGGTCGGGCGCGTCGAGTTCGGCGTATGCCGCGTACAGCGCCCGGCCCTCCGGGCCACCCGCCCACGCGCAGGACAGGGCCAACTCGGCCGCCTCGCGCAGTTCCGCCGAGCGGATCACGTCCTCGCCCAGGATCCGGCGCAGCGCCCGGTCGACCACGCGCATCCGGGCCGCGTGCACCGCCTCCGGGGCGGCCAGGGCCCAGGCGGCCGGGATGTGCCTGCGGATCAGGTCCGGGCCGAAGTTGTAGAAGGTGGCCCGCACGGTGGCCGCGCCGACCGCTCCCATCGGCGCGGCTCGGGACGCGAAGTAGCCCATCCGCCCCTTCTTCAGCCCGATCGCGACGAACTCCGGGTCGCCTTCGGGCGCGAAGTAGACCAGCGAATGCAGCGGATTCAGTACGTTGTGGCAGCGCCTGCCGGTGCGAGCGTCCATGCCCCGACCGTAGCCATCAGCGGATGCTCGCGACAGTGCGTTGTGCCGCCGCCACGATCTCGTCCAGGTGGCCACCGTGCGCGCCGTGCCAGTACACCCGGTCGCACGCGCGGCATCGGGCGAACGCGTCCACCTTGTCCAGCGTGCCCGCCTCGACCTCGGACTCGACCTCCTCGCGCGTTGCCACCCGCAGCTCGCCATTGCACGCCGTACAGCGCGTCCAGGGCGCGAGCGGCAGCGCGAAGCGGCGCAGCAGGTCGTCGAGTTGGCCGTCCGCGCGGATCCCGTAGACATACGCGCCGAACCACAGGTTCTTGCGCCGGAGCAGGCCGCGGTCCTGGGTGAGCAGCACCCGGCGTTCGGCGTTGGCCTGGATCACCAGGGTCGGGTCGTCGCAGTCGTTGTGGTAGGCGGTGTCGATCCCGACCAGGCGCATCCGGCGGGCCAGCGCACCCAGGTGCACGTCGAGCAGGAAGCGCGGCGGCGTGTCGGCGTACTCCGGAATGGCCTGCGGACGCCGGATCGGCAGCACGTCCACCACCTCACCACCGACCGGACGGTGCCCCGGGCCGACCTCACGGCCGTTCAGCAAGAGTGCGCCGACCTCGGGCAGCGGCGGTCCGGCCGATTCCACCAGGTGCCCGATCGTCGAATCGCCGTCGGCGGGGATGCTCACCGGCAGCCCGCGCAACCTCGGCGGCAGGAACTGTTGCAACTCGGCGGGGATCTGAAGCAGCACATCCGATCGATTCACCCGGTCAGCATCCCACCGCGGACCCGCGCCGCGCCCCGGGTTTACCGGCCCCACCGGTCGCCTGCGCGATCGGTGGCCGGCGATCGCTCTCCACGAACGACACCAGGAAATCGGCCGGGCGGAAGTCGTGGAATAACCGGGCACCCGGGCGCCTTGAAGCAGCCATCGGGACAGACTTCGAAACTCCGGGAGGCGTGCATGGCTCGCAACGAGCTTCGTCCGATCGTGAAGCTTCGGTCCACGGCCGGGACCGGTTTCACCTATGTGACCAGAAAGAACCGGCGCAACGATCCGGATCGAATGACGCTGCGCAAGTACGACCCGGCCGCCGGGAAGCACGTGCTCTTCCGCGAGGAACGATAAGCCGCGCGGCGAGAACGACAAACCGAGGACGGACGGGCGCCGGGACGGCATCCGACGTGAAACAACGACGGACGTCGGAAGCAACGGGCGTGAAAAGCGGCGCAGGCGATCAGCGGCGTAAGCGATAAGCGACGCGGGCAAAAAGCGACGTAGGCGATGAGCGACACAACCACTGCCGCCCGGACTCTGGGGGCCGCACACCGAAACCGGTGCGCGGCCCCCGGTCGTGTCCGGTTCGCCTCACTACCCGGGTGATCCCCGCTCGCCCAGGTCCGGGCCGCCTTCGAGCAGGTCGTCCCACAGGCCCAGGGTGCGCAGCACCTGCGCACCCCGCGGCCCGGACGCGGCGAGACCGGCGACAATCGACTTGCGCAGTTGATTGCGCTCGAAATCGTCGGCACTGCCGAGCAGCGCGAGCAGTTCCGTACTCAATGTGAGATCCGCGCCCGCGGCCGGCCCGTGGTGGTCCAGGTGGTCCACCACCGCCTTGATCTGATCGGGAAACCGGGTCAGCCAGTATGCGACCAACGCCTGCGGACCCTCCCGAATCAGTGCCCGGTGAAACTCCAACCGCACTCGGGTGAGCCGCTGTTGCTCCCTTTCCAGCGGCACCGCCCAGCGCGCCTCATCCAGCGCCGCGCGGACACTGTCCGGAATCCCCTCGGCGCGCAGGAATGCGCCCACCGGGCGATAACTGAGCCCGTATTCCGCCAAGGCCATCGGGTGGGCCAACGCGGCGTCGAGTTCGTCCTGGAGTCGGCCCTCGTCGGCGTCGTGCACCATGGCCGTCGCCTTGCGAATGCGATTTTCCACGTCGCGGCAGATGAAGGAGACGGCGTCCACGGGGCGACGCAGCGCGACCGTCCTGGCGTCGTGTACCCACCAGTGCAGCTGTACCTGCACGCGAAAGGCGCGCTCCCCGTCCGGTCCGGCCCGCAGTTCGAAGTCGCGGATGTCGGCGAACTCGCGCGCCGCCACCCACCACGCCTCGGGGGCCCTGCGCAGCTCCGCGAAGGTCGGCGCCGGATTCGCGCTGGAGGGCACCACCAGCACGTGATCGGCGTGCAGCCCGAGGCGGTGGCGAAGCCAGGTCAGGCCGCGTGGCCCGGTGGCGGGCGAGACCAGGAAGGTACGGTCGTCGGTCATGCGCTTGCTCCCCCGTTCGTTTGAACCGGCGGCTCCTCGAACGCGTTGATGGCGGGCTCGAGCACCGCGATGTCGATCACGTCGCCGTTGGGCAGGCCCTCGTAGGCCAGCCGGGTCAGGTCGTACGCGAGGCGTTCCAGGCCGTAACCGCGTCCGGGCGTAAACAGCAGCGCGAAGGTCTCCCGCAGGGCCGCGGCGCGCTCCCGGTCACCGCGGATGCCGCCGAGCAGCGTGCCGAACATCCGGGCCACCACGGCGTACCCGTTGCGATCGCGGACCGCGAGCCGGATCACGGCGAGGAAGCGCTCGTCGGTCAGCAGTTCACCGCCGGCGTCCTCGCCGACCAGCGCGGCCGCCACCTCGGCGGCGGCCGCCGCCTCCTCCCAGTCCTCCACCCGCTCCAGCACCGACTCCGCTCGCATGCCGTCCCGGCACAGCGCGACGATGCCCTCCCGAGCCGCCGCCGCCACCGAACGATCCCCGGTCCGGGCAAGGCGAAGCAGGTCGGTCAAGGTACGACCGGGATACACCGACGCCAGCCCCGGGTACGCCCGAGCCGCCATCAACCGCAGCCCCGAGCGGGTGGTGTCCCGGCTCCAACTCGCCAGCAGATGCCGCACCTGGGTGGCCACGACCGCGTCCTGCGCCGCCGCCTTCAACGCCGGCACCACCATCGCCCGCTTGGTGTCGTCCTCCCGGGCCCAGCGCAGCACCGGCGCCAACGGCCGGTGCCCGCGACCGGTGGCGATGAAGTCGCCGGCGGCCCGGGCGGCGACCCGGTAGACGTCCAGTGGATGCCTCGGGGTCGCGGCCAGCCAGTCCACGAGCGGGTCGCGCAGGTCCGGGTACACGTCCCAGACATGCGCCCGCACCGACGCCGCCCAGTGCGGCCGATTGAAGCCGACCACGTCGAGCCGGTAGCGGGCACCGCCCCGGGTCGCGTCCGCGGCGACCGCGGTCGCGTTGATCAGTTCCAGCCGGGCCGCGCGCGCCCGGGGCGGCCAGCCGTCGGCCGGCTCTCCGTCCGCGATCGGCAGGTGCTCGGCCAACGTCTCGCGCAGCGCCGCCGCGCGCTCGGTGACGATGCCGTAGTCCTGTCCCTCGAAGACCGCCGCCGCGATCATCAGCGCCCAGTCCGCGCGCCCGGAGTTGGCCCGCAGCCAACCCTCCACTGCGGCGTGATCGCGGTCGCGCAGCGCGTTCAGCACCTCGGTCCTGGTGAACCTGCCGTCGGCCAGGTCGGCCAGGTCACCGGCGATGGTCGCGGCCCGGTCCGGCCGACCGCCGTCGGCACGCACCAGTTCGGCGATGTCCTCGTCCACCAGGTCCAGGTGCCGGCGCTCCCAGTCCGGGCCCAGGTGATAGGCGAGGTGGCTGTGCAACACCTGGAGCGGGTCCGGCCGTTCGCACGGCACGTGCCAGGGGGCCCAGAGCGCGAGCACCGGCGCGGTGGCGATCGCCGTCACGACCAGCACGCTGTCGCGCTCGGCCAGGCGTCGGCGCAACATTTCGAGGTCGTTGCGGCTGTAGCCGGCCAGCAGGTCCGCGGCGGCGGAGTCGATCACATAGCCCCGGCCGCGCTGGATGCGGCGGGTCATCAGATCCTCTTCGGGGTCGAGCGCGATCACCTTCTCGACGTACTGATCCTGCATCAGATGCAGGGCCAGCGTGCGCTTCCCCGACTCCGCCTCGCCGGTCAGCAGGATCAGATGCCGCGCCATCATGCTGCGGGCCCGCAGGTATCCCTTCGGCGGCACGAACGTTCGGCAGACGAGGTCGCTCTCCTCCTTCCAGATCGGGCCCTCCCGCGCCTGCCGCGGCCGGCTCACGGTGCCGGGTCCGGCCGTGACGCTCATGTCGCCGAACATCCGCGAACCGAAGACGTGATTCCCCGTTGTGCCGTTGAAGTTGACGATCACCGTCGTCGCCGCGTCCAGCGACGCGAACTCCTCGTCCGGCCACCCCTCGTCGACCTGATTCGGATCGAAGATTCGCTCACCGGGCGGGACTTCGTCGGCGTCCTCGCCTGCCGGGCGGACGTCGGCCGCGGCGACCGGGTCGAGCGGCCGCTCGTCGGGGACGGTCATCTCAGACACCCCGCGCCGGACCGCCGAAGCGCGGCTCGTCGTCCGGATCGCGGTAGTGGGCTCGGCCGTCGGTGCCGAAGTTCATGTCCCCGTGGTTGGTACCGCCCACGAGGTTGTTGCCGTGCAGGTTGCCACCGATGTGGAACTGCTGCCCGCCCGGCGCGGGTTCCACGCGGGCCGGGGCGGGCGTACGTCGTGCGGGGGCATCCGCCGGACCCGGCCGGTCGGGTTCGGCCGGCGGCGCCGGGTCCAGGATCGGCGGCAGATCGTTCGCGGGCGCGTGCACCCACGCGAGTTGCCGGGTGTCCTTGACGTGCGACTCCACCCGGCGGAACCACCCCGGTTCGACCGCTTCCGTGTACCCGCCCAACACGGCGGTGCGGTACACGATGTCCGAGACGATCGCGGCGACGTGGCCCTTGGTGGCCCGCAGCGCGGCGCGCACGAACGTGTCGTCGAGGAGCCGACACAGCTCGTTCTTGGCCGTTCCCGAACCGTCGGACACATGGATCGGGCCCACGTGCACGGCGGCTCGCATCCGCAGCGGCGGACCCTCGTGCAGGCGCGCCCGGGTGCGCAGTCGGCGGTCCAACCAGTAGACGGCGTCGACCAGTTGATGTGTTCGGTCGTCGGTCATCGTCAGGATCAGCCCGTCGCCCGTATCGTCGACGTGGGCCACCTGCTTGTCCCAGTCCAGACCGGCCTGCGCGAACGCCTCCGGGACCACCGCGCCGATGGCCTCGCGAACCTTGGGCAGCAGCACGTCCCGGTTGTGCGTGAACTTCTCGGCGTCCACGGCGAACAACGCCCGGATCGACGGCATGTCGGACACGGATTCCCCCTTCGGTGAGCGTGTGACCACGCTGGATTCGACGGGTCCACCGTGCCGCAGCCCCGAGTGCGGCGCCGCGTACTTTTACCCTCCGCTCAGGATTCGCCGGCTCGACCCGCCGCGAGGCGGGCCAACAATTCGGCATCTTCGATGACGAATCGGCGCGCGGCGTCGACGGAGACCGCGCCCATCTCGCGCAGCCGGGCGAACGCCTTGACCGCCGACTCGCGGCCGGCCGCGACCGAGGCCCCGAGTTCGGGCATGGTGACCCGGATCGCCACCCGCCGTCGGCCGTCGCCGACCTCCTCGCCGCACTGTTCGGAGAGCGTGAGCAGGCGCTCGGCCATCCGCTCCAGCACACTCCTGGCCCGGTAGTTCAGCCGCTGTGCGTCGGCCTGCCGCAGCCGACGGGTCATCACCATCAGCAGACTGATCGCCACCCTGGGCCGACGACCGAGGAAGAGCAGAAACTGATCCGTGGTCAACGACCAGGCCGACACGTCACCGATCGCGATCACCGTGGCCGAGTGTGACCCCCGATCCAGCGCGGCGATCTCGCCGAACACCTCGCCGGGTCGGCGATAGGCGAGCACCACCTCCCGACCGTCCTCCGCGGTGCTGACCACCTTGACCCGGCCGGCCGCCAAGAGCAGCGCCTCGGTGGCCGGCTCGCCCTCGCGCATCAGCCGGTCGCCGTCCGCGTACCGCCGAACCCGGCCGATCCGCCGCCACTCGGCCACCTCCGCCGCGTCCAGCCGCTCGTCGTACGTCTGTGCCGCCACGCCCAGTCCCCGTTCGCCGCCGGCCTCCCAGCCTGTCGGAGCGGCTCCCGCCCGGTCCGGCGATTCGTCGGATCCGAGGCCGCGGCACGGCGGACACCCTCGGCGGCGGCCACATCACGACCGGACGACTCCCGATGCGAAAACCGGTGTCGGCGGTGACCGGTGTCGGGAGCACCCCCGGCATTAGGCTCGCGGGCATGGTGATCACCATCGACCCGGGCTCCACCGTCGCGCCGTTCGAGCAGATCCGGGCCCAGTTGGCCGATCAGGCCCGGGCCGGCACGCTGCCTGTCGGCACCCGCTTGCCGACCGTGCGCGGCCTGGCCGGCGAGCTCGGTCTCGCGCCCAACACCGTCGCCCGCGCCTATCGCGAGCTGGAGGCGGACGGCGTGATCGAGACCCGGGGCCGGTCCGGGAGCTTTGTCGCCGCCGTCGGCGACACGGCACAGCGGGCCGCGAGCGAGGCAGCTCTCGAATACGCGCACCGCGCACACCGCCTCGGGCTGGCTCGCGACGAGGCCATCGCGACCGTACTCGCCGCGTTCGACGCGGTCTACGGCGGCTAGGTGCACTGCCCACGGAGGTAGGTGACGCACCACGCGCGCGAGACCCGCCCGCGCCCGCCCCGCGCGGGCGGGCCCCGCGCGCTGGTTCACGCGGGGCCGCGCGAGGTTCGGCACGCCCCGGGTGGCTCTTGGTAGTCGTCCTCGTGATCGGCCCGGGGCACACGCCGGGTGCGGATTCGCGCACCCGGATCGCGTTCGCCCCGCGCGTTGTTCAGGGACGGCCGGCGTCCCCCGAGGACGCCGGCCGGACCTCGCCGTCGGGGCGGCCCCATCCCGGCCGGGCCGGACGAACCGAGTCTCGGCCGGGTCCTCGAACCCCGGTCGCAGCGGAGCGCCCGCCCCGGTGCGGTGACCGGGAACGGTCACCCCGCGTCGCCGGCGGACACCGGCCCGGCCGGGAAACCGCTACCCGAAAACCCCTGTACGGACGGCCCGGGGCACCGGATCATCGAAATCATGTCGATGCCTCGCCAGACGCCCCGCCCACCGGATGGGGCGCCGAGTTCAGCCGGTGACGACCCCTCAACGCTGCTGCCCTTCGTATTCGGGCTCGATGACGCGGACACCCCCTACGACGCCGTGGACGGTCTCGCCCTCGCCGCTTTCCTGACCGGCGCCCAGCCGTGGGCCAGGACCACCCGCCTGGACCGGGTCAAGCCCGGCGCCCGACTCGTGCCCCGCGGCGCCAAGGTGGTGCGGGCCGTCGAGGAGGACGACCGCTCCTCCCAACTGGCCGTGGGCGACGGCTGGACCCTGCGCTCGGTCCGCTGGCGCAGCGGCGGCGGCGAGGTGACCGTGACCGCCGTCGACGAGAAGGTCGGCCGCGCGGTGCTGAAGAAGGCGGTCAAGGGCGCGGCGGCGGATCCGCCGCCCAAGGACGAGGCCGTCGCGATGGGCTTTTGGTACTTCTCCGCCCGGCGCGGCCCGTACCGCACCACCCGGGCGATCACTGCCGCGCCGTGGGAGGACATCCGCCGCAACTACACCGCGCCGACCGCCGGCGCGTTCGATCGGCTGATGAAGGTCACCCCGGACGACGTGTCCGGGCGGCTGATCCTGCTGCACGGCCCGCCCGGTACCGGCAAGACCACGGCGCTGCGCGCGCTGGCCCGCTCGTGGCAGGACTGGTGCCGGATGGACTGCGTCCTCGACCCGGAGGCGCTGTTCGGCGACACCGGCTATCTGATGGACGTCGCGATCGGGCGCGGCGACGAGGACGAGGAGACGCACGACAAGTCCAAGAAGCAGCGGTGGCGGCTGCTGGTCCTGGAGGACTGCGACGAACTGATCCGCGGCGAGGCCAAGCGCTCGGCCGGTCAGGCGTTGTCGCGGTTGCTGAACCTGACCGACGGGCTGCTCGGACAGGGCCGCAACGTGATGGTCGCGATCACCACCAACGAGAATCTCGGCCGGCTGCATCCGGCGGTGGTCCGACCGGGACGGTGCCTGGCCCAGATCGACGTCGGACCGCTGGACTTCACCGAGGCGCGCGACTGGCTCGGCACCGCCGAGGGCATCGGCACCCACGCCACCCTCGCCGAGCTGTACGCGCTGCGCAACGGCGCGGCGCCGGTGGAGGTCGAACGGCCGGCGCACGGCGGGGAGGGGCTGTATCTGTAGCGCGCCCGGCCGTCCGCGCACCCGGCGCTCGGGGCGCGCCCGATGTCGAAGGCACCCGCCCGCGGCGGCGCCCGATCCCGAGGCGCCCGCTCGCGGAGGTGAAGGGCCGGGCCTCGTGGACGTTTGACCTCGCCGGCGAAGCGCCCTCGCCTCCTCTCGGAGCCGATGAGTCGACCAACCGACGAGCCGTCGGCTCCGAGACCGGGGTGTGGCCCGGGCGCTACGCGTCCAGGTCCACCACGACCGGTGCGTGGTCGCTGGTGCCCTTGCCCTTGCGGGCCTCGCGGTCGACGTACGCGTCGGTGACCGAGGCCGCGAACGGCGTGTTGCCGTAGACCAGGTCGATCCGCATGCCCTTGTTCTTCGGGAAGCCCAGTTCGCGGTAGTCCCAGTAGGTGAACGGGACGTCGTACTTGAGCGCTCGGGGCATCACCTCGCGCAGCCCCACGGTCTCCAGCGCGGTGACCGCGTCCCGCTCGGCCTGCGTCACGTGCGTGGAGTTCTCGCCGAACCGCGAGATGTCCCAGACGTCGCGGTCGGTGGGCGCGACGTTGAAGTCGCCGAGCACCGCGAACGGTCGCGGGCCCGCCGCGTCCGCGGCGACCGCGGCGCGCAGCGCGGCCAGCCACTCCAGCTTGTAGGCGTAGTGCGGGTTGTCCACCTCGCGGCCGTTGGGCACGTAGACCGACCACACGCGCACACCTCCGCAGGTCGCGGAGATCGCCCGGGCCTCGTGCGGGCTGTCGACCTCCGGGAAGCCCGGCCCCGCCTCCAGGCCGAGAGTGACATCCGCCAGACCGACCTTGGACAGCACCGCGACGCCGTTCCAGCGCCCGCCGGCGTTGACGGCCGACTCGTAGCCGATCTCCTGAAGCTCCTTGGTCGGGTAAGCCTCGGGCGTGGACTTGAGTTCCTGTAGGCAGACCACGTCGGGCGCGGCCCGCTCCAGCCACTCAAGGAGCTTGGGCAGCCGGGCCCCGATCGAGTTGATGTTCCAGGTGGCGACCCTCATGCGAACCTTCCAGAGCGGACGACGGCGTTCGGGCCCGCCGGATCGACCGGACGCGCCCCGAGCCATTCTCCCCCGCCGGGGTGACACGGCCGGTGCGCCGAGGGCGCGCCGGATGCGGTAGGCATGGGGCATGGACACCACTCCCCCGGCCCGTTCCGACCTCGCCGACCTGACCGCCGCGCTTGTCGTGTTCTCCGCCGAGCGGCACTGGCAGCCCTTCCACACGCCGAAGAATCTGGTGATGGCGCTGAGCGTGGAGGCGGCGGAGCTGGTGGAGATCTTCCAGTGGTTGACCCCGGAGCAGGCCGCCGACGTGATGTCGGACCCGGAGCGCGCCGAGCACGTCCGGGAGGAGATCGCGGACGTGCTGGCCTATCTGCTCGGGCTCGCGGACCGGCTCGGCATCGACCCGGCACAGGCGCTGCGGGACAAGATGGTCAAGAACGCGATCAAGTACCCGCCGGGTGCGCCGGGGCTGTAGGGCCCCGCTACGACCGGCGCAGCCGGATCCAGCGGCGCGCGCGGGTGATCCCGTGCGCGGCTCGCGGCTCGCGCCCGCCCGGGTTCGCGCCGACCGCTGCCACGAGTCGGGTCTGGGTGCGCGGGGCGTCGGGTTCGTACGGCAGGGCGCCGAGGTCGCCGGGCAGGCCGTCGACCGCGGACCGGGCACCTTCGAATGGACTTGATGTGCCGGCTCGCTGCTCCGGGATCCTGCCGACCCCGGCGGTCTCGGTGACGTCGTCGATGTCGACGTGTGGCGTTTCGGTCTCAGGCATCGCGTACTCCCCCCGAACATGCGTCCACGGCGCGGCGGTCCCGTCGCACCTCGGCCGGCGTGCCCTCGGCAACCACGCGGCCGGATTCCAACACGGTGACCCGATCGCACAACGCGTCGACGAAGTCGATCTTGTGGTCCACCACCAGCAGCCCCACGCCGTCCGCCGCGACACCGCGCAGGAGCAGGAGCAGAGCCTCCGTCTCGCGCGCGTTCAACCCGGCGCTCGGCTCGTCCAGGATCAGCACCCGGGGCACCGCCACCATCCCGCGCGCGATGTCCAGCAACCGCCGTTCGCCATAGGTCAGTACGTCCGCGCCGCGCTCGGGCCGACCCCGCGCGCCGGCCCGGTCCGGCGCGACCCGGGCGCCGAATTGCCGCTCCTGCTCGACCCGCGCCATCAGCGGGCGGGCCAGCCAGGCCGCGAGCAGACCTCGATGCCGGATGTCCGAGCCGGCGAGCACGACGTTGTCCGCGCCGGAGAGCGCGCGAACCGGCTGGGGCGTCTGGAACATCCGGACCAGACCGGCCCGGCGCGAACGTTCGGGACTACCCAGGCGGACCGGCAGCCCGGCCACGAACAGGTCGCCGGTGGCCGGCACGACTCCGGTGATCGCGTTCAGCAGGGTGGTCTTGCCGCTCCCGTGCGGTCCGATCACACCGACCGCCTCCCCGCGATCGACGCGCACGGACACCTCGTCGACGGCGCGTACACCGGCGAAGTCCACCCGGATGTCCCGGGCCCGCAGGATGGGTTGGCGGACCTGATCGGACGCGGTGGCCGCAATCGGTTCGGGTCCAAGCGCGTACAGCCGCACCGGGTCAGGCATGGTCGCCCTCCTTCGAATGACCCGACTCGCGCGCGTGCGCGACGGCCGCTCGCGCACGCGTGGCCGGGCCGCTCGAATGCACGGGTACCGCTTCCCCGAGCGGACCCGCGTGCGCCGCGGCGATCGCAGCCGCGGCGAGCCTTGCGTCAGGCCGCCGACCGCGCGGCCGTCCGGGCCCCGAGCCGGGGCGCGCATGCGGGCGCACCCCGGCCTCGGACCCTTCCCCCGGGCGGCGCGCGGGACCGGACGCCGTACCTGACACGGCATCACCCCCCGCCCGCACGCCACCCGTATCGGGGGCCGAACCGGAAGCCGGATCATTGGTCGAACAGGGCTCCCCCGCCCCGTCCGACCACGACCCGGATGTATCCGGGGCGGCCCCCGCGCCCCGGTCGTACGCCGACTCCCCTCCTGACCCGGCGTCACCTCCCGGCCACGACACGTTTTCTGTACCGGTTTGGTTCATCTCGTCCCGCCCGATCCGATGGGTCGGGTCGGGAACGGCTCTTTCGGGCGCACCACGAACACGGGAATCGGGACCGGGCGCGACAGCACCCCCGAGTTGTCACGCAACCGGCGTCCGCTCCAGGGAAGTTCCCCAGGACCGGCGACCGGGCAGCCGATCACCGGGTGGATGACGGCGGCAAGCGGCGCGACGAAGGTGGCCATGGTTCAGGACACGCCGGGTGCGAATGCCGGGAGTTCGGCCGATGCGCCGCCACGAGCGCCGGCTGACGGCGCGGTACGGACGGACAGGGTCGAGCCGCCCGCACGGGGATTGCCCCCGACGGGTCGCCGACGTGTTCGTTCCGCTCTCGTGGTGCATGTCGTGCGCACGGCACGCGCCGTGCGTGTCGTCCAACGAGCCATGGGAGCCTACGCCTTTCGCGTCGTCTCCCCGCCCGGCCATCCCCCACGGAGTCCCGGATGCGGCTCAAGCTAGACCGCAACACCCTTTGCCGGCAAGGGCCTTGACAGCGATTCGGAAACTGGCGTAGAAGGTTCAGCACAATCTAACAAATGTTAGATAGGCAGTCAGGTTCTTCCTTAGGTTCTCCCTGAAGGCAATCCCCCACAGATCAACGGCAACCGCTCCACCTGCGGTTAGGCTGCACAGCACCAACGCAGCCTCATCCACCCGCCGGACCGAGAACGGGCGCTCATGGCACGCAGGAAGACGGAACCCGAAGCACTTCCGCGCCGGGAGGTGATCCTGTCCGAGGCCGCAACGTTGTTCGCCCGCAAGGGCGTTGTCGCGTCGACCGTCCGTGAGATAGCCGACGCGTCGGGAATCCTCGCGGGCAGCATCTACCACTGGTTCGGTTCCAAAGAGGACCTGGTCGACGAGATCCTCACCGCCGCGATGCGCGACCTGTCCACCTGGTACGACGAGGCGTTCGCCGATGCGCGAACGTCGAGCGATCGGCTGCGCGGCCTCGTGCACGCCGCGTTCCGCACCATCGAGCACCACCCCGACGCCGCCACGATGTACGTCCGGGACTACGCGTACCTGGCCACCCTGCCGCGCTTCGCGCATCTGGCGATGGACGGTATGCGCGTCCGCGACCTGTGGCTGAACACCCTCCAGGAGGGGATCGAGTCCGGGGAGTTCCGTGCCGATCTGGACCCGGAGCTGGTCTACCGCTACCTCGCCTATCCGCTGTGGCTGACCGCCGGCTGGAAGTCCGGCGTCGACCGCACCCTGCCCGAACTGGAAGCCCAATTCACGGCGCTCGTACTGGAAGGCGTCACCCCCCGGAACTGACCGGGCGACGGCTGTCGGCCGCGCCGGTGCCGGTGGGGTACCTCGAGCGCTCGCGAAAGGACCACACCATGCACGTCGACGGATTCGTCGCGCCCGGATTCGCGCCCGTACAGGCCGCGTTCGAGGAAAACTTCGCCCTCCGCGGCGAGGTGGGCGCCGCGCTCGCGGTCCACCTGCACGGAGCACCCGTGGTGGACCTGTGGGGCGGACTTGCCGAACCGGACGCGGGCCGCAGCTGGGAGCCGGACACCGTACAGGTGGTCTGGTCGGTCACCAAGGGCCTGGTCGCCACCTGCCTGGCGGTCCTGATCGACCGGGGGCTGCTCGAACCCGCGCTGCCGGTGTGCCGCTACTGGCCCGAATTCGCGGCGGCCGGCAAGCGCGACGTGACGGTATCCCAACTGCTCTCGCACCAGGCCGGGTTGCCGTTCCTGGACGAGCCGATCACGCTCGCCCAGGTGGCCGTCCCGGACGCGCTGGCGGATGCGCTGGCCGCGCAGCGGCCCGTGTGGGAACCCGGCGCGGCGCACGGCTATCACGCGGTGACCTGGGGCTTCTACGCGAGCGAGCTGATCCGGCGGGTGGACGGTCGCACGGTGGGTGCGTTCCTGGCCGAGGAGGTGGCCGGCCCGCTCGGCGTGGACGCGCACATCGGACTGCCGGCGACGGTGGTGCCCAGGCTCGCGCACCTGACCACGCTCACGCCGACGGACCCCGCGTTGCTGGACCTCGACTCCGATCTCGGCCGGGCGATGCTCGCGCTGCCCGAACTCGCCGCTCCCGGCGCGGATCACGACCCGGATGTACTGGCCTGGGAGGTGCCCTCCGGGCTCGGCGTCACCAACGCCCGGGCGCTGGCACGCGTGTACGCGATGCTCGCCGAAGGCGGCACGCTGGACGGGGTGCGACTGCTCTCCCCCGCGACCGTCACGGAGGTGACCCGCACGGTGGTCGAGGGCCCGGACCGCATCCTCGGCGAACACACCGCCTTCAGCCTCGGCTTCATGAAGCCGGAAACCGCCTTCTTCGCCGTCTCCTCCGACCCCGCCGCATTCGGCCACCCGGGCAGCGGCGGCCCCCTGGCCTTCGCCGACCCGGCCTCGGGCCTGGCCTTCGCATACGTGACGAACGGCCGGTCCCCACTACACACGGACGTACGAGCACTCGGCCTGATCGACGCGGTGCGGGGGTGTTTGGGCCGGTAGGTGGCGGGTGCGGACAGGCGGTGGGTCGCGGAGTTGCCGCGTTGCCGCGCGGGCGGGTGAGCGGGTGGGCCGGGCCGGGGCCGGGCGGCGGTTGCGTTGGGTCAGTCGCGGGGCGGGCGACTGCGGCGGGGGCGGCCGCGGCGGCGGGCGGCGTCGAGCATCAGGCCGCCGACGAGCAGTAGCGCGCCGGCCGCCAGGCTCAGCGACAACAGTGGGGTCGAGCCGGTATTCGCGACATGGTCGGTGATGGCTCTGCGGGCAATCACCGCGGGCCCGTCGTGGACCGCCCGTTTGGCGGCGGCGGCACCGCGGCCCTTGGCCGCGTCGTCGCGCGAGCCGGGAGGCTTGGCCCGACGCCGGGGCTTGCCGGGGACTGCCGAGGCGCGTCCGTCCGCCCGGTGTCGATGCGGTCCGACGTCGCCCCGATCGTTGCCGGGCCGGGCTGCGGCGCCGGGTGGCACCCTCGGCGCGACGCCCGGCTCGTCGCCGCGGCCGGCATCCGGCAGGCCGGGGCAGCCCGGCCGGATCGGAGTGGTGCCCAGAGCGCGGGTGCGACCGTGCGGGAGCGAGCCGCCGGCCAGGCCCGCCTCGTCGGGGTCCGCCGCACGGGTCGGCTCGGGGCAGTGCTCCGGGGGGATCGCGTCCGTCTCGGGCAGCGGCGTAGCGGGCCGAAGCGGCCGGCTCGACGGCGCGGGCGGCAACGAGGGCGGAATCGGCCGGCGGAGCAGCACGGCCGAGCTGCGGCCGACCGCCGGCGCAGGTCCGGTGAGCGGCGCCGCAGCCCCGACCGGAACGGCAACCGCGCCGAACACGGCCGCGCCGAGCGCGACCGCCAGCGACGCCGCCAGGCGGTTCCCATGTCTGCTCACCCGATCACGCTAGGTCGCCGGGACCGCCTCCGACGGCCGCCGCGCACACCATTCCCTCGTTCGACCCAGCAGCGGTCACCCACACGAGAGGCGCGGGACGGCCCTGGCGCAAAGCCACCGATCACCCGTTCGGGAAACTCGCTGCGGGGCCGATCGGTCGGCGGCAATCATCCTCGCAGGGGCCGGATTTCGGGCGTCGCGCGGCGCGCATCCCCACCGGGCCCGGGTCGATCGTCGTCCCCGAGGAACGTGCGCACAGGGAGCCACCGTGGTGAAGGTGTCGGCGGGCCGATATCGGCTCGTCGAGGTGTTGGGCCGGGGCGCGATGGGCGTGGCCTGGCGCGCCGTCGACGAGTTACTCGGGCGGTCCGTGGCACCGTCCGGTCGGCACCGCTCACCGCGAAGGCCCGGCGTCCGGCGTCGTGACCGGCGGGCCAAAAAAGACAGACTTCCTTACCTTGTAACGGCGTCACGATTCGAGCGACAATCCCCGGGCGCGGTCCCGGAACAGGACCCGGTTCCGGAGTCGGACGCGGATCCGGACCGGACACGGATCCGGGACCGCGTCCGGACCCGCGTCCGGATTCGTGCCGCTCCGAGGGGGTCTTCGCCATGCGCGTCTTCGACGCCGACAACCACTACTACGAGGCCATCGACGCCTTCACCCGACACCTGGATCCGAGGCTGGGCGAACAGGTCATCCAGTGGTGCGAGATCAACGGTCGCAAGTACCACGTGCTCGGCGGAACGGTGAACCACGCCGTGGTCAATCCGACCTTCGACCCGATCGCCAAGGCCGGCGCGATGGCCGAGTACTTCCGGGGCAACGCCTCCGGGCGCAACCCGCTGGAGTACCTGCGCGAGCGCGAGCCGATCCGCCCGGAATACCGCCGCGCCCTACATCGCACTCGCCGACCCGCGGACCGCGCTCGCCGACCTGGATCGCGCGCTGGAGGGCGGCGCCCGGATCGTGTGCATGCGCCCGGCCGCGCCGAACACCGCGGACGGCCCGTACCCGCCCGGGCACCCGGTCTTCGACCCGTTCTGGGCTCGGGTGAACGAGGCCGGCGTGCCGGTGATCGTGCACGCGGGCGACAGCGGCTACTCGGCCAACGGCTACAGCCGCAAGCAGGGCCTGCGCACCGACTTCAAGGGTGGCGGCGGTCCGTCGGTGACCATGCTGTGGACGATGGAGCGGCCGATCTTCGACTTCCTCGCGTCGCTGATCCTCGACCGCCTCTTCGAGCGCTTCCCGAACGTGCGGGTGGTCTCGGTGGAGAACGGCTCCGAGTTCCTCGGCGACCTGTTCCGCAAGCTGCGCTCGGTCGGCCGCAAGATCCCCGGCCTGTTCCCCGAGGACCCGGTGGAGACCTTCAAGCGGCACGTCTGGATCAACCCGTTCTGGGAGGACGACCTCGCCGAGGTGGTCGACCTGATGGGCTCCGACCGCGTCGTCTTCGGCTCCGACCGGCCACACATCGAGGGCCTCCCCGCCCCGAGGGACTACGAGAGCGAACTCGAGCCCTTCGACGAGCGGACCAAAGCCATGATCATGGGCGGGAACGCAAGGGAACTGAACACCCCCAGGCCCAACTGAGCCCGGCACCGAGGTACGACGGGACGCCCTCCCGGATCGTCACATATCGGGAACCTGATCCATGTGCCTCGGCATGGTGGGCGGTGTTCGTAGTCGTCCGCAGGAGACATCGACATGGGCGAAGCCTCCGATCCACCGGCTCCGGTATCGCTGCCCTCTTCAGACCAGGACGGCCTGGCCGCCCGGGCCCTCCTCGGTGATGTCGAGGACCGTCGGTGGGCGGCGGGTCGCGGGGGCGGGTGGGAGCAGCGGGGCGGGATCGAGGGTGGGGGCCGCGACGGCCCGGCTGCGGAGTTCGGATTGCTCCTCGGTCAGGTCGGCGAGCAGGCCCAACACGTTCAGCAGGTCGATCAGTTCGCTGGTCAGGTCGGTCGACCAGGTGCGCTCGCGGATTCGCTCCAGGCCCTCGCCCGGGGGCTCGGTGCGGGCCGCGATCCACGGTTCGAGGATGCCCAGGTCCCACACCTCGCGCGGGACGGGCCCGATCCGGCCGGTGCCCAACAGGAGCGAACGGCTCTCCTCGTGGTAGGTCGCGCCGGTCGGCCGGGCCGGGACCGGCTCGCGAACGAACGGGCGGCGACCGCCCGGCAGTCGGGGTTTGCCGTCGCCGGGGCGGCCGAACCGCGCGCCGAACGTGTACAGGCCGATCAGTCGGCGGCCGAGCTCGACGCCCGCCGCCCACAACCGCGGGTCGGCGGTCAGCGGCACCCGTGCCGGGTCCACCGTCACCGCCACGATCCAGGCGAACAGGTCCTCGGCCGTGACCGGGACGCCGAGCCGAGCCGCGAGCAGTTCGACCAGTCCGGGGGCCAGGTTGGGCTCTCCGCCCGCCGGGTCCCGGTACAGCGGCGCGACCCGCCCGCCGCGGCCACCGTGGTGGGCCGCATCCGGCAGCAGCGCACTGCACAACAGCGGCCAGGGGTCCCCCGCTTGACGCTCCGTCAGGTAGACCTGCCGGTCTCCGCGCACCCGCCACAGCTCGGGCCGGGCGAAGTCCACCACGCGGTGGTCCGCGATCAGCCACTGCCGATCGAAGGGCCGCCGGGCGACCCGCACCAGCCGAGGCGTCGCACCGACCTCACGCGCCAGCGGCCCGGTCGGCGCGTCACACCCGGGCAGCGGCGCGGGCCGGGACGCCTCGGTCCGCGAACGGGTCGGCTGCAAGAGGGCGTTCCGGTCCTCGGCGGCGGCCAATCGGGCCCAGCGCCGACGCAGCGTCTCCCGTTCGGGTGCGTACACCCACGTCCGTCCCGTGCCGATCCCGGTCGTCCCCCACGGCATCAGATCCGCGAGCGCGGCCACCCCGACCGGGCTCACATCGCGTGGTCCCACACCCGCCGCTCCTCCCGATCCGGATCCCCGACCACCGTCGCCGGCACGTCGAGCAGCATCGTGCGCCGCTCGGTCGGGTCGTACGAGGGCCACGCCGGCAACCCGTCGGCCACCGGCGGCCCGCCCTTGACGAACGCGGTCCACGCCTGCTGGATCCGGCCGGACAACTCCCGTGCGGCGGGCGGCACACCGCCGGTCAACCAGCGGCCGAGCGGCGTGTCCAGGGTGCCGAACACGAACGGGATGTCGATCGCGTGCGGCGACCCGAGTCGTTGCGGATGCGCCTTGGGCGCCCAGCGGAAGCGGTACATGTACGCGGTGCCACCGGCCGCGAGTTGCGCCTCGGCGAGCCGGACGGTCGGTATCCCGTAGGACTCGGCGGTGAGCAGTCGGATCCGCCGCGAGCGCCCGTTCAGCTCCGGATACAGCTCCGCGTACGTGCGCACCAACTCGGTGAGCGCGTCCGGGCGGCGCAGGTTGGCCAGGTCGGCGGGTCCGGGCTCGCGTGCGCCGCCACCCTCCGTGACCACGAACATCTCCTCCTCGTCCTGGTTCGACCCGAGCAGGATCGGCACGTCGCCGCGGATCGCCCGCAGCGGGGTCACCGGCAGCGGCCCGGCGGGATCGACCACCGGCCGGAACACGAACCGCGCCGCGCCGCGCCCGATCGCCTCGGCCTGCGCGTGGAGCAACTCGGCCACGGGCACGTCGATCAGCTCGGCGGCCCGGTCCGGGGTGATCCCGAGCGCGGCCAGCACGTCGGCGGTGGCCTGCTCGGCCTCGGGCACGCTGCGCAGCGTCTGCGCTCCGCCGCTCTGCACGATCGCCCGATGGAAGAGCCCGCGCGCGGCGGGCATCGCGAGCAGGTTGGCGGTGAGCTTCGCGCCGGCCGAGACCCCGCCGAGGGTGACCCGGCCGGGATCCCCACCGAACGCACCGATGTGCTCGCGCACCCAGCGCAGCCCCTGAACCACGTCCAGGAGCGCATTGGCCGAGGAGGCGGCGTACTCGTCGCCCAGCAGGTGCCGCAGGTGCAACAGCCCCAGTACGCCCAGCCGGTAGGCGAGCGTGACCACCAGCACGCCGCGGCGCGCGAACCCGCTGCCGTCGTACACACCCTCGAACGACGCGCCGCTGGTGTATCCGCCGCCGTGCACCCACACGAGCACCGGATGCGGGCCGGGCCCGGCGGGCGCGTAGATGTTCAGATACAGGCAGTCCTCGTCGACGGCCACCGGCGCGGCCCCGTACTGGCCCATCGGCTGCGGCGCCGCGCGGGCGAACTCGCGTGCGTCCCGGTCCCCGCCCCAGGCCGCCGCCGGACCGGCCGCACGAAACCGGGCCGGTCCCAGCGGCGGCGCGGCGAAGGGCACGCCTCGAAAGATCCGGACCCCGTCCGATTCCTCGCCGATCAGGCCACCCAGCGACGTTCGCACATGCACCATGGCACCGAGCATAGGACCCGCCGTCAGAGCAGACCCGCGAGCTTGTAGGCGACCAGGGACCCGGCCACCGCGACGTTGAGACTGGTTCCGGTACCGATCATCGGGATCTCCACCATCTCGTCGAGATACGGCAACGCCTCGAACGGGATGCCGTCGCTCTCGTGGCCGAGCACGGCGATGGTGGGGCAGCGGGCGGGTTTCAGGTCGGCGAGGCGGACCGCGTCGTCGGCGAGTTCGACGCCGACCACCCGGGCGCCGACCTCTCGCCGGCCGGCCAACCAGGTGAGCGGATCGCCGACCCGATGCACGCAGGTCGGCCTGCGCAGCGTGTTGCCCCGGGCCAAAGCCTCGGGGACCCAGGGCAGTCGCGGGACGACGAGGCACGCGCCGACCGCGTCGCACGTGCGCAGGAGGGTGCCGAGGTTGACGCCGTACTTGGGCCACAGCGGCGCGAGGTAGAGGTGGTCCCAGCAGCCGTGCGCCCTGGTACGTCGCTGTCGCTTCAGCTCGGCGCGGGTGTTGACGTGGTACGCGGGGTCGGCGGGGCGGGTCCCGCCGCGCGGGGTCATCGCTCCCGGGAGGAGCGCCTCCCGTCGACGTGCGTGGTGGTCCGATCGATGCGGTCGGACTTGTCGTTACTTGGCATCATTCGCTTCACGAGTGGGGCCACTTCGCGGCGTGACCGGGCCATCATCGGGTGTCGCTACCGCGTCAGGATACGGCGAACGGCGCGGTATTGCGCCCACGGAAGCAGACTCGGATACTCCGCGAGCCGGATGCCGGGGCCCGCGCGGGCGTGACACGCTTCCCGGGAACATCCATTCACCCGGGAGTCCTGCCTTGACCGTTGTCCTGGTGATCGTCGCGGCCGTGGCCGTGCTCGCGCTGCTGGTCGGCGTGCACCTCTACGTGTGGCGGCGACTCGTGCGCGACACCACCCGGTCGGGGCTCGTGCGGCGGATCGGCGCGGGTGTGGTGGTCGCGCTCGGACTGTCGATGGCGGGTGCGTTGGCCCTGCCCAAGGCGTTCGGCCCGCGCGGCACGGAGTGGATCGCGTGGCCGGGCTTCATCTGGATGGCCCTGCTGTTGTACGTGGTGCTCGCACTGGGAGTGCTGGAGGTGCCCCGGGTGCTCGCGCTTCGGGCGCTGCGGCGACGTGGGGCGATCGAGCCGGTGTCGGCGGAGTTGCCGGTCGCGGTGCCCGTCGGCGCCGACGGGCCGGATCCGGACCTCGCGGAGCCCGCCGCCGAGCCGTCGGCCGCCGCCTCGGGCACGCCCCTGGGACCGGATCGCCGCCTGGTGCTGAGTCGGTCGGTCGCGCTGTTGGCGGCGGGCACCTCGCTGGGCACCGTCGGCTACGGAATGACCCAGGCCCTGGGCGCGCCGCGGACCGTGCGGGTGCGGATACCGGTGACGCGGCTGGATCCGCGGCTGGCCGGCTTCCGGATCGCGGTGGTCGGCGACATCCATCTGGGTCCGCTGCTCGGGCGGGCGCACACCACGCGGGTGGTGGAGACGATCAACCGGACCAACCCGGACCTGGTCGCCATCGTCGGCGACCTGGCCGACGGCACGGCCGGGCAACTGGGCGGCGACGCGGCGCCGTTGCGGCGGCTGACCAGCCGATACGGCAGCTTCTTCGTCACCGGCAACCACGACTACATGTCCGGCGCGGCGGATTGGGTCGCCGAACTCGCCGAGCTGAACGTCCACACGCTGGCCAACGACCGGTTAGAGATCGCCCGCGGCGGCGCCGCCTTCGACCTGGCCGGGGTCAACGACATCACCGGCAAGTCCCACCACGACGGCCCCAACTTCGCCAAGGCACTGGGCAATCGCGACCCCTCCCGCCCGGTGGTGCTGCTCGCCCACCAGCCGGTCCAGGTGGACGACGCCGCCAAGTACGACGTCGACGTGCAACTCTCCGGCCACACCCACGGCGGCCAGATGTTCCCGGTCCAACTCCTGGTCAAGCTCGACCAGCCGGCTGTCGCCGGCCTGCACAGGGTCGACGACACGATGCTCTACATCACCAGAGGCGCCGGCTTCTGGGGCCCACCGGTCCGCGTCGGGGCACCCCCGGAGGTCACGATGGTGGAACTCCACCCGAAATAGTCGGACCCCGTCGGCACAAAGCCCTGATCGGCGCCTCCGTCACCGCATCCGCAGCAGTGTGCCCGGGTCGAGAGCGATCGGCGCGAAAGCCGGCAGCGTGGTCACAGTGCCGGGCTCGGCGGAGCCGGAGGCCGCGTAAGGACGCCGTCCGAGAGTTCGATGCGATAGGGCGAGGTCTCCTGGGCGGCGATCACATCGTCGGCTGTCCACTCGTGGCCGAAGGCGGGTTGCACGATCTCTCCCGAACGGCGGTCGTCTCATCCACAGGATCACCACCGGTTTGTCAGAGATTGAGCCGACACCATCCGGTTCCCGAATCACCCGCTCGAACACCGGACCGGGGCGGCATCCCGGTCACCGCCCCGGCCCGGTCGGGCGTCAGACCGTCTCCGTCATGCCTCCGTCCACCATCAGGTGGGTGCCGGTCACGAAGGATGCCTCGTCGCTGAGGAGGAAGCGGACCGCGCCGGCGATTTCCTCCGGGCGGCCCAACCGGCGCAGCGGCGAGCTGTTCTCCATACGCTCGCGCGTGCCGGGGCGGGCGAAGGAGCGGGCCAGCATCGGGGTCTCGATGTAGCCGGGGCAGACCACGTTGCTGCGGATGTGGTACTCGGCGAGCTTGGCGGCGATCGAGCGGTTCAGGCCGAGCATGCCCGACTTGGACGCGCAGTAGGACGGGTTGAGCGCGTTGCCGACGATCGCGTTGAGCGAGGCGATGCCCACGATCGCGGAGCCGGCGTGTTCACGCAGGTGCGGGGTGAGCGCTTGGACCAGCAGCGCGAAGGAGCGCAGGTTGACGTCCAGCACGCGGTCCCAGTTCTCCGCGGTGACCTCGGTGATCGGGGTCGAGTCGACGATGCCCGCCGCGTGCACGAAACCGCCGATCGTGCCCAGCGCCCCGACCGAGGCGTGGATCGCGGTCGGATACGCCTCGGTGTCGGTGACGTCCAGGGCCAGGCCGAGCGCCGGCACCCCGTGCTCGGCCTCGATCTCCTTGGCCGCCTCCTCGACCGGACCCGCCGCGATGTCCCACAGTGCGACGGGTCGGCCGGTCGCCGCCAGCGCCCGCGCGGTGGCCCGCCCGATGCCCGACGCGCCGCCGGTGATCACGACGCCGGTGTCGGGTGATGTCTTGTGCGTACCCATTTCGAACTCCTCCGTGGACGGGCGGACCAAACATCTGACATACCGTCAGAACAAAACCAGTGGTAGCACGCCGACCGAGGTGTTGTGCTGACCGGCATGGCGAAACGACTGATGGACCTGCTCGTGGTGATCGACGTCGAGGCGACCTGCTGGGACGGCCCGACGCCCGAGGGGCAGCGCAACGAGATCATCGAGATCGGCCTCACCACCCTGGACATCGCCACCGGCGAACGCGTCGACCGACACGGCATCCTGGTCCGCCCCACCCACTCCGCCGTCGGCGCGTTCTGCACCGAGCTGACCACGCTGACCCAGGCGGATGTGGCGACCGGCCACACCTTCGCCGACGCATGCGCCCTGCTGCGCGCCGAGTTCAGGACGCACCAACGTGTGTGGGCGAGTTGGGGCGAGTACGACCGGCGGCAGTTCGAGCGCCAGTGCGCCGCCGAGGGCGTCCCGTACCCTTTCGGTACCCGCCACCTCAACGCCAAGTCGCTGTACTCGCTCGCCCACGGCCTGGACCGTGAACTCGGCATGGCCGCCGCCCTGGAGCACGCCGGCCTCCCGCTCGAAGGCACCCACCACCGAGGCGTCGACGACGCGTGGAACATCGCCGCGCTGCTGGGCGGCGTACTGCGTGCTTCGCGCCGGGATCGACCGGGTACCCGATCGGTGGCACCATCCGCCCCGTAGCCCACACCCGCCCCACCGGATCCACGACCGCACCGACCACCGCCGACCCCGCGCACGTCCCGAGGGTTGCGAAGATCCCGAAGTTCCCGCATGACCTCGCAAGTTCCGAAAGTCCCGACAGGAGCAGCGCCACCATGGCCCAGGACATCCCGAGCGCCGACCTGGTCCTGACCGGAACCGTGATCACGGTGGACGAGGCCCGACCCCGCGTCGAGGCCGTGGCGATCGGCGCCGGTCGGATCCTGGCCGTCGGGAGCGCCGCCGACATGCCGGTGGGGCCCACCACCCGCGTGGTCGAACTGGGCGAGCGCTGTGTGCTCCCCGGATTCGTCGAGGCGCACGGGCACGCGGTGGCCGAGGCGCTGCTGTTCGGCAAGGGGTCCGTCGTGGACATCCGGGCCGCTTCGATGGACTCCGCCGAGGCCGTGCTCGCCGCGATCCGGGCGGGCGTCGCGAACGGGCGCGAGCTGATGTACGGCTGGGATCCGCTCTCGTTCCCCGATCTGCCGCTCGCCGGCCAGGACTTCCTGGATCGACTCGCCCCCGATCGCCCGCTGGTGGTGGTGCACCACTCGGGACATCTCGCCTGGTACAACCGCGAATCCGGCCGCCGGCACGGCATCGACCGGCACACCCCCGACCCGCCCGGCGGCCGGTACGGACGAGACGCACACGGCGAGCCGGACGGCGCGGCCTACGGCATCGAGGCGATCACCGAGATCACCTCACCCACCGGACCGCCCGTCGGCCGCCGCGATGCGCTACCGCCCGGCCTGGCCGACACCCTCGCCCGGATGAGCGCCGTCGGCCTGACCATGGCAGGCGAGATGGCCTGCCTGCCGCCGTGGCGCGACGCGCTGCTCGACCCGGCCCGCAGGCCCGCGCCGAGCACCCGGCTGCGCCTGTACGAGCCGGCCTCCGCCGTCCTGCGCAGCACCGGCCGGCCCGACGCCGGCGACGACCTGATCCGGCAGAACGGCATCAAGGTGTGGGTCGACGGCTCACCGTGGGCGGGCACGATCGCGGTGTCCTTCCCGTACCTGGACACGGAGCTGACCCACCGACTCGGCCGCGGCAAACGCCCGCACGCGAGCACCAACTACACGTGGGACCAACTCGCCGAAGTGGTCGAGGCGTACTTCCCGCACGGCTGGCAACTCGCCTGCCACGCACATGGCGACCTCGCCATCGACATGATCCTGGACGTGTACGAGAGCGTGCTCAGCCGCTACCCGCGCCCGGACCACCGGCTGCGGATCGAGCACGTCGGCGCGATGCGCCCGGACCAGTTCCGGCGCGCGGCGGCGCTCGGGGTGACCGCGAGCGTGTTCATGGACCATGTGTACTTCTGGGGCGAGGTGCTCACCGACGAGTTGTTCGGCCCCAAGTACGGCGCCCGCTGGGCGGCGGCCGGCTCCGCGGTGGCCGCCGGCATGCGGATCTCGCTGCACAACGACCCGCCCAGCACGCCGGAGAACCCGCTGCACAACATCACCGTCGCCACCACCAGGCGCTCGCGCCGAGGCAGGGTGCTCGCCCCCGAGGAGCGGCTGACGGTGACTCAGGCCATCCGCGCGCAGACCCTGGACGCGGCCTACCAGCTCCGCGCCGACGACATCACCGGCTCGATATCCCCGGGCAAGTACGCCGACCTGGTGGTGCTGTCCGCCGATCCGTACACGGTCGCGCCGAGCGAGATCACCGACCTCGACGTGCTCGCCACCTTCCTGGCCGGCGAGCAGACGCACGGCGATCCGCTCTGAGTGCCTGTCGCGTACGCCCCGGCGTCAGCCGCCGGCCACCAGCATCGCCGCGCCCACGATGCCCGCGTCGTTGTGCAGCTTCGCGGGCACCAGGTCGGCGCGGACCTTGATGTACGGCAGGAACTTCTCCGGCTTCCTGCTGATCCCGCCGCCGATGATGATCAACGACGGGGAGAAGAGCATCTCCACGTACCGCAGGTAATCCTGCACCCGCTCGGCCCACTTCTCCCAGGACAGGTCGTGCGTCTCCCGGGCCACCGCCGAGGCCCGGTGCTCGGCCTCGTGGCCGTCCAACTCCAGATGGCCCAACTCGGTGTTGGGCACCAGTCTGCCGTCCACGAACAGCGCACTGCCGATGCCGGTGCCGAAGGTCAGCATCAGCACCGTGCCGCCGCGCCCCGCGCCCGCGCCGAAGCGCATCTCGGCCACGCCGGCCGCGTCCGCGTCGTTGACCATCGTGACCGGCCGGCCCAGCGACGCGGTCAACAGCGCGTCGGCGTCCAGGTCGATCCACGACTTGTCCACATTCGCCGCGGTGCGCACGATGCCGTCCCGGACCACGCCCGGGAAGGTGATGCCGACCGGGCCGTCGGTGTCGGCGAACTGCTCCAGCACCTCGCGGACCACGCCGATCACCGCCTGCGGCTCGGACGGTTCGGGCGTGAGCAGCCGCACCCGCTCGTGTATCAGCCGTCCGGCGGCGGCGTCCACCGGCGCGCCCTTGATCCCGGTCCCGCCGATGTCGATGCCCATGACCGGCACGTGAGGCTCCTTCGCCATCGCAAACCATCCACAACCTTGCGCACCGTCCACAACCCGCGCGCCGACCACAAGGCGGCGGGGCGACCGCACTCATCGGCCGTTACCCCGCCGACGCGGCCCGATTCACCGCAGCTCGGGGAGATCTTCCGGATGCAGCGTGCGCAACTCCTCCATGCCCGCGCCCGGAAGTTGCGCCAACCGGGTCGCGTGCCGCTCGATCATCGCCTCGAACGTACGTCGCGCCTCACGCGCGTTGCCGAACGCGGCCCCGCGCGGAAGCCGGCGGAAGTAGCCGAGCAGCGCGTCGCACGCGTCGTCGGTGAGCACGTACTCGTGCTCGCCAACCTGCTTGCGGGTGATCTCGACCAGGTCGTCGGCCGAGTAGTCCTGGAAGGTGATGGTGCGTGAGAACCGGGACCCGAAACCGGGGTTGGCACCCAGGAAGCGTTCCATCTCGTCGGTGTAGCCGGCCACGATCACCACGACGTCGTCGCGGTGGTCCTCCATCATCTTCACCAGCGTGTCGATCGCCTCCCGGCCGAAGTCGCGCGAGGGATCCGGCGGAGCCAGGCTGTACGCCTCGTCGATGAACAACACGCCGCCGCGGGCCCGGTCGAAGACCTCCTTGGTGCGCGGCGCGGTCGAGCCGATGTGTTCGCCGACCAGGTCGACCCGGGAGACCTCGACCAGGTGTCCCATCCGCAACACCCCGAGTGCCTGGGCGATTTCGCCGTACAGCCGGGCCACCGTGGTCTTGCCGGTACCCGGGGAGCCGGTGAAGACCAGGTGTCGGCGCAGCGTGGGCGCCTTGAGCCCGGCCTCCTCGCGCCGCCGGCCGACCGAGATCAGGTCGATCAGATTGCGCACCTCGGCCTTGACGCCGGCCAGTCCGACCAACCCGTCCAACTCGGCGAGCAATTCGTCCACGGTGCGCCCGGACGTCTCGGCCGCGGCTTGGTCGGCGGTTCCGCCGTCGCGCGCGCCGGGGATCGGCAGCGTGGCGGTGAGCCTGGCCACGCCCTGCGGCTGCGCGCCGGCCGCGGCGACCGGGCCGGTCGTACCCAAAATCCCGCCGGCGGCTGGGGTCTCGGCCCCGCTGCTTCCGTCCCCCTGTGATGTGCACTCGACCGCCACCGGGCCCGGGCCGGCGAATTCGAAGCCGCCCTTGGCGTTGTCGCGCGTGGTGCAGCGGGTGAACACCGGGTGGCAGCCCTCGCGCACGTTGACACCGTAGCCGCGCCCGCCGAGCACCTCGCAGTCCTCGAAGTCGCCGCGCCCGCCGCCGGAGATGCGGATGCCCTCGCCGGTCGCCCGGTCCACCCGGACCCGGCGCACGGTGGGACCGGCCACACCGGTGACCGAGACGCCGTCGGTGGTGTCCTCGATCGTGCAGTCGGCGATGATCCCGCCGCAGTCCGACTCCATGAACCACACGCCGGTGGTGGCTTTGCGGACCTTGCAGGACTTGACCGAGACCACCGCGCCCGCGCCGATCCCGATGCCGGTCTCGTCCACGTCGTGGATCTCGCAGTCGTGCATGGACAGGCCGGTGCCGGAGCCGGCCACCTTGACCCCGTCCAGCACGTCGTGGATGCGGCACTCGCCCAGCGCCGCGTCCGCGCCGTCGGCCACCCACACGGCCGGCTTGCCGCCGGTGGAGTCGTGGAACTCGCAGTCGATCGCGGACGCGCGGGCACCGTGGTCGGCGAGCGAGAGGCCGTTGCGGCCGAAGCTGCGGATCGTGCAGCCGCTGAGGGTCACCTCGGAGTGGCCGTGCACGTCCACCCCGTTGCGGCCCATGTCGCGCAGTCGACAGCCGACCAGGGTCAGGTTGGCGCCGCGGTCGACGGAGACGCCGTTGCCCTCGGCGTCGCGGATCGTGCAGTCGTCGAGGGAGAACGTGGCCAGGTCGTCGGCCTGGACGCCGGTGCCCTTGACCGAGGTGATCTCGGTGCGCGAGAGGGATCCGGCGCTGCCCTGGCCGCCGACCGAGATGCCCGCCCAGCCGACCCGCTCGATCCGCGAGTCGGCGATGATCGGCGCGGCGCCGCCCGCGACACAGATGCCGCCGCCGCCCACGTCGTGGATGTGCAGGCCGGTCAGGTGCGGCGATGCCTGGTCGCCGACGAACACCGCGGGCTCCGCGTCGGAGCCGTCGTGGATCTCGCACTCCTGCACGCTGCCGGTGGTCCCCGGGCCGGTGAAGCGCAGCCCGTGCCCGGACGCGTCGCGAACCCTGCCGCGGCGCAGGATCGGCGCGCTGCCCTCGCGCACGTCGAAGCCCTCGCGCCCGGTGTCGCCGATCTCGCAGTCCTCGAAGGTGCCGCGCGAGCGTCCGGTCACCCCGATGCCCACGCCCTGCGGATTGCTCACCCGGCAGCGGCGCACCATCGGGTCGGCCCCCGCGCGCAGTTCGACGCCGACCACCGAGGCGGCCCGGATCACGCACTCCTCCAGTATCGGCGCGCAGCCCTCGATCACGATGGCCGGCGACAACACGCCGGCGCCGCCCTCGACGACCAGGCCGTGTACGGCCGCGTCCGAGGTGATCGTCAGCGCGACGCCGTCGGCGGCGGTCAGCACCACCGTCCCCGGCCCGTCCGAGCCGACCACCGTCACCGGGACGGCGATCGACACGTCCTCGCGGTACGTCCCGGGCGCGACCAGGATCGAGTCGCCCGGCGCCGCGGCACCCACCGCGGCGCCGATCGAGGCGTATTCACCCGCGCGCCGTCGCCAACGAGTGCCCTGCACCACCTGAAGAACCCGACCCGTCATGGCGCCCCTGCCACCAGCCCCTCGGTCCGCACCCAGCACCCTCGCGAGTCCACCGTAAAGCGTCGCGGGCGGCCCCATTACCGGGTCTGCCCCGCGGGCCCGGACGCCGCGTCGTCGGTGGACCCCTGCACCGTACAGTTCAACGACCGGAGGTCACGGGCGGGTGACGGTTAACGTCCCGCAGTGCCCCGATTCGTGCTACCGCGCCGCGGACTTCGGGGTGACCGTCACGGTCGCCGCGGAGCCGGGCGCCGGCGCACCGTCGCGAAGCCGGGTGAACAACCGGCCCGCGTCGGGCTGGCTGAGCGCGACCCGGTTGGGATCCGGCGCGTAGTCGGTCAGCGGCGTGGTGGTGAACTCGATCCGGTCGAGTGGGATGCTGCGCAGGCCGTTGGCGAAGTCGTACAGACTGACCAGCGAGTTGATCCCGGAGTCGGTGGTGATCGCCTTGGTCGCGGCGTCCATCACGTTGTACGCCCTGGCCGGGTTGGTCAGCAGGTTCTCGTCCTGGACCTTCTTGACCAGGGCCCTGAGGAACTCCTGCTGACGGGCGATGCGCTGGATGTCGCTGCCGTCGCCCATGCTCTTGCGCACGCGCACGAATCCGAGGGCCTGCTCGCCGTTGAGGTTGACGTCGCCGGCGGGCAGTCGCAGGCGCGCGGCCTTGTCGTCGATCGGCTGGTCGATGTGCATCGGCACGCCGCCGAGCGCGTCCACGACCTTCTTGAAGCCGGTGAAGTCGATGGTGATCTGATGGTCGATGCGCGCGCCGGTGAGCCGTTCCACGGTGGCCGCCACGCACGGCACGCCGCCGACCTCCATCGCGCTGTTGAACTGGCCGAAGTAGGCGCGCTGAGTGCCGCCCACCGTGGTCCGACAGGCGGGCACGTCGACCATCAGGTCACGCGGGAAGCTGACCGCGATCGCGGCCTTTCGCCCCTCGGGCACGTGCAGCAGGATCGTGGTGTCCGAGCGCTGGGTGCCGCCTTCGTCACGGCCGTACTCGGCGTTGTCGCCGGCGCGCGAGTCGGACCCCACGAGCAGCACGTTCATCCCGCCGGTGGGCGGCGGCCGGTCGGTCAACTGGTCGGCGAAATCCTGGGTGCGGATGTTGCCGTTGAGGTGGTCGTACAACCACCACCCGAAGCCTCCCGCGGCAAGCAGCACGGTGACGAGCCCGCCGGCGGTCCACGCGAGGATGCGACGGCGACGGCGCCGCCGATCCCGGCCCCGCCGTTGTATGCGGGTGGACCCCCCCGGCCTCGGCAGCGCGGCCGACGCCCCCGACACGGCCTCGGCCGCAGGGGGCGTCTCATCCTTGTCCTGCACGTCGTCGTCGCCTTCGTCGGGCCCCCGCGCTCGATGTGCGCTCGGCTCGGTGGCCCCAAGTACGCACAATTACACAATCATAGTTGTTCCGATCGTTACACGCTGAATAGCAGCAAATGGTTCCCGCCCCACACGGCCCAAAACCCCCGAGGGCGGCCCGGGAGGGGGCGCCGGGCGTGCGCCCCGCCGGCAATCCCCGCCCCGGCGGCAACCGAAGCGCGGCCCTCCGGCGCCCCGGCGTCCTACACCGTGCCGCCCGCGGCCTTTGCCGCTCCGCGTTCGCCGAGGACGCCCAGGGCGACGTCGACGATGCGGCCCAGGCGTTCGAGTTCGGTGCGGTGGAAGGCGGGGCCCTCGTGGCGGACCACGTACAGGGTCAGCCACGAGGCGCCGATCGGGGCCGCCGCGCCGTGGCCGCTCGCGTCGCCCTCGTAGGCGAAGGCCAGCGGACGCATCGGGGTGAGCGCGGGGAGCGCCGGCGTCTCCGGGGCCCGCCAGCTCTGGTGCACCAGCTGCCGTCCGCGTCCGCCGCGGGTGGCGACCGCCCAGTCCGCGTGGAAGAGCGTGGGCGCCGCGTCGATCAGCGTGGCCACCGCCCGTCCCGGATCGCGCGCCACCTGTCCCAGTACGTCCAGCTCCGGCGCGGATCCGGGCACCTCGCCGGCCGCCCAGCAGCCCTCGACGCGCACCCCCACCGAGCGCTCCATCGCGGCGACCAGCGCGGCGATGTCCCGGTCACCGCTCCAGGAGAGCGTGAACTCGTCGACCGCACGGCCGCCGAGCTGTTCGAGCACGGTCATCTGCATCACGTCGGCGCCCGCCGCGCCCAGCAGCTGCGTGACCCGCGCGAGCGATCCGGGCCGGTCGGGCAGCGAAACCCTCAGTCGGTACAGCACGCGACACCTCCTCCATCACCTGCCTTGTATCCTGACCTTTCCCCGTTTCGGTCGTGTTGCGTACATATGACGACGCCAAGTGATCACCACGGGCGCGACGTTCCCGACCGGAACCGCGACGGCGGACACCCGCGGACGGCGCCACAGCCACCGCGCGACCCAGGAAGCCGAACGCCGAGTCCGCCGCATCGGCCGCGACGATCGGGCGAACACGCATGTGGGGCGCCGTCGGATGGATCCGCCGGCGCCCCACATGTCGTGACTACTTCTTCTCGTCGGACCTCTCGTCCGACCCCTCGTCCGACTCCTCGTCCGACTCCTCGTCGGGCTTTCGGTCGAGCCGCCCGGCCGGCGGGCTGACATGCGTCGGCTCGTCGTCGGGCGCCACGCTCGACACCCGAGTCACCGCGCTCTCCGGTGCCTCGTCCCGCGCCCGGTTCCACGCGGACGCGCCCTCGCCACCCGGCCGCCCCGAACCGGCCTCCGAGGCCGTCTCCTTGGCCGGGCCGGCCCGCCCGGCCGACCCGGCCGACACTGCCGCGTTCTCCTCGGTGTCCGGGGTGGACCCGGCCACCACCGGGGCGAACGCGGTAACGTCCCCGTCCGGCTCCACGGACGGCGACGGCACGGCGGCCGAGGCTCCGACCGAGACCACCTCGGTAGGTGCGGCCGATGCCGGCGACGCGACCTCGGCCGACGCGACCGGTTCCCCGGCCGGCTCGGGCTGCTTCGCCTTCGCCAGTCGAGCAAGCTTCGGCGCCTTCGGCGGTTTCGCGGCCTTCGGCGGCTTCGGCTCCTTCGCCGGCTTCGGCGGCTTGGGCTCCTTCGCCGGCCGCCCCGCCTGCACCGAACTGTTGCCCACCGCCGTGGCGAACGCGGGCGCCGGGTCGTTGGCCTTGGGCCCGTAGGTCCACCACATCAGCCCGCGTCGAGCGTTCTCGCTGTCCGGGTGTTGCTCGCCGAGCACGCGCGCGCAGTCCGCGACCAACTGGGTCAACAACGTCCGGGCGCCCATCGGGTCGCCGGACTCGCCGGTCCAGTGCGCGTGGTTGTGCCGGATCACCAACGTGTCGTGGTGGTCCGGTCCCAGCACGCGCGTCGCGTCCTCGACGAGCTGCACCAGCGCGTCCCGGGCAATCGAGACGTCGCCTGCCTCACCCGCCCACATCGCCCGGTCGTGCCGAGCCGTCAACGCCGCGGGGTCGTCCGGCTCGTGCACCTCGCCGCGCTCGTCGGCGATCGCCGCCATCAACCGGGCCGCCTGGATCGTCTCGCCGGACCGGCCCACCCAATGCGCGTGCTGGTGTCGGATGGTCAGCGTGTCCGGATGCACCGGTCCGAGCGCGTCGGTCGCCTCCTCCACGATCGGTCGCAACATTCGGGCCGCGCCCGCGGCATCGCCCGCCTCGCCGATCCATCGGGCCCACCCGGCACGCACGTTGAGCGTCTCGGGATCGTCCTGACCGAGCACCAGGACACAGTCGGCCGCGACATCGCGTGCCAGCGACTCGGCGGTGACCGCGTTTCCGGACAACCCCAGGCAATAGGCATGGTTGTGCCGGGCCAGGAGCGTATCGGGATGCTGCGGGCCGAGCACGCGCGCGTAGTCGCCCGCGAGCTCGCCGAACATCCGAGCGGCCTCTGCGGGCCTGCCCTCGTCACCGACCACCCGGGCCCACGCGGCGCGCGCGTCGAGCGAACCGGGGTGCTCGGGCCCGAGTGCCCGAATCCGGGTCTCGGCCTCGGCCCTCAGTTTCTGTATCTCCTGCTCGTTCATCGCCGCTGATTCTCCCTCCTCCACCACAGGTGGCAAACCCGCGGTACCCCCTGATTGTGGGCGACGTGCACGGAGCGGGCGTGGTTGCGCTCCCCGGGTACAACCGTACGGGGGAGCGAATTGACCCATCGGCGTGTGTACTCACAACTCCACTGCCGGTTTCAGCGACGCCATCGTCCACATTCGGCGGTGCCGGACCACGAACACGGTCGCGATCAGCGCCACCACCAGGTAGCCGCCGAGCACCGCGAAGGCGACCGCCAAACGCTCGCCTTCGCCACCCGTGAGAGTGACCCGCAGCCCATTCACCAGGTACGTCATCGGTATCACCGGATGCAGCGCCTGGAACGGCTCGGGCGTCGTGGTGACCGGGTACAGCCCGCCGCACGAGGTGAGCTGGAGCATCAGCAGGACCAGGATCACCACGTCGCCCACCGCGCCGAGGGCGGCCCGCAGGAACTGCGCGATGGCCACGAAGGTGACCGCCGCCAAGGCGATCAACAGCAGGCTCAGTCCGGGGTCGTCGGCGTCCAGACCCAACCCGAGTTGCACCACCGCGTACAGCACGAACGCACCCGCCAGGCCGAGCACGGCGGCGGGCAGCCAACCGGCCAGGGCCACCTTGACCGCACCCGCCCGTCCCGCCAGCGCACGCGGGTTGTACGGCCGCAGGAGCAGGAAGCCGACCAGTCCGAACACCCACAACGCGATGCCGAAGAAGAACGGCGCCAGCCCGCGGCCGTACAGCTCTGCCGAATGCCTGTTCGTCACCTCGATCGCCACTGGCGCACCGAGCACCCGCGCGTCCTCGCCCGCCGCCCGCGCCGGCGGCGGAGCCGGCACCGCGGCATTCAACCGGGTCAGGTCGCCGGCGAGTTGCTCGGCACTCTCCCGGAGCTGATCCGGCGGCGTGGTGCCGATGCCGTCGGCCAACTGCCGCACACCGGCGGCGGATTGGTCCAGCTGTTCCTTGAGCGCCCCGGTCTGCCCGTACAGCTGCTGCACCAGGGTGCTCTGCGTGGTGGCCGAAATCTGTTGCTGAAGCCGGGTCTTGGCCACCTCGGCCATCTTGCCGATGATGAAGCCGTTGGCGTCGTCGAGGGTCATGAACAACGTCGCCTGCCTCGGCTCGGCCGAGGCCGTGGTGGCCAGCGTCGCGCTGAAGTCCGGCGGCACGGTGACCACGAAGTGGTAGTCGCCGTCCTCCAGGCCCGTTCGGGCGTCCTTCGCGTCGGTGACCTTCCATTCGAAGTTCTTGTCCGTGCGAATCACCTCGGTCAACCGGCCGCCCGCGTCGATGTGCTGCCCGCGCACGTCCACCGGCCGGTCCTCGTTCACGAACGCGACCGGGACCTGGTTCAGCCGTCCGTACGGGTCCCAGTTGGACCACAGGTACAGCGCGCCGTACAGGGTCGGCACCAGCATCAGCATGACCGGGACCAAGCGGGGCAACGGGCCCCGGAAGCGCCGTAGTTCGAGCCAGGCCAGGCGCAGCACACCCATCAGGCGATACCGCCTCTCGGGTACAGGTGGTGTCCGGGCAGGTCCACCACCGCGTCGGCACCGCGCGGCGCCTCGGTCGCGGTGGCCACGACGGTGACGCCGGTATCGGCCAGCTCGCGCAGGGCCCGCCACGCACGCAGCAGATCGGCGCCCGCGATGCCGCTGTCCACGTCGTCGACCAGAACCGCGCCCGGATGGCCGGCCGCGGCCAGCGCGACCGAGAACAACAACTGGTCCACCGCGGCCAAGTGCTCGACCAGGACCCGGCCGGGCGGCTCGATCCGCAGCAGGTCGTACATCCGGGCGAGCGCGGTTTCGGTGGGCCGGCCGCCGCCGATGGCCCGGCGCTCGGCGATCGTCTCGGTGACGAACAGGCGGGGTTCCAGGTCCAGGCCGGGTCGGGCGCGCGCGATCGCGGTGTGCGCCCGGGCGGTCGCGGCACTGCGGCTGCCCGCGACGGTCACGCTGCCCTCATCGGTACGGAACCGGCCGCCGAGGGCGAGCAGCAGCGAGGTGCGACCGGCGCCGGCGGGCCCGACGAGTACGGTCAGGCCGCCCGCCGGCGCGCTCAGTCGAACGTCGCGAAAGATTGTGCCGTCCGGACCGGATGCCGCGAGGCCGACCGCGCTGATCTCCACCCCGGAGGTGGTTGTGGACACGGATCTCCCTCATCGGCGGGACGTCCACCCAGGGATAACCGGTACACGGAATGCCAAACGGGCGAAACGGATGACGCCCGTGCGCCCACCCGCCTGACGAAGCGTCAGGCGGGGCGCCGGGCGAGGCCGGGACGAACGCCGAGGCAGGCGTCAGCCGCGCTGCTCCGGCAGCGGCTCGGCGAGCCGGTCCAGGTCGAATTCGCCGTCACGCACCCCGAGCACGAACGCGGTCCACTCGCCCTCGGTGAACCGCAGGATCGGCCCCTCCGGGTGGATCGAGTTCCGCATCGCCATGCCCCCACCGGGCAGTTCGGCGGTCTCCACGATGCCTTCGCCGGTGGTGTCCTCGCCGTAGCCGATCCAGGTGACACCGCTGATGTCCATGGCGTACAGCGCGGCCTTCTCGTCGTCCAACTGCTGCCGCGAAGGCTGCTCGGACTCGCCGGTGCTCATGATCGAAACCCTCCCGATGACGCGTGCGTAACCCTCAGGTGACCGCACGCTACGCCGCGCGCGGCATCGCACACAACGCGAACGGCGACATCGGCGCATCGGGGCGACAACCGGCGCAAAACGAGCGAGGTCCCGAGGCGCCAACGCGCCTCGGGACCTCGTCTGGGGTGAGTGACGGGACTTGAACCCGCGACTTCCTGGACCACAACCAGGTGCTCTACCAGCTGAGCTACACCCACCATCACCGAGGCGTTTCCGTCCCGGCGAGGAAAAGTGTACAGGCTCGCGGAGGCTGCTCGCCGCAGGGTTTCCGGGAGGCCGGTTCCGCCCCCGCGCGACATCGCATCCGGGCCCTTCCCGGCGGACCTCGGCCGGGGCTCGGTCCGGCGGATCTCGGCGGGTCCGCCGGACCGGGCCTAGGGCTGTTCGGCCGGCTTGTGGCCGTACTTGGCTGCGATCGCCTTGGCGGTGTCGCTGTCCGGACCGGGATCCGGGACGAAGATCGCCTCGCGGTAGTAGCGCAGTTCCTCGATGCTCTCGTGGATGTCGGCCAGCGCGCGGTGGTTGCCTGCCTTCGGCGGGCTCTGGAAGTAGACCCTCGGATACCAGCGGCGGGCCAGCTCCTTGATCGACGAGACGTCGATCACCCGATAGTGCAGGAACGCCTCCAGATCGAGCATGTCCCGGGCCAGGAAGCCCCGGTCGGTGCCGATCGAGTTGCCGCACAGCGGTGCCTTGCGGCCGTCCGGGACGTGCTTCTTGATGTAGGCGAGCACCTCGGCCTCGGCCTCGGCGAGGCTGACGCCCGCCTCCAGCTCCTCCAGCAGACCTGAAGCGGTGTGCATCTTGCGCACCACATCGGGCATGCCGGCCAGCGCCTCGGCGGGCGGGCGGATCACAACGTCGACCCCGTCGCCCAGGATGTTCAGCTCGGAGTCGGTGACAAGGGCCGCCACCTCCACCAACGCGTCCCGGGACAGGTCGAGTCCGGTCATCTCACAGTCGATCCAGACCAAGCGGTCGTTCATAGGGTCACCCTACGGCCCGGGCACACACCTCCTCGTCCCCGGTCTCCTCCGGGCTGCGGGTACGGAAGGTCTCCCGGTAGGAGGCCGGTGGAACACCCAGTTGTTTGCGGAAATGGCCGCGCAGTGCGACCGGCGAGCGGAACCCGCAACGGCGGGCGATCTCCTCGACCTGGAGATCGGTGGTCTCCAGCAGCCGCTGGGCCTGGAGCACCCGCTGGGTGAGCAGCCATTGCAGCGGGGCGCTGCCGGTGAGCGTGCGAAAGCGCCGGTCGAAGGTGCGCCGACTCATGTACGCGCGCGTCGCCAACTGCTCGATGTCGAAGCGCTCGGCCAGGTTCTCCAGCGCCCACGAGATGACGGTGGCCAGCGGGTCGCCGCTGATCTCCTCGGGCAGGGTCAGGTCCATGTACTGCGCCTGACCGCCGATCCGGTGGGCCGGTACGACCAGTCGGCGGGCGAGCGCGTTGGCCGCGTCCGGGCCGTGGTCGAGGCGGACCAGGTGCAGGCACAGGTCGATGCCGGCCGCGGTGCCGGCGCTGGTGAGGATGTCACCGTCGTCGACGTACAGCTCACGGGGGTCGACCCGGACCTTCGGGTAGCGCTTGGCCAGCGCGGGCGCGTACATCCAGTGCGTCGTCGCCGGACGGTCGTCCAGCAGGCCGGCCGCGGCGAGCACGAACGCGCCGCCGCACAGGCCGACGATCCGGGCTCCCTCACGGTGGGCCCGGCGCAGCGCCTCCAGCACGGGCGGCGGTGGCATCCGCGACGGCGAGTGCCACGCGGGCACGATCACGGTGCCGGCCCGGGCCAGGGCGTCGAGGCCGTACGGCGCGATCAGTTCGACGCCGCCGGTGGTGCGGAGCGGTCCGGGTTCGGCCGCGCACACCAGTAATCGGTAGTTCGGCACGCCGGCGTCGCGTCGATCCACACCGAACACCGATATCGGGATCGAACTCTCCAGGATCGGCGAGTTCGCGAACAGCAGCACCGCGATCGTGTCCGGGCGACGCCGACCGAGCAGCGGGCGCTCGCGCCCCGGGGCCAGGACGCTCTCGGCGTCGGGGTCGTACTCGCCGTCGAAGTCGATGTCGTCGGTGAGGTCGCCGTCGCCCTGGATCGAGTCGTTCTCCGGCGGGGCCTCGGACAGCACGGTGGACGCCGCGACGATCACCACCGCGTCCTGGTCGCCGACCGGGACGGCGTCGACGCCGTCGATCGCGGTGATCTCGGCCGGATGGTCGGCATCGACCACACGGGCCCGCCCCCGCCGTCGGTCCTTACGGCTGTCGATCCTGCTCATGGCCCCGATCGCCCCCTTCACCCCTCACGCCCCAGTAGGTCACAGGCGTCACTCACGTAACCCAAGATCGGAACTTACTCTCTCTTACCTTGTCTATGCATGGTGTTCTCTACGTGACGTTATGTAGATATGCGTGTTTGTGACGGTGGTCACATCGCGGAACTTATCGACATTTACCCGCGCTGTCATGCCCCGGGGCGCCTGCGGGCCGCGTGCAGCAGGTGCAGGGCCGCCTCGGGCAGCTCCCGGCCACGCGGCCAGACCGCCCGCAGAATGCGGTCCAGTGCGGGCAGATCGGCCATCGGCACGGCCACCAGGCGCCCGTCGGCCAGGTCCTCGCGGACCGCGAGATCGGACAGCACCGCGGGCGCGGACCCGGCGATCGCCGCCGAGCGCAGCGGCGCGGTGGCCCCCAACTCCAGCGCCGGCACGGCCACTCCGTCATAGGCGGCCAGCGCCCGCTCCAGCGTCTCCCGGGTGCCCGACCCGGCCTCGCGCAGCAACAGCGGCGTCGCGGCCAACTCGGCCGCGGCGATCGGGCGCCGCCGCCGGGCCCACGGGTGGGTCGGCGCGACCACCACCACGAGTCGATCCCGGCCCACCTCCGCCGACTGCAGGTCGCGCGGGACCCAGGGCCCCTCGACGAAGCCCAGGTCCGCCTCGCCCGCCCGCAGCGCCTCGATCACATGCAGGCTGTTGGTCACCTGCAGGCCCACGTGCACCCCGGGCACCGCCTCGCGCAGCGCGGTCAGCCACCCGGGCACCAGATGTTCGGCCACGGTCAGGCTCGCCGCGACCCGCAGCCGGTCCTCCTGCCGGGCCTTGAGCGCGGCCGCCCCCTCCACGAGCGCGTGCGCCTGGTCGAGCACACCGCGGGCCCAGTCGGTGATCACCAGGCCGGCCGCGGTGGGCACCGAGCCCGTGGTGCTGCGCTCCAGCAACCGCACCCCCAGCCGCCGCTCCAGCGTGCGCATCCGCGCGCTGGCCGAGGGCTGACTGATGCCGAATCGGCGAGCCGCGCTGCCCAGGCTGCCGCTCTCGGTCACCGCGACGAGCAGTTCGAGCGTGTACAGATCGGGCAGTCGGTCCGAGAGGCGCGCCGGCGAGGTCATAGCCAAACCCTATGACCTACCAGGCAATCGACCGCTACCCGAGCGAGCACGCCGGGCCGAAGGTGGTGGTCGTGACCCTGACCACCGCGCACCGCACCCGCCCCGAGCGACTTTCGGCCACCGCCGAGACGACGAAGCCGCGATTGTGGCCGGGATTGCTCGCGGCGGCGCTCGCGATGGCGGCGAGTTGGGGTGCGCATCGCGTCTGGCCGGGGCTGCCGATGCTCACGGTCGCCGTCGCGTTGGGCATCCTTGCCGCCAACGTGCGCGCGCTGCCCGCCGCGACCGTGCCGGGACTGGGCTTCGCGGGCAAGCGGCTGATGCGCGCCGGCGTGGTGCTGCTCGGCCTCAAGCTCGCCCTCGGCGACATCGTCGGGCTCGGTTTCGCGCCGGTGGCGATGGTGATCGCGGTGGTCGTGCTGACCTTCTTCGGCACCCGGTGGCTGGGTCGCCGGATCGGTCTGCCCGGTGATCAACCGCTGCTGATCGCGACCGGCTTCTCCATCTGTGGCGCCTCCGCCGTGGCGGCGATGAACGGCGTCAGCGACAGCGACGAGGAGGACGTGGCCACCTCCGTCGCGCTGGTCACGCTGTGCGGGAGCCTGGCGATCGTCGCGCTGCCGCTGCTGCGGGCGCCGCTGGGCCTGGACGCGGTGCGGTACGGCGGCTGGGTCGGCGCGAGCGTGCACGACGTCGGCCAGGTGGTCGCCGCCGGCGGCGTGGCCGGGCCGGTCGCGCTGCACATCGCGGTGGTGGTCAAGCTGATGCGGGTGCTGTTGCTCGCGCCGATCGTGGTGGGCACCGGGTACGCGCTGCGCCGTCGGGCCGCGCGGGCCGGCGACACCGGGGCGGCGGGGGCTCGGCGGCCGGCACTGATGCCGCTGTTCGTGGTCGGCTTCCTGGCCATGGTCGCCGTGCGCAGCACCGGTCTGCTGCCGGTCTCGGTGCTGGAGGTCGCGGGCACCGCGCAGGACCTGCTGTTGGCCGCCGCGCTGTTCGGCCTGGGCAGCATGGTCGACCTGAGCCGGCTGGTGCGCACCGGTTGGCGGGCGCTGCTCCTGGGCCTCGCGTCCTGGGTGCTGATCGCCGGCGCCGCCTACGGCGGCGTGCTGCTGACCATGTGAGCTCGCCGGCCGGCCCCGGACGAGCCGAGGCCACCGACAGGCACGCGCGTCCGGAAGTACGTCGAACCCGCCGACGGCCCGGCGCGTGACGGGCCGTCAGACAGGTTCGACGTCGGCGCCGCGGCGCGGGTCGGGTCGGCGTGAGGGAGGGTCGGCGTCCGGCCTGCGGATCGCCGCCCGTTTCGACGCGGTCGCCCGGACGCACGGTGTCGTCGTGACCAACGCTCGGGCGGGGCCCGGGGTAACGCCCGTTCCCTCCTGCGGCGTCAGTGCGCACCCTCGAACGGGCCCGGAAGCCGGCCCGAACGGGCCCTCCACCGGCCCGAACGGGTCCCGGACCGGGCCGCCGACCGCCCTCGGTGAGCGCCGGGAACCGACCGCGACCGGATCGCAATCACCCACACGGGCGCCCGGGTCTCCCCATTCACGGCGTTGTCCGGCTAATGTGCGTGTCTCGCCGAGGCTTTGTCGGGGGCGCCATCCCCGCGCGTGGTCCGGCGGATCGCACCAAGCCCCGGCCGGCACGCGTCGTGGTGTCGTATTTGTCCGGGAGAACCCCGGTTGACACTTCGAATGTGCGGGCCGGCGCAGTAATCTGGTTCCAGGAAGCCCCGAGGCGCCCCTCCACAGCAAAGACGCCCGATTCCCATGGCTGCTTTCGAGTTCAGTGACCTTCCGGACGGCACTCCGTTGCTCCGTCCCGACTCCCCTCATCAGCGCGACCCCGCGTTCCAACACCCTGTCGTCGTCGGCTTCGACGGGTCCGAGTCCAGCGAACGTGCCCTCGCCTACGCGTCCGGTATGGCGCGCAGGCTCGGCGGCGGGCTGGTCATCGTGCATGTGGCCAACCGGATTCCGGCCACCGTGTGGGCCGGCTGCGAGCCGCCGGTCTTCATCGACGTGCCGGACAGCCGCTCCGAGGCTTTGGGCTTGGAGTTGGCCTGCGCGGACCACCTCAGCGACGTGCCGTGGATCCTGGTCGAGCGCGGGGGTGACATCTGCCACGAGATCGAGGACGTCGCGCGCGAGTTCACCGCCGACGCGATCGTGGTCGGCGGATCCACCGGGTTGGCCAGCCGAATCTTCGGTTCGGTCGCGTGCCGCCTGGTCAAGCATGCCAAGCGGCCGGTCGTGGTGATCCCCTGACGGTCGCCGCCCGCCCGATCCGGAGGCCGGCGCGCCCTCGCCGCTCGTTTTCCGTGCCTTCCCGCGCCTTTTCAGCCGCCCCGTGATCGATCCCGGAACACATCCGCATCGAACCTCGAACACATCTGCATTACGTTGGCCGCGGACACGGGGCACGAGGATCGCGAGGCACGAGGTTGGCGGAGTACCGGATCGAGGACCTCGCCCGCGAGGGGGGCACGACCGTTCGTAACATACGGGCGTACCAGGATCGCGGACTGTTGCCGCGGCCGCGGCGACAGGGACGGGTGTCCCTGTACGACGACGGCCATCTGGGCCGGCTCCGGCTGATCGGCCAGTTGTTGGAGCGCGGCTACAGCCTGGTGAGCATCAAGGAACTGCTCGACGCGTGGGACGGCGGCCGCAGTCTCGGCGGAGTACTGGGGCTGGTCGCCGAGGCGAGCGGGCCGTGGAGCGACGAGAGCCCGGAGCGAATGACCCGGGCCGAGCTGATCGCGATGTTCGGCGGCCTGTCCGACCCGGTGGCGCTCGCCGCGGCGGTGCGGTTGGGCCTGCTCGAACCCGAGGACGACTCGCTGACCGTGTTCCGGGTACCCAGCCCGCGCGAGCTGGCGGTGGGCGCCGAGTTGCACGCGGCCGGCGTGCCGGTGGCGGCGGTCACCGAGCAGCTGCGGATGTTGCGGACGGCGATGGAGCACGTGGCCGAGGGGTTCGGCCGGTTGATGGAGTCGCACCTGTTGCCCGCCGACGGCGACGCGGACGAGACGGCGGAGATGATCCGCCGGATGCGACCGCTGGCGCTGCGCGCGGTGGAGGCCGAACTCGCCCGGGCGATGCGCCGCACGGCCGCGCGCCGGCTCGGCGAGGAGCTCGGGAAGGTGCTGCGCGAGGAGCCGGAGCCCACCCGGCGTCGGCCGGAGCCGGTCGGCGACGAGGAGCCCACTCTCGATCGGCACCCGTTCATGTCGGACGCGTGGATCGCGGCGGTGTCCCGGCTCAGCCGACTGATCACGCCGGATCCGGAGAAGCGCACGCCGCATCCGGCGATCGTGGACATCGTGGTGAGCGACGTGCCGGACCGCGACGACCCGGCCGAGCTGCACCTGGACGTCTTCCAGGGCCGGGTACTGGTCCGCCCCGGGTTGTTGCCGGGCCCGGACCTGGTGGTGCACATGGACTACGACACCGCGCGCCGGGTGATCCTGCTCAACGACCGCCACGCGCCGCGCGAGGCACTGGCCACCGGTCGGATGACCGCCCGCGGCGATCTGTTCGGGCTCACCGTCTTCCGCGAGGCGCTGGCCAGCCTGTCCAACTGGGACCTGGGCGCGGTGCTGCGCGAGCTGACCGCGGGCGAGGGCACGAACGCGTAGCCGGCTTCGGGCCGTGCTCGGCTCAGGCCCGGATGCGGCGCAGCAGGTGCTCCACGTAGTCGCGGAACAGCGTTGCCATGTCCACGTGTTCGGGGTCGAGCAGCCATTGCAGCTGCAGGCCGTCCATCATCGCGAAGACCTGCGCCGCGACCGCGGGCGGATCGATGTCCGCGCGCAGTTCGCCGGACGCCCGCCCGGCCTCCAGCGACGCGGTGATGCCCGATCGCAGCATCGCGTAGCGGTCCTGGGCCCAGCCGTGCGCGGGGTGGTCGGTGGTCACCGCCTCGCCGGTGAGCACGGTGAAGAGCTGGACCAGGCCGGGGATGTTGCGGTTGTGCTCGGCCAGTTCGGCGAGTTTGTCCAGGGCCGCCGCGCCGCCGAGCGGAAGCACGCCCAGGTCCAGATGTTCCGTGTCCATCCGGTCGCGCAGGTCGAGCACCGCCACCAGCAGTTCCTGCTTGCTGCGGAAGTGGTGCAGCAGGCCCGCCTGGGTCAGTTCGGCGCGCTCGGCGATCCGGGCCAGCGAGGTGCCGCGGTAGCCGTTCTCGGCGAATTCCTGGAGCGCGATGTTGAGGATGCGGGTGCGCCGGGCGTCGCCGGAGGCGTAACCACGCCCGCGCGGTCTCGCCCGGGCGGTCCGGGTCGGGGTCGACGGGTTGGTGGGGAGGTCCTTCGGTTGCGCGTCCATGGGGTCATCCTGCCGTGTCCCGACGGTGACCCGCCCGGATGTATGTCACGTCGAGATCACAAAGCTACCGTGCAATAGGTTTTGTGGTTACGGTACGAGCGGATCCTCCGGCCGACTCGACCGGCGGGTCGCCCGGACCGCGGGTCGATCGGCAACGCAAGCGGAAGGCAGACGATGGCGTCCCACCCCACACCCACCGGCAACGAGGCCGGCGACGACGAGCTGCGCGACCTGCTGGCGCGGCTGACCCTGGAGGAGAAGCTCTCGCTGATCGTCGGCGAGGACTTCTGGTCGCTTCCCGAGATCCCCGGCATCGGCCTGCGCAAGCTGCGCGTCTCGGACGGCCCGGTCGGCGTCCGCGGCGTCACGTGGGACGAGCGCGAGACCTCGCTGCTGTTCCCCAGCCCCACCGCGCTCGCCGCCGCCTGGGATCCCGAGGTCACCCGCCGGGCCGGCTTCATCATGGGCGCGCAGACCCGGGACAAGGACATCCACGTCCTGCTGGCGCCGACCGTGAACCTGCACCGCAGCCCGCTGGGCGGTCGGCACTTCGAGTGCTACTCCGAGGACCCGCTGCTGACCGCGCGGATCGCGACCGCCTTCATCGAGGGTGTCCAGTCCGCCGGTGTCGGTGCCACGATCAAGCACTTCGTCGGCAACGAGACCGAGGACGACCGGATGTCCTACGACTCGCGGATCGACGAGCGCTCGCTGCGCGAGGTCTACCTGGTGCCGTTCGAGGAGGCCGTGCGCACCGGCCGGGTCCGGCTCGTGATGAGCGCGTACAACCGGGTCAACGGCGAGACCATGACCGAGAACTCGCGCCTGGTCAACGGCGTGCTCAAGGACGAGTGGGGCTTCGACGGGGTGGTGATCTCGGACTGGATGGCGGTGCGCTCCACCGAGGCCGCCGCCGCCGGCGGCACCGACATCGCCATGCCCGGTCCGACCCCGGCGTGGGGCGAACCGTTGCTCGCGGCCGTGCGCGAGGGTCGGGTCGCCGAATCGCTGATCGACGAGCGGGTCGTTCGGATCCTGCGTCTGGCCGCCCGCGTGGGCGTATTGGGCGAGCGCACGCCGGCCACGACCACCACGCCCGCGGACGCCGTCGCCACGCTGCGTGCGATCGCCGCGCAGGCGATGGTGCTGCTCGGCAACGACGGCACGCTCCCGCTCGATCCCGCGGCGCTCTCCCGCGTCGCGCTGATCGGCCCGAACGCGCTGCGGCTGTCCGCGCAGGGCGGCGGCAGCGCGCACGTGAACCCCGCGCACGTGGTCTCGATCCCCGAGGGCCTGCGGGCCGCGCTCGGCGAGGACGTCGAACTGACGCTGACCGAGGGTGCGTTCACCCACCGCGCGCTCGCCGACCTGTCCCTGGACACGGCCGCCGACCCGGAGAGCGGCGAACCGGGCCTGCGCGCCGAGTTCCTCGACGCCGAGGGCACCGTGCTCTCCTCCGAGCACCGGCTGGGCTCCAGCCTGATGTTCTGGCCGGACAACATTCCGGCCGGGGCCGCGGTGATCCGGCTGCGCGCGATCGTCACCCCGACCGTGTCCGGGACCAACATCCTGGACGTGCGCGGCGCGGGCCGGTTCGAGGTGAGCATCGACGACACGACCCGCACGGTGGACATGACCGCCCCCGAGGGCACCGACGTGATCGAGATGATCATGCGCCCCGAGGCCACCCGCATCGAGGTCGAGGCGACAGCCGGCACGCCGATGCGGATCCGGGTCGACTTCACCCAGGGCGAGCGGTTCCTCATGGCCGCGCTCGGTCTGGGCTGGGCGAACCCGCGCCGGTCCGAGGAGGCCGAACTGGAGGCCGCGGTCGAGGCCGCACGTGCCGCCGACGTCGCGGTGGTCGTGGTCGGTACCACCGACGACATCGAGTCCGAGGGCTTCGACCGCAAGGACCTCGCCCTGCCGGGCCGCTCCGACGAGTTGGTCCGCCGGGTCGCGGCGGCCAACCCCAGGACCGTCGTGGTGGTCAACGCGGGTTCGCCCGTGCTGATGCCGTGGCGGGACGAGGTCGCCGCCGTGCTGTGGGCCTGGCTGCCCGGCCAGGAGGGCGGCGCGGCGCTGGGCGACGTGCTCACCGGCGTGGTGGAGCCGGGCGGGCGGCTGCCCACGACCTACCCGGCGGCCGAGGCCGACGTGCCGGTCTACTCCACCGCCCGGGTGAACGACGAGCACCACTACGCGGTGCGGTCCAGCAACATCGGCTACCGCGCCTGGGCGCTGGGCGACGCGGCACCCGCGTACCCGTTCGGGCACGGCCTGGGGTTCACGACCTGGGCGTACGAGCAGGTCGCGGTCGAGGGCGACGCGAGCGGCGTGACCGTCGAGATCACCGTGGCCAACACCGGCGAGCGGGCGGGCCGCGAAGTGGCGCAGGTGTACCTGGAGACCGCCGACGGCACGCTGATGGGTCGGCCGGAGCCGATCCGCCTGGTCGGGTTCGCCGCGATCGACGCCGCGGCGGGCGCGAAGGTCACCGCCACGGTGGAGATCGACGCACGCACCCTGGCCCGCTGGGACGAGCAGGGCGCGGCGTGGACCACCACGCCGGGCACGTACACGCTGCGCGTCGGCCGCTCGGTGACGGACCTGCGGCTGAGCGCGGACCTCGTGCTCTAGGACCGCGGTTTCCGGGCCGAGGTGCCGCCCCCTCGGCCCGGCTCCGCACCGGTGCGGCCGGGACGGCGCGCGCCACCGGAACACGGCCGCATCGGGCCGGGGAGTCACGGCCCCGCCCGATGCGGCCGTTTGCGCGGGTGTGCCCGCGGGCGCCTCGGGGTGAGCCGGATCGGCGCCGCGCGGCCTGCCGGTCGAGCGTCAGCAGCGTTGGCCGAAGGCCGGGTTGACGAAGCCCGGTGCGTCCGCCCCGTTGCCGCAGACGCCGCCCACCGTGTCGATCGGGTCGGCCCGCACGGTGCGCGTATCGCTGCCGGCCGGTGCGGCGATCGCCACGGTCGCGCCGACGACGGGCGTCGCGATGACGGCCGTACTGACCAGAAGGCCGCGGACGATGCGCTGCATGGGAACGGTTCCTTGTCTCGATGCGGACGGTCTCGGATCGCCGAGGATGGCGCGACTCGCCAACGCGGCAGAGCACCCGAAGGACACGAGGATTGCGCCGAATGGAGGGGCCGCAGGGCTCGTCCCGGCGGGTGCGCGGGTGCGCGTCCCACCTTCGGGGGATCGGGTCCGGGCAAAATGCGGTGCCGGGCGCGCCACAGCCTTAGCGTGTCGGCCATGCAGCTCCGCATCGGTACCCGGTCCTCCCCCATGGCCCTCGCCCAGGCTCGGCTCGTCGCCTCCCTGTTGCCGAGACATCCGCACGAACCCGTCGTCGTCCCGATGTCCACCAGCGGCGACCGCTGGGGCGGCAGCCTCGCCGAACTCGGCGGCAAGGGCGCGTTCGTCAAGGAACTCGACCGCGCGCAGCTCGACGGGGAGGTGGACCTGGTCGTGCACTGCCTCAAGGACATGCCCGGCGACGTGCCGCTGCCCGACGGGCTTACCGTGGCCGCCTATCTGCCCCGGGACGACGTGCACGACTGCGTGGTCGGCGCGCGGCTCGCCGATCTGCCGCCGGGCGCCCGGGTGGGCACCAGTTCGGTCCGGCGCGCGGCGCAACTGCGGCGCGGCCACCCTCGACTGACCCCGGTGCCGGTCCGCGGCTCGGCGAACACCCGGCTGGCCAAGCTGGACGCGGGCGAGTACGACGCCCTGATCCTGGCCGTCGCGGGCCTCGAGCGAATCGGTGCGGGGCTGCGCATCACCCAGATCCTGACCACGAGTCAGATGTTGCCCGCGGTCGGCGCGGGCGTGCTGGCCCTACAGTGCCGAAGCGACGACGCGCCCGCCCTGGCCGCCGCGCGGGCCCTGGACGACGCGCGCACCCGGGCCTGCGTCGAGGCCGAGCGTGCCCTGCTGCGCGAGCTGCGCGGCCACTGCCACAGCCCGATCGCCGCCTACTGCACGGGCGGCGAGAGTGGCCTGACCCTGCACGCGGCGGTGTTCTCCCCCGACGGCGCGGACCTGCTGGAGGCCACCGACCGCGGCGCCGAGCCGGAGAAGCTCGGCGTCGCCGTGGCCGGCGAACTGCTCGCCCGCGGCGCCCGGGCGCTGATCGACGCGATCGCGCGCTGAACGCGGGCCGTCCCGCCGGCCGCATCGGTCGCGGCGGCGGGACGGCTGGTGCCGCGCCGGCTCACCCTGGTCGGCCGTGCCCCCGCACGGCCGGACCGTTCTTCGGCGTGCTCAGCGGTTCAGGCACTTCTGCACGGTGGTCTGCAACTCGGACGGCAGCTTGTTGGTCCGCGCGTACTCCTGGTCGAACGCGTTCATCTGGGCCTGGCTGTACTTGCCCTGGAGTTCGGTCAGCGCGCACTGGCAGTACCGCGTGTTGTTGTTGGACGTGCTCAGGCAGCCGTTGAGGAAGTTCGTCGAGTAGAGCGAACTCCAGTCGTTGCCTCCCCCGCCCGCACCGGTCGAGGTCGGCGTGGCCGGCGCCGTGGTGCGCGGGCGCGAGGGGGTCGGGCGGGTGCTGGTGGGCGGCGCCGGCGTGTCGTCATCGGTGGCCCGACTCGTCGGGGTCTTCCCCGTCGGCGTGGCGTCCCCGCTCGCGCCGGTGGTCTTCGGGGCCCCGAGCCCACCGAATCCGCCGTCCCCGTCACTCCCGCAGGCCCCGACGGCGCAGGCCAAAATCACCGCAACCAGGCCAACTTTGATGGTGCGCATGCTTTCCCCCTAAAACGATGTTGGTCGAGACTCTCCTCCCCCGGCTCCGCCGGTCACAAGGGGGTCTTTTCTGCCATTGCGCAACGGTTACGTCGCCGCGACCGTTACGACGCAGAGGGGCATCCCTCCGGCATCGCAAGGGCACCCGGCGTCACCCATCCGGCCGCTGATCGCCGGGTGCGGCCGCCTGGGCCGCGTGGTGCGCCCGACCGTGGGCATCGAACGGGTCTACCGCTCGACAAACACGAACAAACCGGGCACCAACGTGCTGATCATCACATTCCATGGCGTTTATTGAGCGAATCTGTTCACTATGGACGGGTTGCCTCCCGTCGGACGGCAGAAAGGAACGGCACACCATGACCTTGACGCCCGAGCACGTGGCCGCGCTGCGCGGCCTTGCCGCCGATGTCTCGGCCCTCGGCGCCGACGGCGCCCAGCGGCACCCAGCCTTCGCCGGCTCCGCCGGTTCGATCGCCGACCGCGCGGATGCGCTCGCGAGCGAGGCGCCGCCGTTCCACAAGGTCGCCCTGCGCCGCATCGGCGACGCGATGCGGGCGTGCGCCGAGTCCCGCGAGGCGGGTGACCCGACCCGGGTCGCCACCACCCAGCGCACCGCCGCGCACCTGGCCGACCGGCTCGTACACGCGCTCGACCGCTACGCCTCGGCCTCGCCGACCGCGACCCCGGCCACTTGCACCCGCTGCAACGAGCCCTACATCGCCCAGCTGATTCCCACCCAGCGACGCTACCTCTCGCGCATCGACGCACCCGTGTCGGGCCACGTGTTCAACGCGGCCGGCACGACCTACATCGTCGAGCGGCACGTGCTGTGCCCGCTCCAGGACGTGCCCGGCCTGTCCGACCTGTCCGAGTTCGAGAACCTGGACGACCTGGACAACGCCTGAGTCCCGGCGCGCCCGTCCGGGCACGCCGGGCGCACACGACCGAGGCCGGACCCCCGAGGGGGCCCGGCCTCAGTCGTCGCCGTGAGCCTTCTTGTCCTTCTTCAGTCGGCGCAGGTACTCACGTGTCCATCCGGTCACCTTGACCACCTCGGACTGTTTGACCCCTGCGGCGATCGCCCGCACCGCCGCCCGTTTGAGTTCTTGACGCGCCTCTTCGTGCGCCTTCTCGGTCCTCCGATACGCCTTCGCGGCCCTGACCAGGCCCTCTCCGGCGGAATCGGGGTGTCCCCGGTCGACATCCTCGTGATCCACACTGTCAGGATGCCATATGGGCGGCCACCTCCGTAGGCCAACAGAGTTGACATTTCCTCATACAAGAAGGAAACTGGAGACCGAACCGAAGGTGAACGGAAGGTTAACGTCACCAGTCACGGAGGAACGCCATGCTGAAGACCCTCACCGCCCCCGCCATGTGCACCCGTTGTGGCGAGCCGTACGTCGCGGCACTCAGCCCGCGCCCGCTCGTCACCGTGCAGACCCCGGCGTTTCGCACCCCGGAGATCGTCGGCGGCCGGCTGATGACCATCGACGACACCGTCTGCCTGGTCGAGCGGCACGCCCCCTGCACCGGTCTGGGCAACTACCGCTGATCCTCGGCGGCGCCTGCCAGAGCCGCCGCCAGCATCCCCAGCGTCGACCAGTCGACGCGCTCGCACCGCAGCAGTTCGCCGTACGTCGTGATCTCGACGTCAGTGCGTTCCCCGTCCCCGGCCACACCATGTGGGCCGGGGTCGCTGCGTAGTACGGCCAGTTCCGCCTCGGTCAGTTCGGCCGAGTACACGTGCGCGTGATGCGCCGTCAGGGTGCCCGCGAGTTGCCGCGAGCCGTGCGCGCGCAGCCGCTCCGGCGCCAACGCCAGACCCGTCTCCTGGCCGACCTCGGTACATCCGTCCGCCGCCGTGTGCCCGCTCCCGCCCGGCAGTTCGTGCACGAAGCCGTCCCGGGTACGCGCCGCCGAGCGGAACTCGCGCACCAGCACCACGGTGCTCTCCTCGAGCGGCTCGGCGCGCCGGTAGAGCACCACCGCGCTCACGTCCGGCCGGCCGAGCACCACCTCGTCGTCCTTGACCCGACCGCCCTCGGCGGCGATCGCGACCCGCACGTGCGCCGCCCACAACCAGGTGGCCGCGCCCCGGCGCCACACCCACGCGATCCGACCGCCCAGCAGCGTGTTGCCCGCTGTCCGCTGGGCCGCGTACCAATCTTGAAAGGCCCGGGTCAGCCATACGTTCAGCGGGATGTCCCGCTCGCCGTCCGTGCGCGACGCCCCGGCCCCGAGCGCGTCCAGCACGGTGTCGACCGTCGCGGGCAGCGTGTCGCGTACCGGCACGTCGTGGCCGAGCGCATAGGCCCGCTGATAGCGCACCTGCGGTGCGTCCGGCGGGGTGCCCAGCACCGCGCGGCCCGAATCCTTGAGCCAGCCCCACTCGTCGTTGGTGGTCAGTCCGGGCAGATCGCGCAGATCGCGCGGGATCCAGAAGAGCACCCGGTCGCTGCGGTCCAGGTTGCGCAACTCCCAGTCCCGCTGCACCTGATGGGTGGGCCACGACTGTCCATCGCCGGGCTCGGGCACGAACACCACCAGGCGACCCGGCCCGCACCACCGCTCCCGGAGCAGCTTCAGCGCCGCCGGACGCCAGGAGCCCACACGCGCCGCGCGGGGTGTGGGGCCGGCCAGGAAGACACTCGCGTCCCACGTCTTCGGCGGCTCGTCGGGCGAGTTCACAATGACGATCTCGGTCATGGTCTCGACCGTAGCGGCCGTCACCCCGGATGATCGAGGGTCGCCGCCACCCCTTGAGGCCGACCCGATCCGTGTCCGGGTGGTGATGTCGCATACCGTTCCCCGCACGCACGCTGCTACGAAAGAATCACATCCATACGGCGCGTACGGGGAGGCGTTTGCGGTGGCTCAGTTGTGGCTTGGCAGCCGATATCGGCTGGACAAGAGGCTGGGCTCGGGCGGCAACGCGACCGTGTGGCGGGCCTGGGACCAGAAGATGCAACGGTTCGTCGCGGTCAAGGTGCTCAAGGAGTCGTTCGGAGCGTCCAACAACAGCGTGGACCGATTCGGCCGCGAGGCGATCATCGTCGGCGGGCTGTCCTCGCCGAACATCATCGTCGTGCACGACCAGGGCCGGAAGGAGGTCGTGGAGCACCGGACCGGTCCCGGGACGACCGAGCCGGAGCAGTCCGAACCGGAACGGCTCGGTCCCGGGCGACTCGATCCCGCGACCCGGGTGTTCACCCACGAGGCCGAGACGGTGCACGACGCGCAGATCACCTCCGCGCTCGGCCCGGGACCGGGTGACCTGCGCCGGACCGACGGCAAGGTCATGTACCTGGCGATGGAGCTGATCACGGGTCGTTCGCTGGCCCAGCTCGTCGCGGACGGCGCGTGGCTGCCGCTGGGACATGTGGTCGGCTGGGCGATTCAGCTGTGCGACGGCCTGGACGTCGCGCACTCGGGCGGCGTACTGCATCGCGACATCAAGCCCGCGAACGTGATGGTGACCTCGCGCGGGGTGGTCAAGGTGCTCGACTTCGGCATAGCGCGCTACATGGAGAAGGTGTCCTCACGCGCGGGCATCACGATGCCCGGCAGCATGATCGGCACGCCCGCCTACATGTCGCCCGAGCAGATCCTCGGCGGTCGCATCGACGGCCGCGCCGACCTGTACAGCGTGGGCTGCGTGCTGCACGAACTGCTGACCGGTGCGCCGCCGTTCGGCCTGGACCGTCCGCATTCGATGATGACCGCCCATCTGCAACGCCCACCCGAGTCGGTGCGTAATACCCGGCTGGAGGTGCCCGAGGATTTGGCCGCGCTCGTGCTCGCGCTGCTCGCCAAACGACCGGAGAACCGGCCGGCGAGCGCGGCGGAGGTGCGCGATCGACTGTTGGAGTTGTCGGTCGTACCGCCGCGCAACCTCGCGCCGCAGCCGTGGGGGATGTTGGCCTCGGACCCGGTCGCACCGGTGGATGCGCAGCCGACCCAGGACCAGCCGGTCCGGCTGGTGCTGGACACGGCCGAGCCGCGCCCGGCCCGCGCGAGCGATTCGCTCCAGGTGTTGCGGGCCGAACTCGGGCAACGGATGCGCGAGTTCGGCGTGGACCACCCGGATACGCTGCTGCTGCGCGAGCAGTTGGCCGCGCGGCTGGGCAAGGACGGGGATCCGCTCGCGGCGATCACACTGCTGCGCGGGGTGATCTCCGACGGCGGGCGGTTGCGCGGAGCGCTGTCCCCGGACACGCTGCGCGCTCGCCGGGCGCTGGCGCACTGGACCGGGGAGGCGGGCCGGCCGGCCGACGCGGCGCAGTTGCTGAAGAACCTGCTCCCGGACCAGGTCCACGTGCTGGGCACCGACCACCTGGAGACCCTGCGGGTCCGCCGCGAGCGGGCCCGCTGGGACGGCCAGGCGGGCAACTTCGTCGGCGCGGTGCTGCACCTGCGTGCGCTGGTCCCTGACGTGATCCGGGTGCTGGGCCCCAATCACGAGCTGGTCATCGAGGTCTGGGACGACCTCACCTACTGGGAGCACCGCCTGGACGGCTACGGCGTCCGGGACGAGGCGTGAGCCGGCGCGCCCGGTGTCACAGGGCCAGCATGTCCCGCAGTTCGCGCTTGAGCACCTTGCCCACCGCGTTCCGCGGCAGCGCCCGCTCGGTGAACCGCACCAGCGTGGGCACCTTGAACGCCGCGAGCCGGCGCGCCACGTGCCCGCGCAGTTCGGCCGCGGTGGCCGCGCCCGCCACGTGCAGCCGAACCACGGCGGCCACCTCCTCGCCCAGATCGTGGTGCGCCACCCCGACCACCGCGACGTCGGCGATGGCCGGATGCTCGAACAGGACCGCCTCGACCTCGGCCGAGTAGACGTTCTCCCCGCCGCGGATGATCACGTCCTTGAGCCGGTCGACCACGTACAGCAGCCCCTCGGCGTCGGTGTAGCCGAGATCCCCGGTGCGAAACCAGCCGTTTGGGAACGCCTCCTCGCTCTCTCGCGGCCGGTTCCAGTAGCCGCGGACCACCTGCGGGCCGCGGAAGCGGATCTCTCCCGTTTGCCCGGTAGGCAACTCCTCGCCGGTCAGCGGATCGGCCACCCGCAGATCCGCCGTGGGCACCGGCCGGCCGACGCTGTCCGGGTGGGCGTAGTAGTCGTCACCCGAGTTCGCCACCACCACGCACGTGGTCTCGGTCATCCCGTACGCGTTCAACGGCACGATCGGGTTGCCGGACATCGCGCCCACCCGCCCGACCAGGTCCGGCGGCACCGGCGAGCCGCCCGCGCCCAGGCTGGTCAGGCTGGACAGGTCGCGCCTGGCCCGCAGCGGTGATTCGACCAGGCGGCGCAGCAGCGTGGGCACCATGTTGGCGGTGGTGATGCGCTCGGTCTCGATCAACTCCAGCGCCGTGGCGGTGTCCCAGTGGTGCATCAGGCACAGCTTGGCGCCCTGCGCCGCGCCGATGTACAGCCCGGCCAGTCCGGCGATGTGGAAGAACGGGTAGACCTGCAGATTGCTCGGCGCCGGCAGGCCCGCGGTCAGCTCCTCGAAGGCGGCCGGACCCTTGGCCAACTCGGCGGTGGGCAGGCCCAGTCGGGCCATCCCGACGGCCTTGGACAACTGCATCGTGTGCAGGTTGGTGGTGTGGTTGTGGTGCGTGCCGACCGCGCCCTTGGGACGTCCGGTGGTGCCGGACGTGTACAGGATGGTCGCGTCGTCGAACGGCTCCGGTCCCTGCGCCGGCAGCGCGCACTCGCCGGTGAAGGCGCGCAGCAGCGCGGAGAGGTCGGTCTCGCCGGCGGTCGGCGGCGCCTCGGAGCGGACCACCAGGATCCCGGGCGCCGTGCTCGGATCCAGGTGCCCTCGGATCAGCTCGGCCCGTTCGCCGTCGCAGATCAGCACGGTGCTGCCGGAGTCCTCCAGGGCGTACCGGAGCTCGTCGGCGGTCCACCACGCGTTGAGCGGCACCGCGACCGCACCCATGACCTGGGTCGCCCAGAACGCGAGCGGCCATTCGAGGTGGTTGCGCATCGCGATGGCCACCCGGTCGCCGCGCCGCACGCCGCACTCGGTGGCCAGGTGTCGGGCCAGGTGGGCGACCAGTCGATGCTGCTCGGCGTAGTCGATCCGCTCGTCGCCGGCGACCAGTGCGTCCCGGGTCCCGTACGCCGCCAGGTCCTCGAAGACCGCGCGCAGTGTGGGCGGGGCCTTGCTCAGGACCCGCCAGGGGATGCCGTCGTGGACGACCTCCTCGATCGCGTAGGCCGATTCGGGTCCGGTGAGTTCGGCCAGGGCCTGTGTCCGATCCAGCATCCGGTGGGTCCACCTCCTGCACACTGCGAGCGACTGGTACCGGGGTAGGAGCCCATCAAAGCTAGTGCGGAGATCGCATCGCGGGAACCCTGGCAATCGACATGATCACCCGGCAGGGTGGCCGGACGGGTACCACCGGCACGCGTGCGAACCGGGGAGCTTGCGTGGACTACGAGCAGATCTCGACGTCGGTCGAGAACAACGTGCTGACCGTGACACTGGACCGACCGGACCGCCTCAACGCGTACACCTACCGGATGCGGCAGGAGATCTCGCACGCGTTGGACCGGGCGGACGCGGACGATGAGGTGCGCGTGGTGGTGTTCACCGGGAGCGGGCGGGCCTTTTGCGCGGGAGCCGATCTGGAGATGGGCGCCGACTCGTTCGACCCGGGCGCACACGCGCGACGATTCGAGAACGCGGTGGACGACGCGGACGCGTTCCGCGATGACGGCGGTCGCCTGGTGCTGCGGCTGTATCGCTCGAAGAAGCCGCTGATCGCCGCGATCAACGGTCCGGCGGTGGGCGTGGGCGCGACCATGACGCTGCCGATGGACATCCGGATCGCCTCCTCCACCGCCCGGTTCGGCTTCGTCTTCGCCCGGCGCGGGATCACTCCCGACGGTTGTTCGACGTGGTTCCTGCCGCGTGTGGTGGGCTTGGACCGGGCCCTCGAATGGTGCTTCACCGGCCGGGTCTTCGACGCGACGGAGGCCAGGGAGGCCGGCCTGATCCGCGAGTCGGTCCCACCGCGGGACCTGCTCCCGCGCGCGTACGACCTGGCCCGCACGATCGCCGAGAACACCCCGGCGGTGGCCATCGCACTGACCCGGCGGCTGCTGTGGGGCATGCAGACCGTCCCCGACCCGGAAACCGCCCACCTGCACGAGTCCCGCGCCCTGCACTGGACGGGCGGCTCGGCCGACGTCCGAGAGGGCGTCCTGGCCTTCCTGGAAAAACGCCGCCCCAGCTTCGACCTCCGAGTGAGCACGGACCTCCCGGAACTACCCGGGCTCCCTTAGACCGAGGCAAAGACGGGCCCGGCGCCGCTCACGGCCCGGGGTACGGCGGTCCACAGCCCGCCCGAAACGTGGATGCGGGCGGCACCCGGCTCGTCGGCTTCGGCGGAGGTGAGTTTGTCCCGACTTCGGGAGTTTCGGGGAACGGGACTCGGATGGCCCTTACAGCTTGTTGTGTTTTGCAACTGTTTCAGGCACTCTTGGCGCACATTCAGGGCGCATGGTGTTGAGGAGCAAGGCGATGTCGGACAGCGTTGAGCGGCGAGTGGTCCGCGAGGTCGGGGCGGCCACCCGGTTGATTCGGCTGCTGATGGGTCCCCCGTTGCACGCGGCGGGGATCACCCAGGCGGAATACCACCTGCTTGCCCACCTGGAGGAGCGCGGCACCTCCACCGGCAAGGAACTCGCCTGCCGACTCAGCCTGGACAAGACCACGATCAGCCGACAGTTGACCGCGCTCGAAGAGGCCCGGCTGATCACCCGAACCACCGATCCGACCAATCGCCGGTCGCACCTGATCACCCTCACCGACGCCGGCCACCTGCGTCTGGCCGACGCCCGACAGCGCAGCCTCGCGGTGATGACGGAACGGTTCGCCTCCTGGCCCAAGGAGGAACTGGGCGCCCTCGCCGACCACCTGGCCCGGTTCAACGACGTCCTGCGCGGCGAAGCCGGCGAACCCGCCGAGCCGGACCGCCGCGAACAGTCCGAACAGCACCAACAACAACCGCAGCAGTAGCCGAAGGGGCACCCGCCCCGACCCGGGGCCCGCCCTAGTTGTCCGCCACCCTGGGGTGCACGCGCGGACGGGCCCGGTAGACGTCGTAGACGCCTTGCACTCGGCGCAGCGCCCGCAGCAGCTTCGGCAGGGTCGCGAGGTCGGCCAAGCGGATCGTGTAGGTCTGGCGGACCCGCATCTGCTGCGGCGGCGCGATCGAGGCCGAGGTGATGTCGGCGCCTTCCGCGTCGATCGCGGCGGTCACGTCGGCGAGCAGCCGGGGGCGGTCCAGGGCCTCGATCTGCACGGTGACCCGGTAGCCCTGGTCGGCCTGGTGCGGCAGCCACGACGCGGCGACCACATCGCGGCCCGCGCGGCGCATCTGTTGCACGTTGGTGCAGTCGGCCCGATGTACCGCGACGGTGCCGCCTCGGATCACGAAGCCGGCCAGTTCGTCCGGCGGAACCGGGGTGCAGCAGCGGGCCAGCCGGACCGGGGCTCCGGGTGAGCCCGGCACGCTGACCACGGCCTCGCCGGGGTCGGACGGTGGGCGCCGGGTCCGGGCCGGCGCCTGGGCGGCGTCCCCGGGGGGCGCGGCCGGGGCCGGGACGGTGGCCGCTGCGCCGTGGGCGGCCTCGCCGGTGGCGGCCAGATTGCCCAGCGGCGGGGCGAGCAGGGGGTCGATGCGGCCCTCTATGCCCTGCGGGTACTTGGCCAACCACGCCTCGATCGCGACCCGGGCCAGTGGGCTGCGGACGAAGGAGAGCCATTCCTTGGACGGCGCCGCGGCGCCGGGCGGGGCGGTGATGATGGATACGGTCTCGCCGTCCGCCAGCACCGAACTCAGGGCCACCAGGCGGCCGTTGATCTGCGCGCCGATACATCGGTGGCCGGTCTGCTCGTCCATCGCGTAGGCCGCGTCCACACACGTGGACCCGGCGGGCAGGGTGAGCGGGCGGCCACCGGGGGTGAAGACCAGGAGCTCGCGGTCCGCCGACAGGTCGGCGGTCAGCGAGCTCCAGAAGACGTGCGCGTCCGGGATGCCGCCCTGCCACGCGAGCAGCCGGTGCAGCCACGCGAGCTGCTCGGGGGCGTCCGGCCCGGTGTCCGGTTTGCCGGTGTGCGCGACCACGCCGAACTCGGCGAGGCGATGCATGCGTCGGGTGCGGATGAGCACCTCGACCTTGTCGCCCTCGGGCAGCGTGATCGCGGTGTGCAGCGACTGGTACAGGTTGAACTTGGGGGTTGCGATGTAGTCCTTGAACTCGCCCGCGATCGGCGACCAGCAGGTGTGCAGTACGCCGAGCGCGCCGTAGCAGTCGGTGTCCGCGTCCACCACGATCATCAGCCGGGAGAGGTCGAACGGGCCCAGTTCCTCGCGCCCGCGCCGTTTTTGCACCCGGCGCACGGATACGTGGTGCCGCGCGCGCGGCGATACCTCCGCTTCCATCCCGGCGTCGCGCAGCGCGCGTTTGACGGTCGCGCACAGCCTGGACACGGCCTCGTCGGTGGCCGCCTGGCTGGCGCTGACGGTGCGCGCGGTCGCGGCGTGCTCCTCGGGCCGGAGCGTGGCGAAGACGATGTCCTCCAGCTCCGACTTGAGCACGTGGATGCCCAGCCGCTCGGCGAGCGGGATGAACACCTCCTGCGTGGCCTCGGCGGTGCGGATCTGGCTGGCCCGGCGGCGATATCGGATCGTGCGCATGTTGTGCAGCCGGTCGGCCAGCTTGATCACCGTCACCCGCAGGTCCCGGCCGGTGGCCACGATGATCTTGCGCATCGTCTCGGCCTCGGCCCGGTCGCCCAGGTCGACCCGCTCGAGCTTGGTCACGCCGTCGACCAAATGCGTGACGTCGTCGCCGAACGCCGCGCGGACCTCTTCCAGGGTCAGGTCGGTGTCCTCGACGGTGTCGTGCAGCAGCGCCGCGACCAGCGTCGTGGTGTCCGCGCCCAGCTCGGCCAGGATCGTGGCCACCGCGAGCGGGTGCGTGATGTACGGCTCGCCGCTCTTGCGCATTTGCCCGCGATGGGACAACTCCGCGACCGCGTACGCCTCCTGAATGGCCGTCACATCGGCCTTCGGGTGGTGCACACGATGCACCTGGAGCAGCGGTTCGACCGCGTCCGGCGTGCGTCGGCGACTTCCGGTGAGGAAGGTGACCGCGGCCAGACCCAGTCGCTGAATGGGTTGTTGGACAGGCCGGCGGGACAGTCGTCCGACGCGGTCGGACATGCTCCGGCTCGGAACGTCACCCTCGGCTCGCGGTGCACCCTTGGGCACACCCGCACCGGCCGGCGGGTCGAGTCCCCCGATCGTCATGCGGCACCTCCGGCAGCTACCCCCGGAGTCGCCCCCGGTGATTCATGCTACCGACAACAACACGGACCGTGTCCGCGTGATGTCGCCCGTCACACACGATCACCCGCACGGGTCATGGCGCCCGCTCGGATGATGGTGAAGAGGCCAGCCTAACCCCTCGGGATCTTGTCCGGGTGCGCACCCACCGGCCTCGGGGGGCGCACCCGTCGCACGGCAGGCGTGCGGGTTGTGCTGACAGGGGGTCAGTTTCCGTCGGCGCGCTCCCAGTACGTGCCGGCGATCATCGCCTCGATCAGTCCGCGGTGCAGCACCGTCTCGTCCAGGTCGGCCGGCTGCTCACGCTCGCCGAAGTGCCACTGGCGGTGCGCGATCCGGGCCATCACCACGCCGTGGCGCACCGCCGCGTACATCTCGAAGTACCGCATGTCACGTGGCGTGTGCCCGGTGAGCTTCTCGTAGTGCGCGCACACGTCCTCGGTACGCATGAAGTCGGGCAGGCCCGGCAGGCCGTAGCGGGTGGCGATGTCCTGGAAGAACGCGTGGATGAAGATCATCCAGGCGATGTCCAGCTCGCGCGGGCCGACGGCGGCCATCTCCCAGTCCAGTACCGCGGTCGGCTCGAAGTCCACGTACAGGATGTTGCCGATCCGGGCGTCGCCCCAGCTGATCACGTCCGGGCCGACCTCGGTGGGGAAGTTGTCCTCCAGCCACGCGAACGCGCGGTCCAGGAGCGGGACGCGCTGCCCCTCGATGCCCCACTCGTAGAACGCGCGCAGATCGTCCAGGTGCCGGCGCAGCGCGGTCTCCCCGGCGCCCTCGTACTGAAGGAAGGCCAGTTCCTCCGGGCTCGCGTCGATTTCGTGGATCGCGGCGACCACGGCGACCGACTCCTCCTGGAGCCGGCGGCGCTGCTCGGGCGTGGCCGCGAGCATCCAGCCGTCGATCGTGTACGGCATCACGTCCGGCGGCGCGGCGCCCTCGACCCGGCGCATCACGAAGAAGGGGGCACCGAGCGGACCCTCGTCCGGCTCGTTCCACAGCAGCGCGGGCACCGGGATCGAGCAGCGCTCGCCGACCAGGGTCAGCACCGCGTACTGCTTGTCCAGGTCGTAGGTCGGGAAGACCGGCTTGGCGTCCATCGAGGGGCGCATCCGCACCACGCAGCGCTCGGTGCGACGTTCGCCGTCCACGGTCCAGGTCGCGTCGAACAGCAACGTCTCGCTGGACATCCCGTTGCCGGAGGGGGCCTTGAGCTCGGAGATCTCGGGAGCCGCGCCCTCGGGCAGCCGACCGATCAGCCACGCGAGCAGTTGGTCGTGCACCGTCGCCAGGTCCCGCGTGCTCGTCTGCGGACGGGTGACCTCGTCGGGGTCGGCCACGACAACCTCCGGTATCCACGTCGCAAGATGCGACCGGCGCGGCCGGGCGTCCCTGCCGACGCCCGGTCCCCGCCCTGCTGTCGGCGGCTGCCCGCCACAAAAGTGAAACACGTTCTATCATGTGTGACACGTGTCATCAATGGTCGCCAAACCCGGTCCACCCGGGTACCGCGGCGAATGCCGGCCGGATGTCCGGACGCGGTGCCCGGCTCGGCCGGCAGGTGTTGCAGACTGGACGGATGCCCCCAACCCCTGCCACGGCCCGCCGACGCCCGCGCTGGTGGACCGAGTTGCTGCTGATCGCAGTGCTGTACGAGGCGTACTCGCTCAGCCGACTCGTGGTCGCCGGCGACGCGGACGCGGCGCTGCGCAACGCCGAGCGGATACTGCGCGTCGAGTCGCTCGGTCATCTCGATCCCGAGCGGGTGCTCAACCAGGTGGTCACCAACCACGTGTTCATCGGCGTGGTCTGCGATTACGCGTACGCCACGCTGCACTACGCGGTGACCCCGCTGGTGCTGTTCTGGCTGTGGCGCCGGCGCCCCGAGCGCTACCGGGGCGCGCGCACCACGCTGGCGATCGCGACCGTGGTGTCGCTGGCGGGCTTCATGCTCTTCCCGACCGCGCCGCCGCGGATGATCGACGGCTTCACCGACACCATGGCGCACTTCGCGTCCTGGGGCTGGTGGGGCGACGGTGCCAGCGCGCCGCGAGGCATGGAGCACATGACCAACGAGTACGCGGCGATGCCGTCGCTGCACGTGGGCTGGGCCGCCTGGTGCGGGTGGCAGGTGTGGCGGCACGGTCGCGCTCCGCTACCGCGCGTCCTGGGTGTGCTGTATCCGCTCTTCGTGGTCGTGGTGGTGCTGGGCACCGCGAACCACTACCTCGCGGACGTGGTCGCGGGACTCGTGGTGATGGGGCTGGGCGCGCTCGCGTCGCCGTGGGTGCTGCGCGGGGTGGATCGGGTACGCGCCGGGGTGGCGATGCGCCAGGCGGAGTCGAAACAGCCTGTTCGACCGATCGATCTCGATCAGAGAAACGCCGCTTGATTGCGCACAATCGCGACCGATAAACGATTTCGATCAAGATCAGCCGGATACGACCTTCGAACGACGCTTGCCTTGCAGGCAAGCGGTACCTTCTGGGTGGTCCCGCGCCCGACAACGGCAAGGATTCCGTCATCGGGCACACGCCGATCGGACAAGCCGCCGCAACGGCGGACGAACCCGGTCGGGCTCGGCCTGACAGGCCCAGACCCCCGCATGGTGGACGGAGGCACGGCGAACCGGGGACGGGGCCGGCAGGCGACGACAGCGGGGAGCGGTAATGAGGATCAGCGCCGTGGTGTTCGACGTGGGCGAGACCCTCGTCGACGAAACGCGGGAGTACGGCACGTGGGCCGACTGGCTCGGGGTGCCCCGACACACGTTCGCGGCCACCTTCGGGGCGGTGATCGCGCAGGGCCTCGACTACCGCGAGGTGTTCCAGCGCTTTCGGCCCGGCTTCGACCTGACCGCGGAGCGAGTCGCGCGCGCCGCGGCGGGCTTTCCCGAGTGGTTCGGCGAGGAGGACCTCTACACCGACACCCGACCGTGCCTGAAGGCCCTGCGCGACCAGCGCCTGTGGCTGGGCGTGGTCGGCAACCAGACCGTGGCCGCGGGCGTCATCCTGCGCGGCCTGGATCTGGGCGTGGACCTGTTGGCGACCTCCGACGACTGGGGTGTCGGCAAGCCCGAGCCGGCCTTCTTCGAACGGCTCGTGGCCGAGTGCCCGTGCCCGGCCGAGGAGATCCTGTACGTCGGCGACCGCCTCGACAACGACGTCCGCCCGGCCCACCTGGCCGGCCTGCGCACCGCCCACGTACGCCGCGGCCCCTGGGGCTACCTGGTCGCCGACGACCCCGAACTCGTAGCGGTCACCGACCTACGGCTGGAATCCCTCGGCGACCTCCCCGCCGCGGTCGCCCGCATCAACGGCATCACCGAGCCATAGGAAAACCCGACCCGACCGCCGACGAACCCGAGCACGCTCGGCCGGGCGGGTCGAGCGGCCCGGCCGCGTTCGAGGCCGACCAGCCGGACCGGCGCATGAGGCCACCTCGGCCACAGACCGGGCGCGTCGGCCCTCGCGCGCTACGTCGCCCCCCGCAACCGATCGTCGACCTCCCGCACGAACGTCTCCCGCGCCCAAGGCGCCAGCGACGCCCGCACCGTGCGCACCCGATCCACCGCCGTCGCGTACCCCTGCACCCCGACCAGGTCGAGCGCCTCCTCCAACAGCCGACACGCGTCCTGCGGCTCCCGAGCCCCGACCGCCGTCGCGGCCAGTTCGGCCAGTGTCATCGCCCGCTGCTTGTGGCTGTCCGCCGGCAACCCGGCGAGCGTGCGCTCCAGGCTGGCCCGCGCCTGGGCCGAGCGCCCGGCGGCCACCTCCGCGGCGCCGCGGAAGCCCTCCAGACGGGCCGCGGAGAACCAGTCCAGCCAGACCGGCGGCCCGTCCGCCGTCCACGAGCCGGGCGTCTCCGGCGGCGCGTACGTTTCGGCGGCGCGATCCAGCAGCGGAAAGGCCGCGTCCGGCGTGCCGAGCCGGACCTCCGCCTCGGCCGCGATCGCGTCCAGCCACGCCCGCAGCGTCGGCCCGGCGTCGCCGCCGGTGGTGCGCTCGCGCGCCGCGGCCAGGGTGTCCCGGGCCTCCCCGCCCCGCCCGGTCCAGGCCGGCGCGAACGCCATGTGCCCGAGCACGGCGGCGGCCAGCGAGCCGTCCCGGCCCCGGTCCGCCGCGTCCAGCGCGAGGTCCTGCCAGCGCCGCACGTGCGGCCCGCGCAGGCTCAGGTCGAAGAAGGCGATCCTCGACGCGAGCAACGCGGTCTCCGCGATCGCGGAATAGTGCGTCCCCTCCGGTCCCTCGGCCAGCAGCCGGGCGCCGTTGCGGGCGTGTTCGGCCACCACCGGAAGCAGTCGCCCGGGTTCCTCGATCCAGTAGCGGGATCGCAGACGGGCGGTGGTGGCGGTGTAGGCGGCGGGATCGGGAAGAGTGGCTGCCGGCCCCGACGAGGCGTATGCGGCGGAACTCCTGACGGTGAGGCCGGCGACGGCGGCGCCGGCCAGAAAGGTACGTCGTTGCACCGCGTCCTCCCATACGCGTCGTGATGACGGACAGTCGTGGTGACGGACATGACTGCGTGGACCCGATCACGCGATACACCGGGCCCGATCGCTCCCGTGCTGGATCTCGATCGTGACCCCGTCCCACCTGCGGCGTCATGCCTCTAGCCCGTTAGGGCGGCAAGAGTCCTCAGCGCGTCCTACAGGAGTCCCACCGCGGGCCTCGTCACACGGTGTGCCGACCTGGTTGCATCTATGCCAGAAGCGAACGCCCCGAATTCGGACGCTTCGGGCTCGTGCAGGACGAAGAGGACGCTTCGAGGACCTCCCGGCCCCCGAGGACGATTCCGTTTCCACGACGAAACGAGAGGACCGCCTCACCGATGGACGCCGACGTGAACCGGACGACGCTGGCAGCACTGCCGCAGGACGCGCTTCGGAACCCGTACGCCCCTCGCCTGGTCGCAGCCGGCGAGACGTTCGACGTGATCGAGGTGGAGGACCGGCTCGGCCGGGAGGCCCTGGCCACGCTGCACGCGCACCGCGTGCCGGTCGGTCCGGTCATCTTCGACCGCCGCTACCGCCGGATCGGGTTCCTCGTACCGCCGAGCACTGTGATGCCGATGCGGCCGCGCGACCGCCGGCTCGGCCCGCGCCACCACGGGCGGGGTGCGTGGATCACCTTCCCGCCGCCGCCGGAGCAGAACGACGGGCCGCTGGTGTGGCTCGTGCCGCCGACGCCCGACAACCGCCTGACGACGTTGCGGCACGTGCGAGCGGCGATCGCCGAGGCCGCCCGCGCGCTGGCCGAGCGCCACCAGCAGGCGATCTGAGATCGCCCCACAGGACGTACCGGTCGGGGACCTGACATCACGAGCGGCTCCCCCAATACCTGCTCGACCCGGCCGGTACCGGTAAGACGCGATGCGCCCCCTCGCCACTGCGCGCGGGGGCGCATCCGCTTGTCCGGACCCGGCCCGCGAGGTTTACCGGCCGCCGAAACCGCCCGCGCAGCTGGTCGCGCGCCGACGATTCGGGGTTTATCGGTGCGGGTCCCGCGCTGTCGTCCCTCTTTCGGGCAAGGGTCTTTCGGATGGCGTCCGGTTGGCGACAATGGCAAGGGCGCGGGATCTTGCGGGCCGGTTTCGGCCGATCCCGCCGCTCCCCCTGTCCTTATTGGTCGTCAGCACGTCTGCACTGTCGGAAGGAATCCGCGCATGCCGTCCGAGTCGCGCAAGCCCCGTATGCGGCCCGCGCCGCTGTTGTTCGAGCCGGCGGTACCCGAGCCGCCCGACGAACGCTTCTTCGACCTGGACGATCTGACCGATCCCCAGGAGGTGCTGGCCCGCTCGACGGACCTGGCCGAGGCGTTTCGCGCGGCGGCCGACCGGGCGGTGGACTACCAGGCGATGGCCGCGGCGCGGATGGCGGATCCGAATCGCTTCGATCACCTGACGACGGCTCAGGTCGCGGCGCGGGCCGGATGGGGCGAGGAGTACACGGCGAAGATGATCGAGCACGGCCGGAAGCTGCTGCTGGAGCGCGGCGAGTAGCCGAGGCCGTCCGGCGGGCACCGGGCCGCGAACGCCGGTCGGGTCCGACTCGGCCGGCGTTCGCGATCGCTCACCCGGACAGTGCGACCCGGTGCCGGGCGAGTTCGGCCAGCACCGCCTGGTTCGCCTCCCAGCCGTCCGGGAAGCTGACCGGCACGCCGAGGTGGACCGGGTCGGCGGTGGGATGCGCGTCGAGCAGGTCGGGGATGCCGGCCCGGGCGACCACCAGACACGCGTGTCGATGCCGCGAGGCGAGCACGCACAGCCGGCCGGTCTCCAGGTGGAACTCGGTCGCGTCGCGCCGACCGGAGAGCGGATGCAGCACCACGGTCACGTCGAACTCGCGACCCTGGAGCCGGTTCGCGGTGTCCACCACGATCTCCGCCGCGCCCAGGTCGCGCAGTGCCGACTCGACCCGGGCCCGCTGCTCGCGGTGGCTGACCCCGATCGCGATCCGGGACGCGTCCAGCGGCACCCCGTCCGGGGTGCGCTCGCCGATCGTGGTCCCGCCCCGCGCGAGCAGCCGCGCGGCCAGCGTGGCGACCGCGTGCACCGCCTCCTCGTCGGCCGCCGCGGTGAACCGCGCGGGCAACTCCAGCAGGCCCCACCCGGACTTCGCCGCGACGTCCACGGCCGCGTCGTACGCGTCGTGTTCGCGTGCCGCGCCGAAGTGCAACAGCCGCTCGCCCGGACCGGTGCCGGAACGAAACGGGGTGAAGGGGTAGAACGCCTCGGACACCAGCGGCGCCGCGCTCGCGGGCAACCGCCAGGACACCGGGAGTCGATGCACCGGCAGGTCCGGATTGTGCCGGCGCAGCACGACCACCGCGCTCTGCGAGGGGTCGTAGCTCAGGCTGTGCCAGCGCGAGGTGTCCACGGTGGCGAACGGGTCGAGTTGGCCGGGGTCGCCCACGAACAGCGCCCGATCGAACAGCCGGGCCACCAGCAGCAGCGCGTCCGAACGCATCTGGTACGCCTCGTCGACGATCGCCCACGGCCAGCGCCGGTCCTGCACGAGTGCCCACTTGGCGGCGGTGGCCACCACCACCGCACACGCGTCCAGCGCCTCCGCCTTCTCCGCGTTCAGCACCGAGGTGCCCACCAGCGCGGGCGGCAGCCGATACCCGGTGGCGGACAACCGACCCACGGTCAGCGCCGGGTGGTCCTGGACCAGTCGGACCAGCAGGTCGTCGACCTGGTTGTTGGTCTGCGCGACGATCATCAGCCGCTCGCCGGCCTGGGCCAGCTCCCCCGCCGCGCGCACCACCAGCGTCGACTTGCCCGCGCCGGGCGGCGAGTCGACCACGACGCCGCGATGCGCGCCGGAGCCGAGATCGGCGAGCACGGCGTCGGTCGCGGCGGCGGCGAGCGCGGCCGGGTCACCCGCGGCACGACCGGTGGGCACGGTCGTCACGACCACTCCTCCAACGCGTCGTCGTCCGGGTCCGAGGCGACCTCGGGTTCGGGCTCCGGCGGCGGGCCGCCGTGGGTCCAGGGGGTGTCCTCGACGGCGGGCCAGTCCGGGCCGCGCCGGAATTCGGCGATCAGCGAGGTCCAGCACAGGACTTCGCCCACTTCGGGCACGCTGCCCGGCTTGGGCGCCTTGCCCCCGCCCATGCCGCCGCGCAGTTCCAGCACGACCCGGCCGGGCTCGGCCTCCAGGACTCGCGCCTTCGCGTCCGGGCGTTCGACGCACGCGAGGTCGGTACCCGGCCCGAACAGCGGTTCGTCGTCGGTGGCGAAGGTCAACATCGGGCGCGGGCGGGCGGTCTTCTTCCCGGGCTCGGCGACCATACGCTCGGCGTCCACCGCGATCAGCCCGCCGCGGAACGCCTCGCCGGCGAGCCGAACGGCGGCCATCAACAGCGGGTCGTCACGCACCTGTTCGGCATCCAGTCGGGCCTGTGCCCGTTCCCGGGTGGCCAGTTGCGCGGCAGCCGAGACCGCACCGGGCACCCGCGGCTGCGGACGCGACTCGGGGTCGGCCAGATCGGCGGCGAAGAAGCTGTACGAGGCCCGATCGGCCTCCCACCGCCCGGCCACCGACCCGCCCGCGGGCAGCGCGCCGAGCAGTTCCACGCCGCGCCACACCCGGTCCCAGGTCGGCATCAACTCGGCGGCCAGTGCGTCGCGGATCGCCTGCTCCGCGTCCCGACCGCGCGGCCCGAGGTCGGTGCGGGCCTCGGCGCCCGCGGCCTCGGCCCGTTCCGCGGCCACCGCCTCGTCGAACGCGGCGATCAGCGGCACCAGGCGCTCGTCGAACGCCGGATCGGTCGCGGGCCCCGCGGTCGGGCCGCCCTCGACCGCGCGGGCCGCCCGATCCCCGCGCTGCCCGGCCGGCGGGTCGATCCAGGCGAGCAGCGCGGCCAGGTCGCCGTCCTCCAGCGCACTCTGTCCGGTCACCCACGCCTGGGTGAGCAGGTCGGTCATCGCCAACAGCACGCTCGATCCGGGCACGCCGGCCCGGTCCGCGAGCCACGTGCTCCACCGGCCGAGCAGCGGCACCTCCTCGGCCACCGCGAACTCGCCGTCGGTGCGCCGGAATCGGGTAGACCGGCCGAGCAGGCGCAGATACTCGACACCGCCCGCCGTGGGCACCAACACCTGCGGCGCGTCCAAGCTGCGCTCGTACGGGTCGTCGCCGCGCCGCTCGATCGTCTCCGTCTCGGCCGCGAACGCGCCCAGGTAGGGCAGCAACAGCCGGCCCAATTCGGCCGCGTGCGCGAATCGCCGGTCGCGGTCGCGCGGTTGCGGCACGGCGAGCAGGTGCGGCCGGTCCCGGTCGGTGCCGACCAACACCGCCAACGGCGCGAACGCCTCGCCCGCGAGCACATAGGGCACCAGTACCAGCGGCCGGGCGGACAGATGCCGGTGGCGCACGGTCGCGGCCGGTTGGGCCGCCCCGGTCGCGGCGGCGCGCAGCCGGCCGAGCGCGGCGATCGCGCTCACCCGACGCCGCCGGACAGCTCGGCCCGCGACGCCGCGGGCGGTCCCACGGGACGTGGCAGCGCGATTCCCGGCGCCTGGGATCCCGGCATCTCGGCGCCCAGCACCTCGGTTCGCAGCGCCTGGGCCCGGCGGAGCAACCTGGCCACGTCCTCCTCGCCGGGCCGGGCGGCGCGTGTGCCGTCGGCCAGGGCCAGCGCGTCGCCGATGTCCTCGATCCCGCCGAGCGCACCGCGCACCGAGGTGCCCAACGTGCCCACGCTGCCGCCGCCCGGACCACAGCCCCGGGCCTCGTCCCGGCAGAACAGCGCGAGTTCGCACGCGGACAGACAGTCCGGCACGTACGCGGCGGGCACCCGCGCGACGGCCTCGCCGGCCAGGTCGCCGTCGACGTCGAAGGTCAGCGTGTCCGGCAGTTCGCCGAGCAGTTCCTCCACCCCCGACAGGCGCTCCAACCGGCGTCGGGTGGTGGCCAGTTCGCGCCGCACGTCGAGCACGACGGCGACCGGGCGGTTGGAGAAGTCCTGGGCGCACACCAGCACGATGTCGGTGGCCACGACGTCCGGGTCCAGGCCCAGTTCGGCGGCCAGCCGGCGCAGCGCGTGCACGTAGACCGCGGCCTGGCGGGTGGCCGAGGCGAGTTTGCCCGGATCGGCGGACCCGTCGATGATCGCGAAGGACTTGATCTCCACCACGTACAGCCGGCCGGCCACTCGGCAGGCCATCGCGTCCGGCTCCAGGTAGGCCCGCCGGCCGGCCACGTCCAGCGGCAGCAGCGGGTGATCCAGGATCGCGCACGCGTCCGGTTCGCCGCGGGCGGCCCGGGCCAGGGCGTCGCGGGTACGGGCCACCCGTTCCTCGCGGCTCGGTCGGCCGGCGCTCTCGTGCTCCACGTCGACCAGCGCGCCGGCGTCCGGGTTCGCGCCCAACGTCTCGGCGAGCAGTCGGCGCAACTCGGTGCCACCGTCCGCCTTGACCCGGGCCTCGAACACGTTGCCGCGCCCGATCGCGAACGGCGAGCGACCGCCGTAGCGGGCCGGGAAGCCGAGTCGGTCGGCGAGCACGGTCTTCTCGATGCCGGCCGCGTCCAGCACGCCCCGGCGGGCGCAGCCCGGATTGGCCGCGAGGGCCGCGACCGTGCGGGCGTTGTGATTGCGGGTGGGCAGTGTGCCGCGCAACTGCTCCAGCCTGCCGGCGATCGCGCCGGTGGTACCCGTCGTGCGCATGTCTCGTGTACGGCTTTCGTCGTCGAACCGTCCGGTCCCGGGTCAGTGTGGACCATGTCACCGACACGGGGAATTCAGCTCTGTTCGTCCGCTCCCGGCAGCGCCACGAATCCGGTCTCGTCGGTGGGCGCGAGTTCGCTGAACGACTCCAGCACTTCGTCGAGTTGGCGGACCGCGACCGAGTTCTTGTAGGGCTCCAACTGCCTGCGGGTGATCCGGACCCGGTCCATCGCCATCGAATACCAGTGCACCCGCAGCATGTCGACGGCCTGGAACAGCCGGCCGCACGCCTCGTCCACCCGGCCCGCCTGGAAGGCCGCCTCGGCCAGGTCGGCGTACATCACCGCGCGCTGCTTGTCGCCGTTGGGCGGCAGGTTCTGCAGTGCGTCGTTGAGCGAGTCCTGGGCCTGGTCCATCCGGCGCGCGGTGAGTTCGGTCTTGCCCCGAAAGCCCCACAACCGGGAGGCGTCGAAGAAGTCCAGCCACGGTGGCGTGGGTGTGTTGTCCGGGTGGCACAGCAGGTCCTCGGCCCGGTCGAGCAGGTGCAGCCCGCGCTCGGGGGTGCCGCGCAGCGACTCGAACTCGGACTGCACCGCGTCGAACCACGCGAGCATCACCATCGGCGCACCGCGCGTAGCCGTCTTGCGGGCGAAGTCGAGGATGTCCTCGGCGGCGGAGGGCGCCGCGTCGAAGGCGGGGATGAACGCGGTGTGGGTGAGCACGGCGGCGGCGAGCAGGGTGTCCCCGGCCTCCTTGGCGGCGCGATAGGCGACCAGGTAGTGGTCCTGCGCGTCGTGCGGGCGGGCGAGGTCGAAGAAGGCCATCCGGCCCGCCAGCATCGCGGTCTCGGCGAGCGACGCGCCCAGGATCCTGCGGGCCCGGGCGGGGCCGGGGGCATTGAGCAGTTGGGTGCCCAGGCGCACGTGGGCGATCACCGACGGGTAGGCGATGGCGGCGGGGGCGACCCAGTACATCTGTCGGTAGGTGCGGGTGAGCATCGCGTACTGGTCCGCGCCGACCACGGTCAGCTGACCGGCCCGCGAGTGCATCGGCACCGCGAGGGGGCCCGGGTCGGGGGTATCCCGGAGCAGTTGGCGCAGCACCGCGGGGGTGGCGATCTCCAGGGTGGCGGCCGGCGGCTCGGCGGCCGGCGCACCGATGGCACGCAGCGGCGGGCGCACCGGCAGGCCGGGCGGGCCGTCGCCTTCCAGCCGTCGGCCGCCGACCACGGTGGGGCCGGTCTCCAGGGGCGTTCGGGGGGGCACGATCGCGGGTCCGGGCGGCGGCACCGGGCCGGGTGGCGCGGCGGATCGCGGAGGCGGCGGGGGGCCCGGCGGGGGTACCGGGCCGGAGCGCGCCGGCGGCGCCTGGCGGCCGGTCGCGGGTGCCGGGTGGGTGGGCACGACCATCGCCCCGCCGACCGGACCACCGACGGGCGGCGGCTGCCGGCGGACCCGGGCCTCGCCGAAGGCCTGCTCCCCGCGATCGGGCGCCCGCCCGATTTCCCGGGCGGGCGCGGGGAACGCCGAGGGAGTCGGCGGTTGCTCGGCGGTGGGATGCGCGTCGGTGAAGTCCTCGCCGTACTCGGCCAGCTCCGCCTGCCAGGGCGGGGTGAACCCGAGGTCGGTCAGCGGCCGCTCGAACAAAGCCTGCAGAACCTGCTGATAATCGGGGGTCGGCCAGGGCGGATCGGCGCTTTCCCAGCGCCGCACCTGCCGCACGCTGACGCCGAGACGAAGTCCGCATTCGAGCGCCTTCTTCTCGAAGGCATCGGCCAATTGTTGCTGGGAAACCCAGCCATGCGAGTGCCGTAGGGCCTTGAGCCGGACATTCCCGGACGAAGGACCGGCCCCCTGCCGCATGGCCATCGGCCCTCCCGGTTACGACGTGCGGTGTGCTGTGCAGGCTGTGATGCCGACGGTACCCGCCGTAAGAGGGGCCGGGGGACCTCTTTGCGGATGTCCGGAAAAGGGCGTCCTCCCCGTGTCCTCGAAGAAGTCCTACGGGGGACCTTGCGCGCCCTCGATACGCTCCGCGCGCGCCCCCGACCGCCGGTCGAGCGTGTCCAAGGGTGTCGATTTTCGATCACCGCCGACCCCTGCTAATGTTTCCCACGCAACGCAAGCGCCGCTAGCTCAGTTGGTTAGAGCAGCTGACTCTTAATCAGCGGGTCCGGGGTTCGAGTCCCTGGCGGCGCACCTCGCAAAGCGGCGATGGGGCCCTCGGTTCACCGAGGGCCCCATCGCCGTTTTGCCATTTCCACGCGTCGGCCCGCGCATCCGGATGTCGGCCTCTCCATGTTTCGGCCCGCTTTTCGGCCGTTGTCACGGGAACACGTGTTCGCATCGGTGAATGGCTCGGTGAATACGCCACCGCATGGACGGGGGTGGACCCCGGGTGTCGTCGTCCATAGCCTGGACGGGTTGGTTGATGATCTTCGATTGCGTTGTGGGACAAGGGGATTCGATGACCACTCTGGGTGCGCCGGACATACTTTCGCCCGAGTTCGCGGCCGATCCGTATCCGCTCTACCGGAACATGCGCGACGAACACCCGTTGTTGTGGCACGAAGGCATGCAAAGTTGGATCATCTCGCGCTACGCGGACCTGGAACGGGCTTTCAAGGAGCCGGTGTTCACCACCGACAACTACGACTGGCAGTTGGAGCCCGTGCACGGGCGGACCATCCTGCAGATGAGCGGGCGCGAACACTCGGTGCGGCGCGCGCTGGTGGCACCGGCCTTTCGCGGCAACACCCTTCAGGAAACGTTCATGCCGGTGATCGAGCGCAATGCCCGGCGGCTCGTGGACACCTTCCGCGAGCGCGGATCGGTGGACCTGGTCCCGGAGTTCGCGCAGCGCTTCCCGGTCGATGTGATCGCGGACATGCTCGGCCTGGACCAGGCCGACCACGAGCGCTTCCGGGGCTGGTACACGTCGGTCATCGCGTTCCTGGGCAACCTGAGCCAGGACCCCGACGTGGCCGCGGCCGGGCTGCGCACGCGCGAGGAGTTCGCCGCGTACCTGCTGCCGCTGATCGCCGAGCGGCGCGCGAACCCGGGGACCGACCTGCTGTCCACGCTGTGCCTGGCCGAGATCGACGGCACCCGGATGAGCGACGAGGACATCAAGGCGTTCTGCAGCCTGCTCCTGGCCGCCGGCGGCGAGACGACCGACAAGGCGATCGCGAGCCTGTTCAAGAACCTGCTCGAACACCCCGAGCAACTCGCCGCGGTACGCGCGGACCGGTCGCTGATCCCGCGGGCCTTCGCGGAGACGCTGCGCTTTTCGCCGCCGGTGCACATGATCATGCGCCAGCCCGCCGAGGACGTCGAACTCAGCGGCGGCGTGGTGCCCGCCGGCAGCACGCTCACGTGCCTGATCGGGGCGGCCAACCGCGACGACCGGCGCTTCGCGCACCCCGACCGGTTCGACATCTTCCGCGAGGACCTGACCGCCAAGACGGCGTTCTCCGCGGCGGCCGACCACCTGTCCTTCGCGCTCGGCCGGCACTTTTGCGTCGGCGCGCTGCTCGCGGTCGCCGAGGTCGAGGTCGGCACCAACCAACTCCTCGACGCGATGCCCGACCTGGCCTTCGCGCCGGGGTTCGCGCCCGCGGAGAAGGGCGTGTTCACCCGCGGTCCGGTCGCGCTGCCGGTGACCTTCACGCCGGTGGCCTGAGTCCGGTTCGGGGCGGGCGCCTCGCCCGCCCCGAACCGGCCCGGGATCAGCCCACGTACGCGGGGGTGAACTCGACCGGGAGGTTCTCCAGGCCGCGCATCCACACCGAGTCGCGCCAGACCAGTTCCCGGGTGGGCACCGAGAGGTTGACGTCCGGCAACCGGTCGAGCAGCACCTCGATCGCGGCGCGCGCGATCACCTCGGCCAACTCCGGGGCCGGGTAGGGGCAGCGGTGCTCGCCGTGGCTGAAGGACATGTGCGCGTTGTTGCCCGCGGCGCCGACGTAGGAGTCCGGGCGCACCTGCGGGTCGGTGTTGGCCGCCGACAGACCGAGCACGAGCAGGTCGCCCGCCTTGATCTTCTGCCCACCGAGCACCGTCGCGCGCACCGCCCAACGGCCGATGAAGTTCTGCGTGGGCGTGTCCTCCCACAACACCTCGTTCAGCGCCTGACCGACGCTGCGCCGGCCGCCGAACAGGGTCAGCGCGAAGCGGTCGTCGGTCAACATCAGCCGCAGCGTGTTGCCGATCCAGTTCGCGGTGGGCTGTTGGGCGGCGGCCATCACCACGAGCATGTCCTGGATCAGTTCCTCCTCGGCCAACCCGGCCGGGTGCGCCAGCAGCCGCGAGGGCACGTCGGCGCCCGGGCGTTCCCGCTTGCGCTCCAGCAGCCGGGCCATCGTGGCCCGTACCCGCAGGTACGCCTCGACCGCGCCGTCGCCGCCGTCCAGCGAGCCGGCCAGGTCCTGCACCAGCGCCGGGGTCTCCTGCTCGGGCAGCCCGAACAGCCCGGCCACCACGAGCGAGGGCAGCCGGTGCGCGTAGTCGGCCATCAACTCGGCCTCGCCGACCCCGGCGAACTCGTCGACCAGGTGGTCCGCGATCCGCTCCGCCTGGGCGCGCAGCTCGAACTGATCCACCGCCGCGAGCGCGTCGCTGATCGCCCCGGAGCGGCGCCGGTGTTCGGGCCCCTCGGTGAACATCACCGACGGCTGGTAGCCGACGAACGGCATCAGCGGCCAGTCCGGCGCGATCTTGTCCCACGCGTGCCAGCGCCGCGAGTCGCGGGCGAACAGCTGGTCGTTCGCGGTCACATGGTGCACCTCGCGGTAACCGAGCACGAACCACGCGGGGATGTCGCCGTCGAGCAGGATCGGCGCCACCGAGCCGTGCTCCTGCCGCAGCTTGCGATACATCCGATGCGGGTCCTGCCACAGACCCGGGCCGGACAACCGCTCGGCCTGCGCGTGCGAGGCATCCAGCGACCCGCCGCCCGCATGCGCCGGGCAACCCTGGGGCGGCGCGGGGGCGTTCGGGTCGTTGAGGTCCGAAGGCGTGGTCACAGGGCGCGCTCCCGGGCGGCAGACAACGTGTAGAGGTGGTTCACCAACGCGATCAACACGGCCTTGCTGGACTCCCGACTGCGCGCGTCGCAGTCGACCATCGGTATCTGTGCGGGCAGCGACAACGCCTCGCGCACCTCGTCCAGCGTGTACTCGGGCGGGCCGAAGTTGTTGCGGGCGAGCACGAACGGCGTGCCGTGGTGCTCCAGCCGGTCGATCGCGTACCAGGAGTCCTCCAGACGCCTGGGATCCACCAGTACGACCGCGCCGAGCGTGCCCGAGAACAGCCGGTCCCACAGGAACCAGAAGCGCTCCTGGCCGGGCGCGCCGAACAGGTAGAGCACCATCTCGTCGTTGAGCGAGATCCGGCCGAAGTCGAAGGCGACCGTGGTCGTGGTCTTGCCGTCCGCGCTGCGCGCGTCGTCGATGCCCACGCCCGCCCGGGTCATCGTCTCCTCGGTGTTGAGCGGACGGATCTCGCTCACCGAGCGCACCATCGTCGTCTTGCCGACGCCGAACCCGCCCACGATGGCGATCTTGAGCCCGTCGCGCGCGGTGCTCGCCAAGGGGGTACGAACGGCCGGCTCGGACGTGGCGAGCTCAGAGGTTGTGGAGTCCAACGAGCACCTGCTTCAGGATCTCGGTATCGGGTAGTTGCGCCCGGCGCGGGGAGGTGCGCGGGTGCCGCGCGGTGATCCGCCCCGTGTCGAGCAGGTCGCACAGCAGGATCTTCACCACGCCCACGGGCAGGCCCAGTTCGGCGGCGATCTCCACGACGGCGGTGGGGCGATCGCACATCCGCAGGATCCGGACGTGCTCGGACTGCATGCCCGGGCTCGGTTCGCACTCGCTGACGATCAGCGTGACCAGGTCGAACGCGTCCTCGTTGGCGCGTGTCCGGCCGTTGGTGACCGTGTACAGCCGGTCCGGGTCCCCGCTGTCGACTGGCCGCCGGATCATGCCGATCGGCCGCCTTCGTCGAACTCCCGGGCCGGCGTGCTCAGGTACTCGCCGATCTGTTCGACCAGTTCGTTCATGTTGTGGCCGACCACGCCGGCGTCCGCGTCGTCGTCCGCGATCACCGCGAGGTGGGCGCCCTCGCCCGCCTCGACGATGAACAGGATGCCGCCGTGGAACTCGGTCATCGACTGCCGGACGCCGCCGCTGCCGTCGCCGAACTCGATCGAGGCGCCGTGCGACAGGCTCTGGATGCCGGACGCTATGGCCGCGAGTTGGTCCGCCTGATCCACCGTCAGTTCGGCGGTACGGCACAACTTGAGGCCGTCCTTGGACAACACCAGCGAGTGCCGGGTGCCCGGGGTGCGCTCGATCAGGTTCTCCAGCAGCCAGTCGAGGTCACGCTCGGGCTGCCGCTGGGTGCCGATCCGCTGTGCGTCGGTGCCGTGTGCTGTTGCGCTCATAGGGCTTCCGAGGTGGACATCCGGTTCGGATGGCCGACCCCCGCCTCCGTTCTCTCGTTGCGTACGACCCGGCGATGGGGTGATCAGGAATTGTCGTCGGGGGACGCCGTCACGTCCCGACCCGGCCGTTCGCCCTGGACCGCCTGGCGGAACGCGCCGAAGCGGGCGCCGGGGGCGGGACGTGGCTTGGCCGCTCGCGGGGCGGCGTCGGAGCGCGACTCGCCCCGCTCCGCCGCCTTGGCCGCGGCGGCCAGGGTCTGCCCGGGACGGCGCTTGGCCAGCCCGGAGAGCCTGGGTGCGGGCGCCGACTCGGACACGGCGGGGGTCGGCTCGACCACCGATTCGAAGACCGAGGGCGCCGCGGCCGCCGGTGCCGGCTCGACCGGCTTCGCCTCGACGGGGCGCGCCTGGGCCGCACGTGCGTCGGGTACGGCCCGCTTGCGCGGCTCGGGGCGAACCTCGCCGACCAGTTGCCTCGGGATCATCATCACGACGCCGGTGCCACCGCGCGAGGAGGGGCGGAAGGACACGGTCAACCCGTGCTTGCGGGCCAGACAACCGACCACGGCCAGACCCAATCGGGTCCCGGACAGCGTGGTCAGGTCCAACGACTGAGCCGCGACCGCCTGTTCCGCCCGACGCAGGGCGAACTCGCCCATCACCAGGCCGCCGTCCTCGACGGTGACCACGACGCCCGCGGGCACGTCCTCGACGTAGACGTGCACCTGCTCGGAGGGCGGCGAGAACTTGGTCGCGTTGTCCATCAGTTCGGCGAGCGCGTGCATGACGCCCTCGGCCGCGTAGCCGGCCACCGCCGCCTCGCTGGTCGAGTGCACCCGCACCCGCTGGTACGCGCTGATCCGACCGACCGCACCGCGCAGGATGCTCTCCATCACGATCGGCTTGGTCCACCGGCGGCCCGAACGCGCGCCGGTGAGCACCGCGATGCTGTCCGCGAGCCGACCCGCCTGAGCGGTGCTGTGGTCCAACCGCAGGAGGTCGCCGAACACCTCCTCGCCGTGTCGGCCCTCCATCTCGCGCAGGTCCGCCAGCATGCTGGTGGACAGGGCCTGCACCCGGCCTGCGGCGTTCGCACACGCGGACATCGCCGCGGCGCGCATGCGCTCGCCCTGACCGACCTCGCGGGCGACGGTGGCCAGCGTGCGCTGCAATGCCTCGTGCCGCGGAGCGGGTACGCCGGCGAGCGCGGTGTCCACCGACGCGCCGCCGCGCAGCAGCGCCACCAGCGCGGGCAGCGTCTCGTCGGCGAGTTGGGCGGCCTCGGCCTCGTACGCGGACATCCGGTCCCGGTTGTCGTCGTTCCAGCGGGCCGCGTCGTTGTCCATGTCGGCGATCCGGGCGCGCAGCAGGTCCGCGGTGCCGATCGCGTACACGGTGGCCGCGACCGCGATGGCCAGTGCGAGCGCGACCGCCACGCCGCCCACCGCGACCGCCGTGCGGTGGTTCGAGCCGACGGCGGTCACCGCCCACACGACCGCGCCTGCGGTGATGATCGACACGGCCGCGAAGGCGAGCAGTGTCCGCCCCATGGGCGGTCGTTCGGACCGGGCGCGAGGGGGCATGTGTGCAGCTGACATCAAGCGGATCCTCGTTGCCGGGGGCTGGTCGGGCGTGAGCCTACCGGGCCCGATCCGGACGTGCCCAACACCGACCTTCCGGACGCAGGCGTAGCCTGACGTGTGGTCAACCGACCTGATATGTCCGCGACTTACCCATCTCTGCACAAGCCGGATCGGGTCGCCGAAACCGCCTCCGGCAGCCGACTCCGGTCGCGCCGCGGCGGCTCGCCGTCCGATGGCGCCGGCTCGACCGGGAGCCTGCGGCCGACCGGGGGCCACGCCGCGGGGCGGGCCGTCGAACGGGCCGAATTCCCGTCGCACGACCGCCCCACCAGCACACCGACCGGCCGGGCGGTCTCCACGGACCCGGGAACCCGGGATCGACGATCGGCCCACCCGGGGGTCGCCGCCGGCGCCCCGGGCCGGCCGTCGCGGGGTTGGTTCGGCCGCCGATCGCGCGAGGCCGCGCGCTCCGGTCGCAGCGGGCGTCTCGAGCCTCTCAAGCAATGGATCCCCCGGGCGCGAGCCCGAACGGTGATCAGTCTCACGTCGTCGAAGGCCCCGGGGGGTTCGGCAAAGGCGCGTGAAGCCGGACAGGAGTGCCCGTCGCGGGGCTCGCGCCGAGTCGCCCCCGGGACCGGACCGGGTCACTCGAACCCGACTCCGACTACGATCGGCCCGATTTCACCGGCCGGCACCGGTTTGCGGCACTGTGTCGCATATCCTGGCATTCCGCTTCCGCGGCGGCACGGCGCCGCTATACCTTTGCGAACGCTGCCCGCGCAAGCCGGGCGCCGGGGCCGCCTCGACGACCGGAGCGCTCGCCGCCAGGCGCCCGCGTGATGGGCACGAACCCGGGCATTTACCGTCGTATCGACCTCCGATCGGCATCCGAGGCACCCGCGACCCGGCTGCGACCTCGGCTCGAAGTCGGGTTCCCGCACTCGATACGAGACGTACATCACATCCCTCGGAGAGCAACCTGAGGGGCCTTACGACAGTCAATGATGCGGAGACTCGCATCGCGCGGCCTCCATTTCCTCGATCCGCTTGAAGGGAACCCCGAAACGTGGCAGGTAAAGCGATGCGACGGCGCACCGTTCCGGCCGTCCTGGTCGCCGGCGCGATCCTGTTCACGGGGGCCTGCGGGCTGCTGGGCGGCGACGACAAGGGCGACAAGACGAGCAATGCGGGCAGCGGGTCCACGGTGACACCCGGAGCGACCGGCGGTGCCGCGGGCGGCGCCGAGTCGGGCAAGCCCCAGGAGTCGGCCAAGGGCGCCGCGCCCCAGGTGACCACGAGCCCCGAGGACGGCGCGACCGGTGTCGACCTCGGCGACCCGCTGGCGTTCGCGGTCGAGGGCGGAAAGATCACCGCGGTCAAGGTGGTCAACGCGAAGGGCGAGCCGGTCGACGGCACCCTCGCCGCGGACGGCAAGTCCTGGAAGCCGAAGGTCCCGTTCACGCCCGGCGGTCAGTACACGGTGAGCACGACCGCCACCAACGCGGACAACACCCCGACGACGGTGTCCACCAAGTTCACCACGCAGACGCTGGGCAAGGAGGTGACCGCGTCGATCTTCCCCGACGGCGGGACGGTCGGGGTCGGCCAGCCGGTGTCGGTGCGCTTCGACCGGCCGATCACCAACAAGGCCGAGGCGGAGAAGGCGATGAAGGTCACCGCCACTCCGGCGGTTGCCGGCGCGTGGCACTGGTTCGGCAACACGCGCGTGGAGTGGCGGCCGAAGGACTACTGGAAGGCCGGCACGAAGGTCAAGGTCGACCTCAATCTGCGCGGCGTGGACCTGGGCGGCGGCGCGGGCTCCAAGCAGTACAAGAGCTTCAACTTCGGGATCGGCAATATCGCCCGGATCTCCACCGTCGACGTGGCCGCCAAGACGATGACCACGACCGAGAACGGCAAGGTGGTCAAGACCACCAAGGTCACCACGGGTGAGTCTCCCAAGTACGACACCTGGGGCGGCGTGATGGTGGTGATGGAGAAGTACACCCAGACCCGGATGAACTCGGCAACCGTGGGCCTGGGCAAGGAGTACGACATCGCGGACGTCCCGTCGGCGGTCCGGATCACCACCTCCGGCACCTTCGTGCACGGCAACTACTGGTACGACAAAGCGAATCCGCCATTCGGTCGGGCCAACACCAGCCACGGCTGCGTGAGCATGACGCCCGAGGACGCCAAGTGGTTCTACGACCACGCGGATCGCGGTGACGTGGTCAAGGTGATCAACTCCAAGGAGCGCACCGTAGCGGCCGACAACGGCTACGGCGCGTGGAACCTGAGCTGGTCGCAGTGGCTGGCCACGAGCGCGACCAAGCAGTGACCCGCGGGTGACCTCCGGGGGCGCGCCGCGGTCGCCCCCGGCACCCCGATCGAGCGACCCGCTCCGACCGAACACCCGTCAATTGAGACCGCGATCACAGGGTCCCCCGCGCAACGGCGGCAGCACCGCCGGCGTCCCTTTGGTGAATCCACCAGACGGCCGATCACGGGGGACCCTTTTCATGCCTCGCACCACCCACCGCTTGGGAGTCGCCGCGATCGTGGCGGCGTCGCTGCTGCTGACCGGAGCCTGTAGCAAGGACGACGCGAAGAAGAAGACACCGGATCCGGCGAAGGCGGCCGGCGAGAACCGCACCGGCCCGGTGGACCCCGCCGCCGTCACCCTGACCCCCGCGGACAAGGCCACCGGTGTCGATCCCGGGACGCCGATCACCATCGCGGTCGGCGGCGGCAAGATCGCCGACGTCAAGGTGACCAACGCGAGCGGCGAGTCGGTGGACGGCGCGCTGGCGGGCAACGCGTGGAAGCCCAAGGTGCCGTTCATGTACGGCGGCAAGTACACGGTGACCGCGACCGCCAACAACGCGGAGAACAAGCCGACCACCGCGACCGCGGCGTTCACCGTGCTCAACCCCACCCAGGCGGCCACCGCGACGTTCATGCCGGACGCCGATTCCACGGTCGGTGTCGGTCAGCCGGTCTCGATCACGTTCGACGAGCCGGTGAAGAACCACAAGGCGGTTCAGGAAGCGATCAAGGTCACCGCCACCCCGGCGGTGGACGGCGCGTGGCACTGGTTCGGCAACTCGCGGGTGGAGTGGCGGCCGAAGGACTACTGGCAGGTCGGCACGCAGGTCAAGGTCGACCTGAACCTGCGCGGTGTGGACCTCGGCGGCGGCGTGATGTCGAAGCAGTTCAAGAGCTTCTCGTTCAAGATCTCGGACACCAAGCGGATCGCCGTCGTGGACGCCAACGCGCACACGATGACCGTCTCCGAGAACGACCAGGTGGTCAAGACGATCCCGATCACGGCGGGCGAGGACCCCAAGTACACGACCTGGAACGGGATCATGGTGATGGAGGAGCGCTACCCCACGCTCGACATGAACTCGCAGACGGTGGGCCTGGGCAACGAGTACGACCAAAAGGCCGTGCCGTTCGCGATGCGGATCACCGAGTCGGGCACGTTCCTGCACGCGAACACGTGGAATCCCAACAATCCGTTCGGCCGAGCCAACACCAGCCACGGCTGCGTCAGCATGACCCTGGAGAACGCCAAGTGGTTCTACGAGCGTTCGATCCGCGGTGACATCGTCCAGGTCAAGGGCAACGAGGAGAAGCCGGTCGCGGCCGACAACGGCTACGGCGCGTGGAACCTGACCTGGGAGCAGTGGACCGCGGGCAACTGACCCACCGGCCGCCGGCCGGCTCGCACACGCTGTCTAATCTGTCCGGATGACCGCCCCTCAGGACCCGCCGCTGCTGGACGACGCGACGTTGACCCGCTCGCCGATCGTGGCGAACAACGCGATGAACCGCGAGCGGGGCCTGCGCGGAGTGAACAGCTACGCGCGCGCGTTGGGCTTCGACCCGCTGTCCCGGTTGGGCCCCGGGACGGCGTGGCTCGACCTGTGTTGCGGGTCCGGTCGGGCGCTGTTCGAGGCGGCCGGTGATCCGCGCGCCGAGGGCGTGCGGATCACCGGAGTCGACCTGGTCGACTTCTTCCTTCCCGCCGCCCGGCCGGCCGGGCTCGACCTGATCGCGGCCGACGCGACCGGGTGGACCGCGCCTGGGCGCTACGACCTGATCACCTGCGTACACGGGCTGCACTATGTGGGCGATCGACTCGGGTTGCTCGCCCGGATCGCGTCCTGGCTGACGCCCACCGGCCTGTTCGTCGCCGACTTCGACCCGGCCGGACTCGCGCTCGCCGCCGACCTGCCGGGCGAGTTGCGCCGCCAGGGCTTCGAGTACGACGCGCGCCGCCGGCGGCTGACGCTGCGTGGGGCGCGGGAGGTGGAGTTCCCCTACGCCTACCTGGGCGCGGACGATACGGCCGGGCCCAACTACACGGGCCAACCGGCGGTACGTGCTCACTACACCGGAACGTGACCGAGGCCACGGTGGTGACTGCGCCCGAATGAGCGTATGAACTGTTGAATACATCAACCATGGGTACGCCTGCCACGGAACAACCGTTGCCGCAGCCGTCCCGACAACCCTTCCGAAGGTCCTCCCGACAACCCTCCCCTGGCGAGACGAGGCAGCCGTGTGTTGGAGCGCCGAAGCCGATCTCGTGATGGGCAGCGCCATCACGGCCATAGGCATAGCAAGCGTCGCGTCGGTACGGCGGATCAACGATCTGCCGATGGCGATGCTGCCCGTACTCCTCGGCGCCCACCAACTGGTCGAGGCGGTGGTGTGGAAGGGCGAGCGGGGCGCGGTGTCCGCCGGCACCGCCGAGATCGCACGCGAGACGTGGGCCTTCATCGCCTTCCCGCTGCTGCCCGCCTTCGTCCCACTCGCCGCGGTGGCCGCGCAATGGCCGTTGCGGCGCGGCCGGGAGCGGGTCCGGGCGAGGTTCTTCGTACTGCTCGGCCTGGTGGTCGCCGGTGCGCTCGGACACGCGCTGGCATCGCGCCCGGTGAACGCGGAGATCTGCGGAAACACCGTGCGCTACTCGGTCGGCATTCCCGGCGCCCCCTGGGTGATCGCCGGCTATCTGGTGGCGACCCTGGGGTCGCTACTGCTGGCCAGGGACCGATTGTTGCGCTTCTTGGGCCTGGTCTGCGCCGTCGGCGCGGCCGTCACGATGCGTTTGTGGTTCCACTCCTTCGCCTCGACCTGGTGCGCCGTGGCGGCCGTCGCGAGTGTGATCGTGCTGTGGTGGGTGCGCTCCCGACGCGATCTGCCGGCGGGAGCGTGGAGACACCGATCCGGGCCGGTCTCCGAACTCGCGCGCTGAGTCGGCCCGTCGGCGCGGCTGCGCAACCGGTGCGGGTGGCGGGGCAGGATCGCGTGCGCGGCGCCGGACTCAGGGCAACAGCAGTGAGCTGTCGCCGAACTCGTGCCACAGGTAGCCCTCGGCGAGTGCTTCGTCGTACGCCCGACGCACCACCGCAGGACCCACCACCGCCTCCAAAAGCAGCAGGTGGGTCGCCTCCGGCGCGTGCAGGCCGCTGATGATGCCGTCCACCACCCGGGCCGGTCGGTCCGGGCCGAGCAGCAGGTCGGTCCAGCCGCGCGCGGCCGTGATCTCGCCGTCGGGTCGGACCGCCGACTCCAGCGCCCGGGTCACCGTCGTGCCCACCGCGATCACCCGACGGGCCTGACGGACCAGGCTCGCGGTGTGCTCCGGGACGTTGAACCATTCGCGCAGCGGCGGCTCGCCCATGTCCTGGGAGGACACCCCGGTGTGCAGCACGATCGGCGCGACGGTGACGCCGCGGGTGATCAGATCGACGACGAGTTCGTTGGTGAACGGGCGTCCCGCGCTGGGCATCTCGGCGCTGCCCTCGTCGCGCGCGAAGACCGTCTGATATGCCGTCAGCGGCCATCGTTCGCGCAGGTAGGCGTAGGTGATCGGACGACCGCGATCGGCCAGGAAGGTCTCCACCCGGGCGTGCGGCACGGTGATCCGGGCCTTCCACAGCCGCTGCGGGGTGTGCTTCGCCGGATACGGGTCCAGCAGCAGTGCCATCCCGCATCCGGTGCCGGGAAAGCGCACCGCCTCGAACCGGCGCACGTCGTCCACCGGCCCGGGCGTGCCGTCGGTGTGCCGCAGTTCGAGCACCCAGGTCTCGGCGTCGATCCGGGTGGCGAAGTGCGCGGTCACCGGCGAGCCGTCGGCGCGGTAGCCGTCCACCGCGGCGGGCAGCGTCGCGGAGGTGTTCACCACCAGCAGGTCGCCCGGGCCCAGGTGCCGGCCCAGGTCGCGGAACACGGTGTGCTCGACCCGCCCCTCGGCGTGCACGAGCAGTCGGATCCCGTCCCGGGTCAGTCCGCGCGCCTCGGCGGGTTCGGTCGCCGCCTGGGCGACCGGGGTGCTCACGAGGTCACCACCGAGGCGAACTCGGCGACGGTGTACCGGCCGCTCGCGGGGCGCTCGTCGAGCAGCCGCAGCAGCGCCGGCGCCACCGTCTCGGCGGCCGGCCGATCGGAGACGTCCTCGCCGGGGAACGCCTGCCGGTGCAGGTCGGTGTTCATGTCACCCGGATCGAACGCGTAGACGTCCAGGTCGGGTTGCTCGGCGGCCAGCGTCGCGGTGACGTGGTCGAGCGCGGCCTTGGTGGAGCCGTAGCCGCCCCAGCCGGGATAGGCGTTGACGGCGGCGTCCGAGCTGATGTTCACGACGGCGCCGCGCTCGGGGCGGCCGAGCAGCAGGGGCAGGGTCAGTTGGGCGAGCGCGAGTGGCGCGAACACGTTCACGTCGTACGCCCGGGCCAACTCGGCGAGCGGGTAGCCGGCGAGCGGCGGCATCGGGCTCGGGCCGAGCACGCTCGCGTTGTTGACGAGCAGGTCGAGCCGACCGGACTCGCGGACCACGTCGCGCAGTTCGCGGCGGTGCGCGGGATCGGTCACGTCGCCGGCGACGGCGATGACGTCGGTGTCGCCGCGCAGTTCGTCGGCGGCACGGGCCAGGTCGGCGGCTCCGCGAGCGTCCAGGACCAGCGTCCAGGAGCGGGCGGCGAGCGCGTGGGCCAGGGCCAGGCCGAGCCCCCGCGAAGCGCCGGTGATGAGTGCGACAGGCATGGTGTTCTCCAGGGGAATTCCACACCCCACCCGGTGATGGGCTGCCCCTCTACACTGCAAGTTCAAGTGCACTTCAGGTCAAGCGGACGAAACCGCAATCGACCGGACTTCAGGAGGCGGCGTGCTCACCGGGACGGACTTGTTGACGGTCGGCCAGATGACCGCGCGCAGCGGATTCGCGGCATCCGCCCTGCGCTACTACGAGGCGGAGGGGTTGATCAGCGCGAGCCGCACGTCGGGTGGGCAGCGCCGCTACGAGCGGCACATCCTGCGCCGATTGGCGTTCATCCGCGCGGCGCAGAACATCGGCCTCTCCCTGGAGGAGATCAAGGAGGCGCTCGGCAAGCTTCCGGAGGGCCGAACGCCCACGCCGGCCGACTGGGCGAAGATCAGTCGGGCCTGGCGCGGGCGGCTGGAGGAGGAGATCGAGGCGCTGGTACGGCTGCGGGACGGTCTGGAGCAGTGCATCGGCTGCGGCTGCCTGTCGATGAAGCGCTGCCGCATCTCCAACCCCGACGACGTGGCCGGCCGCTACGGCTCCGGCGCCGTAACCCTCCCCGAACTCCTCCGTGAAGACCGCCGCACACACGGCTGACCCGCACACGGCCGACGCCGCCGGAGATCCGGCCGCCGGCCCGGGTCAGTAGCGGTCCCGCACGACCGCGGCCCCGCCGGAAGCCACCGTCGAAATCGCGGGCGCGAGGAGCGCGGGAGGCTCGGGGGAAGCCGAGAGTGTCGACCAGTCCGGCGTCGCGCCGATGTCGTACGTCCGCAACTTCGCAAGCACCGCCGGGTCCTGTACGTCGAGCCAGTCCACCAGGTCGTGGAAGCTCACACACTTGGTCTCCGGTCGCACACACACGGTCCGCATGGTGCGCTCGACGGCCTTCATGTAGATGCCGCCGTTCCATCCCTCGAAGTGGTTGCCGATCATGAGCGGCGCCCGGTTCCCGGTGTACGCGCGGTCGAAGCCGGCCATGTAGCTCGCGTACGCCTGGTCCTCCCACGCCTGAAACTTGGCCGGGTCGCCCTTGACCGTGCGCGACTGGTTGAACATCACGTTGTAGTCCATCGACAGGACTTCGAACCTGCGTCCCGGCAGCGGGATTTGCTGCAACGGCAGGTCCCACGTCCCGTTCACCTTGTCCGGCCACACCTGGCGCCCACCGGACGAACTCGCGTCATAGCGAAAGCCCATCGACGGCGCGGCTTCGAGCAGCGCCTTCTGGCCCTCCAGGCACGGCGCCCGGCCGCCGATCAGTTCCTTGTCGTAGTCGAACGGAAGCGCCGGCAGGTCGGCCCAGCCGGTGTTGGTCCGCCAGGTCTTGACGAGCGCCCTGGCCTGCTCGACCTCGCTGCGCCAGTCGTCGGCCGACCACGAACCGCCGCCGGTCCGCCCGCAGAAGTGGCCGTTGAAGTGCGTGCCGATCTCGTGGCCCTCGTTCCACGCGGCGCCGATCTGTTCCAGCGTCATCCGCAGGTGGGCGTCGTCGAGGTAGCCGATGTCCGAGGCACCGATCGGCTTGTGCGGCGGTCGATACCTGGCCCGCGCGGCCTCCGGCAGCACGTACACCCCGGACAGGAACAGCGTCATCTTGGCGTTGCTCTCCTTGGCCACCTGGCGAAAGCGGGAGAACAAATGCTTTTCGTCCTCAGCGGCCCCGTCCCAGGAGAACACCACGAACTGCGGCACGACCCGGCCCGGCGCGAGCTTCTCCGGCTTGACCCGGCCCGGCTGCTCCCCGGTGTCCGACGTGGAACCGTCGCCGATCAGGGTGACCGGCTTTTGGGCGGGCACTTCCTGGGCTCCCTGGGCTCCCCGAGTCGGCGCCGCGGCCTTCCGCTTCGGGCCGTCGTCGTGCCCACCGGCGAAGACGACGAAGCCGATGGCAGCAACCACCGCCACCACCAGAGCGATTACGGCCGTGCCACGGGATGCTCGCACGAATGCCCCAAATGCTCGGAAATGTAGGGAATCAGCAGCAGGCTAGAACGCCCGTTGCCACGGTTGGGAACACGCCGAGCCGCGCGCAGGAGCATGATCACCACATGGGATGAACCGATACACCCACTCGGCGGCCGCGCAACCGTGCTCACCAACCGACCGAGGTGTCCGCGCGCACCGAACGGGCTATGGATAGCCGGGTCGGTCCTCGAGGCCAAGCAACCCGGCCGGCGTTCGAGGCCGACCACAGCACGGCCGATCCGATGGGAGCCTCGATGCACGAAACGCTTCGGGACGCGAAGAACACCCTCCTGCCACCCCGCGAGGACCCGCACGGCCCGCTCCCGCCGCTCCTGATCGTGCTCACCGTGGTGACCGGCCTGGTGGACGCCCTGAGCTACCTCGAACTGGGCCGCGTGTTCGTCGCGAACATGACCGGCAACGTGGTCTTCACCGGCTTCGCCCTGGCCGGCACCCCGGGTCTGTCCGTGGCCGCCTCGATGGCCGCCCTGGCCGCGTTCCTGGTCGGCGCCGCCGCCGGAGGCCGACTCGGCGCCGCGTTCGGTAACCGGCGGCTGCGCCTGCTCGCGATCGGCTGCGCCCTCCAGGCCGTGCTCGTCGCGGCGGCCCTGGTGGTGGCCGCGGTGGTGAGCGGGCCGGCCACCCGCGAGCGGTACCCGCTGATCGTGCTCCTCGGCCTGGCCATGGGACTCCAGAACGCGGTGGCCCGGCGGTTGGCCGTACCGGACCTGACCACCACGGTGTTGTCCCAGACGCTCACCGGACTCGCCGCGGACATCCGCCGGTTCGGCGGGCCCGGCTCGCGCGCGGGCCGCCGGCTGCTCTCCGCGTGCGCGATGGCGCTCGGCGCGTTCTCCGGCGCGACGCTGGTGCTGCACGTACACGTCCTGATCGCCTTCGCCGTGCCGCTCGTACTGCTGGTCGGCACGGCCGCGTTCGCGTATCGCCTGGATCGCCCGGCCGGCTGGGCCGAAGTCCGGGACGAGGCTGCCCCCGACGCCCGCGCGGACGCCGATCCACAGCGGGGCGCGCCGCCGGACGAAAAAACCGTTTGAGATCCGCGGCAACCGGGGGTTAGCCTGTAGCGGTCACATTGTCGTCCGTCTGGATGGTCCGTTGCGCATCTGAGGTCCGGACATCGCGCCGCTCGAGCCCTGTGTGCTCGCGGTCGCGTTCTCGACCTCGGTGTGGCCGTCCCGGACGACTTCTTCATGTCCGGCCCCCTCCCGATCCCGCCGCGCGGTGTCCCACGCGATCCGTTCACCACGCGTCTCCGGGAGCCACCCCATGTCTTTTCCGACCGCACCCGCGATCGTTTGTTCCGACCTGTCCTTCGCCTGGCCCGACGGCACCCCGGTCTGCACCGGCCTGGACCTGGCCATCGGCAACGGCCGAACCGGCCTGGTCGGGGTCAACGGCGCGGGCAAGTCGACCCTGCTCAAGCTGATCGCCGGCATCCTGCGACCCACCTCCGGGTCGATCACCGTCGGCAGCGACCTCGGCTACCTGCCGCAGCACCTCCCGCTCGACGCGGCCCGTCGCGTCGACGACGTACTGGGCATCGCCCGAACGCGCGCCGCGCTGTTGGCGATCGAGGGCGGCGACGCGGATGTACGGCACTTCGACGCGGTCGGCGACGACTGGGACGTCGAGGAACGCGCCCGGGCCCAACTGGACCGACTCGGGCTGCCGCACGTCGATCTCGACCGCACGGTCGGCACCCTGTCCGGTGGCGAGTCGGTACTGCTCGGACTCGCCGCGCTGCTGCTGCGTCGTCCCGACGTACTGCTCCTGGACGAGCCGACCAACAACCTCGACGCGTCCGCGCGCGAGCGGCTGTACGACGCGGTGCAGGGGTATCCGGGCGTGCTCCTGGTGGTCAGCCACGACCGGGTCCTGCTCGACCTGGTGGACCGGATCGTCGAATTGCTCCCGGACCGGGCCCGCGCCTACGGCGGAAATCTCAGCGCGTATCTGGAGGTCCTGGAGCAGGAGCGCGCGACCGCCGAGCGGCTGGTCCGCACCGCACAGACCGACCTGCGCAAGCAGAAGCGGGAACTGGCCGAGGCCCAGGTACGACTGGCCCGCCGGGTCCGAACCGGCCGCAAGGCCCAGTTGGAGGGCGGCCTGCCCAAGATCGTCGCGGGCAACCTCAAACGGGCCGCCGAGGTCTCCGCGGGCAAGCTCAAGGGCACCCACGAGGGCCGGCTCGACGACGCCCGCACGCGGTTGTCCGAGGCCAAGGACGCGGTCCGCGAGGACAAGGAGATCCGGATCGAGTTGCCCGAGACCGAGGTGCCCGCCGGGCGCACGGTGCTCGTGGCCGAGGGCCTGAACACCGCGGATGGGCTGTACGGGCCGAACGGCCTGGATCTGATCGTCCGCGGCCCCGAACGCATCGCGCTGATCGGAGACAACGGCTCGGGCAAGACCTCGCTGCTTCGGCTGCTCACCGGTGCGGAACAACCGGCCGAGGGCACCGTGCGAATCGGCGTCGAGGGCGTGCGCCATCTGCCCCAGCGGCTGGACGTACTGGACGAGGACGCGAGCGTCCTGGCCAACGTGCGCCGCTTCGCGCCTTCGGCGACGGACGCGGAACTGCGCGGCCGACTCGCCCGCTTCCTCTTCAAGGGCAACCGCCCCGAACAACGGGTGGGCACCCTCTCCGGCGGCGAGCGTTTCCGCGCGGTCCTGGCCGCGCTCCTGTCCGCCGACCCGCCGCCGCACCTACTGATCCTCGACGAGCCCACCAACAACCTGGACCTGGCCTCGGTCCACCAACTCGAACAGGCCCTCAACGCCTACCGAGGAGCCCTCCTGGTGGCGAGTCACGACCGCCCCTTCCTCACCAACATCGCCATCACCCGAGAACTCACCCTCCACCGAGGCCACGGCCTCAATCCCCCCGGCACACCCCCCGAGGACGAACCCACCGCAACCCCCGTCGACCCGACCTGAGCCCTGACCGCCCCAACCCCAACCGAGCCTCGAGCGCCCGCCGTACCCACTTCGGTCCGGCCGGCGCTCGAGGCCGACCGGCCTGCCCGGCTTCAGGCCACCCTCGGCCTCAGCCCTCCTCGCGCGCAGGGGCGGAGTCGTTCCCCCGCCGAATCGTGCGCACGGGGCCACCCGGCCGCCAGACCCGAATCACGATCTCCTCCCCCTCGACCCCGATCCGACTCACCTCGTCCAACTCCACCCGAAACAGATGGAACGGCTCCGGCGCCATCGTCTCGGCCGCATACCGACCCTTGACCGCGTCGTCGACGACCTCGATCGCCCGCCCGCTCACCCGCACGTCGCCGTGCGTCATCTCGGCGCCCTCCCCCGGGTTCGCGAAGATCGAGAATCGTGGGTCGCGCAGCAGATCCCGCGCCTTCATCGAACCCGGCATCATGCCGAGCCACATCTGCTCGAACCGAAAATCCGCCTCCAGCCCGCTCAGCCGAGGCGCCCCGTCCCGCCGGACCGTGCCCAGCACGTGGTGCTTGTACATCCCGAAGCGCTCACGCACCGTCGCCGCGAACTGCGGCTCGACCTTCTCGAACTCCGCCCAACTCGTCATATCCGAATCCTGCGCCGTCATCCCTGACAACAGTTGGCAAGGATTCCGAGCTAGTTTCGTGTCATGCGATCCGGCCGACTGGTGGCGCTGCTGCTCCACCTGCAGAACCGACCCGGCGGGGCGACCGCCGCCGAGCTGGCCACCGAGTTGGAGGTGTCGGTCCGTACCGTCTACCGCGACGTCGCCGCGCTCCAGGCATCCGGCGTACCGCTGTGGACCGAGACCGGGCCGCACGGCGGGATCCGGCTGGTCGAGGGCTGGCGGACCAGGCTGGACGGGCTCACCGGAGACGAGGCGGCCGCGCTGTTCCTGTCCGGCGCGCCGCACGCCGCCGACGCGCTGGGCCTGGCCACCGTGCTCGTCGCGGCGCAGACCAAGGTGATGGCCACGTTGCCCGCCGACCTGCGTACCCGCGCGGGTCGGGTCCGGCAGCGCTTCCACCTGGACGCGCCGGGCTGGTTCCAGCACGACGAGGACGTCCCGTGCCTGACCGAGATCGCGAGTGCGGCGTGGACCGGTCGCCGACTCGACCTGCGCTACGCGCGCCGCGACCGCGAGGTGGCCCGCCGACTGGACCCGCTCGGCCTGGTCCTCAAGGCGGGCGTCTGGTATCTGGTCGCCCGCCACCGCACCGACATCCGCAGCTACCGGGTGGCCCGGGTGGTGGCCGCAAGCACCCGACCCGAGCGCTGCGAGCGTCCCGACGGCTTCGACCTAGGCGCGTGGTGGGCCCACAACAACGACGACTTCGCCCGCTCGCTGATGCGGTCGGCCTGCGTGATCCGGGTCTCACCGTACGGCTTGCGCCAACTGCCCCGCGTCTTCGGCCCGGTGGTCGCCGCGGACGCGCTCGCCTCGGCCGGACCACCGGACCCGGCCGGTTGGCGTGAGCTGCGACTGCACACCGAGTCCGAGGAAATCGCGGTGGACCAACTGACCGCGCTGGGCGCGCATGTGGAGGCCGTGTCCCCGCCGAGCCTGCGCCGCGCCATGGCCGAAGTCGGCGCGGCGATCATGGCCAACCACCGGCCCACGGAAGATCCCTCGCAAGGCTGACGGCACCCTCCTCTCGGGGCGCGCCGACACCGGCCGCGACATTTCGGGAACCCGGGGGCGGATACGGATCGTTGGTACGGGCGAGGTGTACGGAGCGTGACGAGTCGTCGACTCCGCTACGAGACATACCTCACCGGTACGGGGCTCCCCTAGGGGGAAGGGTCGTTCGGCGTACCCGGGGTCCTCCCTGCGTAGGACGACCGGATCTGTCCTTCGAGAGGATTCGCCAACCCCTCATCACCCCTACGGTGAACCTGTGCACTGCAAAACGCGGAGCGCAACCATCACCACCTCGACTGGGGGACAGACTCGTGACCACGGCCACGGCTGCCATGACCGACGCGGACTCCAGGGGCACGATCGCCGCCCGCGCGCAGCAGCTCACCAAGGCGTACGGCGAAGGCGAGACCCGAGTCGTCGCTCTCGACAGCGTGGACGTCCAGATCGGTCGTGGTCAGTTCACCGCGATCATGGGCCCCTCCGGCTCCGGCAAGTCGACCCTGATGCACTGCCTCGCCGGCCTCGACTCGGTGAGCAGCGGCAAGAGTTGGATCGGCGACACCGAGATCACCGGTCTCAAGGACAAGGCGCTCACCAAGCTTCGTCGCGACAACATCGGTTTCATCTTCCAGGCGTTCAACCTGCTCCCCACGCTGACCGCGCTGGAGAACATCACGCTGCCGATGGACATCGCGGGCCGCAAGCCGGACAAGGCGTGGCTGGACACCGTGATCGAGACCGTCGGCCTGCGCGACCGGCTCAAGCACCGCCCGAGCGAGCTCTCCGGTGGTCAGCAGCAGCGCGTCGCGTGCGCCCGCGCGCTGGCCAGCCGGCCCGAGATCATCTTCGGTGACGAGCCGACCGGCAACCTCGACTCGCGCTCCGGCGCCGAGGTGCTGGCCTTCCTGCGGCGCAGTGTCAACGAGCTCGGTCAGACCATCGTGATGGTCACCCACGACCCGAACGCGGCGTCCTACGCGGACCGGGTCCTGTTCCTGGCAGACGGTCGAATCGTCGACGAAATGCTGCGTCCCACGTCCGACGCCGTGCTGGAGCGCATGAAGCGCTTCGACGGCGCCCGGACCAGCTGAAACAGGCGGAGAGTCCCCCACCATGTTGAAAGCCACGTTCCGCAGCTTCCTCGCCCACAAGGGGCGAATGGTGCTGTCCGCCCTGGCAGTGCTGCTGTCGGTCGCGTTCGTCTCCGGCACCCTGGTATTCACCGACACGATCACCAAGACGTTCGACGACCTGTTCAAGTCCACCGCGTCGGACGTCTCGGTCAAGCCCAAGTCCGAGTTCGACAAGAACGACCTCGCGGTCACCGGCGAGACGCCCACCCTCCAGCGATCGCTGATCGAAAAGATCGCCAAGGTGGACGGCGTCAAGGAGGCGCACGGCAACGTCAACCTCGAGTCGCTGACCGTGGTCGACAAGCACAACAAGTCGGTCGGCCCGTCCTCGGGCGCGCCGACGATCGCCACGAACTGGTTCGAGACCGACCGCACCCCGGTCAAGATCACCAGTGGTGCCGCGCCCAAGGGCCCGGCCGAGGTGATGATCGACTCGGACACGGCGAAGAAGAAGCACGTCAAGATCGGTGACGAGCTGCGGGTGATCGCGCCGAACGGCGAGTTCCCGGTCAAGGTCAGCGGCATCGTGACCTTCACCACCACCAACCCCGGCGCGGCCCTGCTCTCGTTCGACAACGCGAGCGCCTCGCAGCGACTGCTCGGCGACCCGAACCTGGTCACCTCGGTGTCGGTGACCGCCGCGGACGGGGTCGGCGACAAGGAACTCAAGCAGCGCGTACAGCAGCTGCTCAACGACCCGAAGAACCTCGAGGTCCAGACGGCCGCGGAGTCCGCCAAGGACGCCAACGACCAGCTGAGCGGCTTCCTGAACGTGATGAAGTACGCGATGCTCGGCTTCGCCGGTGTCGCCGTGCTGGTCGGCATCTTCCTGATCTTCAACACCTTCTCGATGCTGGTCGCCCAGCGCACCCGTGAGTTGGGCCTGATGCGGGCGATCGGCGCGAGCCGGGCGGACGTGAACCGCTCGGTGCTGCTCGAGGCGGTCCTGCTGGGCGTGGTCGGCTCGACGCTCGGCCTGCTGGCCGGCCTCGGCCTGGCCGTCGGACTCAAGGCACTGATCAGCGCGGTCGGGATCAACCTCAAGGGCACGTCCCTGGTGATCAAGACCTCCACCCCGATCGTGGCCTACCTGGTCGGTGTGATCGTCACCGTCATCGCCGCGTACGTGCCGGCCCGCCGCGCCGGCAAGGTCGCCCCGATGGCGGCCCTGCGCGAGGCCGGTGCGCCGCCGCAGAAGTCGATCAAGACCCGCTCGATCATCGGCGCGGTGCTGTTCGGCCTGGGGGCGCTCGCGCTGGTCGCGGGGGCCACCGCGGAGAACGGCGGACAGGGCGGCGGATTCCTCGGTCTGGGCGTGCTGTTCACACTGCTCGGCTTCATCGTGTTGGCGCCGCTCCTGGCCCGCACGGTGGTCCCGGCCCTGGCCTCCTGGTACCCGAAGCTGTTCGGCTCGATGGGCCGGCTCAGCCGGGAGAACGCGCTGCGCAACCCGCGCCGTACCGGTGCCACCGCGTCGGCGATCATGATCGGCGTCGCCCTGGTCAGCGGCATGGCGGTCGCGGCCTCGTCGATGTCGGCCTCGTTCGACAAGCAGATCGACAAGTCCCTGGGTGCCGACTACACCGTCCAGTCGCTGACCGGGACCTTCCCCGAGCCCATCGTCCAGGCGGTGCGCAAGACACCCGGCGTCGGCGACGTCGTTGCCACGACCCTGAGCAACGCGACGATCACCGCGGACGGCAAGTCCAAGAAGGACTTCATCCTCGGCTCGGACCCGGGCATGGACGGCACGATCAAGACCACCTACCTCCAGGGCAGCGGCGACGCGGCCATCGCGGCGGGCAAGGCGGCCATCGGCGAGGACTTCGCCAAGGATCACCACCTCGGCATCGGCGGCAAGATCGAGATCGCCTTCCCGAACCTGCAGAAGACCACGGTCGAGGTCGGCGCGATCCGCAAGAAGTCCGACGATGTCATCGGTGTGGGCGAAACGCTCGTGATCCCGAACACGATCATGAAGAAGTTCGTCCCCAACGTGCAGTACCAGAGCGTGAGTATCAACGCGGCCAATGGTCAGGACGCGAAGAAGGTCGGCGCCGCGCTCAAGTCGTCGCTCGATCCCTTCCCGCAGGTCCAGGCCCGCGACCAGAGCGACTACAAGGAACTGATCGGCAAGCAGATCGACACGTTCCTCTACCTGATCTACGGCCTGCTCGGCCTGGCGATCATCATCTCGATCCTGGGTGTGATCAACACGCTGGCGCTGTCGGTGGTCGAGCGCACCAGGGAGATCGGCCTGATGCGGGCGATCGGCGCCTCGCGCCGGCAGATCCGCCGGATGATCCGCCTGGAGTCCATGGTCATCGCGGTGTTCGGCGCCCTGGTCGGGCTCGCGCTCGGCATGGCGTGGGGCATCGGGGCTCAGCGTCTGCTGGCCAAGCAGGGCCTGGACGTCCTGGAGATCCCGTGGGGCACCGTGATCGGGATCGTGATCGCCGCGGCGGTGGTCGGCCTGCTGGCCGCCGTGATGCCGGCCTTCCGGGCGGCGCGGATGAACGTCCTGCGAGCGATCGCGACGGACTGATCCGCACCGGGTGATCCACCCTTGAAGCAGCCGGCTCTCCATCCTCCCCCCTTGGGGAGCCGGTGACCGAAGAGCCCCCGAACCGCCTTGCGCAGGTGGTTCGGGGGCTCTTTCGCGCGCTGGAGAGACGGGCTGCGGAGTCCGCCCGGACAGGGGGCGGGTCGGGCGACGGGAGTCCGGCGGCGCGAGTCGGGTGGGCTACGGCCGATTCGGCTTCCCGGTGGGGCTCGGTGGCTACGGCCGATTGGTTTCCCGGTGGGTCTTCAGGGCCTGACGGCAGGTCTGGTCGGCCTGGCGGGTGGTTTCCGGGAGGCGGTAGCGCGAGGTGAGGGCAAGCACGTGCGCACAGGCCGTGTCCAGATCGACGCCGTGGCCGATCGACACGAACACCGGCTTGATCGCATCGCGGGTACGCAGCGCGCGCCCGACCACGTCACCTTCGTACACGAGGTCGGCCGCCTCACCCCGCTTCTCCCCCGGCGTCTCGTACACGCCGACGAAGGACGTCTTCCCGACCCCGACGGCCGGCAGCCCGGTCAGCACGCCGAGGTGGCAGGCCAGCCCGAACCGGCGCGGATGGGCCAGGCCCTGACCGTCACAGACGAGCAGGTCCGGCGTGGTGTCGAGCTGTTCGAGCGCGGCCAACAGCGCCGGTACCTCACGGAAGGCGAACAGGCCGGGCACGTACGGAAAGGTCGCCACGCCATGCACGACGGACCGCTCCACCACGGCGTGCGTGCGAGCGTCCAACACCACCACGGCCGCGGCCAGTTCGTCGGAGTCCTCGGCGTAGGCCACATCCAACCCGGCCACGAATCGCACATCCGTCGGCCCCGGCCCGGGCCCAACGGTGTCCACCGACGGGCGCAACCGATCCTGCACGGCCAACGCCTCGGCAGTGGTCCGAGGCCAGGGCGCGGCTGAGGCGGTTGCGGCGGTTGCCTCGATCGCCTCGGCCGCGCCCGTCGTGTCGGCCGCGCCGGTCGCGGAAGAGGTGCTCATCCCGAAACGCTACCCCGGGCGTTCCGCGCCACCGCTCGATATCGGCGATCGGCGCCGCCCGGGTGACCCGCCCGACGACCGGGCGGCGGCCGGGACGGGCCGCCTCGTCATCCCGGCAGGGGCACCCGGGCGTGGGCGCCGGTGCGGCCGGTGCCGAATACGGCGGTGGCGCCCAGGTAGGTGCGGGCCTGATCGCGGGTCAGGCCGTGTCCGGCGACCAGCAGTTCCTCGCCCTGGGCGGCGCACTGGCGCAGCGCGAGGGCCGGGTCGGCGGCGATGCCCAGCGGGATCAGCGCGTCCGCCGTGGTCGCGAACGGGCGGCGGGGGTTGCCGAATCGTATGCGGACCACCTCGTACGGAATGACCTCGACGCGCAGGGTGACCCGTAGCGGTCCCTCCAGCGCCGCGCCGTGGCCGTGCGCCAGGCGCGGGCCTCCGAGGTGGAGCAGGGCGCCGGCGGTCTGCACCGGCAGGTGGAGGGTGGTGCCGGCGCCCAGGATCGGCAGGTCGAGGTTGCCGCCGTGCGAACCCACCCGGGTGGACAGGCGGCGCAGGCCGTCGGGGGTCGCCACCCCGAGTACCGCCAGGCTCGGCCGCAGCCGCAGCCGCAGGTCACCGGCCGCGGTGGGGACCCGGGCGAAGCCGTCCCGGATCGGGCACACGGTGACCGGCGGGGTGCCGCGACCCCGGCCGTGCCGCTCGGTCAGCACGCCGTAGGAGGTCCGCGGGGCCAGGTCGAGCAGGTGCACCGCGAGTACGTCACCCGGCCGCGCGCCGGCCACCGCGATCGGGCCGGTGATCACATGGGGGCCGTCCACGACCGGGTCGTGCGCGACGTCGGACGCGGCCAACTCGCGGTGGTCCGCCGGCACGCGGTCGGCCGGGATGTGGTGCCGGCCGAAGAAGGCCACCGGGTCCCGGCCCTGTTCGCCGAGCAGGCCCTCGTGCGACACCGTGTCCACGGTCAGCGTCTCGCCCGAGTCGGCGAGCAGCACGGGACGGTCCCGGGCTCCGGGCAGCCAACCCCACAAAACGGTGCCGGGCCGGGACGGCAGGTGCTGCCGGCGCCGCCTGGGGCCCGGTACGGCGACGGGGGGCGCCTCGGTGATGGTCATGGGGACGGTTGTACGGGTGCGCCGTTGCCGGTCGGCGTCGGTCGCGTTACGTAGCCGTTTCACCCGCGAAGGGTGGTCCGTAACGACGCCGAAACGCCCGCGCAACAGCGCCCGGCCACAGTGGGGCGNGGCGAGGCGGCGATGCGGTACCAGGACCGCGACGGCCGGCCCCGACACGCGCGGATTCGAGTCCCAGGGGGTAGCGATGAACGACAGGATCACCTTGTTCGGCGCCACGCTGCCGGATGGACGTGCGCGCGACGTGGTGCTGCGCAACGGTCGGATCAGCATGCTGCGCGAGCCGGGTCGGCTGTGCCGAGAGACCTGCGCCGGCCTGGACCTGACCGGCTACCTGCTGCTGCCGGCACCTGCCGAGCCGCACGTACACCTCGATCGCGCGTTGACCTGGGAGCCGGTGGGCTCGGATCCGGACGGACGCGACGGCGCGTGGCGATCCTGGCTGGTCCGGCCCGCGCCCTACCATCCCGGCGACCTGCGGCGGCGCTCGCGTGCGGCGTTGCGCACGCTGGCCGGGCACGGGGTGACCGCTGTGCGAACGCACCTGGACATCGGCGCGGGCCGTACGCCGCTGCGCGCGGTCGAGGTGATGGCCGAACTGCGCGCCGAGTTCGATCGTGTGCTCGACCTGCAGATCGTCGCGGTCCCGGTGCCGGGGACGAGTGACCGCACCATCGTGGACGCGGTGAGTGCGGGCGCGCGGGTGATCGGTGGGCGGCCGAGGTTCGCGTCGGACTGTCGGCAGGAGATCCGACGGCTGTTGCGGCTCGCCGACCGGGCCGAGGTGGCGTTGGACCTGCATCTGGACGACGGCTTCGACCCGCGGCTGCTCGCGGTCGGCGACCTGGCCCGGCTGTTGCGCGCGTCGGGCTTCGACCGGCCGGTGACGGCCAGTCATCTGGCCGGCCTGAACCGGCTCGCACCGTCCGCACTCGGGCGGGTCGGCGAGACGATCGCCGCCTCCGGCATGCGGGTCGTGGCGTTGCCCTCGGAGCGTGGTTGCGGACTGCCGATCCGCGAACTCGTCGCGGCGGGCGTCACCGTCGCCGCCGGCGGTGACCACCTGCGCACCGCGGGGCATCCGATGGGCCTGGCCGACCCACTGGCCACGGCCGCCGCCACCGGACTGCCCGCCGCCCAGGCCTGGGCCGCGGTGGCCGGGCACGCCCGAAACGTATTGGGCCTGGATCCCGGTGGCCTCGAACCGGGCGCCGCAGCCGACCTGTTCGCGGTCCGCGCAGGATCCCTCGCGGAGGCACTGCAAACCCGCCCACAGGACCGCATCGTGCTCCGCGGCGGCCGCGTGGTCGCCCGCAGCGGCCGGCTTGCCCCCATCGACCGGAGCACATCCCTTGCCCAGGACGCGCAGGTGAGCCGAGGCCGCGTTCCTGCTGCCGCATAGGCTCAGCCGACCGGGTCGGGGAAGACCCGCACGGCTTCGCGTACACCCCGACCTCCCGCACCAGCCGAACGCCCGTCGCCCCGACCCGAACGGCCGCGAAGCGGACGGGCCGCCCGCCCCGGAATCGGCGGCCGGCCCAAGCGAAGCCACCTCCGCCGACGCCCCACCGGCCCGGCCCATGCATATGACGGCCCAGCAGGGGTGCCTGATGCACGTCCGCTCCGCAGCCGCGGTCCGCCACTCGCTCCGCGATGGGTTGCCGTCCGCTACGCGGTCGCTCATCAAGCCCGGCCCACACGCGCTCGCAAACCCGGCCGGCCCCGGTACACCCGTGTACTCGCCCACTCGGCAAGCAGCCCCGGCCCGGTGAAGGCCGACGCGGATTCGGGCGCAGTCCCGGATTCGGAACCAAGCCAACGCGGTCCGCCACACCGCCACACCGCCCGCCGCCCGCCGCCCGCCGCCCGTTGCTCGCAACAGCGCACACGTCCGCCCCGCGTCCGGCGCCCCACGTGCGGGACGCCGGACGCAGCGAGGCGCCCCCTTCTTCCCGTAGTCGGGGTAAGGGATGCGCTCGGATCGGTGCCTCGAACGCCAAGAGCGCGTCAACAGGTCGGCCGTGCGGCCTGGTTCGGAGTGAGGCTTGGAGGCGGTCGAAAGGAGGCCGCCATGTTCGCCGCAATTCGTCGGGTCACCGGAATCCGCCGCACCGCCTCGATCCACCGGGCCGACGCGCGCCGGGTCGAGGGCGGTCCACAGGCCGTCGTGGTGCCGATCGTCCGGATGGACGCCGCCGCCATCGCCGCGCTGTCCGCCGCCCGGACGATGGCCGGTCGGGCGATCGCCGTGCACGTCACGCGGGCCGGCGAACAGGCCGCGCGGGACGCGCTGGTGGCCGCGTGGGATGCGTCCGGCGTGGATGCGCCGCTGAGCGTGGTCCACGACGAGCGCGATCGGCTCGTCGAGGCACTGGCGACCTTCGTCCGCGGACTGCCCGAGCAGCGGGTGGCCGTGCTGCTCCCGGCCGCCGACGCCGACCCGGCCCGTAGGCGCAGCCGGCGGCACGACGTCCTGGTCGACGCGCTGCGCGTGGAGGGCTGTGCGGTCCGGGTGGACCGCGCCGCCGCACCGGCCGAGCACACTCCGGCCGAGAGTGCTCCGGCCGACGGTTCTCGGAAACCGCTGGTCACCGCGGCTTGACGCCGGTTCGGACCGGCGTGCGCACCGGCTCGGGGGTGGACGTCCGCGGGTGGTCGCGCACCATCGCCAACGCCGCCGCCAACGCCGCGGCGCCCGCGCAACCCGCCGCCACGGCGAAGGCGACCGCATACCCATGGGCGAGATGCGCCGGTGTCGGCCGCGACCCGGTGGCCTCGGCCGCGATCGTGCTGAGTACGGCGAGCCCGACCGCGCCACTCACCTGCCGGGTGGTGTTGAGCAGACCCGAGGCGAGTCCGGCACGCTCGCGCGGCACGCCGGCCGTGGCCGATTGCGCGATCGGCGTGAAGCAGGCCCCGATACCGAGTCCGAACAGCGCGCCCGGCAGGCCCACCGACGGCACGTAGGAACCGTGTTCGCCCAGCCCCAGGGCCAGCCACAGGAAGCCCACTGCGGCGATCGCCGCCCCGCCGACGGTGATCCGCCGGGTGCCGTGCCCGGCCATCAGCGCGCCGGCTCCACGTGCGCCGATCATCAGCGTGCCGGCGATCGGCAGGAAGGCCAGCCCCGCCTCGAGCGGCGAGTACGCGTGCACGCCTTGGAGGTAGAGCGACAGCAGCACCGGGCTGGCGAAGAAGCCGAGGCCCATCAGGAACATCACGACATTGGCGCCGGACACCGAGCGGGCCCGGAAGATGTCCAACGGGACCAGCGGCTCCCGGGCCCAACGCCCCTGGTGGACCAGGAAGACAGCGAACAGCGTGAGACCGCCGGCGACCGAGCCCCAGACCGCCGGCGCGGTCCAGCCCTTCGGCACCGACTCCATCGTCCCGTAGACCGCCAGGGTCAACCCGCCGGTCGCGAGCAGCGCACCGACCACGTCGATCCGCCCGCGCCGCCCGGCCCGCGCCGAGACCGGCAGCACCCGCCACGCGACCAGCAGCGCGAGCACGCCCAGCGGCACGTTGACCAGGAACACCCAGCGCCAGTTCAGGAAATCGGTGAGCACCCCGCCGAGCACGGTGCCCGCGCCGCTGCCCACCGCGCCGACCATGCTCCACACCATCAGCGCCCTGGTCCGCCGCGGCCCGTCCGGGAAGGTGTGCTGGAGCAGCGTCAGCGTGGTCGGCATCAGCAGCGCGCCGCCCAGACCCTGTACGGCGCGTGCCGCAAGCAGCGTCCCCGGCGCGTCCACGAGGCCGCAGGCAAGGCTGGCCAGGGTGAACAACACGAGGCCGGCCGGCATCATCCGCCGCGTGCCGAAGAAGTCCGCACACCGACCGCCGATCAGCAGGAAGCCGGAGAAGGCGAGCGTGTACGCGTTTACCACCCACGGCAGCGCCGAGCCGGAGAAGTCCAGGTCGTCCCGGATGTCGGGGAGTGCGACGGCCACGATCGTGGCGTCCAGGATCACGATGAACACGGCCAGGCAGGACAGGCCGAGCAGGACCCTCTCGGGTGGTGTGCGCATGGTGCTCCTTCGCCCGGAGGCGGATCGAGGGCAGTCGGAAGACCGCCGATGGATCAGAAGATTAGGCTGCCCTAAGTTGTTTGTGAAGCTCTTTCACTAAAGCAGTCCGAGCAGTGTGGATTCGGTGACCGCGGCCTCCCGAGCGCACGGCCGCCGCCTCCCGAGGACCCGGCCGCCACCTCCCCTGCCGCACGGCCGCCGGCTAGGCTGGACCGCATGTCACAGGCCCCGCGACCCGCGCTCCGCACGCCCCGACTCGGCCGGCCGGCCCGCCTGGACCTGGACCGGATCGTGGCCGCCGCGTCGACCATGGACCTGGACACGCTCACCATGCAGGCGCTCGCCGAGCGGCTCGGCGTGGCCACCTCGGCGCTGTACCGGTGGGTGGACGGCCGCGAGGGACTGCTCGATCTGGTCAGCAGCCGGATGGCGGAGCGGGTCGTACCCGCCGTGCCGCCGACCGCCGAGACCTGGCAGGTGTGGCTGCTCGACCTGGCCCGGTCGGTGCGCCGCGAGTTCGCCGCCGTCCCGGGCTTCGCGACGCGGATGCTCACCGGATCGCACCGGGTCGCGGGACACCTGCGGATCGAGGAGGGCGCGGTCGCCGCGTTCATGCTCGGCGGCGCGGATCGTGAGCACGCCCGGCAGTACTGGTACGTGTTCGCCGCCGCCGTGCTCGGCTGGACCTCGATCGAGGAGGGCGGGCGCTTTCCGGCCGACCCGCCGATGGACTTCGAGGTGCTGCTCGACGTACTGATGCGCGGCTACCGGGCCTGAGCGTGCCGATGCGCGGGGTATCGAATCCGAGCCCGAATCCGCGCCCGCCACGCCGGATGCACACCGGCGCCGCGGGCCGGCGGAACCGGCGTCGCCGATCCCGGAACATGACCGTTTAGGCTGCCGGGGCGTTGTGCCCATCCACCGGAGGCCGAAGTGACCGAAAGCAGAGCAGGCGGACCGCCCGCGCGGCGTGGCCCCGGCGAGTTGGAGTCGGAGATTCTGTCGCTGCTGTGGACGTCGCCGACGGCGATGGGCGCGGGCGCGGTCCAGGAGCAGTTGTCCGGTGAGCTGGCCTACACGACGGTGGTGACCATCCTGTCCCGCCTGCACGACAAGGGCGTGCTCCAGCGCACCCGGTCGGGCCGCTCGTACGTGTACGCGCCGGTGTACGACGAGGCCGGCCTCGCCGCGCGGCGGATGCGACAGGTGCTGGACAAGGAGGGCGACCGGCAGGCGGTACTCGCGCGGTTCGTCTCGGATCTGTCCACCGACGACGAGGCGCTGCTGCGCCGGCTGTTGGAAGAGGGCGGGTCGTAGTCGCGTGCGTTGGATCGTCTACCTGCCGCTGCTGCTGCCGATAACCGCGGTCCCCGTGGCCCGGCTCGCCGCCGACCACCTCGCGCCGCGCCGCGTGGTGGGTCTGCTCACCGCGCTGACCTCGGTACTGGCGCTGTGCGCGACCATCAGCCTGGGCCTGCTCACCGTGGTGGGCACGGCGCAACTCCCGGGCGTACCGCTGCCCGACCACTGGTCGGACCCGCAGGTGCGGGCCTCGATTCCCAACGTGCAGGTGATCGGCTCGCTGGCGAGCGCGGCGCTGACCTCGGCCCTGGTGTGCGTGTCGGTCGTGCTGTGGCGTCGGCGACGTGCGCTCGCGGTGCTGCGCGCGGGGGTCGCGGCGGCGGGCGACACGGAGTTGACCGTGCTGCCCATCGGACCGCCGACCGCGTTCGCGTTGCCCGGGCGTCGGCCCCGGATCGTGGTCTCGGCGTCGATGCTGGCACGGCTGGACGCGGACGAGCGACGGGCACTGTTGGCCCACGAGCGGGCGCATCTGAGCGGCCGGCACGATCGGGTGCTGCTGGTGGCGACGCTGGCGATGTGCGCTCATCCGCTGCTGCGGCCGATGCGCACGGCGATCGGGTACGCGCTGGAGCGCTGCGCGGACGAGGCCGCCGCGCGCGTGGTGGGCGACCGTCGGGTGGTGGCGCGCGCGGTGGGCAAGGCCGCGCTGGCGGGCCCCGTCACGCCGCACGGTGCGATGGCCGCGACCGGCGGCCCGGTCCCGCGCCGGGTGGCCGCCCTGCTCGCCCCGACCCCGGCCGACCGCTGGCCCACCCCGTGGAGCCGCCCCGGCGCGGCCACCCTGGTCGCCCTCGGCGGCGCCGCACTGTCCACGTGGGCCACCTGGGACGCGGCCATCGACCTGCACGCCATCCTGCTGACGGCCGACCACATGTTGTGACGCGTGCCGGACGCGGGTCAGTACGTGGGAAAGTCCGCCGTCGCGATCGAGAAACCGAACCCCGGTAGCGGTACGTCCCGGCCGAACGCGTAGGCCGCCCGCGCGGTGTATCGGCCGCCCTTCGGCTCGGAATAGACCGTGATCGTGCCCTGGCGCGGATCGATGATCAGGTAGACCGGGATTCCCATGCGCGGGTAGTCACGCAGCTTGGCCTCCCAGTCGTTCTCCGGATTCGACCGGGCCACGACCTCGGCGGCAAGCCGCAAGTCGGCGGCGGGAACGTGGTTCTCGACGGTGAGCAGATCGTCCTCCGGGAAGACGCACACGTCGGGGTTGCGCCTTATCAGGTTGGCGTCGTCGAGGACATCCATCCCGCCGTGCACCGCCATCCCCGCCCACTCGTCGCGCCCGGCGATCCCGTGCTCGATACGCATGCGCAGGCGACGCGCGATGAACTCGTGGATGCCGGACGGGCCGGTCATCATCACCAGCGTGCCGTCGCTGATCTCGACCTTGTAGTTGGCCGGCGTCCGCACACTGTCGGCGATGGCGGTCAGCCGGTCGAACTCCTCGCGGTCCATTTCACCCATGGTAGGTCGCGGATTCCGGGATCCCGGCCGGTCCGCATGTCGGTATGCGGTTGACCCGCGTCGGCGTCTGTGGCCAGAATCCATCCCGTGGGGATCACGGGGACTACGCGCACGGCCGGCATCGCCGGTCATGTCGTCGCGTGCGTGATGCGTCGGCACCGGATCACCCACCTCCCCGTCCCGCCCGGCACGAGCTGTCGCTAGGGCGTACGCCGGCCCCGGTTCGTCGCCTCCGCCACACCTCGGTCGACGGACCGTCACAACGCTCGACCGCCGATGTGCTCGGCGGTCCGCGCCCGCGTGCGCCCGCTTCGGATGACGTCTTCCTCCATCTGAAGGTCGAAAGGGACACCCACCCATGACTGCCACCACCATTGCCGTATCGCCCGTCTCGGCCCGAATAGGGGCCGTGGTCGAGGGAGTTCGCCTCGGCGGCGACCTCGACGCGATCACCGTGGACACCATCCGCGGCGCACTGCACCGGCACAAGGTGATCTTCTTCCGCGGCCAGGACCACCTGGACGACGCCGGTCAGCTCGCGTTCGGCCGGCTGCTCGGGGACCCGATCGGGCATCCGACCGCGTCCGCCGAGGGCGACCTGATCGTGCCGATCGACAGCGACCACGGCGTGGTCGCCGACCGCTGGCACACCGACGTCACGTTCGTGCCCGCGTATCCCCTCGCCTCCATCCTGCGCGCGGTGCACCTGCCCGACGTCGGCGGCGACACGCTGTGGGCCAACACCGCCGCCGCGTACGAGGATCTGCCCGCGCCACTGAAGGCGTTCGCCGACTCGCTGCGGGCGGTGCACAGCAACCGCTACGACTACGCGGCGGCCGACCCGGACAAGTTTTCCGCGGCGCAGAAGGACTACCGCGAGCTGTTCGAGTCGACCGCGTACGAAACCGAGCACCCGCTCGTGCGCGTGCACCCGGTCACCGGCGAACGCACGTTGCTCGCCGGGGCGTTCGTGCGTCGGCTGGTCGGCTTCGACGCCGAGGACTCGACGGCGCTGATCGAGCTGTTCCAGAACCACATCACCCGGGTCGAGAACACCGTGCGGTGGCAGTGGCGCGCGGGCGACGTGGCGATCTGGGACAACCGGGCGACCCAGCACCGGGTGATCGGCGACTTCGTCGGTACGCGGCGGCTGTTGCACCGGGTCACCATCAACGGTGACGTGCCGGTGGGTGTGGACGGCAGCAGCAGCCGAGTGCTGAAGCCGTCGGCGGCGTAGGTCTGGGCGATGCTCGGCTTACCGTCCTCGAGCGCCGGACGGGCCCCATTCAGCCCGTCCGGCGTTTGAGGACGAGCCCGTCCGGCGATCGAGGACGGTCACCCCGTTTTCCGGGCCGCCGCCAGGCGCTTGCTCGCCCCGTCCAGGAGTCGGCGCAGGTCCGCCTCGCGTGGTAGCGCCACCGGTAGGCGTTCGCCGTACGGCAGGTGCGTGCGGGCCTTGCGCCACAAGCGGTCCGGGAGGGTCTTCGGGTCCTGGTGGTAGCGGACCTTGGTGAGCAGTTGGCGAGCCTCGGCGTCGGCCGGGTTCAGGGCGAGGGTGACCGCCAGGTGTTCGGCGGCGGTGTTCCAGCGGCGGCCGCGTGCCGATCGGACCGCGTCGTTGAAGTGCCGGTCGGCCAACTCGACGAGGCCCGCGAGCGCGCCCAGGTCGCCGCCGCATGCCGGGCAGCGCTCGGTCAGGTCGGCGATCCGGCGCCGGCACAGGGGGCAGGTGATCGCGAACGCCATGTCACTTCTCCAGGGAGCTCTTCGGGAGCCGCAGCCCGATGTGCGGGGAGCCCTCCCGGATCTGTTCCATCCAGCGGTCGGCCCGGGCCCGCAGCGGCATGATCCGACCTCGATAGATCTCCACCAGCCGGCGATTGCCCGCCGCCTCGTCACGTACATCCACCTCGGCGGCGTCCTCGGCGATGGTGTCCAGTTCGCGCAGGTAGCCGTCCGCGTCGGCCCGATGCCGGCCCGCGGATGCCTGGTCCATCTCCTGGATCGAACGGCGCAGGTACTCGACCTCCTGAAGCACCGCGACCTGGAACTCGGCGGCGGTGAACTGCTGCGGGGAACGGCCGCCGTGCAGCATGCGCTCCGCCGCGTTGATCCGGTCCCGCACCGCCTCGTTGGCCAGGTGCCAGTCCATCTTGTTGCCCGCCGCGTAGGCGGCCCGACCGGTCGCCCGCAGGCCCGGGATCGCGCCGCGAAAACGCTCCGCCTCGGCCGGGTCGTGGTCCACCAGCCGGTCGGCCAGCCGGGCCAGGAAGGCCAGGTTGTCCTCGAACTCGCCGATCGCCGGGTTCAGCGCGCTGCCCGCCGTGGTGGCCACCCGCAGGCCCTGGACCAGCGTCTCCGCCTCCAGGATCTTGTGGTGCGTCTTGCCCGCGTCGACCCGGTCCCGGACCAGTTCGGCGATCTCGGCGAGCAGCCGATCCAGCGCCGGCCCGACCCGGATCGCGTCGGCCGCCGGGATCGCGTCCCGCTTCTCCGCCCAGCCGGTCAGCACCTGGCGGTGTCGCTCGGCCAGTTCCGGCCAGCCCGGGATCTCCCGACGCGGGATGTCGATCACCGCACTGCCCTCGGCGCCGACCTGCGGCAGCCGCGCCTCGGCCCGAATACTCCAGCCCGCCTCGAATTCGAGCGTCACCTCGACGGTCGAGCCGACCGGCACGTCCGTGGGCAGGTCCCGGATCGAGACCTCGCCGATCGGCACCAGGCCCTCGACCAGGCCGACCCGCAGGCTGGACCCCTGCGACGCGGTCTCCAGCCGGAAATCGGTGCGGTAGGGCACCATCGTCCCGGCCCGGACCACCACGTGCAGGCCGTCCACCAACTCGACCGAGAAGTCGTGCGCCAGCACGTCGCCGGTCGCGTCCGAACGCGGCTTGCCGTCGGATTCGATCAGCAGCTGCCGGGCCTCGATCTCCCGCCCGTTCACCACGACCTGCACCGTGAAGCCGTTCTCGCCATCGCGCAACGGCACGTCGGCGAACAGGAATCGACCCTCGGCGTCGGCCGTCTCGGCCAACCGCACCCGTCCGTCGTGCGAGCCGAGCAGGACCTGAGCGCCCGCCGGCGAGGCCAGTCCGGGACCGGCCAACACCCGGCCGCCGATGTCGGTCTCCGGCGGCAGCGCCTCGGGCCGGTCCAGCTCCAGATGTCCGCTGCGGCTGGGCACGTTCGCGGCCTTGAGCGCGGCGCCCAGCGCGACGCACAGGTCGGGGTTGAGCAACCGGGGCCCGCGCCCGAAGTGTTCGGTGAGCATCGTGGCCACCAGCGGGATCCGGGACGAGCCGCCGACCATGACGATCTCGTCCAGGTCGGCGGCGCTCATCCCGGCCCGCAGCAGCGCCCGGTCGCAGTCCTCCAGCGTGCCCCGGATCCGGTCCGCGATCATCTCCTCGAACTCCTCGCGGCGGATCGGCAGTCCGATGTTCATCGGGGTGCCGCGCCGGTCCTCGCAGTACTGGCTGACGATCTCGGTCTCCGGGTAGCGGGACAGGTCGTGCTTGGCCCCCTCGGCGACCGAGAGCAGTTGCGCCTCGACCTTCCCGTCGTCGGGGTTCTCGGTGTCGATCGCCAGGTCGTACTCGGGCAGTTGGGCCGCGATCCAGGACACGATCCGGCGGTCGAAATCGAACCCGCCCAGGTAGCGGTCGCCGCTGAACGAACGGTTCTCGAAGCCCACCTCGGGATCCCAGGTGACCACGGAGGTGTCGAACGTGCCGCCGCCGAGGTCGTAGACCAGGAACGTCTGCGGCTCGGTCAGCTCGCGGGCCCGCTCATGGGTGTAGGCAAGGGCCGCGGCCACCGGCTCGATCAGCGTCTCGACCACCTCCAGGCCGGCCGCCTGTCCCGCCCGCGTGGTCTCGTTCTTGGCCCGGGTCTCGAAGAACGCCGGCACGGTCACGATGGCGCGCTCGACCGGCACACCCAGGGTCTCCTCGGCCACCTGCTTGAGGTGGCGCAGGATGTGCGTGGACGCCTCCAGCGGGCTCAGCCGCGCGTGTCCGGCGGTGACCACCTGGTCGGTGCCCATGTTCCGCTTGAAGAACATCGCGGGCGGCGCACCCGGCAGCCGGGCCTTGTTCTTGGCCAACTGGCCGACGATCGCCCTGCCGCTCGGATCGATCCACACCGCCGAGGGCGTGGTCGGCGAGCGGTCCGGATTGGCCACGATCAGCGAGTCGCCGACCGGCCGCAACCGACGGGCCGCGATCAGCTCCTCCTTCCCGGGGATCTCCGCGTCGGCCGGTATGGCGATGCACGAGTTGGTCGTGCCCAGGTCGATGCCGACCACGATGCTCATCTGGTGGTACCGCCTTCGTCGTTCGCGTCGTTCACATCGTCCGAGGGGTCGGGATGTGGTGGGGCCGGCTCGGCTGCCGCCGCGTCGGGTGCGTCGGCCGAGTGCTCCACCCCGACCGGCGATCCCGGTGCGGTCGACGATCCCGGCTCGGTCGGCTGCTCCCCGGCGAGGTCCCGCTCGCCGCGCGCGTGCGCCGCTCCCTCGCGCTGAGCCGGGGTGGGTACGAAACCCAGGACGACCTGGGCGCGCCGGATCACCTCGCCGTCGTCCAGGAGTACGCCCGGCCGCAGGGTCTTGGTCACGATCATCGCGCCCTCGTCACCGCTGTCGGGCGCGTGCGCGACGTCCACCCGACGGCCCACCGCCGCGTAGACCTCGCCCACCGGATCGTCGAACCGCACGCCGGCCCGGTCCAGGGCGGTGGCGAACCGCCGGGCGATCGAGGCGAGTACGGCCGGCACCGGCTCGCCCTCCAGGCTGCCGCGCAGCTCGTGCAACGCGACCGCGGCATCCGCCGCCAGTCCGGTGTACCGCTCGTGCGTCGACTCCAGCCGCTTGCGCATCTCCTCGCGGCCCGCCTCACGTTCGCGCGCCGCGCGCCGCACCACGTCGTACACGAGCGCGAACGGCGGGTCGAGCGGGCGCTCGGGGACCGGCCGTTCGGTCTCGGTGATCGCCATCGGGTCCGCCATGGGATCCGCCGGTGGGTCCGCCACGAGGGGGCCCCGCTCGGGTGTCGCTGCCATCAGTGCGCCCCTTCTTCCGTCCACAACGGTACGAACTCGCGCGGCGCGGGCGCCGGCACCAGGCCCGCGAGCACGCGTCGATCGATGCCGATCCTGGCCGGACCGATCGACTCCGGCGGGTCGGTCTCGGCGAACTCCTCGGCCAGCTCGGCCGGATCCGGTCCGGGCCGCTCGGGCCGATGGGTGAGCAGTTCGGCGAGCAGCCGCCCGGCCGGGTCGGCCAGCGTCTCCTCCGCCGCGTTGACCTCGGCCGCGCCGAGCACCCGCCCGTGCACCGGGAAGCGGTCCGCGCTGCGGGCGATCCGCTGTCTGCGCTTGCGCACCCGGGCCTTGATCGCCGCCCGGCCGGCCAGGTCCGGATCCAGGTCCAGGATCTGAAAGGCCGTGCCGCGGTACGGGTTTCGACCCGCCTGCCAGGCCCAGGGGTTCTCCCGGGCGTTCTCGTCAGCGCTGCCGCCCATCGGCGCTCAACTCCATTCGGACCCGCGCGCCGACGCCAGGGACAGCACGACCCCGCGGAGCGCGTTGACGATGTCGGGATGATTCGCCTCCGGATCGGCGGCCACCTCGTCCGCGAGCCGGCGGGCGGTGGCCAGGTCGTCCGGCAGCACGGTATGCATGTTGATCAGCACCCGCGCCATGAACAGCCGACCCCACGGCCCCGGCGCGGACATCGCCAGCGCCCGACGCAGCGCGTCCCGGACGTGGCCGTCCGGCAGGCCCTGGCGCTGTCGGGCGGTGGCGGCCAGGGCCCATTCCTCGGCGGCGAGCTGTTCCACGTCGCGGTACATGTTCTTGACCGCGAGGTCGCGGTCGAGTTCGAGCGCGCGCAACAGGTGCCGGCCCGAGCGCAGGGTGGCCTGTTCCAGCGCGGCGGGTTCGCTCGCCGGGCCGGATTCCAGCTCGCGCACCACGATCCCGCGCCAGTATTCGTGCCTGGCCAGCTCGACCGCGAACGAGCCCTCGGGGGTGCCGATCTCGTCCCAGGCCGGGAGCACCAGCCGGGCCACCCGCTCGACCAGCGGCTCGATCTTTCGGGCCCAGCCCGCTGCGGCGACCACGATCTCGATATGTCGCCGGGCCGCGTACAGCAGGGCTCGGGCCAGCCCGGGGTTGCCCGGGTCCACCGCGAGCCACGAGGCGAGCAGGTCGATCACCTCGTCGAAGCGGCCCTCCTCCACGTCGCGGGACGCCTCGGCCAGCACCTCGCGCACCAGGTCGGCCCGGGCGCCCAGGATCGCCGAGCGCGGAAAGCCGGACTCGCGGACCAGGTCCACGTGCGAGCGGGCGCGCAGCGGGTCGTGGACGCGGTGCTCGGCGGCCAGGGTCAGGTGCGGCGCGAGCAGGTCGCGGGGCAACCGCTCACGCACCTCCTGCACGGTCGCCGCCGACACCTCGGTCCCGCCGACCGCCTCCAGGTGCTCGTGCATCCGGTCCCAGAACGCGCTGTCGTGGTAGAGCTCGGCCCAGTGCGCCAACGCCCCTTTCCAGTAGGGGAACGCGGCCTCGGCATCACCGGCCGTCTCCAGGTCGTAGGCGCGCGCGTGCAGCGCCACCGCGAGATGGTGGGTGCGCCACGAACCGCCGCCGCTCGCCCACAACTCCTCGGCCCGCGCGCTCCACGGCTGCGCGTCGCCGCCGCTGCCCAGACTCGCGTAGGCGTCGCCGTCCACCGCGTCCTCGCCGACCCCGTGGGCGCGCAGCCGGGCGGCGAACGCGCGCAGCGTCGCCCGGTCAGTCATCGGCACTCCCCACCACGAGCGTGTCCGCCGCGACCCGGACCCGGACCGAGGTGACCACCCGACCGGCCGCGTCGCCCTCGTCGAGCAGCCGCAGGATGCTCGGCACGACGGCGTTGACACAGCGGTTGACCCCGCGCGCGGCCTCCTCGGGCCGGCCGCGCCAGGCCACGGTGGCGATGTGGGCGGCGGCCTCGTCGGTCCAGCCCAGTTCGACGCCGATCTGCTCGCGCAGCCGCGCGGCGAGCCGGATCAGGCCGTTCTCGGCGATTCCGCGCAGTTCGGTGGGGCCGAACGGCGAGTACAGGATCACCTCGTCCACGCGGTTGAGGAACTCGGGTCGGAAGAACCCCTCCATGGTCCGGCGCAGTCGCGCGCTCGCGGCGGTGTTGCCGGTGGAGCCCTCGGCCAGGATCGAGCCGATCAGGTTCTCCACGCTGTCCACGTCGTCCTCGACCGCCTCGGCCGCCGAGTGCGTCGCACCCAGGTTGGTGGTCAGGATCACCACCGCGTCGTGCGCCTCGCGGACCGGGCCGGCCGGATCGCTGATCCGGCCCTCGTCCAGCAGCCGCAGCAGCGCGTCGAGCACCCGCGCGTCGGCCTTCTCCACCTCGTCGAACAGGAAGACCCGGCGCGGGTTGTCCCGCAGTCCGTTGGTCAACTTGCCCTCGCCGAAGCCGACATAGCCCGGCGGCGCGCCGATGAAGTTGTTGATCGACTCACGCGCGCTGAACTGCCCCATCTCGAAGACCAGGACATCCTCCTCCGAGCCGTAGACGACCTGGGCCAGCAGCCGCGCGGTCATCGTCTTGCCCGACCCGCTGGGTCCGCACAGCAGCAGTGCCGCACGCGGCCGGTCGTCCGGTCGGAAACCGCGGGTCAGCGAGCGCTTGATCAGCTCGATGTGGAAGGCCAGTCGCTCGACCACGCTCTCCTGGCCGATCAGCCGGGACCGGACCCAGCGCACCGCCTCCTCGGGGGAGAGCGGTTCGACGGCTCGGGTCGGCTCGGGCGCGGCGGGTTCGCGGTAGTAGGTGTCGGCGAAGCGGCGCAGCCGGTCCAGATCCAGGCCGATGTCGCGAAAGAAGCCGGCCGCCAGCCCGCTGGGGGTGTCCAGCAGCGCGGCGAGCAGGTCCCGTTCGGTGATCGGGCCGGCCGCGTCCGGGTCGGCACCCGGATCGGCTCGGGTCGCGGCGAAGGCCGCCGCCCGGCGCAGGGTCGACCGCAGCGACTCGTCCGGCCCGGCCGGGCCGGTGCCCGGCGCGGTACGGCCCCGGGTGCCGGTGAGCGCGATGGTCTGCTCGCGCAGCGCCCGAACGTCGCGGCGCAGAAACAGGAACGCCTGTTCGAGCAGGCCACCCGGGGTGGTGGCCAGCGCGTGCAGCAGCAGCGCGATGCCGCACCGTTCGTGGCCCAGACCGGCCGCTTCGGTGGCCATCATCGCCAGCACCCGGCGGGCTCCCGGGCCGAACGCCGCGGGATCGATCGACCCGTCGGACCGCAGCACCTCGACCGCCGGGCGCGGTGTGGCCACCTCCGCCTGCCAGGCGGCCAGGTCGACCCGGCCGTAGCCGACGAGCAGGTCCACCGCGCCCACTTCCAGGCGTGGCAACAACTCGGCGAGCAGCGCGCGTTCGTCGACGTATCCGGTGTCGGCCGCGGCCGTGAAGGCGATCCGCAGGTCGGCGGTGACGGGCAGGCCGCCCAGCAGGCCGGCGGCCGACCGACCGTTGGAATGCGGCTCCGATCCGGCTCGCCCGGCGGACCCGGCGGACCCGGCGCCGAGTCCGCCGCCGCCGAGCAGGCCGGCCGCGAGCACGTCGGGCGGAATGCCCTGGCGGTCGAACAGCCCCGCAGCGCGCCCGCCGTCGATCCGGGCCAGCGCGATCAGCGCGTGGGCGACCTCGACGGTGTCCGCGCCGAGTTCGCGCGCCACCGCGGCGGCGCCGGCGAAGCGGCGGGTCGCCGCGAGCAGCGCGCTGTCGAACACCTGCTCCGGCACCCCCAGGATGTCCGTGTCCACGTCGTCTCCCCCGCCTCGCTCGCCCGGCTCGCCGTCCACGTCGCGCCGTTCACGCCTCGTCGCCGTCGAGCAGTCGCTCGGCCAGGTCCGCCCGGGCCCGGGCCACCTCCGGCCTGCCCGCGCCCAGGGCGCGCACGCCCGAGGCCAGTATTCGGTACGCGGCGGCCGTCGAGACGGCTTGGCCGAGCCGCCCGGCGCGCAGGTCCGGCGGCAACGACTCCACCAGCGCGGCGGCCAGTTCGGGATCGACCCGGGCGACCCGATGCAGCACCAGGCCGGGGCCGAGCGGGGTACTGCGGGACCAGGCCGTGCCGTACCGCTCGAACAGGTCGCGCGCGGCGTCCGCCACCATCGCGTCGTGGTCCTCCAACGCACCCAGCAACAACCGCACGGGCCACGTGTCCGGATGCGGCCCGCCGGCGTCGCCGTCCCCGGCCTCGCGCAGACCGCGCCGCAACAGCCGGACCGCACCCATGTCGTCGCCGCGCTCCAGCAGGTCCGCCGCCTCCAGTACCAGCGCCGCCGGCGAGCCGGGCCGGGTGCCGGCGGCCGGCCGGCCGTCCCGGGCCGCGACGGCGGCCCGGTGCAGCTCGCCGTACTCCGCGTGGTCCGGGTCCAGCATCGCCGCTTCGTACAGGAACCGGACCGCCCGGCCCGGGTCGCCGCCGACCAGCTCCCGATGTCCCTCGACGGCGAGCCGATGGGCCAACCGCGGGGCCGCCGCGGCGCACCCCTGCTCGAAGGCGAGGCGGTAGCACGTACGGGCCTCGGTCTCCTCGCCGCGCGCCGCCGCCCGATCGCCCAGCACACACGCCCAGTCGCCGCGCCCGGTCGGCGCACCCGGCGGCGCGACCACCGGCAGCAGCCGCCACAGGTCGTGGTCGAGGTGTCGGGACGGCTGCTCGAAGCGCTCCTCCAGGCGTTCCAGCACGCGCGTGGTGGCGGCCACCCGCCAGTGCCGGACCGGCGCGCGGGGGTCCAGGGCGCCGAGTACCTCCAGGAGCGCGCGCTCCAGCGGGCGCGGCCCGTTCGCCAGCGCCTGGTCCAGGATGCCCCAGGTTTCGGCGAAGCCGTCGCCCGGCTGCACCACCCACCAGCGCAGCACCGCGTCCACCGCGCGTGGGTACCGACCCTGCGGGTCGCGCGCGAGCACGTCCGCGAGCATCCGCGCGGCGGTCTCCGGCTGCTGGGCGGCGACCGCCTCGACCTGACTCTCGATCAGCCCCCGGTTGCGGGCCACCTCGGCATCGGAGGCGTTGGCCAGAAAGTCCCGCATCGCGACGAGTCGAGGCTCCACCTCGCCCTCCCGATGCGTGGCCATCCGGAACGCCCGCACCGCCCCGGCATCCGACATGGCGTCTCCCCCGCGAACACGACCGGCGCGACGGCACCGGCCGCGACGACGTACAAGCAGCACGGTACTCGGCCACACCAACACCAGGGAGCGCACCCGGTGAACCCGTCCCCGTAACGTGATCGTCACCGATGGTGAGACCGCTCGCGGCGGAAAACCCGGGTGAGAGCGGCCCCGAACATCGGGTAGTATTTCTCTCGCAGCAAGCGCCGCTAGCTCAGTTGGTTAGAGCAGCTGACTCTTAATCAGCGGGTCCGGGGTTCGAGTCCCTGGCGGCGCACAGTGGCAACAAGCAGAAAGGCCCACCGGTTTCCGGTGGGCCTTTCTTGTTGGGCGACTTCGTCGCCGGCTCGCGAGGCACCACCTTTTTCTCTCCCCC
>NZ_KB889628.1 GCF_000372745.1 Embleya scabrispora DSM 41855 | reverse complement strand
GGCCTTGTCGAGGTGGTCGCGCACGGCGGGCACGTTGCGGTGGGGTGCGAGGAGGATGACGGTGTCGCGGACGTGGTCGAGTCCGCGGCCGGAGTCGATCTCGTCGGGGAGGTCCAGGGCGCGGTTGCCGTGGGCGCACGCGGCCTCGATCTCGCCTTGTTGGACCAGTGCGGTGCTCATGCGGGACAGGTAGAGGACGTGGGTGCGGGTGTAGTCGTCGCCGTAGGTGCGGTCGGCCTCGGTGAACAACTCCTGTGCCCGTTTGGGGTCGCCGAGGTAGAGCATGCAGCTCCCGGTGAGCATGAGGATCTCCGGGCGCATGATTTGGTAGGCCCAGGGCGGGTCGTCCTCCCCGGGGCCGTCGCCGACGAGGTCGGCGGCGCGGTTGAGTTCACCGCGACCTGCTCGGCTAGGTCCGTTCCCAGGCCGCCGAACCACGCCACCCTGGGTGCGTGGGGGCCTGCGGTCAGCCGGGCCTTGCTGCAGGCCGACCGAGCAATCCGTAGTGAGCGGAGCCGCAGGGCTGCGTCGCTGTCATCCCTCGGCCCTGGCGTCCTGGGCGGATGCGGGCGCCTGCTGGAGATACAGCCGGAACCCTTCCGCCTCGGGTACGAATCCCAACGACGAGTACAGGCGATGGGCCCCGTCGGAGGCATGGCGCTTGTGAGACAGCAGTTGGACCTTGTTGCACCCCGCGGATCGCGCGTCCGCGAGCAGCTGTCGCAGCATCGCGCCGGCGATGCCCCGGCGCCGATGCTCCGCGGCGACAACCACGGCCTCGACGAACGCCGTCGGCGCACAGGCATACGTGACGTTCGGCATCACCATCATCGTTGCCGTCCCCACCGGGTCGCCGTCGGCCTCGGCGAGATAGACGGTCAATTCGTCGGACCGCACCACCCGATCCCAGGTCTGCCGTTCGAGGCCGGAGGCAGACCTGGGTACTTCACCGCCCGGATCGCGACGGGCGTGCACGCCCAAGACGGCCATCAAGTCCTCGGCGCCTGCTGTCCGGACAACCAGATCGAACATTCGGACAGCATGCCCGTTCCCGACCGCGTCCACAGGCGGTTTCGGAGCGAAGCCCTCCGGGCGGCCCGGACGCGAACACCGGAAGCCCCGCGTTCATGGAGAGTATGGAGCAACCTCGCTATAGCGGTTGTTTTCCTCGTAGATCGGGGGAGATGGCAGCAACGAACATGCGGGCACGATACCGGCGGCCCGCCGGCCATCCCCGTCCCGTCTCAATTGATCTGGTCTGCGAGTAGTTCTGTGACCTGTGGCGACCGGCTTTCTGAGCCGAACACGCGGCGGGCCGGACAGTGGCGAGACCCTCGATCGACCACCGACTCGTGACGGGCCGTCGCAGTCCCGTCGCCACCGTCGACCGATCAACCCGGCACCGTGGTGCGTTCGCCGGCCCGGGGCGTGACGGCGTCCGCGTACGGCGCGCCCCGCCTCCGTCGTCGTGGCCCTGGACCGCCCGGCGGCGGTACGCGCACGACCTGAACCGCATGCCTCAATGTCACCTTCGTCGAGCCTCCCTGCGCCCAGTCCACTTCTCGCTCCGGACCTCTTGTCGGCGCGGATCCCTCCGACGTCCGAACTCATGTCCACCTCATGTCGAGCGCGGAGAGCGCGTCGAGCCGCTCGGGTGGATAGGTGGCCCGTCGTTGTCGTGCGTTCGCGAGGGCGATCCCGAGCTTGACCTCATGTGCCTCGCCGCTGTGTTCGACGGTCTCGACGTGCTTGCGCGGCACCGTCAGGTGACCCTTGAAGTCGCTGAACGCGGCACCTCAACGACTAACTCGCTGGCAAAGGACAGTCCGCTTTCGCGAAAGCCATGTCCTTTGAGAACGCCGAGGGTCAGCCGGGGCGGTGGCGTAGAGCTGTGCCGGCTGGAGGCATGCCGGGCGAGCTTGGCGGGGCAGGTCATGGGTCGACAAAGGCAAGGCCGTCGGTCCTGCGCACAGTCACGGCGCGGCTGGAGGTAACTGGAGCTGGTCGCGTGGCACGTACTGTCCGACCTGGTGGGGTAGTTGGCTTTGCCTTAAGGTCATCATGCATGAGTTCTCCTGACGATCAGAATTTCGGCGTCCAGGTCGACGTCCGGGTGCGGCAGGCCGATCTCGGCCGAGACGGCTGGGCAAGCACGATCGGCATGGCCCGCTGGCTGGAGGACGCCCGGATTCGGCTGCGACTGCGCCGCTTCGAACGCCTCGTCGGTACGGGCGGGTTCGGCCCGTACCAGATACTGCTCGTCGGCCAACGGGTCGACCGGCTCGCTCAGGCCGGACCGACCGGTACCCGCGTGCAGGTGCACACCGGTGTTCGCCGGGTCGGGCGCTCCTCATTCACCTTCGAACAGGCGATCGTGGTCGGCGGCAAGCATGTGGGGAGTGGCGACGCCACCGTCGTGCTGGCCGACGACTCGGGGTCGCTCCGGCTTCCCGACGAGTTGATCGCCGATCTCGCCGAGATGCAGCTACCGGAGGCAGGATCGTCGGCAGTTGCCCGTCCACGCCCAGAGCGCCTGCAACGTGCCCACTATCCGTATTGGGCCCCGTTGCGTTCCCGGATCGGTGACGTCGACTCCAACCAGCACGTCAACTTCATCGCACTGGCCACTTGGTACGACGATGCCGTCGCCACGTTCACCTTGCACTCGATCGGGACGAGTGGTGCGGGCTCGGTGCCGGATCCATCCCCTTGGTCGTACCGGATCCAGTATCTCGGTGAGGTGACCTACCCGGGCGACTACGAGATCGGGCTCACGGCCCGCTCCGTCGACACCGAGTCCGTGCACTACGAACTCGGTGTCTTCCGCGACGGCACCTGCCTGGGCGTGGCTGACGCCGTCGGTCCACTCGGCAAATTGACCGCCGAAGCCCTGGAAATGGCCCGGGCAGCGGACTGACCACAGTCTCTCGGGGGCAGGCCCGGGTTCATCCCGACGTTGCGGCGCCATTGGCCCCCGATTCGCCGACGGCAGCGGCGTGACGCACCCGCCTCGAACACGATCTCGGTGGTTTGACTCGAACAGGCGGTGCTGATCGCCACCACTCGCAACCCCGGTGATGACGGCGCCTTTTCTCTCGACTACCGGACTGATCCCTCGGATCCCCGCGTCGTCGGCAGTGACTTCCGGACGGACCCCCTTCTGTGCCAAAGGCGGGTCGTAGCACCTACTTTCTCGGGCTTCGTCACGAGCTTGGGCCTGTAGCCTCCGGCGGCTCTCCTGGTCACAGTCGTGCAACTTGTGGCCCGTTGACCCGAATCCCGCGCCGCCCGCGGTTCGCACCGCATCGTGGACCGGGACGGCTGATCGTGGCCAGGGGACGGCTCGCGGGACTCGACGATTCCGAGTGCAGGTGTTCCCGAACGGTCAGACTCCGCTGGCGAATTTGCCGTATCGCTGAACCGAGCGCGGGTGTGGTGCCAGGCTCGGGAGTTCTTGGTGGGGAGCCTGACGGGGGGATCTTT
>NZ_KB889627.1 GCF_000372745.1 Embleya scabrispora DSM 41855 | reverse complement strand
CCGCAGGATCTCGGGGGTGTACGCGTCGAAGACCGCGTCGTTGTGGGTCTTGCGGTACGTGCCGAACACCGCGCGGACGAACGGGTCCATCTCGTAGCCGTATGCGCGCAGGCCGGCCTCGACCATGCGCAGCCCACCGTTGGGCATGATCGCCCGCTTGAGCGGGGCGTCGGTCTGCAGGCCGACGATCAGCTCCCGGTCGCGGTCGATCCAGCCGGGGGCGTGCGAGGTGATCGTGGAGGGCGTCGCGGTGTCCACGTCCAGCACGCCCTTGCGGCGCTCCTCGGGGAACAACGCGGACACCTTGTCCCACACGGCGCGGGTACGCGGGGTGGCCTCGCGCAGGAAGTCCGCGTTGCCGGTGTAGGGCGTGTGGTTGGCCTGGATGAAGTCGCGGACGTCGATGGTGTCGTTCCACGTCCCGGGGCGGAAGTCCCGCCAGGGCGCGTGGTCGGCCTGCGGATCGGACGCGACGTCGATGGTGGTCATGATGGCCCTTCGGATGGCTCGATCGACCGGGTCTGCTCACCTCCCACGCTGGTCGCGGGCCGCCGGGCCGAACAGGGTCCAACGGCCCATCGGAGAGAGCCGATCGGGCCGGGGCGCAGTCGCGCGGCGGTGTTCTCGGCGGCGCGTGCGTCGCCTCAGTCCCCTCCCAGGCGTGGGCGCAGTCGGCGACCGGTGATGGCGCCGGGGTGTATTCGGGTCCAGAGCTCGCGTGTGCCGTCGGACCAGGTCGGGGGCAGGGCCGCCGTGAGTCGGTCCACGTCCGTCGGATCGGTCACGGGTTCGGCGTCGCCGATGATCAGCACGCTCCAGCCCCAGCGGGCGAACCGGATCAGATCGTCCACCTCGAAGGCCACCCGGCCGACCAGTTCGGCGGGGTGGGAGCCGGCGACGCTGCGAAAGACCACGTCGCCTCGATCGATCAGGTAGTCGACGGGCAACACGAAGGGTTCCGGAGTCATCGCGGGCGCTACCCGGCCCACTTCGTGCAGGAGCAGTCGGGCACGGCACTCCTCCTCGGTCATCACGACCAGTTCCCGGGTGTCGGGCGCGGGGGTGGACGGGTCCGTGGGCGCGTGGTTGGGCGGTGCGTCGACGGCTCCGCTCAGCAGCCGTTCGGCGCTGGTGCCCAAGGCGCCGGCGACGCTCGCGAGGGCCGCGTGGGACACCGGCGCCGATCCCGCTTCGAGTTCTTCGAGCCAGGTCACCGGAAGGTCGGCATGACGCGCGAGTTGCCGCAGGGTGAGTCCGAGGCCGCGGCGGCGCGAGCGCACGCCGACGGCCAGGGCGAGGTGGTCGGGGCGGAGCGTTCCCGCCGTCTCGTCGTGCATGGGTGGTACCTCCGTCGGTGGGGGGTGGCGCACTCGAACCGACGGTGGCGCTCCGGGGCGGGGTTCGACAGGGCCATTGGACCCGGCGGAGGTCTGAAAGCCGAGCCGGGACCGAGCCCGTCGAGCAGTGCTCGCAGCACGGACGGCCGCCGCGCGGCCTCGATCCGAAGGCAAGGACAGCGCCCGGATGGCCATCCAGGCGAGCCGCGCGCGGGACCGCCGGGCCATGAGTGGCCGCCGTCGTGCACGACGGCGGCGCGGGCACCACGACTACACCCGCCCGATTCGGCACACCCCAGGTAGTGGCCCCCAGGCTCACATCGCAAACCTCGACGCATCGCCGGCACCCGAGGAACTCGACGTTCGGCAACGCCTGATCGCATGACGAGCCGAACTGTCCGCGGCCGAGATTGGGGCCCGCTGTCGACCGTCGCGGTCGAATGTTTCGACACCAACGCCGCTTCGGCGTTCCGTTACCACCGCACTCCCGGTCACCGGTGGTCGGCCGTCGACGTCCGGTGGTAGAGGACCACGGGTGTGTACGGCCACGTGGGCGTGAACGGCGCCAGGGCCAGTCGAACGGCGCCTCGCACGCGGCGAAAGGCGGTGGCCGTCGGGGACGCGCCGACCGTGACTTCCGCGAGGACCATGCTCTCGCGCGCTGTCAGATCCACATGCACATCGGCGGGGGCGGTCACGCCCGCGAGGGCGAGGGCCACGGCGCGGGTCACCACCCTGTGGGCCGTGGGGCCCACCGGGGAGAACGCCGCGTGGCAGGCCGCCTCGATGTCCTCCCGGCGGCACAGCACGTCCGCTCGTGCGAGCAACCCGCCGCGGGCGTCGACGGGTCCGCAGACCACCAGTGGAACCCCGGCTACCAGCGCGCACACCGCGCCCTGCTCGCGGACGGTCTGCGGCCCCGCGTCCGCACGCACGTCCACGACGACGTCGACGTCCTGGGCGAGCAACGGACATCCGCGCCCGGCCGTCCAGGCCACGCAGGGTTCCTCCGTATCCGCGCCCGGTTTCTCGTGGCAGCGCAGCACGGTGTGCCCGGCCCGCGTCAGGTCCGTGGCGACCTCCCGGCATCCACCCGAATGCGACTCGGTGATCACGATCTTCAATGCCCGTCCGTGCACAATCCCTCCCCTGGGTCGTGTCACAGCCTGCCTCCTCCCCGAGATCGGCGGCAGGGCCGAACGCCTCTCGGAACATGGCTCGTTCGTGAGGCTCGCGCATCACCCGTCGGCGCCTCGCGCGCCGGCCCACTCCGGGTGGCGCACGCCGTGGCGCTCCGGATTCGGACTCGGCTTCGCGCGCTCCCACCGACGGAAACGGTCGCGGACCCTCGGCCAGGCACCGGACTCCGCCGCCATCTCCCGCCATCGGCTGCCGGTGCGGAACCACCGGATCACGTCTTCGAACCGGTCCCGCACCCGTTCCGGACAGGGACCGAATCCGCCTATCGGCAGGAGCGGCTCGATCGACTCCCACTTTCCATCACCGAGTTGAGGTGCTCTATTCCTTCCGGACTGAATCGTCGGTGTGCCCCGGGCCGGCGATCGGCCCGGGGCACCGGTGTACGTCGAGGCCGACTCGGCCCGTCATGCCCTCAGGTCCGGTGCCGCTCGTTGCCCTGATGCAACTCGGTCGCGTACACCGCCGCCTGGACCCGGCGCTCCAGGCCGAGCTTGTTCAGCACCGCCGAGACGTAGTTCTTGACGGTCTTCTCCGCCAGGCCCAGGCTCTCGGCGATCTCCCGGTTGGTCTGGCCCTGCGCGATGTGTTCCAGGACCTGCTTCTCGCGCTCGCTGAGCCCGGTCGGACCCGGCTCGGCCGCCGGTCCCTTGCGGACCCGTTCCAGGACACGCGTGGTCACCGCCGGATCCAGCAGGGATTGCCCGCCGGCCACCGCGCGCACCGCCGCGATCAGGTCCTGCCCGCGGACCTGCTTGAGCACGTATCCCGCCGCCCCGGCCATGATCGCCGCGAACAACGCGTCCTCGTCGTCGTACGAGGTCAGGATCAGCGCGTTGATCTCGGGAAAGCGCGAGCGCACCTCCCGGCACACGTCGATACCGCTGCCGTCGGGCAGGCGCCCGTCCAGGATCGCGACGTCCGGACGCAACGCCGGGATGCGCCGCGCGGCCTCGGCGGCCGAACCCGACTCCCCGACGATCTCGATGTCGGGTTCACCGCCGAGCAGG
>NZ_KB889626.1 GCF_000372745.1 Embleya scabrispora DSM 41855 | reverse complement strand
GAAGGCGTGGTGGTCGGTGAACTCGCCATCCAGCGCGGCAACCAGCACGGGGATCCGGTTGCGGGCCCGGGCAACCGCCAGGTCGGCGAGGCGGTGCGGGTCGCGTTCCCCGGCGACCAGGGCCTTCAGGATCGCGCGGCCGGTCACCCCGGTGATGTCGGACAGGACGGAGCTGAGCTTCATCCCGGTGTCTTCGAGCTCCTTCTCCAGCCGCTGGGCCTCCCATCCGGCGGCGCGGACCAGCTCGGTCCGTCGACGCGTGAGGCCGCGCAGCTCGCGGATGCCGCGTTCGGGCACGAACGACGCCATCACCATCCCCGACGCACCCGCCCGGGCCAGGAACGCGGCATCGTTCGGGTCGGTCTTGCGGCCCCGGATCCCCTTCGGGTGCGCGGGGTTGACCAGCATCAGTTTCAGCTGTGGCTGCAACACGTAGTAGACCGACCGCCAGTAGTCCGAGGTCGCCTCCATCACCACCACGTCCGCCCGCCGTTCCAGCAGCCGGGCCGGCAGACACCGGACCTCCGCCCGGGTGGTGCCGAACCGCTCGGTCTCCAGCGACCAGCTGCCCCGCCGCTTCAGGCTCGGCGTGCGTACGCAGGCGAGCAGGAACCGCTTGCCCAGATCCAACCCCGCCGACCGCAGGTGGATCCCCTCGTCCTGGACGCCCTCGTGTCGAACCATCGCCGTTCCCCTCCCGTCGCAGGCCACCGTTCCCGGCGGGTGTCCCGGAGGGATCGGGGAAGAGGCGGAGTCTGACACACGTGCTCGAGGCGGTGAAGCACCGCCCTGGCAACAATCCGTGGTCCCCTGACGACCCCCATCGCCATCCTGTAAAACGAGCTCACCGGCATCGCAGACCCATCGGCTGACCGGGACACCCACCCCATTTTCCCGTCACCGAGGTGATCAGCGCAGCCATCTGGCCCACCTGTAAAAAAGTTCGGCTCTGGCCCGTAATCGGTGGTAGCGCCGTGTAGTGATCACTGGAGGAGGATGCGGTGGCGGAGCAGGGGGAATCCGGCTCGGCCGTGCATCTGTCTCGTGATCCGTTTGGTTCGGGTGTTGACGCCCTCGGCGCGGCCGTTGTGGTGGGGGCGGGTGAGGCCGGCGTCGACGGCGGCGCGGTCGGGTTCGAGACCGTTCGTGAAGGAGTGCAGGTGGGGCAGGTCGGCAGCGATCGGTTCCAGGCTTTCGGCGCTGCGCGCGATCAGCCCGACAGGATGTCCCTCGCGGCCGAACCGGCGGGCCGCCGCGGCACCCGGACCGGGTCCGGCGCCGACCACCACGAACGCGCCCATGCCGCTCATCTTTCCTCCAGGTCCACGCTCACGGTCAGTGCCTCGTTGGCATCCGTCTCGGCACGCGTCCGTTCCAGGCGGGCGCGGATTCCGGCGAGCGCGTCGGAGCCGAGCAGCAGCCGCAGCGGAGGTACCTCTGTGTCCACGGTCGCGGCGATGGCCGCCGCAGCCCGGACCGGGTCGCCGGGCTGGCGGCCGGACACGGCCAGTGTGGCCTCACGGCGCTTGCCGGCGGTCTGCTCGTAGTCGTCCAGGCGTATCGGAGACCGGCGCATCGAGGCCCCTGCCCACTCGGTGCGACGACCGCCGGGTTCCACGATCGTCACCGTGATGCCGAGCGGGGCGAGTTCCGCGGCCAGCGACTCCGACAGCCCCTCCAAGGCGAACTTCGTGGCGTGGTAGTAGCCGGTCGCGGCAAAGGCGGCCAGGCCACCGAAGGAGGAGACGTTGACGATGCGCCCCGTGCGGCGGGCCCGCATGCCGGGCAGCACGGCCTTGAGGACCGTCACCACCCCGTGCACATTGGTGTCGTACAAGGCGCGAACAGCGGCCTCTTCGCCCTCTTCGATCGCCGCCAGGTAGCCGTATCCGGCGTTGTTGACGAGTACGTCGATCCGCCCGAACCTCCGCTCGCACTCCTGGACGGCTGCGGTCACCGACGCGGGGTCGGTCACATCCAGCTCCAGAGCCAGGGCTCGGTCGCCGTACTCGGCGGCGAGGCCGGTCACAGCGGCACGGCTGCGGGCGGTGACCGCGACTCGGTCGCCTCGCTCCAAAACGTGCTCGGCCAAGGCGCGGCCCAGGCCGCTGGAGCATCCGGTGATCAGCCAAACCGGCGATGCGTTCGTTTCGTTCGACATGCCTTCATGACAACAGCAGGCCGACGGACGTGCCACACCCCCTTGAGGCAGTCTCCGAAAGGGTCACCTTCGCGGGCGGGACGAAAGCCGTCGCGCACGTGGGCGGCGGTAAAGTCGATCCGCATGACACATGACGACGAACGGCTCGGTTCCTTTCTGCGCAGTCGCCGGGAGAAGATCGACGCCGCCTCCGCCGGTGTCGTCGACAACACGAGACGGCGGGTCAAAGGGCTGCGCCGTGAGGAACTGGCCCTGCTTGCCGGGCTCAGCCCGTCCTACTACGCCCGGATCGAGCAGGGCCGCGACCGGCATCCCTCCCGCGAGATCCTTGAAGCTCTCGCCCGTGTACTGCGTCTGGACGACACCGAGCGGGCCTACTTGTGGTCCCTGGCGATGCCACCGCTGGCACCGGCGGACAACGACACCGCACCGGCCCCTCCTGTGCGGCCCGGGGTACTGCACCTGCTGGAGCGATGGGCCGACCTGCCCGCGTTCGTCGTCGGCCCCGGGCGCGACGTACTGGCCGGGACCGCGCTCGCCGCCAGGGTGAACCCTGCCTGGAGCACGGGGCACAACCTGATCGAGTTCACGTTTCTCGATCCGCGTGCGCGGACGGTCTATCCCGGCTGGGAAGCGATCAGCCTGCAGGCCGTCGCAGGTCTGCGCGCCACCGCCGCCACGCGCCGCGCGGAACTCGACGGCTTCGTGGCGCACATGCGCGAGCGCAGCGAGACGTTCCGTGCCCTGTGGGACTCACACGACGTCCACGAACGCGTGATGGGCGAGAAACGGCTGCACGTCGACGGCGTCGGCATCCTCCGCCTGAGCTTCGAGACCTTCGGGCTCGCCGGCCCCGAGGGCCACGTCCTGTACGTGTACTTCCCCCGGCCCGGCAGCACAGAGGACGAAGCGCTGCGCGGCCTTGCCTGACAGACCGGCCCCGTACGGATGACCTTGCCGATCTCGCGGAACGCCGTGTAGCCGGTGTTGCGACGCGAGCCGGACAGCCGACGCAGCAGCAGGACGGAGGAGATGGTGCCCTCGCGCATCGAGACGATCACCCGCATCAGGTGGGCCGTTCTTGAGATGGCCTGAGATGAATTGACGAGATCCTGCACGAGCCTTTGGTTCGTGTGGGATTTCGGCGTTTCATGACCTGTAGCAGCGAAGGTTGAGCATTGTCACTGAAGGTTGGTGAAACACTAGGTTGTCTCACTGAAGGTTGAGTGGCTGTTGACGTCTGGCTGTCTGGGGAGACGGTGGGGGAAGCGGTACGCGCGTACGGTGGCTATGACGTCTTGAGTTGGCCCCGGCGGAACGCCTTGGGTTCTAAAGGTGGTTGCAACACCTGACCCTGCGGGGTGTTGCGATGGCCAAGCCGCGGCGAACATCGAAGAAGCGCGGACCTGCTC
>NZ_KB889625.1 GCF_000372745.1 Embleya scabrispora DSM 41855 | reverse complement strand
CTGCGGTCGCGCGGGGTTTCCCGGTTTGTGGAACTCGGCCCGGACGGCGTGTTGTCGGCGATGGTGCGCGGGTGTGTGGGCGACGACGATGTCGTCGTGCTCCCCGCGCTGCGCAAGGACCGGCCAGAGGTCGCGACCGTGCTGTCGGCCGTGGGCGAACTGCATGTGAGCGGCGCGGCGGTGGACTGGGAAGCGTTCTTCGCCGGACGCGGTGCCCGCCGGGTCGCACTGCCGACGTATGCGTTCCGGCATGAGCGCTACTGGTTGACGGCCCTCGCCGAGGGAGATGCCGCGTCGATGGGCCTGGACTCGCCTGAACACCCGCTCCTGGGCGCGATGGTGCCCCTGCCCGAGTCCGACGGCGTCATGTTCACGGGCCGACTCTCGGTGCGTACACATGCCTGGCTGGCCGACCATCAGGTGGGCGATGCGGTGCTGTTGCCGGGTGCGGCGACGGTGGAGCTGGCCCTGCGTGCGGGCGACCAGGTCGGTTGTGGGCGGGTGGAGGAGCTGACGCTTCAGGCCCCGCTGGTGTTTTCGGGGCAGGAGGCGGTGCAGCTCCAGGTGGTGGTCGGCGGTGCCGACGAGACCGGACGACGTGCGCTCACCGTGTACTCGCACCCCGACCGGGCGTCGGAAACCGCCTGGACGCGGAACGCCACGGGCGTGCTGTCGGCCGTCGAGCAGGAGGAGCCGTCCTTCGGGCCGAGCTCTTGGCCGCCGGCGGGCGCGGTGGCGGTCGATCTGACGGACTTCTACCCGGAGTTGGCGGCAGCCGGGCTGGAATACGGTCCGTTGTTCCAAGGCATGCGAGCGGCCTGGCGGCTGGGCGACGAGGTCTTTGCCGAGGTCGTCCTGCCGGAGCGGGCGGGGACCGAGGCGGCTCGGTTCGGGTTGCATCCGGCATTGTTGGACGCGGGGTTGCACGCCATCGCGTTGTCGGGGGCGACGGGCGCGCAGGCGGCGTTGCCGTTCTCCTGGTCCGGCGTGGAGCTGTACGCCTCCGGGGCCTCGGCGCTGCGCGTACGGGTGATCCCGTTGCGGGCGGGCGAGGTGTCCCTGCGGATCGCGGACACGGTGGGGCTGCCCGTGGCGTCGGTCGCGTCACTGACTCTGCGCGAGGTCGCGCCGGAGGGATTCGCCACGGCCGCATCGCGTCACCACGACGCGCTGCATCAGCTGACCTGGACCAAGGTCGCGTCCGAGCCTCGTGATGTCCACGCGATCGGTTGGGACGAACTCGACTCCGGTGGGGCTGTTCCGGACGTGGTGGTGCTGCCCGTGTCGGGTGGTTCGGGGCCTGCGGCCGTCCGCGCCGCCCTCCTCCGGGTCTTGGACGCGGTGCAGTCGTGGTCGGTGGAAGAGCGATTCGCGGACGCGACGTTGGTGGTGGTGACGCGCGGCGCGGTGGCGTTGGAGGGGGAGGACGTCACCGATCTCGCCGCTGCCGCGGTGTGGGGTCTGGTGCGGTCGGCCCAGTCGGAGGAGCCGGGGCGGTTCGTGCTCGCGGACTTCGACGCTGGTGGCGACGTGGACGTTCCCGCCGTCGTGGGCTCCGGCGAGTCGCAGGTCGTCATGCGCGACGGCGTGGCGCACGCGGCGCGATTGGCGCGGGTGCCGGCCGAGGAGCTCCCGCACTCGGTTGCCCCGTTCGGCGCGGATGGCGAGGTGCTGATCACCGGTGGCACCGGCACGTTGGGTGCGCTGTTCGCGCGGCATCTGGTCACGCGGTACGGCGTGCGCAAGCTGTTGCTGACGAGTCGGCGTGGCCCGGCGGCCGAGGGCGCGGCGGAGCTGGTCGCCGAGCTGTCGGAGCTGGGCGCCGAGGCGGAGGTGGTGGCGTGTGATGTCGCCGATCGGCAAGCGGTCGCCGAGCTGTTGACGGGTCGCGCCCTGACCGGTGTCGTGCACGCGGCGGGAGTGCTGGACGACGGGGTGATCTCTTCGCTCACTCCCGAGCGCCTGGACACGGTCATGCGTCCGAAGGCGGACGCGGCCTGGAATCTGCACGAGTCGACCAAGGACATGGACCTGTCGGCGTTCGTCCTGTTCTCCTCGGCGGCGGGTGTGCTGGGCGGTGCGGGCCAGGGCAACTACGCGGCGGCGAACGCGTTCCTGGACGGTTTGGCCGCCCATCGCAGGGCGGGTGGTCGGCACGCCTTGTCGTTGGCCTGGGGGCTGTGGGACACCGACGGCGGCATGACCGGCTCCCTGGCCGCGGACGATCGGGCGCGGCTCGCACGTGGTGGTGTGCTGCCGCTGACCGTGGCGGAGGGCCTCGCCCTCTTCGACACCGCGACCACCCTCGACCAAGCCGCCCTGGCACCGGTTCGGTTCGATCCGGACGCGCTGTCGAGTGCGGAACTCCCGAGCCTGCTACGCGGTCTCGCGCGCGGCGGCCCGTCGCGCCGCTCGGTCGTGGTGCGTTCGGATGCGGGGGCGACGTTGCGTCGGCGTCTCGACGGGCTGTCACCGGCCGACCGCAACGATGCCCTGCTGGACGTCGTCCGCAGTCAGGCGGCGGCGACCCTGGGCCATGCCGACGCCGAGGCGATCGATGCCGATCGGGCGTTCGCCGAGTTGGGCTTCGACTCGCTGTCCGCAGTGGAGTTCCGAAACGGATTGAACGCGGTCACCGGCCTCCGGCTCCCGTCGACGCTCGTCTTCGACTACGCGAACCCGCTCGTGTTGGCCGAGCACATCGGGACCGAACTCGCGCCGGATTCGGAGACCGACGCCGAAACCACGGCCGGCCGCGATCGGTTCCACGACGCGCTGCGGAGCATTCCACTCCAGCGACTTCGCGATGCCGGCCTGATGGACCGGCTGTTGGAGCTCGCCGGAGTCGCCGACCCGGGGCTGGGGTTCGACACCGATGTCTCGGCACCCAAGGAGTCCATCGACGAGATGGACGCCGAGAGCTTGATCAGCATGGCACTCGAGGGTTTCGGTCCCGACGACGCGATTCAGGAAGCGTGATCCGGCGATGAGCAGTTCCGACGCGAGGCTGGTTGCGGCGCTTCGCGCGTCGCTCAAGGAAACCGAGTTGTTGCGCACTCGCAACCAGGAACTCGTGGCGACGATCCGCGAACCGATCGCGATCGTCGGCATGTCCTGCCGCTTTCCCGGGGGTGTCACCTCGCCGGAGAGTCTTTGGCAACTGGTCGCGCAAGGACGGGACGGGGTCACCGAGTGTCCGACCGACCGCGGCTGGGACATCGAGCGGATCTACGACCCGGAGGGGCTGCGGCCGAACACGACGTACGTGAAGCAAGGTGGATTCCTGCACAGCGCCGGGGAGTTCGACTCCGCCTTCTTCGGCATCGGTCCCAACGAGGCGCTGCTGATGGATCCGCAGCAGCGGCTGCTGCTGGAAACCGCGTGGGAGGCGCTGGAACGCGCGGGCATCGACCCGGCCTCGTTGCGCGGGAGCCGAACGGGCGTGTTCGCCGGGATGATGTACCACGACTACGCGCACAACAGCAGTGCCGGCGCCATCGCGTCCGGTCGAGTCGCGTACACCCTGGGTCTGGAGGGCCCGACGGTCACCGTGGACTCCGCGTGCTCGTCGTCGCTCGTCGCCCTGCATCTCGCCGCGCACGCACTGCGGGCGGGGGAGTGCTCGCTCGCGCTGGCCGGGGGTGTCGCGGTGATGGCGACTCCCGAGACCTACATCGACTTCAGCGCGCAGCGCGGGTTGTCCGCCGATGGTCGGTGCAAATCGTTCGCGGCGGCGGCGGATGGTACGGGGTGGGCGGAGGGCGTCGGTTGGTTGCTGGTCGAGCGGCTGTCGGATGCGCGCCGCAACGGGCACCGGGTGTTGGCGGTGGTGCGGGGTTCGGCGGTGAATCAGGACGGTGCGTCGAATGGGTTGACCGCGCCCAACGGTCCGGCGCAGCAGCGGGTGATCAGGCAGGCGTTGGCGGGTGCCGGGCTGGCATCGGCCGACGTGGACGTGGTGGAGGCGCACGGGACGGGCACCACCCTGGGTGATCCGATCGAGGCGCAGGCGTTGTTGGCGACGTATGGGCAGGATCGTCCGGAGGGTCGGCCGTTGTGGTTGGGGTCGATCAAGTCGAA
>NZ_KB889624.1 GCF_000372745.1 Embleya scabrispora DSM 41855 | reverse complement strand
GTCATGACAGTCCGTTCCGGAAGGGCCGGGGAACCGGGACGGTACCCCGGCCCACCATTCACATCACGGACTTACACGAACTTTCAGACACATCCTGTCCGGGCAAGCGCCGACTGTGTCGCCGGCGCAGCGTCATCGAGGGCACCGCTGCCCACGGGCGCGCGGCGGGCGGGGCCTGGGGTTGGCGTCGCGGGCTTGGGCATGAAGCTCGCGGTGGACGGTGGTGATCGTGTGTTGCGTTGCTTCCTTGACCGCCCCCAAGCCACGTGTGACGACCACCGCTGCGGAGGGCTCGGGGCGTCGGCGAGTACAGCCAACCGCACAGGATGGTGCCTGTGGCGTCGAACCCGGTGTCCTCACGCACATGATGACTCCTCGGAGTCGTGCGCGGTGCGGACGATGCTCATCGAGAACCACACGCGTTTCCCGGTGTCGATGGGGTGCCATCCCCACGCGAGGGCCAGGTCGACGACGAGGGCCAGTCCGCGCCCGGACTCCTGGAGGCATGCCGATCTGCAGTCGGCGGCTGCCGGCGGGACGCGGCTGGTGTCGTCGACGGACACGGTGAACGTGCCACGGGGCCTGTCGTGGAGGACGCGCAGGACCACCGCGCCGTCGGGAGCGTGCTGGAGGGCGTTCGCGTACAGCTCGCAGGTGAGCAGGACGGCATCGGCGACTGTGTCGCGGTCGGCTGCCATGCGGACCAGGTGCTCGCGGGTGAAGGCGCGGACGTCGCGTGCCAGGCGGGCGTCGGCTGCCACCGTCGACTCGGCGAGCAGCAGACCGAACGGGGCGGTGGGCGGGTTGGACGGTGGGGCGAGTGGCCGGGGGGCGAGTTCGACGAACGCGTTCCCGCTCGGCGAGGCGGAGGTGGTGCTGTGGGGGTTCACGTTGATCTCCGAGGAACAGAGCGGTGACGAGTGGCTCCCCGAGTTGTGTTGGTTGCTGTGTGCGGTGTTGGGACGCGGAATAGGCCTGCGGGATGTGCGGTTCGTCGCCCCCGGGGAGCACCGGCTCGCGGCGAGTCGGTGTGGTCCGGGCAGGGTTCGGTCGGACGTCGGCAAGCGCCCTTGTTGAGGCGTGTGTTCGCGTCGGATTGGTCGACCTTGTCCTTGGTGACGGCAACGAGGTCGGTGGAGACGCTCTTGGGGACGGGCTTCTTGTCGAGTGCGGCGACGACCCGTTCGCCCTGGGCGGCGATGTCGTACGGCTTCCGACCGGACGCCGACGAGCGAGCCGTCGAGCGCAGCGACGAGGTGGGTCTGCAGTGGCGCGGGCCCGTCCGGCCGAGGAAGTCCGGGTTCGCCCGGGGCTGGTCGGCCGGGTCGGCCGGGAGGTTCGGCCGCTTTGCCTCGTCCTTGGTGCAGTTGACAAACGACGCCTGGTGGCGGGCTCGGTGACCGGATCCACGGGGCTCAGCTCTTCGGGTAGGGGAACTCCGGACTGGCGAGAACCGCCATCATCCGGTTCACGTGCTCCTCGACGTCCGCCAGGCCGAGGTCGGCGCCCAGCGGGCGGGCCGGCATGCCGGGCTGGCAGATCCAGCACTCGCCGCTGCCGCCGGAGGTGATCGCGGCCAGTGCGGCGGCGGCGATCTCTGCCGGCTTGAGCAGCGGGAAGCCCGCCGCGGAGAGGAAAGCGGTCGCCTCGGCGCCCATCAGCGGCGTCTCGACCATGCCCGGGCAGATCGCGTTGACGGTGATGCCGCGTGCGGCCAGGGTCGGGCCGAGGCCGCGCACCAGGCCGACGACCGCGTGCTTGGCCATGCAGTAGACGGGGTCCTGCACGTACGGGAACAGTCCGGCCAGCCCGGAGGTGGCGAGGATCGATCCCCCTCGGTCCGGCTCCATCAACCGGACCGCCTCGCGGACGCCGTAGACGACCTGGTCGACGTTGATCCCGACCGCGCGCCGGTACTGCTCGTCGGTGATCGCGGCGATGTCGGCCTCGGCGGTGTTGGCGCCGGCGTTGAGGTAGACGATGTCGAGCCCGCCCAGCGATGTGGCCGCCCGGGCAAAGCCCGCGGTGACCTGGGCGGCGTCGGCCACGTCCATCCGCACGAAGGTGCCGCCGACCTCGGCCGCGGCCTCGAAGCCCGCACTCTCGTTGATGTCCGCGATCGCGACCCGGGCGCCCTCGGCCGCCAGCAGGCGCACGGTGGCGCGGCCGATGCCGGAGGCACCGCCGGTGATCAGGGCGCGACGGCCCTCCAACGTGTTCATCCGAATCCCTCCGGCAACCTGGCGACGGGCGACGCCAATTCTTCACGGCGCAGACCGTTGACGTGATTACGATACGAGAATACCGTATCGCAACCCGACAGTCACCCTTCTCGGTGGTGGGAGCTGTGGCCTGTCCCGCCCCGCTAGTGGAAGGCAAGAAGTGAAGACCTTGAACTCGATCAGCAGACGTCGGCCGGTTGTGGTGGCCGCGATCGTCGCCAGTGCACTCATCGCCGCCGGCTGCGGACCGTCCGCCGATGGCAGCGCGGCCTCCGGTTCGGCCCGCGGCTACGACGGCAAGACCATCACCGTGGCCGGGATGGGAGTGAAGGCCAACATGGGCAGCGCCGAGATCGGCGCCAGGGCCCGGATCGAGCGGTTCAACGCCGAGAAGGAGATCCCCGGCCTCACCATCGACTACACCAAGTTCGTCGACGACCAGGCCAACCCGGCGACCTCGCTGTCCGAGGCCCGCCGCCTGGTCACCTCGGACAAGGTCTTCGCGATCGTCGGCGACGTCTCCCAGACCAATCCGGTCCAGTACTTCGCCCAGCAGAAGGTGCCCTACTTCGGCATCGGCCTGGAGCCGAGCTACTGCGCCGACAAGCCGTCGACCGACCTCTGGGGTTTCGGCTTCTCCGGGTGCCTGACCCCGCGCAATCCCGAGATGCTGCCGAACGCCTTCGGCCTGCTGCGCAGGTACGCCACCGAGAAGACCGGCAAGAAGTCGCCGAGTATCGCGCTGTTCAGCTACGACGTCGAGGCGGGCCGGATCACGACCAAGTACGGCCAGACCGAGCTGGCCGGCGCCGGGTTCGACGTCGTCTTCTCCAAGGCGATGGTGCCCCCGCCGCCCGTCTCCGACTACACCCCGTACATTCAGCAGCTCCTCAAGTCCGACGGCGGCAACGCACCCGACGTCATCCAGTGCTACCTGGGTCCCGACTGCGTGCAGATCTACGCCCTGCTCAAGGCCGGCGGCTTCAAGGGCCTCTACGCGCACAGCCTGTGGTCCGACGCGCTGGTCAAGCCGATGGCCGGCAGCGTCACCCCGATCGCGTGGGCGAACCCGAGCGACTCCTCCCCGGCGGCCGACCGGATGCGCGCCGATGTCAGGGCGGTCAAGGCCGACCAGGCGATCGACATCGGCGTCATCTCCGGCTACTCCAGCGCCTCGATGTTCATCGACGCGCTCAAGGCCGTCGCCGAGAAGGGCAAGGACAAGATCACCCCGGAGGCGGTCCGCGACGCGGCTTCGAAGATGACCTTCGAGATCGAGGGGCTCGTCGGGCCGACCCGCTACCCGGACGCGTCCGCGGTGGCCACCGGCTGCCGCTCGGTGCTCGAGTCCGACGGCACCCGGTGGCAGACCGTCGAGAAGTTCACCTGTCTCGACAACACCTTCCCCAACAAATAGTGCCGTGACAGGCATCGTTGGCCCCGTCGCGACGCCCGGCACGCACTCACGCCGCACCGGACGAAGACCCGAGTCCGTCCCATACGAGGACCTCCGGCCGGCACGCCGAAGAGCACGCACCGGACGCCGCTCCTGCACGGGCAAACGTCGCCTGCCACGTCACCGGCTCATGTCCGTCGCCGGGCGCGGATCGCGCCCGGCGGCCGACACGCCCCCCGTTCACCACTCACCGTGAGGCGTACCCGTTGGACGGCACCAGCCCCCTGCTCGAGCTGCACGAGATCATCGTCCGCTTCGGCGGCATCCAGGCGCTCGACCGCGTCAGCCTCACCGTCGGGCGGGGCGAGACCGTCGGTCTGATCGGTCCGAACGGCGCCGGCAAGACCACCCTGTTCGACGTCATCTCCGGCGTCCGCCGGCCGAGCGACGGCGCGGTCCGCCTCGACGGCGAGGACGTCACCCGGCTCTCGGAGACCACCCGCGCCCGCCGCGGAGTGCGGCGCACCTTCCAGCGCGTCCAGACCTTCGGCTGGCTCACCGTCGAGGACAACGTCCTGGTCCCACTCGACTGCCGCGGGGGAGGCGGCGGGTTCGCCGGGGACGTCCTCTCGCTGCCGCCGCGCCGGAAACGGGAGCGCGAACGGCGGGCGCTCGTCGCCGGCGTGCTCGACCGGTGCGGCCTCGCCGGGTACGCCGACCGACTCGCCTCCTCTCTCCCG
>NZ_KB889623.1 GCF_000372745.1 Embleya scabrispora DSM 41855 | reverse complement strand
CTCCTGGTCGGCGGCGTCGGCGTCGCCAACACCATGGTCATCTCCGTACTCGAACGCCGCCAGGAAATCGGCCTGCGCCGAGCCCTGGGCGCCGGACGCGGCCAGATCCGCCTCCAATTCCTCACCGAGGCGATCACCCTCTCCGGCCTGGGCGGCGTCGCCGGCGTCCTACTCGGCCTGATCGTGACCAGCGGCTACGCCCACGCCCAGGGCTGGCCCCTGGTACTGCCGTGGCCGGCCATCCTGGGCGGAGTCGCGGCATCGGTCGCCATCGGCGCACTCGCCGGCCTCTACCCGGCCGGTCGGGCGGCACGGCTGCCACCGACCGAGGCACTCAGCTCCGGCTGAGGGCGAGCGAGGCAGGGGCGAGCAGGTCGGCCGGATCGGCTCCGGATGCCTTCCGGATGGAACCCGGGCGCAAACCGGGATCCAATCGGGCAGGATTTTGGTTCTGATTCGAAGTCGGCTCGGGCTCGCATCGGGCCGGACTCGCTCCGGTTCGTTGCGGTCCCAAGTGATCCTATTCGGCGACGCTCGGCGCCGGTTCGACTTCGGTACGTCCGCCTGCGATACACCTCGACCGGTTCCGACCCGAAGCGCCTGCCTCTCGGTCCGACGTCCGAATTCCGGTTGCCGAGCGTTCTTGAAGACCGAATCGATCGTCGTCGTCGGAGCCCAGGGCCTCACCCCGGGGGCCAATTGGCTCAATTCGCTGCGTCGGCGTCATGTGATCCTGCGCGGCAGCCACGGCGAGATCGTCCGTGTCCAGGTGACCAGGGCCGCGAAAGGAACGCCTTTCAACAGGCGGACATCGCGTATTCGTCCACCACCAAAGGGCGTTCATCGGCCGCTCCCGGAAAGCCAGCAAAGGCAACAACACATCAGCCACACCCGCCCCTCCCGGACCACCCAAACAACCTACGGAGACCCGCATGGCCGAGAACATCCCTTCCGCCGTCGACCGAGACGGCGCCCGCATCGACACGACGGTTCCGCATTCCGCGAGATTCTGGAACTACTGGCTCGGCGGGAAGGACAACTACCGCGCGGACCGCGAGATCGCCGACCTGATCGCCACGCAGTGGCCCGGCCTGGTCGACGTTGCCCGCACGTCGCGAGGCTTCCTGGTCCGCGCGGTGGAGTACCTGACCGGCGAGGCGGGCGTGCGGCAGTTCCTGGACATCGGCACCGGCCTGCCGACCGCGGACAACACCCACGAGGTCGCCCAACGCGTGGCGCCCGACGCCCGGATCGTGTACGTCGACAACGACCCCCTCGTCCTGACGCACGCCCGTGCACTGCTGACCAGCACACCGGAAGGGGCCACCGCCTACCTGGACGCGGACCTGCGCGACGTCGACACGATCCTTCGCGAGGCCGCCCGCACCCTGGACTTCACGAAGCCGGTGGCGCTGGTCGTGATGGGCGTTCTCGGTCACGTCGCGAGCCACGAGGACGCCAAGGATCTGGTGGGCAAATTCATGGACGCGTTGCCCGGCGGCAGTTACCTCGTCCAGTACGACGGCACCGCCACCTCACCCGCCATGGTCAACGCACAGGACCAGTACAACCGAAGCGGCGCCGTGCCCTACTACGTGCGCGATCCGAAGGACATCGCCGCGTTCTTCGAGGGCCTCCAACTCGTGGAACCGGGGGTGGTCAGGGTCACCGACTGGCGACCGCCCGCCGGCGACATCGCTCCCGACGCGGTCGATGCCTTCGGTGGGGTCGGATTCAAGGAATAGACCGGGAACGAAGTTCCAATCGTTCGGGACTCGCAAGCGGGTCGCTCGACGCGTGCGAAGTCGACGCGCGCACCTGACGCCCACGCGGCCCGACGTCGCTGGTGGCAGAGGCTGCAGGCCCGGCTGCTCAGACCTGCAAACTCTGCTTACTCGGCCAGGAGGTGGGGGCTCAGTTCAGGCCGGTGAGGAACTCGCCGAAGAGCCGGTTGGCGGTCTCCGAGTCGTAGAGGCGCTCGAACTCGGCGCGCGCCAGGCGGCGCCGGAACTCACCGTGGTAGGAGACGTCTCCCGCGTCGTGCATGAGGTCGGTGAACCATGCGGCGNACGCCTGGTAGTTCCACACGTGCTTCAGGCAGGTGGCAGAGTACGCCTCCAGCGGGCCCGCGTCCTGCTCCTTGACCTGCTTCAGGACGGCCGTGGCGAACACGTCGGCGTCGTGAAGGGCCAGGTTCATGCCCTTGGCGCTCATGGGCGGCACGATGTGCGCGGCGTCACCGAGCAGGTACAGGCGGCCGTAGCTCATCGGGTCGTAGACCACGCTGCGCAGCGGCACCAGCGTCTTGCTGGTGATGGGTCCCTTCGCGGTGACCGGTTCGCCGAAGCGTGCCTCGATCTCTTCCCAGATCCGGTCGTCCGTCCACTCCTCCACGGCAGTGTCCAGCGGGCACTGGAGGTAGAAGCGGCTGGCCTGGGGTCCGCGGGCGAACTGGCCGGCGAATCCCCGGTCGTGGATCGCCATCATGGACTGGTGGTTGGCGGGGGCGTCGGCCAGTACGGTCAGCCAGGCGTACCCGTACTCGTGGGACTGGCGGGTGAGTACGTTGTCGGGGATGCTCGCCCGGCTGACGCCGTGGTCTCCGTCGCAGCCGGCGATGAGGTCGCAGGTGACGGTCCGCGTCACGCCCGTGCTGTCGCGGTAGCGCACCTGGGGCCGGGGGCCGGTGAGGTCCTCCGGTTCGACGTCCTCGGCTTCGAAGCGGAGGTCGCCGCCGTCGCTGACGAAGACGTCGATGAGGTTGCGCACGAGGACCTGCTGGGGGCAGAAGCGTCCGTCGACGTGGTCGTCGGTCACGTACCGGAAGGGCCGCGTCTCGCCGTCGACGCGGAAGTTCAGCACCGGCGCGAAGGGGGCGCCGTCGAGGACCCGGTCCTCCAGGCCCCACTCGCGGAACATGCGCGCGGCCCTGGGGTCGATGACCCCCGCGCGCTGGCGCTGCTCGACGTACTCGCGGCTGCGCCGCTCCAGTACCACGCAGTCGATCCCGCTGCGCAGGAGGAAGTTGCCGAGGGCGAGCCCGGCGACACCCGAGCCCACGATCACGACAGTGGTGTTCTCGTCCGTTACGGACATGGTTGGTGCTCCTTAGTGTTTTCTGCCGGCCCGTGGGGAGGGCCGTTACCACGCCGGTGCCCTGGGGGCCTGCGGTGCGAAGGGTGGGCGTCTTTCGCCTGGGAGGGCTGTGCGCTCATCGGCCCGTGCTGTTTATGGCGATCGCCGGACATGGGGTGTCCCGCGCGTTTGGCGCAGCGGGGCGAGACCCCCTACCCTTAAGCGAAGTCTCCACTACGCATCATACGTAGTGCCCACTACGTTTGCAAAAGGGGTCCGGTATGCGCCGCGACGGAGCCGCCAACAGGGAGAAGGTCCTGCTGGCCGCCGAGCATGTGTTCGCCGAGAAGGGGGCCGCCGCCTCCACCGATGAGGTCGCGCAGCGGGCCGGGGTCAGCATCGCCACCGTCTTCCGGAATTTCGCCACCAAGCAGGACCTCATCGAGGCCACCGCGTGCCGCTACCTGGAGAAGCTGACCGCCCAGGCGCCGGCGCTCGCCGACAGCCAGGACCCCGGAAAAGCCTTCGCCTCCCTGATGAGGTCCCTCGCGGCGGCCGGGCCGGTGAAGATGACCCTGATGGATCTGTTGCCCCCGCACGACGACGACGGCCAGGGCCTGTCCCGGCCGGTCACCGAGGCGGCCGACGCCTTCCGCGCGGCCCTCGACGGCGCACTCCGCCGCGCCCAGGCCGCCGGCGCCGCGCGCCCCGACGTCACCGGCGGCGACGTCTCCCTCCTCCTGCGCGCCCTCGCATACGCCACGGACCTCAGCGAAGGCGAGGCCCTCGACCGGGCCGTGGGCATCGTCCTCGACGGCCTCGGCGTACCGCGCTGACACCTGACCCTTCCGTCCGGCCCGGCCCGATAGGGATGCACCGTCCGGCGCCGGCCCCACCACTGCCCCACCACTGCCCCGTCACAGCTCTTCCACGGCGGTCTTGTCGCGCAGGAGCCGCAGGCCACCGGGCAGGCCGGGGAGCTGGAAGGAGTACCGGCCGAGCATGTCCTTATCTGGACACCTTCGGGTGACCGCGGCGGCTACCTCGTGGCTGCGGGCTCGCCGGGCTCGTTGAGCCGGTCGAGTGGGGGTTCGGGGAGGTACGGGTGCTGACCAGCGAGGGAACCCTGCGCGTCGACTCCGACGTTCCCGGCCGCGTAACCGTGCCGCGCTCGGCATCGACACCGCGACCGGCGCCCCGGTCACGGTCCCCGTCCGGCCGTGGACCGCGGAGACCCCGCACCTGTACGACGGCATCCTCGCCACCCCAGGCGAGCGGCTGCCGCTGCGCATCGGCTTCCGCACTGTCGAACTCGCCGACGGCCTGATCACGGTCAACGGCAAGCC
>NZ_KB889622.1 GCF_000372745.1 Embleya scabrispora DSM 41855 | reverse complement strand
GTCCACACTCAGGGTCACGGTCGAGCGGTTGGTCGTGCACGCACACCCCGACGCCGACGCGCTGGAGTTGGCCCAGGTCGGGCTGTACCGCGCCGCCGACAGTGTCTGTCTGGCATTCGCGGAGTGGATCGATCCCGCCGACTGGTCAATGGACGACGAGCGCCAGGCCGACGAGGGCGACATAGGTAGCGACAACGGCGGCAGACACCGCGCCGGCTACCACCCGTACCCCCGACTGACCGTCGCGCACGCACACCCTCTACGGCTGGTAGCGCTCCTCTCGGTGTGACAGGCCCATGGACTCAGCCCCGACCTGGCAGGGAGAGCCGGGGCGGGGCTGAGTGTGTTCACCGCTTCACGAGGTGTGCCCGGGGGAGCACACTGGTTGTAGCCGGGCCATGACGCACACGATGGGAAGCTATGGACGAGCACAACGACGAGCACGAGCGCCAGGACGACGGGCCAGTACCGGACGGGCGGACGTTTCGAACGTGGGTCAATGACGAGTTGATCGAAACTCCGGCCACGATCGCAGGCATCCGTGAGGCACTGCCGGCGGGACGGCGCGCAGAGTTCACGAAGATCATTGAGGGCACACCGGCTCGGGACATGCCCCTTGTCATGCTCACGTGGGCAAAGGCAACCCGACCCGAAATCGAGGAATCCATCCGACAGGCTCACGATCGGGTGGAAGCACTGGCACAGGAAGCCGAAACCCAACTGATCATGGGGGAAGACCCGGATGTCGTTGCGGATCGCTTTCACACCGGAGTGCGAGAGGGCTTATAAGCGCCTGACGTCCCAGCAGCAACGGGACGTGGACAGGGGCATGGCCCGCGTGGCGAACGACCCTTACGGGTGCGGTAGTTCGCAGACGTACCACAAGGACAGGCGCATCGTGACGTGCGGTTCAGTGTTCGTCGAGTATCAGGTGAGCATGTCCGCGGTGACCATCACAGTCGTGGGGCTACACGGCTGAGCACGCACACGAGAAAGCCCCGACCCCTGCACACGATGGGGCCGGGGCTTCCGGTCGTTGGGGCTAGCGGCCAGGGCGCGGCACGTGGTGAACCTCGTTCTCCCACCTGAACCAGGGGACGGTATGGCCTGGGGGCTGAACGGTCACACAGCGACCGGGCGGGAACTCGTCGACGCGTGACACCTCCCCATCCGGCTGCCCGGCGCGCTCGTCATCCGCGTTGATCCGCACCCAATCGCCTTTCACCACACGGCGCTTCTGGCGGCGCGGCTCTTCGTCCCGGGGACGCGCAACAACCGCCGGCAGCAGCTCGCAGCGCACGGACGGGCTACCGACCGGTGGCGCCGCGTACCGCCGATAGGGAACGTCACCGGTCATCGGCCATACCTCCCCCGGGCCGGCTTGGGAGTCCTGCGGGTAGAAAGAGGACTCTCCTGATCGGGGTCTAGCTCCACGTCGTTCACGGCCACGATGAACGAGCACGGGTTTCCCCACCACGAGTCAAGGTGGTAGCGCCGCCCATCCGGGTGCTCGATCACCTCCGTGATGCGGGACCGGGGCACGTAGCGCGACTCCACACCGGCCGGTGTGATGGTCGGGGTTGGGCAGCGGCGGCCTTTCACGTATTTCCCGACGAGGGCAGAGGCTTGGGTCTTGTCGGCCATGATCAGCGCCTCGCCGGCACGGTCACAACCACACCATCGCAGTAGTGGCGCATGTCCTCGTCTGGCACGAGCGCCTCCGGATTGGTCACCCACTCGTCGCCGTTGAACGGCTGATGGTCACCAATCTCGTGACGGGACTTACCGCCACAACGGGGCCGGCCGGACACGCCTTCCTCTGCCAGGGGTACCGATGCCGGACGCGATCCCCAAGTACCCACCCGTGCGCCGTGCCGCTGTCTCGCGACCGACTGAACATGTCCGTCCCGAGGATCACTTGACACCTACCAGAGCGAAAGGGCGCCAACCGGGGTCGGTCTCGTCCTGGCACGCACCCCTTGAGAACCCGACCCCTAACGAGTCCATGGGACGCATTCCCGTGCGTCGCCCCTCAAGCGCGCCGGCGGGGATCACCGGAGTAGGGCGGACGCTCAGACACTCCTTAAGCGCGGCGCCCAGGTCAATACGGTCGGTGTCCGCGTCAATGTCGACCATCGGGGCAGTCCACTTGGGCAGGCGCGTCACGTGGGGCTGTACCGTCCCGCCGTCGCCGTCAACACTGACGAGCACGCCCGGCGGGTACGCGTCGCGGTGGGTCGCATCCTGGCGGTGCCTTACGAAGTCGCCAGGCTTAGGAACCGCGGCTTCACTCTCCGATACCGCGGCGTCCGGTCTGGCCGGTACCTTTTTCACGAGGTGACCTCTCATCTCGATAGGGCCCAGGACCCGGCGGATCACTGCCAAGTAAGCGCCGGGTTCTGGGCGGTATGTCGGTCTAGTAGTCGCCGGCCTCTACCGTGGTGCCGCAGCGCGAGCACGTAGCGGTGCCGCCCGAAACGGTGCCTGGCGAGTGAGATCCGTGCTTCCGGAGACATTCCTCCGGCTTCATGCTTGCCATGTCGTCCTTTGTGATTGATGCGATGGGGCGGCCACGCGGTGCAGAGCAGTGGCCGCCCCCGTCCGGCGCTCCGGTGCGCCGAACTACCCCTTGCCGACCGGACCATGGGAAGGCAGGGAGGACTAGCGCCGCGCCGCCGGTAGCCACGACCAAATGGGAGTCGGCGGCGCAGCAGATCAGGGGGTTTCGGTGTCCCTCACGGGCGGCTCAACCTGGCGCACGCTGCTGTCCGGCATCGCCCACATCGCGGTTCCGTCGAACGGCAGCACCGTGAGCTTCTGGCCATCGTCGGGAAGTGCCTGCGCCATGAGGATCTGCCCGGGGTGACGCACTGCGCGGTGTGCCTCGTCCGCCGGCTCAACGTAGTCACCCACGCGGTACGTGCTCACGGCGTGGACGAGGACGAGGCGGCCTCGTCGTCCTGGCGCTCGTCGTCCACAACGGCCAGGCGCTCGAACGGAATGCGGAACTCCATGCTGCCCAGCAACGCGACGACGCGCCGGCGCTTAACCCGATACAGCGTGCCCACACATCCGCTGCGGACATCCGTCACCTGTACCTCGTCGGACTCCGACAGGCGTTGACGCATCTCGGCCTCTGTGGGCGGTTGTTGGCTTGTCACGGTCATGGGCATGCCTGTACCTCTCGCGCTGCGGTGGGTAGGTATCCGGACACGAACTGTCTATCCCAGGATCGACCCGCCGCCGTACGATTCGTCCAAGCGGGAACCTGATTTGTGCACCTATCAGGTAGCAATGATCTTGAAGGATTAGCAGCCTTGGGCAGAGCGATCGACCCGACACAGTCAGCCGCAGACATGTTCGCTTGGCGAGTCTTCAAGCTTCGCAAGGCGCGTAACCTGACGCAGTGTCAGTTAGGGAACAAGATCCATGTACACGACACCCGGATCAACCAAATTGAGCGGCGGACGGGCAGCCCTCCAACATGGGAACAGGCGCGTGGCCTTGATGAAGCCCTCGAAGCCGACGAGTTGCTGATCGACCTATGGAAGGCAATTCAGCGTGAACTGGTGCCCGACTATGTGCGCAAGTACATGGACCGGGAGCTAACGGCAACCAACTTACGTTTCTATGCTGCGCAAATCGTCCCGGGCTTGCTTCAGACGAAGGCGTACGCCCGTGCCACGCTCCGACTCGGACAAGCACTCACCAGCGATGACCAACTGCGGGACCGTATCTCGCGACGAATGGACCGCCAGACACGCATCCTGCGTTGTGACAACCCCCCTCACATTCGGGTCATCCTCGACGAGGCAGTCCTAGTCCGCAGCGCGGGCAATCAGTCTGTGATGCGTGGTCAAATGGCCCGGCTGCTAGATGAAGCGGACGCAGGTACCAAGATTCAGATCTTGCCGTTCCGCGCGGGCGAACACGGGGCCATGGGTGGTTCTCTGACGCTCGCTCAGATGCCGGACGGTAGCCGATGCGCGTATACAGAAAGTGCGTTCGATGGGCGACTCTGGGAGGGTCGGTCCGAGGTAAGCGCGTTTGGCCTAACCTACGAGCAACTTCGGGCATCGGCCCTGTCTGCTCAAGAGTCCGAAGCGATGATCAAATCCGTAGTGAAAGGTACGTATCGTGCACCCCACCGGTTGGCGAACTTCCAGCTACAGCAACCAACAAGGGGGGGAATGCGTGGAAGTCGCTACATCCCGCGACGTCGTTCCCGTCCGTGACAGCAAGGACCCTGCCGTTGGGCACCTGGCCGTGCCTGCGGCCTCGTGGGAAGCCCTCACGGCGGCACTGCGCAGCTAGTCCAACGAGCTTGCCCCACCTACCACCTAGGTGGTGGGCGGGGCTTCTTGCCCACTGAGTTGGAATGGTGTGGGTCCGACGACCGTCGGCTTCTCGATGAAGTTCGGCATGTGCCCCATCCTGTCCCAGGGTGCCGGTAAATCGTTGGCGGCCCCGCCCGGGTGCTTGGGACCGTGGCGTGGACGGGGATTCACCCCGAAGCGAGCACGGGGGAAGGGGCGCCTCATGTCCACACTCAGGGTCAC
>NZ_KB889621.1 GCF_000372745.1 Embleya scabrispora DSM 41855 | reverse complement strand
CCGCTTTTTCTTTCCCCCGCTTCGCTCCTCCAAGAAAAAGCGGCCCCTCGCTCGGGACTTCGTGTCCCTCCGCTTCGCTCCGGGGCACGAAGTCCCAACTGGCGGCTCCGCCGCTCTCCGCGCTTCGCACGTCGATCACTGGGGCGGCCACGGTCGGGGGCGCTGACGCGCCGGGGGTGAGGGGCGGAGTGGGTGGGTGGGGTGCGGGGGTGGTGTGGTTGGGGTTGGGGTCGTGTGGGAGTCGTGGAGGCGGTATGTATGGCTGATTTGAGGGGCAAGGTGGCGATTGTCACCGGGGCGGCGCGGGGGCAGGGGGAGGCCGAGGCGCGGTTGTTGGCCGAGCGTGGGGCGAAGGTCGTGTTGACCGATCTGCTGGCCGACGAGGGAGCAGCGGTCGCCGCTGCGATCGGGAGTGCGGCTCGGTTCGTGCGGCACGACGTGTCGGATGCGGCGGACTGGGCTGCGGTCGTCGAGGTGGCCGTGCGCGAGTTCGGTGGCGTGCACGTGCTGGTCAACAACGCGGGCATCCTGTGGACCAAGCCGATCCTGGAGGAGACGCCCGAAGGGTTGGATCGCATTCTCAAGGTCAACCTGTTCGGGACGTTTCACGGCATCCAGGCGGTGGCGCCGCTGATGCGGGCGAACGGCGGCGGGTCGATCGTGAACATCTCCTCGCTCGCGGGCCTTCAGGGCATCCCGGGGCACGCGGCCTACGGGTCCTCCAAGTGGGCGATCCGCGGGCTGACCAAGACCGCCGCGCTGGAACTGGGCGAATACGGGATCCGGGTCAACTCGGTGCATCCCGGCGCCGTGGACACGCCGATGATCGGCAATCGCTTCACGCGCGGCGCGGGCAACTTCCCGACCGTGCCGCTGCGTCGGGTCGGCGAGCCGGAGGACATCGGCGAGTTGGTGGTCTTCCTCGCGTCGGACGCGTCCTCGTGGATCACCGGGACGGAGTTCGTCATCGACGGGGGCTCGATGGCGGGCATCGTGCCACCGGTACAGGGGTAACGGCCGCGCCAGGCGGCGGCCGATCGGCAACCGTTCGAAGTCGGCAGGCACGGATCGAAGGAACGCATCATGGCTGAACTCCAGGGCCCCAACCTGACCGACAAGGTCGTCATCGTCACCGGTGGCGCCCGTGGGCTGGGCGCCGCCGCGGCCGAGCAGATCGTCGCCGGCGGCGGCTGGGTGGTGATCACCGACCTGTTGGACGAGGGTGCCGACACGGCCGCCGCGCTGGGTGCGAACGCGCGTTTCCACAAGCACGACGTGACCAGCGAAGAGCAGTGGAAAGCGGTCGTGGACTTCACGATCGCCGAGTTCGGCCGGGTCGACGGGCTGGTCAACAACGCCGGCGTGGCCACGGGCGCGATGTTCGACACCGAGACGCTCGAACACTTCGAGTTCGTGATCAAGGTCAACCTGACCGGCGTCTGGCTGGGCATGCAGGCGGTCATCCCGCACCTGAAGGCGGGCGGCGGCGGCTCGATCGTCAACATCTCCTCCGCGGCCGGCCTGATGGGCCTGGCGATGACCGGCTCCTACGGCGCGTCCAAGTGGGCCGTGCGCGGGATGAGCAAGGTCGCCGCAGTCGAGTTGGGCACCGCCGGGATCCGGGTCAACTCGGTGCACCCCGGCATGATCTACACGCCGATGACCTCGTCCGTGGGCATCCGAGCCGGCGAGGGCAATTACCCCAACACTCCGATGGGCCGGGTCGGTGAGCCGAGCGAGATCGGCTCCGCGGTCGCCTTCCTGCTCTCCGACGCCGCGTCCTACGTGACCGGCGCGGAGCTGGCGGTGGACGGCGGCTGGACCACCGGGCCGACCGTGAAGTACGTGACGGGCGGCTGACCGGGATGGGGGCCGTGCCGTCGAAGCGTTCGCATCGATCGAGGAAAGGTGGCATCCCATGGCGGATCTGACCGGCAAGGTCGCGATAATCACCGGCGCCGCACGCGGCCAGGGCGCGGCCGAGGCCCGGCTGTTCGTTGCGAACGGCGCCCGGGTCGTGCTCACCGACCTGCTCGTGGAGGAGGGCTCGAAGATCGCCGCGGAGCTGGGTGGGGCCGCGCGCTTCGTCCGGCACGACGTGTCGGATCCGGCCGACTGGGCCCGGGTGGTCGCCGTGGCCGTCGCCGAGTTCGGCGGCGTGGACATCCTGGTCAACAACGCGGCGATCTACTGGACCAGGGGTTTCGCCGACGAGACGACCGAGCGGGTCGAGCGCATTCTCCAGGTCAACTTCTTCGGCGTTTGGCACGGGATGCAGGCGGTGCTGCCCGCGATGAAGGAGCGCGGCGGCGGTTCGATCGTCAACATCTCCTCGCAGGCCGGCCTGGAGGGCATGCCGGGGCACGCGGCCTACGGCGCGACCAAGTGGGCCGTACGCGGCCTGTCCAAGACGGTCGCCCTGGAGGTCGGGGAGCACGGCATCCGGGTCAACTCGGTGCACCCGGGCACGATCGACACCCCGATGATCGCCGCGGTCGGCCTGGAGCAGGGCCCGGGCAGGTTCCCCTCCGTCCCGCTGCGCCGGATCGCCGCGCCGGAGGAGGTCGCCGAGGTGGTCGCGTTCGTCGCCTCCGACGCGGCGTCCTATCTGACCGGCACCGAGCTGGTCGTGGACGGCGGCGCGATGGCCGGGATGACCCGGCCCGTCGGCAGCTTCTGAGTCGACACCGGGGTTCGCGGAGCGCCTCTGCGAACCCCGGAGCCCGCCGGGGACGGCCCCGGGAAAGGCGTTTGGATGCGGCGCGGGGGAGCGTGTAAAGTACTCGTGGTCGAGCGGGTAAGCCCGCCGGCCCAGTTGAATAGCGGGGCTGTAGCTCAGTTGGTAGAGCGCTTGCATGGCATGCAAGAGGTCCGGAGTTCAATTCTCCGTAGCTCCACAGACAAGACCGTCTCCCGGATCCGTCCGGGAGGCGGTCTTTTGTTATGCGGTCGCATGCGGCTCGGTGGGCGGCGTCGGGCCGGATTCAGGGGGCGACACCGCAAATAGTATGAAAGGCCCGTAGCGGGCATTGTCTCTCCGTGACTACGACGGAGGTGAGCGTGCGATGACGGAGAGTCGGTTCTGGGAGCGGGCGATGGACCGGACGATCGTGCCCGGATACAGCCGGATCGGGTACGGGGTTCGCCGGCGGGCCGGGTTTCCCGACGACCCGCAGCCGGCGGCGCTCAAGAGGCGGACCGTCGTGGTGACCGGGGCGTCCTCCGGCATCGGCGAGGCGGCGGCGGTCGGCCTGGCCCGACTCGACGCGACCGTGGTGCTGGTCGGGCGCGACGAGGAGCGCACCGAGGCGGCCCGTCGGCGGGTGGCGGAGCTGGTACCGGGCGCCGATCTGACCGTGCGGCGCTGCGACGTGGGCAGCCTGCCGGACGTGGCCCGATTCGCGAAGGAACTGCGTGCCGAGCACGGCCCGCTGCACGCGCTGGTGCACAACGCCGGGGTGATGTCCGCCGAGCGCGCCGAGACCGCCGAGGGACACGAGCTGTCGCTGGCCGTGCACGTGCTCGGGCCGCATCTGCTCAGCCGCCTCGTGGCCGCCGACCCCGTGTCCTGCGCGCGGGTGGTGTGGATGAGCTCGGGCGGGATGTACACCCAGCGGCTGCCGGTGGACGACATCGAGTACCAACGCGGCCCGTACAAGGCGGCCGTCGCGTACGCGCGGACCAAGCGCATGCAGGTCGTGCTGGCCGAGTTGTGGGCAGAGCACCTGGGCGCCGGCGGCCCGGTCGTGCACGCCACTCACCCGGGATGGGCGGACACCGCGGGCCTGCGCGCGTCGATGCCGAGCTTTCGCCGACTGACCGCGCCGCTGCTGCGCACTCCCGAGCAGGGCGCGGACACCGCGGTGTGGCTGTGCGCGGCCGACGAACCGGGCCGCAGCACCGGCCTGTTCTGGCACGATCGGACCCCGCGGCCGACCCACTACCGGACGGCGACCCGGGAGAGCCGGCCGGACCGGGCCTGGTTCTGGCGACGCTGCCAGGAACTGACCCACCCGTGGGCGGGCGAGTGCGGCAGCCGGGCGGAGTAGGCCCCTTCCGCCACCACCACCGCGCCCGCCCTCGGCCGGGAGCGGGGCTGCTCGACGGGCGTCGGGCCGTCACACACTGGCGGCACGTGGCGATGTTGGCCCGGCGCCATCCGAGCGTCTCGGTCGAGCCGGACGCGATCTTCGTTCGGGACGGTACGGTCTACACCTCCGCGGGGGTGACGGCCGGCATCGACCTCGCGCTGGCTTTGGTGGAGGCCGACGAGGGCGCCGATCTGGCCCGCGAGGTGGCTCGCGACCTGGTGGTGTTCCTGCGCCGACCGGGCGGCCAATCGCAGTTCTCGGTCCCCTCGCGCGCCCGCGCCGCCGCCGACGACCCGCTGCGCCCCGTACTGGACGCGGTCGCCGCGGACCCGGCGGCCGACCACTCACTGCCCGCGCTCGCCCGGCTGGGCGGCTTCAGCCCCCGCCACCTCACCCGCCTCTTCCACGAGCGGGTCGGCTCGACCCCGGCGGTCTACGTGGAGGCCATCCGCATCGAGGCAGCCCAATCCCTCCTGGCCGCCGGCGCCACGGTCACAGCCGCCGCCACCCAAAGCGGCCTCGGCACCGACGAATCCCTACGCCGAGCCTTCCTCCGCCGCCTGGGCACAACCCCCTCCACCTACCGCGCCCGCTTCCGCACCACCACCACCACCACCTAACCCCCGCCCACCCGACTCGCCGCCCCCGCACCCCCGCCCGCTCCGCCCCTCACCCCCCGGCGCGTCAGCGCCCCCGACCCGCGCCGCCCTCGGTGATCGACGCGCGAAGCGCGGAGAGCGGCGGAGCCGCAAAG
>NZ_KB889620.1 GCF_000372745.1 Embleya scabrispora DSM 41855 | reverse complement strand
GCCCTCCACCGCACTCGACCCGGTCGTCGTAATCGCCACATCGGTCATCGGATACTCCCTTTGCGCAGGGTGTACACCGAGTCCTTGATAGTCCCTGTCAGACCCCCTCAGTAGGTAACGGGGTGTCCTTTGGGGGGGTGGTTGGGGTGGGAGATGTGCAACTTTTGGGGGCAGTGGGGTGGCGGGGGCTCGGTTAGCGTCGGGGTATGTGTTCCGTTTCCGCTGTGTGGGCTCGCGATGCGGTGTTGTGGGTGGTCACCGGTCTCGTCGTGGCGCTTGCCGGTGGGGCGTGGCCACCGGCGGTCGCTGACGTCGTGGTCGGTGTGCCGGGGTTGGTTGCGGTGGCGGTTCTTGGGCGGCTGTTTCCGTCGGGGGCCTTGGCTCTCACCGTGTTGCTCGCGCAGGGGGATTCGCGGGGCTACCTCGCCGTGGTGGTCGCGGCGTTCCTGGTGGGGCGGCGCACCGCCGCCGGTCCCGGGCCGCTCGGATGGGCAGTGGCTGTGGCGGGGCCCGCGCTCCTGGGCGCGGCTTTCACCGATCCGCTGCCGACCGATCTGGCCGAGTTGCCGGCTCGGCTGCTGGGTACTGCCGTACTGCCCTGGCTGGTGGGGCGACACCTGTACCAGCGTGTCCTGTTGCAGCGCGCCGGGTGGGAGCACGCGGGACGGTTGGAACGCGAGCAGGGCATGGTCGCCGAACGGACCCGGCTTCGCGAACGGGCCCGAATAGCACGGGACATGCACGACTCCCTCGGCCACGATCTGAGCCTGCTCGGGCTGCGGGCGGCCGCGCTGGAGACCGCCCCGGAGTTGCGTGCCGAACGCCGGGTCCAGGCAGCCGAGTTGCGGGCAGGCGCCGGCGCTGCGACGGAGCGACTGCGCGAGATCATCGGGGTGCTGCGCGAGGACCACGACGCGGCGCCGGTGGATCCCGTACATCAGGACGTCGCCGCCCTCGTGGACGGGTGTCGGGCGTCGGGAATGGTCGTGACGTACGAGAGCGACCCCGTTCCGGCGACGGGGCTGCCGAGGATGGTCGACCTGGCGGTGTACCGGATCGTGCAGGAATCGCTCACGAACGCGGCCAAGCACGCGGCGGGCGCGGTGGTTCGGGTCGGCGTCACCCACGCGCACGACGTGACCGTCGTCGATGTCGGGAACGACTCCGGCCTGCCCGACTCCGACGACCCGCGGGTTTCGACACCAATGGTGTCGGGCGGCGGGCACGGCGTGACCGGGATGCGCGAGCGGGCCCGACTGGTCGGCGGTACCCTCGACGCGACCGCCACCGGCGACGGCTTCCGGGTACTGGCCCGCCTGCCCCACCGTGGCACCCCCGGACCGCCGCTCGTAGCGGCGGGCCATATCGAGGAGACCCGCCGGCTGCGGGTGGGCTTCGCGAAGGCGCTGGCCTGGGTCGGCGGGGGCGTGCTCGTCGCCGTGTCCGCGTACGCGTACGCGATGCAGGGCACGGCGATCGCGCCGGACGACTACCGGCGGATGCAGGTGGGCCAACCGCGGGCGGAGCTGGCCGGGAAGGTGCCCGGCAGGCAGTACGCGCAGCGTCCGTACCACGAGCCGCCGTTCCCGGCCGGCGCCGTCTGCGAGTACTACACGGACGGCGACCTGCTGCCGACTCGCGGGTTTCGCCTGTGCTTCGTGCGGGGGCTCCTCGCGACGAAGGACGAGGTGCGGTTCGGGCGCCATGCCGACTCGGGAGACGGGGGACGCACGCCGGGTACGACCGATGAATGACGGCCACCGGATACGACCGATTGTCGGTGACCTCCGCATATGGATCGTCGACCCGATCGAGAAGAGAAGAAGAGGCAACGTGAACACCGAACCGCGCCCGATCCGAGTGCTGTTGGCCGACGACGAGGCGTTGATCCGGGCCGGGGTAGGTGCCGTACTCGCCAACGACCCCGGCGTGGAGGTCGTGGCCGAGGCGGCCGACGGACACCAACTGATCGAACAGGCCCGCCTGTACCGCCCGGACGTGGCTCTCGTGGACATCCGGATGCCGAACCTGGACGGCCTCGCCGCGACCGTGGAGTTGCGTCGGGTCGTGCCCGAGACCGCCGTGGTCATCCTGACGACATTCGGCGAGGACGGGTACATTGCGCGCGCGATCGACAGCGGGGCGGCCGGATTCCTGCTCAAGTCGGGCGACCCGCGCGAGTTGGGCATCGGGTTGCGCGCTGCCGCCGACGGCGGCGCGTACCTGTCCCCGAAGGTCGCCAAGCACGTGATCACCCACCTGGCACGCGTCCGCCCGATGCGCGACGCGGGCGCCGCGGCCCGGCTGGCCGGCCTCACCGCACGCGAGCGCGACGTCCTGGCCCTGCTCGGCGCGGGCCTGTCCAATATGGAGATCGGTCGACGCCTGCACCTGGTCGAAGGCACGATCAAGGCCCACGTAAGCGCGATCCTGACCCGTCTCGACGTCCGCAACCGGGTCCAGGCCGCGATCCTCGCCCACGAGGCGGGCCTGGTCGCCGACCCGAGCGAGTCCCGGGGCGACGTCGACGCACCGGGCCGGACGGGCGCGAGCGGCCGGGCCGCCCGGTCGACCGGTTGACCTTGACTCGGTCGACCGGCCGACCTCCACCCGATCGACCCGACGGCGCGTCAGACGTCGCGCCGCCGCAGCACCCGCCACCCCGCGAGCTGCGCCGCGAATGCCCACGCCGCCAGGGTCGCGCCCGCGGCGGCGTGGCCTTCGAGGAGCTTCGACCCGGCGCCGCCCGGCAGATACTCGCCCGCCCGCGCCGTGACGAAAACGGGTAGCAGGAGCATCACCACCAGGACCGTGCTCAGCGTCGGCAGCGCGCCACGCACCACCGCGGCCACACCCACGGTCGTCATCGCGGTCAGGACCAGATACGCCGTGATCACCACGATGTCCCGAGCCATGGCCCGCCCTTCGCCGACTCCGGCCGAGCCCAGCGTGAACCGCCCGATGCCGACCCCCGACACCGCGAGCAGAAGCCCGAGCGGCACCGTCACCGCGACCACCACGACGGTCTTCGCGATCAACACCCGACCCCGCCGCGGGTCGGCGGTCAACGTCACCCTGATCGCCCCCGTCGCGAACTCCGTCGTCATCACCGCCATCGCGAACGCGACGACCGCGAACTGCGCCAACAGCACCCCGTTCATCGCCGGCTCGCCGATCGCCATCGACGTCCGCCCGCGCGCCGCGCCGGCCGCGACGTCGTGCGCGAAGGACGCGCCCACCGCCGCCGCACACGCGACCATCAGCACCACCGCGCTCGCGAGCGACCACCACGTGGACCGCATCGACCACAGCTTGATCCACTCCGAACCCACCGACCCACGCCACGCCATCGACACGCACCTCACCTGCCCTCTCGCTCCACCGATCCACACCGCCGGCATCAACCCCCACACCCGCGCGGGAAGCGCGGCGTCGAAGGCGAGCCGACGGACCCGTCACCGCGCGACGTACTGCACCGCGTCCGCCGTCAACGCCATGTAGGCCTGTTCGAGCGAAGCCTGACGCGTGCTCAGCTCGTACAGCAGCACCCCGAGCCCGTGCGCCGCCCGCCCGACCTCCCGGATCGAACTCCCCGTGACCGAGAGGCCCGCCACACGCTCGTCGTCGTGATCCGTCTTCGCCACCGTGGCCCCGACCGCGACCAGGTGCTCGGCGAGCAGCGCCAGACCGGTGACGTCCGGGCTGCGCACGATCACGCGCGCCGCGGCCGATCCGAGCAGTTCGGCCACCGGGGCGTCGGCGATCAACCGGCCCTTCCCGAGTACCACCATCCGATCCGCCGTCAGCTCCATCTCGCTCATCAGGTGGCTGGAGACGAAGACCGCGCGACCCTGGGCCGCGAGCGAGCGGAGCAACTCCCTGATCCAGCGCACGCCGTCCGGGTCCAGCCCGTTGACCGGCTCGTCCAGCAGCAACGCGCGCGGGTCTCCGAGCAGGGCCGCCGCGACGCCGAGCCGTTGGCTCATGCCGAGCGACAGCGTGCCCACGCGTTGCTCCGCGACCTCGCGCAGTCCCACCATGTCCAGGACCTCGTCCACCCGCCGGGTCGCGATGGCGTGCGTACACGCGAGCGCCCGCAGGTGGGTACGCGCCCGCCGGGCCGGGGGCACCGCCTTCGCGTCGAGCAACGCGCCGATCTCGCGCAGCGGATGCCTCAGCTCGGCGTACGGCCGGCCCGCCACCAGAGCGCGACCCGACGTCGGCCGGTCGAGACCGAGGATCATCCGCATCGTGGTCGACTTGCCCGCCCCGTTGGGCCCCAGGAATCCCGTCACCAGGCCGCCCGGGATCTCCAGGCTCAGGTCGTCGACGGCCGTACGATCGCCGTGCCGCTTGGTGAGCCGTTCCAAGGTGATCATCGCGCCCTCTCGCCGTACCCTCGATGTCCGGGAAACGTGTTCTGGTCACGAACCTAGGAAACGACCAGGGTCCGGGGCATGTGTCGTTCGGCACCGACCGTCCACGACTTTCGTCGGGTCGCCGGGTACGGCCGTCGTACCGGGAGTCTCGTGCGCCCGGACGATGCCTCGGGAACGGCGTGCTGCCTAGCCTCCAACCATGCGAAGAGGCAACCGGAATACATCCGGTATCCCGACGAACTCCCCACACAACAAACACTTCCGGCGCTCCACGACACGACGCCGAGCGCGGCACGCGGTCACCGTCCTCACGCTGTCGACGACCATCGTCGCCATGGGCGCGGGAACGAACGCCGCCGCGACCGACGAGGCGTCGGCATCCGGATCCGCGGCGCGTCGGATCGACTGGCGGCCCTGCCCGGCCGACCCCACCGCCGACTGCGGGAAACTCACCCTCCCGATCGACTGGGCCC
>NZ_KB889619.1 GCF_000372745.1 Embleya scabrispora DSM 41855 | reverse complement strand
CGATCGAAACCGGCCGGCTCGCGGTGTTCGGCGCCGGGGACACGATCGACCTCCAGGCCGACGCCCGACAGGATTCGAACAAGCCGAACCTTGAGGTGATCGTTCTCGGCGGGCAGCCGATCGGCGGGAACTGGCCTGGTACGGCTCGTTCGTGATGAACAGCCACCGCGAGTTGTAGCAGGCGATGGAAGACTTCCAGGCCGGTCGCCTGGGGACCGTCCCCACTTCCTGATGCGCTGACCAAGACGGGCGGTCGGTCTGGGTGATTCTCAGACCGACCGCCCGTTGACTGTCCGGCGCCCCAGGCGCTCATGATCAGCTCCGGCCACCCTGCGGCCGTTCGCTCGTTCAGGATCCGGGCTGCCACGAGTCGAGCGAAATGCTGGGGCCATCCTGGAGGTAGCTGAGAAGCGCCGTGCCTGTGGTGGATACGAACTCCTGCGGGATGGAGCCGGTGCTCACCCACGCAACCTCCGAGTGCTTCTCGGGCTCCCCGTTGCCGAGGATGCCTGACCATGAGTGCGCGGCGAACACCACGGTCAAGAAGCCGTTGGGGGCCTCGACGCCTCGGGCTCCGTGGATGACGTGCACCAAACGCAGATCATCGGGCGACACGACGAGTCCGGTCTCCTCGTTGAGCTCGCGCACTGCGGTCTGCGTGATTGGTTCGCCGGGCTCGCTCTTGCCGACGGGAAGATCCCACATGCCTTGGGCGAACTTGGCCTTGGGGCCGCGTCGAAGAAGGGCCACTCGCCGCGATTCGCGGTCGTGAACGATCACGGCGGCAACCAGCAGTGTCATCGACGCCGTGGCGGGCTTGAGTGCGGTGATCTGGTCGGCGGTTGTCTGGGCCACGTCGTTCGGTCCCTTCCGGCGGTGTGGCTGTTAGGTCAGTGCCTCGCGTGCGCGGCGTTCCAGGTCGCTGGCTCCTGGGACTCCGCGTCTACGGTAGATCGCCAACTGGGGGCGGATCGAGCTGATCGCCTTTCTCGTGCGGTTCGAGGTCATCCCCTCCATGAGGTCGAGCGCGCGCCCCCACGTGGCCACGGCCTCATCCGCTCGGGCTTGAGCGGCCAGGCTGTCCCCGAGGTCGGCGTAGGTGAGGGCGTGAACCCGCTTGTACTTCTCGGCGTCCCAGCGGATCAGCGCGGCGCGGTGTTGCTGCTCGGTGCCCGCGTGGTCTTCGAGGTCCGTGAGGGTCCGGGCGGTGTGGCTGGCGACTGTGCCGGCCGCCGGGCCACTGACGAGTGAGAAAGTCGGCTGCGGATCATCGTGCCGAGTGAGGGCGTTCTCTGCGGCCAGGAGTGCTCTGGCTGCGGCGGGCTTGTCGCGGGTGGCGGCGAACGCCCTTGCGTGGGTGATGTGGAGAAGCGCCTCGGTCTGTCCGTCTACCCGACCGACGCTGCGTGCGAGTGCGTTCTCGATCAACGCCACACAGTTGTGAGGCTGCTTGAGGCTGAGCGCCTGGTGGGCCAAGGCACGCATCATCCACCCCGCGTGGCCGTAGGGGTCTGCCTCGACGACGAGTTGGTAGCCGAGCTGGTAGTAGTGCTGGGCGGCGCCTTCTTGGCCGAGGTCGTGGTGTTTCCAGCCCGCCAAGTAGGCCAGTTCAGCTACGGCTCCGAAGGCTCGCCGTCGGGTGCTCTCGTCGGGGAATCGGCCGTGGAGCATAGGGGCTGCCGTGTCTGCGAGGTATGCGGTCACGGTGGTCAGTCCATGCCCTCCGCCAAGTCGCTCGTCCGCCGTGCTGAACACTGCCGTGATCTGTCGGACGACTTCGACCTCTTCGACGCCGACGCGGGCCGTGGTGGTGCGGGCCCGCATCAGGCGGGAGATCGGTTCGGGGTCGTAGTGCAGGGGCATGGCAACGCCTGTGGTCGTGAACGCCGCGACAGCCAGGAAGTTGTGACGCTCGACATCCGCGCGGCCCAAGATGGCGGCCGTTTCGACAGGGTCGCTACTGATCGCCAAGGACTCGTCGGGGGCGGCGAAGCCGATCTCTGCCAGGGTGATCCGGCGCCCGGCACGCCGGGAGAGCGCTTCGGCGATGTACCGGCCGACCTGGCCCGCCGGCTGTCTGCCATTGATCCAGTGGGCTACGGCGGACTTGTTGGTCAACAGAGTCTCGCCGTTCTCCGCGCCGATCCGCCGTACCGCGCCGGCCAGCGCCTCATAGGTCCAGCCAGTGCTTGAAATCGTCTCCCTCAGGCGGTTGTTGGCCTCCTTGCGTGTGTCCACGATCAACCCCCCCAGTGGTGCTGTAAACCGCTTAAACCACTCTACGTGCAGGTATGCGCACTGATTGTGGTGTTCGCCGGGTTCACTGAGTGTCGGAATGGTGACGCCACCGAAGACGCCTCTTTGGCCATGTCGTAAGGGGCCATGGGGCGGCGTCACAGCTATCTGATTCGCTCGCAGACTGGAGGCCGCATGTCCGTCAGCGTCATCGCAACGCCCGCGGGCCCTTCGGGCACCGCGCACATCGAGAACCCGGTAGTACGGCCTGACGACATCGGCTGCTTCCTGGAGCTGCCATGCCTCCCCGAATCCGCGAGGTCCGCCCGGAAGTTGGTGACCGCCGCTCTGACGGCTTGGTCCGCTGAGGAGTTGGGCGACGTGGCCGAGTTGCTCGTGAGTGAGCTGGTCGGCAACGCGGCCAAGCACACGGGCTGCACGCGGATCTCCGTTTCGGTGAACCGGCAGAAGGCGTCAGTGTGGGTAGGGGTCCAGGACTCCTCCGGCGCACTTCCGTGCCGCACGGACCCGAAGCGTGAGGCGGAGTCCGGCTACGGCCTGGGACTCGTGGAGTCCCTCTCCTCCCGCTGGGGCGTGGCCTGGGCGCCGCTCGGAAAGTGGGTCTGGTTCGAGCTGAGGACGGGCACTTCATGACCGCCGAACCCACCACAACAGGGGGCCGTCACCGCGGCGAGCACCGTGATCCGGCCGGAGCGGTACCAACCGGCGTCTGGGCGCTCGGGCACATGGTCACTCTGCTCCTCCTCGGTGTGTCCGCTGCATATCGGTTGGACTCTGACCGCCGAACAAGGAATGGAGTTCATATGGACGTGAGGCGTGGGTCCTTCGTCACCCTCGACGGTCTCAGCGCGAGCGGGAAGACCACCGTCGCCCCGCTGGTCGCAGCCCTTCTCGGCGGCGTTCACCTCACGGACGACGCCTTGCCGACATTCCCCCGTATGCGGGCGGAGGTGGACGCCGCCGGCATCCTGCCGGCTCGGTTCCACTGGTGGATGATGGCGAACCACATCAAGTCGGAGAAGGCGCGGACGATCACCGAGAGCGGCCAGGCGGTGGTGGTCGAGTCCTACTTCCCGCGCACGGTTGCCACGCACAGGGCCATGGGGCACCCCTGCGCGGCGGAGTACCCGAGCGGGGTTCTCGCGCCGGACGTGGCGATCTTCCTGGGGGTGGACGAGCACGTTCGCCAAGAGCGCCTTCGTCGGCGGGCCGAACGAGGGGTGCTGAGCTACTGGCACCAGCGTGAGGAGCCGAACGTCGCCGAAAGCTCCCGCGTGTACCTGGCATTCGGCCTCGTCAGTGTGGATGGCACCGACCGCACGCCGGAGGAGGTGGCCGGCGAAATAGCCGATATCGTGCGCTCGCGTGTCCCGAACTTCGCCTGGAAAGGGCAACTGCCCATGACTACAACTGAGTTCGAAGCGAAGATCCTCGGCATCGAGCCGGAGAAGATGCGTGCGCGCCTGGCTGAGGCCGGGGCGGAGCACCTCGGCGACCGGTTCCAGCGCCGCTACGTCTACGACATCCCCGGCCGGCCCGGCACGTGGGTTCGCCTGCGCGACACCGGCAGCAGCGTCACGCTGTGCGTCAAGGAGATCCACTCGGACGCGATCGACGGCGCGACCGAAACGGAGACGACTGTCGGCGACTTCGACACGACCAACACGCTCCTCGGCAAGCTCGGCTACCAGCCGAAGGCATATCAGGAGAACCGCCGGTCCTCCTGGACGCTGGGCGGCGCGGCCATCGAGATCGACCACTGGCCGTTGATCCCCCCATACCTGGAGATCGAGGGGGACAGCGCCGATCACGTCCACGCGATGGTGCTCGCACTCGGGCTTCCCCTGGATGAACTGACGAGTGAGAACACGACCAAGGTTTACCGCCAGTACGGGATCGACATCGAGGCGATCCCCCGACTCACGTTCGAGTGACAGGAGGCAAGCCTTGTCTGTGACCCAACGCCCGGCGGTCCGGGTTGTGCGGGACAGGACCATCCGCGTCAAGGTGATCGACGAGTGCGGGTTGGCCTGCACGTTCTGCCATAACGAGGGAACGCCGGTCACTGCCGACAACAGGGGCCGCACGCTGCTGCCCTTCCTCTGCGTGCCCGTGGCCGAGCTGCCGAAGAGCGGGATCGTGGAAGAGGTGAAGGCGTTCAAGGACGCCGAAGTCCGGCGGCTGACGAGCCAGTACGGCGCCGCTGCCTGAGCGATGGACGTGGCCTGGACAACTTCATGAGTACGCCGGACCACCCGTGACCTTGGCGGGGCGGGTGCCACGGGGTGCTTGGTGACCAGCGGCGGTCTGTTCCACGGCATTCAGTTGTGGGTCAACCTGCCGTCCGAGCAGAAGATGACCGACCCGCGCTACCAGGACATCCGCGCGGGTGACGTCAAGCTGCTCTAGTCGGACGACGGCGGCGCGCTGGTGCGGCTGATTGCCGGCTCGGTCGGCGGCTCGGTCGGCGGCTTCGACGGCCCGGGTATCACACACCCCGATCACGTTGCTGCACGCTTCGGTCAATCCGGTGCGCGACTTTCGCTGCCGTGGCGCAAGGACTACAACGCGTTGGTGTACGTGCTCGCCGGTTCCGGGACCGTCGGTACGATCGGCGACCGATCGAAACCGGCCGGCTCGCGGTGTTCGGCGCCGGGGACACGATCGACCTCCAGGCCGACGCCCGACAGGAT
>NZ_KB889618.1 GCF_000372745.1 Embleya scabrispora DSM 41855 | reverse complement strand
AGAAAGTGTTGGGCAACCGGAGCTATTGGCCTTTGGTGTCCTCGGCGAGGCGTCGTGCGGCTTCGGTCTCGATGGGGCCGTTGGGTGTGATCTCCTCGCCAGCGAGGCGGGCGGCCATGAGCCTGATCATGACGACTCTGTGTTCGACTACAGAAGGCGGCGCCTTCCCCAACGGAGGGGAGCGACTGCGGAGGACAGCACACGAACAGTCAGTCCGGCAGGCGGTCCACCAGCCACCAGGCGGCGCTGTTGGCCGCGAGCTTGCCCTCGTCGCACGGAAGACTGGACAGGAGCGGTTTCCCGGCAACGGGCGCTGTAACGGGTGCGTCCGTGAAGTTCACGGCGCACACGAAGCCTGTCCCCCGGCCGAAGACCAGGGTGTCGGGGGGAGCCGGCAGCCAGCTCAGGGCGGGGTCGCGCAGAGGGACGAGGCTGCGGCGCAGTTGCAGCGCGTCGCGGTAGAGGTGCCAACTGGACTCGCTGTCCTCACGCTGACGCTGCACGGAGTGTCGGGCGAACGACGGCGGTTGCGGCAACCACACCCGGTGTGCCGGTGCGTCGGAGAAGCCGAACGGCGCGTGTTCCCCGGCCCAGGGCAGGGGTACGCGGCAGCCGTCGCGGCCTTTGTCCGGGTCGCCGGTCGCGGCCACGATGGGGTCGGTCAGGGCTTCCGGCGGCAGGTCGGTCACCTCGGGCAGACCGAGTTCCTCGCCTTGGTAGAGGAACGCGGCGCCGGGCAGTGCCAGCATCAGCAGAGCCGCGGCGCGTGCCCTGGCCGCGCCGCGCTCCGGATCCGGTTCCTCGCCCGGCAGCGCGCCCCGGCTGTACCGGGTGGGGGTGCGCTGTTGATCGTGGTTGTTCAAAACCCAGGTGACCGGTGCCCCGACGGACGCGATGTCCTTCAGGGCGGCGGCTGTCCGGGCACGGAACGCCGCGGCGTCCCAGGGGGTGTGCAGCAGGTCGAGGTAGAACGCCTGGTGGAGTTCGTCGGGGCGCAGATAGGCGGCCTGGTCCGCGGGCGTGGGTGCGGCCACCTCCCCGACGAGGGTGCGCTCCTTGCCGTCACGGGCGGTGTAGGAGTCGCAGATGGCCCGCCAGCGACGCCAGACCTCGTGCACCTCCGGCCGGTTCCAGGCCAGGGGGTTGACGGCGTCGCGGGCGTCCTCGTCGGCGGTGGGGTCGGGCGAGTCGGGCAGGTCCGGGTGCTTGAACAGCCCGACCGCGACATCGATGCGGAAGCCGTCCACCCCCCGGTCCAGCCAGAACCGCAGTACGTCGTCGAAGGAGTCCACGACCTGCGGGTGACGCCAGTTGAAGTCCGGCTGATGCGGGGTGAACAGGTGCAGGTACCACTGTCCGGGCCGGCCGTCGGCTTCCCGGACCCGGGTCCAGGCAGGCCCGCCGAACATGGCGCGCCAGTTGTTCGGCGGCAGCTCCATGTGTTCGCCGCGCCCGTCGGCGAAGTGGAACCTGGCACGTGCGGCGCTTTCCGGTTCGGCGTCAAGTGCCTCGCGGAACCACGGGTGTTCGCTGGAGCAGTGGTTGGGAACGACGTCGAGGATGATCTTGAGTCCGAGGGTATGCGCGTCGGTGATCAGTCGGTCGAATTCGGCGAGGTCGCCGAAGAGCGGATCGATCGCGCGGTAGTCGGCGACATCGTAGCCGTGGTCGCGTTGCGGGGAGGGAAAGCAGGGGCCGAGCCACAGCCCGTCGACACCCAGCATGGCCAGGTGGGGCAGTCCGGCCCTGGCACCGCGCAGGTCGCCCACACCGTCGCCGTTCCCGTCGCGGAAACTGCGCAGGTAGCGGGGCTGTAAAGAGCAGATGGCGGTTACGTTAAGGTCACGGCCGGCCCGCCGAGATCGAGGAACGGCCGCAGGCGGAGACCTGCCCGCTCTCGTTCAGGGGCGCGAGCAGAGCGGGCCGGGCCGCCGGCAGCCGCAGCTCTCTCGCAGCACCAGTTCCACGGGCAGTCGGCGTGCGACCGGCGGACCCGAGGCATCGGCGATGCGCTCCACGAGGATGTCCACCACCGCCCGACCCATCGCCTGCATCGGCTGCCGCACCGTCGTCAGGCTCGGGCGCCCCACGCGCCCCGCCATGATCCCGTCGAAACCCGTCACCGCGACCTGCTCCGGCACCCGCACCCCGCGCGCGGACAGCGCGGTCATCAGGTTCAGCGCCGCCACATCGGTGACGCACACGAACGCTTCCGGCAGACCACCGTCCGCCAGCACCGCGTCGACCACGCTTCCGGTGTCGTGCTCGTCCACGGCCAGTCCCTCGAGAGGCTTGCGCGGTACCCGCAGCCCGGCCGCCCGCAACGCCGCCTGGAACCCGGCGGACCGTTCCTTGGCGTCGAACGTACCGATGTCACCGACGAACAGCAGATCCCGCAGCCCGTGTTCCACGATCAGGTGCTCCGTGATCACGCGCATGCCGCCGCGGTTGTCCACGGATACCGTGCTCAGCCCGCCGTGCTGCGGCCCCTCCGAAAGCGCCACCACCGGGATCCGCCGGGAGATCCGCTCCAGCACCTCCCCCGGCACCGTGTTCGGGAACACGGTCAGCCCGTCGACCCGCCCGACGATGTCGGTCACGACCGTCGGGCCGTTCACCCGGCCGCCGCCGCCGATCAGCAGCGCATAGCCACGCTGCCAGCACTCCAACTCGACACCGCGCTGCACCTCGTCCACATACAGCGGAAATCGCAGATGATCGTCCGGTTCGTCCCGCACCACCGAAATCCCGCCCTCCGACCCCTTCGGGCCGGCCGACCGCCCGTCCTCGGGCTCCCCCACCGGTTCAGGGCGGAAATAGTCGAACGAGTACAGACCCAACGCCCCGGTACGCCCTTGCACCAGCCCACGCGCACTCGCACTCGGCACGTAGTTCAGCGCCTCCGCAGCGGCCAGGACGCTCTTTCGGGTCTCCTCCTTGACCTTGTGCGGTCGGCGGAAGGTCATCGACACCGTCGCGATGGACACACCAGCGCGCTGCGCCACGTCGTAGACCGTCGCCGCTTTTGCCATTTTCCCGCCTCTCTCCGGCCGCATCTTCAGCCATGTTAAGCGCATAGATGCCCTCGGCGGCCGGAGTCGGCACGCGGCGGGCGGGCATACTCTTCCGCCGAAGCGCCGCGGCCCGGGCAGCAGGTGGCGATCCGCGCCACCTGCCTGGTGGGGGCGTGGACCACAGGAGCGATCCGCAGACCGGCCCGGCTGCGCCATCCGTTCGGTTCGGCGCTGATGTCCGTCCAACCGGCAGATGATCGACGATGTCCAGACCCCGGCCGTGCTCGCCCTCGGCGTCGTCGATGTGCGCGAGCGAGCTCCGCTCCGACGGGCCGCTGTCGACGACTTCGATGCACAGTTCCCGGTCGTCCAGCGACACGCTCACAGTCATCTCGGCACCGCCGTGGCGCGCCGCGTTGGCCGCCGGTTCGCCGATGATCAGGACCACCGCTACAGAGCAGGCGGTTCGGTATTCGCGCGACGCGGCCGGGGAGCCGGACGGTGCCGGACTGGGTGCCGGCCACGCCGGGACGCCTGCCCCCGCCGCCCCGCTCCCAGCAGGTCCTCGACCTGGCCGGGCCCGAGGCGTACGAGCACGTCCTGGCCCGCCTGGACGCACTGGTCGGCGAGTACGAACTCGACTACCTCAAGTGGGACCACAACCGCGACCTGCTGGAGACCGTCCACGCCGACCAGCCCGACCCCAGCGCCTGGCTGCACGGCGTCGTCTCTGCCGACCGGCGCCATGCCGTGTTCAGCCTGATGCAGCTCACCCGCTCCACCGATTCCGTTCCCGCACACCTCCAATTCCCTGCCTTGAACTCCGACTTGCACTACACCGTCACCGTCTGCCCAGAGATCGGCATACCCGTCGGCTTCCCCGAGCGGCCCGTCCCCTGGCTCACCCGGGGATCGATCCGCCTCCCCGGGTCCGCGCTGTCCGCCATCGGCCTGGCCGTACCACTGCTCGACCCGGCCCAAGCCGTGGTCCTGGAACTGCTGGCGGACTGACGCCGGTGTGTTGAGCGAACGTGTCGACGTCGAGCCTCGACAGCAGCATCCACGGCCGGTAGTTCGGGTAGCGAAGGAGCCGCGGCGGCACGACAGTGGATCCTGAGGCCCCCGCCGTGGCGGAGCCGGGCCCCGGCTGCGGTCACAACGCGAACAGATAGGCCGCCCCGCGCCCCGCGTTCCCGAACGTCGTGAGGTTACCGGGCGCGGGCCCCAGAGTGGTGGTACCGGGGGCCGCACGGTGGCAGAGGCCGGTGCGGTAGGCGTCCATGGCGGCTTCGGTGCGGCCCATGCGGCGCAACAGGTCGCCCAGGAGCGTGCATAGGTCGGCGAGGTCGCCTGCCGCGCCGCTGCGTTCGAGGAGACCCAGGGCACTGACGTAGTGCTCCTCGGCGGATGCCGGATCACCCCGGTCCTCGGCCATCAGGCCGAGCAGCCGATGGGCACCTGCCGCGTGCACCGCGCCCCGGGTATCGCCGAGGTCGAGGAGGCGCGAAAGCAGCTCCTGTGCCTCTTCCTGGCGACCGCGGCGGCGCAGCACGTCGGCCAGCTCCACCTCGACCTGGGCGGTGAACAGTGGGGCGCGCTTGGCCGCCAGCATCTCGCGGGCGGTGCGCAGTTCGGTTTCGGCCTCTTCGAGCGCGTCGTGCTGGGCATGGACGTACCCGCGCATCCAGTGGCAGTGCGCCAGTTCGGTACGCAGATGCAGTTGCTGGTAGAGCTCCTGTGCCTTGGCGAGTGAGGCGTCCGCCTCGGCGATCCGGCCCTCGGCCAGCAGAGTGCGGGCGACGCTGCGGTGCATACCGGCGACCAGCGCCGGATCGGAGACCTGCGGGGCGAGCGCGAGGGCAACCTCGGCGGCATGCGCGGCGCGGGCGTGCGCGCCCATGTCCATGTAGGGGCTGATGGAGGCGGCGTAGAGCAGGACGAGTGCATCGGGGTCGCGCAGTTCACTCGCGGCGAGTTCGTCGAGTGCGGTCTCCAGCACGTAGCAGGCGTAACGGAGTTCGCCCGCCAGGAGGTGGGCGACGGCCCGGCCGCGGATCGCGCGGGCCCGACGGGGCAGGGGTTCGGTGGCGAGCTGCCGCTCGGCTTTCTCGAAGTGGGCGCGGGCCTGGGCCAGTTCCCCGGTCTCCAGGGCGCAGTCGCCGAGTCCGATGCGGGCGGCGGCCTGCTCGGTCACCAGGGCGAGGCGCTCGGCGTCGGCGAGCAGTTCCCGGTAGCGCAGGGCGGCCTGCTCGGGGGTGCCGGTGGCGAGCAGCCGTTGGGCGTCGGTGAGGGCGAGGCGCAGTTCCGTGGCGAGGTGCGCGGGGTGGCCGGTGGTCAGTTCTTCGTAGGTGGTGCCGAGTTGCCCTGCAAGGAAGCGCAGGGCGGTCTCGGAGGGGCGCGCCTTGCCCGATTCCAGGGTGGAGATGTGGGCCGCGGTGTACTTCGGCTCGGCAAGCTGACGCTGCGTCAATCCCAGTTCGGTGCGCATCCGTTGGATGCGGCATGCGATCGTGGCCGGATCATCCATCGCGTACCCCCTCTGTGTCTCTTCCTCCCCCTGGAGGCATTGTGCGGCAACGCCCGAGCGCTTAGCTTAAGTTCGTACTTAAATTCACTCAAGTTCAAACTTGTGTCCCCTCTCGTGCCAAGGAGAATCCCTTGCGCAGATCGAGCACATCCATACGCAGATCCATGACCGCGGCCGCTGCGGCCGTCGCCTTCGTGTGCGCTCTCGCCGCCGCTCCCGGTGCCGCGGCGGCGCAACCGACGCCCGACCTGGTCAAGGTGGAGATTCCGGGCCCGGAACACCCAGGGCCCGTGGCGCTCTCCCACGCGCGCACCGAGGCGGGATCCGGGTACACCTGGGTTTCCCGGCAGGGCAAGGACGGACGGCCATCGGGCGCCCTCTCGCCCGACCGGGCGCCGGGCGACGGCGCCGTCACCAAGGTCGTCGACAACGGCTCCACCGCGGACCGCCTCGACATCGTCTTCGTCGGTGACGGCTACACCGCAGCCGAACTCGCGCGATTTCACACGGATGTCAGGGAGCGCTGGGCGGAGATCGTGGCCGTCGAGCCGTACACCACGTACGCGAATCTCTTCAATGTGTGGGCGGTGGACGCGGTTTCCCGCCAGTCCGGGGTGTCCGGCGATCCGAGCCGAAACGTGGTGCGGGACACGGCACTCGGATCCTACTTCTGGTGCGAGAACACGGATCGGCTGCTCTGCGTCGACGAGGCCAAGGTCGACTCGTACGTCGACAACGCCCCCGCGGTCGACCTGGTGATGGTCCTCGCCAACAGCAGCATGTACGGCGGTGCCGGCTACAACACGCCCAGCCCGAGGCTCGGATACGAGGGCATCGCCACATCCTCCGCTCACAACGCCGAGTCCGGGCAGGTCGCCGTCCACGAGACGGGGCACTCGCTCGGCAAGCTCGCCGACGAGTACTTCTATCCCGGCGTCCCCGGCTACGAGCACTACAGCGGACCCGAACCACGCGAGTCCAACATCACCGAACTGACCGCTGCGCAGATGCGGGGCGCCCGCACCAAGTGGTACCGCTGGCTGGGCCAGGCCTCACCGGACGGCGGCAGGGTCGGCGCGTACACGGGCGGCGGCTATTACGTGACCGGCCTGAACCGGCCGACGGACGGCTCGCTGATGCGCTTCCGCGGCAAACCCTTCAATCTGCCCGGGGTCGAGGCGATGATCGCCGGTTTCCACCGACACGCCTCCGCGGCACACGCCCTCACATCGACCGGGCAGCCGCTGCATGCCGGGGACAGCGCGCGCATCGCCCTGGCCCAGCCCGCCGGTCCGGCCGCGCGGCCGCTTCAGGTGCGGTGGTATCTCGACGGCGAGCGCTTGACGACACAGGTGCGGGAAGACTCGGTGCAGGTCTCGGAACTGCCGCTCGACGCGCACCGCTCGGGACCGCACCGGTTGACCGTGGTGGTCGTCGACCCGACGGACTCGGTCCGGGACCCTGCCATCGCCAAGACACTGCGGACGAGCCTGACTTGGAAGGTCCAGGGCTGACGGTACGGATCGACGGCAGTACAGCGACCTCGGCGCGCGCCCCCCGCCGGGGTCGCGCCGCGTCGGCCGGTCCGCTCGGGATCAGGACCCCGCGCCCGGACCACCACCGAGTCCGAGTCGTGGCCGATGGGATCGTCTCCGGCTCGGGCCGGGATCTGCTGGGATCTGGTCGGGATCTGGTCGGGCAGCAGTACCAGGGTGGCGGGGCCGAACCGGGGGACCAGGTGTCCTCACCGACCCGGTGCGCGGTCCCGTTCGTCACGTCGATGAGCCTCGCCACAGGTGTGCCGACCCATGGCCTGGTCGTCGACGAGCACCGCGTGGCGAGCGGGCGGTTCGTCAAGAGCGTGGCGTTCAGGCCGCTCGCGGGCAACGCGAGCCCGGGCACGCGGTGTTCAGGGAGATCCGCACCGCGCAGCCGACCCACACCGTCGACACCGTGGCCTGGCATCTCGCCGGGGTGTCCGCGGACGGCAACTACACCCAGGCGCTCGCGCTCGGCTCCCGACGTCCACCGCGCCACCGGTACCGCAGGCGCGAAACGGTGGCTGCATGACGGCAAGGACTCCTGGGCCCTGGTCGACGGCACCCCCGGCGCCGGACACGCCCTCCAAGGCGGCCCCCGACGGCTGTGGGACGAGGCCGCCGCCGTCATCGCCTGGCAGGACGACGCCCAGGTACACGCATACGACTCGTCGACATCGACCACCGCGACGTGAAATTCCCTCTGGGCGGCTGGATTTCCGAACAGCGCAGGGAGTACGCCGCCGGGCGGCTGGACACCAAGCAGGTCCAGAAATTGAACGAGCTGGGAATGGTGTGGTCCCTCCTCAACCATGCCTGGGGGACGGATTGGCCATAGCACGTGAATACGCCCGCGAACACGCCACACTCGCTGCCCCCGCCGACACCGTGATCCGGGGCTTCCCCATCGGCAAATGGCTCGAGAACGAACGCGCACAAGACCACAAGAGCGGACTCGAACGGGCCCGAGGCCCTGGTGGTGTCCCCTGGAGTGGTGTAGCAGCGATCACTTCTCGCGACTTGCTGCCACCACATCGCGCTACTACGCCGCTCTGCGGGATACGATCCGCGCACCGGACCCGCGGTCGACGGTACTTACCCCCAGCCCTGGCAGCCGGCCGACCCTGTTTATGCTCACGCCCATGACACTCGAATGGGAACAGATCATTGTCGACTCCTCCGACCCCATCGCCCTCGGGCGCTGGTGGGCCGAGGCTCTCGGCTGGGTAGTGGTCGACGAATCCGAGGAGATCATCGAGATCCGGCCCGAGCCGGACCGGATGCCGGGGCTGCTCTTCGTGCCTGTCCCCGAGGGCAAGACGTCGAAGAACCGGCTCCACCCCGACTTCCGCCCCGACGACCAGGAGGCCGAGGTCGCCCGGCTGCTCTCCCTCGGTGCCCGGCGCGCCGACACTGTGCAGGGCGAGCAGCACTGGGTGACCCTCCTCGACCCGGAGGGCAACGAATTCTGTGTCCTGGGTGCACGGAAGAGCTGAGCCGGGCCGGGCAGCCGTTCGGGCGGAAGTGCCGGACGGTTTCGCCCACCCGCGGCTGCCCCAGCCGCTGCTCGCCGACCCGGCTGCGCCGGGTGCTCCGACCGTGGTCTCCGTGCATGGCTCCGGCTGGTGCGTCGACGACGCGCGGCTCGGCCCGGACGACCTACGAACCACCGGATGGTGTCGCGCCGAGTGGTGTACCGGTGACTCGGTATGGCCCCTGGTCATGGGGCGGCCATCGCGCAACTCTGCGAGTGGTGACGCTCGTTGAGAGGTGACGCGATGGCCTTGTCTCCGCATGACCTACTCCGGTTGACGGAGTCACCGCGTACGGCGGACGGAATCGAGTTGGTGCGGGTCCCGGCCCAGCGGATCCTGCAGGAACTCATCGAAGCCGAGGCCACCGCCCACATCGGCGCGGAGCCCGGCGAGCACGCCGAGACCCGGACGACCCGGCGCAACGGGCACCGGGAGTGGGTGCCGACCACGCAGGCCGGGGACCCGGACTCGGCGATCCCCAAGGTCCGCACCGGCAGCTTCTTCCCCTCGCTGCCGGAACGCCGGCGCCGCATCGACCAGGCCCTCTACGCGGTCGTCATGGAGGCATACGTCCACGGTGTCTCCACCCGCAGCGTGGATGACCTGGTCAAAGCACTTGGTGGGGACACCGGGATCTCCAAGTCCGAGGTGTCCCGCATCTGCGGCAACCTCGACACCGAACCGACGGTGTTCCGCACCCGGCCACCGGATCACATCCGCTTTCCCTGCATCCATCCGGACGCGACCTACTGCAAGGCCCGCGTGGGCCTGACACCGCCCAAGACGGCCGAACAGGCGGACGCGGCGCAGCGGGCGTGCGGTGCGGCCGGTGCGGGCGAGGTGGTCGAGCCGGAAGGGCCCAAGCCCAAACGCACCCGCGAGCTGGCCTTCGAAATCGCCCTCGGCGCGGCAGCGGCCTACCGGGAGCGGGTCGGGCACCTCGAAGTCCCCTGCGGACACGTCGAAACCGTCGTCGCATTCGACGGACGGCACGAAGAGGTTCGGCTCGGAGCATGGATCACCACCACCAGAGGCCGGCGGCCGAAACTCCCCGCCGAACGCATCACCGCGCCGGACACACCCCACATGCGATGGACATGACACCGGGGGCGGGATCGGGCCGGCGGGGCTCGTCGCTTTCCACGAAGTCCTACGCACGGCGGCCCGGGTGGCCATGATGGCCTGTCATGGGGGAACGCGGGGGACGCGCCGGGTGGGGTTGGGCCGCGCTGTGCGCGGGATGTGTGATCGCTTTCGCGGTATGGGGCCTGTCGCCGGGAATCGAACTGGGTGACGCGGACCCGGTCAGCGCGGTCATCGCCCTGGCGGGGCTGGGTGTCACGGTGTGGTCCGCGTACATGACGTGGGTCGCGCTGAGATCACAGAACGCGGACGTCGCCGCGGCGGCGGCCCGGCTGGCCGTCAAGGTCGCCCGCGCCGAGGCTCCGGAGCGGGCGCGGCTGTTGGGCGGTGACCACATACCCATCGACCTGCGTTTCGTCCTGTCTCCCGCACCCGGGCACAATGCCGAGGGCGCGGACCCCGACGGGCGTCTGGGGGCCGTCGTCGACTACTACCGCCGGTTGCGGCCTCGCCGCCTGGTGATCACCGGCGCCCCCGGCTCGGGGAAGACCGTCCTGGCCCTGGAACTCCTCCTCGCGCTCCTGGAGAACCGGGACCCCCAGGACCCGGTGCCGGTGCGGATGTCCCTGGCCTCGTGGACCACCCTGCCCGAGGCCGCGCCCCACGCGGGCGTGGACGCGAGGGTGGCGGTCGAGACGTGGGTGCGCGAGCACCTGGAGCGTGTGCACGGGCTCTCCCGCGCGGCCGCGGGGGCGTTGGTCGAGGCCGGGATGGTCCTGCCGGTCCTGGATGGGTTGGACGAGATGGACGCCACCGGCACCACGGGCAGTGCCCCGCCGGGCGGCCCGGGTCCCGGTGGTGGGCCGCGGGCGCGGCGGGCGTTGGCGACGTTGAACGCCTACGCGCTCGGTCGTGCCCGGTCGCACCTCGTGGTGACCTGTCGCAGCGGCGCCTACGAGGCGTCGGATGTGTGGGCCAAGAGCGCGGCCCGCGTCGAGATCACCCGCGTCACCCCCGCCCAGGTCCGGGAGTTCGTCCTCGCGCGCGTCGACGACTCCTCGCGCTGGCAGGGCGTCCTGGACGCGTTGGACATCGCGCCGTCCGGGCCTTTGGCGCGGGGGTTGTCGACGCCGTGGCGGCTGACGATGGCGGTGACCGTGCACGAACAACACGATGCTGCGGGCGCGTACGTCCACGAACCGAGGTCGCTGTTGTCGCCGACGTTGAACGGGGACGCGGCCATGCGTGACCACCTCAACCGGCTCTACGTACGCGCCGCCGCCGCCCACCCCGCACCCGGAGACGGGCGAGGTTACACGCCCGAGGAGGTCCACACCCGGCTGGGTGTCCTCGCCGGCTACCTTGACACGAACGCCATCACCGGGCGGGTCGTGGGCGGCAAGGCCCTGTCGGGAACCGACCTCGTCCTCCACGAGCTGTGGCCACTGGCCGGCGACCACCGCGCCCGCGCCGTCCACACCTTGCTGAGCCTCGGGGCCCTCCTCCCGATTCTCGCCACGATGGGCGTCGCCACCGACGAAGACGACTTCACATCACGGTTGTTCGGGTGGGGACTGGTATTGCAGTGGATCATCCTCCTGCTCGTCTGCCACCGGTCCCTGGTATGGCCCCCGCCTACACGGCTGGATCCGGGACGACTGCGCACAGCACACGGCCGACACGCAGCTCTGAGAGGGCTCACGGTCGGCCTCGTGATGGGGCTTTCGACCTGGCTCATGGCCGGCCTCGTGTTCGGGCTCGCGGTCGGGCTTGTGTTCGGGCTCGCGGTCTGGCTCGGGCTCGGGCTCGACGATGAAAAGACGACCGAGGTCGGGGATCCACGCGACCTCGTCCGCGCCGACCTCACGGGCGGGCTCGCGTTCGGGCTCGCGTTCGGACTCGGGCTCGGGGTCGTGTTCGGGCTCGGCGGCGGACTCGCGTTCGGGACCGTGATCGGGCTCGGGCTCGGACTCGGGGCCGGGCTTTTGGGTGCTTTCGTTGGGATACGGTATGTGGCGTTCCTGCTCTGTGTTCGTATCGGCCCTCGCGCGTTGCCGTGGCGTCTGGGACGGTTCCTGCACTGGGCCACCGAGGCAGGGCTCCTGCGCACCGCCGGGATCGCCTACCAGTTCCGCCACCGCGAACTCCAGGACTGGCTCGCCCGCAACCCCACACCACCCCCCTGAGCCCCGGCCGGCGAACGGACCGAAACGGCGCGGCACGAGCGCCGCGGCAGTGGGCACACGGAGCCGGGGCCGTGCCGGACGGGCCACGGCCCGGGCCGGGCGGTTCGGGTCGGCCGCCCGGCCGGGGTGGTGTGGGGTCACGACGAGGTGTGGAACGCTGCATCCAGGTGTCAGCAGATTCGTCAGCTTGTGTCACCACCAACCCACGCACTCCGACGTCACCGCCCGGCCCACGCTGGAACTACCTGCGGCTTCCTCATGTACCGACTCCGGGGACACCCCACACACACCACGGACAAACCCATGTAGAGCTGCACTCGCCGAGCCGGCGACCCCTCCAACGCGTCCTCCAGGCGTTGCGCGCCCACGACGCCGACATCGTCGACGTCCTCGCCGTCCCCCAGGTCAACGGCACACCCCAGGGAGAACGCGGCCCCGACCACGAGGGCGAAGAGCGGACGGGACGGGGAACAACCCGACGAACGAGACCGGGAGCAGCACCGGGGCCCGGGCGGCGGTGAGGACGGGGTGGAGACGAAGAGCGGGAGGAGTGGCGGCCATCCTGCGGTTCTCCAGCCGCCGCAACCTCGTCGAGATCGCCCGCTTCGTCGAGGTGCGCGTAATCGAGCCACAATCACGCAACTGGAACGAGCGCAGTCGCGGGCGGCCGTACGGCTCGGCGGCGGGTTCCTCCGCGCTCGCCTGCGGTGAGAGCGGCCGAGGACGCATGGCGCGTCCCCGGCCCGGCGCGCGGCGGGGACACCACCTGCCCGCCGCCACAGCATGAGCCGGGTACGGGATATTGGACAGATCACCAGTCGGGTGACTGATGGCGACGACAGCTGATGGTCCGAGACTGGATTTCCTACTGTTCCGACGCTCCCCAGGGAGCGTCTGCACGACCATGACGAGAGGTCATGATGTCCGTCGTACTCTCCGTCCAGCCGCTGCCTCCGTCCGAGCGGGCCGACTACTGGCAGAGCATCGTCTCCGACACCTTGGTTCCGATGGACGTCACGCTGCACGAGCGCGAGCCCGCGATGGGGACGATAACCGTCGATACACTCGGCCCCCTCCAGATTTCGGTGGTCGAGGCAGGCCCCGCGAGCGTGTCGCGCCACGCCTCCCTGATCTCCAGGGGCGGAGCGGAGTACATGACCATCACGCTCCAGCACCAGGGAACCGGGCGGCTCACTCAGGACGGGCGCCAGGCCCTGGTCCGCCCCGGTACTTTTACCTGTTCCGACGCCGGCCGGCCCTACGGCAGGGAACAGCCGGACAACTTCCGGTTCACATCGATCCGGGTGCCGAAGGATGTGCTGGCCGTGACGGACACCGAACTGCGGGCGATCACGGGGACCGTCTTCGACAGCCACTGCGGCACGTCCGGAGTCGTCGCCGGCCATCTGGAACGTCTGGCGGACCGGGCGGCCGGGTTCGACCCGTACACAGGCCGGCAACTCGCGATGACTGCCGTCGATCTGCTGACGGTGCTGGTGCGCGAGCGGCAGGGGCTACTGAACCCCCATGCGTCGGAGATGGCCCGTGGAATGCTGGCCCGTATCAAGGAGTACATCCTGCGACACCTGGCCGATCCAGGTCTCTCTCCGGAGATGATCGCGTGCGCGCACCACATGTCCGTCCGGTATCTGCACAAGATCTTCCAGGCGGAGGGGACCACGGTGAGCCGTTGGATCCACCGCGAGCGCCTGGAGAGGTGCCGACGGGAGCTGTCCAGGCAGTCGCGGTCCGCACCTACCGTCTCGGCGGTGGCTCAGCGCTGGGGCTTCGTGAGCCCGTCGCACTTCAGCCGGGCCTTTCGCACCGCGTACGGGATGTCGCCCAGGGACTGGCAGTCCAGCACGTACCACGTGTGAACCCAGGCGACGCTCCGCCGGGCCGCACCGCACGGACCGGCCCCGTGCGAGCGTGCCGATCCCGCCTTGGCGGCGTCGTCCGCTGAACATGACGAGTGTGTAGGCCGGCCGGCTGTCGGCGAAGGCGGGCAGTACGCACAGCGCGACCACGAGCCGCGTCCGATCTCTATTGCCGGTTGGACTTGATCGGGCCCGGCTGGTCGACGTCAGGCGGACGAGTCTGGCGAGGTGCTCTCTGTCGGGGCCGGCTGCGGTTGGCGTTCAACGGCCCAGTAGGCGAGAGCGGCCAGCGGGAGAGCGGCGCCCAAGCCGGTCAGACCGGCCCAGCCGGCAGCGTGGTAGACGATCGCCCCCAGCTGGGAGCCGATCGCACCGCCGACGAAGAACATGGCGATGAAGGCGCTGTTGAGGCGGGCGCGGGCGGTCGGGTCGAGCTGGTAAACGGTGTGCTGCCCCAGGATGAGTGTCGTCTGCACAGCCATGTCGATCAGGATCGCAGCCAGGGCGATCAGGACGATACTGTGCCCGCCCAGACCCGCGACAGCAAAGGCCAGCGCGGTCACAAGGAACGCAGCCCCGGTCATGGGACGCACGAGCCCTCGGTCGGCCCAGTGCCCGGCGAACGGAGCGATGGCTGCTCCGGCCGCGCCCACCAGGGCGAAGACGCCGACTCCGACCGGTGAGTAGTGGAAGCGGGGACCGGTCAGAACAAAAGAAACAGTGGTCCAGAACGCACTGAACGCGCCGAACATCGCCGCCTGGTACAGCCCTCGCCGCAGCAGCACGGGATGCGTGCGCACCAGCTGGACGGTGGAGCGCAGCACGTGGTGGTACGGAATGGATGTGGTGGGTGCGTGTTGTGGCAGGGCCACACGCAGGGCCACCGTGAGCACGACCATCAGAACGGCGGAGCCGAGGAAGACGACGCGCCAGCCTGCGATGTCGGAGACCAGGCTGCTCAGGGTTCGGGAGAGCAGAATGCCGGCGAGCAGACCGCTCATGACCCGTCCGACGATGCGGCCCCTGGCATGGTCCGGGGCCAGGTTCGCCGCGAAGGGCACCAGGATCTGAGCCACGACGGAGGTGGAACCGCTGATCAGCGACGCGATCAGCAGCATGGGGAAGCTCGTGGCGAGGCCGGCCGCCACGAGGGCGAGGGCCGTGATCATCAGGAGGACGGTGACCAGATTGCGCTTCTCCAGCCGGTCGCCGAGCGGAACCAGGAAGATCATGCCGAAGACGTAGCCGACCTGGGTGAGCGTGATCAGTATCCCGGCCGTGGCTGTGCTGATGTGGAAGACACCGCTCAGCGAGGACAGCAGAGGCTGGGCGTAGTAGAGGTTGGCGACCGTCGTCCCGGACGCGACGGCCAGGAGCGCGACCAGCCAGCCCGGCACGCCTTGTGAGGCCCTCATGGACCGGGGCGAAGTGCGGAGCTTGGACCTTGTGGACATGTGCACCTTCTTTCGTCACACGGGCACAACCGCGGGAACGCAGCTTTCCCTTCCTCACCAGGAGCGATGATCGGGGATATCAGTCATCTCATAGAGAGATGAGCGGCGGCGTCGCCCGGTACCTGTCGGGCATGCGGTAAGCGGAAACGATCAACGTGACAGCGCGGCTGCCGGACACTGCCGGATCTCAGGGGTCACGGGGTCGGTGATGTCGTCGAACTCGTCATGCATTTTGAGGAACTTCGCGGCGTAGGGGCAGACAGGCACAATGCGCTGCCCCGAGGCGCGGACGTCGGTCAGCGCCTGCTGCACGAGCTGTGAGGCCAGGCCCAGCCCGGCGTGCACGACGCCCTGGAGTGGGTCCAGGTTCGACACGAGGAGGTCGCGGCCTTCGCTGCCGGCGCCGAAGCGCAGCTCACGGGCAGGCCGGCGGCGTACGCGGGGTCCTGCGGGCCAGGAAACCTGCACTTGATCGTTCCGCGTCCATAGGGCCCTGAGAACCCAGGGCACCATCGGCTACCTCTCCGAGGCTGCCGCATCGCGTCAAGCCGCTTGAGGGAGATCGTCGAGGCAAGGCAAGTACCTTACGCGCTGTAGGAGTTCACTGCACGCCTCGCCCGGTGGGGGGCCTACCTCGCCTGGCACGGCTCCATCCACTCACCGGAGATCGCCACCCGGCTGCTTGGCGACCGGCAGGCCCAGGCCGGCCGGTGTGTGCAGGCGCAGGCCGGCGGACGTCCAGGCAGGCCGGATCGAGCGGAAGGCCGGGGAACCGGCCCGCACGCGTGAACCGGCACTGGGTGACCGCGGGACAAGGCCCGCCGGTCTACCTGCTGCACGGCTTCCCCGAGACCTGGTACGGGTGGCGTAAGCAAATACCCGTACTGGCCGAGCGGTTCACCGTGATCGCGCCGGACCTTCGCGGCTACGGAGACACGGAAAAGCCCGCCTCCGGCTACGACAAGCGGACCATCGCCGAAGCGAACTCGGGGAACAGCAGCGGAACGTGGGCCGGGGCCGATTGCGGCCCCGGCCCACTTCCGTGCCAGGGCAACGCCGCCCCGCCGGTGCCGCCCGACAACGTGGGCACGCATAGGCCACAGCCAGGGCGCGGACAGACAAACACGCCGCTCGGCAGTCCCTAAAGTTGCCCACGTGTCGGCGATTTCCCGCTCGACAAGACCCCCGCGCGGAGTCCGACGGGAACCCTCCGACAGAGTCCACGGCCGCCCGGTCAGTGCACACCGCACACCAACCGATCCCGAGGCCGGCCCGCGACACCTCACGGCAAAGGGGCCGCCACGGCAGCCCCGACTCGGCCGACAGGCCATGCGACAGCCACCAGCCCATTGATGAGGGAGTTTCCCATGCCCAGTTCCGACAAGCCGACCGTCGTCCTCGTGCACGGCGCCTTCGCCGACGCCTCCAGCTACGCCCAGGTCATCCCCCGGCTGATCGCCCGCGGCCTGGACGTGGTCGCCCCGGCCGTGCCCAACCGCAGTCTGATAGGGGACGCCGCCTACGTCGCCTCCGTCGTCCGGCAGATACCCGGTCCGGTCGTCCTGGTGGGCCACTCCTACGGCGGAGCGGTCATCACGGTCGCCGGCACCGAGGACAACGTGAAGGCGCTGGTCTACCTGGCCGGTTACGCCTTGGAGAAGGGCGAGAGCCTCGGCGAACTGCAGGGCCGCTTCCCGGACAGCGACCTCGCCGCCGCACTCGTCTACACCCCCTTCCCGATCGAGGGCTCGGCCACGCCCGGCACCGACGTGTCGGTCCGGACCGACAAGTTCCCGGCCATCTTCGCCGCCGACATCGACCCGCGGCTCGCCGCCGTCCTCGCCGTATCCCAGCGCCCGCTGGCCGCGCAGGCCTTCGCCGAAGCAGCCCCGGCCGCCGCCTGGAAGACCAGGCCGTCCTGGGGCCTGGTCGCCTCGTCCGACCACACCATCAACCCCGACGTGGAGCGCTACGGCTACCGGCGGGCCGGCATGACCACCGTCGAGGTCGACTCCTCCCACCTGGTGATGCTCGCCCACCCCGACCGCGTCGTCGACCTGATCGAGGAAGCCGTACGGGCCACCTCCGACTGACCCCACGCGCACCGGCTCGCGCCCGTCCGACCGGCCGTCGCACCACGACCGCCTCCACCCCTTCGCAGAGAGCGAACGATGAACCCACCGATCTCACGCCGCACCGTCACCGTGTCCCTCCTGGCCGGCGCAGCCGCCCTGGGGACCGCCGGTGTCGCGCAGGCCGCGCAGTCGGCGACGGCCGACCGTCCGGCCGAACGGCGCGGGCGCCCTGCCGCACCCACCATCGTCTTGATCCACGGCGCGTTCGCCGACTCCTCCAACTGGAGCGCGGTCGTCGAACGCCTGCAGCGACAGGGCCACCGTGTACTGGCACCGGCCCTGCCGCTGCGCGGACTGGCGAGCGACTCCGCCTACATTCGCAGCGTCGTGGACAGCGTCTCCGGACCGATCGTGCTGGTGGGCCACTCCTACGGCGGAGCGGTCATCAGCCAGGCCGCGGCCGGCGCGCCTCAGGTCAAGGCACTGGTCTACATCGCCGCGTTCGTTCCCGACATCGGGGAGAGCGCGCTCCAGCTCACCGACAAGTTCCCGGGCAGCACTCTGGGACAGGCCACCGCCACCCGGTACTACCCGTTGCCCGATGGCGGACAGGGGGAGGAACTGGTCATCAAGAAGGACCTGTTCCGCAAGCAGTTCGCGGCCGGCGTTCCGCTGCGGACCGCCCAGGTCATGGCCGCGGGACAGCGTCCGATCACCCTGGCGGCTCTCCAGGAGCCGGCCGCCGCGGCCGCGTGGAAGAGGATCCCCAGCTGGTATCTCGTGGCCGCCGAGGACCGCAACATCCCACCGGCCGCCGAGCGCTGGATGGCCGAGCGCGCCCGCGCCCACACGGTCACTGTCCGCGCCCCGCACGCAGCCGCCGTGAGCGATCCCGGCCCTGTCACCGACCTGATCCTGCGGGCGGTCCGTTCCGTCCGCTCCGACCACTGACCAGACGCATTCCTCGCCCACGTCGGCGACACAGCGCGGTGCTCCACCCCACCTGCTCCATGCGACACCTCAAGGACGTCGACCAGCTTCAGGCCGTCGCCGAGTTCATCGCGCGGGACGTCCGGGTGCCCGTCTACGCGGAGTGCTGCGGCTTCGCCGGCGACCGGGGACTGCTGCACAAGGAACCGACCGAGGCGGCGACGGCACACGAGGCCGCCGAGGTCACGTCGGGCGCGTTCGACGCCTACCTGTCGGCCAACCGCACCTGTGAGATCGGCATGCAACACACCACGGGCCGCCGCTACCAATCCGTGCCGCTCGCACTCGAACGGGCCACTCGGCCCGCCGGCTGAGCACCGGCGCGGGCCACCCACTTCGGCGCGGAACCGCCGCCCGTAGTCACCGCGGCCACCATCCACAACCAACGCGGCGAACTTGCGCTGTCCGGCCGACACGTACCTCCAGCGGCGTCAGTGATTCCAGAGGAAGCAATGTGGCGCACCGACCGTAGAACCCTCCCTGTCGCGCTCGCCTGTTGTGCCGCGCCAACCGGGTGCACGAGCCACACACCGGACGACGGCCCGCCTGAACTCGGCGACGGTCGGCAGCAGCCGTTCGGCGAACTGCTCGGCCGACCATCCCCCACCAGCCGAACCCACTGGCCTTCGGCGTGCGGGCCGCCTGTTCACGCGGCATCGCCAGGCCCCGGCGCAGCGTGCGGACGCCGTCCCAACGCAGCTCCAGCACGTAGTTGAGCCCCTCCCGGATGGCGTGCAGGCGGGAGTCGTAGAGGCCGGGGACCATCCGGCGGCCGCGGGCGTCGACGAACTTCGTGGCCGGGCCGACACGGCCGGCCACGTCCTTGTCCTCGCTTCCATGCGTTGTGAGGTCAAACCCGGTGCACTGACGGTCAATCTCCGCCGCCTTCAGGGTTTTAGCGTAAGGATCGACGGCCCCGCAGATCTCCGTGTCTGGCCCGGAGGGGCCGGAACATCACATGAAACTCAGGAGATTCACATGTCCGACGTTGTAGAGCCGGTTCAGCCGGTGCTGGAGCCGGCGGCCGCTGCTTTCGCCGAAGCGACCGCCAATCCGCCCTATCTGTTCGACCTGCCGCCGGCCGAGGGCCGGAAGGCGGTCGACGGGGTGCAGTCCGGCGAGACCGACAAGCTGCAGATCGACGAGGAATGGATCACCGTCTCGGGCGGTCCGACGGGCAGTGTCCGCGCCCGCATCGTGCGCCCCGCCGGCGTGGAAGGGACCCTGCCGGTGATCCTCTACATCCACGGCGCGGGCTGGGTGTTCGGCAACGCCCACACCCACGACCGCCTCGTACGCGAACTCGCCGTCGGCGCGAACGCCGCCGTGGTCTTCCCCGAATACGACCTCTCCCCCGAGGCCCGCTATCCGGTCGCCATCGAGCAGAACTACGCGGTCGCGAAATGGGTCGTCCAGCAGGGCTCGTCCAAGAACCTGGACGGCTCGCGGCAGGCCGTCGCCGGCGACTCCGTCGGTGGCAACATGACCGCGGCACTGACCCTGATGGCCAAGGAACGCGGCGATATCCCGCTCGTGCAGCAGGTGCTGTTCTACCCGGTCACCGACGCGAACTTCGACACCGGCTCCTACCACCAGTTCGCGGAGGGCTACTTCCTGCGCCGCGACGGCATGCAGTGGTTCTGGGACCAGTACACGACCGACGAGGCCGACCGCGCCCAGATCACCGCCTCCCCGCTACGGGCCACCACCGAACAGCTCACCGGCCTGCCGCCGGCCCTGGTCATCACCGGCGAGGCCGACGTGCTGCGCGACGAAGGCGAGGCCTACGCCAACAAGCTGCGCGAAGCCGGCGTCCCCGTCACCGCCGTCCGCTTCCAGGGCATCATCCACGACTTCGTCATGCTCGACGCCCTCCGGGAGACCCACGCCGCCCAGGCCGCCATCACGCTGGCCGCCGACACCCTGCGCACCGCGCTCCACACCGGCTGATACCGCGCTCCACGTCGACCTCGGAAAGCCCCGACAACAGGGAGAACAACCCGAAAATGACCACGAATCCCACCCCCACAGCCGTGCTCGTGCACGGGGCCTTCGCGGACGCCGCCAGTTGGACCGGGGTCGTCGCGGAACTGCAGAACCACGGCATCCCGGTGGTCGCGCCACCGAACCCGCTGCGCGGCCTGGCGTCCGACGCCGCGTACATCGCGTCCGTGGCTGCGCAGATCGACGGGCCGGTGGTGCTCGTCGGCCACTCCTACGGCGGTGCGATCATCTCCGTGGCAGGCGCTGCGGAGAACGTCGTCGGGCTGGTCTACGTAGCGGCCTACGTCACCGAAGAGGGCGAGAGCCTGGGCGAGTTGCAGGGCCGCTTCCCCCTCTCGCCGCTCGTCGACAACCTGCAGGAGGCGACGTACCCCGCGGAGGGGGCGGAGCCTGCCGTGGAAGTCACCATCAAGGCCGAGGCGTTCCCGGACATTTTCGCCGCCGACGTCCCCGCCGCCGCCGCCGAGGTCCTTGCGGTGGCGCAGCGTCCGCTGGCCGCCTCGGCATTCACGGAGACGGCCTCGGCCGCCGCGTGGAAGACCAAGCCTTCCTGGGCGCTCGTGGCCGGCGCGGACCAGGCGATCAACCCCGAGGTCGAGCGCTTCGGAGCCAAGCGGGCCGGGGCGACGATCGTCGAGATCGAGGGCGCCTCGCACGCCGTGGCCGTGTCCCGGCCCAAGGAGGTCGCCGAACTGATCCGCGATGCGGTACGCGCGACGAGCTGACGAGGCGGCGGGCGGTAAGGCGGCCGCGAGGCGGCACTCATCACACGCTGAGTGCCGTCGCGCGGCCCTTCGGTCCCGGCACAGGGTGAGATCTCACCGCAGGCTTCTGCACCGCTGTTCCACCGTGACCACCACGACCAGGACCGCCGGCAGCGCACCGGCGGCGAGGCATCCGTGCGTCGCGTGACGTGATCGGCGTACGCGGCCGGGCCGGCTCCCCGACTCACGGAACACCGCGCACTGTGCACTGGGGGACACCACCGCATGCGCTCCCGGTCAATGCGCCCCGCGTCGAGGCACTTAGCGTCACTCGGGTACGCACAGCACGGCACCACAGGAGGCGAACCATGACCACCAATACCAAGCCCGTGAGCGGCAGCCAGCCGTGGCTGCACCAGAAGGGTGAGGTGATCCAGGAGTTCGGCACCGTCAAGCAGTTCCCGATCGGCCTGTCGTACGAGGCGCGGATGTACTCCTGCCGGCGCCTGAACAAGGTCCTGGCGGACACTCAAATCCTCTACGGCCTGTACAAAAAGCATCACTGGCTGATGCGCGGCGCGACCTTCTACCAACTGCACCTGGTCCTCGACAAGCACGCGGCGGAGCAGCTGGAAATCGTCGATACCATCGCCGAACGCGTCCAGTCCCTGGGCGGCGTCGCGGTGGGCGACCCCAGACACGTCGCGGAGATCACATCGATCCCGCGGCCTCCGGACGGAGTGGAGGAAGTACCGGCGATGCTGTCACGGCTGCTGGAAGCCCACGAGACCATCCTCGTCGAGGCCCACGACGCCGCCGCCCGGACCGGTGAGCTGGGTGACGACGGCACCAACGACCTCCTGGTCTCACAGGTGATCAGGACCGGGGAACTGCAGGCCTGGTTCCTGGCCGAGCATCTGGTCGACACCCCGCTCGTCCGCGCCTGAAGGATCCCGCCGGTCCGCGTCCGAAGGTGCCGGAGCGCGTGCCTGAAGGAGCATGAGCCGGCCCCGGACGACGACGTCGTCCGCATACGATGCAGCAACGGTCGAAGATCGTCGTCTCTGTATTGGACGGAGCGCTGTTTGATCGGGAGCGGATGATGGATCTGCGGCAGATGGAGGTCGTCGTCGCGGTGGCGGACGCGGGCGGGTTCACGGCGGCGGCAAGGCGGCTGCACGTGGTCCAGTCCGCCGTGTCCAGCACGGTCCGGGGCCTCGAACGTGAGCTGGGCACGCCGTTGTTCGACCGCACGACGCACCGCGTCGCCCTGACACCGGCCGGCGAGGCGTTCGTCCCCGCCGCACGCGCGGCGCTCCGCGCCGCCGAACTGGCGCGGGAGGCGGTCGACGCCGTACAGGGACAGCTGCGCGGGCGGGTGACGGTCGGCACGATGCAGGGGGTTTGGGCGGGTCTCCACCACGCCTTGGCCGCGCTGCGGGCGGAGCACCCTGGTGTGGTGGTGCGACTGAGGCAGGCGGCGGTGGCCGACATCCGGCAGGCGCTGCGCGAGGGCACGGTGGATCTGGCCGTGGTGGCGCTCGACCGCCAACAGCAGCGAGGACTCACGACCCGGCTGCTGTCCCGCGAGGAGATGGTGCTGGTTGTGTCGTCCCGGCGGGTCGTCGCCGGGACGACACCGAACGGCGAGGTCCGACTCGCCGAAGTCGCCCGGTTGCCGATAGTGGACTTCACACCCGGCTGGGCCATCCGCTACGCGGTCGATCGGGCCTTCCGTGCCGCAGGCGTCGACCGCAGCACGACATTCGAGGTGAACGACATCGTCGCGGCAGCCGAACTGGTCCGCAACGACTTGGGCGTCTGCATCATGCCCAAGTCGATCGCAGCCCGCTTCCCCGATCTGTCCCAGTACCGGTTCGACCGGCACGCGCCGACCTGGAAGATCATGGTGGTGAGACCTCCCGGCGAGGTACCCCCGGCAGTCGCCGCGCTGTTGCGGCACATCACCTGACGGCGAGGCGACTCACGACCCAAGCCTCGCGGTTTCTCCTCACACCCGGCCTCGCTGCCGGCCGATGATGTCGGTGCCGAAGTGCTCGGCCGGCTTCTCCAGCTCGTCGCGCGAGTCGACCCGCAGGCAGCAGCCGACGAATACGTCGCCGCCCTCGATCTGGTCGTGGAACCAGCGGGCATTGGGGTTGGTCCGCGGTGCGTAGGCGTCGATGACGCTCTCTACCTCGATGCATGACTCGGCGTTCGGCGAACTCCCGTGCTACGCACGCGAGTACATCCACCGGAACCTGGGCAATCCGGAGCTGTCCCCGGAGCAGACAGCGCAGGCCCTGCGGATCTCGGTGCGGTACCCGCACCAGGTGTTCGAATCCGAGGGGATCCCGGTCGGCCGGCTCATCCAGCGGCACCGTGGGGAGCGGTGCGCGGCGGAACCGGCCAGGCGCGGACGGGTCAGCCCCACCGTGCCGGCGGTCGCGCAGCGGTGGGGCTTCGTCGGTCCCGCGCACTTCAGCAGGGCTTTGCGGGCGACCTACGGGGTTTCCCCCGCGATTGGCGGGGGGCTCGGCGGCACCGCGGACCGGTGACGGCCCCGGGCACCTCCCGGTTGACGGCCCCGGGCGCTCCCGCTGCCGCCTCCGCGGGCGCGGGTTCAGGCCAGTCGCGCCTTGAGGAAGGCACAGCCCTGCGCCACTGCGGCCCGCGTGGGGGGGCTCTCGCGGAGCGCGGTCAGCGAGACGAAGTCGTGCACGGTGCCCAGGAAACGCACTGCCGAGGCTGCCACGCCCGCCTCCCGCAGGCGTTCCGCGTAACGTTCGCCCTCGTCCCGGCAGACGTCGGCCTCGGCGGTGACGACCAGCGTCGGCGGCATCCCGGCCAGTTCGGCCGAACTCGCGGAGAGCGGGGAGGCGGTGGGCGGCGCGGCGGACGCGGGCGTGCCCAGATAGTCCTGCCAGTAGCGGAGCAGCGCCTTGCGGGTCAGCAGGTAGCCCTCGGCGAATCGGCGCTGGGAATCGCTCTCGCAGGTGGCGTCCGTCAGGGGGTAGTAGAGCAGTTGCGCGTCGATCGCCGGGCCGCCGCCCGCCTGCGCCGTCATCGCGACGGCGGTCGCGAGCGTGGCCCCGGCGCAGTCGCCCGCCACGGCCACGCGGTCCGCACGCAGGCCGAGCGACTCGGCGTTGTCCACCGCCCAGGCGAGCAGGGCGTGGCACTCGCGCAGGGCCACCGGGTAGCGGGCTTCCGGCGAGCGGCTGTACTCGGGGACGATCGCCGCGACGCCGGCACCGGTGACCAGGGCGCTGATCAGCCGGGCGTGGGTGTGCGCGTCGCCCAGCATCCACCGACCGCCGTGGACGTAGAAGAGCGTGGGCAGCGGGCCGGACACGCCGACGGGACGGATCGTCCAATAGCCCACGAGCCCCGTCGGGCCGACCGGAGCGGCCCCGAACACGGCGTCGACATCGAAGTCCTCGATGCGGTCGGCCTGGGCCTCGGCCAGCGCCTGCCGTCCGGTGACCGGGTCGAGGTCGTCCAAGGAGGGTGGTGTGGCCGAGGCCGCGATGAGCCGCCGCACGGACGGGTCGAGGACGACCCGCGACGGCGGGTATCGGCCCGCGCTGTCCTCGCGGTCCCGGTCCATGGCGTGTCCACCTTTCGCATTGCCCCGCCCGAGCGCGCCGTCCCGCTCGGTCGGCGGCGCTGTCCCGACTCGTCCTCGCCTGTCGTCTCGGCTGCCTGGCCGGCCGGCATCCGAGGATGCCACGCCCGCGCTCAGCCGCTCGTGATCAGGTCCCGCAACTGGTGACGGCGGCTGACGCCGAGCTTCGGGTAGGCCTGGTACAGATGGGCGCCGATGGTGCGCGGGGACAACATCATCCGTTCGCCGATCTCCCGGTTCGACAGGCCGCTCGCGGCGAGCGTGACGATCTGCCGCTGCTGCGCGGTGAGCTCGGCCAGCGCGTCCACGCCCTCGCGAGCCGTCGCGACCCCGCTCGCCCGCAACTCGGTGCGCGCCGCGTCGGCCAGTGGTGCGGCGCCCAGTACCTCGGCGGTGTCCAGGACGGCGCACAGCTGTTCGCGCGCTTCCGAGGGGCGGCGGGCGCGGCGCAGCCACGCGGCGTAGCTCAGCCGGGTCCGGGCGCGTTCCACCGGCCAGCGCTCGCCTTCCGGGTTGACCAGTGCCAGGCGGAAATGGTGTTCGGCGTCGGCTTCCGGATCGACGAGCGCGCTCGCGTGGTGGAGGAGTTGGGTCATCCGGCTCGTCGGGCGCTCCCCCTGGGCGGCCCGGACCTGTGCCAGGACCGGCAGGACGTCTGCCCCGCACCCGGTCCGGTGGGCGGCGGCGGCGAGGTCGGCGATATCACGGGCGGAGAGGAACGGGTGTACCGGCGTACCGTCCGGTCCGAACAGCGCGCGAAGGCGACGGAACGCCTCGTTCCAGTCCCCGCGTGCGCTCGCGTCCGCGGCTCGCGCCCGCAGGAGACGGACCGTCGTGGCGCGGTTCTCGTCGAGGTCGAGGGCCACGTCGGGCTGGGAAAAGGCCGCGACGGGACGGTCGCCCGCGCCGCGCAGGGCGCCCAGGGCCGCGGCGAAGGCTCGCAGATCCGCCTGGACCCGGGACAGCCGCAGTACGGCCGCGTCGTCGCCCGCCTCGGCGATCAGTGCCGCGGCCTCCGTCCACCGCCCGGTCGCCAGCAGGGTGTCGAGCAGCGGAGCCAGCGACAGCGCGCGCAGGCCGAACGCGCCCCGGGTGCGGAGTTCGGCGTCCACGCTGCGGTACTGCTCCACGCACACGTCCGGCTCGTCCGCGTGGTAGGCGACGGAGGCGATCGCGCTCCGTCGCGCGACCTCGGGCAGGTCGTAGGCGACCGCTCCGAGCCGCGGGCGCGGGAGTCGCCGCAACATCCGGACAGCCGCGCCCGCCGGGTCCGCCGCCGCCTCAACCGCCGCGTCCAGTGCGGCGCGTACCCCGGGGTCGACCGGGCCGGCGCCGCCCCGGGCCGACGCCTGCGACCGGTCGCCGGTCGGTTCCGCGGCACGGGCGCGGGCCGACAGGTCGGACAGTTCGCCCCGATGCTGCGGCAGTCCGGATTGTGCGGCGATGCCCGATGCGGTGACCGCGATCGTGAGCAACGCGGCCGTATCGGCGACCGTTTCGGCGACGCCGACCAGCAGATCGAACGCCTCCTTCTGCCGGGACGTCAGGGACAACACGGCCCCCATCGCGCAGGCGGCGAGGCAGAGCGCGTCCGGGTCGGCGTCCGGGCGGGCGAACGGGCGGAACTGCCGCCAAAGATCGCGCACCCAGCCGGGATCGCCCACCGCGGCGGCGCCGGCGAGTGCCGCGGCCAGGCGGCCGGCGCGTTCGCCGTCGCCGGGGGTCAGCACGGCGGCCTGCTCGAAGGCGCGAGCGGCGAGGAAGGCGCAGTTCTCCTGACCCGCGGCCTGTGCCAGTGATCGCGCCACCGCCTCGTCGGGGCCGAGCCGGCCGGCCGCGCGGTGCCGGGCCCGCGACATCGGACCGGTGCCGGGCGCCGCGGCGAGATCCCGGTGGGCGCGTTGCCGCTCCCCGACGGGCTGCCCGGTCTCGGCGGCCACGCGGCCCAGCGGATGCCGGAACTCGACCCGGTCGCCGACCACCGCGATCAGGCCCGCGGTCTCGGCGGGCGCCCAGATGCCCAGATCCGGGGTGCCTTCGGCGGTGCGGCCGCCGAGCGCCGAGACGACCGCGGCCAGGTTTTGGTCCGGCAGACTCAGGGCGGCGTACAGCAGCGCGTGCCGGGTCCGGGGCGGCAGACGGCGCAGGCGCGCCTCGAACGCGTGCGGCGCCTGCGGGCGAAACGTCCGCCGCCCGGCAAGCCACGACTCGGTGCGGGTGGCTGCCTGGCGGGAGAGTTCCACCACGGCGGCCGGGTTGCCCTGCGCACGCTCCAGCAACTCCAGCCGGGCCCGTCCGGAGGGCGCGCTCGCCTGTGCGTCGAGCAGTTCGGCGGCCGAGCGCGCGGACAGCGGCGCCAGACGTACGATCTCGACGTCGGTCGCCAACCGGATCGGGGCGCGATCTCCGCGCGCGGTCAGCACGAACGCCAGGCGGTCGCCGATGTGCTGGCCGACCACGGCGCCGATCAGGTCGAGGGAGGGGCGGTCGCAGTCCTGTACGTCGTCGACGGCGACGACGACCGGCCGGTCCGCGTCGGCGAGGCGGTCGCACAGCGCGGCGACGGCCGCGTGCACCGCGGGCGGGGCCGGGACGTCGCCCGCCGGCTCGGCGTGCCCCGTGGTCTCCGGGCGGAGAAGTCGCGCCAGCGTCTGCCGGTGCGCGGCGGGCAGATCCCGGATCTCGTCGCCGACCGGGTCGAGGAGGCGGCGCAGACAGTCGAAGGGCTTCGCGTCCCCCACCGGCCGGCCCCGCGCGGACAGCACGAGGGCCCCGTCGCGACGGGCACGTGTGCACGCCGCGCGCAGCACGCTGGTACGCCCGATGCCCTCCTCGCCGAGCACCCAGACCACCCGGGGAGCGCCCGACTCCCGGCCCGCCGATGAGGCGATCCGCGCGAGTTCACGGTCGCGGCCCAACAGCCGCGCTTCGGACGCCCGGTACTGCGCACGGGCGTCCTCGCACGCGCCGCCCTCCGTGCCGCCCGACACGTGGCTTGTCATCCCGCACCCCAGACCTTGCCGCACCGTCGCCGCTACCGGGCGAAGCCGCTCCGGTCCGGACGATCATGATGTATTCCACGAGAAAGCACTTAAGTCATATGACAGTTGTTTTCCTGTTTTCAGGATACGGGTCGGCGTCGCGCGGGGTTGTCGCGCGGGGTTTCGGGGGGGCGGGGTTGCCGCGGGTTCCAGGACCGGCTTGGTACCGGCCGCGCTGTCGTCGTACATGAGGGTTCTCCTTCGATTTCGCAACATCGGATGTCTTCACATTAGGCAGCGAAGTTCCTTCGGCTTGCTCGTCGACGCACGGCACCGGGACGGTCCGTGCACGGGTTGGTGGCCGGCACCGATCCCGGGTCAGCGGCCGGGGCGGACGGAGCGTGCGGCGCGCAGGATCAGGTCGGTGACGGGCCCGGGATCGCTCACGGGCACGGCATGCGGTGCGCGCACGGCAACGGTGTGGGCGTTGGCGCGCTCGGCCATCCAGCGCTCGGCGGCCGGTGGGATGTTGCGGTCCTTGGTGGCCACGAGATACCAGCTGGGAACTTCTTCCACGCGGCGGCGGTGGCCGGCTCCTGAAGTGCGGGGGCGGGCACTTCCTGGAGAACGACCGGGGAGTGGGTGGCGACGATCGCGATGCCGTTGCGGTCTGTCAACAGGTCCGAAAGAGCGCGCACGAAGGCACTGAGCAGGGGTGGATGCAGGTCCGGAGTCGGTCCTCGTCGACGGTGACGGGAACAAAGGGATCGAAGGCGTTGAAGCCGACGAAGACGACCTTGGCGATCCTTCAGACATATCCTCGCCCCCGGGGCGACGCGGCCCCGTCGGCGCTTCTCGAGGTTGGCTATCGGAGCGGGGCACGGTCCACGGCCGGAACGATCGTGGTGTCGGCCGCTCGCGGTTGCGCGGCTGGGACCGGCACATCGGAGCCGACCGGCCATGCTGGAGATACGCGGGTTGGTCGACTCCGAACTGCCCGTCCCTACACCCCCGGAACGCGGGGGAATGGAGTGTAGGGGGCGTCGGCCTCGAGAGATGGTGCGGGTATGAGGGGGTGGGGATCCGGCGTCGTCGGGTTCGGCGTGGCCGATGTGGTCGGAGCGGAAGGGCTCGGCGTGGCCGGCGTGGCCGGCGTCGGGGTGGAGGCCTGTCGAATCTCGGCCATTCCGCGCTTGAGCGAGTTGCGCAGCATCTTGCCCATCGGGCGTTCGACGAAGCGGTGGATCACCCAGGCGACCAGCATCATCAGCACGATCACACCGATGAGGAGCCCGGCCGCCGAAACCCGGCCCTGGTAGTGCTTGATGATCGTCATGCCGATGTACATGTGAATGACGTAGAGCGGATAGGTGAGCGCACCGGCCGTGGTCAGCCACTTCCACTGGATCCGGTCGAACCAGCCGAGTGCGGCGCCCGCCATCACCGCGAACGCCAACACGATCGTCAGGCGCACCGGCCACTCCGGAACCGACGCGTAGCGGGCCGCGCCCAGGTTGAGTTGCATCCGCAGCTCGACGTAGTGCTGGGCCAACACGAACGAGATCCCGACGATGCCCCACAGCACCGCATTCGGCTTGAAGCGGTGCATCAGGAAGAAGGCGATGCCGGCTACGAAATAGGGCGAGTACGCCGGCATCGTCCATGTGGTGAGGAGGTCGTTGTCGACTTTGGGGGAGATCATCGCTCCCACGGTCCAGATGCCGCAGAAGAGCACGCACTTGTGGTATGTCACGCCCATGGCCACGACGATCGCGAAGACGATGTAGAAGCGCAGCTCGGTGAACAGGGTCCAGTAGGCGTCGTCGACGTCGGGAACGTTCAGGCCCGTCTGTAACATCGAGAAGTTGGAGAGGACGACTTCGAAGCTGTCCGCCTTGCGCACCTGGGGCCAGGCGGCCAGAACGCCTGTGGTCAGCAATATGCCGACCCAGTAGGCGGGATAGAGGCGGGACGCCCGGGAAACCACGAAGTCGCCGAGCGATCGCCCCCAGGCACTCATGCAGATGACGAACCCACTGATCAGGAAGAAGAGATCGACGCCGAGCCAGCCGAATTGGGCGAACTTGTGCAGAGTGGGGAAGATGCCCTTCGGGTCACTGGCCCAGCCGCCGCGCAGGGCTACGTAGTGGTAGAGCACCACGGTAAGTGCGGCAACCAGGCGCAGGCCATCCAGTACATAGAGGCGCGGAGCTGTATGTGTCGAAGCACTTCCCCGGCCGCGTTCGCCCTTCAAGGCATGCCGCATGAACTTGTCTCCCACCCCTGATACGGGCTCGTACTCCCCCGAGCCCCCTCGCCGACCCGCGGCCGTGTGCGCGCAAGGTATCCAACGAAGCCGTCACAGTTTATAGGTCCATCGAACACCTGAATGGCATCGCGATCCCGAAAGGTGCGCCGAATCACCGTCGGAAATGCGGAAATGCGGAAATGCGGATCGGGACCGGTGCCCCGCGCACGCCGGGCCGGGCGTCCTGGTGCTCGGCGGGGATCGAGGACACGCCCCTGCGGGCGCCGAATGCCCGCTTGCGGCGGTGGGGGTGGGATTTCGAGGGCGGCGTGCGAGCCGGAGCTGAATCACGGGCCGATCGCGGCCGATTCACGGCTCTTGGGTAAAAAGGCGGCTTTTACCTTGAGTTCGTGGATATCGGCGATTGACTATGGTTCGGCATTTTACGGATGAGTTCCCGAAAGCGGTTCCGGTCGAGGCGATCCGGCGCCTGAAAGTGAGGCGGACAGCGGCCCAGCGAAATATCACCGCAAGTGGTCGGCGATTTCGTTGTGGACGTTCGCCGTGGGCACGACACGACAGCACGGAGGAACCTTCGAACTCGCAGACAGCACCCGCCGACCCACGATCGGAAGGTCCACAGGGAGCCGCACGTAGGAACCGTGAAACCCGATGAGCGACGAATTCGAGTTGGTGCCCGACTCGCCAAGGCAGTCGCGGCAGCGACGCCGGCAGTGCGCCGGCCGGGCCGGCGTGAATCGAGTTGCTCAGGCCCGCCGGTGCGGGTGTCGAGCCCGTCGGGCACGTGCACTTGGGGACGCGAGCGTCCAGTGAGGGCCTTTTTGGGTTCGGTGCCCACCGACGCGGCACCACGACAGCCCCGGATCCCGGAGAAGAGGCGTTCACATGCGGGTTGGGCATACGCCCGCCACACCCCGCCCTGCGGACACGCAACACAGGAACGGTCAACCAGACGACAAACCCTCACAGGCTTGGTGGGAGACTCGCAACGCTCCCGTTGTGAACACATGGCAGCCGGCAACAGTCCCGCCACCATCCTCACATCGCCTCTGAACGGGGCGGACGCCCCCTGGTACCGCCGGGCTGTGCGTCCGAAGGCGCCAGGGCGTCGGTGGGCGGGGGCGTGAGGCGGGACGTCGCGGTGGTCGGGGTGGGATCCGGGCGGGTCTACTCCGAGACCTCGATGTACCGGCCGTCCTCGCCGTTCAGGACGCATCGCTCGTGGTGTTCCACGGGGTCGGACCAGATCTCGCGTTCCTGAGGATCGGACAGGTCGACTGCGACGCCCGCGGGTTCCAGGTGCTCGCTCAGCCGCTGTCGCATGGTGTCCCCGATGTAGTGGTGGCGCAGGGACAGGGACCGCAGGTGGGTGAGGGGTTGTCCGTCGAGCAGGGCTTGGGCGCCGGTGTCGTCGAGAGTTCCCATCGACAGGTCGAGGGAGGTCAGTCGGGCGAGTACGGGTGCGCCGGCGACGGCGGCGGCGATGTGGTTCTGGGTCGGGCTGTTCATCAGGCCCAGGTGCCGCAGCCGGGGCAGGTGCGGTCCGGCGAGGAGGTCGGTGAGGTCGTCGAGGGTCGTGTCGCCGCCGTAGAAGGGGTCGCCGAGCCACAGGTCCAGGTGTTCCAGCGCGGGGAGGTCGCACGCGGCGACCGTCACCGGGAGGTGGGCGGGCATGCCGCCGGTTTGCAGTTCCAGGCGGCGAAGGCGGGCGTGCCGTGTGGGCCGCAGGACCGGTGCGGTCCGGTCGTTCGTGTTCGATTGGCCGAATCGATAGGCGAGTTCTTCGAGTTCGGGGAAGGCGTCCAGGATCGGTGTCACGTCGCCGCGCGGGATCCAGGAGATCTCGTGCTCCTCGCTGACGATGTCCCCGACGAACAGGCTCCGCAGAGCGGGGAATCGGTCGGCGTGCGCGCACAAGGTGTCCACCGGCAGGTTGACGGTCTCCTCGGACAGGATGCCCGTTCCCCAGTATCCGAGGACCAGCGATCGGATCCGGGTGGTGTCGAAGGCGTGCACGAATCCCTCGAAGACCTCCGGGAACGACATCTCCTTCCCGTATCCGGTCGACAGGTGCCAGGCCACATCCCCCGCGTCCGGCGCGGCGGCGGCGACTTCGGACCAGGTCGTCGGCGGTGCCGAGGAGGGAAACATGGCCCAGATGTTGCGCTCGCGGTCACTCGCCCGCGCCGGGTCGCGCGGTGGTTCCAACCGGTGCACCGGCAGGCCGCCCCAGGTATCCCGATTCCGATGAAGGCTCATGACCGACTCCCCCTTTCCGCACACCGCTGCGAACCGCGCACACTAACCGGCCGCCCCGACACGGGACCCGACGCACGGACCCGACGCGATGCGGCGTTCGGATCCGATGTCGAACACGGCGGAGCGGAACCTCCTTCTCTGCGGGGAACGCCCTGCCCGTCCGACCGACAGCAGGCCCGTGATGCCCGATCCCGGCTCGGCTCGCGGGCATTGATGCGCGATGCGGGCCGGGCGACCGGCCCAGGTAGGGAGCCTAGGGGCGGTTGCCACCGATCTCGGGCTCACCCACGACGGCACCATCTGGTGCCTGTCTGCCACCGCTTGAAGGAGGCATCGCACCCGAAACACGACCGGTTCCGCCGCCGACTCGGTGGAACCGGACCCAAGATCTTCATCGGCCTTCCGGCGGGACGCGGGCCGGCTGCGCCGTCGGGGGTCGAGGCCCCCGGACGGGGCGGATATTGTCGGCGGCATGAGTGCTTCGGCGATGTCACGGGTCGAGATCGACGGCCGGTCCACCACGGTGGAACGGCTGCACGCCGTCGCCGTGGGCGGCTACGGGCATTTCACCGCGATGCAGGTGCGCGGCCGCCGGGTGCGCGGCCTCGCCGACCACCTTCATCGGCTCGACGCGGCCAACCGGGAGTTGTTCGGCAGCCCCCTGGACGGGAACCTGATCCGGCGGTACATCCGGCACGCGCTGGCCGACGACGTCATTGACGCGTCGGTACGCGTCCATGTGTTCGCCGCGGACGAGGTCGGGGCGGTCGCGGTCCTGGTCACCGTGCGGCCGCCCGGCGACATGCCGCCCGCACCACAGGCGTTGCGGTCCGTCCCGTACCTGCGTTCCGTCGCGCACATCAAGCGCGTCGGGGACTTCGGACAGGCGCATTACCGCCGACGGGTCGCCCGCGAGGGCTTCGACGAGGCGCTTCTGACCGGCCCGGACGGACTCATCGCCGAGGGCGCGATCACCAACGTCGGGTTCTTCGACGGCACTTCGCTGCTCTGGCCGGACGCGCCCGTCCTGGAAGGCATCACCATGCGCCTGCTCGAACGGGCGCTCGCCGCAGGGCCGTTGCCCTCCCGACGCGGCCCGGTCCACCTGTCCGATGTGGGCTCGTTCCGGGCCATGTTCGTGACGAACTCGCGCGGGATCGCGCCGGTCCGGTTGATCGACGACGTGCCGATTCCGATCGACACCGCGTTGACGGCGACGCTCGGCCGACTGTACGAGTCGATCGCCTGGGACCCGATCTGACATGCATCGTGTGCCGCGGCCGTCGTCGGGGAGGACCGCATCGGCCGTGACCCCGAAGCCGAGCCGTTCGTGGCCGGATGGGACGAGTGTTGCGCGCGCACCGCGAACTCCCGCTGCGGGTGTGTGTCGGGATCACTCACCGAGGTGGCTCCGCACGCCCACGCCGCCCCGCATCCGCGTCACGAGGTGGAGCAGAGCGCGGACAACCTCGGTGTCGAGCGCGTCGACCTCTGGTTGTTGCCGTTCGTTCGACTTCGGTCCGGACGACCGCTGTCTCATGAGGGCGATCGACCAATTGCGTACTCTGCGCGCGGTAGGTGCGATCGGCGCGATCGGACTGCGCGAACCGCACCCGGAGGGACGCAACGGCTTCGCCCCGCCCCGAGTTGCGTGTGCCCCATGATCCGACTGTCCGCGCTGGTCGAGTGCGGAACCCGGCGCTGTGATCTGCCGGCCTCGACCGACGTCCCGCGTTGCCGGTGCACTTGATGTGTCGATGGGTTCGAGTTCCGGTTCGGGCATCACGGGCCGGTTCGGGATCGCATCGGTGATCGGCATATGCCGGGCGCGGTAGTCGGCGTTCGGGTCGGCGGTACGTGCCCAGGCGGGCACGCCTCGGTAAGAGGTGGTCGACGACAATCGACGTCAGGTCGACGTCTTCCTCTCGAAATCGCTGACGGGTTCCCGGTATGTCACGACCGGGAAGTCGAGGATGACGAAGCCCGGGCCCGACGGCACGTCGTGGCCCCGGCGCGCACGTGGACGGCCATGTGGAACCGCTCCCCCGCGCCTGTGGATCATCGGGACGGTACCCTCGGTCGTTCGCTATCCGGCCGACAGACGGTAGCTCACGAGTCCGAACTGCACGTGATCCCCCGGCCGCACGGACACCGGGCCCATGATGCGCAGCCCGTTGACGTGCGTACCGTTCATCGAACCCAGGTCCTCCAGGACCCAACCCTCGTCCCGAACACACAATCGCGCGTGCCTGCGCGAGACGGAATCGTGCGCCAGGCGCAGATCGGCGAGGTGGCTGCGTCCGATGTGCATGGCGGCCGAGCCCGGGTCCGGCAGTCGCAGTCCGGGCGCACGCGTCTCCACCGTGCGGGAGACGCGCGGCGCCCCGGACACGAAGGCGTTCAGCCGCGTCGCCGCGCGGCGCAGCAGTCTCGGCAACCACGGGTCTTGCGCGGGCAAATCCGCGATCACCTCAGCGACTTCGACGCGGTTGCGGGCCTTGAGCACGATCAGCATGCGGTGCATGAACGTGTCGTGTGACAGCCGCCCCGATCCGGCGCCGTTGCGCAGCACGCCCAACGCGCGTTCTCGCTCGGCCTCCGACAATCGGATCAGCTGGAACTCACGCGACGACATGAGGCGATTTTCGGCGGCACTCGACGACCGTGTCCATACCCGCGTGTTGCAACCCTGTCGCAAACCTCGGGCCGGTGGTGGCGGCCGACCTCGGTCAGTCGACGCGGTCGGGGCGAGGGCTGGTGACACTTCGAGGTCGGCAGTGGCACCGAGGCGTTCCGGAGTGCCACGCTCGGTCGGTTTCGACGTCCACGCGCACCCACGCTCCCCGGTCCTGCGGACCGGCGCGGCGATGGTTCGCCCTGTATGGGGGCGGCCCCGCCGACGAACTCGAGGCCACGGTCGTCGCGTTGCGGCGGATCGCCCCGTCGCCCTGGATCGATCCGTCGTGCGGGCTGGGAACGCAGCACTCGGGACTGCCCCCGACGCCGTGCCCCAGGGCACGTGGCGCGGCCACGCCCCGGGGGCCTGGGCGTCGCGGGCGCCGAGGGGTCAGCCTTCGACCGTACTCCGCGCCCTGTGGGCGAGGTTGGCGTCACCGCGCGGGTCATCGAGGGCGAGGGTGAATCGGACCTGGCGTCGATGGACGTTGATGTCGGCGACCGTGACGACCACGGCGTCTCCCTCTCGCCAGACACGCTCGGGGGCATCGGGCGTCACCCGCCGGACCTCGCTCTGCGGCAGCAGTCCCTCGATGCCGCCCTCGACACGCACGAAGGTGCCGAACGGGACTGTCCTGGTGACGACTCCGGCGAGGTCGTTGCCCAACCGTGTGCGGGCGAAGGGAATGAGGGGATCGAGTTCCACGTCCCGCAACGACAACGAGACCCGTTCGCGGTCCATGTCGACGTCCAACACCACGACGACGACCTCCTGCCCCACCCGGACCACGTCGGACATGCGCTCGACGCGATTCCAGGAAAGGTTGGCGGCGCTGACCATTGCGTCGAAGCCGCCCAGGTCCACGAAGACCCCGAAGTCGGTGATCGAGGAGACCACGCCCTTGCGGACCTGACCCGGTTGCAAGTGTTCGAGAAACGCTCGACGCGCTCCCGGTTCCGACCCATCGGCCATACGATCGCTCTCCCGTTCCCGGCTGCGGAAGCGCCTGCCACCACCGACGTACAAAGCTACATGCGGCGACGGAATTGGATGGCTACGGTCACGCGCTCGCCGGTCCGTGCCGGGGTGGAAGGCGTGGACGCGGCTGTCGTAGCGCGCCAGGCGCGGAGCCGCGCCGTCCGCAGCAGGACCGGTGCGCCGTTGTTCGGCGAGGCCCGGATGGTGTGGCTGCTGTCCGTTGACGTCCGTGGTGCGGTGCCGAGGTGGGCCGACACCACCGCGCGCGAAATCACCAACCTCGACCACGACGTCGGGATCCTCGCGTCGGCGGAGCCGAGCTCTCGCGCAGCCTGCGTACGCCTCCCGACGCTCATCGGGAGCAGAACCAGGCGATTCATCCAAAGGGGTTACATCCGGCTCTTCGACCCGCTCAGTGGTGCACGGCGTGGCAAGTTATGAGAATTCCGACTTCAAGGAGATGGGTCGACATGAAGCGTCCTGTTGCACTGTTCATCGCCGTCGGGTGTCTCGCCGGAGGACAGTTGTTTCTGATGTCCCCCGCTCAGGCAGCGCCTTCCGCGATCTGCTCCGGCGACCATGTCATCACCACGTCGGGCGGGCGTCTTTCCTACACCGAGTGCACCGAGGGAAACTCCTCCCGGGTCTACGGCCACGTCAAGGACACCGACGCCGACGGGCAGTGCGCCTATGCGAAGGTGCAGATCGAGAACTGGGTCAAGAGTTGGAAAGCGTGCGGAGAGGGCGCCGTGACCAACTTCGACACCGGCTACCACTCCGGCCGCAACGCCAAGGTCTGGCTGTCCGAATCGTGAAACGCGCCGAGTGGCCGAGCGAAACTCGCTCGTACCGACAGGCGCGGTCTTCGCCGCTCACCCATTGCGGACCCATGCCGTGAAGGCATCGGCGAGTCCCGGCGGGTTGGCAGCCTCGGTTCGACGGGCGATTCCCTCGTAGTACTCCAACTCGTGGACGATCGCCGGTACTCGCCTTCCAACCGCGCTCTCGATGACACCACTGACATGGAGGTGCAGAGCAAGGCGGACGCATGCCTGGTTGAAGTTGGCTTCGATCTGTGCGGCGATCGGCCCGACGGTTGTCATCCGGTATTCGGGGTCGGTGGAGGACGACGGGTGAAGTTCCGAAGGTGATCGAGGCGGTCTCCCCGGGGATGTCGACGTCATTGACGGTGAGTTGGCGGATGGTGGCGATCTTCCGGGCGTAGAGAATCTGTCGGCGCCGGCTGGAGCGACCGCGAACGCGCCACCCTGGTCGAGCCGTTGCGCGTCACCGCCACCGACGACTGCCCGTTCCACCCGCGCCCCTCCCTCTGCGGGGCCCACTGGGCGCTGCCGCGCCTGGTCGGCGAGGTCGCGTATGCCGCCAGCGCCCGCGTCGGACTGATCCGGCACTCCTCGTGGCATCGACTGCGCCAACGACCTCGCCCCCGACGACGCCTATGACGGGTCGACATCTGTTACCGCGTGCGGTTCGACGTGCTGCCATCATCCAGAGATGGCCCACGACATAGTGTTCTTCCTCGCTCCCGACGACGGGGCGGCCGCTGCGACGTGCCGGCAGGAACCTGGTCAGACCTTCGAGTCTGTGACCCGCCGCTTCGTTGAGCCGGACACTGCCATCGCCGAGTGGGACCGGTGACGTCCGGGTCGACCAGTCACACGTCCTCACCCGGCCGATCCGAAGAGAGCGGTTCCCTGCGGATCGAACCGCACTCGCGCGGATGGTGGACAGGGACCGCTGCGCGTGGCCGGAGCGGGCGCCCTCGGCCGCCTCCAGGGATGGGCGTTCGGCGTCTCCGGCATCGAGGTGGCCGGCGGTGTAGGCGTACTGGTTTACGACGTGTACGCCGACACGCGGCACACGGGCGGGTCGGTGCGGGTGGATCGGTACGCCCTGCGGTGGGGGCGGGTGTGCGGGCGGCGGTGGGTTGGGGTGGCGTGGCGGGCGGTGCGGGCCGGTGGCGTTGGTCACTTGGCAGGGTGTGGCGCTCGGTGCCGGCGGTGCCGGCGGTTCAGGTGGGGTTGATGGTTTGAGGATGACGCAGGTGAGGGCGTTGGTAACGGTTGTCGCACGGGAGTTCACAGACGGTTGCCTGTTGCGCAAAATCGCAGAATCTGAGCAAAGTCGACATTCTGCCCAGATCATGTCGCGTTGACACGCGTGACCTGTTGCCGATTCCTCCGGAGTTCGTGTGCCGAAGCCCGTCCTGACGTCTCAGTCGTCCGCCACCCGTCGCGTACGGATCCCCGCGCTCCCCGGCCGGGATGCCGTCCGCCGGCTCCCGGCCCTGGCGGTAGTCGGCGTGCTCGCGCTGGGCATCGCCGCGTGTGGCCCCGGAGACGACGCGGGACCCGCCCGAAGCGACAAGGCGGCGTCGGTACCCGTGGATCCGCCCACGACAACCGCCCCGAACCCGGCACCGGACGGCCCCGGGGCGCGGGGCGCGGCCCCCACCGGCCCGGCCGAGACGACCGTCCCCGGCCCGTCGGGACCGCAGCCGTCGGCGCCGACACCCTCGAAACCGCACCCCTCTGCACCGCCGACGGGTTCCGCGTCGAAGACCCCCGGCGCGCCCTCGTCGGCCGCGACGCCCCACCGCCCCAGCCACACCGCACCGGCCGGCCCGCCCGCGCCCGCGGCGAACCGGGCCGCGGCCATACCCCCGCCGCTCGTGTCGACAAGCATCGTACGAAGCACCACGAACCCCGGTGACCGCACGGTCGCGCTCACCTTCGACGACGGCCCCGATCCGCGGTGGACTCCGCAGGTGCTCGCGCTGCTCGACGAGTACAACGTCAAGGCCACCTTCTGCATGGTCGGCCCCAACGCCTCGCGCCACCCCGACCTGGTGCGCCGCGTGGTCAATGCCGGCCATCGACTGTGCGACCACTCGGTCACGCACGACGAGGGGATCGACAAGCGGTCGACCCCGCGAGTCGAGCACGAGATCGTCTCCGCGCGCGACGAGATCGCCCTGGCCGCCCCCGGCCACGACATCGACTGGTTCCGCGCGCCCGGCGGCGCGTGGTCGCCGACCGTGCGCCAGGTGTCGGCCGCGTACGGCTTGAAGCCCCTCGGCTGGTCGGTCGACACCCGCGACTGGGAGAAGCCCGGCGTCGACACGATCCTCGACAACGTGCGCCGTGAGCTGCGCCCCGGCGGCGTGGTCCTCATGCACGACGCGGGCGGCGACCGCACCCAGAGCGTCGACGCGCTCGCGCGGCTTTTGCCGTGGCTGAAGGACCAGGGCTACCGATTCGCGTTCCCGGGCTGAGGCGACCACCCCGGCCCGACCCCGCACGTCGGTGGACCACTCGACGGGCAACGCATGGCGCCCACCGTGCTCGGCGAGCCCGGGCGGGGTCCTGGACTCGACGATCTCCCGATCCGCCGGTCACGGGCTTGACCTTGACACAGTGACAAGGTGTCCACTGGGCGCAGGAGGTGGTCCCGATCAACACGACAAACGGAGCCCCGCGGGACACGCGTGTGGTCAACGCGCTGGGCGCCGAGGACTCGTCGGTCCGGCTTCAGGCGGCCTTGGCGGTCGGCTCGAACCCCGACCCCGGCCTTTTGGAGACGCTTGTCGAGCGGTGCGCTGTAGAACCGGATTTCTTCGTGCGAGACATGCTGTCCTGGGCGTTGACCCGCCTCTCGCCGGAGATCACCCTGCCCCGGATCCGCCGGGAGCTCGACTCCGAGCGCACTCAGGCCCGCTGTCAGGCGTTGCACACGCTTTCCAAAATCGGCGATGGGAGCGCGTGGGCCTGGATCACGCGCGACATGCTGAGTGACGCCGACGACGAGATCGCGCGGACCGCGTGGCGCGTCGCGGTCACCCTCGTGCCCGAGGACGAGAAGAAGGACTTGGCCGACGAACTGGTCGGGCAGCTGGGCCGCGGCGACCGAAATGTGCAGCTGAGCTTGAGCCGGGCCCTCGTCGACCTCGGCGACGTGATCGAGCCCGCCCTGGAGAAGGCCGCGACGAACCCCGACTCGGCGGTGGCCGCGCACGCCCGTGCCACGGAGCTGCTCCTACAGGACCCGCGGACCGGTTTCGACGCGGCCGTCTACGAGGCAAGGCGAGTCGCCGCACTCGGTTCGGAACGAGCCGCTGCCGCTGCCGCTGCCGCAGCCGCAGCGTCGAGAGGCGCCGGGACCACGGAGACCGCGGTGAGCACCGAGTCCACAGAGGCTGCCAAGTCTGCGGAGACTGCGGAATGTTGATCGGCGATGTGGCCCGCCACTCGGGGGTGAGCACCCGGATGCTCCGGCACTACGACGCCCTCGGGCTGGTACGACCGACCGGGCGCACCGTCGGCGGCTACCGCGAGTACTCCGCCGAGGATGTCCGCAGAATCTTCCACGTGGAGAGCCTGCGGTTTCTCGGGCTCCCCCTCAAGCAGATCGGGCGCGCGCTGGAGGACCCGGCCTTCACGCCGTCCGCCCTGGTCGGTGACCTCATCCGGTGTACGCAAGAGCGCTTGGAGCGGGAACGGGAGGTGCTCGAGCGGCTTCGCGCGATCGAAGCGTCGGAGCCCACCGGCTGGCAGGGCGTCCTGCGCATCGTCGAACTCATGCAGGGACTCGACTCGACCAGTGCCGCGCGCAGGCAGCAGGCCGTCCTGGCCCAGCCGGAGGGCGTGTCGGTTCCCGCCGAGCTGCTGGCCGAAGCACTCCTGGCCGAATCCGACCCCAACGTCGCGGGCGCCCTGTGCTGGGCGCTCGCCAGATCGGGCGGCGACGGCATGGTGACGTTGGCCGCCGGCGCGCGCTCGAAAGACGTCGACGTCCGGCGGCGCGCGGTGTCGGCGATCGCCGGGATGTCCGAGGCCCCGGGTGCGACCGCGGTTCTTGCGGACGCGCTCGGGGACCCGGACCCGACGGTGCGCAGGCACGCCGCTCTCGCGTTGGGCAGGCGTGGCAAGACCGCGGCCGTGCCGACACTCGTCGGCATGGTGGTCGAGGGCTTGAACGACGTCGACGCGGCGGAGGTCCTGGTGACGCTGTCCCGGGACCCCGGATGCGCGGACCGGATCATGACCGCACTGGTCGACGAACTGACCGCGCACACCGCCGACTCCGCGGTGCGGATTCGCCTGACGCAGGCGCTGGCCGAGCTGCGGGGAACCGCCGCGCAGGAGGTCCTGCGCCAACTGGCCCACGACGACGACCGCGCTGTCGCCATCGTCGCCTCGGCCTTCATCGGAGTTCTCGAAGAGCGATCCCCCACAAGCCGCGGCGATGGGAAATCCTGAAAGCTGCCGGTGTACCCGTCGGGGCGCGGCCGTTGCCGGTCCTGCCCGGCCCGGCGAATCCGGTGCCGTTCGCGTTCCGGTTCCTCGTCCCGGTCATCGGCCGGCACGAGCTCGATCTCGCCCGGTCGGCTTCGCGGTTTCGTGACGGTGTACCACCGCCGACGAGGTCCGCGCCGTTCCCGTGCACCGCGTCACCGGCGTGGCAGAGCCAACGGAAGATCCTGCCTGCCCGAGGGCGGCGCTCAGCTTCCTTCGACTTCCCGGCGCACGGTGGCGGCGATGCGGGTGAGGGCGACCCCGAGGTGGCGGCGCTGAGCGGCGCTGAGCGGATCGAACACGAGCCGCTTCACCTGCGCGACGTGTTCCGGTGCGCTCTGCACGAGCTTGTGCCGGCCGGCGTCGGTCAGGGTGGCGAGGGTGTATCGGCCGTCGCCGGGGTCGGGCCGGCGGGCGACCCAGTCGCGGGCTTCGAAGCGGTCCATCGCCTTCGACAGGCGGGGTTGAGTGCTGTCGCAGACCCGGGCCAGGTCGCTGAGCCGCATCGTGGACTCGTCGGCCACGGACAGCCGGGCCAGAACCCCGTACTCGAAGTTGGAGATGCCTGCGTCTCGCTGCAGTTGGCGGTCGAGAGCCGCCGGGAGGGCGATGACGACCGTGAGCAGCGCCTGCCACAGGTCCTGCTGGTCGTCGTCGAGCCAGGGTGACTGGGTGTCCATGAGCCCCATCATACTTGCCCGGGCAACTCACGTCACTTGCCTGGGCAACCCTTGTAGAGCTACCTTTTGACTTGCCTCAGCAAGTGAAAGTACTTGCCGAGGCAAGTCAAGGAGCTGATTTCGATGACCACCACGAGCAGCCTTGCCTCCCCGAACGGCCCGACTTCCGCCCTCCCGTCGCGCACACCAGCCGCGGCGTACGACGACCTCCTTGCCCGGGTTCTGCCACAGGCGCGCGAGCAGCGGGTGTGGAACCCCTCCGACGGGCCCCTGCCCAGCCTGTTCGTCAGCCACGGCGCCCCGTTCACCCTCGACGATCCGCAGTGGCTCGGCGACCTCTTCGACTGGGCCCGGTCGATGCCCAAACCCCGAGCCATCGTCGTCGTCTCGGCCCACTGGGAACGGGCACCGGTCGCGATTTCCCGAGCCGCGGCCGGCACCCCGCTCCACTACGATTTCAGCGGCTTCCACCCCCGCTACAAGACCCTTCCCTACGCGACCCCGGACGCCACCGACCTGGCTCGGCGACTGACGGGGCTGCTGGGCCGGACGCCGGTGCACGAGTTCGCCGAACGCGGCCTCGACCACGGCGCCTTCATCCCGCTCATGGCCATGTACCCCGCGGCCGACGTCCCGGTCGTGCAACTGTCGATGCCCAGCCTCGACCCCAGCGCTCTGCTCGAACTCGGGGCACGCCTGCGGCCGCTGCGCGAAGAAGGCATCCTCGTTCTCGGCTCGGGCTTCATGACGCACAGCTTCGCCGTCTTCCACCGGCCGGAACTCGCCGCCGACACCGCGGCCTTCGACGAATGGGCCGTCGACGCCCTCGCCCGGGGCGACGCCGACGCCCTCATCGACTACCGCGACAAGGCACCCGGCGCCGCGGTCGCCCATCCCACGGCCGACCACTTCGTACCGCTGCTGCTCACCGTCGGCGCCGCCGAAGACCCCGGCAGCGCCGTGAGCGCCATCGACCGCATGGTGATGGGCAACTCCACCCGGTCGGTACAGCTGACCTGAGCACCTCGACGTGCTCCACCTTCCCGCCCGATCGCCTCGTCCGTTGGCGACGACATCGATACACCCTGGAGGAAAGTGCCATGAAGGCAATACGTTTCCACGAGTTCGGCGGCAGCGACGTCCTGCGCTACGAGGACGTCGACCGTCCGGTCCCCGGCCCCGGGCAGGTGCTGGTGCGGGTGGCGGCCACATCGTTCAACCCGGTCGACGACCACATCCGCGCCGGTGTCCTGGCCGAGATGATCCCGATCACGCTCCCGTACGTGCCGGGAATCGACCTGGCGGGCACCGTCGCCGAACTCGGCCCGGACGTCACGGGCCCGGAGGTGGGCGACCGGGTCGTGGCGATGCTGCCCCTCGACACCGCCGGCGCCGCCGCCGAGTACGTGCTCGCCGCGGCCGAGTCCCTGGCCCCGGCGCCCCGGACGACCGACCTGATCGACGCCGCCGCGCTGCCGCTGACCGGCCTGGCGGCCTGGCAGACGGCGTTCGAACTCGCCGAGCTGAAGCCCGGTCGGACCGTCCTGGTCAACGGGGCGGGGGGCGCGGTGGGCAGCCTCGTGGTGCAACTCGCCGTCGACGCCGGGGCGCACGTAACCGCGGTGGACGCGCCGCAGCACGCCGACCGCCTCCGGGGCTACGGTGCCGACCGGGTCGTCGATCCCCTCGACCTCGCCGCGGGTCCGGCCGCTGTGGGCGGTCCGTTCCAGGTCGTGGTGAACCATGTGCGCGTCTCCCCGGAGGAGCTCGCGCGGCTGACCCACTACGTCGCCGACGGCGGGATCGCCGCCAGTACGGCGGGCCCGATTCCCGAGGACCCCGCGCGGGGAGTGCGCAGTGCGAGCCTGTGGGTCCGCAGCGACGGAGCCCAGCTGACCGAGCTGGTCGCCAAGGTGGATGCCGGCAAGCTCCGGGTCCACGTCGCCGCCCGCCGCCCGGTGGCCGAGCTGGCCGCCGTACACGAGGACGCCGGCGCCGGGCGGCTGCCCGGCAAGACGGTCGTGCTCGCTCCCTGAGCACACCCTGATCACACCCGACCGGGCCGCCCGCCGTTCGCCCTCTCGCCGGCGGGCGGCCCGGGAGCTCGACGGCGGGCGCTGGGCCACCCGTCGGCACCGGCGAGGCCGTGCGGCAGCCCCTGCGCGCGGCCCGGCCGGGCGGCTTCGTCGTCGTCCTCCACAACGTCGCGGTCGACGGACGGAGGCCGGGCGTGTGCGCCGACCCAGTGACCGTGCCGGTGGGCGGGTTCGAGCGCCGGTCGACCCGTGACTCGTCCGTGCGCGCGAACCCCTTTTTCGCCTCTGTGCCGGTTCCATACGTCGTCGACGTGGGTGACCCCGTCGCGATGTCGTAGCCCGAGGGAGGGCGGTGTGACCGAGACCGGTCGGCAGCTGCGGCGGGCCTGGATCGCGCGGCTGAGCCCGCGGGGTGAGGTCGACGTCGACCGAGCGGCATGCCCGCGCGCGATCGTCGAGGACGCCGTCGCGCGCGTCGGCGCGGACCCCGTGCGCTGGGCGATCGAACTGAGTTCCGCGGTCGTGCGGCGGATCGTCGACGAGGTGCCGGCCCTCGGCGGCAGCCCGGCCGCGGTCGAGATGCTCCGCCGTGGCAACGAAGCGACCACCCTGCGGGCGCTGTTCACTCTGCTGGAAGGCCCGGGTATCGCCCCGTCCATCGCCGAGGCGACCCTGGAGGGCATCCGCGAGTTCGTCCACCGGGCCGTACCGCTCGAACGGATGTTGCAGGGTGTCCGGACCGGGCACGCGGCAACGACCGAGGCGTTCCTGCGGGCCTGTGCCGAACTGGTCGACCCGGAGACGGCGGTCGATGAGGTCACGGCGATCTCCCGCGAGCTGTTCTCCTACGTCGACGATCTCTCCGACACCATGATCCGCGCCTACCTCGTGGAGCACGAGGCGTGGAGCACCAGCGCCGCCGCGGCACGGGCCGACATCGTGCGTTCCCTGCTGAGCGATGCCGCGACGAGGGACGTCGGCGAGGCGTCGCGTGCCCTCGGCTACGACCTGCGGCGGACCCACGAGGCGGTGGTGGTGTGGTCGGACTCGCCGAACGGCAACTCCACGCTACAGGCGGCGGCGATCGAGGTGCTCCGAGCCCGGGGCGCCACCGCGACGCTGGTCGTACCCGTGGCCTCGGGGCGGTTGTGGGCGTGGGGCACCGTGCCTCCGGGCGGCACACTCCGAACCGGTTCGTGGGAGACCATCGCGGACGCACTGTCGCGGCAGCACGCGCAGGCGGCGTTCGGGACCCCGGTCGACGGCGTCGCGGGCTTTCGCCGCTCTCACCGCGAGGCCGAGCGCGCGGAGAGCTTCGAGCGACTGCGGCGCGAGGCCGGGCGGGTTCCCAGGTATGCGACCGCCTACGCCGACGTCGCCGCCCTCGCGCTGTTGGCCACCGATCTCGACGCGGCCGGTGACTTCGTACAACGTGAACTCGGTGGGCTTTCCGCCCGGAGCGCACCGATGGAGGCACTGCGGACCACGCTGTACCACTACATCGGCGCCGAGCGCAGCCTCGTGGATGTCGCCCGACGCCTGCACGTGGCCAGGGGAACCGTGACCTACCGCGTCAAGCGCGCCCAAGAGGTGCTGGGACACGACCTGGACGACCGCCGCTTCGCCCTCCACACCGCCCTGGCACTCGCCGAGGAACTGGGGGACGCGGTGCTCCTGCCCCACGACGTCGAACGGTGAGCCCGATGCGCCGGTCGCGGCCCGGACCGACGCGGCGGGACCAACGGGCGCCCGGAGCCCTCGGCCGGCGGACCAATGGGAACCCAGGATCCTCGGCCGGCAGACCAAGCGGCGGCCCCGGGAGTCGCAGTTCACTTGGTGACGTCGGACGCGGCGGTCCACGAGGCCACCCATCCCGACCACACACGAACTCGAACACACCGGGAGGCGCATGATGATCGACCGAGAGACCTTCGTCGAGCTGATGAGCGGGGTGTGCTCCCCGGTCACCGTGGTGACGGCGACGACCGCCGACGGGCGACCGCACGGCAGCACCGTGTCGAGTTTCGCCTCGCTTTCGCTCGACCCTCCGCTGGTGACCTTCGCCCTGGACCGCGCCTCGGGGCTGCTGGCCCACCTCCGGCCGGGTGACCGGGTGGGGGTGAACATCCTCGCCGCCCACCAGCAGGAGTTGGCGTCCACCTTCGCCCGCCGACACCGGGGCCCGGGCCAGAAGTTCGACGGCGTGACCTGGACCGTCCGCGCCGGACTGCCCTACCTGCCCGAGTCCGCCGGCTGGACCGCCGGACGCGTCGAACGCCACGTGGACGGCGGTGACCACGTCCTGCTCGTCGTGCACGTCCAAGAGGCCGAGTCGACCTCCACAGCCCCGCTGATCTACGCCCGCCGGGTCTTCGGCACGCACTCCCTTCTCGCTGTCGCGAGCTGATCCGTACCCCGCATGACCCCCGACACCGGAGTGACGACGATGAGCATCATCATGGACGCCCCCCGCACCACCGACGTCGCGCGTACGCTGCGCGCCGACCTCGTTGCGCGCGCCGCCGAACTGCGACCGCTGCTGGCCGGCAACGCCGATCGGACCGACCGCGAGCGCGGGGTGCCCGCGGAGAACATCGGCGCCCTGGCCCAAGCCGGTCTGCTGTCGTTGATGCGGCCCGCCCGCTACGGCGGTCTACAGACCGACTACCGCACCCTGTTGGAGATCGGCCGCGAGGTCGGGCGTGCCTGCGGCTCGACCGCCTGGGTGACCGCACTGCTCAACGCCAATGCGTGGTTCGTCGGCCTCTTCCCCGCCCAAGCCCAGGACGACGTCTGGGCCGACACCCCCGACGCCAGAGTCGCCGGCGTCGTCACCCCCTCGGGTACCGCGCGCCTTGTCGAAGGCGGGTACCGGGTGAGCGGGCGCTGGGCCCCCGCCTCCGGGTGCGCCCACGCCGACTGGGCGGTCCTCGGGGTCACCCGGCCGGACGCCGAGGGCACGTCGAACGCCGAAGGCATCGTGCTCGCACCGATGTCGGAACTGACCATCGAGGACACCTGGTTCGTGGCGGGCATGCGCGGGACCGCGTCGAACACGCTCGTCGGCGAGGACCTGTTCGTGCCCGCGCACCGCTTCCACTCCGTCCCCGACGCCGTCGAGGGCCGCTACGCCACACCCTTCACCGACGAAGCGCTCTACCGGGCGCCGTTCGTGCCCGCCGCCGCGCTCGTGTTGACCGGGCCCCAGCTCGGGCTGGCCGCGGCCGCTGTCGATCTCCTTGCGGAGAACGCCCCGCGGCGAGCGTTGACCATGACGGGCTACGCCTCCCAGGCCGACGCACCCACCATCCAACTCGCCGCCGCGAACGCGGCGTCGCTCGCCGACTCCGCCCGGCTGCACGCCTATCGCGCGGCCGCCGACATCGACGAGGCCGCGCGGGCCGGGGTGTTCCCCGATTACGACGCCCGGGCACGGATGCGGATGGACGCGGGGATGGCGGCGGTCCACGCGCGTGAGGCGGTCCGCATCGTGTGCTCGGCCCAGGGGGCTTCGAGCTTCGGCGAAGCCAACCCGCTGCAGCGCGTCTGGCGCGACATCGAGACCGGGAGCCGGCACGCCGTCCTCAACCCCGAGGTGGCCGCCGAGATCTACGGGAAGTCGCTGTTCGGCATCCGGGGCACGGTGTCCGTGCTGGTGTAGGACGATCCTCGCCGACGGCCGACGGCGGCCGGTCCACGGCGCCGATGCGCCGGCTCGGTCGATCGGTGCGCTCGGAAACTCGCGATTGTTGCCCCGGCCCGCCCGGCCGGACGCCCATGTCGTCCACGCGGCAGTACAGGAGAGGTTTGATGACCATCGCTGCAATCGTAGGAACCTCCGTCGTCGACGAGATTTCGGAGCGTGATCCGGACCTGGTCTCTGCCGGTGGCAGCCGGACGTGGTCGGTGTGCGGCCGGAACTTCGTGGTCGCGATCACCGAGCTCGAAGCGGGTGACCGCCTCACCGAGCACGACCTGCCCGACGAGTACGTGCTGCTCGTCCAGGACGACGCAGTGGTGGGCGTGGAGCACGACGACCGGGCACCTGTGTCCCTGTCCGAGCCTGCACTCGTCGTCGTACCGGCCGGCACCAGCGCTGTGCACGCGGCGGCGTCGACCACGGTGGTGCGGGTGTTCACCGCTCGTTGCGACGAGCAGATGAGGCGGGCCGTCAACCACGCTGCCGGGGTCGACCCGCGGACCGCACCGCTACCGGAGCCCATCGAGACCGCCGGTGGCAACGAGATCCGGATACATCGCGTGCGCGACATACCCGACGAGGAGGGACGCCTCGGCCGGATCTTCCGGACGACGTCGCTGATGGTGAACTGGTTTCCGGTACACGAGGGGCCACGCGACACCGAACGGCTCTCGCCGCATTCCCACGGGGACTTCGAGCAGATGTCGGTGACCCTCGTCGGGGACCACGCCCATCACCTCCGGGTCCCGTGGACCCCCCGGATGAGTGAGTGGCGCGACGATGAGCACGTCCGGGTCGGTAGTCCCTCGATGACCCTGATCCCCCCGACCGTCGTGCACACCACTCGCGCCGTGGGCGCAGGCCCGCACACGCTCATCGACGTCTTCGCCCCGCCGCGCGAGGATTTCCTCGCACGGGGTTGGGTGCTCAACGCCGGCGAATACCAGGGAACCCACCTGTGACGGCCGTTTCGTTCCCTCAGCTCGGTGCCTGGGTCAAGCTCCCCGCACCGGAGAGCGTCGAGTTGCTCGCACTCGCCGGGTTCGACTTCGTCGTGATCGACGCCGAGCACGGCGCGATCGACATCCGCACGATGTCGATCATGATCGGGCTGGCCCGTGGCTGCGGGCTCGCGCCCTTCGTCCGGGTCGCCGGCACCGCGCCACGCGACGTCCAGGTCCCGCTCGACGCGGGTGCGGCCGGCCTGTTCGTCCCGCAGGTCGACGACGCCGCCCGGGCGCGGGACGCCGTGCGAGCGACTCGCTTCCCTCCGCTCGGACGACGCGGGGCCGGCCCCTCCGGGCGAGCCGGCCGGTGGGGACTCGACGCTCTCGGCGACTACCTGCGGTCCGGCAACGACGAGGTCCGCCTCGTGGTCCAGGCCGAGAGTGTCGGAGCTCTCTCGGCGATCGTCGAGATCGGTGAGGTCGCCGGCGTCGACGCGGTCTTCATCGGCCCGACCGATCTCGCGGTCTCCGGGCGGTTCCGCGAGGGTGACGGCAGGTCGGCAAACCTCGTGGCAGTGGCCGAACAACGCTGTGTCGACCACCGCATCACCCTGGGGACCACGGCCTCGGGCAACGCCTCGGAGTTGCTCGCTCATCGTGGGTACGACTTCCTCGTCCTGGGTGCCGACACCACGATGCTGCGTCAGGGCGCACACGCGTTGGTGAGCGCTGTACGCACCGCCGCGACGGCTGTCGGCCCATGACCGCCGACGCGCCGGCCGGCGGCAGGCCGACCCTCGCACTCGCGCACACCGAGCTGTCGATGCTGGTGACGGCGCTGTGGTTCGAGATCGACCACGGTGACGGTTCGGCGGCCGCCGGCTTCTTCACCGCCGACGCCGAACTGACGTTCTCACGCAGGACCTTCCGCGGTGCCGACGAGATCGACGGCGTGTACAGCGACCGCGCCGCACGGGGACCGCGCGTCTCGCGTCACCTGATGTCCAACTTCCACGTCCTCCGTCACGAGAGCGACCTCGTCGAGGCCGTATCCGCCCTCGTGCTCTACGCACAGGACGGAAATCCTCCCATCGCGACGACCGTTCCGGTACTGGTCGCCGACGTGTTCGACCGCTTCGTCCGGGTCGCCGAGCCGGACGAAGCGGCGAGTCGGTGGCTCATCGCCTCCCGGCGGATCGAGAACCGCTTCCTCGTGCCGGGCGACGTCCTCGCCGTACCCACCGAGTAAGGAGACCGATGTCTCACCGGCGACACCCGGGAGAATTCCCCCTGCCGACCACTCGTGGCGATCTGCCGATCGTCGACTCCCATCTGTTCGAGGACCTGCTGCCCCCGGAGGCGGCCTTCGAGCTGACCGCCGGCCTACGCCGTCATCTCGAGCCTTACGTCGGCGTCACCGAGAACGGCACCCCGCGCCCGGGCCTCTACCGTCTCGACGGTGCGGGGACATCCCCAAGCTCCGCCGTCGCGGCGGCCCGGGCCTACCTCGACGGACTGGCGCCCCACCAGAGGGTGGTCGGTGCCCTACCGATGGATGCCCCGGAATGGCGGTTGTGGACGAACGCGATCCCGACGTGGCACCCGAAGGGCATGCGCCTGGAACGGCTCGCCGGCCGGGACCGCGACCGCGCACTCGCCGTCGTCGAGGCGAGTCTCAGCCGAGCCGGCTACGCCCAGGTGCGAGCGGTGATGGCGCTCAACGAGAACCTGGGCGAACTCATCGACGACTACCGGGACACCCTTACGGAGTTCGCCTACTGGTTCACCGTCTTCGGAACCCCCTCGGGCGACTCCCCATGGGGATGGCAACTGATGGGTCATCACGTGGACCTGCACTGCGTCTTCGTCGGAGGGCAGGTGATTCTCGCCCCCGTGTTCCTGGGTGCCGAACCGACCACCGGCACGGGGCGGTTCGAGGGCGTCCACGCTCTGGGCGACGAGACCGAGGTCGCCCTGACGTTCCGCCGCATGCTGGACCCCCACCGGGAGGAAGAGTTCCTAATGGGGTCGTCGCTGCGCGCGGAAGACCTTCCGCCCGAGCTCGCCGGCCCGTGGAACGGACGGCATCTCGCCGGCGCGGGCAGTGACAACCTCATCCTGCCTCCCGAAGGGATCGTCGCGGCGAGCCTGCCGGCCGACCAGCGTGACGGTCTGGTGGAGCTGATCCGGGTCTATCTCGACCGCCTCCCGCCGCCACAGGCCGAGCGCACCCTGGCGCTCGTCCGTGATCACTTCGACGAGACGCGGTTCGCCTGGCGCGGCGGCCACGACGACGAGTGCGCCTTCTACTACCGGATCCACTCACCCGTGCTCCTTGTCGAGTACGACAACCATCCCGGTGTCTTCCTCACCAATCCCGAGCCCGCCCGCTACCACGTGCACACCATCGTGCGGGCGCCCAACGGCAACGACTACGGACGTGATCTCCTCGCCCAGCACTACCGGCTTCACCACGGCGGTCATGGGGTCGGTTGACACCGGCGAGCGCATCACGGCACGCCGACCCGGGGTCGAGCCCGGCCACGGGGTCCCCTCCGGAGCCCGACGTGATCTTCCTGTCCGCCGCACACCGCGTCCCCCCACGAGAAGGCGGTGGCCCGTGCCGAGCGCGACGGACGCGGCCTCGGTGATGCTCGCGGTGTGCGGGATCGGGCTCGCGATGTCGGCGGCACGCGACCTGCGCGCCGCACCGGAGTACACCGGGGGCGGCCGACGGCCCGGGGCGACCCGCGGGGCGCGGAACGGTGTTCCGGCCCCGGGGCCCCGTGGTGCTATCTGAACAGGCGGTCGCTGCTGTTGGCCATGCGGTGGGTGCCGCTGTGTGCGTTCACCCAGTCACGGACCATCTTGACGGCGTTGCCGCATTGCCAGTTGTTGTCGTAGTCGCGCACCCCCGTGTACGCCCCGTAGCCCGCGATGATGCCGTCCACGCGTGCGTCGCCCAGGAGTTTGTCCACGTACCACGGGTCGTTGTAGGTGGTCGTCCAGGACAGTGTGGCCGCGAGTCGTCCGGCGGCGCGGTCCCCGGCGCCCTTCTTCAATTCGGCGCACGTGTTCCAGGTGGCCTCGGTGCAGTTGCCGAAGCCCTTGGTGATGTCGCTGTCGCCGTAGTCCATCGCCCGCCGGCCGGCCGGGAATCCGGAACCGGATCGATCGAACGCGTTCACGACCTGGTCGCGGGTCCCGGTGGTGGTGATGCCCTCCAGCGGGCCGAGCCTGCCTTCCAGGCTCTTCCAGCCCCTGCCGCCGACGTCCGGGGTGCTGCCGCCGTGGTACTCGTAGAAGCCGTAGAGAACCTGGATCCCGGCCGCCGTCAGGCGCTGTGCCTTGTCCCGCAGTCCGGCGACGCTGCACGTGCGGTTCGGCGCTTCCCCGCAGTAGTTCGGGTCCTTGATGTCCAGCCAGACCAGCGCCAGCCGGCGCCCCGCCTTGGCGTTGGACACGATGCGGTCGAGCATGGCGTCGAAGCTGGGGCCCAGCCGGTTCTCACCGGCCGAGGAACAGTCGTGCCAGGCACGCCACTCGTTCGGGTTCCACCAGGCACAGACGTCGATCTCGATGGCGTTGGCACCGTGGTTGATCGCGGCGTCCACGCCGTCCAGCGTGTCGACCCGATGCGCGATGGCATAGATCGCCTGACGCTGATCGGCCGCCGCCGCCGGAGTCGTACCGAGCAGGGTGGTGGCGACGAGCCCGCACAGGGCCGCCATCAGCGCCAGTAACATCCGTGGGCGGGTGACACGCCGTAGGTGAGTGGTCAAGAAGCTACTCCTTCGTATACGTCTCGAAGCGCACGACCACCGATCGTCGACATCCGCGTCGGCGTCGGCGGGCGGGTGCGCGCCGGATCGGCTGCCGCAGTTTCCGGCGAGAACGCTCGCTCGGTGAGCCGACCGGGTGCCGACCCCGCGATCGTCGCAACGCCGTGGGCAGTTGGTGTATCGGCTGCTGACGCCGGGTTCTCGACGCGAGCATCCACAAACGTCACGCCGCAGCCACGCTTCGGGTTGCATGAGGGTGCCGTGCGACCGCCGAGTCGTACCCCGACCGGCTCCGCGGCCAATGGATCCGGCATGCATCACGCGCGGCCGCACCATCGCCTCACCCGGCCGTCTCGTGCTCGGCCACGGCCGCCCACACCCACCGGCGCTCGGGTATGCACCGCCCGTCCCGCCATGCCGCGCCACCGACAGGGGGCGGGGCATGGCGGGACGGGCGCCGCCATTCGACGTGGACTCCTTGTCGAGCGTCCGCGCGGGTGATCGCGTGGACCAGGCGCACGTCGAAAATGTGTATCCCGTGGACGTTCCCGCGCACTTCCCGTAGCCGGTTTGTCGGCAACCGGCCCGCCCACAGGCGCAGTTCGTACTCGCGAACCGCTGGGCGTGCGCTCGGGCCCGCTCCCCGCACACCACGTCGCGCCGCACACAGTGCCCTCGCCGTCGTGATCGTGGCCGTACGCGCTCACCCCACGTCGGCGGACCGGGGAGTCGGGAGAGGGACAACGCACCGCGCGGATGCTTCGATCAACATTCGGCCGGCGGAGACGAGTCGCGGATCCGCGCGGCGTCGGCCGCGCGGACCCGCCGGCGCGAGGGCATCACGCCGACCTGGGCGGCCCTGCGCTCGATCCGCGCGGCACGACCCGACGGCGCCCCGATATACCTCATCCCCGACAACCTGTCCGCCCACGAGAACCGGCGGATCCGCAGGTGGGGCCGGCCGCACCGATCACGGCCGCGCGGCATCACCGCCCGAAGTCCTGCGTCCACCATGGGCCGCCGGAACCGATGTACACGCCGATGCCGAGCGAGGTGGCACTGCAGTCGACGATGTTCGCGCGGTGCCCCGAACTGTTCATCCAGGATTGCATCACGGCCTCGGGGGTCGCCTGCCCGCGAGCTATGTTCTCCGCGGCGAGGTTCGTGACCCCGGCCGCCGCCGCCCGGTCCCACGGACTCTTGCCGTCCGGGGTGTCATGCGCGAAGTAGCCGCGTTCCGCCATGTCCTTGCTGTGCGCCGCGGCGAGGGCACGAAGCGGGCCGTCGTTACGCACGGGGGCGCAGCCGGCTCTGCCCCGTTCCACGTTGACAAGGGTCAGCACGCGCTCCTCCAACGCCGCGGAATCGCCGTTCGTGGATGGCTTCGAACCGGTTGCGGGCGCTGACGTGGAGACGGAAAGGCGCGGCTGCGGCGGGCGTGTCGACGGCGCCGGTGGCGGCGTCGGTGGCGGCGTCGGTGGCGGTGGCGGTGGCGGCGTCGTCGAGTCGGTGGGCCGCGGGGGTATCGCCTCGGCGGGAGGGGCGGCGGACCGCGTCGGTCCCGAACCGGCCGTGGCGTGTGTCGGCAGGGGCGACCACGGCCTGTCGCGGGCAAGGGTCGAGGGAGACTGTCGGCTGTCGTCGACAGCGGTGGGAACTGCGGGCGACTGCGCGCTCGCGGGGGGCCGCCCGCCCGCCTCGGTGACCGGCGGCGACGGGGACGACTTGGCGTCGGTCGTCGGCGGGGACGAGGGTGAATCCGAGCCGGCAGTCGGCGACGACGATGACACATCGGCGACGGTCGGCGGCGAGGGCACCCATGTGGCCTCGGCCACGTGCTCGTCACCGCCCCCGCCGGCTCGGCCAAGCGCGGTGGTGCCTGCCACGACGCCGAGGACGGCGACCACCGCGAGGATCGGGGCAACTGCCACACTCGATGGTTGGCGATGCCGCCCACGCTGTCGCCACGGGCGGGCGGCGCGTGGCGGTTGGCTGCCTTCGGGCCATCTGTGCCGGGCCACGGTGGTGCACCCCTTCCACTGTCGGACGCCGGGCTCCACCGGGTACCAACCCGGCCGAGGCCACCCGAATGGGTGGCGAGTGCCGGAGACTATAGCAATCCTGCCGATTCGGTTCCGAAGCCGGCGATCAGCCACAGTGGGACATCGCAGCCGGTGACGGTCCTGATGGGGCGGACGTGGTCCAAGTGCTCGTAGGCGGCGGCCCGTCCAGCGCGGCGAACACGGCCGCGGTCGCCTCCTCCCGCTCGGCGGGGGCGACCGGGTGGAACGGCGGCGACTCGGCCTCGACCGTCTCCACGACGCCGGAGGTATCGACCGGGCGCTGCGTGGCCGGTCCTGCGTCGGGAACGGCAGCGCGAGTTTTGTGCCGGCGGGCGCGCGGGCCGCCCGACGGCAGCAGGCTGCGACGCCTTGGCCGTCGCGCCGGATTGGCCGAACGCATCGACCGGCTCGTGCGGCAGGCGGTGGTGTTGGCGCGCGAACGCGGCACGAGCCGGGAGGAGATCGCCGACGCCGCCCACGTCGGCCCGGGAGTCCTGGCTCGGACACCAGCCGCGAAGTAGGTCGCGGGTAACGTGGCGTCCCCGTTTCGCCTGGCCCGTCACCAGACAGCCCGCAGGGTCGTTCAGGGCCTGCGGCCGTGAAAGGTGCGGCGCAGGTCGCTCACCCAGGCGTCGGGGTTCTCCCAGGGGATGAAGTGGCCACCGTGGTCGTGGGCGTTGACGTTGACGTGGTTGAACCAATCGGCTTGCGGGCCGGTCTCGAATGCCCGGACGCGCTCGTTGGCGGTGCGGATGCCGGGCGGGTTCTCGTACGTGACGAAGGTGAGGCCGACCGGGGTCTGCACGACCGGGGTGCGGTCGTGGGCGGGGGTCCAGGGGTAGCGGTTGGCGTTGGCGTAGTAACGCATCGACGTGGCGATGGAGTTGTTCACCCAGTAGATCGTGGCGTGGGTGAGCAGGTCGTCCTTGGTGAAGACGGACTCGACGTCGCCGCCGTTGTCACTCCAGGCGTTCCAGCGCTCCAGCAGCCAGGCGAGCAGTCCGGCGGGTGAGTCGCTCAGTCCGTGGGCCAGGGTGGCGCCGTCGAGCATGTGCACGGCGAGGTGGGGCGCCCAGCGGTGGTCCAGCTCGATGATCCGGGCGCGGACGTCGGCGGACTGATCGTCGGGAAGGGGCCGATTTCGAGCGAAGTCCCAGGCGCGGGGACCGGTGAAGAAGTCGAGCGGCAGCCCGGAGCCGATGTGGATGCCGTAGAGCTCGTCCGGGTACTTGTGGCCGAGTTGGCTGGAGACGATCCCGCCGATGTCGCAGCCCCCGGCGGCGTACTTCTCGTACCCCAGCGTCTCGGTCATCAGGGTGTGCCAGAGGTCGGAGACCTTCCAGAAGTTGACGTCCGAAAAGCCGGTGAGCGGCCCGGGGAAACCGAAGCCGGGCAGGGACGGCACGATGACGTCGAACGCGTCGGCGGGGTCACCGCCGAACGCGGCCGGGTCGGCGAGCGGGTCGATCACCTTCGACCAGTGCCAAAACGTCCACGGCCAGCCGTGGGTGAGGATCAACGGGATCGGGCGAGGGCCGCGGCCGGGCTTGCGCATGAAGTGCACCGGGACACCGGCGACACTCACCTGGTAGTGCTCGTACGCGTTGATGGCGGCCTCGGCCCTGCGCCAGTCGTAGCCGTCCCGCCAGTAGGCGAGCAGCTCACGGAGATAGCTCTCCGGGACGCCGTAGGACCAGTCCCCGTTGCCCTCGTCCAGCGGCGGCCGGGTCGATGTGAGACGGGCGCGCAGGTCATCCAGGACCTTGTCGGGCACATGGATCGGGGTGGGCTCCAAGGGGAAGGCGTGCGGGGTGGTCATGGCGTGGTTCCTTACCGGGTCGAGGAAGCGGTGTCGTCGGCCTGTCGGGTGGTTGGGCGGCGACACCGCGCCATTTCGAGGCGTGCGGGCAACGACGCGGCGAGTGCCCGCCGGTGGTGCGGGTCGAGCCCGCCCGCCGGGGCGGCCAGGCGACCGGCGCGCTCCTTTCGACTGCGACTCGACCACCTTGGCACCGGCGCGGACACTCGACGGATCTGACGACAGGACGTTTCCACATCCGCCCCGGGGGCGTTGCACAGGTGATCACTCGATGCCGCGAAGTCAGGGGTCATGGGTCCGTGTCCATCGCCGGCGGGGGATTCGGTGGATGCCGGGGAGAACTTCGAGTCCGGGCGGAGCAGGCCGGGGCCGGGTCGTCGAGGCCGACGTGCCGACCGGAGCCGTGGATGCCTTCGAGGCGCGTCGTGGCTTGTCGTGCGGGCTGTGCCCCGCGACGAAGACAAGGCGTCCTACTTCTTCGACGTGGTGGTCGCCTGCGCGCATACCACGTTCGGCCGGGAACACATCTGCGCGATGTCGGAGGCACTCATGGGCGGCGACGTCGGGGACGCCGAGACCGGCGGCGGCTCCACAGGAGCAGGAGACGACTCCTCGTCGAGCACACACGTCGCCGTCCAGGCGGCCACCACCACGACGACGTAGACCACCGCGTGCTTCCGGTACCGACGCATGACTCCCCCGTGGACTCGTACCCGCGACAGAGTAGCCACGACTCCCGACACCGACACCCACCGTCCGCGCACGGGGGTTCGGGACCACGGAGTCGTCGTCGCGGCACAGAAGTTGCCCGGCGGCGGACTTGGCGAGAACAGCCGACGCTCTCGGCGTCGCCGCCCTCGGACGCACCGTGGCCGTCTTCCCCGACTCCGTACGCGCCTGGCTACGGGCCGAGCACACCGCCGTCCCCCTGACCGACGCACCCCCCGTCGTCACCCACGTCGCCTGGCCCGCCCACAGCCGCTCCCTCGCCCTCGCCCTCGCCGGGCTGATCCGCACGGCCACTCGGCACGCTTCACACTCCGGCGACTCCGTCGATTCGCTCCCGGATCAGATCGGCATGGCCATTGTGCCGCGCGTACTCCTCGATCATGTGGACCATGATCCAGCGCAGCGAAAGCCCGTGATCGCCCACGTGGCCGGCCTCCTGTTCGGACAGGTGACCGGCGTCGTCCAGTGATGCGGCGTTGATGAGTTGTGGTCAACGACATGCCTGTGCAGGAGCTGGCAGGCAAGATCGTGCTTGACACGAACAACTACATGGCCTGGCGCGATGGCCATATCCCGGTGCGACTTTCCCGAAGCCGTGGAACTCGTGACGCGACTGTACGACCGGTTCGGGTTCGACACCGCAGACAACAGCCCGCTCAGCGAGTCGTGGCGCAGCGGTCCGGGTCAACCCGCGTGGGTCGCGCACGAGCACCAGACCCGTGCCGAACTGATCGCCAACCTCGCCGGGGCGCGACGGGTCATCCGAGGTGAGTCCGTCCGCCGACTCCCGTCACGCCCCGCAGGTAGTCAGGCCGTCCAGGCCGGCTGCCGGAGATGATCCCGGGCCGTACGAAACAGCTCAAGGGCGGCCCGGTGGCCGGCGGATTTCGCGCAGTTGCATCGCTGCGGGAGGTGGGAGAGAGCCGGGGCGCTGTGCCTGGAAAGCCTGGAAGAGATAGGCGAGCAGGCGCCGGGAGGCAGCGATGGCGGTTTCTCGCGGTTGTCCGGCGAGGCCACTGTTGGCCAGGAGCAGGAGGGTGATATCGGCGGGGTCGAAGTCGTCGCGCAGCTGTCCGGTCTCGCGGGCACGCCGGACCAGTCGCGCCAGACCCTCTTCGGCGCAGTCGCGTTCGTGATCGTGATCAAGGGCGTCGGGGAACCGATCCAGGAATACGGAGGCGAAGCCGCGGTCGGTCACCTGTGTGGTGCATACCTTTTCCAGGAGTGCGTACAGGCCGTGCCCGGGATCAGGATCGGCAAGGGCCTCGTCGAAGGCTGCCGCACACAGGGCGAGTTGCTCGGTAAAGGCAGCGGTGGCAAGCGCAGTGCGGGTGGGGAAGCGCCGGTAGAGGGTGGCCACGCCGACGCCGGCGCGGCGGGCGACCGCGCTTATGGGGGCGTCGACGCCCTGGGCCGCGAACACCTCGCGCGCGGCTTCGAGGATGCGTTCCCGGTTGCGCCGGGCATCGGCGCGCAGGCCCGTCGGGTCTGCGTCGCCGGGCACGTCGCCGACGTGCCCGGATGGCTTGTGAGACGGCTGGGCAGGCAATGTCTCTCACTTCAAGCTAAATGGACGATGTCCTCCACTTACGGGTTTAGCGTGAGAGTACCAGCGGGCGCACACAGCGCCTTCGCAGCTCCGAAACGCGACACAGGACGAGATGATGAGCGAGATGCGCGCAGCCCTCTTCGACCGATACGGCCCCCCGGACGTTCTCTACGTGGGCAAGCGGCCGATGCCGACCCCCACGCCCGACGAGGTGCTGGTGCGGGTGCACGTCGCCGGTGTCAACGGTGCCGATCTGCTCGATCGGGCCGGGAAAATGCGCCTGGTAACCGGCCGCGCTTTCCCCAAGACGAGCGGAATCGACTTCGCCGGGGAGGTCGCCGAAGTCGGTTCGTCGGTCACCGGAGTACGTGCAGGGGACCGGGTGTGGGGGCTGCTGGGGCGCAAGACGGGCAGCATGGCCGAGTACGTCGCCGTGCGCCGCCGCCGGATCGCCCCCGCTCCGGAAAACCTCACCCCGGTGCAGGCCGTCTCACTGCTCGCCGGCGGGGCCACGGCGGTGACCGCCCTGCGTGACAAAGCCGTCATCAAACCCGGTGAGCGACTCCTGGTGCGCGGGGGCAGCGGAGGCGTGGGCAGTGTCGCGGTGCAGATCGGGAAGCTCTTCGGTGCCCACGTCGTCGCTCTCGCGGGCGCGAAAAACCTCGACTTCGTCCGCGGCCTGGGCGCCGACGAAGCACTCGACCACCGTACGACTCGCCTCTCCGAGCTGGGCCGTTTCGACGTCATCGTCGACACCGCCGGAACGGAGCATTCCCGCTTCCGCCGCCTGCTGGCACCCGGCGGGCGCATGGTCGCCGTCACCCTCGACTTCGACAGGCTTCTCCCCGGCCTCGCCACCATCCTCGCCTCGACCGTCCACGGGAGCAGACGCATACGCGTCTTCAGCGGCAACCCGGACACCGATCTGCTGACCGAGGTCACCCGCTATGCGGAGCGCGGCGACATCGTCCCCGTCGTGGACACCGTCCACCCTCTCGACCGGATCGCCGACGCCCACCGGGCCCTGGAAGCCGGTGGCGTCCGCGGCAAGCACATCATCCAGATCACATGAGAGGGCGAACACCGCCGCAGCCGCCCAACTTCTCCACGTCGGCGGCGGGGCCGCAGCCGACGGCCCCCCACCCCGCAGCCGCACGGCCTGACTTCGTCGAAGTGCCAAGGATCGTCGTCGTCGGAATCGGCGACCCGCAGCGGATCGGCGCGAGACCCGTCGTCCCAACAATTGCGGCACGAACAGACCGAATCACCGCGCCCGGCACCGGATACGGCGTGGCCGTCTTCAGGAGGGGATCGCGAGCGCGTTGTCGATGTGCGTGAGGGTGGCCTTGAAGGCGACCCGGCCGGCGAGTGCGCGCAGTTCGGTGCGGGCCGCGTCGTCCCCGACGCGGGACAGGGCCGTCACGCCCGCGTTGGCCACCTTGGGGTTGCGCGAACCGGTCCCCTCGACGTGCACCAGCGAGACGTCGACCAACGCGGCGAGCGCGGCCGCGGTGTCGGCGCGCGCGGGCAGGAACGACAACAGCCAGGCCAGGCCGCGCAACGCGTTGGCGTTGTGCGGGTCGAAGCGTTCGTTGACGTCGCGCCACCGGTAGTGGTCCTGCGCGAACGGCACCGTCCGAGGTCTGCCGAGCAGGTCCCACCACGTGTGGACGTGTCGGCGTACGCTCTCGGGGCCCGCATCGGCAAGCAACGCGCGTCCGACGCGCTCCCACCTGGCCGAGGGCCGCGCACCGGTGGCGGAGGCCGCGTGCGCCAACAACCGTTCCCACGGCTCGCCGTATGCCGCGGCGTCCGCGGTCGCCCGATCCGCCCACTCCTCCCCCGGGTTCAGCGCGGGCCCCTTGTACCCCTCAAGGAGGCGTTTGATCCCGGCGCAGCGGTAGTGCACCAGTACGGTCCGGCGAAAGACCGCGGCGAGCGCCCGGTCCATCGGCCGCCCGGCCGCGACCTCCGCCTCGGCCAGTTCCCACAGCCGGTGCTGCACCGGGTAGACGTACTCCCCGCCGAGTACCCGCAGCCGGGAGCGGCGTTCGTCGGCCAACAGGTCCGGATCGAGTCCGCGGACCACGCTGCTCGCCACAATCAGCAACTCGAAACGCAGATCCTCGTGTTGCCGGTCGTCGGGCAACGCGGCCAAGCGGTGGGCCCAGATCCGGGCGAGTTCGCGCCGGTGCTCGTCGGGCAGCGCGCGCAACCACGCGGTGCCGGCGATGCCCGGTCCGGTCATGGTGCCGTTGCGGTACGCGGCCCGCATCACCGCGTCCGCCAGACCCGCCATATCACCGCCGACGGCGAAGTGGGCGTACTCTGCGGCCTGTTCGGCCAACACTTCCTCGTCCCGCATCCAGTCCACACGGCCGAGCCTAGACACCCGCGCCGACACACCCGGCCCGCGCCCCCGCCTGCCCGGTGGGTCGCCGCGCCGGTGGCTACCCGGCGGGGCGGTCCCGGTCGTCGTCCCGGTCGCGGGCGGCGGGCGGTCCGCCGACGCGACCGGTGTAGGCACCGTAGATGGCTCCCACTCCCGCGCCCATGACGACCAGGGAATCCGGAGCGAGACCACCGACCAGGACGAGGGCGACGCCCGCCGCCAGGACCGCGAGGAAGACGAACCGATCGATACCCGTCCCGTCGTGCGAGCCCCTGCGCTTGCGCTTGTCGTCGTTCATGTGAGTTCTCCTTCGAGTTCACGACCCGCCGCGGACACGAAGCCCGACGGTTCGGCCGCTCCTTGCGGCGATCCCAGCGAAGCGGCGGCGCTCGTGTTGCCGGAAGAGCGACGAGGTGTTGCCACCGCGCCACACCACGGATCCCGCCGAATCCGCCAGGATGGGGCGTCAAGGACCGCGCCGACCGGGGGAGTCACATGGACGCGCACGCCGCGGAGGAAGGTCGTCTGCTCGGCGGAATCGGCCCCTTGGCCTGCGCCCCGCACCACCGCGACTTCGTGCTGTGGGCCCGCGGGGTGTGCATCGACGGCGGGTGGGAATCCCTCGCCGCCCTGGACCGGGCACTGTCCCAGGGCGATCCCCCACTCGAACCCTACGGACGCAGCGAACTGTCCCGCATGCTTCGCGGCGAACGCATGGCGAACAAGCCGGACTTCGCCGAACGTCTGTGCGCAGCCCTGCACCGGACGACCGGAGAAGACGTCCGGGGCCGGACGGCCGAAGGCCGCCGGCTCTTCCACGACGCGACCCGCGACTCACACCCGGACCGCTACCAGGCCTACCTCCTCGGCGAACAGCTCACCACGATGGGCGCCGAGCTCACCGCCCGCGCCGAGCAGGCCACCCGACGGGAACGCGAACTCCGCACCCGACTGGCCGCCCTCGAACACGACCGCGACGCCCTCGCCGACGAACCACCCGCCCCCGGCCGCGAGACGTCGGACGCCGCCGCCGACACGAACACCCGCCTGCAGGCGCTCGAAGCCGAGAACACCCGCCTGCGCGCGGCCCTCGACGCGGCCCGCGCCGATCTCGAGCAGGCCCACGAGACACGCCGCGGCCTGCTCGACCTCCTCCGCCGGGCCGAGCAGGCCACGACCGACGAACGCGACCTGCGCCTCGCCGCCCAGGACGACGCCGCGGCCCGAATCGCGGCTCTGCGCCTGGAGGCGCGCGAGTACGCGGACCTGCTCACGCCGACACACGCCGCCGGTGCCGGTGCCGGTCCCCGGAGTGAGGCGGCGTTCTCCTGGGACGACGGGCTGGTCGATCCGGTCGAGGGATGGGGTGATGCGCCCCCGGCAACACCTTCCGAGCAGCCCGTTCGGCGCGAGGAGACATTCCGCTCCTCGTCGCCCGACGACCCGATCCCGTACGGGCACGAGTTGAACGGATGGCCCCGAACGATCGGGTACTGGCTGCTGGTGGTGGCGTCCGTGTGCGTGGGGGTGGCCGGCGAAGTCGTGCTGTGGATGCCGGACATGGAGGGCTGGGTCTATCCGTGTGCGAGTCTGGCTCTGGTCGCCGCCATCGGCGCGCTGCATTTCCAGGTCAGGATCCGGGAGGTTCGCTGGAGGTTCGGGCCGCGTGTCGGGGAGTGGGTCGACGCGTTGTGGACCATCGCGTGGATCGGTTCGCTCCTGGCCGGTTTCATCGCGAATCCGCTCGTGCGACTCGAGGACCGTCTGCCGCTGCTCTGGTAGACCGAACGCCACGGGCAACGGCGCTGAGGGCGGATCCTGGGACTCTGTCGGCACTGCCCTTGGGGCGCCGACTCTACGGCCGTCAAGCTCGATCATCTCGCCTGCGCAGTGCCGGAGCTTCGGGCTTTACGGCCGTCGAGTCGGCCGACCCGCGGTGAAGGGCACGAGAGTTCCGCCGGTATCAGCCCGGCGGTCGGGCCAGGCGGTCCACGAGGGCCGTGCGCGTCTTCGGGGTGGCCTCGCGGCCCCTCACCCTGTGGGCACCCTCCAGCGCCCTCCTCAGGTCACCGAACTGCCGTGTTGCCACTCACCCTTCGGGGGTACGCGTCGGGAGCGGCCGGGTCGTACTCGCCGTCGGAGAGACCGACGATGTACAGGTCCTCCGTCCCGTCGTTGCGCACCGCGTGCGCGGCGTCACGGCTGCACACGGCGGATCCCTCGCCCGAGTCCCAATGCAACGACCAGGCGTCCCGATGGATCACGACGAGGAGCTCACGACGCGCGAGGTGGTAGTGGTCACCGCGGGTTCCCCCGGGACCAGGCTGCTGATGTGGGCGTCGACGGCCCCGTCGACCTTGCCCAGCCAGGTGTGGGGAAGCGAAAAGCTGCTGCCCCGGACGTCTCCGCCGTCGGGCAGGACGTTGATCACGACGCTCGAGTCCATCGGCTTCCTCTCGACGGCCCACTGCGTCGAGCGTGACACAAACGCCTCTCGTCTGTACTCCACTCGGGCGTGCTCGGGTTCGAATCAAGACGGCGTCCGGTTCCGAACCGCGGTGACCGTGACGACGTCGCCGGGGCCCCATGACCGCGAAGCAACCAGCAACGGCGGCCCCATCCAGTCGGGTTCGCGGCAGTTCGATCGCGGTGGAGCGGACGTACGGATCGTCACGCCGGCCACGACGTTCCGCTCCCGAACCGTCGGCGCGGCAAGCAGGAAGAATGCCTGTGGGAGGGTGCGGCGGTGGTCGAATGGTCACCAAGGTGATGACGCACTGCCGTCGGGCTCCGGTCCGTACCCGGCCGATACGGCTTTTCGCGGGCACGGGCGCCTTGTCCGCCGGCACTTGTTGTCTCCGACCGGATTCATGCCGAGAAGTCCTCGATCAGCTCCGGCGGGTTGGCGGCCCTGGTGGCCTCGTCCTCCCAGCCCGGGCAGTCCATGTCGAACACGACGACGGGCAGCGGGCGGCCGAAGATCCTCTCGATGGTGCCGCTCGCGTGGAGGTGACGCGCGAGGTCGATCACGGCGTCGTGGAAGTGGAGTTGGAGGAGGTCGCACTTGGCGCGGAGCTCGTCGTCGTCCAGCATCCGACCGAGATCGAACTCGCCGTCGTACCAAATGCCGATGCGCCTGGCCTCTTCCTCATGGAGCGGGCCACCGGCCGGGTCCTCGGGAACGTTACCGAGCTTGTCGAAGCCCTCGAGGATCCAGAACGCATAGTTCCAGCGCGCCTCCCGGGGATCGGCGCCCTGGCGTATCTCCTCCTCGTACCGGCTCTCCGTGTTGTAGCCGATGTCCACGTACGGGTGGCGGTCGTCGGCATCAAGGCGCCAGACGTTGAAGGCCAGGACATATATCTCGCGACTCAGCTGCGCGGGGACGCGCTCCAGGATGCCGGTCGCGGCCTGCCGCAGATGCGTCTGGAAGGTCTTCGGTTCCGTCGTCACAGCGACACCGTTCCACGGGGTGTCACCGCAGGCAGGCAGGATGTGAGCCATGACTCACACCGCCCGCCGCATGTTCGAGCTCCTGGAGCCGATCTGCCTGGTCACCTTCTTCGCCGACGAGTGCAACGAGGAGCTGGCCGCGCTCGGCCACCGCACCTACTGGGACGGCTACTTCGCCGGCCGCGCCGCGCCGCTGGGGCGGGTGCCGGCGCAGGTGGTACACGCGGCCTTCTACAACTTCGCCGACGGGGAGGCCGCGCGGCACATCCCGAGCGCGTGGGAGACGATCCCGCCCGAGGCGTCCGTCGCCGCGCGCGAGCGGGGCAGCGCGGCCTCCGTACGGCGGATCCTCGGCGACGACCTGGCCGACTCCCCGGGTCTGGTGCGCGCCGCCGACCTGACCACCAAGGCCGCCACGAGCGCGCCCACGGAAGGCCGGGTGATGTACGCCGGGATGCGCACCCTCGCGGTGCCGAGCGACCCGGTCGCCCGGCTGTGGCATTCCGCGACCATGCTGCGCGAGCACCGCGGCGACGGGCACATCGCCGCTCTCGTCGGCGCGCGCGTCGGCGGTACGGAGGCCCACGTGCTCGACGCGCTGGCGCAAGGCATCCACCCGCCGGAGTCGTTCGGGCGCATCCATCACCTGCCGAAGGAACGGCTGGCCGCGGTCATGGACGGCTTGCGCGAGCGCGGACTCGTCGACACCGACGGCCGGTTCACCGACGCCGGCCGCGAGACCAAGCAACGCATCGAGGCCCTCACCGACGAGCTCGCCGCCCCGCCATACGACGCCCTCTCTCCGGCCGAGCTCGACGAGCTGGTCACCGAGCTCGAACCCGTCACCGCGACGCTGGTGGCCGCAGGATCGCGGTGACCAGCGGCGACCGACGGGACGAGGAATCCGCCGACCGGAACGGCCGCTTCTCGGCCCGGTGTTCGCACCCGAGGCAGCGCACCCCCGCGCCGGCGGCCGGGACCGCCGTACGCCGCCAACCGCTGGTGCTAGTCGACCGGTTCGTGTTCCGGGGTCGAGCGGGCCAGGGGCGCCAGGTTTTCAGGGCCGCCAGAGGGCGTCCGGGGTGGGGGAGGCCAGTCCCAGCCGGATGGCGTGGTGGGCGGTGGTGGGTGGGACCGCGAACGCGGCGCCGGGTGTGACCGCGATGCCCCGGCGCGCGGCCGCGGCCACGAACGTGTCCGTCCGCCACGGTTCCGGCAGTTCCCACCAGCACATGTAGGCGCCCGGAGCGGTCCGGATCCGGAAACCCGCGAGTTCGGCCTGCCCGGAGGGCCGTCGCCCCCTCCCCCGCCGCTGCCGCTCGCGTGCACACCACCTACGTCAGTAGTGCTGCGCACGTCATCGGCGCTACGCGCCATCGGCGCTGAATCTTCTTCGTAGGGGTGTACGGCAACCCGGGCCGCGCGCTGTGCGGAGGCCATGAAGCGAAGGATCAACGACCCGGTTCTCGACTCGCGTGCCGATCCGTTTGTGCGGCGGGATCGGGATGGGGGCTGTCGGTATCGCAGCCCGGGCAACTCTTGCGCCGTCGAACGCATCACCGCGCGGGACCGAGCGCGGGCCGGCTCTCAGCCGTTGTCGCCCGGCGACGGCGCGGTGGTACCGATCGCCGTGCTCGCCGTGATCACGGTGCCCGCCGTGCTCCGCGTGGTCGGCCGGGCGGCGCTCACCAGGTGTGCCCCGGTGCGGGCGAACCGGCCGGGGCTGATGCCGAGGGCGCGTTTGAAGTGGCGGTTCAGATGCGATTGGTCGTAGAAGCCGGCGGTCACCGCGACGGTGTGCGGCGGCATGCCGTCCAGCAGGAGTCCCCGGGCGAGGTCGACCCGGCGTCCGGTCAGGTACTGGTGCGGGCCCACGCCGAACTCCCGACCGAAGGCGCGGACCAGATGGGTCGGGTGGGCATGCAGCAGTTCGGACGCCGCACCGAGGGTGACGCCCTCGACGAAACGCGCGTCGAGCAGATCGCGCAGTCGGTGGGCCAGTCCGGCGTCACGCACCACGGCCGGTGCGGCGACTCGATCCAGAAGGTGCCCGCGCAACCGCTCGGCGATGAACGCGAGCCTGCTCTCCGCCTCCAGTTCCTCGCCCGGTCGCAGCAGCGAGGTGTGCAGTCGATGCACCCGCCCGTGCAGTGCGTGGTCGTCGAGCACCGAATGGTCCACGGCCCGGCCGATCAGGTCGTCGGCCACATGGGAGGAGTCCAGATAAAGCACCCGCTTGCGGAACCCGGTCGGGGTGGCCGCGCTGCCGTTGTGCGGGATGTGCGGCGGCAGCAGGCTCACCGCGCGCCGCAGCACGCCGTGCTCGTGCCGGTCCAGGTCGTACTTGACCATGCCGTCGTCGACGATCAGCAGCGTCCACGCGGCGTGCGTGTGCATCGGGTAGCTGTGATCGGTCATGTGGGCGTGCAGGACCTCGCTCACCCCGGCCACCGACGGCCGCCACGCCACGATCTCCGAGCCGGCAACCATGTCAGGATCGTACAAGACGGTCACCGGCCGCCGAGGACACGATGTGGGCATGGAAACCCGACTCGCACCTGTTCGTTTCGACACCAAGATCGCCGTGCTCCTGCGCGCGGACCTGGCCGTATGGCAGCGGTTGAACGTCACCGCGTTCCTGGTCAGCGGCCTCGGTACGCGGATCCCCGAGGTGATCGGCGAACCCTATGCCGATGCCGACGACACCACCTATCTGCCGATGTTCCGGCAGCCGGTACTGGTCTTCCAAGGCAGCGGTGAACTGCTCGCCTCGGCCCACGCCCGGGCGGTGGGCCGCGAGCTGCCGGTGGCAGTGTTCACCGCCGACCTCTTCGCCACCGGCAACGACCGGGACAACCGAGCGGCGGTACGGGGGGTCCGGCGGGAGCAGTTGGACCTGGTGGGTATGGCCGTGCACGGGCCGCGCAACGTGGTCGACAAGGTCCTCAAGGGGGCGGAGATGCATCCGTAGCGAGTCGCTCACGCGCTTCCCGTGCGTCCATGTTCGTGCGGTGGGCGGAGCGTACACGTGGGGGCGGGAGCATAGGAGCGGTGGTGGCGGGCAGTAACCCTCGGGCCGCGACGGGCGGTATGTGGTGCGAGGAGGGTGGGCATGATGGAGAACTCGCGGAGCGGTCGCACGGAGCCGGCGGGTCCCGGTCCCCGTACCGATTCCGATTCCGGTCTCGGTCCCGGTGACCGCGCCGATTTCGACGCCTTCGTGGCGGCGCTCGACTACCCGATGTTCATTGTCACGGCGGCCCGACCGGACACCGGCGAGCGCTCCGGCTGCCTGGTCGGCTTCGCCACCCAGTGCAGCATCGAACCGCCTCGATTCCTGGTCTGCGTCTCCACCCTCAACCACACCCACGGCGTCGCCGCCGCCGCGCCCGTACTCGCGGTACACGCGCCGGATTCGCGTCAACACCCGCTCGCGGCCCTGTTCGGTGAGGAAACCGGCGACCGGACGGACAAGTTCGCGCACTGCGCGTGGACCGAGGGCCCCGCCGGCGTCCCGCTGCTGACCGACTGCCCCCGGCGCTTCGTGGGTCGGGTCGAGGACGCGATCGACCTCGGCGACCACACCGGTATCGTCCTGGCGCCGATCGAGGTCCCGGAGCATTCGGACCCGACCCGAACCGACCTGCTGACCTACGCCGATGTCCAAGACCTCGCCCCGGGCCATCCCGAGCGCTGACCCGCCCGGCGAGGTGGCCGAGGCGTGGATTGGGGAAGCGGTGCTCGATCAATTGCCGTTTTCGCCGTGATCGCCGAAACGGCCCGGTCCGATCCCGCGCCGCATACCGTCGAACGAGTTCGATTCCCGCGTGCCCCGGCCGTGCGAAGCGTCGGGTCCGACACCGCGGCGATCCCATCGACGGATGCTCGCACCCGGCCTCACCCTGACGGCCTCGCTTCCGGGAGTATCCGTGATCCCTGTTTCGGCCAGTGCGGATGTGGTTCACGCCGGCCATGGCGAATCGGGGGGTCTAGGGTCGTCCGGTGGGATATCGCTGTGGAAGACGAGGTGTGCGCCCGTGGGGGGCGTGCAACCGCGAAGCCGAAGCAGGGGGTTGCAACGGTGGCTTCTTTGAATTACGAAATCCTCACCGACCCGGCTCCGCTCCAGGTGCCCGAGGCGGGCGAGGAGTCCCGGGGAGCGGTCTACATCGTCGTCTCCAATCCGAACAGGGGCGACGTGATCTGGTGCTCCATCGAGGTGCGGGTGCCCTTCGGGCCCAATGACGGTGATCTGACGCCCGACCCGAAGGCGATCCAGGCACGGGTCGAACAGAACACCGCGACGGACAAGGCGGACGAGCCGACACTCGTGTGGGACGCCGGGACGGGCGTGTTCACCGTGTCCGTCCGGCCCTACGCGCTGTTCAAGGAGGGCGGCTCCATGATCCTGGTGCTGGACGGCTTCCCCGTCTCCAACCTCCCGGGGCTGGTCCGGTTGCAGGTGACGGAGAGAGCGGCGAACGGCGCCGTGGTGCAGCGGAACCCCGTGACCCTGAGCCTGCTGAAGCGGGCGCCCAAGGTGCCGCGCAATTTCCGCCCGAAGGAGTCCCTGGTGGCCGCGGGCAAGGACGTCGTCCTGCAGTGGGCGGGGCCGGACACCCTCGCGTACAAGATCCTGGGGCCGGACGGCCTCGCGGAGGACGTCCCGCAGAGGACGGGGGCGGCCGGCTGGCAGTGGTCGCCGAAGGCGGGCCAGGAGCCGAAGCGGGACGCCACCTACACCCTGGTGGCCACATCCCGCACCCTCCAGCAGCCGGGGTACTTCCTCACCACCACCGTCCACCTGCGCAGCCCCGAGTTCGAGAGCGTGACCGCCACCGCCGGGGTACACACCCCCTGGGTCCAGGGCACCACCGACAAGGGCCGGATCACCTTCACCACACAAGGCGCACGGATCCGCGACGACACCGACGCGCCCGGCACCGTCTCGGCAGCCACCGCGGACGTCGAGACCGTGACCGCCACACGGGTACGGGGCCGCGACGGCGATGCCGGGTGGATCGAGTTCCCGCACGACGGGATCAGGGTCGGCCACGGCGGGGGAGGCGACCTGGGGACCGTCACGGCCGACAAGGTCGGCGCGAACAGTGTGAACACCGGGTGGGTGGGCGACCGCGACGCCGGCAAGGGATGGATCGAATTCCCGCAGTCCGGCGTGAACGTACGCAAGGACGGCACGCAGGCGTGGGGAACCGTCGCCGCCGACAAGGCCGACCTGAACGGCATCAACACCGAGTGGGTGCAGGGACGCACGGCCGACGACGGATGGATCTCGTTCCCGCCCGCCGGGCTGAACGTGTACCAGGGCGCCGGCAACCGGCAGTGGGGAACCGTCGCGGCCGACAAGGCGGACCTGAACGACCTGGTCACCCACCGGGCCCTGGTCAAGGAACGTCTCACCCTCCGGGGCGGGTTGACCGTCGACAACGTGCTGGAGACACAGGACGGCCCGCCGCGGCTGATCGTCCACGGCCGGCTGGACGCCGAGGGCGAGGTCAATGCCAACCGAAAGGTCGCCGTCGGCGGCGACCTCACCGCCAACGGCGATCTCACCGTCCATGGCGACGTCCGGCCCCTGCGGAACCTCGACGTCGGGGGTGTGGTCAACGCGAACGGCCTGACGGTCGCGGGCAAACTGACGACCGAACAGGGACAGTCCAAGCTCGTCGTCCACGGGGAGTCGCAGTTCGAGGGCAAGGTGAACGCCAACGGGCATCTGTCGGTCCGTGACGGGGACGCCTGGGTCATGCACACCAACGACGGCAAGGTAGCGATCAACGGCGACCTGCGCGTCGGCGGGCAGTCGCTGTTCATCGGGAAGGTGAACGCCAACGGGCATCTGTCGGTCCGCACCGGAGACGCCTGGATCGTGCACACCAACGACGGCAAGGTAGCGATCAACGGCGACCTGCGCGTCCACGGGGCGTTCCGCTCGGACAGCTGACGGTCATGGTGTGACGGCCGCCCGGAAAGAGCACGGGTCTCGCGGGGCGGCCGTCGGCAGGGGACGGCCGCAGGACAGGTCGGCGGCCCGGTAGGTCACTCGCCACGTCGGCCGCGCGCAGGGTCCGGCAAGTCCTCGTTCCACCGTCGGCCGCATCGGTGACGTTGTCTTCGCGCCCTGGATGCCCCGCTCGTCCGTACCGCAACTGTGGCCGGGGGCGGGGCTTTCCCTTTCCTCGCCGAGGTCCCAGGCGGCCGGAACGAGCCCGCCCCGGCGATCGCGTACCTGCCGGAACTCGATCGGCACGTCGAATCGGGAGGGGCGTTCGCGCCGAGACCCGTGCGGTGCGGGAAGTCGCTCGCACGAGTGCAGAGTTCGGACGAGTCTTCCAGCAACGCGCTTGCTTGGCACGGCTCATCGTCGCGACGCTGCGGCTGCTCGCTACGCCGGCGACTTCTCCACCGCCCCGACCGCCGACCTCACCCCGGACACCGCGGGCAACCCTGGGTGCTGTCGACCGTGCCGATCGGGATCAGCGGTCCGACGTCGTACCCCACCGTCCTGGGCGACCACCGGCGCCGTGACCAACCGCACCCGGGCCTCGACCGGTACCCCGGGGGCCGTTCAGCGTTTGCGTACCAGCATGCCGTAGCAGCCGATGGTGACCGGATCGGGGAGTTCGACCCCCGGGTCCGGACGCCAATGGGAAACCAAATCGACACCGGGATCGAGCAGTTCCCATCCTTCGGGCACGAGTGCGGCGACCTCGGCGCGGCTGCGCACCTGCATCGGAATGCCCGCGTTGCGGTACGCCGCGACCCCGCCACTCGTGGCAACCGGGTCGAAGTCGCCGGTGAGGTGCGAGATGGCCAGGTAGCTGCCGGAGGGGAGCCGGTCGGTGAGACGGCGCAGGATGTCGGTGGGCTTGTTCTCGTCCGGGACGAAGTGCAGGATCGCGATCAGCAGGAGAGCGAGCGGCCGGTCGAGGTCCAGGGTCTCGGTGAGCGCGGGGTCGGCCAGGATGGCGTCGGGGTCGTGCACGTCGGCGTCGATGTAGGCGGTCGCACCGTCCGGATGGCTGGACAGCAGCGCACGGGCGTGGGCGAGGACGATGGGGTCGTTGTCGACGTAGACCACTCGCGAGTCGGGCGCGATCCGCTGGGCCGCGTCGTGGGTGTTGCGACCCTCGATGGGGATGCCGGTACCGATGTCGAGGAACTGCCGTATCCCGAGCCGGCCGAGATGCTCGACCGCCCGCAGCAGGAACGCGCGATTGGCCCGCGCGGCCGTACGCGCGTTGGGTACCGCCGCCAGGGTCTTTTCGGCGGCTTCCCGGTCGACCGGGAAATTGGACTTGCCACCCAGGAAGTAGTTGTAGATGCGCGCCGAGTGCGGCTTACCGGTGTCGACCTCGGGAGGAGCCCATCCGGCGATCAAGGCTTCCTGCTCCGGCGATCGCTCGAACACGGAATCCATCTGCAACTGCCCCCGCCCCGAAGCCGAACGAGAAAGCGCGCCTGCGGCACTCGCCCATGTTCACCATGTGTGACCGCCATGCTATCGCCCCACCACGCCCCTGGTGAGAGCGGGTGCGCGGCGGCCCGATCCGGGTGACCGGCCGGTCATTTCGATCGAGGCGGGCGCCGGGTGACGCCCGGCGGCTTGTGAGTCGTCCGTACCGTGCCCCGGTGCCGCGCTTGCGCGACGCCGCTCACGCCTCTCGTCGGCGGCCCCGATAGGCCACCGTCAGGACGGCCAACAGCGGCCCCCACACGATCAACGGCGTATAGCAGAGGTGGAACCAGACCGACTCCCAACCGGTGTACCGGCCCGGGGCATCCGCGGGGAGATCGCCGCCCTGGATCGTGGTGCCTCTGATCTGAGCCACGGTCGAGACCACGCTGAACACCGATGTCAGGAACACCGCCCCGACCGCGGCCGGGAGAACCGCCGCATTCGGTGGAACCCGGCGACCGCGCAGGACCGGGATCCAGCGCGGGAAGACCTCGCCCCAGCGGGCAATCAGGCCGATCGCGGTGAACGCCAACGCCTCGGACAGGAACGACAGCAGGACGACGTACACACGTTCACCCACGCCCTTTCCCGTGTCGAACACGATCGGGAGTCGCCACACGCTCGACGGCAGCACCGCCAACGGCACGGCGTAGGCGATGAGTTGTATCCGCCTGGACACCCCCGGCGCCGGCTCGTGGGCCGCCCGCCACGCACTGCGGACACGTCCGGTGCGGGCGGCGGCGGGTCCTTCGACGTTCGGGATCGACTGCGGCTGCATGCGCGGTCCTCGGTCTCGATGAGCCGATGGCCGGCTCGTTCGCCATCGAAGATCGCAGTCGGCGGGGCGACCCGGGATCGCTCGCCGGGCTGAACTCGGCTACGCCGCAGGGCCGATGCCCCCGACGACCTCAGGATGACCGATGCGCGCCGCGCCGCCTCGGACAAACGAGGCGGGTCGCTCGCTCGAGTGGGCTCGTTCGCGTCGTTCGGGTCGCCGGCACCCCTCTCCCGCCACGCAGGCCGCCGGTGGCATCCGAAAGTCGGCCCATGACGGTGTCCGGGCGCTGACGCACACGTCATGGCCAGGGGTTTCGGCCCATGCGGTGCAACAGCCGGTCCTGTGGCGATCCGTCGTGGGCGGGTTCCCCGTCCGGTGCCGCAAAGAAGCGATTCGTCGTCTCGACGGCGGTGGGGGTCTCCATCAGGCCCGCGTAGATGTCGTCCAGGTGGGAGCCGATCCACCCGACCAACCCCGCGTCCAAGGCGTCGTCGACGCCGATCGCCCGGGCCAGGTCCCACGTGTGGATCACGCTGTCCGTGGTTCGCACGGCGATCGCCTGCCGCCCGCTCACCCGGCCCAGCGGATAGTCGAGGACACGCTCCAACGCGCCGGGCAGTCCGAACGCGGCCGCGCATTCGCGCACCGATCGCATGTACGCGGCGAGCGGGTCCGCACCCAACGCGTCCTCGTCGCGGAGGCGAATGAAGTCCGCCCCGGTGCCGCCTTGCAGGAGTCGAACGTAGCCGACGTTCCCCCGGGTCATGTGGTTGACCAGCTGACGCACATCCCACTCGCTGCAGGGGGTGGGCCACGTCCACTGTTCCGGCCGCACCATCCGCAGGCGCCGCTCGAATTCTCGGCCGGCCAGGACGAATCGGTCGATGAGTCCCTCGCTTGAGTTCAGCACACATCCCAGCATGGTCGCGAAGGCGGCCCACGGCCGGCGGAAAACGGACCTCGCTCCGCCCATGGCCCGGTTCGGCCGCCGGCCGCGCTGCCGGGGCGCAGCGAGCCCGGACAGGCAGGCGGCGGTGGCCGACCTGTTGCGCTCACCCCGCCCGGAAGACCTCGCTCAAGCTGGTGAAGCTGTCCTTGCCGTGCCCGGCCTCGACGCCCCGCCGAAAGATCTCCAGCACCGCACTCGGCAACGCCGCGTCCACGCCCGATCGGCGCGTCGTGTGCACGACGTGCTCGACGCTCGCCAGGCCCATCGCCAGGTTGTCCACGTCGCCGACGTGCTCGCCGGCGTCCAGGCGCGGCGCGTAGAAGGCGAGGAAGTCCGGCACCGACGCGGCCGTCGCCGCCGCGTGCGGCAGGAACTCGGCGGCCGAGATGCCGTTCGCCCGCGCCACCGCCAGCGCGTGCAGGGCGGCGGTCATCGAGGTCCAGAAGATGTCCATCTGCAGCTGGTACAGGAGTGCGGCGCGGCCGGGGTCCGCGCCTCGGTAGTCGGTTCCCGTCAGGACGCCCAGCGTGTGCCGATGCGCCTCAAACACGTCGGCCGGACCGCTGTAGAAGGTGGACATCTCGGGTGATCCGATGCCCGACGGCGGCGACTGCACCCCGCCGGTCAGGTGCCGCGCGCCGTGCTGCTCGACCCAGGCCGCCGCGGTGCGGACCCGGTCCGGCGTGTCCGAGCTGAGGTTGACCAGTACCCGTCCCGACAGCGCCGCGGCGACCGGTTCGAGAATCGTGTACATCGCGTCGTAGTCGGTCAGACTCAGCACCACCAGTTCGTTCGCGGCCAGCGCGGCCTCGATCGTGACCGCGCGCTCGGCGCCCTCCGCGACCAACGCGTCCGCCTTGCTCGCCGTCCTGTTCCACACGGTCACCGGATGACCGGCGGCCAGGAACGCGCGCACCATCGCCTGGCCCATCGGACCGAGACCGATGACCGTGACGGGCTGCCGGCCACCGACCGCCGCAATCGTCTGCTTGTCGCGCTTGTCGCCCATGAGTACTCCCGAGATGCGTCGTGTGCGATGGCTCCGTCGCCCGATCCGACGACGGAGGACCGGTCGCCGGCGGCGACCGGACTAGAACGAACGCTCTATCCAGTGCTCACAACGTAGCACGCTCTGGAACGAACGCTCTATTCGGTAGACTCACCTCGTGAAGACCAAGGCGCAGCAGCACGAGTCGATCGCCCCGAACGCCGGAACGAGGCAGCTCGGCACCCGCGAACGCATCGTCCGCACGGCCTCTCGACTGATGCAGCGGCAGGGCTACGACGGCACCGGGATCAAGCAGATCTCCACCGAGGCCGGCGCCACGCTCGGCTCGATGTACCACTTCTTCCCGGGCGGCAAGCAGGAGTTGGCCGTCGCCGCGATCCGGCACGGGGACGCGGAGTTCGTCGACATCCTGCGGGCCGTTCTGGCCGCCGAGCCGGACCCGGGTGCGGCGATCCGCGAGCTCACCCGCAGTCTGGCCGAGGGGCTGCGCGCGTCCGACTGGGTCGACGGCTGCCCGGTCACCGCGACCGCGTTGGGCACCGCGGCCGGTGCGCCGGACATCCAGGCCGCCGCCGCCGAGGCGTTCGCGCACTGGCGGGAGTTGGTGTTCGCGAAACTGGTCGAGGCGGGTCTGACCGAGGCGGACGCGCACGACCTCGCGCACACCGTGATCAGCACCCTGGAAGGCGCCGAACTGGCCGCCCAGGTCACCCGGAGCGAGCAGCCGCTGCTCTTGGCCGGCGTGCACCTGACCCGGCTGCTCGACACGTACCCACGCCCGAGCGCCCGCGGCTGAGCGCGAGAAATTCAGCGCCCCTTCGCCCACCCGCACCACGTCTTCTACATCGCTATCCACTCGCTTGAGGTGGTTACCTCGTCGAGGAGGTCGGAAAGGGGCTCGATGCCGAGGCCGGGGCCGGTGGGGACGTCGAGATGCCCGTCGGAGAGGACGAACGGCTTCGTGATGTCGGTGGCGAAGTACCGGCTGGAGCCGGAAGTGTCGCCGGGGAGGGTGAAGCCGGGCAGGGCGGCCAAAGCCACGTTGGCGGCGCGGCCGATGCCGGTCTCCAGCATCCCGCCGCACCAGACGGGGATGCCATGGGCGCGAGCGAGGTCGTGGATGCGGCGGGCTTCGAGATAGCCGCCGACGCGGCCCGGCTTGATGTTGATGACCGAGCAGGCGCCGAGGGAGATGGCCGCTGCGGCGTCCGCGGCGGACTTGATGGATTCGTCCAGGCAAATCGGGGTGCGTAGCAGCTTGGCCAGTTCGGCATGTTGGACCATGTCGTCGTTGGCCAAGGGCTGTTCGATCAGTTGGAGTCCGAAGTCGTCGAGTCCGGCGAGTTGTTGGGTATCGGACAGCGTGTAGGCGGCGTTGGCGTCGACCTGCAGGACCAGATCGTCACCGAAGCGCTCGCGCACGGCACGTACCGGGTCGAGGTCCCAGCCGGGCTCGATCTTCAGCTTGATCCGGACGTAGCCCTCGGCGATGTATCTGCCCACGGCGTCGAGGAGTTCGGGCACGGAGTCCATGATCCCGACCGAGACGCCGCAGGGGACCCGGTCCCGAGCGGCACCCAGGTAGGTGCCGAAGGACTCGTCGGCACTGCGGAGTTGGGCGTCCAGCACCGCTGTCTCCAGCGCGGACTTCGCCATGCGGTGGCCGGTGAAGGGCTGCAGGACACGACCCACCGCGTGCACGTCCACGCCGTCCTTCGGCAAGGCGGGGATGAGGAACCTGCGCAGGACGTGCTGGGCGCCGTCGACGTACTCGGAGGAATAGCGCGGCTCGGACATGGCCCCGCACTCGCCCCACCCCTCGTGGTCGGCGGTGACGACACGGACCAGCAGCACATCGCGGCTGGTCTCCACGCCGAAGGAGGTACGGAACGGGGCAACGAGCGGCATCGCGATCCGACGCAGCTCGACGCCGGAAATCTTCGTCTTCATGACTGGTGGCTCCTCTGCGGGCGGTCAAACATGGGTTGTCGTGCGTTGGACCACGTAGCGGCGGCGTTCGTGGAAGCCGATGACACGGGCACCCTCGGCGAGCAAGCCGCCCAGGGTTTCTCGTACGGCCAGCCGCCAAGCCCGGGCAGCGCCGGGATCCGCGAGGCGCAGGGCCTCGATGTCGTCGGGGAGGTCGATGAGTACGGTCTCGGCGCCGGTCGCCGCGGTCTCCGGGCGGCCTTCGTGATTGCGGAGGCTGTGAGCGGCGCCGGCGGGCAGTTCGACGGCCTCGGGCGGGAAGGGCGCGGTGAGGTCCCAGGCGGCCAGGACCCGGTCGGACTCGTCGCCGCCGTTGATGGTGTCGTCCATCGCGCCGTAGAAGGACGTCAAGTACTCTTCCGGCCGAGCGCCCAGTTTGGTCAGATTGAAGTAGGCGTTGCGGCGGATGAGCGGGTCGAAGGTCCAGGTGATGCGCCTCAGTCGATGGGCGAGCGCCCACTGCCGCTGGTGCGTCTTGAGGGCGAGGCCCACGCCGCGCCCCACCACGGCGCCGGTGATGTGTGAGTGCAGGCTGGTGCCTATGGGTTCGCCGAAGAAGGCGACTGACGCCCCCACCAGGCGGCCGTCCTCGTAGGCTCCGGCCACGTAGTTGCCGGCATGGGAGAGTGCCCGCATGACCTCGGCGGAGATGGGTGAGCTGCCGGGTTGGGACCCCCAGATGTCGGCATAGAGGAGGCTGACGGCATCGAGGTCCTCCATCATGTGCAGTTCTCGGATTGTGGATCCGTTCATCGCGGTGCTCCCACTGGGTGGGCCAGGGGCCGGGCGCGGGCCGGCATGGTGGCGGTGATGACATGTTCGTGGTCGGTGTGCGCGGCATCGCCGGCCCGCCGAGGCCGTCGAGCGTGCAACACCGCACCCCGGCGGCGTGGTTGCCGTCGGGGGTTGTGCGGGCAGCCGTCTGCCACAGCCGACCGAGGCCGAGCTGTGCGGCCTGTTCGGTGGCCGGGCGAACGATTTTTGGGAGGCGTCATGGTCAGGAGCTCGGTGCGCGGGTGACGGCGATGCGCTGACGCCGGGCGCCGGGGGCGTCCGAAAGCGGCGCGATCGCGTTCGCCGGGGTGAACAGGTCCCCGGGCGGCACCTCTCCGAGTGTGTGCGTCGCCGCCTTCCTGCGGCTTTGTATCAAAGTCCGAGGATGTGCCCGCCAATTTGTACGTCGGAACAATTGCGCAGGTCCTACCGGCGGCGGGAACCCGTTCATGATTCCGGGACTTGTTCGAGGTCGGGACCCCGATACCGCGCATCCTCACCTCTATAGCCAGTCGCACAAAGCATCCGGGGAATCTCTGGACGGGGACCGCATGTACCCGGCCGGCCCAGAAGCCACGCTGTCCGCATGCACAATCCAGCAAGCGTGCGGCGGGCTCCCCCGGCGACCGCACCCAGCACGGCCCGGGCCGGCGCCACCGAAACCGCCACGCGCACCCCCGCCCGTGCCGACGTCCGTCCCGCACTTCCCGGCCCGGGACTTGCGACTGAAACAAGGTGGACCGCACCGTCGGCAAACGCGTCCACGACCTCTGCCGACCGGTGTCGTCCATCACCGTCGGCGGGCACGGCGGAGTCCTTACCGGCCGTCGTCTGATCGCGCCTTCATGCCGGGCCATCGCACGGAGGTCGCGGTACATGTCGACCTCGGGCAGACGATCGCCCTTCCTGAGCCCTGCATCGACAGCGGCAGGGCGGTGTGCGCCGGCCACGTGAATCCGGACTACAGGCGCCACATCACCGACTCGGCAACCAGGTCCAGTCGGGACGATCCGGTGGGCGTGAAGTGCGGGCGCAAGCGGCGGTGGGGCGGCACTGCGGTCTCGATGGCCGAACTCTTGTGAGCGGCGTGGTCGTCCGGCGCCCAGTGCACGTCCGTGCGGGCCCGATCTCCCGGGCCGGCTCGAGCAAAAACGTCTCCCACTCCTCCGCCCGGCAGCGTGGCGCCGAAGCGTTGAAGAGTTCCACAGCAGGGGCGTCCGCCCTTGTGGCCGACACAGTGATGACGCCGCCACAGCGGCAAGTACGGTCCGGCCGGCGCCGGTTGAGAGGGGTCCCTGTCAGATGACGGCACCATTGCACGAGCCGACCGCGGAAGCGGCCCCGAGCGCGATCGAGGAAGCGGCGGCAGTCGGGGGCAACGCCAAGCCTGTACAAGGCCGTTCGCTGGGGCGGATCGCCTGGGAACGGCTCAAGCGCGACAGGTTGGCGCTGACGGGTGGCGCCGTCATACTCGCGCTCACCCTGATCGCGCTGCTCGCGCCCGTGATCTCGAACCTCGTGGGACAGGATCCGGACGCTTACCACGAGGACATGATCGACGCGCTGTTCGGCACCCCCAAGGGGTCGCTGGGCGGCATCAACGGCGACCACCTGCTGGGCGTCGAGCCGGTCAACGGCCGGGACATCTTCGCCCGGATCCTCTACGGCGCCCGGATCTCACTGCTCGTCGGCTTCCTGTCGGCCCTGGTAGCGGTCGTCCTGGGTACCGTCTTCGGCATCCTGGCGGGCTTCTTCGGCGGCTGGGTGGACGCCGCCATCAGCCGCGTCATGGACGGTCTGCTCGCCTTTCCGCAGCTGCTGTTCATCATCGCGCTGGTCTCGGTCATGCCGAGCGACATGCTGGGCATGACCGGTTCGAGCGTCCGCGTCTTCGTGATGATCCTGGTCATCGGCTTCTTCGGGTGGCCCTACATCGGGCGCGTGGTACGCGGCCAGACGCTTTCGTTGCGCGAACGCGAGTACGTCGAGGCCGCCCGATCACTGGGCGCCGGGCGCTTCCACATCCTGTTCAAGGAACTGCTGCCGAATCTCGTCGCCCCGATCGTCGTCTACACGACGATGATGATTCCCACGAACATCCTGACCGAGGCCGCGCTCAGCTTCCTGGGCGTGGGCGTCAAGCCGCCCACGGCCTCGTGGGGACAGATGCTCTCGAACGCGATCGACTACTACGACTCGGATCCGACCTACATGGTCGTGCCGGGCGTGGCCATCTTCATCACCGTCCTTGCCTTCAACCTCTTCGGCGACGGCGTGCGCGACGCGCTCGACCCCAAAGGCTCCCGCTGAACTGCCGTCCCCGAGGCGACCCGCGGCACTTCACACGGGGTCTCTCATCGAATCCGGAGGATCCGAGATCGTGACTACCCAACGCACCTCAGGGCGGCGTAAGCAGGCACTGGCCGCTGCGGCCTTGGTCGCAGGGCTGCTGGCCACGGCGGCGTGCGGCAGCAGTGGCGGCGGCAAAACGAGCGACGCCGGCTACGACGCCGCCGGCAACAAGGTCGTGAACGCCGGCACCACGAAGGGCGGCACCCTGAAGTTCGCCGGCACCCAGGACGGTGACTCGTGGGACACCACGCGGAGCTACTACGGCTTCGCCTGGAACTTCATGCGGTACTACAGCCGCCAACTGGTCACCTACAAGACCGAGCCGGGCAAGTCGGGCGCCGCGCTACAGCCCGACCTCGCCACCGACATGGGCAAGGTCTCGGACGGCGGCAAGACGTATACGTTCACCCTGCGCGACGGGATCAGCTGGGAGGACGGCAAGCCGATCACTTCCAAGGACGTCAAGTACGGCATCGAGCGCCAGTGGGCGCAGGACGTGCTGTCGGGTGGTCCGGTCTACCTCAAGGACATCCTCGACCCCAACGGCGAGTACCAGGGCCCCTATCAGGACGAGTCCGCCGACAAGCTGGGCCTGAAAGCGGTCGAGACACCCGACGACAAGACGATCGTCTTCCACCTGCCGCAGGTCAACAGCGACTTCCCACAGATGCTCGCGATGCCGTCGGCCTCCCCGGTACGCCAGGACAAGGACACCAAGTCCAAGTACGGCCTGCATCCGTTTTCCAGTGGTCCCTACAAGTTCGAGTCGTACGAGCCGGGCAAGAGCCTGGAACTGGTCCGCAACACGCAGTGGAAGGACACCTCGGACCCGGTTCGCAAGGCCTACCCGGACACCGTCAGCGTCAAATTCTTCTCCAACGCCAATGACATGGACCAGCGACTGATCGCCGGCGACTACGACCTGGACCTCAGCCAAAGCGGCATGTCGCCGCAGGGTCGCCAGACCGCGTTGAAGCAGCACAAGGGCAACCTGGACAATCCGCTCTCCGGTTACGTCCGTTACGCGGTCTTCCCGCAGAACGTGAAGCCGTTCGACAACGAGCACTGCCGCAAGGCGGTCATCCACGGGGCCGACCACCTGTCCCTGCAGACCGCGCGCGGTGGCCCCGTCGCCGGCGGTGACATCGGGACCAACATGCTGCCGCCGACGGTCCCGGGTACCGAGGGCCGGGAGTACGACCCGTTCGCCTTGGCCGGCGCCGACAAGAACGGAAACATCGCCAAAGCCAAGGAGGAACTGATCGCCTGCGGCAAGCCGGACGGCTTCGGTACCACCATCGCCGTCCGCAACAACAAGCCGGTCGAGGTGGCCACCGCCCAGTCCCTGCAGGCGTCGTTGAAGAAGATCGGCGTCGACGCGCAGATCGACCAGTACGACGGCTCGCAGACCTCCGGCATCGTCGGCAGCCCCTCCAACGTGGAGAAGAAGGGCTACGGCATCATCATCGACGGCTGGGCCGCGGACTTCCCGTCCGTCCAGGGCTTCGGTCGGCCGCTGTGGGACAGCAAATACATCCTGGAGAGCGGCAACAACAACTACGCCCTGATCAAGGACGAGGCGATCGACGAACTCTTCGACGCCTACGCCAAGGAACTCGATGAGGGCAGCAAGGGCCGGATCGCCAGGCAGATCAATCACAAGGTCATGGAGGGCGCGTACTACCTGCCCTTCACCTACGAGAAGTACCTGAACTGGCGCTCCAGCCGACTCACCAACGTCTACATGACCGACGCGTACAACGGCTACGACTTCATCAGCCTCGGTCTCAAGTCCTCGAAGTGAACTCCGGCACACCCGCCGAACGGCACGAAAGGCAGGTGAAGGCCGGCGCGGCGTGATCCCGGGCCGCCGGAAGCCCCGGCGGCCTGCGATCCGCGGCAGGCCGTAGGCTGTGCTCGCTTACCTTATCAGGCGGCTGTTCGCCGCCGCAGTGATGCTGGTGGTCATCATCATGGTGGTCTTCGGCATCTTCTTCCTCGTCCCCAAATGGGCGGGCGTCGACATCGCCGCGAGCTTCGTGGGCAAACAGGCCGACCCCGCCGCCGTCGAGGCCGTGCGGGAGAAGCTCGGCCTGAGCGACCCCGTCCACCTCCAGGCATGGGAGTTCTTCAAGGGCATCTTCGCGGGCCGCACCTTCGCGACCGGCGGCGACGTCGTGCACTGCTCCGCACCGTGCTTCGGCTACTCGTTCAAGAGCGAACAGGCCGTCTGGCCGGTGCTGACCGACCGTTTCCCGGTGACCCTGGGGCTCGCCCTCGGTGCCGCCGTGCTGTGGCTGGTCTTCGGTGTCGCGGCGGGTGTGCTCTCCGCGCTCAAGCGCGGCAGCCTCTGGGACCGCAGCGCGATGGTCGTCGCCCTCGCGGGTGTGTCCCTCCCCATCTACTTCACCGGCATGCTCTCCCTGGCGACGTTCGCGTTCGGGCTGAAATGGTTCGACGCGCAGTACGTGCCACTCGGCCAGAGCCTGGGCGGCTGGTTCGGCGGCATGATCCTGCCGTGGATCACCCTCGCCTTCCTCTATGCGGCGATGTACGCGCGCATCACCCGCGCCACGATGATGGAGGTCCTGGGCGAGGACTACATCCGTACCGCACGCGCCAAGGGCCTGCGGGAGCGAACCGTCATCGGAAAGCACGCCATGCGCTCCACGATGACGCCGATCCTCACCATGCTGGGCATGGACCTCGGCGCCCTCATCGGTGGCGCGATCCTCACCGAGTCGACGTTCAACCTGCCCGGCCTCGGCCAGGCCGTGCTGAACGCCATCAGGAACCAGGATCTGCCCATCATTTTGGGCGTCGTCCTGATCACCTCCCTCTCGGTGTTGTTGGCCAACCTCGTGGTCGATGTCCTGTACGCCGTGATCGACCCCCGAGTGAGGCTCACATGACCGAACCCGGCAGGAGCGGAGCCCCGGTGGACGGGCCCGCGGCCGCGTCGCCCTCCGCCGCTTCGCCCGCTCCGAGTGCCTTCCTGGACGTGCGTGACCTGAGGGTGCACTTCCCTACCGACGACGGTCTGGTCAAGTCCGTCGACGGGCTCAGCTTCCGGTTGGAGAGGGGCAGGACCCTCGGCATCGTCGGCGAGTCGGGCTCCGGCAAGTCGGTGACCTCGCTCGGCATCATGGGCCTGCACACCGCCGGCCGATACGGCAGGCGCAAGGCGCGGGTCTCCGGCGAAATCTGGCTGAACGGCACCGAGTTGTTGTCGGTCGGCGCCGACCACGTACGCAAGCTGCGGGGCCGTGAGATGGCGATGATCTTCCAGGATCCACTGTCCGCGCTGCACCCGTACTACACGATCGGCGAGCAGATCGTCGAGGCGTACCGGATCCACCACGACGTCGGCAAGAAGGCCGCCCGCAAGCGTGCGATCGAGATGCTCGACCGGGTGGGCATCCCGCAGCCGGACAAACGGGTGGACAACTACCCGCACGAGTTCTCCGGCGGCATGCGCCAGCGCGCGATGATCGCGATGTCCCTGGTCAACAACCCCGAACTGCTCATCGCGGACGAGCCCACCACCGCCCTGGACGTCACCGTCCAGGCGCAGATCCTGGACCTCATCCGGGATCTGCAGGAGGAGTTCGGCTCCGCGGTCATCGTCATCACCCACGACCTGGGCGTCGTCGCCGAACTCGCCGACGACATCCTGGTGATGTACGGCGGTCGCTGCATCGAGCGCGGCCCGGCGGAGCAGGTGTTCCACGAGCCCCGGCACCCCTACACCTGGGGTCTGCTCGGCTCGATGCCGCGCCTCGACCGCGAGCAGCAGGACCGGCTCGTCCCGGTCAAGGGCTCCCCACCCTCCCTGATCAACCTCCCGTCCGGCTGCGCCTTCAACCCGCGCTGCCCGTACGCGGACGTGCCGAAGGACGACCTCAGCCGCACGGTCCGCCCCGAGCTGACCGAGGTCGGCGATAGGCACTGGGCCGCCTGCCACATGACGCAGGAGCAGCGGGAGCGGATCTGGACCGAAGAGATTGCGCCGAGGCTGTGAGTGAGAACGCGGAGGACAACGCAGTGAGCATGCCCGCATATGGCGACGGTGGGCGGGCCGGTGATTTCGACTCGTCCGAGACCCGCGGTGCGGCCACCCTGACCAAGGACGCCGCGCCCGGTGAGGTCCTGCTGAAGGTGACCGGGCTGCGGAAGCACTTCCCGATCCGGAAGGGCCTCTTCCAACGCCGGGTCGGCGCGGTGCGCGCCGTCGACGGCATCGACTTCGAGGTGCGCTCGGGCGAGACCCTGGGTGTCGTGGGCGAGTCGGGCTGCGGCAAATCGACGATGGGCCGGCTGATCACCCGGCTGCTCGAACCGACCGCGGGGACGATCGAGTTCGAGGGCAAGGACATCACCCACCTCGGAGTGGGCGGCATGCGCCCGATGCGCCGCGACGTGCAGATGATCTTCCAGGACCCGTACTCGTCGCTGAACCCGCGCCACACCACCGGCACGATCATCGGCGCCCCCTTCAAGCTCCAGGGCGTGGAACCCGAGGGCGGCATCAAGAAGGAAGTGCAGCGACTGCTGTCGGTGGTCGGCCTCAGCCCCGAGCACTACAACCGCTATCCGAACGAGTTCTCCGGCGGCCAGCGCCAGCGCATCGGCATCGCCCGCGCGCTCGCCCTCAAGCCGAAGCTGGTGGTGGCGGACGAGCCGGTGTCCGCGCTGGACGTGTCGATCCAGGCCCAGGTCGTCAACCTCATGGACGACCTTCAGCGGGAACTGGGCCTGACCTACGTGATCATCGCGCACGACCTGTCCGTCGTCCGGCACGTCTCGGATCGGATCGCGGTGATGTACCTCGGCAAGATCGTCGAACTCGCCGACCGGGACTTGCTCTACAAGACACCGATGCACCCGTACACCAAGGCGCTCATGTCGGCCGTCCCGATCCCCGACCCGCGGCGCAGAAACGCCAGGAGCGAGCGCCTCCTGCTCGATGGCGACGTGCCCTCGCCGATCGCCCCGCCCAGCGGCTGCCGCTTTCACACCCGGTGCTGGAAGGCGACGCAGATCTGTACGACGACCGAGCCGCCTCTCAAGGAGTTGAGGCCCGGTCAGCGGCTGGCCTGCCACCACCCGGAGAACTTCGCCGACCAGGCCCCACAGGACACCATCCTGCTGTCGGCCGCGAAGCGGACCACGGAGCCGGGCACACCCGGTGGGCGCCGTACCGCGGGTACGGCCGGGGGGTGACGGCCGCGAAGTACCCGATGGCACAGGAACCGGAATGGCCATGAAAAGGTCGTCGAGGGCATCGGCGACGACTGCGCGGTGATGCCCTCAACGACACAACGGAGCCTTTCGCGTGCGAAGGCGGATGTGGACCGGCGGCCGTCCACCCGACGGACGCGGGAACCTCACTCAATCGGCGGCAACTGGCGCCGGCCGGACCGGACTTGCCCCTGTGGCGGCGTCATCGCTCTGTCGTCCACAGGGGCGGATCCGGTGCGGAGATCTGCGACGCTTTCGGTAGCACCCTGCCGGGCCGGGGAGTTCAGGCGATACCGTCAGCGGAGGTCGCGCATGAGTTTGCTCATGATGGAGTCCACCTTGTCCGAGTCGAACGTTTCCGAGCCGATCAGCAGGGTCACGGCCCGTCGGCCGTCGTCGGTGACGGCGTTCCTGAACTTGTGGCCGCTGGACATGCTGCCGCTGTGTCCCCAGATGACAAGGCCCGGAACAGGCTCGTGGCGCTCGACTCCCAGGCCGTAGCGCTCATTCGCGACGTCCTCCGAAACGGTCTTCTTCATCTCGGCGAGTTGGGCCGGAGCCAGCAGTTTCCCGGACAACAGGGCGGTCCAGAAGGTGGTGGTGTCCGCACCGTCGGAGATCAGAGCGCCCGACGCGTCGGCCTCCGAGGTGTTCCATTCCGTCCTGTCCACCAGAGTGCCCCGCCGCTCCGCGTAGCCTCGCAGGTCCGGCTTGGGGATCGTGGTCCGATCGCCGGGCCATTGGGTCTCGCACAGTCCGAGACGCTTGATGATCCGCTCCGTGATCTCGGTGGCGATGCTGCGACCCGTGACCTTCGTGACGATCAGACCGACCAGGTTGTAGTTGGTGTTGGAGTAGGAAAAACCGGACTCCGTCCGGTCGGGCCTGGGTAGCGTGAGCGCCTGTCGGACCGTCTGCAAGGGCTCGATGTGATCCCAGCGGTGCGCGTCCTCGTTCTCCCAGAACGGCGCGTCCAGGTAATCGGGCAAGCCGCTGGTGTGCTGCAGAAGCTGCCGGATCGTGATGCTGCGTCCGTCATAGAATTTGGTGTGGACGAGACCGGGCAGATAGTCGTCCACGGTGTCGTCGAGATCGATTTTGCCCTCGCCGACGAGCTGAAGCACGACCGTGGCCGTCCAGGTCTTGGTGTCGCTGCCGATCCGGCTGTGCTCATTGCCGACGACCTTACGGCCCGTTCTGAGATCGGCGAGTCCGACACCGCCGTTCCAGACGCCGCAGCTCGGGCTCTTCACCGTCACGCTGATCCCCGAGACGCCGACACTTTGCAGCGACTTCAGAGCTGTCTGGATGGGCGTGGTGTCACACTGCGGTGTCGCGGTTGCCTTCGCGGGCGTCGTTATCAGAGAGGCTGCGCACGCCAAGGCCACGACAGCACTTGTCCGGTATCGCATGAAATCTCCTTTTGCAGTTCTGATGCGTGTGGTGCGATCGATTACGCCTGGTGCCGGGGAAGACGGACTCGATGTCCCGAGTCGGTTCGGTCTCGAGCGCCGGTGCGGGGGACGGCGGGGGTGGCCGCGATTGGTTGCGCTTCACGGGGCCGTGGAAGGTACGGTCACTGGACATGCCCACCGCACGCTTGCTGGATTGAGCATGCGGACAGCGTGGCGCCTGGACTGGCCGGATACATGCGGTACTCGTCCAGAGATTCTTCGAATGCTTTGTGTGTCTGGCCAAAGAGGTGAGGATGCTCGATACCGGGGTTCCCGATCTCGGACAAGTCCTGGAAGTGCTGGGCTCGTCGCTGCTGCGGCCGTTGACCGTACCGCCGGAGAAACCGGTGCCGGTCTCGGGCGTACTCATCTTCGAGCGGCGAGCCCCGCTTCCGCTTCCCCCCATCCAAGACGCGATCCTGCTCGCCGTCGGAGTGGGGATGGCCGAAGCGCAGGCGATGGAGCTGGTCGGTTCGGCGGCCGAGGCCGGGTACGCCTGCCTGGTCGTGAAGAGTTTCGGCGAGCCGGTCGCCCGGCTGGTGGAAGCCGCCCAGCAGTCCGGCATCGTGCTGCTTGCCGCCGACGAGGCCGTGGCCTGGCACCATTTGGATGCCATGATCTCCTCGGCCCTTACTCCGACGGAGCGTTTCGGGCAGGCCGCGGGTGCCCCGGCCGTCGGCGATCTGTTCGCGTTGGCCAACGCGATCGCGGGGATGGTGGGCGGAGCCACCGTGATCGAGGATCCCCAGCGGCGCATCCTCGCGTACTCGACTTTGCCCGGCCAGGCCGTCGACGAGGGCCGCCGCCAGGGCATCCTCGGCCTCCAGGTGCCAAACGGCCCGGAATACGACGAGCAATACCGGGTGCTCACCCGGGCGGGGCGCACCTGCCGGTTCCCTGCCTTTCCCGGGGGTCTTCCTCGCCTCGGCATCGCGGTCCGCGTGGGCAGCGAGGTGGTGGGTTCGATCTGGGTCGTCAATGCCGGGGAACGCCTGGACTCCGTTGCCGAACAGGCCCTTTCCGATGTGGCGAACAACGTCGCGCTGCACCTGCTCGCAGCTCGTACCACGGAATCTGCCGTCCGGCGCAGGTACGCCGACCTGTTGCGGCGGTTGCTCGCCGACCCGAGCAGTGTCACCGCAGTGGCCCCACAGCTCGGCCTGGACCCGAACTCGCCCGTCGCGGTGGCCGCATTCGCCGTCGCCTCGGTCGATGCCGAGGATGTTCTCACGGCACAAGCGGCCACCCGGCTCGCCGACTTGGTGAGCTTGCACTGCGAGGCGCGCTACGGCCGGCACGGTTGCGCGTTGATCGACGGAACGGTCTACGCGCTGCTGCCGAGCGGGCCTTCGCCGAACGCGCACCGTGAACTCGTCGCCTATATCGCGCGGCGGGCCCACAGCGCGCTCCGTGTGCCCGTCCGGGCCGGACTCGGCTCGCTCGTCCAGGGGCTGCGCTCGATCGTGAGCTCACGCGCCGACGCGGACCTCGTTCTGCGTGCGCTCTCCGAACGGCAGGGTGATCCGGAGCCGTGCCAGGTGGCCACGATCGACGAGGTGTGGGCCGGCGCGACGCTGTCCGCACTGGCCCGGATGCTGGCCACGCACGAGGGGCTCCCCCGCGGGCTCGGGCCGGCGGTCCGTGCCCACGATCTCGAGCACAGCACCACCTACGCGCCCACCATCCTCGCCTACCTGGACGCCAACGGCGATGTCGCTGCCGCCTCCCATCGGCTGTCCGTGCACCCGAACACGATCCGGTACCGGCTCTCCCGCGCCACGGAAATCTTCGGGTTCGATCTCGCCGACCCGGACGAGCGTCTGGTGCTGTGGCTGCGGTTGCGGCTCGGCGACCAACTCGGCTGGTAGGCCCCGGCGCCGGCAAACGGGGCTCGATTCATGTGAGGGGACCTGAATACGCATCGCAGATGCGTATTTGATACCGTCGCCTCCGTGCAGTTGACGCGATTCACCGATCTGGCGCTACGCGCCGTCATGCGCCTGGCGGTCTCCGGCAAGGGCCAGGCGCTGACCACGCGCGAAGTCGCCGAGGCGGTCGAGGTGCCGTATACGCACATGGCCAAGGCGGTCTCCCGGCTTCGGGAACTCGGCGTCGTGCATGCCCGGCGCGGCCGCGGCGGCGGCTTGGAGTTGACCGTTCTCGGATACCGGGCTTCGGTGGGCTGGCTGGTGCGTGAGCTCGAAGGGGAGGGTGAGGTCGTCGTGTGCGAGGGCGAGTCGCCATGCCCGTTGCGCGGCGCGTGCCGATTGCGACGCGCGCTGCGCCAGGCGCAGGAAGCCTTCTACTCCTCGCTCGACGCGCTGACCGTGGCCGACCTGGTGTCACAGCCGACCGGTCCGTTGTTGATACAACTCGGCCTGCGCGACCAGGGCTGACCTCTCCCCCGGCGGGGTCGACGTCCGCGCTTAAATATGAAGATCATCTACCAATTTGGAGGATCCGTGTTGTCCGAGCGATCCATACCGGTCATCCGTGCCACGCTGCCGGCCGTCGGCGCTGCCCTCGATGAGATCACCGGGCGGTTCTACGCCGGCATGTTCGATGCCCACCCCGAGTTGCTGCGCGACGTGTTCAACCGAGGCAACCAGGCGAACGGAGAGCAGCGACAGGCACTGGCCGGATCCATCGCCGCGTTCGCGACCATGCTCGTGGAACGGCCGGACGCCCGACCGGACGCGATGCTCGCCCGGATCGCCAACAAGCACGCCGCTCTGGGCATCACACCGGATCAATACAAAATTGTTCACGATCACCTCTTCGCGGCGATCGTCGACGTGCTCGGCGACGCGATCACTCCCCCGGTCGCCGCCGCCTGGGAGGAGGTCTATTGGCTGATGGCCAACGCCCTGATCGCCGCCGAGGCCGCGCTCTACCGGCAGGCCGGGTTCCCCGACGGGCGGACCTGGCGACGGATGGAGATCGTCGAACGACACGAGGAGACCCCCGACGCGATCTCGCTGAGCCTGCGACCGGCCGACGGCAGTCCCACGCCGTCGTTCCGACCCGGGCAGTACGTCAGTGTGCAGATCGAACTTCCGGACGGCGCACGCCAGATCCGCCAGTACAGTCTGTCCTGCGCGCCGAGCCGACCGCTCTGGCGGATCACCGTCAAACGCGTCCTCGACGGCACGGCTCCGGACGGCGAAGTCTCGACATGGCTTCACCGACACGCCGCAGTGGGCGACCAACTGACCGTGTCCGCACCGTTCGGCGACCTGGTTCTGCCCGACGGGGACGGCCCGCTGCTGCTGGCGTCCGCCGGCATCGGCGTCACACCCATGCTCGCCATGCTGGCCCACCTGGCGACCACCGCCTCGACCCGCCGGGTGACCGTCGTCCACGCCGACCGCAGTCGTACCGATCACCCCCATCGCGACGAACAACGGTCGCTGGTCGCGGCGTTGCCGCATGCCACCCTGCAACTTTGGTACGAAGAGGCGGACCCCGACGTCCTCGCCGGCGGCGATGGCATCGCATCCACCGGCCGAGTCGACATCGGCTCCCTGGCACTTCCGGACGGCCTGACCGCCTATCTGTGCGGACCGATGCCCTTCATGCGCGCCGTTCGCGGCGATCTGTTGCGCCGCGGTTTGCCCGCTGCGGCGATCCACTACGAGGTCTTCGGTCCCGACTTGTGGCTGGGGCAACAGTAGGCGAGTCTCGCGGGTCGGCCAGTCGTACTCCCACGTGATCGAGGCGTTGCCGTCGGGGTCGGTCCACAGGCCCGGGCGGCCGCCTCGAAACGGTGTGCCGGGTTGGAGGGAGTCGGTCGAACGGTCGAACAGACCCGGCGGACATGTGGGCCGTCGACGAGGCCGGCCGGGTTCGTACCACGATTGGCGGAGTATACGGAATACGGATGCGTGCGTCGGCAATCGGTGCGCCGCCCGAGACGCTCGCCGAATCGCCGGATCACTCCCTCGCGGGTCACTCCTCGCGGCGCGCGTTGACATGCGGTTCGTACCGCCTTGTGTTCCGCTGGGATGGGCGCGAGCGATGGCAATCGAGCCGAACGCGCGACGCCCATCGTCGCGCCGAGCGACTGACAAACCGCGCCACGCCAAGGAGCCGAACATGCCCGGCGACATCACTCAGCCCTGCAACTTCACCGTCACCAGGCCCACGATCAAGCGCGGTGCCACGGGGGACGCGGTCAAACAGGAGCAGTGTTACCTCAACCACTCGTTGACCGGGACCAAGATCCTCGAGGACGGAATCTTCGGGCCGGTGACCGAGGCCGCCACGCGCAGGTTCCAAACGTGCGCGAAGATCGGCATCGACGGCATCTGCGGCCCGCAGACCTGGTCGTTCCTTACGTTCTGGGCCAACTCGCCGGACTTCGTCTGCTGAACCCCCGCATCCGGGTCGAACGGCTTGGGGTGAACGGCGGTTGGCATGCCAACCGCCGTTCACCCCTGTTGTTGTCAGGCCTGTACCGGTACCGACTTGGCGACGATCAGCCGCTGCGCGACGTTGATCACGTCCGGGTTGGGAATTCCGTTCCACTTGACCAGTTGCTCGATCGTCGTGCCGAACCTGCGGGCGATGGACGTGAGCGTGTCACCGGACTTCACCGTGTAGAAGGTGTCGTGCGGTGTGTCGGACTCGTTGACGATGAGTTTCTGACCGACGTTGATCAGGTCCGGGTTGGCAATCTTGTTCCACTTGACGAGTTGTTCGATCGTCGTCCCGAACATGTTCGCGATAACCGTGAGCGTGTCGCCGGACTGGACCGTGTAATGGATGAAATGCATTGTTTTTGTCGACATATTGGTCACGGTAACCCAGACAGCCGGCCATCGCGCGGAGGAACGCGCCCGCGCGTCGGCATCGTTGTGTCGTGTGCCCTCCATTGGAGCAACTTCCAGGCCCGTTCGGCGAGCAACCGGCGTAACCACCTGTCTTCGGCGGCCCGACCTCGCCCTGCCGGACCCAACTCCCCCGGAGGGTTCGCCGCAGTCCTCCGTCGGTCACTCCCGGCCGATGCGCAGGGATCCGGACGGATCCGCGTCGGGCGCGTCGGCGCGGGGTGGTTCGGGAAAAGCCGCCTCGCTGTTCGGACGATCGACAGCCGGATGTTCGATCTTCGGAGGGTCGATGTGCGTCGGCCCGACGGCGGACGGCTCGACGGCGGGTGACCGGATGCCAGGCAACCTGATCCCCTCACCCCCATCCCCCGCACCAGCACCCGCGGCGCCCACCAGCATCCTGGTGAACGGGTGCCCAGGCTCGGTCAGGATGCGCCGGGCCGGGCCCTGTTCGACCACCCGCCCGCCGTCCAGGACCGCGATCCGATCGGCGAGCCGACCCGCCGCCGCCAAATCGTGCGTGATGAACACCAGGCTCAGCTCGACGCGTTCGCGCAATTCCGCAAGAACATCCAGGATCCCCTGTCGGGTCGACGCGTCCAGGCCGGAGGTGATCTCGTCACACACCAGCACCCGAGGTCGGGCGAGCAGGGCCCGGGCCAACGCGGCGCGCTGTACCTCACCTCCGGACAACGCGCCCGGGCGGCGGCCGGACGTCTCGGCCGGCAGGCCGAGTTCGGCCAGCGTGCGCAGCGCCTGCGCACGGGCCGCGCCCGGCTCGACGCCGCGCAGCCGGACCGCCGTCCGAGCCACCTGCTCGACCACCGGGCGATACTCGTCGAATGCGGCCCGCGCGTCCTGGAACACATGCTGCACGCCGACCAGTTCGGCGCGAGTGCGAGCGCGCAGCGAGCGCCGCAACGGCACGCCGTCGAGCAGGATCCGGCCGTCGTGGTCGCTGTGCAGTCCGGCCAGGCACCGGCCCACGGTGGTTTTACCGCTGCCGGAACGCCCCACCAGCGCCAGGCATTCGCCCGCCCCCACCGCCAGACTCACCCCGTGCAGCACGTCGACCGACCGCCCGCGCCCACGATGTCGGGCCACCAGGTCGCGGACCTCCAATCGGGACTCGGCCACCGCGCGGGAGCGGGGGGCGGGCAAAGCCGCCCGCCGCGCGGCGACGGTCCGCCCGGCAGGCTGCTCCGATGCCGTCAACGCCCTTACGGCCGGGCCGCATTCGACCACTCGCCCGTGGGAAAGCACCACCACATCGTCGGCCAGTCGGCGCACCACGTCCACGTCGTGGCTGAGCAGCAGCACGGCGATCCCGTGCCCGGCCACCGCCGCCAGACGCTCGACGACCCCCTGTTTGGTGAGTGCGTCCTGCCCCGTGGTGGGCTCGTCGGCGACCACGGCGCGTGCCCCGAGCAGGAGGGCCTGGGCCAACACCACACGCTGCTGCTGCCCGCCGGAGAGCTGATGCGGGAAGCGCCGGACCACCTCCTCCGGATCCGGGATCGCTGCCGCCCGCAGCGCGTCGTACACCCGTTCCCGGATCGCGGCGCGCCCGCCACCCGCCGGCCGGGCGATGTCGCGCAGCAGCGCGCCGACGCGACGGGCCGGGCCGAGCACGGCGCCGGGGTGTTGTGGGATGTAGGCCACCGGTCCGGCGCCCGTGACCCGTACGCTGCCCGTCACCCGGGCGCCGGGCGGGAATTCGCCGAGCAGCGCCAGGCCCGTGGTGGTCTTGCCGCTGCCGGACGCGCCCACGACGGCGGTGATCCGCCCCGCCCGCGCGGTCAGGCTCACGCCGTCCACGATCGCCCGTCCGGCGACCTCCACCCGCAGGTCGGCGATCGCCACGACCGGTTCCGCATCCTTCACAGTCGTTCTCCCACCCGCTCGTCGGGGTCTTGCAGCGCCGCGTCGAAGAGCAGATTCGTGCCCATCGACAGCGCCACGATCAGCGCCGCGGGGACCACCACCGCCCACGGCTGGAGGAACAGGCCGACCCGGTTGCGGTCCACCATCACCGCCCAGTCCGAGGCGTCGGGGGCCACCCCCACGCCCAGGAACGCGGCGGTGGCCACCAGGTACAGCGCGCCGGCCAGCCGGATGCCGCAATCGGCGGCGAGGGTTCGTCGCATCGACCGCGCCACGTAGCCGACGGCCGTCCGCCACCACGATTCGCCCTGCATCCGCAGCGCCTCCACCACCGGCCGCGCCGCGATCTCGGTGGCCGCCGACACCACCACTCGGGCGGCGTCGGGCACGATCACCAGAGCCACCACCAGGACCAGTTCGGCCGGCCCCGGCCGAAACAGCGCGGCCACCAGGAGCACGAACAGCAGCGAGGGCACCGCGAGCAGCACGTCGAGCGGCCGGATCAGCACTTCCGCGAGCCAGGTCCGCCGGGTCAGCGCGGCGGCCAGCCCGAGCGGGATCGCCACCAGGTAGGCGGCCCCCGTCGCGGCGACCGCCACGAGCACCACCGATCGACCGCCGAGGAGCACCTGGCGCCAGACGTCACGTCCGGCGAAGTCGGTGCCCAGCCAGTGCCCTTGGCCACCGGTGAACGACACGCCGCGCGCTCCGGCCGGGCCCGCGAACAGCGGCCCGAACACCGCGAACAGCAGCGGCAGGGCGATCAGCCCGAGGGCGAGCGCGTACCGCCGCGCCACTGGCCGGCGCGAGCCGGGTCCGCCCCGTTTTCCGCGTTCGCTCACGCCGCCACCTCCGCGCGCGGCGCCAGGCGTCGGGTGACCAGGTCGGCGCCGAGGTTGACCACTACGGTCACCACCCCGAACACCACCGCCAGGCCCTGCACCACCGGGATGTCACGCGCGGCGACCGCGTCGATCAACACCGTGCCCAGGCCCGGGATCACGAACAGAGCCTCGACCACGATCACGCCGCCGAGCAACCAGTCGCAGGTGCGGGCCAGTTGCTGACCGGCCGGGGCCAGGGCGTTGGGCAGGGCGTGGGCCCAGCGCACCCGGGTCGGGGTCAGCCCCAGCCGCCGGGCGTGCGCCGCGTACGGCGACGCCATGGCGTCGATCATCCCCGCGCGCACCAGACGGCTGATCGTGCACACGGGCCGGGACAGCAGCACCAGCACCGGCAGGACCAGGACATCGGGGTGCGCCCACAGGTCGCCGCCGGTGCCGATGGCGGTGGGCGGCACCCACCCCAGGCGCAGCGCGAACACCGTGATCACGAGCACCCCCAGGGCGAACTCCGGGACGGCGTGCACCGCCGCCGTCAACCCGCTGACCGTCCGGTCCACCGGCCCGCCCTCGCGGCGCGCGGCGAGCACCCCCAGCCCCACCGACAGCGGCACGAGCAGGGTCGCGGTGACCCCGGCCAGCACCAGCGTGGGGCCCAGCCCGTCGGCGAGCAGATCGGCGACGGGTCGGCCGGAGACCAGCGAGGTGCCCAGATCGCCGTGCGCCAACCCGCCGACCCAGTCGAGCAGGCGTTCGCCGGCCGACCGGTCCAGGCCGAGGTTCTCCCGGATCAGGGCGATCCGCTGCGGATCGGGCTGGTCGCCCGCCAGGGCCACCGCCGCGTCGCCGGGCAACGCCTCGGTGAGCGCGAAGATCAGTACGACCAGCGCCGCCGTCTGCCCCACGCCCAGCAGCAGCCGCCGACCCAACCAGGCCCGGTCCGGGCTCACGCGAGCCAGACCCGGTCGAAGCGGGCCCAGTCCAGGGTGTTGGCGGGCGCGGTCACCGACACCCCGCGCACCCGGTTCGCGGTGGCCACGATCCAGTCCGCGAACCCCCAGATCAGGAAGCCGCCTTCGGCGTGCAGCCGGCGCTGCATGCGCTCGTACAGTGCCGTGCGCAGCGTCTCGTCGGAGGTGGACTGGATCTGCTGGTAGAGGTCGTCGAAGTCCTTGACCCGCCACCGCGAGGCGTTGGTGGTGGAGTCGGTCAACAACCGCTGCGAGACGTGCGCTTCGATCGGCATCGCGCCCGAGCGGTAGGAGGCGATGGTGCCGCCGGTGAGGATGTCCTTCCAATAGGTGTCCTTGTTGCCGATCCGCACGTCGATGGTGACCCCGGCCTCGGCGGCCTGTTCCTTGAAGATCCCGGCCGCCTCGACGAAGCCGGTGGCGGCGGGCGCGGTGTCCAGGGTGACCCGCAGTGCCTCGGCGCCCGCCTCGCGCAGCAGCGCGCGGGCCCGGGTGAGATCCCGGGTGCGCTGGGGCAGGCCGGCCGCGTAGTAGCGATATCCCTTGCCGAACAGGTCGTTGCCCACTTCGCCGGCGCCCGACAGCGCGCCGTCGACGAGTTGTCGGCGGTCGGCGATCAGAAAGAACGCCTGCCGCACCCTGGGGTCGTCGAACGGCGGCCGGTCGGTCTTCATCACGAACCCCTGCATCGCGCTGTTTCGCAGCCGCACCACCGTGATTCGGCCCTTGCCCTCGTGGACGCGCGCGGTGGCCGGGTTCAACTCGTGTGCGTACTCGACCTGTCCGCCCAGCAGCGCGTTGGTGCGCGCCGACTCCTCGGCCGCGACCACGAACTCCACTTCGTCCAGGTGCGGCGCGCCCTCCCAGTACCGGTCGTTGCGCCGGAGTACGAGCGAACTGCCGGGCTTGAACGAGCCGAAGGTGAACGGGCCCGAACCCACCGGACGTTCGAAGGCGTCGGCGTCCTTGGGCACGATGTAGGCGCCGAACGCGGCCAGGGTGTTGGCGAACTCGGCGTAGGGACGCTTGAGCCGGAACTCCACCGTGGCCGGGTCCAGGGCCCGACTGGCGGCCAGGTCGATCGGCTCCAGGGACGCCTTCGCGCGAAATGCCCGCTTGGGATCGGCGATCCGACGGAAGCTGTACAGCACGTCCTCGGCGGTGACGGGCCGCCCGTCGTGGAAGGCGGCCCGGCGCAGCCGGACCCGCCACGTGGCCAGGCTCTGATCGGCCTCCCAACCGGCGGCCAGGCGGGGCACCGGGGCCAGATCCGCCCCGTAGTCGGCGAGCTTGTCGAACAGGGCCTTGGCCCGGGCCACCTCGACGAACAGGTTGGCCTGGTGCGGGTCGAGGTTCTCGTTGGCTCCGCCGCCGGGGAACGCCGCGCGCAGTCGGCCGCCGCGCCTGGGCGTGCCCTCGTTGCCCGCTCCGGGGTGCGGACCGGGATCGGCCGATCCGCCGGCGGCGCAACCCGCCGCCAGGGCCAGCGCGCCGGCGCCGCCGGCGGCGAGGAAGACCCGTCGTGAGGCGGGCAGGCGGTCGCCGAACGGTATGGGTGAGGTGGTGCGGCTCATGGGTCGTGCTCTCCGTGATGGTGGGGGTGATCGGGTCGGTGCGTCAGTCGAGCCGGCGGGCGACCACGTGTAGGCGGTCCGAGCTCGCACTGCCCCGGGGCGGCGCGCCCTCGGTCCACGGCGGGTCCGTGCGGGGCCCCGGGCGGTCGTACAGGGCGAGCACCTCGAAGCCGGCGCCGGTGAGGAAGTGGCGCAGTTCCTGGGGGAACAGCAGCCGCCACGCGGAGTACTGCGTGCGGGGCGGCGCGCCGTCGTCGGAGGTCCAGATCCGGCGCCGGCGCAGCAGTTGCGCGGCGTGGTCGACCCACAGCGTGGTGTGCGAGGTGTGCCTGACCCCGTCGTGGACGACGGTGTCCACGCTCGGTCCGCCCGTGTCCCGAGCGCCGGCCGCGCCGCGCAGGAAGTAGGCGCCGTTGCGCAGTTCGGCGATCAGCAGCCCGCCGGGGGCGAGATGCCGCCGGGACCGGTCCAGGAACGCGGTGAGGTCCGCGTTGTCGTGGCAGTACAGCAGGGCGCTGTCCAGGCAGACGACGGCGTCGAAGGTGCGGCCGAGGTCGAAGTCGCGCATGTCGGCGAGCCGATAGTCGGGTCCCGGGTGCCGGCTGCGAGCGTGCTCGAGCATCGCCGCCGAGGTGTCGATGCCGACCACCTCGCGCGCCGCGTGCCGGCACAACCAGGCCGCGTCGCGACCCGTACCGCAACCCACGTCCAGAACGCGTGGCCCGGCGTCGTGCCGGCGCAGCGTCTCCTCGGTCCAGCGGGCGGCGAGCCGGTCCGGATCGGGGAAACGCCGTTCGTAGAGATCGGGCGTGTCGGTGAGGAGGTTGCGAGTGCTCACCGGGGCTCGCTCTCGGCCCGGGAGCGGTGGACGGTTCGTGCCGCCCGGGCGTCGGTGGCGGCGGTCACGGGCACGGCGGGCAACGCTCCCCTGCGGCGCAACCACCCGACCGCGAGGGCCGAACCCGATCCGAGCAGCACACAGCACACCCACGGCAGCCAGGCGCGATCGGTACGCCCGCCGCTGTCCATCGCGAAGCCGATCCCGGCGTTGCCCGCGGCGGCGGCGACGCCGGACGCCGCGTAGAACAGCCCGAAGCAGGTGCCGGTCAACCCCTCGCGGCCGAACGCGGGAATCATCTCCAGCACGAACGGCTGGGCGATCATCACCCCGAGGTGCAACAACAACGCGCCCGCGAGCAGCGGCAGCAGGCGCAGTACGGCATCCGCGGTGCCGTCCGGGCCGGCGCCGCCCGCGACCAGGATCGGCGGCAGAAATCCCAGTCCCATCAGGGCCGTTCCGGCGACGATCCAGCGGGCCCGGTCGCCGCGTGCCTGCAGGCGTCGGGTGATCCGCAGTTGCAGCAGCAGGTTGGCCGTCGTGCCGAGCAGGAAGAGCAGCCCCACCGCGCTTTCCTGGCCGGTGGCGTGCCGAACGCCGTCCGGGAGCAGCAGGTAGAGCTGCGTCTCCAGGCCGTACATCCCGGCCATCGCGATCGAGAACGCCACGAACGCGCGATTGCCCAGGACTTCGCGCCAGTCGGCGGCCACGGATCCCTCGGGAGCGGGTACCGGGCGAGCGGGCAGTACGACGGCCTGGGCCAGGGTGAGCACGGCGAACAGTGCCGCCGCGGTGAGCGCGGCGATGGTGAAGTTCACCAGGAGCAGCGCGCTGCCCAGCAGCGGGCCCAGCAGCGCGCCGGTCGTGGCGAACACGTTGAACAAGGCGAACACCTCCGCCTTGCGGTCACCGGCCTCCTGCGCCAGGTAGGTGCGTACGGCGGGGTTGAACAGGGCGCCGGCGAGGCCGCTGAGCACGGCCGCCGCGATCAGTACGGGCAGCCCGTCCCCGAGCGCGAACAACGCGAACCCCACGGTCCGCAGGGCGCATCCGGCGATGATCACCCCGCGTGCGCCGAGTCGGTCGGCCGCGGAGCCGCCGAGTACGAACAGGCCCTGCTGGCTGAGGTTGCGGATGCCGAGCACGATGCCGACCATGGCCGCCGACTGGCCCAGGTCGTCGGTGAGATGCGTCGCGAGGTAGGGGATCAGCAGGTAGAAGCCGGTGTTCACGCCGAGTTGATTGACCAGGAGCAGACGCACCGCGAGCGGGAAGCTCGCCACCGCGCGCAGGGCCTTCATCGGACCACTGCCCAGGCCGCGGGCCGGACACCCAGGCCGGCGGCGTCCGGGTCGGCACGCACGGTGCCGTCGAGGCCGCCGATCCCGGTCCACGGGTCGTGGGCCAGCAAGAGATGGCCGTCCAGGTCGAGCCGGCCGGCCCGATCGAGGATCTGTACGGCCGGCGCGAGGCTCAGCGAACTGCCGGTCAGGCAACCGAGCATGACCTCGGTACCGCTGTCGCGCAATACGTCGACCAGGCGCAACACGGCTCGGACGCCCCCGCATTCGGCGAGTTTGAGGTTGACCCCGGGCACCCGGCCGGCCAGACGCAGCACGTCCTCGGTGCCGGCCGCGTCCTCGTCGGCGATCACCGGGATCGGCGCGTGTCGGGCGATTCGGACGAGCAGGTCGGGACGGCCCGGGGGAATGGGTTGTTCCACGGCCTCGACGCCCAGTGCGGCGAAGCGCGGGAGCAGATCGCGGGTACCGGCCTCGGTCCAGGCGCCGTTGGGGTCGAGCAGCAACCGGGCGTGCGGCGCGGCGGCGTGCACGGCCGCGACCCGGTTCAGGTCGTCCGTCGGGTCGGGGGTGCCCGCCTTGATCTTCAGGACGGTAAAGCCGAGCGCCGCGAGCTCGGCCGCCTGGATCGCGGCGCGTTCGGGGTCGACGATGCCGATGGTGCGGGCGGTCGCGCCGCTGGGTGCGCGGGTGGCGCCGAGCAGCCGATGCACGGGGCGATCGGCGCGCTTGCCGACGAGATCCGACAGGGCCGCGTCCACGGCGGCCAGGACACCGGCGGGCAGGCCGGGCGGTGCGGCGGCGGCCACGACCTCCCAGGCGCTCTCGGGGGCGGCGAAGCGCGCGAGCCAGGGGCGGACCGTCGTCTCCAGCGCCGTCGCGATGGAACTCGCCGACAGCCCGAGGCGGACACTGGCGACCGCCTCGCCGAAGCCGTGCAGACCGTCGTGCTCGATCCGCACCCATACCGCGTCGCGATTCGCCGTCACCGAGCGCGAGATGCGCAGCGGTTCGGACAGTTGGAGGAGCGTGGTACGCCAGGTGAGCCTCATGTCGTTCCCTGTGTCGCGGTCCGGGGCGCGGATATCGGCGCCTGCGGGGTCGGCGGCACGGATGTGCGCCGAGCCGGTTGCGGATCCTCGACCCGGCGACAGCGGGCCCAGCCGCCGACCTCGACGGCCTGCGGGTGCAGGATCTCCACCGGGTGGGTGGGGACGGGAGCGCGGTCCAGTCCGTGTGTGTGGCAGAAGTCGTCGTCGTAGACGGTGCCGAGGTAGCGGTGCGGCCCGTCAGGGAAGATGCCGACCACGGTGGTGCCGCGCCGCACCCGGGCCGCCCAGGCGGCGACCAGGGCGACCGCTCCGGTGCTCCAGCCGCCGCTGACGAAGCTGCCGCGAGCCAGCCGGCGGCACGCGTCCACCGCGGCGGCCGGACCGACCCAGTGCACCTCGTCGAACGCGTCGTGGGCGACGTTGCGCGGGTGGATGCTGCTGCCCAGTCCGCGCATCAGCCGAGGACGCGCGGGCTGGCCGAAGATGGTCGAGCCGACCGAGTCGACGCCGATCACGGTCAGCGCCGGCCAGCGCCGGCGCAGCGGCCCGATCAACCCGGCGCTGTGTCCACCGGTTCCCACGCTGCACACCAGAACGTCCAAGTGGTCCAGTCGGTCGATCAGTTCGTCCGCCATCGCGGCGTAGCCGGAGGGGTTGTCGGGGTTGTTGTACTGGTCCGGCCAATAGGCATCGGGGGTGCGACGCAGGATCTCGCGCACCCGGGTGAGCCGGGCCGCCTGCCACCCGCCGGCCGGCGCGGGCCGGTCCACCACGTCCAGGACTGCGCCGTGGGCGCGGAGCAACTGCCGCATGGACGCTTCGAGTTCCTGGTCGCAGACGAGCAGGACCGGATGACCCAGGGCTTGGCCGGCGAAGGCGAGGCCGATGCCCAGGGTGCCCGAGGTCGACTCGACCACCGGGGCGCCCGGACGCAGTTCGCCGCGCCGGCGGGCGCCGCGCAGCATCGACACCGCGGCACGGGCCTTCATACCGCCCGCGCTCAGGTATTCCAGCTTGGCCCAGAAGCCGGGTTGCGGGCAGGGCAGCGCGGTGCCGATCCGGACCAGGGGCGTGCGGCCGAGCAGCGCCAGCAGGTCCGGGTTCGCGGTGACCGTCGTGGCGGGGCGCGGGGCCGGAACGGTGCTCACCCGGCGCCCTCGCGCCCGTACGCGGGCCGGCTCACGGCGGCACGGCTCGCTGCGGGCGAGCCGGTGCCCAGGTCCGCGATGGGCGGTCCGGTGGCGGAGCCGGCGGCATGGCGCTCCGCGCCGACGTCGACGCCGCCGAGTGCGACCGGCGCGGCCGCTCCGAGCGCGACTCCGGGCATCGCGCCCGGTGCGACGCTCGAACCGCCGTAGCGGTGCACGACTCCGGGGCCGCCGTCCAGCCAGAAGAACGGGTACGGCTCGGCACATACCGCGCTCACCCCGGCGCCGACGAACAGCGGCAACACCGCGCTCCCGGTCTGGGCGAACATCACCAACGGCTTGCCGGTGCTCGCGGCGTGCGCGCGCAGCGGCTCGAACGTGCCGTTGCCCAGCGTCATCCCCGATGCCAGGATCGCGTCGCAGCCCGCCAGTTCGCTCTCGGCGTCGCGGCGGATCGGCTCGCCCCACTCGGTCGTGCCGCCCTTGAGGTCACACGGCACGCACCGCACGCCGAGCGCGCGCAGCCGTTCCAGGAGGGAGTTGACCACGCCCACGACCAGTACCGCGCGCAGCCGGTGCACGGGCAACAGATCCACCACCGCGCGGGCCCGGGCCCGCGATTTGTCCAGCGAGGTTCCGGCGCGCAACGGGTACGGACGGGCACCGTGTTCGGGGGTGTGCGGGCGGTGGCACATCAGGTAGGCGTCCAGCGCGGCGATTCGAATCGGCGCGAGCGGATGGGCCAGGAGTTCGGCGACGGTCGCGCCCACGCAGTCGTCGATCGTGTCGACGGGCAACGTGCCGGGCTCGGCCGCGCAGGAGCCGACCGCCGCGCCCAGTCGCACGCCGAGCACGTCGTTGCGGTAACCGCCGGCACGCTCGTCGTGCCGAACCGCCTGGATCGTACGAAACGCGCTGCTCACCCGTTCCCCGGCGGGATCGGGCCCGTATCGGCCGGCAGCCACCCGGTCGAGCAAATCGTCGAGCGAGCACACGGGTTCGGGCCGCGAGCGCGGCGCGGTCATCGGGGCACCGCCGTCATGCCGGCGGAGTTCGCGATCTCGGGACTCGCGTCCACCGAACCCGGGGCCGGGGAACTCCCGGGCACGGGCCCCGAATCCACGTAGCGCGGCCGCAGTCGGGAAAGCAGCCACTCGGCCGACTCCCGCGCGGCGGCGCCTTCGGTGTCGGCGGTCATCACATGGCCCAGGTACTCGTTGTTGCTGGTCGCGGCGCGCACCGCGCGGCCCGGTGGCGCCAGGGACAGTTCGACCACGTCGGGTCGGTGTCGGACCGCGTCCGCGCCGTCGATGCCGACCAGCGTGGCCGCTCCGCCGGCGGGCAGGTCCCGCTCGTTCGGCAGCAGCAGGCCGATCGCCGCGCTGCGCGTCCCGGTCGGCCGTTCGGTGAGGTCGGGGCGTCGGCCCAGGGCTACGTCCACGCACGCGGCGACCAGGTCGACGCCCGTGACGTGGCGGACCAGTTCGGTGATCCGGTTGCCCGCCGGCCGCGGATTGACCTCCACCACGCGCGGGCCGCCCGGGGTCAGCTTGATCTCGGTGTGCGCGACCACGTGATCCAGGCCCAGCGCCTCGACGGCGCGTACGGCGGTGTCCGCGGCCACCCGGGTCGAAGCCGGGTCCAGGGCGGCCGGGAACATGTGCCCGGTCTCGATGAACCAGGGTGCTCCGCCGAGGCTCTTGTCGGTGACCCCGACCACGTGGGTGTGTCCGTCGAAGGTGACCGTCTCGACGCTGACCTCGGCACCGGTGAGGAACTCCTCGACCAGCACCACGGGGGCCCGCTCCTGGCCGCGCGCGTTGACCGGGAAGTCGACCAACGCCCGGTGGGCGCGCGCCGCCTCGGCGTCGTCGTGCACCTTGCGCACCAGCATTCCGGCGCACAGGTCGACCGGCTTGACCACCACCGGGTAGCCGATCTCCCGTGCGGCGAGCCGGGTCTGCCCGAGGTCTCGGCATAGCGCGAAGCGCGGACCGGGAACGCCTGCGGCGGCCAGTCGCACCCGGGTCAGATCCTTGCGGCAGGCCGCCTCTACCGCGTCCGGCGCGGGCGCCGGCAGGCCCAGTCGGGCGGCGATCCGGGCCGTGACGGGCAGGTAGTAGTCGCACGCCGACAACACCGCGTCGAAGCCGAACGCGTCGTGCAATCGGGTGACCAGGGACGGAAGTTCCGTCGTGTCGTTGGTCTCCGCGGTGACGATGTTCCGCGCGGCCAACAGCGGATGCGGCTCGCCTTCAGCGGCCGAACGCAGGTAGTGGTGCAGGTCCCGGGTCAGGAAGGTGAATTCGTGCCCGCCTTCATGGATCGCCCTGGGCAACAACCCGCTCATCGCCCCGACCCAACTCTCGACAACCAGCAGATGACCCACCGAACTCCCTCTCCGACCGCGGCGACGGCTCTCGCACAGAGCCTCGACTCGCCGCACCGTATCGGGAATGGTTTTCATTATCAATACGGGTGGGATCCTGTTGATCGCCACCGGTGAACCGCTGATCGTCGAGGACATCGAGGCCGCGAAGGTCACCGCGCTGACCCGCTACACCCTGCGCGCGGAGGCCACCCAGCACTCGTGGCCCGGCAAGATCCTCACCCGCCTGCACACCGCGCTCATCGAACAGCCTGCGGCAGGCGACCGTTTCGTCACCGTGGCCGTGGCCGTGTTCCACCCGGTCGCGGACGGCTTCGCCGGCCGGATCACCAGCGCCGGCCATCCCCCGGCCCTGATCCGCCGAGCGCACGGCACCGTCGAGGAGGTCCCCGGCCACGGCACACTCCTGAGCCCGATGTTCGAGACCGAGCGGCTCCACCTGCCGGAAACGAGCTTCCGCCTGGGATCCGGCGACGCGCTGCTGCTGTACACGGACGGCATCACCGAGGCCCGAATCGGCCGCGGCCACCCGATGTTCGGCGAACAACGCCTGGCCCGGGCACCGGCCGCCACCACCGGCATGAGCGCCGACGAAACCCTCACCCGGCTGACCGACGCCGTCACCGCGCACACCCGCGGCCACGCCGGCGACGACACCGCCCTGATGCTCTTGCGTGTCCCGCCCACCGCCTGACCCACGGTACGGAACGTACCGCCGCGCCCGGGTCCGCCCGACGACGGTCGAGGTGGTCGCAACGGACGGGTGTCGGTGTCACGGTGTCGCGGTCTGCTCCGGGGCGTTCGGTGTCGGAGCGTGGACCGCCTCCGGCGCGACCGTGGAGGCGGCGTCGCGTGAGGTCTGCTCGAGTGCGTCGAGTTCGGCGAGCCATCGGGCGGGGAGTTGGTCGACGGCGGGCAGGCTCGGGTCGGCGACGACGGCCAGGTGCGCGGTTCCGGCGTATTCGGCCAGGCAGACCGACAGGTGGTGGCCGGGAGGCAGGAACATCAGCGGCAGCAGCGTGTGGATGCCGTGGCCGAGGAGTTCGAGCGGTCGGGCCGGGCCGGGGACATGGGTGGACACCAGGGTGGTGCGCCGCGGGTGCAGGGAGCGGGCCACGGCCCGACCGTGCCAGCGGGTGGGCAGCGTGTCGAACAGGGTGTCCGCGTCGGGGTCGTAGCGGCCGGTCCGGATGTTCGCGGTGGCCAGGTGTGTGGCGGCCAGCCGCTCGGCGGCGGTGGACATTCGGCAGGGCAGGGCGACGCGGACGCCGCGGTGGAAGTTGCCCACCGCTTCGCTCGTGTCGCTGCGTCGGGTGTCGAGCGGGACCATCGCCTGCACGATGCCGGTGGCGTCGTCGGGCAGCAGGGGGCGCAACGCGCCGGCGAGGGCGGCGAGGTAGACGTCGTTCAGGCTGGTGCCACTCGCCCGCGCGATGGCCTTCATCCGGGCCAGCGGAGTGTGCGCCCATCGGCGTCGCGGTGGACCGGTCGGCGCCCGGACACCCGCCGGGCCCAGCGTGACCGCGTCCGCGGGCCGCGCGAGGTCGGCGACCCCCCGGAGCAGGGCACGCACACGGCGGGGCGTCCACACGGGAGCCGATTTGGGCGGTGCGCGGTGGCGTCTGAGGCTGGGTTCACCCAGCGCGGCGAGCATGATCCCGACCAGGGACATGCCGTCCAGGAGGCCGTGATGGGCGCGCAGAAGCAGGGCGAACTCGTCTTCCCGGTGGCCGTGGAGCAGGGTCGTGCCCCAGGTGACGTCCGCCAGGGGTCGGCCGCACACGCGCTCGATCGCCGCGTGCAGCGCGGCTTCTCCGCCGTCGACGGGCAGCGCGAACTCTTCGAGGTGATCGGCGGGCACGGTCGGACCGCGCGCGTGCGCACCGGGCGTGCGAGCTCGGTCGCGCAGCGGTGGGTGAGCCGCGCGGACGATGTCGATCAACGCGTGCAGTTCGTCGGTCGAGGGCGCGGGGCCGGAGACCAGGACCACCCCGCCGATCTCCATGGTCGAGTGGGGGTGCGCCGCCCCGTAGTGGAACCAACGTTCGCCCGCCTCGCTGTCACGCTCGTGCATGGTGCTCTCCGTTCGATGCCGTTCGCGCGGCGCGGGTTCGAGTCCGTGGGCGTGCGTACACGGTTCGCGTCATGTCCTCGACCTCGGCCCCCGGCCTCCTCGCCGGTGCGGCAGCCGCGGTGCCGAGGCGGGTACCGCCCCCCGGGCGCAGTGACGAGTGGACGCGTTCGTGGTCACCGGGCGCCCACCGAGACCGTCGCCGGCACGTCCGAAGGCGTGGGCGGGGCGTCGGGGATCGCGTCGGCGACCTCGCGCACCAGGGCCCAGGCGTTGCGGACGGAGGTCTGCGAGGCCAGGCGCGAACCCAGGGCCGCGCGCAGGACGTAGCGGCCGTCGACGGTGGTGGGGGTCACCAGGATTCGGCGGGTGGCGTCCAGGTCGGCACGCAGGCGTTCGGTGCGCGCGTTGTCGCCGGCGAGACGGAAGCACACCAGCCCCAGCGTGTGCGAGACCAGTTCGAAGCCGGGGCTGTCCCGGACCAGGTCGGCGAACAGTTCGGCGAGGGAGAGCTGTTCGCGGATGTGCGTGCGCAGGCCCTCGATGCCGTGGGTGCGCAGGACGAACCACAGTTTCAGGGCCCGGAAGGGGTGCATGAGCGGCACCTGCCAGTCCCGGAAGTCGGTGACGTCACCCGAGTCGCTGGCCTGGTTGCGCAGGAAGTCCGGGCGGATGTCCATCGCCGCGGTGAGGCTGCGTCGGTCGGCCACCCACATGGCGTCGCAGGGTGGTCCCGTCAGCAGCCACTTGTGGCAGTTGACGGCGTAGGAGTCGGCGTGTTCGACGCCGTCGTTGATCCAGCGGTTCTCCGGGCAGATCGCGGCCGATCCGGCGTAGGCGGCGTCCACGTGCAACCACGCCCCGAACTCGCGGCACACCGCGGCGATGTCGGCGACGGGATCGATGGCGCAGGTGCCCGTGGTGCCCACGGAGGCGACCACGATCGCGGGAACGACACCCGCGGCGCGATCGGCCGTCAGTCTCTCGCGGAGGGCGCGGGGGTCCATCTCGCAGGTGCCCGCCTTGGTGGCGATCAGGGCCGGCTCACCCAGGCCCGCGATGCGCGAGGCTTTGGGCACGCAAGAGTTGGCCTGGTCGGTGCAGTACAGGCGGTAGCGCCCCTCGGTGCCGTGCTCGCGCCAGCGCCCGTCGGAGGCCCGGTACAGGGCGGCGACCAGCGCCACCAGCACCGCCGAGGACGCGGAGTCCTGCAGGACCCCGCCACCGTCCCCACCGCCGAGGAACCGCTGCGGCAGGCCCAGCGCGACCGCGAGCTGGTCCAAAACCGCTTCCTCGAGTTCGGTGGCGGCCGGACCCGTCGACCACATCATGTGCTGGACCGCCAGACCCGACGCCAAGAGCTCGCCGACCACGGAGGCGGGACTGGTCTGAGTGGGGTAGTAGCCCAGGAACGACGGATGTTGCCAGTGCACGAGCCCGGGCATCACCACACGCCGTACATCGGCCAGCACGTCCCGGATGGGTTCGCCGTGCGCCGGCACGTGGTCGGGCAGCATCGCGCGCACATCCCCGGGCCGGAGGTCGGGCGTCACCGGCAGGCGTTCCTCACGCAGGTCCTCCCAATAGTCCTCGAGGATCTCCGCGACCACGCCGATAACGCCACGAAACGAATCTTCCATAGAAATACCCGACATGCCGGTTAACGTACATCATAAACCTACTGAAATGACGCATATGACAAGCGTATCCGTGCTGTGGCTCGCTCCTCCCGATCGCCTCCCCCACGACCTCACGATCGTGCGTGAGGCCGCGAGTCGATCCGCTTGCCGGCACACGTCCCCCGACCACCGACGCCTCCCCGATCGCGCGCCCCGCGAAGCCGCGTTCGACGAATACTTCGCGGTCGCACGTTGCGCCTGCGCCCCGGCGCCCCTGTTGGTCGGCGCCCTGTACGCCACTCTCGCCGAAGTGCGGGCCTTCTCCCGGCACGCGGACGGGACTTTGACGGAGCCCGACCTCGAACTCGCCGCGCACGCGGCCGGGCTGACCCCTGGGGCGAACTCCGTCGAGCCTCCGGCGGAGGCCACGGTGCGCGAGCGCTGGGTCCAGGGACATCGCCTGTTCTTCGCTCTCACCCAGGCCACCGTCGTCGCCCTGCGACACGCCCTGCACGCTCCCTCGCCGGACGGGTCGGCCCTCGGCTTGGAGAGCGCCGCGCACTTCCTGCGCGCCTCCGCGGCCGCCCTGCGCGTCACCGCGTCCTTCGGCATCGACGAATACCACGAGATCGTTCGGCCCTCGATGACGCCGCCGCACGTTGCGCGAGCCGGATTCTCCGGCCTGTGGTCGGCCGATCACCGCGTCCTGGTACGGGACCTGCGCAAGTGGGGTCTGGTCGCGCCGGCGAAGTCCTCCACTTTGCGCCCCGCCCACCGGCGCCTGGTCGAGGTCCTGACCGACGTCCATCACGCCCACGTGGGCGTCTGTTCCCGCTTCGTCGGCTCCGGGCCCTCCCTGCTCCGCGGCGCGGAACCGGGGGTACAGGCATTGGAACGCCTGTGTCACCGGCGCCGCGCCGGCCTGGATCCCGCGCCCGTCACCAAGCCGGCCGACCGACCGGCGCCCGGAACGGAGACCTCACCCTGCCCCGTCCCGTAACGTGCCCCGAACCGGGACACCGCCCCTTCGACCGGCCGCGTCGCCCCGGCCCCGAGGAGGCGTCGCCGGCGCTCGCCTCTCCGTCGATGACGTACACCCACGGCTGGGGGCGCATCGTCAACATCTCCTCGGTGCAGTGGCCGCCAAACACGCCCAGGAGGGACTCAGCAAGGTCGCCGCCCTCGAAGGCGCCCCCTACGGCGTGACCGGCAACTGCATCAGCCCCGGCTACGTCCGCACACCACTGACCGAGAACCGGATCACCGCCCAGGCCACCGCACACGGCATCCACCCCGACGACGTGCTCCGCGACATCATGCTCCACCACTCGGCGGTCAAGCGGCTGATCGAACCCGACGAAATCGCCGCGGCGGCCCTCTTCCTGTGCCGACCCCACGCCCGCCACATCACCGGCACCTCACGCACACCGGACGGCGGCTGGACCGCGTCGAGGCCCTGCTCGGACCGGAGTGGAACCAGCCACAACAAGCGCTCGAACTGCAACTCGCCCTACGCCTGCACCAGCTCACCGAACGCGCTCCGACGGAACCGCGGACCTGAGCACGACTACGTACCATCCGCCATCGGTGCGCCGGTTTCGCCGAGTCGTGGCCTCGGGTGGACGGCCCGGCGACGGGAGCCGAGCAGGAACAGCGGCTGCGAGCCGGTGGTCTCCGAACCCGCCGCGCGGACGGCCGATCACGTCGTAGTGGCGCGCCGGCACGCGTAATCGTCGACTGGTTCGGGCAGCTTTGCCCTGTGCGAACCGGCTGCCGGCCGGTCGGCGACGAGGCGGAGAGGAGGCGGGGGCCGATGGCACGTCGCGCCGGATCCGGCTCCGGTGATCGCGCCGACGCGCAGGGCACCGGCGGCCGCGTCGACGCCGAGGGCTTCGAGGCGGTCGCCGACGAGTTGTACGCGCTGCCGCCGTCCGAGTTCACCGCCGCACGCGACGCCCGGGCCGCCCGGGCCCGCCGGGACGGGGAACGCGGCCTCGCGACGCGGGTCAAAGCCCTGCGCCGCCCCACTCTCGCCGCCTGGGCGAGCAACGTCCTGGTGCGTGCCCGACCGGACCGGGTGCGCGGCCTGTTGGAGCTCGGCGAGGAGTTGCGCCAGGCGCATCGGGATCTCGACGGGCCCCGGCTGCGGGCGCTGTCCGCTCGGCAACGCGCGCTGACCACGGCGCTCGCCGGGCAGGCCGGCGAGTTGGCGGGGCAGGCCGGGCACCCACTGAGCGACCAGGCCGTCCTCGAGATCCGCAGCACTCTCCAGGCCGCCCTCGCCGACCCGGAGGCCGCAGCGGCATGGGCATCCGGTCGGCTCGCCCACCCGCTTCTACCGCCCGTGTTCCCGTCCGTTGCGACCGACGCCGCGGCAGCCGCGGGCCCGTCCGCCGGTTCACGGTCCGGTTCCGCGTCCGGTTCCGCGTCCGGTTCCGCGTCCGGTTCCGGCGCCGGTTCACGGTCCGGCTCCGGTACGCGGTCCGGCTCCGGTACGCGGCGGCGGACCGGTTCCTCGCCGCACCCGGCGCCGGCCGAAGCGGGCGACTCGGAGCAGGCCGGGGCCCGTCGCGAAGCCCGCGCCCGGGCCGCCGAGGCGCGTCGCGGCGCCGAGGAAGCCGCGGCGTCCGTCGTGGCGGCGGAAGCGGCCCTCGAACAGGCCCGCACCGAATCCCGCGACGCACGGGAACGACAGCGGCAAGCCCGTGAGCACCTCGCGGAACTGCGCCGCGAGGTCGCGGACGCGGAACAGGCCGAACGCGACGCCACCGAGGCCGAACAGCACGCCCGGGACCGGGTCGGACAAGCCGAACGCGGCCTGCCCGACGCCCGACGCCACGCCCGGAAGGCCGCCGCGCATGCCGAGCGCCTCGCCCACCGGGCCGACGGCGACCACACCGGCACCACGACCACCGCCGCCCGGGGCCGGACCGAGAACCGATCTCGGGGCGGTTCCCGGGGCCGACGGTGACCCTGATCCGGGTTCGGGAACGCAGCGGTGGCGGGACCTGAGCCGGAGCGCCAGTGCCGCCGTCCGCGGCTGCGTTGTTCGTCAGGGCCGGAGGGCCGGAAGGGGCGGAAGGGGCCAGGGGCCGGAAGGCTTCGGTCAGGCTGTGGGCGGAGGGTCCGAAGCAGGAATCGCCTCCCATGCCTCGGCCAGGCTGCCGTGGATGGTGAAGACGCTCACGGCACCGGTGACGGAGAGCAGGCGCAACATCTGCCGGGGCGGCGCGACCAGCACGAGCCGGCCGCCGACCTCCTGGGCGCGGCGCCGAAGGCGCAAAAGGGTGTTGAGGCCGGAGGAGTCGCAGAAGGTGACGCCGGTCAGGTCCAGAATCACGGTGGGGTGCTCGCTGAGCACGTCTGCCACCGTGTGGTGGAAGACGGCGACGGCCTGCAGGTCCAGGTCCCCGGTCACCGTGAGGGCAGTCGTCTGCCCACGGGTGTCGGCGATGTCGACGCGCGGCGCGGTGGTCATGACCGGCTGCTCCCGGGCTCGATGGTGTCGTGGACGGCGGCGAGGGGGGCGAGCATGCCGGTGACGTAGCGTCGCTGGTCGTACCGGTCGATCGGGGCGGCCTCCACGGCCGCACGCTTGGCGACGAGGTCGGGCCCTGTCGGCGGGAAGCGGTATCGGGTCACTTGTCGCCGCTGCCTTGTCCGGTGCCCACCTGGTGTCGGTTGCGGACCACGATGACCACGATCACCACGATCACCGCGATCACGCCGACCATCACGGCCGGGAGAATCCAGGGGTTCTTGTCCGCGTCGTTGTTCTGCGCGCTGGAGGTCGCCGAGTCGGCGGAGGCCGACGGGCTCACCGGCGAGGGCGGTACGGCCGAGGCACCCTCGCCGCTCGGGGCGACCGCCGGGGCGGCCGACCAGGTCGCCGGCAGGCCGGGAGTCTCGCCTCGGAATGCGATCGGTAGGTAGGTCTCCTGGCTGCGGTCCCCGCCGCCGCCGACCTTGGTGGTGGCCACGGCGCAGCGGGTGCGGAGGCAGTCGACCGGGCCGAAGGCGGCGCGGACGCGCAGTTGTCGGGAGAACGTACCGTCGGTGTCCACCCGGACGGGGGCTACGCCGAATTCGGAATCGCATGCCTTGTCGGGTCCCTGGGCCGGATCGCACGTTTTGAGCCGCACCTCGCTGCCGGGCCGGAAACCGCGGCCGATCACGGCGATCCGGTCTTCGGTCGGGTCCAGTGCGCCGACACGGTCGGCTGTCAACGTCGGCCCGTCGTTCGTCGGACTGGGGGTGGCGTGCGCGAGACCGGGTGGGCCCGCGAGCGTCCAGATCAGGGCGGGCGCGGCGACGAGGGCGAGGGCCAACCGGGAGGGGCGGCAGGCGTGGGGCATGTCCATGGTTATCCCAACCGTTTCCGTACGTCGGTCCGCGCTCGTGCCCGCCGTGGGCGTGACGGGTTCGTCTCGTGTGTGCCGGCTCGACTCCGGCTTCCCATGGGAGCGTCGAGGCACGACGCGCGATGATCGCTTTCGTTTCCTTCCCTACCCGGCCGGGTCCCGGTCATCCACGCCGCGCGACGAGCCGGACACGCGGCGTCCACGCCGCGCCGGGGCGATCGAGGGAAAGCGCCGGGGCCGGACCGGGTCGCTCTGCCTGTCGTCGCCCCCGTGGACCCGGTAGTGGAGCGGAAGTTCGGCGCGCGTCCGTGCCCCGCGTCCGCCCGGTGTCACACTCGTGCCGCTCGCCGCGACAACCGATCGGCCTATCGTGCGTCGGCACGGACGACCACCAGTTCCTCCTCGCGGCAGCCGGGTTCGATCAGACCGCGTTCCTCCAGGAGGGTCGCGCGGACGGTCAGGACCGGGCCGAAGGGTTCCAGGCTGCGGGCCACCACCTCGGCCCGCAGGTCGAGGGACTCCAAAAGGCCCAGGGTCGTTCCCACCCCGCACAGCGCCAAGTGCACGACCAGGAGCGTCCCGCCGGGATTGAGGTGCCGCGGCACCTGGGCACACAGCCGGTCCGGCACGAGCCTTCCGTCCGTGCCGGCGTCCCACGCCCGGACGCTTCCGCCCGTGGGGGCGTTCTCCCGGGTCGAGGGCACGTACGGCGCGGGTTCGCCAACACCACGTCGAACGTCTGTCCGGCGACCGGTTCCAGCAGGTCTCCACGCAGTACGGACAGGCGTCCCCTCCGCCAGGCGCTGTTGAGCCGGGTGGTCCACACCGCTTGGCGGGAGACGTCGATCGCGGTCACCGAGCAGGCCCGGGAACCGGCGGACGCCGCCGCGAGGGCCACCGCGCCCGTCCCGGCGCCCACGTCGAGCACCCGTCCGGCCCGGTACAGCCCCTGCTCGACGAACGCCGACGCCAACAGTCTCGTGTCGGCCTGTGGACGGTACGTCCCCGGAAGCCTCGGCAACCACATCGTCCCCGAATGCCCGGACCCCCTCGGCGGAGACTTCGGGTGCGGGGACCGGGCCGCCGGTGTCCCGGGCGCCGGCCGGCGGGCCGCGGGACGTCCTGTCGGCCGTCGGACGGCTGCGTCGCGGGCATGGCCCGCGACGCAGCCCACGACGCCCTGGTGGGCGCCGCTCCCGCGTGAGCGGGGTCCGGCCACCGCCGCGGTTACGTCGCGGGGTCCGGGGCGGGGATCGAGGAGAGTTCGTCGGTCAGGTCGTCCAGGCCCAGGGAGCCCTGGGACAGTGCGGCCATGTGCCAGGACTTCAGGTCGAACGCGGCGCCCTGGGCCCGGCGGGCGTTCTCGCGGCCCAGCAACCAGGCGCGTTCGCCGAGCTTGTAGCCGATCGCCTGGCCGGGGATGGTCAGGTAGCGGGTGAGTTCGCTCTCGACGAAGTCGGCGGGGCGGCTGCTGTGCGCGGCGAAGAACTCCTGCGCCAGGTCCGGGGTCCAGCGCTCGCCGGGATGGAAGGGGGAGTCCGCGGGGATCTCCAGTTCCAGGTGCATGCCGATGTCGACGATGACGCGGGTCGCGCGCATCATCTGGGCATCGAGGTAGCCCAGGCGCTGCTCGGCGTCGGTGAGGAAGCCGAGTTCGTCCATCAGGCGCTCGGCGTACAGGGCCCAGCCCTCGGCGTTGGCGCTCACCACGCCGACGGTGGCCTGGTAGCGGGACAGGTCGGCGGCGATGTGGGTCCACTGTGCGAGCTGGAGGTGGTGGCCGGGGACGCCCTCGTGGTACCAGGTCGACACCAGGTCGTAGACCGGGAAGCTGGTGCGGCCCATCGTCGGCAGCCACGTCCGGCCCGGGCGGGTGAAGTCCTCGGACGGCGGCGTGTAGTACGGCGCGGCGGCGCTCCCGGGCGGGGCGATGCAGGACTCGACCCTGCGCACCCGGTCGGCCAGCTCGAAGTGGGTGCCGTCGAGGTGGTCGATCGCCTGGTCCATCAGATTCTGGAGCCATGCCCGGACCTCGTCGACGCCCTCGATGTGGGTGCCGTGCTCGTCGAGGTGGGCCAGCGCGACCCAGGGCGTTGCGGCGCCGGGGAGGACCTTCTCCGCCTCCTCGCGCATCTCGCCCAGAATGCGGTGGAACTCCGACCAGCCGTAGGCGTATGCCTCGTCCAGGTCGAAGTCCGTGCCGTTGAAGTAGCGCGACCAGCGGGCGTAGCGCTCGCGCCCGACGGTGTCGGGAGCGCCGGCCACGGCGGGGGCGTACACGTCGCGCATCCAGTCGCGCAGGGCCGCGACGGCGGTGGTGGCGGCGCGCCCGGCCTCGTCGAGTTCGGTGCGCAGGGCGTCCGGGCCGTCGGCGGCGAAGTCCTCGAACCAGCCGCGGCCGTTGCCGTCGGTGTCGGCCCACTCGCCGAGTTGGTCGATACACGTCGCGGTCGGGCGCGGCCCCGCGTACAGCTTGCGCTCCAGGCCCAGGGCGAGCGACGCGCGGTAACCCTCCAGCGCGTCGGGCACCGCGCGCAGGCGCTCGGCGATCGCCGCCCAGTCCTCGACGGTCTGCGCGGGTGTCACGGAGAACACCTCGCGGACGTCGTGCAGCGGCGTACCGAGATTGCCCACGGTACGCAGGCCCTCGTCGGCGTCGTGCACGGCGAGTTCCGCGGTCAACCGCTCACGGAGCAGCCGGGCGCAGCGGCGCTCGATGTCGTCGTCGGCGCCGGGTTGTTGCTCGGCCCGGGCAAGCCTGGCGAGCGTGGACCGCGCGAGGTCGGCGCGCGCCTCACGCCCGGCCGGCGAGAGGTCGGGCAATTCGGCGGAACTTTCCGGGACGCCGAGGTAGGTCCCGGTGATCGGGTCGAGGGCGATGAGCTCGTCGACGTAGGTGTCGGCGACCCGACGGGGCAACGAGGGGCTGTTGTCTGACATGTGGACATCCTCGTATGGCGACGGGGCCGGCGTCACATGGGTTCCCTGCTCACGTGGGCTGTCTCGGCGCGGTGGTGGTGCGTGCTGCTTTCGGTCGTCATGGTGTGAGGGGGAGTTGGTCGCCGGTGGCGCCGGTTTCCAGGGTGGCGTAGTCGGGGTGGTCCAAGCGGTGGTGGACGTAGATCTGGTCGGCCCAGGGTGGGTCGAAGGGTGTGAACGCGCGCAGGCCCAGAACTCGGCCGATCGCCCGGTCCGGGTGGGCGGCGTTGAAGTCGGTGATCGCGGCGGCCTCGCCGATGTGCTCGGTGGTGCCCGGCAGATCGTCGAGATAGCAGGTGACGCGGGGCAGCAGGTGCTCGTGGCCGGGGCGGTGGAAGAGCTCCAGCGCGGTCGCCGTCGAGGTGTAGTGATCCAGGTCCAGGGCGACGAAACCGACCGGGTGATCCCGGAGTTCGTGCGTGTGGGTGTCGAGGTAGCCGGGCAGTGTCCGGGCGAGATCGCCGATGACCAGTTCGGCCTCCCCCAGGCGGGCGCGCAACCGGTCGTGGTCCATGGCGTAGAAGCCGGGACCGAACAGGTAGGGCAGATCCCGAGGATCCTCGGCCGGCGGCATGCCCACTCCGCCGTCGAAGCCGACCACCCGCACCGTGACGCCCGTGGCGGCGGCATAGTAGCGGGCATGCTCGGCGAGCGCCAGCAGCCCGTTGCCGCCGGCCACGCCGAACTCCACCACCGTCACGCCCCGATGCCCCAGGCGCGCGGCCGATTCGGTGGCTCGACGCACGCCGTACGCGTAGTGCGCCCGCTCCACCAGGCCGAATCGGTACGCCGTCGCCGACCCGACACCGGGCAGCCGTCGTAACAATCGGTTCCGGGCCGCGTGACGGGTACCGGACTTCGACCAGTCCCACACCACGTCGGCCCACCCACCGGTGGGCCGACGACCGAATGGATGACCCTTTTGGGCACTCGTACGTGAAGCTCTGCGCATCACGGGCGCTCCCTCTCGACACAACGGACGAATGGACGGACGAACAGACGAACAGACGAACGGGTGAACGGGTGAACGCACGGGACGACGGTTGAGGGCACGGATCAGCGGACGGCCGATCAGCGGCAACCTTCCCGTTTCCGCCCTGGCCAACCCGGCCCGGTAGGAGCCGCCTTCGGGCGGGCGGGCGCGCGGGCGGGCGCCCGTGCCCGCAACCGTTCCCGAGGCACGGCGGGAGTCGCCGGGCTCTTCCAGCCCCGGCACTCCTCACGCACCGTGCAAGCCGTACCGGCCCTGGTAGCCGTCCTCACGGGTCCACCCGCCCGGAAGCGGAACGTTGGGAAGTGGATTGGGGGTGTTCAGGTGGGGGGCGTCTGGCGGACACAGTTCTGCGCCATGGTCTTGGCGTTCGAACACATTGGCGTGGGATCGGCGCGGTTGAGGAGTTCGGTGGCTATGAGGCTGGTCGCGAAGGGTCTGCGAGCGGTATGGCGAGGGGCGTCGATCGGCGCGGTCTGTGTTGCGCTGTGTGCCGGCGGCGGGCTCGCGGGTACGGCGCAGGCGGCGGAGGCGGCGGGTGACGGTGCGGGGGCGGCGTTCCCGTCCGCGGTCAAGGGGTGGAAGCCGGTCGGGAAGTACGAGATCGACGCGCAGTCCCAGGCGCAGGGGTTGGCCGGCGTGCGGCCGCACCACGGGAAGCCCTACATGTACTACGCCGGGAACACCTCGATTCCGGCGCCCGTGCGTGAGCGTGGCTGGTCGCACATCGGTGACCCGGACTCCTCGCGCGGATACGTGTTCGATGCCTACCAGGGCGGTGGGGACGCGACGGCGAAGATGTTCCGGGTCACCACGCCGGCGGGGGACGCCTACGAGTACGTGCACCCGTTGGCGGCGGGTGAGGCGATGAACAACTCCTTCGCCGCGGTCTCCCCCGATGCTCGTTGGCTCGTCTCCGGCGAGTGGGACACGATGAATCGGCTGCTCGTCTTTCCCACACCGATGCTGAATGCGGCCACGCCGCGGACCGGAGGCACCCTCCCGCTCGCCGCGACCATCGAACTGGACCGGCCGGTCAAGGACATCCAGGGGTGCACGTTCCTGGACGAGAAGCGGTTGGTCTGTGCGTCGGACGACTCCGACGCGAAGTTGTTCCCCGTGGCCAAGCCGCTGCTGCAGATCGAGCTGAAGAAGGCGCTCGACGGGAAGACGGTGACCGGGCACGTGACTTCGCTCGGTGGGCTGCCGCTGCTGAGCGCATGTCCGGGCGCTCCCGCCGACTTCGAGACCGAGGGGAACGACTACGACCGGCGTACGGGTGTCCTGCGGGTGGAGATGATTCCGCCGCGTGATTGTGCCGCACGCGCCACGGTGTACGAGTTCAAGCGGAAGCGCTGATCCGGGTCGTCCACGCGGCGACCGCGAACGGGCGGGCCGCGTGGGCGGCATCGGCCTGCGTCGGCCATCGGGTGTGAGTCGCCCATCGGCGCAAACGGTGCGCAGGGGGCTGGGGTGCTGGCCGCAGCGCGCGCTCGGTCGGTGTGGTGTCCGGGAAACCGCGGTATCCGGCGCTGCGCCGACCCGGCGTCGCGGTGTCCCGGTCGTGTGGGCGGTCAGGTCGACTTCGGTGGGGGATGTGGGGCCGGAGCCCGGGTGAGGGTGATGGCTTCCACCGGGCAAAGGGCCGCGGCGTCTTCGGCCGGGGTGGTCGGGGGCGGGGCGTCGGGGCGCACCCGGGCCTGGCCGTTGGGGGCCTGGGTGAAGTGGGTGGGGGCCGTGGCGGCGCAGATGCCCGAGGCGATGCACAGGTCGAGGTCGACGTGGGCGTGGGTGGGGCCTTGGGCGGATCCGTTCGAGGACGGGGTCGGGGGCCGGGGAGTCACCAGGTCACCGGGAGGGTTCGGGGGGCTCGGGTCTTCAGGCCGGACTTCCAGGTGGCGGGGGCTGCGGAGCGCAGGGTCGGGAAGCGCCGGGTCAGGGCGGTGAGCGCTTCCTGGAGTTGCACGCGGGCGAGTTGGGCGCCCACGCAGTGGTGGACGCCGTGGCCGAAGCCCAGGTGGGGGTTGGGGTTTCGGGTGAGGTCCAGTTGTTCTGGGGTGTCGAAGACGGATTCGTCGTGGTTGGCGGACGAATTGATCGCCATGACGGCATCGCCTTCGGCGATGTCGACGCCGGCGAGGGTCAATGGTTCGGTGGCCACGCGGAGGTTGGCCTGGATGTTGGTTTGCGCGTAGCGCAGGAGTTCCTCGATGGCCGTGGGGATGGCTTCGGGGTTGTCGCGGATGTGCCGGTAACGCTCGGGGGCGGCCAGGAGCAGGTGGATCATGCCGGACAGGCGGTCGGAGGTCGTGCCGTAGCCGCCGGCGAGGAGGACGACGCAGAAGGAGACCAGTTCGTCCTCGGTGAGACGGTCCTCGTCGTCGCGGGCAGCGATCAGGACACTGAGCATGTCGTCGGCCGGGCGCCGGCGTTTGTCGGCGATCAGCCCGGCCATGTAGCCGGTCATCTCGCCGACCGCGTGGGTGACGGCCGCGTCGGGGATCGCGGTGAGGCTGCGTAGCGCGTCGCACCAGGCGTCGAGGCGGTCACCGTCGTGGCGCGGGGTGCCGAGGAGGTCGCAGATGACGGCCAGTGGCAGGGGTCGAGCGAACAGGGGCACCAGGTCGGCCGGGCGGTCGTGCGCGATGACCGTGTCGAGCAGGTCGCCGACCAGGCGGGCGATGTCGCGTCGCATGGCTTCCGCGCGGCGGGCGGTGAAGGCGGCGGCGACGAGTTTGCGCAGGCGGGTGTGTACGGGCGGGTCGGCGGCCAGGATCGAGTCGGCCAGGGTGGGGACGTCGGCCATGCGCGGGCCGCTGCCTCGGGTGGCACGGGTACGGCTGAAGCGCGGGTCGCCCAGTACGAGACGCACATCCGCGTAGCGGGTGACCAGCCAGGCTCGGTCGCCGCTGGGGAGTCGGATCCGAGTACACGGAGCGTCCCGACGCAGGTCGGCGAACTCGGGGATGGGGTCGAGTCCGTCGCGGTGCGGGAGGGGGAAGACCTGGGTGGGGGTGGGGTCCGTTCGCGGCTTGGGGATCGGGTCGGTTCCGTCGAGGGAGGCAGGCGGCCGCGGTGTCGATGCCGAGGCCGGGCCGGTTCCGGAGGTGCGGGGTGGCTGTGGTCGTGTTCCGGAGGCGGAAGGCGACTGCCGTCGCGGCTCGGGGGCTTGGGGGGTCACGGTTGCTCCGGGGTGGCGGGTTCGTAGACGGAGACGTGGTACGTGCTGTCCCGGGTGAAGGGTGCGCCCGCCCAGGAGCCCAGACGTTGTTTGAGTCGCAGGCCCGATCGCCGGGCCAGCAGGTCGAGTTCGCCGGGGGACGCGTAATGGAACGCGACGCGCAGATGGCGGGTGCGGTCGGACTCGTGGATGAGGTAGTGGGAGTGGTACGTCTGGGTGGACGCGTCGATGCGGCGGTGACACAGGATGAGGTGTTCGTCGGTTTCGGCTACGACCTCGGGGACACCGGACGCGGCGGCGACCGCGAGGGCTTCGGGGAGGTGTGCGTCGAAGACGAAGACACCGCCGGGGTGTTGCAGGCGGGCCTGCGCGGCGGCCAGACAGCGTTGTTTGGCTCGGCTGTCGGGGAGTTCGAAGAAGGTCCCGCCGGCGAGGTAGATCAGGGAGAACGGACCGGGAGCGCCCACTTCGGCGAAGTCACCCATGGTGATCGGGATTTCCGACCCGCCGGGCTTGCCGCGCAGATGGCGGACCATCGCTTCGGAGGCGTCGATGCCGTGTACGCGCAGGCCGCGTCGCGCGAGCGGGAGGGCGACGCGGCCGGTGCCGATGCCGAGTTCGAGTACGGGTCCCGAACCGGCGAGGCCGGCCAGGGCGTCCACGGTCGCGCCGGTGATCCCGGGTTTGCCGAACCACCGGTCGTAGTCGGCGGCGTGGGCGTCGGCGTAGCCCGAGCCGGCCGGCTCGGCGGCAGCCTCGGATCGCTGCTCCACGCCACCGGCGGGGTCGGGCGTCGTGGTGACCGGTCGGGGGTTTCGGGTGGGCGGGCTGTCGGTCCTGGGCATGGCGGCTCCTTGGCTTCGCGACGGGTCGGGTTCGTCGGGGCCGTGGGTCGGGGGTCCGTGGGTCGGGGATCGATCAGCCGAAGGGATGGGGGGCCGGTGACTTCGGTGGGTGGTGCTCGTCGGCCGGTCCGGTGGGTAGCGCGGCTGCGCCTGGGGCGATGGCCCGGATGACGGTGGTGCCGAACGTGCGGGCGGGGCCGGCCGTGGTGTCGACGAGGATGACGTCGCGCGCGGTGTGCGCGGCGAGTGCGGTGAGGCCGGATCGGTTCGCCGGCACGGTCGCGGTCTCGGGGGTCGCGTGGGTGGCGGGCTGTTGCGGCGCCGCGGGGTCGGCGTCGTGGTGGTCGCGGGAGGTCCACAGGGCCAGGCTGTCCTGACGGTGGTAGGCCCACAGGGCGTGTTGCACGGCGGTCCGTGGCGGGTGGCTCCCCTGCCATCGGGTCCAGGTGTCCACGGCCACCGGGCTGGTCATGCTCCACCGCACCATGAGTGCCTCGTAGGCCGCCTTCTCGATCAGCGGCGGCACGGCCGAGTCGAGGCCGCAACGGGCTCCGAAGGTCTGGCCGGTGCCGTTGGGGGCGTGCAGACAGACCACGACGCAGCGGGTGCCGGGGGTGGCGGGGATGTCCAGGATGCTTGCGGTGACGTCGAGTTCGGTCAGGAGCGTGGCCGGCGAGTCGGGCGGTTCGCCGGTCGGCAACGGGGTCGGGGCGGGCGACAGGCCGTACCAACTGCGGCGGATCAGGTCGCGTTCGAGGATTTCCCAGGCGGCGTGGTCCGCGGCGGCCTGCGGATCGGGGTGCGCGGCGAGGCCGGTCGAACCGACGCCCGGTCCCGGGTCGCAGCCGGTCGGCGGGCGATGGTGCAGGAAGACCGCTCCGGCGGGCACGTGGATCTCTGCGTCGGTGTGCGCCCGGCGCCCGAGAACCCACAGTCGCCGGGTGGTGCGGGCGGTCTCCGGGGGCGTGGCGTTCGCGAAACCGTCCGGGGTAGCGGCGGCGGGGTCGAGCGCGGGCATGCCGCGGCGGCGCAACTCGGCGTACGTGGCCACCAGTGCCGCGTCGTTCGCCTCGGCCGCGCGGCCGGCCAGGATGTTGCCGACACGCTCCAGGAGTTCACCGCGGGCGCTCGTCACGACCTGTTCGCGGCGGTGTCCGGCTGCGCTGCCGACCACGATCGGTCGATTGCCGGACGCGCAGACCGGGTCGAAGTGTGCCGAGCGCACGGCGATTCGCGCGATGACGATGTCGGGCCTGCGGTCGTAGGGGCTGAACACCTGCGGGTCCCACGCGGGCGCGGGCGTCACCCGTGCGTCCGGGCGACGTCGACGGCCTGGTCCAGGACGGACAGTCCGTGGCCGGTGAGCGCGTCGCGGTGATCGCGCAGGGTGCCCACGGCGTCGGTCGCGGAGCGGGCGAGCAGATCGTGCCGGGTACGGATGGCGTTGGCCGCCTCCGTCGTGGTCGCCGGCCGGTCGGCGTCCAGCAGGTGCCGGTACAGCAGTACGCTCCGGGCCAGCACGACCGCCTGCTGGAACAGGCCGGTGAGCGGCCGCGGATCGGCGCGCAGCGGGGTGGCGACGAGTGGGCCGTCGCCCTCGGCGGGGCGCAGGAAGGGCTCGGCCGCGACCGTAGCGGCGTTGCAGCGGGTGTGCGCCCCCTCGTGGACGAGGGCCTCGGCCAGGCGGACCGGGCCGGGCAGCCCGTCCGCGCCGCGGTCCAAGCGGTCGCGTCGAACGAACACCGCGCCGTGGACGCCGAAGTCGGTGAAGCCGTCGATCGCCGGGCCGTGCAACAGCGCGATCTGTACCAGGATTTCGCCGAGTTCGGCGCATGCCTCGGGCCAAACCTCGGCCAGCAGGATGGTGGTCTCGCGGATCGTCTCGGTGTCCGCGTCGCGCCAGCCGACCACGGCGGAGGCGGGTGGGCCCGTGGCATGGTCTTCCTGCTTCGGAACGGCCTTCAGCGCCCGGGCCACACTGCGTTCCAGATGTGCGCGTGGGGCGACGAGGTCGACGGGCCAGCCGAGTTCGGGTGGCGGGTCGGCGATGTCGGCTCTGGCGCGTTCGAGCATTCGGCCCAGTGCCCGGAGGCGTAGTGGGTCGGATGGGTCGGCCCGCAGGACTCGCTGGGCGACGTGTGCCGTCTCGATGACTGCCGGGTGTGTCGATTCCGGCGGGGTGACCGTCAAGTCGGCTCGCGCCAGGATCGTTTGCGTCATGTGGGCCAGCACCGCGCGTTCCTCGGCGCTTTGCCCGGCATCTGGTTCCACGCGCATCGCGAGTACCTCTCGTGACCCCGGTGCGGGATGGGCGACGGGCCGGAGAGTCCAACCCGCCGCGCACGGTGACGTCGGCTCAGCTGGGAAGGTCGATCATCAAGGCCAGCTCGGGCAGTTCTTCTTCCGGGACAAGTTCGATGTCGTCGTGCATATCGGACTCCCTTCGGATCGCCGGCTCCTCCGTCGTCGACGAGGACCACCGGGAGCGCCATCGTCGGCGCGCGATGGTCATCGGCACAAGGAGTAGGCAACGGTCGCGCTGCGGGGGGAGGTCGAGTAGGCACAGCCTGAAACGGCCTTGCCTTCGAGAGGATGGTCCCGGTTCGCATGCGAATGGGTCCAGCCATCTGCCGTTTCGGCGGGGGCGGCGAATGCCGGTCACCTCGGGCCGCGGCCTGTCAACGGCTCATTCGGACCGGCGGGGTGCCGCGGATCGGCCGAACAATGGCCGGAAACAGCGAGGCGAGTGGCTCGGCGGCACTCGGGATGGTGGAGCGGGTGGGCGATCGGCGGGCACGGCACCCGGATCCGGACGTTCTGGCGTTCTCGTGTCCGGGTCGGTGGCGCCCGAGGTTTCGCCCCCGGCACATGTCGGGCATCGATCCTCGCCGGCCTCGTGGTATGCCGCGGTCCAGTGATGCCGACCGGTTCTCGCCCTTCCGCACGCGTCACTCTTGGCAACTCGGTGATCACCGGTGATGATGACCCGGCGCCGCCGCCCCGGGCGCACGCCGGTCCCGCCGGATCACCCGCCGCCCAGGACGAGGAGACACCGATGAGCCCTGCACGCATCGCAGCTACCCGAGCCCTTCCCGACGACCGTCGCCGGCTCCGCACGTCGGCCCCGGCACAGGGCTGAGGGCGGCATGCGCATCGCCTACCTGCACGGCGGGAGCATCCCCTCCTTCTGGGCCAACAACGTCCATGTCATGCGCATGTGCGACGCGTTCGCCTCGGCCGGGCACGACATCACCCTCTACGCCGCCCCCGGCACCTACCCGGCCGACGACGCGTACGCGTACTACGGAGTCCGTCACCGCTTCCCCATGCACACCGTGGCGGTCCCGGACCACTCCCCCGCCGGATACCGGCAACGCGGCGAGCGGGTAAGCGAGTTGCTCGTCCGCGACGGTGTCCCGGATCTGATCTACGGGCGCGATCCGTACAGTCTCACCGTCGCCGCCGACGTGGCGCCGTTCGTGTACGAGGTACACCAGATCCGCGCGGACCTGCCGCCCGGAACGGAGCAACGGCTGCTCGCCCACCCCCGGTTGGCGCGGGTCGTGGTGATCACCCACGCACTCGCCCACGATCTGTGCACGACCTACCCGCGCCTGGATCCGGCGGCCGTCCTGGTCGTGCCCGACTGCGCCGACCCGCCTCGAACCGCGACCGAGCCCGTGCGGTTGCCGGGCCGGGCGGGGGTGCCTCGGATCGGATACGTCGGGCATCTGTACGACGGGCGCGGGATCGATCTGATCCTCGACCTCGCCGAGCGGCTCCCGGGACTGGACTTCCATTTGGTCGGTGGTACGCCCGAGGACCGGGATCGTTGGGAACGGCCCTGTGCGCTCGCCAACGTGTACTTCCACGGCCATCGGCCGCCCGCCGAACTACCGGGCTACCTACCGCGGTTCGATGTGGTCCTGGCACCGTACGAGGAGAAGGTGTATCTCACCGGCAGGCTCGGCGAGACCGGGCGGTGGACGTCTCCGATGAAATTGTTCGAGTACATGTCCTATGGGCGGGCGATCGTCGTCTCCGACCTGCCGGTCCTGCACGAGGTGATGACGGACCGGGTCAACTGCCTGATCCGCCCGCCCGCGGATCCACCGGCGTGGGCGGACGCGATCCTCGAACTGGTCGCCGACGAGGAGTTGCGCCGGTCGCTCGGCGACGAGGCACAACGGCAGGTCTTGGATCGCTACACGTGGCGCCGACGGGCCGACGTGGTGTTGGCGGCCCTGGACGTGCCGAAGAAGCTCGGCGGCACGGGGCCGGCGTGACGCGCCGGCACCGGTGCGGCGGCTACCACTTGGTGGTGCGCAGGATTTCCGCGGTTTCCGGATCGGCCGGGTAGAAGGACTCGATGGCCAGCTCGGCGACGGTGATGTCCAGTGGGGTGCCGAAGGTGGCCATGGTGCTGAAGAAGGTGAGGATGCGGCCGTCGTAGTGCAGGCGGAGCGGGATGGCGATGTCGCCGGGGCCGGGGAGTTCGACCTTGGGCTCCGGCTGGTCGCACGGGTAGCCGACGAGTTCGTCGTAGAGCTTGATGATGTCCGGATCGGCGGTCATCGTGACCTGTTGGCGCAGCCGGCTGAGCAGGTGGGCGCGCCATTCGCCGAGGTTGGCGATCAGCGGTGCCAGGCCGTGGGGGTGCAGGCTCAGGCGGAGCAGGTTGACCGGCTCGCGCAGCAGTTCCTCCGAGACGCCGATGCGAAAGAGCAGGGCGGGCTCGTTGGCTTCCACCCGGTTCCAGTATCGGTCCAGGACCACGGCCGGGAACGGTTCGTGCGCGGCCAGCACTTGGCGCAGCATGGCTCGGACTGCCGCCATGTGCGGGGCCTCCAGGCTGGTCTCGTGGTAGACGGGGGCGTAACCGGCGGCGAGCAGCAGCGGGTTGCGTTCGCGCAGTTCCAGGCCGAGCGCCTCGGCCAGGCGCAGCACGATGTCCCGGCTGGGTCCGGAACGGCCGTTCTCGATGAAGCTCAGGTGGCGTGGGGAGATCTCCGCCTGGGTGGCCAGTTCCAGTTGGCTCAGCAGGCGACGTTTGCGCCACTGGCGCAGCAGGTCGCCGATGGGCTGTGTTTGGCGCGGGGTCGTGGTCACCGTCACTGGTCCCTACCTCGTCCTCCTGGCGAGCGGCCTCCGGCCCACCTGGCTCCATTGTCGATATACGGGGTCCGGGGCGCAGGTAAATCGGGTATCGGGTGTGGGGTGGCGGCGGGAACGTGTGCCCGGGACAGCAGGGGCGTTCGGAGCGTGCGGACTTCGCGCGGTGGGTGAAGGACGCCCCCGACGCGCGGTCTCGGGGATCGGATCGCGCGTCGGGGCCGTCGGTCCGGTCGGCGCCCGGGACGCCGACCGGACGATCACCAGGTGACGGGAAGTTCGTTGACGCCGTAGACCACCGTGTCGTAGCGAAAGGAGAGGTCGGCGAGGTCGGCGTCCAGGCGCAGGTTCGGGAACCTGCGAAACAGTGCCGGCAGGGCGATCTCCATCTCCATCTTGGCCAGTGCCGCACCCGGGCAGAAGTGCGTGCCGTGCCCGAACGCGAGGTGGTGGCGGGCGTCCCGGTCCGGGTTGAAGCGGGCCGCGTCGGTGAACACGCTGTCGTCGTGGTTCGCGGCGGAGATCGCGAACACCACGGCGTGGCCCGGCTGGATCGGTACGCCGCCCAAGGTGGTGTCCCGCTTGGCGACCCGGACCTGATTGTCCTGCGAGATGGACCAGTAGCGCAGAAGTTCGTCGATCACCTTGCCCAGCCGACCGGGTTGGTCGAGCATCGGTTGCACCTGTTCCGGATGCCGGAGCAGGGTCAGGATGCTCAACGCGATCTGGCTGGCGGTGGTCTCCGCGCCGGCGACCAGGAGCAGCAGGACCATCGCCACGAGTTCGTCCCGCCCGAACTCGCCCTTGGCGACGTACAAATGCACCAGGCGGCTGATCAGATCGTCGGACGGTTCACGTTCCTTGTCCCGGACCAGACCGTCCAGGTATTCGGAAAGCGCGCCGAACGCGTCCACCGCATCCGCATTGCGCAGATCGCACCGCGTCAGTGCCAGATTCTGTTCCTGAAAGGCATCCAGGTCCCTTTCCGGCACGCCCAGTATTCGGGCGATCATCAGCGCCGGAATCGGAAAGGCGAATGCGGGCAGCAGGTCCACCGGCCGCGGTTGTTCGGCCACGGTGTCCAACAGGCCCTGCACGAGTTCGCGTACGGCGGGCCGATATCCGTCCACGGCCGTGTTGTTGAATTCCGGCATCACCATGCGCCGTACCCGGGTGTGTTCGGGCGGGTCGAGGCGCAGGAACGAGTGCAACAACGGGTCGGGCGGGAGCGGCAGGCGCAGCGGGAATCCCGGCAGTGTGATGTCGACGCTGAGCGAGGGGTTGAGCATGGCCGCGCGCATGTCCGCGTAGCGCGTCACGAGCCAGGCCAGGGTGCCGTCGTCCAGGCGCACCTGCCGGGGTGGTTCCTCGCGCAGTTCGGCGTACCGGTCGGGCGGCAGCAGCGGGCAGGATCGGGGCATCGGCCAGGTGGGAATCGTGGCCTGTGTCGTGTCGGTCATCGTGCCTCCTCACGCAAAGGGTCGAACCGAATCGCGCGGTTGCGGTGCGAGCGGGTGCGGTGGCCGACCATCGGCCCGGTGGGTGTCCCGTGCCACCGGGCCGAGGTCGATCAGCTCTCCTGCGCGGAGGGTCCGGGCAGGAGTTGGGCGAGGACGGCCACCACGAGGGTGAAGCCGGCCAGGACCGCCACGCTCCATTCGAAGGCGTGCGCGTAGGCGAGCGAGTGGCCGTGGCCCAGGACACCGAAGAACACCACGCCGATGGCGGACACGCCCAGTGCGTTGCCACATTCCTGCGCGGTGGACAACACACCCGCCGCCGCGGCGGCGTGGCTCGGTGAAACCCCGGCGAGCACCGTGGGCGTCACCGGGTTGATGAACAGCGCCATGCCGATGCCCGCCACGCACAGTCCGGGCATCACCCACGCCGAGGGTCCGTCGACACCGATCCCGGCGACCGCGGCGAGCAGCAGGCCGTATCCGGCCGCGACCACCAGCGCGCCCAGGGTCAGCACATGCTTGCCCAGGCGGGCGCCCAGCGCCGGTGCCGCGAACGCGGCCGGGACATAGCCGATGCCCAGGGCGCCGAAGACCACGCCGGTGGTCAGCGGCGACAGACCGTGGCCGTCCTGGAGGTAGAGCGCGAGCACGAGCATGAAGGAGGCCATCGCGGCGAAGAAACCCAGGGTGATCAGCACGCCGACGGAGAAGGCCCGTTCGCGGAACAGGGTCAGCGAGATCAGTGGTGCCTCGTCGCGCTGTTCCAGGCGGTGCTGCCGGACGGCGAACCCGGCGAGCAGCGGGATCGAGGCCGCCAGGCATACCCACGACCATGCCGGCCAGCCCTGTTCGCGGCCCTCGACCAGCGGGAAGACGATGGCCAGGAGGCCGAGCGAGCCGAGCAGTGAACCGAGCAGGTCCAGGCCGAGCCGGCCGGAGCCGTGCGACTCCGGGATGAAGCGGCGCATCAGTACCAGTGAGGCGACGCCGATCGGCACGTTGATCAGGAAGATGGTGCGCCAGCCCAGGCCGGCGATGTCCAGGTGGATCAGCACCCCGCCGATGAGTTGGCCGAAGGTGGCGCCGATGCCCATCGACAGTGCGAAGGCGGTGAACGCGCGCACGCGTTGTGGTCCGGTGAACGAGGTGTTCAGGATGGCCAGCATCTGCGGGGTCATCACGGCCGCGCCGACGCCTTGCAGCACGCGTGCGCCGATCAGTACTCCCGAGTCCGGTGCCAGGCCGGCGGCCAGCGAGGCCACCGTGAACAGCACCATGCCCAGGGCGAACATCCGGCGCCTGCCGTACAGGTCGCCGAGCCGGCCGGCGGTGAGCATGCAGGCGGCGTAGGCGAGGCTGAATCCGGAGACGATGAACTCGACGGCCGCGGAGCTCGCGTGCAGGTCCGCGCGGGTGGACGGGATGGCCACGTTGACCACGAAGAAGTCCAACGTGATCATGAACATGCCGGAGACCACGATGAGCATGCGGATCAGGGCGTGCCGGTCCGCCTCCGGCCCGGCCGCCGGTGCCGCGCCGGGCGCGACGGTGCGGGTGTTTGCGTCGGTCGACATGGTCGAACTCCCGATCGATGTGTCGTGATTGCCGCCGGCCGCTTCGCTGCCGCCGGGAGACGGCGGCGCGGGGTCCGGCCGAGCACGGGCGGTACACCCGGACCCGTGCCGAATCGACCCGCGCCGCGAGGATCGACCGCACCCGATCCCGCGAGACGGTCGCGGCGCGGCGGATGGCGAGGTGTGCTCAGTCGGCCTGGTCGGCCTGCACCTTGTCGATGAACTGGTGGTCGCGCACCATCCGGCCGTCCGCGTCGAAGATGACCACCTGCGTACCGGTCATCGTCGGCTCGCCGCCGGCCGCCGGGACCACTTCCCACTGGTAGCGCACGGCCTCCTGGGTGGCATCCACCCTGGCGACCCGGAACCCGAAGCCCTTCGGGACGAAGTTCTCGTACGCTTCCGTGACCGCCTCCTCGATGCCGTCACGGCCTCGATACACGGTGGCGGTGTTGCTGTAGACACAGTTCTCGGCCCACAGTTCGGCGATGTTCTTCCGCCGGATCTCGGCGTCCGGCTCCGCCCAGGTCGCGACGTACTTTTCCACGATTGCTTCGATCTCGCTCACATGCACTCCTCATACGGCTACACGGGGGATTGAATACGAGGGCGTACGGGGGTTCGGCCTCGCGTGGGGCGGAAAACGCCCCGACGGCTCAAGCCTGGTACCGGAAGAGAGCCCGGTCGATTACCTCGGAAGTAATAAATCCGCGTCGAGACCGGACCGTCGGCTCGTGGGTTCCGCCCCGGCGTACCGCCGCCGCGTCGCCACTTCCACGCCGCGCGTCGCCGCTTCGTCACCACTTCACCGATCCGAGCCTGCCGGCGCGCCGAGAGCCGGGTCGACTACCCGGGAGGTAATAAATCCGCGCGATCGTGTCCGGCGCGGACCCGGTCGGCGCCGCCCGGATCGGTCGGTTCGACCACCGAGACCACATCAGCCCTGAATCAGCCCGGCGTCAGCAACGGCTGTTTACCTGAGGGCGATGAATACCAGTCGGAACCTGCGCGAGATGAGTCGGCGCGAGCGCCGAGACGCCCTGGAAGACCTCGTCGTGGCATACCTGAAAGAGATCCTGCTGATCGACGATGCCGAGGAACTGCCGCTCGACCAAGGCTACTTCGACCTCGGTCTGACCTCCCTTCGGCTCAACGACGTCAGGTCCCGGCTGGAGGAGTCGCTGGACATCGACATCGACGCCACCATCCTGTTCGGTCAACCGACGGTGGAGCAGCTCGTCGCGTACCTGACCGACGTCCTGTCCACCCCGCCACCCGCAGAGTCGGCGGCACGTGCGCCCGGTTCGCGCATACCCGGCAAGGAAACCAGCGATGTGGGATGACCCCCGTGAGAAGGATGCCCGGTGGGAACCGGGCGACGAGCCGATCGCGATCGTCGGCATCGGTCTGCGCCTGCCCGGCGGGGCCGAATCCCCCGACGAGTTCGACACCTTCCTGCGGGCCGGGAGGTCCGGCATCCGGACCATCCCGGAGGACCGCTGGGACGTCGCGGCCCTCAGTGCGCGGGAGCCGGACGAGAAGGGCAGGATCGGCACGCACAGTGGCGGGTTCCTGGACCGCCTCGACCTGTTCGACGCGCCGTTCTTCAACATCTCCCCCAAGGAGGCCCGCTACATCGATCCCCAGCAGCGCATCGTGTTGGAGACCGCGTGGCAGGCACTGGAACACGCCGGCATCGACCCCACGCCGTTGCGACGCGGTGACGGCGGCGTCTACATGGGGGTGAGCTCGTTCGACTACGCGCTGTACATGGGCGCGTTGCCGTACGAGGAACTGGACGGGCACCTGGCGGCGGGCTGCACGATCTTCTCGATGTCCGGCCGGTTGTCCTACTTCCTGGGTTGGCGCGGCCCGAGCGTGTGTGTGGACACCGCGTGCTCGTCCTCGCTCAGCGCGCTGCACATGGCGGTGCAGGCGTTGCGCGGCCGCGAGTGCACGATCGCGCTGAGCGGTGGGGTCAACGCGGTGCACCACCCGAGTTTCATGGTGATGTTCTCGCACGGCCAGATGCTCGCGAGCGACGGGCGCTGCAAGACGTTCGACGAGTCGGCGGACGGCTATTCGCGGGCCGAGGGCTGCGGCATGCTGGTGCTCAAGCGGCTGTCGGACGCCGAGCGCGACCACGACACCGTGCACGCACTGATTCGCGGCACCGCGATCGGCCAGGACGGCGACAGCGCCGGTCTGACCGTACCGCACGGGCCCGCGCAGGAGCAGGTGATCCGCACGGCGCTGGCGGCGGCCCGACTGACCCCGGCCGACATCCAGTACGTGGAGGCGCACGGCACCGGCACTCCGCTCGGCGATCCGATCGAACTGGGCGCCATCAACGCCGTGTTCGCCGACTCGCACAGCGCGCAGGAGCCGTTGGTGGTGGGTTCGGCCAAGACCAACATCGGGCACCTGGAGCCGGCGTCCGGCATCGTGGGGGTGATCAAGGCGGTCCTGCAACTGCGTTCGGCCACGATCTACCCACACCTGAACTTCACCGAGCCCGCACGCCGCATCCCGTGGGATCTGTATCCGATCACCGTGCCCACCGAGTGCCTGCCCTGGCGGGCGCCGATCCGGCGCGCGGTGGTCAACAGCTTCGGTTTCGCCGGCACCATCGCCGCCACCGTGCTGGAGCAGGCCCCGGAACCGGCCACCGCTGCGCACCCGGAACCGGCTCGCTCCGCAGCCGTGTTCACCCTGTCCGGCAAGAACGCCGCCGGGTTGCGCCGGCAGGCCGAGAGTTACCGGGAGTTCGTGGACCGCACTCCGGAACTCGACCTCGGCCGGTTGTGCCACGCCGCCAACGTCGGCCGGGCGCACCTGGGTCACCGGCTGGCCGGTGTCGTCAAGAGCCGCGCCGATCTGGTCAAACTGCTGGACGCGGCGATCGAGCCGGACGATCGGCCCGCCGCGGCCCCGGTGCGCAAGGTCGCCTTCCTGTTCGGTGGCCAGGGGGCCCAGTATCCGGGCATGGGCGCCGCCCTGTACGAACGATTCCCGGTGTTCCGCGCGTACTTGGACGAGTGCGAGTCGCGATTCGCACCGCACCTGGCCGAATCGATCCGGGATCTGATCCTGGGTCGGGCCCGGGACGACACGCTGTTGGATCACACCGGGTACACCCAGCCCGCCCTGTTCGCCTTCGAGTACGCGCTCGCCCGGCTGTGGATGTCCTGGGGGGTCCAACCCAACGTGCTGATCGGGCACAGCATCGGTGAGGTCGCCGCGGCCGCGGTGGCCGGCCTGTTCTCGCTTCCGGACGCGGTGACGCTGGTGGCCGCGCGCGCCCGGTTGATGCAGTCGGTCCGCAAGCCCGGCGGGATGGCCGCGGTCGCACTGCCCGCCGAGGAGATCCGCCCGCTGCTGGCCGGGCGCACCGATCTGGCACTGGCCGCGGTGAACGCCCCCGACCAGTGCACGATCTCCGGCGCCAGCGAGCAACTTGCCGAACTGGTGGCGAAGTTGCGCGACGGCGGCGTGCGGGTGGACGCGCTGGCGGTGTCCCACGCGTTCCATTCGCCGTTGATGGCCGAGGTGTTCGACGAATTCCATGCGGCGATCGCCGGGATCACCTTCCGGCCGCCGGAGATCCCGCTGATCTCCAACACCACCGGTGCACTGGGCCGGTTCGCCGAACTGGGCACCGCGAACTACTGGGTGCGGCACATCGGCGAACCGGTGCTGTTCATGGCCGGGGTGCGAGCGGTCGAGCAGCGCGGCCGGCATGCCTTCGTCGAGATCGGCCCGTCGACCGCGCTGACCGCGTTGGCCAAGCGGTGCACCACTGCCGAGGAGCACCGATGGGCGGCCAGTGTCCGGCGCCGCGACCCGCACGGTGACACCGTGTTGCGCGGCCTGGCCGAGCTGTACGCGGCCGGCATCGGGGTGTCCTGGTCGGGCGTGCACGCGGGGCGCCCGGCGGCACGGATGCAGTTGCCCACGTACGCGTTCGAGCGCAAGCGGTACTGGCTGCCGGTGGCCGGGAAGGCCGGCAGCGGTGCGGGCGCGTCGGCGCCGGGGGCGGCGTGGCATCCGCTGCTCGGCCGACCGGTCCCGGTCATGCTGGACGACCCCGCCGGCACCCGTCGATTCGTCGCCGAGTACACCGCCGAGCGACCCGCGAGCCTGGCCGGGCACCAGGGCCCGGACGGTCCCGTGTTGCCCGCCGCCGGGTACGTCGAACTGCTGTTGGCGCTGCGTGATGTCGTGTACGGCGACAGCCACGGCGCGGTGCGCGACCTGGAGATCGGCGCACCGCTGCCGCTGCCCGAGGAGGGCGCCGTCGAGTTGCGCACCCGGCTGGTCCCGTCGGCGGACGGCGGTGCCCGGGTCGAGATGGTCAGCGGCCCGGCCGAGGACGAGCGCACGCACGCCACCGCGTTCCTGGCCGCGCCGCAGCAGGACGACCGCCCCGATCGCGCGCTGCGCGCCCTGGCCGATCTGCCCGGCCCGATCCGGGAGAGCGTCGACGCCGACGACCTGTACACCGACCTGGCCTCGGTGGGCCGCCGGCACGGCCCGCGCTATCGCCTGACGACCCGGGTACACCGGCATCCGGACGGCGTGCTGACCGGTGAGCTGACCGGTCGCGAGGCCGGCGCCGTCGAGCAGTTGCCGGTCGAGCTGTTGGACTGCGCGCTCCAGGTCGCCGTCGGCGCGGACGAGCACAGTCCGGCGTTCGCACCGGTGCGGTTCGGCTGTGTGCGGCTGTTCCGCAAGCCGCGCGGCGAGCGGCTGCGGGTGGTCGCCCGCGTGAACGCCGACGGGGCGGACCGCCGACTGGTCGACCTCCTGCTCCTGGACGGCGACGCACCCGTCGCCGAGCTGCGCGACGTACGGCTCGCGCTGCCCGAACCACCCGACCGGCGGCCGGTGTTCCTGCATCGGCTGAGCTGGTTGCGGCGTCGGGCGACGCCGGGCCCGGAATCGGTGGAGCGGCACGTCCTGCTCCTGGGCGGCGACCCGACCCGGCCGGTCTTCGCCCACGCGGCGGCCGGCATCCGGTTGTCCTACCCGGAGGGGCCCGACGGGCTCGCCCGAGCGCTCGACGACTCCTCGGTGACCGACGTGTGCTGGTTCTGGCATGCGCAGGAGGGGCCGATGTCCGCGGGCCGGCTGCGCCGCGAGTGCGAACACAACTACCGCGACCTGTCGGCCGTGGTGGCCGCACTGACTGCCTCCGGCCCCGGTGGCGCGCCCCGACTGTGGCTGGTCACCGAGCGGGCGCAGTGGTTGCCGGGCGACCGACCGGGCACCGGCGAGCAGCTCGCGGCGGCAACGCTGTGGGGGTTCGGGCACGTCCTGCTCAACGAGTATCCACGGCATCGGGCCACCCTGATCGACCTGCCCGCCGGCGCGGATCTCGCGGTCCTGGCCGACGAGTGGCGGGCCGCGGACGTGGGCGACTTCCAGGTGGCCTACCGCGACGGTCGACGTTACGCCCGCCGGTTGTTGCCCGGCGAGCGCACCCCCTCATGGGACGGCGGTTTCGCGCTGCGCGCATCGGCGTCCGGCGAAACCGCGGACCTGCGTCCGGTGCCCGCCGAGGATCTCGCGCCCGGGCCGGGCCAGGTGCAACTGCGGGTGCACAGCGCCGCGGTCCACCCGCACGACCTGCGGGTGGCCGCGGCCGGCGATCCGGTGCCGGGCTCCGGATGCAGCGGCACGGTCGTCGCGGTCGGCGCCGGCGTGGACTTCGCGGTCGGCGACCCGGTGGTCGCGCATCACCCGGGCACCGTGCGCCGCACGGTGACGGTGCCGGCCGAGGTGGTCGCGCTCGCCCCGGACGGTGTGCCGGCGCACGCGGCGGCGGCGCTGCCGACCGCCTACGTGGCCGCCCACCACGCGCTGCGGGCCCTGGACGGGGTCCCGGCCGGGGCGGTCGTGCTGGTCCGGGTGGCCGGCGGGGTCGGCCAGGCACTGACCGCGTTGGCGGTCCGGGCCGGGTTCGAGGTGATCGGCCTCGCGGACCCGGGCCTGCCGTCGACCGCGGGGGTACGGCACGAACTCGCGCCGGACCTGGCCGACCCGACCGCGGAGGTGCTGCGACGCACCGACGGGCGGGGGGTCGACGCGGTGTTCGTCGAGTCGGGCGGCGGGTGCACCGCGGTCGGCGTGGGCTGCCTGGTCGAGAGTGGCCGATATGTGGTGGTCGCCGGCGCCGAGCCCGATCCGCAGGCGGACGGGCGTGCGGACGCGGAAGCGGGCACGCAAGCGGCTGCGGAGGCGGGTTCGGGTGCGGAAGCGGCCGCGGACGCGGACGCGGGTACACGGCCCGACGCGAGGTATCGATCCGCCGACCTGGCCGAGCTGTCCGCGAAGGCGCGCACCCGGTTGGTCGAGGAGGTGCTGCCGGCGGTGGTCGAATCCGTGCGCCGCGGTGAGCTGCCGCCGATCCGGGTGCGTACCTTCGACCTGGACGAGGCCGACGAGGCGCTCGCCGCTGGCCGCGACGGGTGCGCCGGACAACCGGTGCTGATCGTGGCACCCGAGCGCCCCGACCCGGCGCCGGCCGCGCCGATCCGGCCGGATCGCACCTACCTGATCAGCGGCGGTCTGGGCGGTCTGGGCCTGGTCACCGCGACCAGGCTGGTCGACCTCGGCGCCCGGCACCTGGTCCTGGTCGGCCGCAGCGGCCGGCCCACCCCGGAGGCCGTCCCGATCCTGGCCGCGCTGCGCGAGCGGGCCCGGGTCACCGTGGCCCGGGCGGACCTGGGCGATGCCGACGATGTCGATCGGCTCTTCGCCGACGTGCGCGCCGGCGACGTACCGCTGGCCGGCATCGTGCACGCCGCGGGCAGCGCGGGCTCCGCGCTGATCGGCAACCTGAGCTGGGCGGCCATCGACGAGCAGTTGCACGCGCAGGCGTACGGCGGCTGGCTGTTGCACGAGGCGAGCCTGGACTGCCCCGAACTCGACTTCTTCGTCGTGCACTCCTCGATCGCCGCGGTGGTCGGCGGCTCGACCCAGGCGCACTACGCCGCCGCGTTCGCCTTCCTGGACGGCCTGATCGCGTGGCGCGCCCGGCAGGGTCTGCCGGGGCGGGCGACGAACTGGGGCATGTGGTCGCGCGTCGGCATGTCCGCGCGGTTGAGCGACAACCTCGCCCGGGAGCTGGAACGCGGCGGCATGCGCTACTTCTCGCCGGCCCGCGCGCTGCGCACGATGCGCCGCCTGTGGTCCGGGCCGAACACGCAGTACGTGGCCGGCGAGTGGGACTGGGACCGGTACCTGTCCCAGAGCCCGCTGCGCAACGCGCTGTATGCCCGGTTGGTCGGCGCCGACGGTCCGGAAGCGGATGCGGAGCGGGCCGGCGGGCGCACCGGACCGGACCTGGCCGCGCTGATCGCCAAGCCCGAGCCGGAGCGCCTGGCCGCCGTGGCCGAAGTGGTGCTGGCCGCCGTCGCCGCCGCGCTGCACGCCGAGGACGAGGAGGAGATCGATCCGAGTACCGAATTCGTCGCGCTGGGGCTGGACTCGCTGATGGCCCTGGAGCTCAAGACCGGCCTGGAGTCGGCCTTCCGCGTCCCGTTGCCCGCCTCGCTGGCCTTCGATTTCCCGTCCCCGCAGCTGCTGACCGAGTTCCTCGACGGACAACTCGTGCCCCCGGCCGGCTGAGCCCGGACCGACCGGCCCCCGGGCCGCATCACCCTCGGAGGAGACCATGGACGACGCCAGGCAGTGGACGCTGGTCGCCACGTCCGCCGCACATGCCCGCGACCGCGCCGAGCACCCGGCGATCATCTGCCAGGGCCGCCGGATCGACTACGCGCAGCTGCACCGCATGAGCAACCGCGCGGCCCATGCCCTGCGTTCGGCGGGCGTCGGGCACGGCGCCCGGGTGGCCTGGCTCGGCCGCGAGTCCGAGTACTACTACACGATCGTGCTCGCATGCGCCAAGGTCGGCGCGGTGCTGGTGCCGGTCAACTGGCGGCTGACCGCCCGGGAGGCCGATCACATCCTGCGCGACTCCGGCGCGCAACTGCTGTTTTTCGACGGCGAGTTCGACTCGGTGGTCGAGCCGGTACAACCCACCCTGCCGGCACTGCGGACCCTGGTGCGGATCGACCGCGGCGACGACGTCGGCGGCGGTCTGCACGCGTGGTCGGCGGACGCGCCGGACACCGACATCGACACCGTGGTCGATCCCGAGGACGCGGTGGTGCAGATCTACACCAGTGGCACCACCGGCCTGCCCAAGGGTGCCGTGGTGCCGCATCGCAGCTTCTTCACCTTCCCCGCCGCGATGCGTGCGGCCGGCGTGGACTGGGTGGACTGGCTGCCCGAGGACGTCAACCTGATCTCGCTGCCCGGTCTGGGTACCGCGGGCACCGCATGGTTCTGGCAGGGTTTCAACGCCGGTCTGACCAACGTGGTCATGCGTGCGTTCGTCGCGCAGGAGGCGGTCCGGCTGATCCGCACGCTCGGCGTGACCACCACCTTCGCCGCGCCCGCCATGTTGCGGATGATGCTCGACGAACGCGACGCGAGCCCCGAGGCGTTCGTGTCGATGCGCAAGGTCGCCTACGGCGGCGAACCCATCTCCACCAACCTGCTGACCCGGAGCCTGGAGGTCTTTCGCTGCGAGTTCGTGCAGATCTACGGCAGCACCGAGACGGCCAGTGTTCCGGTGTGCCTGCCGCCGGCGGACCACCGGCCGGGCAGTCCGCTGCTGCGCTCGGCCGGCCGGGTGTGTCCGGGCAACGAATTGCGCATCCTGGACGACGCCGGGCGGGAGTTGCCGACCGGTGAGATCGGCCAGATCTGCATCCGCACCCCCTCTCGCATGCTCGGCTATTGGAACCGCCCCGATGCCACCGCCCGTACGCTGCGCGATGGTTGGCTGTACATGGGCGACAACGGCTATCTCGACGAGGACGGCTACCTGTACGTCTGCGACCGCATCGACGACACCATCATCGTCGCCGGCCAGAACATCTATCCGGCCGAGATCGAGAAGGAACTCGCCGAGCATCCCGCCGTCGCGGAGAGCGCGGTGGTCGGCCTCGGCGATGCCCGCTGGGGCGAGGCGGTGCACGCGTGTGTGGCGTTTCGGCCCGATCGGCGGGCCACACCGCGCGAGTTGATGCTCTTCCTGCGCGGCCGGATCGCCGACTACAAGATCCCCTCCGCCTACCACGTCCTGCCCGCGCTCCCGCGCAATCCCGCCGGGAAGATCCTGCGCCGGGTGGTCCGGGAGCGGTTGGAAAGTGCACGGTCCGTGCCGGACACGGACACCGCGGGCCACGGGCCCGCGACGACAGCCGAGGCAATGGAAGGAACTTCACGGTGAGCACCGCGATAGCCAAGAAGATGTCCAGGCCGGGCCAGTGGTTTCAGCCCGCCGAGGCGGACCCCGAGGCCCGGATCCGCCTGTTGTTGTTCCCGCACGCGGGCAGCGGGGCGATCATCTACCGGGACTGGCCCGAAGTGTTGCCGGCCGACATCGGCGCCCAGGCGGTGACCCTGCCGGGCCGCCAGGAGCGCCGCGGCGAGACCTCGTACACCGAGTGGCAGCCCCTGGTGGAAGGACTGTACGAGGCCGTCCTCGGCGCCTCCGACCACCGTCCGTTCGCCTTCTTCGGACACTGCCTCGGCGCGCAGCTCGCCTACGAGTTGGCGGTGCGCATGGAGCGGGACGGGGTACCGGGACCACTCATGGTGGGCATGTCCGGCTGGGCGCCGACCGGGTTCTTCTGCCCGACGGACGAGCACATCGAGATGCCGGAGGAGCAACTGGTCTCCTGGATCAAGCGGCTCGGTTCGTTCCCGGCCGAAATCTACGACAACCCCGCGATGTTGGCGATGGTGATCCCCGCTCTGCGCGCCGACCTTTCGGTGGCCGCCCAGCGGGTGGACCTCGGCGCGTTGGTGCCGTGTCCGCTGGTGTCCTACGGCGGTCGCAGCGACGGACTCCAGGAAGAGGAGGACGCGTTCGAGTCCTGGATCCCGCGCAGCCCGCAGTATCTGGGGCACCGGGAATACCCGGGCGGTCACTTCTTCATCGACACCCACGTGGAGGCGATCACCCAGGACTTCTGCGGTCACCTCTACCGATTGGAGGCCGCCGCGCGCGGTTGATCCGCGCGTGCCGGCCCGACCGCCGTCCCGGTAGCCGTCAAGGAGCACACCATGCCCCGCTCTGCCCTGCCCCACTTCGGGATCCTGTTGCCGACTCGCGAACAGGCCATCGTCGGTGCCCCGGATGCCCGCCCGCTGATCGATTTCGCCATCCGGGCGGAGCTGCTCGGCTTCGATTCGTTGTGGGCCGGGGACTCGCTGATCGCCCGGGCGCGGCTGGATCCGCTGGTGGTGCTGTCCGCCGCCGCGGCGGCCACCCACCGGATCGGCCTGGGCACCGCGGCGCTGACCCCGGCTCTGCGGCATCCGTTGATCGGCGCGAACCTGATCACCAGCGTGGACCACGTGGCCGCCGGCCGGTTGACCCTGGGCCTGGGCTCGGGCTTCCCGATCCCGGAGACCGAACGGGAGTTCGCCGCCGTCGGGGCGGTCTACACCGGCCGGGCCGGCCGCCTGGACGAGATCGTCGACCTGTGGCGCCGGGCCTGGTGCAGCGGCGAATCCGGCATCCCGACCGACTTCGCCGGACGGCATCCGCAGGCCGCGGACCTGGACCTGCTGCTGCGTCCGGCGCGGATCGGCGGGCCGCCGCTGTGGCTGGCCGGCAGCGATACACCGGCGGTGCTGCGTCGGGTGGCCCGGCGCTACGACGGCTGGTTGCCGTACCTGCCCTCGGTGTCCGCCTACGCCCGCGCGTGGCAGCGGATCCAGGAGCTGGTCCACAAGGCCGGGCGGCCGGCGGACGCGGTCACGCCGGGGTTGTACGCGACCGTCAACGTGAACCGGGACGAGGCCGCCGCAGAGGCCGAATTGGAGCACTACGCGCAGCGCTACTACCGGCGTTCGCTGGCCGAGATGGCGCAGATCCAGGCGTATTGCTGGGGCTCGGCGGCCAAGTGTGCGAACTGGCTCTCCGCCTACGTGAGCGCCGGAGCCCGGCACATCGTCATCCGGGTCGGCTCGCTGGAGCCCGCCGGACAACTCGAGGAGATCGCCGAGCGGGTGTTGCCGGCGATCCACCGGTGACCTCGCCGGTGGCGTTTCCCATCGCCCGTGGTCGGCCCGTCGCACGCGTGTGCGGGTCGGGCACGGGCGATCGGGGTTTGCTCACCCGAGCGGTGGGCGGCGCCGATGCGCGCGGATCCGGCCGCGAATGGACCGGCCGAAAACCGCGGAGGGCGGGCGGATCGTGCGCCGGCCCCGTCGATCCGCGATGCCGCGTGGGATGCCCGCGTTGCCGGCCCGGATCGACGGCCGGGTCTCGGGCTCCGGGTCCCACATGGGCGGTGACGCCGACGGCGGGCCTCTGGGCTCGGTTTCGCGTGGGCGGAGAGGGCAGGATTCGAACCTGCGTGGACTCCGTGGAATCCGACCTCGGCGATGCCTTCGGTCCCCGATCAGCCGCTCCGGGCACCTCTCCCGATCCCGACCCGAGTCCTTGGGACTCGGTGTCGTTCACGTGTTCCACTATGCCGGCCCCCGCTGACCGGGCGCTGACGTCGCGATGACGCCCTCGCCTGTCCTCAGGTGGACCGCACGTGCAGCGAGGGGTCCTGTTCCAACACGGCCCGTTCGTAGTCCCGCATGATGGGCGACGGGGACAGTCCCAATTCCTCGGACAGTTGGATGTGCAACCCTCGGTAGACGTCGAGCGCGTCGGTCTGCCGGCCGCAGCGGTACAGCGCGACCATCAGTTGCTGGCGAAAGCGCTCGTTGTACGGGTGCTCGACCAGGAGGGTCTGCAGCTCCGGGATGATCCGCCGATGCTCGAAGTTCTCCAGCTCGCAGTCGAAGAGGAACTCGAGCAGCGCGAGCCTGGTCTCCTCGTAGCGCGCGGCCGCGGCCTGGCACGCCTGGCCCACGTGCGAGCCGCCGAAGATCGGTCCGCGCCAAATCTTGAGCACACCACGTATTTCCCGCGCCGCCACGCCGCGCGGAAGATTGCCGAATTTGATCCGCTCGTATTCCTGGACGAAGACGGCCACATCGAGTGTCGCGCCGTCCAGAATGAGGCGATATCCCGCATGCTCGGTGAGTAACCTGGTTTTCTCGGGATCGTCCTCGAGCGCCGCGAGCTTGCGACGAAGTCGACTGACGTGTGCCTGGATGGCGTTCTCGACCACAACCGGAGGGTTACTCCCCCACATTTCGTCGATCAGGCCGCCTCTCGATACCGGACTACCTTCGGCTATCAGCAGCGCGGCCAAGAGGGTTCGCTGGAGCGTCCCCGACAATCGCAATTCCCCCTTTTCCGATCTTGCCCCGATGGCTCCCAGCAGCTGGAACGTAAGCATCACGCCTCCTGCGCATCCACACCCTGAATCGTACGAACCGGGCACTCAGCCCCCGAGAAGGCGAAAGCGGCGCACGCCGGCCCCCTCCGGTCACCAGGCCCTGCGGAGCACGCGACAACCCGGCCGCACGACAACGGGTCCCCCGTACCCCCGGGCCGGCGGCGCGACCGTATTTTCCGCACACCCGCACCCCGGCCAAGCCCGAGTCGACCAGACGTCAAAAAGACGTCGACATCGGGCATCTCGCAATTATGCGACAAATTTTAAACGCCAGAAAATTGATCTTCATCCCCCGTGGCGAGACCTCATACCCTGATGGCTCAAAGATGCGGAGCCAGTCAATGGTTGGCTCAAATATATCACCCCGTCTTTTGATCAACCCCGATCCATGACCGATCGGCAGTCATCGGCAGAATCGTTGCACATTACCCTGCCATACCTACAAGAGTATTTACGAATCATTTGCCGGAAGTCGGGCGCGATCGCTTTTCCGATCTTGACACCGGAAAGCCGCGGATCAAGAAAGGCCGGGCGCACCCGCGGGTCAGAACCGTGTCAGAGCGAGATCAGATGCATCGAGCAGTGTGTATTCCGTCGGGACCGGCGAACTGGTCGATGGATCATCTCCGCACCCCGCATCCGGAAATGGTTAACGGCTAGACAACGGGCGGTGGACCGGCCTTGGACGAGTTCGGGACTTACGGAAGTCGCTTTCCCAACATCGTAATCATTGTCAACCCGCGGGCCGGCTCCACGACCCCCGAGTATCTGTCGGCGGTCACCGACGTCTGTCGGGAGCACTCGGACCACGTGCGGGTCGCGCCCACCGAACACCCCGGACACGCCACCGCGTTGGCGGCCGACCTGGCGGCCGGTGCGACACGCGCCGACCTGGTGGTGTGCATCGGCGGCGACGGGACGCTGCGCGACGTCGTGGCGGGCCTGGTCGGGGGCGGCGCCGCCGCACCGCCGCCGCTGGCCGTCCTGCCCGGCGGCACCGCGAACTCCAACTACCGCTCTTTGTGGGACGACGTGCCGTGGCAACAGTCGCTGCTCGCCGTCCTCAACGGCGACGCCGACCATCGCCACCTGGACCTGGCCCGGCTCGCGGACCCCGCGCGGCTGGTCGTGCTGGGGCTGAGCACCGGCCTGTTCGCCGAAGCGACCGACCGGGCCCGCAACTCCCCGGTCGCCGGGCGTCCGCGCTACCAACAGGCCATCGCCGAGTCGTTGCGCACCTATCGGCCCTATCCCGGCCGGGTGCTCGTGGACGGCGCGGTGATCCAGTCGGGCCGCACGATCCTGGCCAACGTCGGCGGCGGGCGGCACCGGGCCGGCGTGCTGAACGTGCTGCCGAGGTCGATCCGCGACGACGGACTGTTGGACGTGTGCGTGCTCGACACCGGTATCCCCGCCGAGAAGGCACTGGAACTGATGCGCACCGGCGACCATCTCGACGTCGCGGGTTCGACCTATGCCCGCGGGCGATCGGTCACCCTGGAGCGACTGGACGGCCTCCCGCTGCACTTCGAACACGACGGCGAGGTGGTGCCCACCGAGCGCGGCACGATCACCGTCGACGTGTTGCCGCGCGCGCTGCACGTGCTCGCCTCCCCGAAGCGGACCGGCGGATGAGCGACCGGCGGGTCGAGAGCACGACACCCGTCGCGCCGACCGCGGGCGGCGGCGGTCCGCTGGAGCAACTGGCCCACTGGGCAGCCGGGTTGGAACTGTCCGATGTCCCGCCGCGAGTGGTCGACTTCGCCGCCACCCACGTGCTCTCCCAGGTCGCGGCGATCCGAACCGGGTTGCGACAGCCGGACGGACACCGTCTGGTTCGGGCGCTGGGCGTCCCGTTCCAGGCCGACACCGCCCAGTCCGCGCGCGTCCTGAGCGGCGTCGGCGCCTGGCTCAACCTCGACGACACCGCCTACGCCGGCCATCTGGGCCCCTCGACGGTGGGTGTCCCGCTCGCGTACGCACATGCTCTCGGGCTGTCCGGCGCCGAGTTGCTGCGTGCGGTGATCCTGGCCGACGAATGCTCCGCGCGGATCACCTCGGCGGCCACCCTGGGCCCGTTCCGCGGGCAGACCGCGCTGCACACCCATGTCGTCGGCGCGGTCGCCGGCCGGCTCGCGTGCGAACGGGCCCCTGCCGGACGGTGGCTCGACGCCCTCGCACTGGCCCTGAGCGCGCCGCCGTGGACCCTGCTGCGCGGCTTCATCGCGGGCGACGCCCGACTGCTGCACGTCCCGGTCGCCGTGCGAATGGGCCTGGACGCTTGCGACGCCGCGACCGGCGGCCTGCACGGCGCGGCCGACATCGTCGAGCATCCCGACGGCTTCCTCGCCCGGTTCGCCACCGTTCCGCTGCCGGATGCGCCGGCCCTGGGCCTGGGCCGGCGCTGGCACACCGAGACGCTCTCGTTCAAGCTGCACCCCGGCGGTCCCGGCATCGACGCGGCCGTCGATTGCGCCATCGACCTGCACCGTGAGTTGGGCACGTGGGCGGTGGAGGACGTGCACGAGGTAGTCGTGGAGTGCTCCGTCTACACGCTCTTCGCCGCCCGCAAGGCCGGGCCCTATCTCGACGGGCCGCGGACACCGATCGGCGCCCTGGTACTCGATACCCCCTACCCGGTGGCCACCGCGCTGTTGACCGGGCAACTGGTCATCGAGGACTTCACCACGCCCCGGGTCGACACACCCGAGCGCTGGCGGCTCGCGGCCAAGGTCCGACTCGTGCACGATCGCGAGATGACTCGCGAACTGCTGGCCGGTGACGCGCCGTTCGGGGAGGCGCTGCGGCAGGCGGGCGCTGCGGGACGGGCCTGGCTGGCGGAGTTCGGCGGCGCGGAGTTGCTCGACCTCGCTCCCGCGCCGGGCGCACCGGCCGAGGACTTCACCGCCGCCGAGAAGCCGACGCCGGCCCGGGTGCGGGTCGAACTGCGCGACGGTCGGGTCCTGGTCCGCGAGTACCGCATCCCCAAGGGTGGCATCGGGCCGGAACTACGGTCATGTCACCGTGAGTTGATCGCTGCGAAGTTCCGTGCGCTGGGCGGGCCGGCCGCGGTGACCCGGCAGTGGCCGGGGCTGGCGCGGACCGACCCGACACGGCTGCGTGCGCTACTCGAACAGGCCCTCGGCCTGTGAACCCTCCGCGGCCGTCGCCAGCAGGACATCCAGCGCGTGCAGCGCGCCGTCCGCGCGGCCGGCCGCCGCTGCGTCGTCCGGGTCGGCGCACAACGCGAGGAAGCCCGAGGTCAACTGCTCCCGCATGGCCTCGATCGAGCCGCTCTCGACATTCGTGGTCGTGTTCGCGCTCATCGACATCTCCATCTCCCGAAGGTTCGGGTGGGGTCCGAACGGTGGATCCCGATCACGTTTTCGTTTGTTTCCCGACTCGTCACATCGCGTTCGCGGCCCGCCAGATGTTCACGAAACCCTCCGCACTGGCCCCGTCCGGAAATCCCGCGTACTCCGTGGTGACCAGCGTCGGGTTCCATTTGTCCTTATAGGCCAGCTGGGACGAGGCCGGGTAGACGACCTGGTTCTCCCAGAGGTAATGCATGAGCCACTTGAAGCCGAGGCTGTGGCCGGGCATCTCGCGCTCCTCCTCGAGTGTGGTGAACGGCGTGAAGCCGAAATGCAGCCAGGGCACTCCCTCGGCCCGGAAGGTATCGATCGCCGCCTTGTTGCAGGCCTCCATGACACCGGCCGGGCTTTCCGGAAGACGCCGGCTCAGGTCGTGCATCCATCCGTCGTACGTGCCGTACACAGGTGAATAGGAGACGTATCCGATGGCCTCGCCGTCGATGTGGCCCAGGAACAACCGGCGCAGCCGTTGCATGTCCCCGCCCGTCTGGCCGACCAGGTATTCCAGCGGACGGGCGCCCTCGCCCTTGAGCGGGAGCCAGCGCCGGTCGATGTCCGCGACGCCCTCCTGCCACTGTTCGTAGTCGGCCTCCACCACGGTCAGGCCGCTGCGCAGGGCCCGCGAGATCTTGTTGCGCAGCTGCATGTACCGGGTGCCGGCGACGGTGAAGGCGCCCAGGTCGACGGCGTAGGACGCGCCCACCTGGTTCACCGTGTAGCCGTGCCGGGCGTGGATGCGGGCGTCGTGCAGCTGGAGCTGGATGATCGCCTGACGCCGGCCGTGTGCCACGGTGTACTCGGTGAACGCGCGCATGAGGTCCACGTAGGACTCGTCCGGCGCGAAGGGTCCGCCGAACTGAACCAGGTATTTCCCGGCGGGGCGGTAGACGATGATTCCCGGGCGTCCCGGAAGTGTGAAATACGAATTCCCCCGGTTGACCGCGAGGAAGGAACTCGGGTTTTCCGCACGGGTGTATTTGCGTATCGCTTCGAGCGCGTATTCCGCCGAGGCGTGCGCCGCCTCTGTCACTGTTCCCTGTGTCATTTGGGCTCCTGGTCAGCGGTGTCACGATCCACCGCTCATGATGATGCGGAGCACCGTCGCACGCAATGCCGGTGCGAGTTTGTCGGTCGACTGTCAGTCGGGCGTCATCACCGTGTCAGAAGCATCGCCACCGATGTCGGTTCTCCTTTCATCAGAATGATGTCAGGCGGCAGTCAGAGTGTCGTGTGACGGTGAGCCCACGGCATTCCCATCAAATACCGGAGGCAACCCCGGATGCTTTCTCTCGACATCGCCCGCGAGACCTGTGAACGGCATCATCCCGGCCTGCTGAAGGCACTGGACGCACTGCCGATGCCCGAGCGCGAGGCGAGCGGCAGTCCCGTGGTGGACATCTTCAAGGAGCACGGCGGCGCGGGTCTGCTCGTGCCCCGGGCCTACGGCGGCATCGGTGCGGACGCGTTGGACGCCGTCCGGGTCACCCGGGCGTTGGGCGCGTACTCGCCATCGCTGGCGGCCGGCGCCACCATGCACAACTTCACCGTGGCGATGCTGTTCGCCCTCGCGGACCGCGTGGTGCCGCCGACGCCGGAGCAGAAGCAGGTGCTCGCCCGGATCGCGCCCGAGGGCATGTTGCTGGCCTCGGGCTGGGCCGAGGGGCGCACCCAACAGGACATCCTGAGCCCGGCGGTGACCGCCGAGGCGGTCGCGGATGGGTTCGTCGTCAACGGCTCGAAGAAGCCGTGCAGCCTCTCCCGCTCCATGGATCTGCTCACGGCCAGCGTCACGGTGCCCGATGCGGACGGCCGGACCTCGCTGGCGGTGCTGTTGATCCCGGCGGACTCCGCCGGGATCTCGGTGCATCCGTTCTGGGACAGTCCGGTACTGGCCGCCGCGCAGAGCGACGAGGTGCGACTGCACGACGTGCACGTGCCCGAGCACCTGGTGATCCGGGGCACGGCCGACGATCCCAGCCGGCTGGACGACCTCCAGGAGGCCACCTTCGTCTGGTTCGAGTTGTTGATCACCTCCGCCTACGTGGGCGCGGCGTCGGCGCTGACCGAATCGGTGATGAAGCGCGAACGCGGCACGGTCACCGACCGGGCGGCGCTGGGCATCCAGCTGGAAGCGGCCGTCGGCCTGACCGAGGGCACCGCCCGGGCGCTGCGGGACGGCGTCACCGGCGAGGAATCCGTCGCCGCGGCACTGACCGCCCGGTTCGCCATTCAAAAGTCGCTGGCGACGGTGTCCGAGCAGGCGGTGGAACTCCTCGGCGGCATCGCCTTCATCAAGTCGCCGGAGATCGCCTACCTGTCCTCGGCCCTGCACCCCTTGGCCTTCCACCCGCCCGGCCGGACCTCCTCCTCGCCGCACCTCGTCGAGTACTTCAACGGCGGACCGCTGCGGATCTGAACCGGCACCCTCGACCAGTGGAGTTCAGATGGATCAGGTCAACGTGTTCGATTCCCCCACCACCTTCCGCCTCCACCGCGGCGAATACCTGGTCGGGCTGGGCGTCTCGCTGGCGCTGTTCATCGCGCACAGCGGCGACGTGCGCTGGCTGCCGGCCGTCCTGCTGTTCGTCTACATCGACCTCATCGGCTACATCCCGGGGGCGATCGCCTTCCGGCGCAGCACCACCAAGCGCATCCCCAAGGGTTACTACATCGCCTACAACACGATGCACAGCCTGATCACCCAGGCGGCGGTGATCGGTGTGTGGATCGGGCTGAGCGGTGCGGAGTGGGCGCTGCTGGCGATCCCCATCCACCTGTGCGCCGATCGGGGCGTGTTCGGCAATTTCCTCAAGCCCTTCGCGTTGCCCTTCGAGCCGACCCCGGACGAGGACTTCGCGCGGTTGTCACGGCGGTTGTTCGGCAAGGGCCGCCCGGGCACCGATCCGGGGCGGGTATCGACCCCGGCGGCCACCGCGGCATCGACCCCGGCGGCGGCCTCCGCCGCCCGGCCGAGCCGATGAGTGCGGAGTCGACCGGCCCGGAGCCGGCACTGGGACTCGCCGATCGGCCCCGGCCCCAGGGCGACCGGGCGCGGGAGTTGCGTGAGATGTCGCGGCTGCTGCCCACCGGCGTTGCGGTGTTGACCTCGGCCCACCAGGAGTCGGCGCACGGCGCCACGGTCTCCACCACCACGGTGCTCTCCCAACAGCCGCTGCGGCTCGGCGTGTGCCTGCGCGGCGGCTCGCCGATGACCGAGCTGATCCGGCGCAGCGGCCGGTTCTTCGTCAACGTGCTCTCCTCGCGCCAGGCCCTGCTCGCCGACTGGTTCGCCAATCCGCGCCGTCCGCCCGGGATCGCCCAGTTCGATCTGGTCCGGTCCGAGCTCGATCCGGGCACCGACATCCCGCTGCTGGTGGACGCGTTGGCCTGGTTCGACTGCCGGTTGCGCAATCACGTGCCGTTGGGCGCGGGCGAGCACCTGCTGGTGGCGGAGATCGTGCACGCCCGCGCCGGCTCGGGTCGGCCGCTGATCGGCTTCGCCGGCCGGTTGCACGACGTCGAGTTCCACGGGGTGCGCCGCCGCCAGGGCTGGCGCACCGACACCACGACCACCCTCGACTGAGTCACCCCCACGAACCGGGAGATCCCGTCATGGCAACGTCCATACCGCCCGAGACCGATTGGGACACCGCGCCGGGCCTGCTCGACGGCGCGATGAACCTGGAGTTGACCGCCGAACAGTGCGATCTGGCCTACTGGCTGCGCGGGGTCGCCCAGGGCACACTGCGCGACCGGGCGCGGACCGGGCACACCGCGGCCGAGCCCACGCCGGCACACATGTGCGTGGACGGCCCGTTGCGCGATGCGCAACTGTTGGAACTGGGTTGCCGCTCGGTTGCCGAGGCGCAGGGCACCCGGGCGCTGGCGCACTATGTGGCGAGTGCTCCCGGGCTCGCCGAACTGGACTTCTTCGCCACCCAGTTGCTCGACGAGGCCCGGCACTCGATGGTCTTCCGCGGGCACCTGGTGGAGATGGGCGTGCCCGCCGCCGACCTGCACGCGACGATCGACGAGCTGAGCACCGACTACCGGCACGACGTGCTGGACCCGATTCTCGACTTCGCGGTGCGCACGGTCCGCGACGACGGCGACTTCATCGGCGGCGTCGCGGTGTTCACCATCGTCATCGAGGGTGTGTTGGCGCCGGCGGCCGAGTTGAGCGAGCGCAAGTGGTGCCTGCTCGACCCGGCCGCCGCGGCCATCGCCCGGGGGGCGGCGATCGACGAGATCCGCCATCTGACGGTGGGCAGTTCCATCGTGCGCGAGCATCTGCTGCGTCATCCCGAGTCGCGCGACCGGCTGTTGCGGGTGATCCGGCGCGGCCGGTTGTTGTGGGACACCATCCCGGACCGGAAATACATCATGGTCCGCGAGCACCTGTTCCAGGAGGGCCTGCGCCGTCACGCCGATCTGGTCGGCGACTACGAGGTCTGGCCGGGGACTCGGCTGGTGGACACCGACGCCGAGGAGCGTTACGCGACGGCCGAGCGCTGGACCGACGAGATGGCGGCGATCCGTCTGGCGTACATGGGCCTGCCGGAAGCCGTCGAGATCCTGCGGCTGACCTGACATGGCCGGCTCCGCATCCACCGCGCCGGGCACCGACTTCCGGCGCACGCTGACCACGCCGAAGATCGTGTTCATCATCATCGCGGCCGCCGCGCCGCTGGCCGCGATGGTGTTCACCGTCCCGCTGTCCTTCGCCATCGGCACCGGTCCCGGGGTTCCGGCCATGTTCGTCTTCGCCGGGCTGACCCTGCTCTGCTTTTCCGTGGGCTACGCCGCGATCGCCCGGCGGATGAGCAACATGGGTGGCTTCTACGCGCATATCGCGCACGGTCTCGGCCGCCCGATCGCGGCCGGCGCGGGGCTGTTGGCGGTGCTGGCGTACAACGCGGCAACCGTCGGGGTCCTGGGCGCCTTCGCCTACTTCACCCAGGACGTGGCCGCGGGTCACGGTCTGGATCTGCCGTGGGAGGTCTGGGCGTTCGTCGGTCTGCTCGTGGTGGGCGCGCTGGGCTACCGCGAGGCGGAGTTCAGCGCGCGGTTGTTGTCCGCGTGCATGATCTGCGAGATCGCCATGTTGCTCGCGCTGGACATCGCCGTCCTGAGCCGGCACGGCACGGCGTCGTTGCCGCTGACGTCCTTCGCCCCGGACCATGTGGTCGCCCCGGGGCTGGGTGTGTCGGTGATGTTCGGATTCGCGTCGTTCCTCGGCTTCGAATCCGCAGCGCTGTACGGCGAGGAGGCCAAGGCGCCACGGCGCAGCGTGCCGCGGGCCACCGTGATCGCCGTGGTGGTGGTCGCCTCCTTCTACGCGCTCACCAGTTGGGTCGCGGTCGGCGCGGTGGGCCCGGGCCGGGTTCGGGCCGAGGCCGAACAGCACCTGGGCGACCTGTTCTTCCGGCTCGGCGACGACTATCTCGGCCACCCGGCCACCATCACCATGCAGGTGCTGCTGTGCACGAGCCTGTTCGCCGCGTGGTTGGCGCTGCACAACGCCGCCAACCGCTACATGTACGCGCTGAGCCGGGACGGGTTGTTGCCGGCCCGGTTGTGCGCGGCGCACGGGCGGCACGGCTCGGTGCATCGGGCGAGCCTGGTGCAGAGCGGTTTCAGTGCGGTGCTGGTGGTCGCGTTCGCCGGCGCCGGCCTGGATCCGTACGTGAACATGTCGACGAGCATGCTGGGGTTGGGCACGCTCGGCATCATCCTGCTCCAGGCGCTGGCGTCGGTGGCCGTGGTGGGCTACTTCCGGCGTCGCCACGAGAGTCGGTGGCAGACCCTGGTCGCGCCCGTGTCGGGTGCCGTGGGACTGACCGTCGCGGCCGTACTCGTGGTGTGCAACTTCGACGTGCTGACCGGGACCACGAATCCGGTGGTCACCGCGCTGCCCTGGTTGTTGCCCGCGGTCACCGCTGCCGGCGTCGGGTTCGCGTACCGGATGCGCGTGGCCCGACCGGAGCGGTACGCGCGCCTGGGCGGCATGCCCGACCCGGCCCGGCCGACCCCCGATCCGGCCACGACGGCGGATCCGCGGCCGACGGATGCCGCCGGCAACCTCACCCCGACGGTGCAGTGACCCGGTCGACGCACCGGACATCGTGTAGCGAAGCGAAAGGACCGGCCCTGATGGCACACGACGCCGAAGCCCCCTCGGACATCCCCTTCGGGCCCGAGGACGCCCCGTGGCAGAAGACCTTCAGCGACCTGCGGCTCGTCGGCGGCCTACCGTACGGCACTCCCCCGTCCGCCGATCCCCGGGACGCCTACATCGGCGTTCCGGAAGTGCCGCACGCCAAGGTGCAGTTGCCGCCGGGCGGACTGGATCCCGGACAGTACGAGGAGGCCGAGGCGCTGTTCCGCAGCCACATCGACACGCAGACTCGCAACTTCGCCGGCTACCAGGTCACCAGCGACCTGGACTACCGGCCGCGCCTGGCCCACTATCTCGACCGGCACCTCAACAACGTCGGCGATCCGTTCCAGTCCAGTTCGTACACGCTCAACTCCAAGGTGCTGGAGCGGGCGGTGCTGGACTACTTCGCATCGTTGTGGCACGCCAAGTGGCCGCACGACGAGCGCGACCCGGAGTCGTACTGGGGCTATCTGCTCACCATGGGCTCCAGCGAGGGCAACCTCTACGGTCTGTGGAACGCGCGCGACTACCTCGCCGGCAAGCGGCTGCGCGCGCACGACCGCGGCACGGGAGTGCTCACCTACGAACAGGCTCCGAAGGGTGAGGAGCACGGCCCCAACGCCTTCCATCCGATCGCGTTCTTCTCCGAGGACACCCACTACTCGCTGACCAAGGCCGTGCGGGCGCTGGCCATCGACACCTTCCATGCGGTCGGCAGCACCCGCTACCCGAACGAGAACCCGCTTCGGCCCGGGGCTCCCTGGCCGACCGAGGTGCCCAGCACCGCGGACGGCGCGATCGACATCGAGCGGCTGGCCACCCTGGTGCGCTTCTTCGCCTGCCGCGGGTATCCGATCCTGGTCAGCCTGAACTACGGCTCCACGTTCAAGGGCGCCTACGACGACGTCGCGGCGGTGGCTCGCACCGTGCGCGGGATCTGCACCGAATACGGGCTGCACCGGCGGCGGATCCGGCGGGCCGCGACCGACGACCACGACGAGCGCTCGGGGTACTGGCTGCACATCGACGGTGCGCTGGGGGCCGGGTACGCGCCGTTTCTGGAGATGGCCCGGAACGTGGGCATGGTGGACCAGGCGCCGCCCGTGTTCGACTTCCGGATCGCCGACGTGCACTCGCTGACGATGAGCGGGCACAAGTGGTTCGGTACGCCGTGGGCCTGCGGCGTGTTCATGACCCGCACCGGCCTGCAGATGACCCCGCCCAAGTCCTCGGAGTACATCGGCGCCGCCGACACCACGTTCGCGGGCTCGCGCAACGGCTTCTCCGCGCTGTTGATGTGGGACCACCTGGCCCGGCACTCCTACGACGATCAGGTCCGGCTGGCGGCGGGCTGCGATCGTCTGGCCGGGTACGCGCACGAGCGCCTGCTCGACCTCCAGCACCGGCTCGGCCGGGACCTGTGGGTGGCGCGCAGCCCACAGGCGTTGACGGTGCGCTTTCGGCAACCGCGCGCGGAGATCGTCCACCGCTACTCGCTCGCCGGCGAGACCGTGCCGGTGAACGGCGTGCCGCGCACGTACGTGCACCTGTATGTGATGCGGCACCTGAGCAGGGAGCTGGTGGACGAGTTGATCGCGGATCTGCATCGGCCCGGCGCGTTCCCCCCGGAGCCGACGGCCGACCCACCGCGCCGGCCCCGCCCACGAGTGGTCACCTGAGGCGAACCCGAGGGGCAGCGCTCAGCCGTCCGTCGGCGCCGGCAGCAGCGTCCGGAAGGCGTCGGCCCACAGGGCCATCGACCCGGGGTCGACGCCGTCGATCACCCGGCGTCGGGTCATCGCCGCCACGAGCGCGCCCAGCGCGTGCGGGCGCAGGTCCTCGCGCGGGTCCACGCCCAGCCGGGCGGCGGCGGTGGACACCATCCGCTGGTTGACGAGGTCGATCAACGCCACGCCGTGGTCGTGCACCGCGCGGATGTCCATGAAGCGGCGGCGCAGGGCCTGCCGGCGGGTGGTCTGCTCGGCCTGTTCCTCGAGGTTGCCCTGACTGACCGTCATCGCGTACTCCAGCGCGGACACCAGGTCCAGGTCGGCGGGCGCGGCGGCGAACCCGTCCAGGATGAGGTTGCCGAAGTCCCAGCCGAACAGCAGGGATTCCTTGGTCGGGAAGTAGCGGAAGAAGGTGCGGTGAGCCACCTCGGACCGACGGCAGATCTGCTCGATCGTGGTCTGCTCGAAACCCTGCTCCTCGAACAGGTCGAACGCGACCGAGGAGATCACCTGCCGGGTCCGCGCCTTCTTGCGCTCGCGCAGGCCCGTGGGTGCCTTCGAGTCCCCCGCCGGTCCGTGCATGTCCGGTGCACCCCTGTCGTTCCCGCGACGGCGTCGGGCCGTCGACCCTCGGTGATGGTACGCAACCGGCCCCGTCCCGGGACCGTCCGCGGCGGATGCCGCGGGGGGGCGACATCACCTGTTCAGGAGGGGGTCGCGGGCTTCCCGGTGATCGCGGCGGGTCGGCGGGCGCGGCGCGCGGCCAGGCGTTGTGCCGCGGCGTCCCAAGCCCGCGTGCCACGGGGCGAGTACGTGCGCAGAGCTTGGGTGTGGCGGATCAGCGAGCGCAACTCGGCGAGTGAGCCGCGCACGGCTCCGTGCGACCTGGCCTGCACCAGGATGTTGCCCAGTGCGGCGGCCTCCACCGGTCCCGCCACCACCGGCAGGCCGCAGGCGTCGGCCGTGGCCTGGCACAGCAGTGCGTTGCGTGCGCCGCCGCCGACGATGTGCACCGTGTCGACGCCGCGTCCGGACAGGCGCTGCGCGTCGGTGATCGCCTCGCGGTGGGCCAGCGCCAGGCTGTCGAAGATGCACCGGGCGAGTTCGGCGGGCGTGCCGGGCGCGGGGTCACCCGCGGCCGCGCACGCCTTTGCGATGCGCCGGGGCATGTCCCCCGGAGCGAGGAAGCCCGGGTCGCCGGCGTCGATGATCGATCCGAGCGGGGGCACGTCGGCCGCCGCGGCGAGCAGGGTCGTCAGGTCTTGGGGTCGTCCTTCATGGGTCCATTGGCGCATGCACTCCTGGAGCAGCCAGTGGCCCATGATGTTGCGCAGATAGCGAATCGTGCCGTCGACGCCGAGTTCGTTGGTGAAGTTGGCGCGGCGGCTGTCCTCGGTGCGGACGGGCTCGTCCAGTTCGAGACCGACGAGCGACCAGGTGCCGCTGGAGATGTAGGCGAAACGCGCGTCCCGGGCCGGTACGCCGACGACGGCGGACGCGGTGTCGTGCGAGCCGACCGCCGTCAGCGCGACCGGGCCGGTCAGGCCGGTCTCGATCAGCACGTCGTCGCGCAGGAAGCCCCCGTGGTCGCCGGGTTCGCGCAGTGCCGGGAACAGTGTGGTGTCGATGCCGAGGCGCCTGGCCACGTCGTCGGCCCACTGCCCCGTGGCCGGGTCGAGAAGCTGGGTGGTGGAAGCGTTGGTGAGTTCGGTCCCGGCCTGGCCGGTCAGCCAGTACGCGAGCAGGTCGGGAATCAGCAGCGCGCGGCGCGCTGCGGCGAACTGGGGTGTGCCGCGGGCGGCGAGGAACTGGTGGATGGTGTTGAACGGGGCGTGCTGGATGCCGGTCCTGGCGTAGAGCTCGTCGGGTGGCACCGTCGCGTACGCCCTTTCCGGGACTCCGTCGGTGCGTGCGTCGCGGTAGTGCACGGGGTTGCCGAGGAGCGCGCCGGAGGCGTCCAGCAGGCCGTAGTCCACCGCCCAGGAGTCGATGCCGACGCTGCGTATCCGCCCGGCCGTCTGCCCGGCCACCCGTCCGGCCGCGCGCAGGCCGTCGAGCACCCCCGCGTACAGATTCAGAATGTCCCAGTGCAACACGCCGCCGACACTCACCGGCGTGTTGGCGAAGCGGTGGACCTCGCTCAGGTCGATGGCCTCGCGCCCGACTCTGCCGACGATCACTCGTCCGCTGGACGCTCCGAGGTCCACTGCGGCGAAGCCTGCGAGCTGATCGGGATGGGACATGGCGGCCTCGGCAATCGTTTCGGTTGGGGTCTGGCGTGTGGCGTGGCCGTGCCGCTCTCCCGGCGAACCCTCATCCGGCGGGGAGCGGCACGGCCGGCCTTCCGTGTCGCCGCTGCGCTTCGGCGTGCTCAGCGCAGGAAGGCCGCGGTGACTCCCCCGTCGACGGGGATGTGCAGCCCCGTGGTGTGCGAGAGGTCGCCCCCGGTCAGGGCGAAGACCGCGTTGGCGACGTGTTCGGGCAGTACTTCGCGCTTGAGGAGGGTGCGTTGGGCGTAGAACTCGCCGAGCTTGTCCTCTTCGACGCCGTAGACGGCAGCCCGCCGAGCACCCCAGCCCGCGGCGAAGATGCCGGATCCGCGCACGACGCCGTCCGGGTTGACGCCGTTGACGCGGATGCCGTGCTCACCGAGTTCGGCGGCCAACAGGCGTACCTGGTGGGCCTGGTCGGCCTTGGTGGCGCTGTAGGCGATGTTGTTCGGCCCGGCGAACACGGCGTTCTTGGAGGCGATGTAGACGATGTCGCCGCCCAGGCGCTGGTCGATCATCAACCGGGCGGCCTCGCGGGAGACCAGGAACGAGCCGCGGGCCATGATGTCGTGCTGGAGGTCCCAGTCGCGGGCGGTGGTCTCCAGCAGCGGCTTGGAGATCGAGATGCCCGCGTTGTTGACGACCAGGTCCACACCGCCGTAGGCGAGGGCGGCCTCGGCGAACGCGGCCTTGATCCGCTCCTCGTCGGTCACATCCACGGTGACCGCCACCGCCCGGTCCGCTCCGCCCAGTTCGGCCGCGACGGCAGCCGCGTTCTCGGCGTTCAGGTCCGCGACCACCACGCACGCGCCCTCGGCGGCGAGGCGTTTCGCGATCGCCCTACCGATGCCGGAGCCGGCGCCGGTGACCAGCGCCACCCGGGTGGCGAGCGGCCTGGGCTCGGGCAGCCGGGCGAGCTTGGCCTCTTCCAACGCCCAGTACTCGATGCGGAACTTCTCGGCCTCCTCGATGGGAGCGTACGTCGAGACGGTCTCCGCGCCACGCATCACGTCGATCGCGTTGACGTAGAACTCTCCGGCCACCCGGGCGGTCTGTTTGTCCTTGCCGTACGAGAACATCCCGATGCCGGGCACCAGCACGATCGCCGGGTCGGCACCACGCATCGCGGGCGAATCCTCGCCGGCGTGGCGGGCGTAGTACGCCGCGTACTCCCGGCGGTAGGCGGCGTGCAACTCACGCAGGCGCGCGGCCACCTCGTCGAGCGGAGCCTCGGGCGCGGTGTCGAGGACGAGCGGACGCACCTTGGTGCGCAGGAAGTGGTCGGGGCACGAGGTGCCCAACGCGGCCAGGCGCGGGTGTTCGGCGCGGGCGAGGAAGTCCAGCACCACGTCGGCGTCGGTGAAGTGCCCCACCTGCGGCCGGTCGGTGGACGCCAACCCGCGCAGCAGCGGCGCGAGTTCCGCGGCCCGGGCGTGACGCCGCGCCTCGGGGAGCGGCGCATATCGGGGCAGCGGTTCTCCGAACGGGTGTCGGGCGGCGTCGAACCGCTGCGCGATGAACGCCTCGGCGGTGCGGATGATGTGCAGCGAATTGGCCTGGCACTCGTCGGAGGTCTCGCCCCAGGCGGTGATCCCGTGGCCGCCGAGAACGCAGCCGATCGCCCGCGGATTCGCCGCCTTGATCGCCGCGATGTCCAGGCCCAGTTGGAAGCCGGGACGGCGCCACGGCACCCACGCCACGGTGTCGCCGAAGCATTCGGCGGTCAGTTTCTCGCCGTCCGCCGCGGTGGCGAGCGCGATCCCCGAGTCGGGGTGCAGATGGTCCACGTGCGCGGCGTCGACCAGACCGTGCATCGCGGTGTCGATCGAGGGCGCGGCGCCGCCGTTGCCGTGCGCGCAGAAGTCGAACGCGGCGACCATCTCGTCCTCGCGGTCGACGCCCGGGTAGACGTCGACGAGCGCGCGCAGCCGGTCCAGGCGCAGGACGGCCAGGCCGCCCTCGGTCAGGGTGCCCAGGTCGCCGCCCGAGCCCTTGACCCACATCAGTTCGACCGCGTGGCCGGCGACCGGGTCGAGTGCGGTGCCCTTGGCGGAGGTGTTGCCTCCGGCGTAGTTGGTGTTGCGCGGGTCGGCGCCCAGGGCGTGGGAGCGGTTCAGCAGTGTTTCCACCGCCGGGTTCGTCGGTGGCTTCATGAGGTGTGCCCCTTGGGTCGGTACGGAGGTGGTCGGTCGATCGCGGCGATCAGGCTCCCCAACCGGCCTGCGTACCGCCGGCGCGCTCGGCCCTGATCCGCTCCGCGTAGCCGGATGCCGCGTAGGCGGCCATCGGGTCCGGCGCCAGGCCCAGTTCGCCGCGCAGGTCGGCGAGCAGCGGGCGTACGTCGGTGTTGTACGCGTCCATCAGCACCGCGTTCGCGCCGAGCACGTCGCCGGCCCGCTGTGCGGCCTCCAGCGCCTCGGCGTCGACGAGCAGCGCCTTGGCGGTCGCTTCCTGGACGTTCATCACCGAGCGGATCTGGCCCGGGATCTTCGGCTCGATGTTGTGACACTGGTCGAGCATGAACGCGACCTCGGTGTCCGCGTCGAGCCCGCCGCCGCGCACGACCTCGTGCATGATGCGGAACAGCTGAAACGGGTCGGCCGCCCCCACCATCAGGTCGTCGTCGGCGTAGAACCGCGAGTTGAAGTCGAACGCACCGAGCTTGTCCTCGCGCAGCAGCAGCGCGACGATGAACTCGATGTTCGTTCCCGGCGCGTGGTGCCCGGTGTCGACGACGACCTTGGCCCGCTCGCCCAGCTTGAGGCAGTGCGCGTACGCCGTGCCCCAGTCCGGCACGTCGGTCGTGTAGAACGCGGGCTCGAAGAACTTGTACTCCAAAATCATCCGCTGCTCGCCGCTCAACCGCGCGTACACCTGTGCCAGGGCCTCCGCCAGCCGGTCCTGACGTGCTCGGATGTCGTCCTGACCGGGGTAGTTCGTACCGTCCGAGAACCACAGCTTCAGATCCCGGGAGCCCGTCGCGTCCATGATGTCGACGCATTCCAGCAGGTGATCGATCGCCTTGCGGCGGATGCGCGGGTCCGGGTTGGTCACCGATCCCAGCATGTAGTCGTCGTCCTGGAACACGTTGCTGTTTATCGCCCCGACGGTCACCCCGTGGTCGTCCGCGTGCTCGGCCAGGGCCGTGAAGTCGTCGACCCTGTCCCAGGGAATGTGCAGCGACACCGAGGGGGCGATTCCGGTGAACGCGTGCACCCGGGCCGCGTCGGCCAGCTTCTCGAACGGGTCCCGCGGCACCCCCTGCTGTGCGAACACCTTGAACCGCGTCCCGGAGTTCCCGTACGCCCACGAGGGCGTCTCGATCCGCTGAGTCTTCAGCGCGGCACGCACCGCGGTCGTGGATGCCATCTCGACTCCATGGTGTGAGCAGTCCCGAAACGTTGTGGGCAGCCTTCGGGCAACCTCGGGGCATACACTGAAACGTTTCAATTTCGGCGTAAGCTATCCACGAATCAGCCCGCTGTCAACGGGCGCGTTGCCCGCGCCGGAAAGCGCCAACCCCGGGATGCCCAGGGGCGGCCGGCGCTGCGCCTACCATGAACGAACAGTCAACAACCGACTTGAAACGATGACGGAGGCGGCGCACGTGAGCGGCAAAGCGGGTATCAAGGACGTCGCGCGTGTGGCCGGCGTCTCCGTCGGGACCGTCTCGAACGTCATCAACAACCCCGAACTCGTCTCCGACGACACCCGGGGCCGGGTACGCGCGGCGATAGCGCAGTTGGGTTACGTCCGCAGCGAGACCGCGCGGCAGCTCCGCGCCGGGCACAGCCGCATCGTCGCCATGCTCGTCCTGGACCTGGCCAACCCGTTCTTCGCCGATGTGGCCAAGGGCGCCGAACGCACGCTGCGCGACGTCGGTCTCGGCGTCATGGTCTGCAACAGCGCGGGCAGCACAGCCGACGAAGCCGACTACCTGTCGCTCTTCGCCGAGCAGAGGGTCCGCGGCGTCCTGGTGACTCCCGCGGACACCAGTGGACGTACCGTCGAACTCCTCCGGGCCAGGGGCATTCCCTTCGTCCTGGTCGACCGTTCGCTGCCCGCCGATCAGGGCTGTTCCGTCTCGGTCGACGACGTCCTCGGCGGAGCCATGGCGGTTCGCCACCTCGTCTCCTCCGGGCACCGGCGGATCGCCTACGTCGGCGGCCCCGCCCACCTTGCCCAGGTCCGCGACCGGTTCACCGGCGGACTCGATGCCGTCCGCGAGGGCGGGCTCGCCGACGACGCGCTGATCACCATCGAATCCGACCGCCCGGACGTGGCCGCCGGCCGCGACGCCGGGGCCCGACTCCTGGGCATGTCACCGCGTCCGACGGCCGTGTTCTGCGCGAACGACCTGCTGGCGCTCGGCGTGCTGCAATCCCTGTACGCCGCCGGCGTCCGGGTGCCCCACGACATCGCCCTGGTCGGCTACGACGACATCGAGTTCGCGGCGGCGGCCGCCGTCCCGCTGACCTCGGTACGCCAGCCCGCGGCCCGCATCGGTCGCACGGCCGCCGAGTTGCTGCTCGCCGAGACCGAGGCAACCGCCGACGACGACCACATCCATCAGCGCATCGTGCTCCGGCCCGAGCTGGTCGTCCGCGACTCCAGCCGCCGGGCAGCCCGCGTCGCCGATTGACGCCCTCCCGAACCGGATCGCGCGAAAGCCCGCCCGTCCGCGCGACCGGGTGAGGGCTCGGTAGACGACGCGCTGTTGCTCGCTCACGGTGTTGTCCTCCGGGTGGTGGACGGGTGGGCGGGTGGGTGGGCGTTCAGTGGAAGGTCATCGGGGCGGCGGGGCGGATGTCGATGCCGCCGAAGCGGTCCACGGTCTGCGCGACGGCGGCGGCCCAGGCCGCCGCGCATCGCAGGGCTCAGCCCGGGAACGGCCCCGACTGCACCGGGCGTACCGCGTACTCCTGCAGCGGATAGGCGTGCGCGCTCTCCAGATGGCGCACCGCGTACCGGTAGGCCAAGGTGTCGTCGCCGTCGGCGATCAGGTCGATCAGGTGCTGATGTTCGCGGACGCCGAGCAGGCGCGTGTCGGTGCCCACCTCGCTCGCCGAGCGCTCGGCCCACATCTGCTCCTGGCGCGCCCAGAGCGTTTCCACCATGCCCAGCAGGATCTGCATCGTCCGGTTCCCGCAGGCCGCCACGATCGCCTCGTGGAACTCGCGGCTCGCCCGGATGTAGGCGAGCCCGTCGTCGACGGTCGGCGCCATCCGCGCGTGGATCTCGCGCAACCGCGGTACCACGGCCTCCAGCCTGTCCTCCCGCTGGGCGCACAGCGCCACGCACACCGGTTCCAGACGCCGCAGGGCCCGGGCCAAATCCTCCAGCGACACCTTTCGGGCGTGCATGACCATGCCGAACATGCGCGCGGCGTCCTCGGGCGTGGGCCGGTGCACCACCGAACCGCCCATGTTGCCGCGCCGGACGGTGAGCAGCCCCTCGGTCTCCAGGATGCGAATGGCCTGACGCAGCGTGGTCCGACCCACGTCGAACTCCGCCATCAACTCGTCCTGCTTGGGCAGCACGTCGCCGTCCGCCAGATCGCCTTCGAGAATGCGGCGCCGCAACGCGTCGGCGACGACCTCGGCGATGGCCGCGTAGCGGACCCGGTCCGGCCCCTCGCGCACCGCGAGGGGCTCCGTCCTGATGGCATCCGAATCGCTCGTCATGCGCGCGATCTTAGCTATGTAAGGCCGTCAAGGGAGTCTCGTCCTTCGCGGATCCGAGCAGGAAGATAGCCGGCAACGCTCAACATGGCTATGTTGGATGTGTTGGAGCGTCGCGAATGCGGACCCTCATGCCCGCACGACCGCTACCCGGTCATCTCGCCCGATCGGGGCGGGACATGTCGGCCACCACGCGCGTCCGGCCCCGGCTCCCCCACCACCCGCGAGGAGATCGATGCGCTACAGCTTCAACACCTTCAACCATTCGACCTACTACGGGCTGCCGCCCACCCTCCCGCGGCAGATCGAGGCGGCGGCGTCCGCCGGCTACGACCACGTGGGGCTCGACATCCTCTCCGTCCTCGCGCACGAACGCGACGGCCTGTCCCCGCGCGACCTCGCCGCGCGCCTGGAGCACCACGGCCTGCCCTGCCACGAACTGGTCTCGCTGTCGATCTCCGCAAACAAGGCGAGCACGCTGCGCGGCCTGGAACAGATACTGCGGGTGGCGAGGGTGCTGCGCCCGGCACAGGTCCTGTGTGTGGTCACCGGTGAGATCGACGACGACGTGGTGGCGAACACCGCCACCTGTGTCCGGTCCCTTGCCGAGGAACACATCGGCCTGTCCCTGGAGTTCCTGCCCACCCGGCACGTCGACTCGATCCCCGAGGCGCTGCGCCTGCTGGATCGTGTGGCGCACCCCGGCCTGCGCCTGGTCGTGGAGAGTTGGCACTTCTTCCGCGGCCCGAGCACATGGGCGGATCTGGCCGCGCTGCCGTTGGATCGCGTCGGCTTCGTGCAGTTCGCGGACGCGCCCGCACCGATGTCGGACGACGCGCACCACGAGTCCATGCACCGACGCGTCCTGCCCGGCAGAGGTGTCCTGGACCTCGACCGATTCTGCGCGACGCTCGTGGCGAAGGGTTACGACGGGGTGGTCAGCGTGGAACTCCTCTCCGAGTCATGGCGCACCGCCGACCTCCACGAGTTCGCCGACGCCACCCTCGCATCGTCGCGCTCGGTCTGGGAATCGGCGACGACGCGCTTCGGGTAGCCGGGGCGAGGCTCCTCGCACGGCACACCGTGGTCATCCGTGGTCGGTCCGTGCTCTCCGTGGTCAATCCTTGGTCGGGAAAGTGGAAGTAGAGGAATCGCGCATGTCAGCCATCCAGGCAAACCCCCATACCGGTGCGGCCCCGAGCGGCGGACCGGGCACCTTCGATGTCGTCGTGATCGGCGCGGGCTCGGCCGGGTGTGTGCTGGCCGCCCGGTTGTCGGAGCGGGCGGACCGCTCGGTTCTGCTGGTCGAGGCCGGCCCCGATCACCGGGCCGACGCGTTGCCGGACGAACTGCGGCACCTGTCGCGGCCGGTGGCGTGGCCGTACAACTGGGGCGACAAGGTCGCCTCCACTGGCGGACGCATGCTCAACTACGCGCGCGGGCGCGGCGTCGGGGGCTCGTCCGCGACCAACGGCGCGGTGGCGATGCGCCCGGAGCCGGAGGACTTCGCGTCGTGGCCGGAGGGGATGCGCTGGGAACGGATGTTGCCGTACCTCAACCGCATCGAGCAGGACCTGGACTTCGGCGACCAACCCCACCACGGTGACCGCGGGCCGATCCCGATCCTGCGACACCCGCAGGCGGACTGGACGCCGTTGCAACGCGGCTTCGTCGACGGATGCGTGGCCGCGGGGCTGCCGTTCTGCCCCGACCACAGCCTCCCCGGGTCCACCGGCGTGGGCCCGATCCCGATGAACCGGCGCGGCACGCAGCGGGTGTCGAACACCGTCGCCTACCTCGACGCCGCGCGCGCACGGCCGAACCTGACCGTACGCGGCGACGCCCACGTGCGCCGCGTCCTGCTGGCCGACGGACAGGCGGTGGGCATCGAACTGGCCGACGGCGAACGCCTGTACGCGGGCCGCGTCGTGCTGTCCGCGGGCGTCGTGCAGAACCCGCTGCTGCTGTGGCGCTCCGGCGTGGGCCCCGCCCGCGACATCGCCGCGCTGGGCCTGGAACCGGTCCACGAACTGCCCGCGGTGGGCCGCGATCTGAGCGACCACATGGTCGTGTCGTACCGGGCGGCGGTCCACCCGGACGCGGTGCCCGACGGCGGACCCACGCTCCAGACCATCGCCCGCGCCACGGCCCACCCGGGCACCGGACGCACGCACGACCTCCAACTCACCCCCGTCGCACGGCGCAACCCCGACGGCACGCGCGAGATCGAGATCAGCGTCGCCCTGCAACTGCCCGAAGGCCGCGGATCGGTCGTCCCCACGAGCGCGGCGCCCGACGCACCGGCCCGGATCTCCTGGCCGTTCACCGCCGACCGCGACAACCTGGAACGGCTCGCGATCGGTGTACGCCTGGCCGCACGCGTGGTGGCCGCCTCCGGCCTCGCCCTCGACCCGAACGCCGCCCGAGCCGTGTCGGACACGCCCGACGACGAACTGTGCGCCTCGTTCGCCGGATCCCACTACGCCTTCTACCACGGCGTCGGCACCTGCCGGATCGGCACCGACCCCGGATCCAGCGTCGTCGACGCGAACCTGCGAGTGCACGGACTGGCCGGCCTGCACATCGTGGACGCCTCCGTCGTACCGGCCGTGCCACGCGCCAACACCCACCTGCTCGCGACCGCACTGGGCGAACTGGGCGCGGAACTGATCGCGGCGGCCGAGTAGCCGACGACTTCCGGTGCCCGAACGGCTCCGGTCACGGTCGGCCGGCGTCCGGGGTCGGTCACCCGTTCGAAGCCGGGTGACCGACCGGCGCCAACGGCCCGCCGTCGACGGGCTGACGGGCCGACCCCCTCGTCGGAACGCCCCCATCCAACGCGGCGCGACCACGGTCGGCCGCACACACGCGCAACGCCGCGATCCCGCCGTGCACGAGCGCGGCCACCCGTTCGGGGGAACGCGTTCGCGGGCCGCTGCGTCCACTCCCCGGTCGGTTCCCTCCGCCGAGGTGTGGCCGAGGGTCAGCAGCAGCGGGTTTGTGGGTGCTCCTCACGCCGTCCGGTCCGCCAGGATTCGTAGGCCCGGCGGGACGGAACCGGCCGATCCGGGTGCTCGCGCAGGTGCCGCAGGCAGTGCCGGTCGTAGTCCGCCGCGCCGGAGATCTCCCGTAGATACCACCGGATCCACCGGAGCAGCCGGGCCGAAGCGCTCCGATGCCCGGCGCTCGCGGTCGGCCCGGTCACGGCCGCCGGAGCAACCCGATCACCGGCGCCCGCGGTCGGCCCCGTCACAACCGACCCACTTCGTCACCGGAGCCGTCACCGCCGCCGGCCCCCATTCGGGCGAGTTCCTTCTCTTGGGGAGCGCCCACCGGTTCGAGCACCAGCGTCGACGCGACGTAGGGCGTTTCGGTGGTGGGCACCGGCCCGCCGGTGCGGATCGCCCGCACGCACACGACGGCCGCGTTGCCCATCACCAGGGCGATCAGCACCAGGAACAGTGCGATCAGCACGCCGTCCACGGTGGAGTTCAGCACCACCGTGTGCATGTCGTCCATGCTCTTCGCCGGGCCCAGCACCTTGCCCGCGTCGATCGCGTCGGCGTAGCGGTCGCGTTGGGCGAAGAAGCCGACCCGCGGGTCGTCGGAGAAGATCTTCTGCCATCCGGCGGAGTAGGTCACCGCCACGTCCCAGGCCAGCGGGACACCGGTGACCCAGGCCCAGCGCAGCTTGCCCGACTTGATCAGCACGGTGGTGGCCACGGTGAGCGCGACCGCGGCGAGCAGCTGGTTGGCGATGCCGAACAGCGGGAAGAGCTGGTTGATCCCGCCCAGCGGGTCGGTGGCCCCGGCGTAGAGGAAGTAGCCCCACAGGCCGACCACGACGGCGCTGGTGAACCAGATACCCGGCTTCCAGTTGACCCGGCCGATCGGCTTCCACACGTTGCCCAGCATGTCCTGGAGCATGAAGCGGCCCACCCGGGTTCCCGCGTCCACGGTGGTCAGGATGAACAGCGCCTCGAACATGATCGCGAAGTGGTACCAGAACGCCTTCATCCCGGAACCGCCGAACACGTCGGCGAAGATCTCCGACATGCCCACGGCCAGCGTGGGTGCTCCGCCGGAGCGGGCGATCAGCGTCTTCTCCTCGACCGCCGAGGCCGCCGCACGCAGGTCGTCGGGGGTGATCGTGAAGCCGAGGCCGGCCACCGCGTGCGAGGCGCTCTCCGCGGTGGCGCCGAGCACGCCGGCCGGGGCGTTCATCGCGTAGTACAGGCCGGGGTCGATCACACACGCCGCGACCAGTGCCATGATCGCCACGAACGACTCCATCAGCATGGCGCCGTAGCCGATCATCCGGACCTGCGATTCCTTCTGGATCAGCTTCGGCGTGGTGCCGGAGGCGACCAGGGCATGGAAGCCGGAGAGGGCGCCGCACGCGATGGTGATGAACAGGAACGGGAACATCGACCCGGCGAACACCGGCCCGGAGCCGGAGCCCGCGAAGGAACTGATCGCCTCGGTCTTCAGGTTCGGCGCGGCCACCAGCACACCGACGGCCAGCAGCACGATGGTGCCGACCTTCATGAAGGTGGACAGGTAGTCGCGCGGGGCCAGCAGCAGCCACACCGGCAGCACCGACGCGACGAAGCCGTACCCGACCAGACAGAACACCAGTGTCGTCGGACTCCAGGTGAACGCGTCACCCAGCGCGGTGTCCTCGATCCGCCCGCCGGCGACGATCGCGGCCAGGAGCAGCGCCACTCCGATCACGCTGGTCTCCAGCACCCGCCCGGGCCGCAGGAAGCGCAGGTAGACGCCCATGAACAGGGCGATCGGGATGGTCAGCGTCACCGAGAAGGTCCCCCACGGCGAGTTCGCCAGCGCGTTGACCACGACCAGGGCGAGCACCGCGAGCAGGATGATCATGATCACGAACACCGCGATCAGCGCCGCGATCCCGCCGACCCGGCCGATCTCCTCGCGGGCCATCTGCCCCAGGCTCTTGCCGTCCCGGCGCATGGACAGGAAGAGGATCACCATGTCCTGCACGGCCCCGGCGAAGATCACCCCCACCACGATCCAGATGGTGCCCGGCAGATAACCCATCTGCGCGGCCAGCACCGGTCCCACCAGCGGTCCGGCGCCGGCGATCGCGGCGAAGTGGTGACCGAACAGCACCCGGCGGTCGGTCGGTTGGAAGTCGACGCCGTCGTCCAGCCGCTCGGCCGGGGTGGCCCGGGTGTCGTCCGGTTCCAACACTCGTTGGGTGATGAAGCGGGAGTAGAAGCGGTAGGCGATCGCGTAGGAGGCGACGGCCGCGAAGATCAGCCAGACGGCCGAGATCTCCTCGCCTCGGGCCAGGGCGACCACGCCCCAGCCGGCCGCGCCGAGCAGCGCGACGACCGTCCAGATCAGAATCGTTCTCGGGTTGTACGAACGGGGGCTGCGGGTGCCGGTCGTGGTGGGCACGCGTACTCCTCATCGGGCAGGGGACGAAAGAGCGACGGACGGAAACAGCGGGATCGGATCGGCCGGGGGCGACGGCCGATCCGGGGCGATCGGGGCGGGGCGGGTCGGGCCGATCCGAGGACGGCGTCGATCGAGCCACGGACGGCTTCGGTCAGGGATGTCGCCGGTCAGGGCGGCGCAGCAGCAGGTAGGCGACGAACATGGCGGCGGCACACCCCGGCACCCAGGCGAGCTGGTACCAGTAGAAGAACGGGATGCCGGCCAACTCCGGCTCTCGACGCGTGTACGCGGGCACCCACAGCAGTGCCGCGACGGGTGCGACGAGGCAGCCGCCGGCCGCGATCCGGCGTGCCGCACGGGCCCGTGCGGCGGCGGGCGGGGGGCGATCCCCGGTCATCGCGCCTCCTCCGGTTCGATGGTTGGGGCCGCCGGTTCGCCGCCCCTGTGGAAGAGTTGCGCGGGCTCGCCTTTTGGTTGACAAGCGATGTCGGGCGGATCTCGGGGAGGTTGCCCGGCCGGTATCGCGAATGTTTTCGGCCACGCCACTAAAGTCGGTACGCTCGCGGCAATCCGTGCCCGAGTGCGCTCGCACGCCGATCCGGACGGTGACGGATGACCGACGGGGCCATGACCGCGGCCTTTGTGATCGTCGTCGGCGGTGCCTCGCTACTGGCCGTTACCGCGCCGCGGCTGCACCGCAGTCACGACCTGCCTTCGTTGGAGAACTGGGCGCTGGCCGATCGCGGCCTGGGCCCGGTCTGGACCTGGTTCCTGCTCGGCGGCACGATCTTCACCGCGTACACCTTCACCGCGGTGCCGGGCCAGGTGTACGGGCGAGGTGCGTCGGCGTTCTTCGCCCTCCCGTACACGGTGATCGTCTGTCCGATGGCCTTCGTCCTGCTCCCCCGGCTGTGGTCGGTGGCCCGTCGGCACGGCTACCTGACCGTCGGGGACTTCGTCCGGGGCCGCTACGGTTCGCCGGCGCTGGCCCTGGTGGTCGCGTTGACCGGGATCCTGGCCACGATGCCCTACCTGGCGCTTCAGGTGCTCGGCATCCGTGCCGTGCTGGCCGCCGCAGGGCTGCATCCGCGCGGCGCGGCCGGCGACGTGGGCATGGTCGCGCTGTTCGCCGGGCTCGCGATCGCCACGTATCGGCACGGTCTGCGTGCGCCGACGGTGATCTCGGCGCTGAAGGGGGTGGCCATCTTCGGCTCCGCCGCGGTGGCGGTCGCGTTCGTGCTGCGCCGCTTCGGTGGGCCGGGTCCGATGTTCGAGGCCGCGGATCGGCGGCTCGCCGGGCGCGGGCCGGGCGGCGCGTCGTTGGTGCTCGGCCCGCATCAGCAGGCCGGGTTCGCCACCCTGGCCCTCGGTTCGGCACTGGCGCTGTTGATGTACCCGCATGTCCTGACCGCCGGGTTCGCCGCCGCCGGCCCCGACACGCTGCGCCGGGTTTCGGTCGCGCTGCCCGCGTGGACCTCGGTGCTGGCGATGTTCGGCGTACTCGGCATCGCTGCGCTGGCGATCGGCGTCGACGCGCCCTCGGGCACCGCCGAGGCGGCCGTACCGCTGCTCGTCGACCGGCTGTTGCCGGCCTTCCCGGCGGGCCTGGTGTTCGGCGCGATCATCGTCGGCGCGCTGGTGCCGGCGGCGGTGATGTCGATCGCCGCCGCGACCTCGTTCGTGCGCAACGTCTACGTCGAGTACTTCCATCCGACGGCCACTCCGAAGCGGCAGATGCGGGTCGCCCAACTGGTGTCGCTGACCGCGAAGGTGGGCGCGGTGGCGTTCGTCTTCGGGCTGCGCGACCAGGCCGCGATCAACCTGCAACTGCTGGGCGGGGTGTGGATCCTGCAAATTTTCCCGGCCGTGGTGATCGGACTGTTCACCCGGCGACTGCACCATCGGGCGTTGCTGGTGGGCTGGGCGGTGGGCATGCTGGCCGGTACGGTCGCGGTCGTACGGGAGGGCTTCGTCTCGCTGATCCGGGTCGAACTGGGAGGTCACGGCGTGCAGATGTACGCGGGGCTCGCCGCGCTGCTCCTCAACCTGACGGTCACCCTGGCGCTGACCGAGGTGTTCGACCGGGTCGGCGCGGCGCGCGGCACGGACACCACGGCCCTGCCGTCCCGGCTGACCGGCCGCGGTACCGTGGGGAAGGAGGCGAACGGCTCGTGAAACGCCTGCGACGCGATGCCGATGCGCCGCCGGAGCCGCGCGCCGTGCCGGCCCCGGCGCGGCCCGCACCGGCCACGGCGCAGGTCCCGGGCACGGCGCAGGCGCCCGACCCGGCACAGATCCCGGGCCCGACCCCGCACGTCGCGCCGTCGGCGCCGCAACTCGCCGCCGGTGTGGCCGAATACGACCGCGAGGTGCAGGTCGCGCGGCTGTTCGATCTGCACTATCCCTCGATGCTCCGGCTCGCCACCCTGCTCGGCGCCGACGATCCGGAGAACATCGTCGCCGAGGCCTACTACGAGATCTACCGCAAATTCCGCAAACTGCGCACACCCGAGGCCGCCGCGGCGTATCTGCGGTCGGTGGTGTGCAATCTGGTCCGGATGCGAATACGCCATCTCCAGGTCGCCCGCCGACACGTCGAGGAACCCGTGGACACGGTGGCCTCGGCCGAGACCTCGGCCCTGTTGCGCGACGACCAGCAGGCGCTCATTCGCGCGCTGCGCGAGTTGCCGGCGCGCCAGCGCGAGGCGCTCGTGCTGCGCCACTGGCTGGGACTGAAGGAGAAGGAGATCGCGTCGACCATGGGCATCTCGGTCGGCTCCGTCAAGACGCACACCGCGCGTGGGATCGCCGCTCTCACGCACGCGATGGAGGTACGGCGATGAACAACCCGCCCGACACCGAGGCGACGAGCAACCCCGCCGGCACCGAGCAACAACTGCGCGAGGCGCTGGAAACGCTGGCCGCCGGCATCCACCCGGCCCCCGACGCGTACCGCACCGCGCACGGCGACTGGCAACGGCGCGAACGCCGCCGCCGGCTGATCCTGGCCGCGCTGATCGTGCTGGTCTTCACCCTGGCCACGGTGATCGGCGTCCTGGTCCTCAATCACGCGCCCGCCGACCCCGGCCCGATCCTCGACCACCCGTCCTCCCCGTGACCCCCTTCCTGTAACGCCTTCGCGGCGCGGGCCGAGACGGCCCGCCACCGATGTGCGACGACCCGAAGTCCTGTTAGTAAACTTTCCTAACAAGTCTTGACGGCGCGCGCGGCGCCTTGGGATCGTCAGGGCCAACAACCGGACCGGAGGCTCCTGTTGGGGCACCGCGGGCCACCCGACCGCGGTGGTGTCAGTCACGCGACGGCACTTCTCCGGCCCACTCGAGCGCACCATCCTGCCCGGCTCAGGCACGACGATCGGCTCCTCAACGTTGGAGGACGACGTGCACCTGTCCCTGCCCCCGCGCCCGACCCGCCGAAGTACCCCGTTCCGTACCGCTCGGCGCGCCGTGTCCCGACTGCCCAGATTTCCCGCCGTCATCGCCGTGATCGCCATGCTGGCGACCGTGCTGACCTTCGGCCAGACCGCCTCCGCCGCGGAGGTGTTGCTCTCTCGCGGCAAACCCGCCACCGCCTCCTCCAGCGAGGACTCCACGCTCGGCCCGGCCAAGGCCGTGGACGGCAAGACCACCACCCGGTGGGCGAGCAAGGAGGGGTCCGGCGCCCAGTGGCTGAGCGTCGACCTCGGCTCCGACGTCTCCATCTCCCGGGTCAAGCTGACCTGGGAGGCCGCCTACGCCAAGGCGTACCGGATCGAGGTCTCGCCCGACGGCGCGTCCTGGACCAAGGTCTACAACACCTCCGCCGGCGACGGCGGCACCGACGACCTGGGCGCACTGTCCACCCACGGTCGCCACGTGCGCGTGTACGCGACCACACGCGGCACCGAATACGGCTACTCGCTCTGGGAGTTCGAGGTGTTCGGCGAAGGCGGCCCGGACACCACCGCACCCACCGCGCCCACCGCGTTGCGGGTGACCGGCACCACGCCCACCGGCGTCTCGCTGGGCTGGACCGCCTCCACCGACAACGTCGGGGTGACCGGCTACGACGTGCTGCGCGACGGCGTCACGGTCGGCACGAGCGCCGGCACCTCCTACGCCGACACCGGCCTGACCACCGGAGTCGGCTACACCTACACCGTCCGCGCCCGCGACGCGGCGGGCAACCTGTCCGCGCCCAGCGCCTCGGTGGTCGGCACGCCGCAGGCCGGCGGCTCCTCGTTCACCGTCGTCGCGGCGGGCGACATCTCCGACCCGGGCTGCACATCGGCCCAGGAGTGCGGGGCCGAGCAGACCGCGCGGCGGGTCGAGGCGATCAATCCGGACGAGGTGATCACGCTCGGGGACAACCAGTACGACACCGGCAGCCTCTCCGACTACCGCAAGTACTACGACACCACCTGGGGCCGGTTCAAGGCCAAGACCCGTCCCGCGCCCGGCAATCACGAGGCCGACGACAACCCGTCCGAGGCCGGCTACAAGGCCTACTTCGGCGACCGGGCCACCCCCAACGGCACCACCTGGTACAGCTGGGACCGCGGCGGCTGGCACTTCATCGCGCTCGACTCCGAGCAGTCGATGTCGGCGAGCTCGGCGCAGATCCAGTGGCTCAAGGCGGACCTGGCGAACAACTCCCAGGGCTGCGTGGCCGCCTACTGGCACAAGCCCCTGTACAGCTCGGGGCCGCAGGCGGACAAGGTCAGTCAGACGGCGTGGCAGGTGCTCTACGACGCGCACACCGATCTGATCCTCAACGGGCACGACCACCTCTACGAGCGCTACGCGCCGCAGAACCCCAAGGCCAAGGCGGACCCCGCCGGCATCCGCGAGTTGCTCGTGGGCACCGGTGGCGCGGACCCGTACGACTTCGAAAGTCCGCAACCCAACAGCGAGAAGCGGGTGACCGGTTCGCCGGCCGTGCTCAAGCTGACCCTCTCCGCCGGCAGCTACTCCGGACAGCTCGTGCGCTACGACGGCAAGCAGCTCGACTCCTTCGGGCCGGTCGGCTGCCACTGAGCCCATCGATCGTGCGGGCCGGCCGGCGACCACTTCCCCGGCCGGCCCGCACCGGGCCCGAACCACCGCCGCGCGTCCCGCTGTTGCCACCCACCTCGTTCCGTCCCGTCCGCTTCCGACCCGCCCCTTTTGCGATTCCGACCCATCCCCCACCGACTCATGCCATACAGACTCACCCCGCTCCGACTCGCACCGCTCCGACCCGACCCGAGTCCACCGTCCCCGGACGGATCGAGGGAGGACCGCTCGTGTACATCGCCGCCACCCGGCGCGCGGATCAGGCCGGTGGGATCGCCTCGGCCAAGGCACCGCGCAGATTCGCGCGCAACGTCCCGGCCAACGTGCTCGCGCTCGGCGCCGTCAGCCTGGTCACCGACATCTCCTCGGAGATGGTCACCGCTGTGCTGCCCACCTACTTCGTGCTCACCCTGGGGCTGAGCCCGTTGCAGTACGGGCTCCTGGACGGCACCTACTTCGGCGTCACCGCCTTCGTGCGTCTGCTCGGCGGCCAGGTGGCCGACCGCACCCGCCGGCGCAAGCTGGTCGCGGGCACCGGTTACGGGTTGTCCGCCGTGTGCAAACTCGGCCTCCCGCTGGCGGGTTCCTCGGTCACCGGGCTGGGCCTGGTGCTCGCGGCGGACCGCACCGGCAAGGGATTGCGCACCGCGCCACGCGACGCGCTGATCACGCTCAGCACCCCCGCGCCCGACCTGGGTCGGGCCTTCGGCGTGCACCGGGCGATGGACACGATCGGCGCCTTCCTCGGACCGCTCGCCGCGTTCGCCGTGTTGTGGGCCACCCACGACGCGTACGACGCCGTGTTCGTGGTGAGCTTCTGCGTGGCCGTCTTCGCGGTACTGCTGATGGCGCTGTACGTGCGCGACCACCACGAACCGGCCGGACCGCGGCGCGAATCGTCGCTGCGGGCCGCGTTCGCGCTGCTGCGGCTGCGCCCGTTCCGGCGCACCTGCGTGGCCGCGACGATGCTCGGACTGCTCACCGTGGGCGACACGTTCGTGTATCTGGTGCTGCAACACGGCTTCGACATCCCGCTCCGCTACTTCCCGCTGCTGCCGCTGGGCACCGCCGGCGCGTATCTGCTGCTCGCGGTGCCGCTCGGTCGACTCGCCGATCGAGTCGGTCGGTTCCGGGTGTTCCTGGGCGGCCACCTCGCACTGCTCGCGGCCTACGCGGTGGCCGCCGCACCCAACGGCGGCCGGGCGCCGGGCCCGCTGCTGATGTGGACCGTGCTGCTCGGCGTGCTCGTGCTCCAGGGCCTGTTCTACGCCGCCACGGACGGTGTGCTGATGGCCGCCGCCGGGCCGCTGCTCCCGGTACACCTGCGCACCAGTGGCCTGGCCCTGCTCCAGACCGGCCAGGCCGGCGCCCGGCTGTTCTCCTCGGTGCTCTTCGGCGCGGCCTGGACGCTCTGGGGCTCGGGCCCCGCGCTGCTCGTCATGGGCGCCGGGTTGACCGGCGCTCTCGTCGTGGCCCGGCGGTTGCTGCCGTCGCGGTCCCCACTGCCGGAGGTGACCGGATGAAGCGCGCCCTCGGCCTGCTGCTCGGCCTGCTGGTGCTGATCGGCGTGGCGGTCGGCTACTCGACCTTCGCGGCCGACCGCGAGGACGATTCGGCGGTCGAGCGCCGGCCACTGGACCTGGCCGCCGGTGGGCAGTTGGTATTCGTGGACACCGCCCGCAAGGGCGGCCACCGCACCGTGGCCGCGACCGCGATCGATCCGGCCGGCACCACCGGCCCGGCCCGCACCGACAGCGGGTTGCGCTGTGAACGCTTCGCCGTCGGCGCGGCCACCGGCGTCTGCCTCCAGACCCGCGGCGGCCCGCTGCCCGGCACCGACGCGCTGATCGTGGACGGGGCGATGAACGTCCGGCGCCGGATCGAACTCGCCGGCACCCCGAGCCGGGCCCGGGTCTCGGCCAGCGGACGGATGGTGTCCTGGACCGTCTTCGTCACCGGCGAGTCGTACAACAAGACCGGATTCTCCACCTGGACCGGCATCCTGGACACCCGCACCGACTACACGCTGCAAAACATCGAGGCCATCCCGCTGACCATCGACGGCAAGCGCCACCGATCCGCCGACGTCAACTACTGGGGCGTCACGTTCGCCGCCGACGACAACCGCTTCTACGCCACCGTGTCCACCAACGGCCGCACCTACCTGGTCGAGGGCGACTACGCGAACTGGGAGGCGCACACGGTGCGGGAGAACCTGGAGTGCCCGTCGTTGTCGCCGGACGGGACCCGGATCGCGTTCAAGAAGCGCTCCGGCCCCACCACGTGGCGACTGCATGTGCTGGACCTGGCGACGATGCGCGAGACGCCACTGGCCGAACGGGAGAGCATCGACGATCAGGCGGCCTGGCTGGACGACCACACCGTGATGTACGGCCGGGGCCGCGACGTCTACGCGACCCCCGCCGACGGATCGGGTACGCCCCGCCTGCTCGCGGCGAAGGCGGCCTCGCCGACGATCGTGCGCTGACCCCCGTTCCGCCACCGCACGTCGCGCGCCGGGACCCTACGCCGGGACCGGCGCGCTCACGTGTGCCGTCCGACCAACAGGGCGCCCAGGGCGGTGCGTTCGTGCCGGACCGACCGACCGGTCCGGGTGGTGGTGATCAGCCCCGCGCCACGCAGCGCGGCGGTGTGCGCGGAGATCGTGGCGTTGCCGACCCGGAGCCGGCGGGCGAGGCCGCCGGTGGTGTGCCCGGCGGCGAGCAGGTGCAGGATGTCGAGCCGGGTCCGACCGATCACCGCGGCCAGTGCGTCCTCGGTGCCGCCGGGCCCGGCGAGCGTGAGCGGCAGGCCCGGCCCCGCCGGGTAGGTGACGGTCACGGGCCGTTCCGGCAGGTTCGACACCAGCGGGTGCGCACTCCAGTGGAAGGTGGGCAGGAGCAGCAGGCCGCGCCCGCGCAGTTCGATGTCCGCGTCGATCGCACCGGCGAACTCCCAGACCCCGTCGTGCAGTCGGCTGCCCGGAACCAGTTCGGCGAGGGTCGTGCCGAGCCCGTGTTCGGCCATGGTCAGCGCATGTCGGGTGAATTCCGTGTGATGCAGGTCCTGCACCAGGGACCACACCGGACCCAGGACCGTTTCGAAGGCCGCGTGCTGGGCGCGGCGTACCACCTGCCAGGCGTCCGCGTCGCCGCGGTGCAGGTCGCGGATCCAGCGCGGCGCGGGATGCCCGGCGTACACCCGTTCGATCTCGGTGCGCACCATCTCCGGGCGGGTGGCGCGGACCGTGTCCAGGCCCTCGGTCAGCGAATCGTCGAAGACGTCGATGAACATGGGCGGCCGCCCGCCGGGGACGAGGTCCCCGAGCGGTTCGACGGCCGCCGGCAGGGTCCGGAGCAGCCCTTGCCGCCAGCGGCCGAAGAGCAGCGCGTCGTCCGGGCGGACCATCCGCATCAGCGCCGCGTTGAGTTCCTGGAGCGGGGCCGGTCGGGGGGCGAACCGGATCCGGGCGAAGTCGGCGGCGGTGAAGTGGATCCGGATCACTACTCTCCCTGCCGGCCCGGCGCCATCCTTTCGGCCCGAGCCTCAACCTTCGCGTGTCGTCCCCGTCGGATGCCAGCCTTCGGGACATGCCCCCGGCATTCACCCAGGAGGCATCGAACGCCACAAGGGCGCGGGTCACAGAGGTCTCGCGGCCGGTTCGCCCGCCACGACACGAGGAGTATCCATGGTTCGCGAAGAAGCCGACGGGCCCGCCGGGATCGACCGGCGGCGGGTCATCGCCTCGGCCGTGCCGGCGGCGGCACTGCTCCTCGCGGGCGGCATCGCCCGCGCCCGCCCCGCGTCCGCCCGCCCCGTGCCCGCCCGATCCGACGAGCCCGGGCCGGCGACCGACGGCATGCTGCGGCTCACGCCGCCGACCGGCCCGTATGCGGTCGGAACCACCACGTTGTACCTGGTCGACCGCTCCCGACCGGACCCGTGGGAGCCGATCCCGGTGCGGGAGGTGATGGTCACGGTGTTCTACCCGGCCCGCACCGTGCGCGGCTGCCCGGTCGCACCGCAACTGAGCGCCGGAGCCGGGCAGGCGTTCGTGACGGCCGCTCCGCTGACCCACCCGCAACTGCCCGCGGCGGGGGTGGACTGGGCGGCCACGGCCACCCATGCGTACACGAACGCGCCCGCGCGGACCGAGCGGCGCCCGGTGCTGCTGTACAGCCCCGGCGGCGGCGACCCGCGCGGCATGGGTACCGGCGTCGCCGAGGAATTGGCGAGCCGCGGCTACGTGGTGGTGAGCATCGACCACTCGGGCGACGGCGCCGTGGTCGAGTTCCCGGTCGACACGCAGGGTCGCGACGACCGGGTCCGCTGGACCGTCTTGCGCTTCGACCCGCGCACCGATCCCGGGATGTTCCGCACCATGATCGACACCCGGATCGCGGACACCCGGTTCGTGCTCGACCGGTTGACGGTCCTGGCCGGCGGTGGGAACCCGGATCCGACCGGCGCGCCGCTGCCCGACGGCCTGCACCGGGCGCTGGATCTGCGGCGGGTGGGCGTCTACGGTCACTCCGCGGGCGGCACGACCGCGGCCGAGACGATGTACGAGGATCGCCGGATCGCCGCCGCGATCAACCTCGAAGGCTATCTGGACCACCCGTCGCCCGGGCCCGGCCGGGACGGCGAGTTGTACGCGATCGCCCGCGACGGCACCGATCGGCCGCTGCTCCTGCTGGGCACCGACGGCTTCACCGACCGGCGGAACCTGGACCGCTCGTGGTCCGCGCTGCGCGCCCATTCCCGCCGGCCCGTCCCCCTGCGCCGCGTCGAGCCCGCCGCACACCACGTGTTCACCGACCACGCCGTCTTCGCACCCCGGCTCCAGGCCGCCGGCCTGATGTCCGCCGCCGACCGGATCGCCCTGATCGGCCCGATCGACCCGGCCGTATCGGTGCCCACGGTGCGCCGGTACATCCACGCGTTCTTCGCCCGGCACCTGCCCACACACTGAGCGGCCGGGCCGGCTCGGTGGCGACGCCCGCGCGTGGGCACCGGGGAATCCCTCGGCGCCCACGCGCGTGGCCGGCATCGACGCGGGTCAGGCGGGCTCGGGTGCGGGGTCGCCCTCCTCGACCCAGTCCATCGTGCGCGCCACCGCCTTGCGCCAGTTGCGGTAGCCCAGGTCACGGGTGGCGTCGTCCATCCGCGCGGTCCACTCGGCGGCGCGGTGCCAGTTCGCCCGCAGCGAGTCCAGGTCGGGCCAGTAGCCGACCGCGAGTCCGGCCGCGTACGCCGCGCCCAGTGCGGTGGTCTCGGCCACGAACGGGCGGGCCACCGGGGCGTCCAACACGTCGGCGATGGTCTGCATGAGCAGGTTGTTGGCGGTCATCCCGCCGTCCACCTTGAGTGTGGCGAGCTTGACGCCGGAGTCGCGCTCCATCGCGTCCACCACCTCGCGGGTCTGCCACGCGGTGGCCTCCAGGACGGCCCGCGCGATGTGCCCCTTGTTCACGTACGCGGTCAGGCCCGCGATCACACCACGTGCGTCCGAGCGCCAGTAGGGCGCGAACAGTCCGGAGAAGGCCGGCACGAAGTAGGCGCCGCCGTTGTCCTCGACGGTCAGCGCGAGGGTCTCGATCTCGGCCGCGGTGCTGATCAGTCCCATCTGGTCGCGCATCCACTGCACCAGCGACCCGGTCACCGCGATCGAGCCTTCCAGCGCGTAGACCGGCGCGTCCTTGCCGAGCCGGTAGCCGACCGTGCTGAGCAGGCCGTGGTGCGACTGCACGATCCGCGATCCGGTGTTGATCAGCAGGAAGCTGCCGGTGCCGTAGGTGCTCTTGGCCTCGCCTTCCTCGAAGCACGTCTGCCCGAACAGCGCGGCCTGCTGGTCACCCAGCGCGGAGGCGACCGGGACGCCCTCCAGGATGCCGCGGGCGGTGCCGTACACCTCGGAGGAGGAGCGGATCTCGGCCAGCACCGAACGCGGCACGTCCATCGCGCGCAGGATCCGGTCGTCCCAGTCCAGCGTCTCCAGGTTCATCAGCATCGTGCGCGAGGCGTTGGTGACGTCGGTGACGTGCACGCCGCCGTCCGGGCCGCCGGTGAGGTTCCACACCACCCACGACTCCATCGTGCCGAACAGGATGTCGCCCCGGTCGGCCCGCTCGCGCAACCCCTCGACGTTGTCGAGCAGCCAGCGGATCTTGGGTCCGGCGAAGTAGCTGGCGAGCGGCAGCCCGGTCTCCACCCGGAAGCGGTCCTGGCCGACGTTGCCGCCCAGTTCTCGGCACAGCGCGTCGGTGCGGGTGTCCTGCCACACGATCGCGTTGTGCACCGGCACCCCGGTGTGGCGGTCCCACAGCACGGTGGTCTCGCGCTGGTTGGTGATGCCCAGCGCGCGGATCTGCTCACGACGGATGCCCGCCTGGGCGAGCGCGCCGGCGACCACCGCCTGCACCACGCTCCAGATCTCGGCGGCGTCGTGCTCGACCCACCCCGGGCGCGGGAAGATCTGCCGGTGCTCACGCTGGTCGACGGCGACGATGCGCCCGTCCGCGCCGAAGATGATGCAGCGGCTGGACGTGGTGCCCTGGTCGATCGCGGCGATGTAGGTGTCGGACATGGCTCCTCTTCCGAAGGATCCGAGGGAAAGGTCGGGGTCGTCGGGTGCGGGCGCGGACTTCAGAACGCGAGCCGGTACAGCCCGCCGGCCGCCAGCCCGCCCAGGGTGGGACCGACCACGGGGACCCACGCGTAGGCCCAGTCCGAGCCGCCCTTCTTGGGGATGGGCAGCAGCGAGTGTGCCAGGCGCGGCCCGAGGTCGCGGACCGGGTTGATGGCGTAGCCGGTCGGACCGCCCAGCGACAGGCCGATGCCCACCACCAAAAGCGCGGTCATCAGGATGCCGGTGCCGGACAGGGCGAGCCCGTCGGTCAGGCCCTGGGTGAGGATCACGATGACCAGCACGGTGGTGGCGATCGTCTCGGTGATCACGTTCTGCACCGGATTGCGGATCTCCGGCGAGGTGGCGAACACCCCGAGCACCGGTTCACCGTGCTCCTTGAACTGACCCAGGTAGGTGGCCCAGGCCAGCACGGCGCCGATCACCGCGCCGGTGAACTGCCCGGCGAGGTAGACGGGCACCTTGTCCCATTCTCCCGTCTTGACGGCTATGCCGAACGTGACGGCGGGATTGAGATGTGCGCCGGACAGCGACACGCTCGCGTATGCCCCGGCCAGGACCGCGAAGCCCCAGCCGAAGGTGATCGCCAGCCAGCCCGCGTTCTGCGCCTTGGACCGGTTCAGTGTGACCGCCGCACACACGCCGACGCCCAGGAGCAGCAGGATGGCCGTACCCAGGGTCTCGCCGATGAAGATCTTGTCGCTCGTCACAACAACACGGCCCCTTCTTGACTGCACGGGTGGGACGGCGCCGGGATTCGGCGCCGGACGGACGCATGGCGCGCCGGGACCGACGCGCCGTGCGGGAATGCGGGAATCCGCCGCATCGGGGCGGCGCGGGGGAGACCGCCGCTGCGGTGCCGTGGAGTGCGCACGCCGGGCGGATCCGATCGCACGCGGATCGAAACCGTTGGGCCGGTCCATTCGATCCGGCGGATGATTCTGACTGGCATTCGACATTGACGACCGCTGTCCGGCAGTGTTCTCTGCGGGTTGCGCCGCCGTCAAGAGTCCGTGAACATCTCGTTTCCCGACCCTTCCCGCGAGCGCCGGGCCCGGCGGGCGGGCCGTGGACCCGATCGGCATGGGTACGACCGCTGTTCTACATTGCCAACCCGATCTTCATTGCCAACCTGATCTTCGATGGAGGAGTTGGTATGCCCGGTCCCATCCAGTCGCTCGAACGCGCAGCGGCGATCCTGCGGCTGCTCGCCGGCGGCGAGCGGCGCTTCGGCCTGAGCGAGGTGGCCACCACCCTGGGTCTGGCGAAGGGCACCGCGCACGGCATCCTGCGCACGCTCCACCAGGAGGGGTTCGTCGAACAGGACGCCAAGAGCGGCAAGTACCAGCTCGGCGCCGAGTTGCTCCGGCTGAGCAGTTCCTACCTCGACGTGCACGAGTTGCGCGCCCGGGCGCTGGTCTGGGCGGACGACCTGGCCCGCGCGAGCGGCGAGAGCGTGCGCATCGGGGTTCTGCACAAGGGTGGCGTACTGGTCATCCACCACGTCTTCCGGCCGGACGACAGCCGTCAGGTGCTGGAGATCGGCGCGATGTTGCCGCTGCACTCCACCGCGTGGGGCAAGGTGCTGCTCGCGGTGGACCCGGCCGCGCGCGCCGAGTTGAACGAGAGCGACCCGGTCGCCTTCACCGCCCGCACGCTGACCGACCCGGCCGCGATGGACGCGGAGAGTGTGACGGTGCGCGAACGCGGCTGGGCGTGCGACATCGAGGAGTCGGTCCTGGGTCTGGCGGGCATCGCCGCGCCGATCCGCGACCGGCGCGGCACGCCGCTGGGTGCGGTGGGCATCAGCGGCGCGGTGGAGCGGATCGTCGCCGACGGCGCGCCGCGCGCCACGCTGGTGGCCTCGGTCCGCGACGCGGCGCGCGCCATCTCGCGCGACCTGGGTGCGACTTTCCCGTACTGAGGCCCCGATATAGCCTCATCTCGGACACCCGCCCCGGAGTCCGGTGCCGGGTGCGGACCGGTTTGCGGCACAACCGGACCCCCACTCGGACCGGCGGCACTTGACCGTTGCCCGACCGACAATGAAAACTGTCGTTCGTCGTTCGACAATGCCGACCGCGTAGATTCGGATCGGGACGCCGTCCCACCGCTTCGCTACCGGCCCAGTGGAAAGAAGACGCGTGATGAGCACCGCCACGGATCCGACCGTTCCCGTTCGTGCCCACAGCCGTGCCGAACTTTCGCGCGGCACCCACGACCTGCTCGTCATCGGCGGCGGCATCCTCGGCACGGCGGTGGCCTGGACCGCGGCCCAGACCGGACTGCGGGTGGCCATGGTCGACGCCGGCGACTTCGCCGGCGCCACCTCGTCCGCGTCGTCCAAGCTCGTGCACGGCGGCCTGCGCTACCTCCAGACCGGCAATCTCAAGCTGGTCGCGGAGAATCACCGCGAACGCCGCACGCTGGCCCGCGACGTGGCCCCGCACCTGGTCCGGCCGCTGTCCTTCCTGGTCCCGGTCTACAAGGACGGCCCGCACGGCTCGGCCAAGCTCGGCGCCGGCGTGTTCCTGTACTCGGCCCTGTCCGCCTTCGGCGACGGCATGGGCAAGGTGATCGGCCCCGAGCACGCGCTCGAACTCGTCCCGGCCCTGCGCCAGGAGGGCCTGCGCCGCGCCGCCGTGTACGGCGACCACCAGATGAACGACAGCCGGGTGGCGGTGACCACCGTACGCGCGGCGGTCGAGGCCGGCGCGGTGGTGCTCAACCACGCCGAGGTGGTCGGCCTGCGCAAGGACGCCGGCGGCCGGGTCACCGGCGCCGAACTGCGCGACCGGCTCGACGGCGCCGAGTTCGGCGTCAACGCGCGCGTCGTGCTGAACGCGACCGGCCCGTGGGTGGACCACCTGCGCCGGATGGAGGACCCGACGGCCGAGCCGAGCATCCGGCTGTCCAAGGGCGTGCACCTGGTGCTGCGCCAACAGCAGCCGTGGCGGGCCGCGTTGACCATCCCGATCGACAAGTACCGGGTGTCCTTCGCGATTCCGTGGGAGGAGCACCTGCTGCTCGGCACCACCGACGAGGCGTACGAGGGCGACCCCGGCAAGGTCTCGCCCACCGAGGCCGACATCGCGCAGATCCTGGACGAGGCGGGCAGCGCGGTCGACCCGGCGCAACTGCGCCGCGAGGACATCACCTACGCGTTCGCCGGCCTGCGCGTCCTGCCCGGCGGCGCGGGCGCCACGAGCGAGGCCAAGCGGGAGACCGTGGTCACCGAGGGGCGCGGCGGCATGTTGTCGGTGGCGGGCGGCAAGTGGACCACCTACCGGCACATCGGCCGCACCGTGCTGGACAAGCTGGCCAAGGCCGGCGTCGTGGCCCTGGAGGAGGACATGGCGACGCCCCTCCGTCGGGTGGCGCTGCCGGGCTCGGCGAACCCCGAGGCAGTGGCGCACCGACTGCTCGGCGAGGCCACCGCCGAGGACGGCGTGGATCCGGTGGTGGCCCGCCACCTCGCTTCGCACTACGGCAACCTCGCCTACGACCTGGCCGCGCTGGTGCGCACCGACCGTGAACTCGGCGAGCGCATCCACCCGGACGGTCCGGACATCTGGGCCCAGGTCGCCTACGCGCGCGACCACGAGTGGGCGATGACGGTGGACGACGTGCTGCGGCGCCGGACCACGGTGACCATTCGCGGGCTGGACACCCCCGAGGTGCGTTCCCGGGTGGAGAGCCTGCTGGCCGCCGGGCCGAACTGACGCACGGGTCGCCCGACCGCCCCCGGACCGGCGCCGCGACCGGCGGCCCGGGGCGGATTCGGGGGCGGTTCTCGGGGGGGCCGTCCGGCCGGCGACGCCTGGTCGGTACGTTCTGAACTCGTCCGGCGAACTCGTCCGGCGATTTCCGTTATCCGCGCCGACCCGAGTGCTCTCCCGAGTGGCGGATGGACGGGAGCGGGCCCGTCACGCCGGTCGAGGAAAGTGGATGTACGTGGACAACGAGCACAACACCGCTCTGGTCGTCGCGGCCCAGGGCGGTGATCTGCGTGCCCGCGACCGGCTCGTGGCCGCCTGGTTGCCGCTGGTGTACAACATCGTCGGCCGGGCGCTGAACGGGCACGCGGACGTCGACGACGTGGTGCAGGAGACCATGCTCTGCGCGGTGTCCGGCCTCGACGGCCTGCGCGATCCGGAGCGCTTTCGGTCCTGGCTGGTGGCCATCGCGATCAATCAGGTGCGTCGCCGGCACGCCCGCCGCGCGACCACCACACCGCTCGACGAGATCGCCGAATACCCGGACCCGACCGCCGACTTCGCCGACCTGACCATCCTGCGGCTGGGCCTGTCCGGACAGCGCCGCGATGTCGCCGAGGCGACCCGCTGGCTGGACCCGGACACCCGCGAACTGCTCGCCCTGTGGTGGCTGGAGGCCGGCGGCACCCTGACCCGAGCCGAACTCGCCGCCGCCCTGGACCTGCCCGCGACGCACGTGGCGGTCCGGGTCCAGCGCATGAAGGAGCAGTTGGAGGCGGCCCGCGTGGTGGTCCGCGCGCTCGCCGCCGACCCCCGCTGCGCGCAGGCGACCACACTGCTCGCGACCTGGGACGGGCGGCCGACCCCGCTGTGGCGCAAGCGCATCTCCCGCCACGCCCGCGCATGCGGCGCGTGCGGCGCCCACCGGTACGGCCTGGCGCCGGTCGAGGGCCTGCTCGCGGGCCTGGCCCTGCTGCCACCCACCGCCGTCCTGCTGCACCTGCTCGCCCGGGGTCCATGGTCGGCGAGCGGAGCCACGACTGTGCTCGCCGACCCGAGCGCGGTCGCCCATGCGGGTCCGATGGGCGGGCCGGATCCGACGAGTGGACCGGGCTCGATGAGCGGCCCGGGCCCGTTGGGCGAAGCAAGCTCGATGAGCGGCCCGGGCCCGGCGATGGACCCTGGCCCGGGCGGCGCGCCGGGGCCGCCCGACGACCCCGGCCCGGCCGGCGTCACCGATTCGGCCGCCGCGCCGCCCACAGCCGACTCGGCCCCGTCCGGCCATGCCGCGCCGCGTCCGGCCCGCCGGCCCCGTCGGCTCGCGACCGGCGCCGCCGCGATCGGCCTGGTCGTCCTCGCCGCGGTCGTCATCGTCGTCCGCCCCCACCACGATCCACCGACCCGAAGCACGCCCGCCGCGAAGCCGCCGGTCGCGGACGCCGCCTCGGCGCCCTCCGTATCGCCCGCCACCGAGCCGCCACCGGCCACCGCGCCATCCACCGCCCCGCCGCCCTCGACGGAGCCCGCGGCCACCCGCTCGACCGCCTCCGCCGACCCCCGGCCCCGGCTCGAACGCGCGGTCGTGGACCTGGTCAACGCCGCCCGGGCCGAGCACGGGTGCGCCCCGGTCCGGGTCGACGACCGGCTGCGCAGCGCCGCTCGCAAACACTCCGACGACATGCTCGCCCGGCGGTTCTACGACCACCTGAACCCGGATGGGGTACGCGCCGACGGCCGCATCACCGCAGCCGGCTACCGGTGGCGACAGTGGGGCGAGAACCTCGATCGGGGTCGGTCGGACGCCTCGCACGTGGTCGCGCAGTGGCTGGCCAGTCCGATCCATCGGGACAACATCCTCGATTGCGGCTACACCGACATCGGCGTCGGCGCCACGGTCGGCCCGGGCGGAACGACCTGGTGGACCCAGGTGTTCGCGACGCCGGCGTAACGCGCGCGGGCCCGCGCACTCGGTCCGCGTGCCCGGCCCACGTCCCCGGCCCGAACACTCGACCGCGGCCCGCCCGATCGGCCGGCCCGACTCCGACGAGATCCCGCGCCGTTTTCCGTTATCCACCCGCGCCCCACGGCTCTCCCAGGTGTCCCCGGCGCTCGTGCCGGTCGACGAGCCGTACCTTTCGAGGAGTTGCGCATCGTGCAGTACCGACACCACCGGCAGATCCGACACCACCGGGCCGTGTCCACCACCCTGGCCGCCGCACTGGCCGCGTTCGTGCTGGCCGGCTGCGGCTCGCCCGCCGAGCGGCACGACGGCGCGGCCCGCCCGGCGGCCCCGACCGACACCGCGCCGGCCACCGCGTCGGCGGCGGCGAGCACGTCGGCGGCACCGACTTCGGCCGCACCCGGGCAGCCGTCCGGCACCGGTACGAGCCCGAGCACCGGCACGGCGCCCGCGACGCACAAGCCGACCCCGGCCGCCGGCGCGAACGGCACCGGCACGGACGGCAGGCCCTCGGCGACGAAGAGCGCCCGCCCCACCACCGCGTCGGCGGCGGACGGGCCGCCCGGGGCCAATCCCACCGTGCGTGGCAATCGGCCCGCGTCCCAGTCGATCGCCGACGCCGAGGCGATGTCCCTGGAACTGCTCAACGCCGAACGCGCGAAGGTCGGCCTGCGGCCGCTCCGGGCGAGCACCGACCTGGGCGACTTCGCCCGCTCGTGGGCCGAGCACATGCGGCGCACCGGCTTCGCCCACTCCGGCGCCGAGGTCGACGTCCTGGTCACCGGCGCCCGCACCGGTGTGTCCGAGAACATCGTGTGGTGGGGCGACCCGGCGATGACGGCCCGGCAGGCGGCCGAGAAGTTCCAGGACATGTGGCGACACAGCCCCGGCCACTACCGCAACCAGACCGACCCGACCCACACCGAGGCGGGCATCGGCATCTACCGCGACGAAACCGGCTGGTGGGGCGTCCACGAGTTCGCCAACGGCTGAGCCCGGCTGCCCGCCGATCCGATCGCGCTCCGGCGGCCCGGTCACCGACGGCGACCCGAACGAACACGGGTCGCGGCATCGGGACCGGGCCGCCCGGCCACCCGACACCCGCACCGGCGACGGCACCCGAAGGCGCCCCGCCGCACCGCCCGCAGCGGCCCGGAGGCCGAGCGCAGGGCCCTGAGACAGACCCCGAACCCGGGCGCAAAGCGCACTAAACTGTGACCATGGCCTCGCGCCGTCCGGTCCGGGGCCGTGCCCCTCGGGGACGAGAGCCCAGTCCGGGAGGACATCATGCGCAAGGTCGCCGATTGCCGGGACATGCCCAGTGAATCCGGGTGCACCCTCACCATCGCCGGGTCCGAGGACGAGGTCGTCGCGGCCGCCACCCAGCACGCCGTGGCGGTGCACGGGCACACCGACTCGCCCGAATTCCGCGAAGAGATCCGCAAGTACCTGAAGGACGAGGAGCCCGGTCGCTAGGGCTGTTCACATACACATCCAGGTTTCATCGGTAAGTCGCTCACCACACCCGCCCGACGCCGGACCGCGCCCACACACGGCGATCCATCTGCGGGCGCCGCTCGGCTCCTCCGCGCGGTTTACCTTTCCCCGGCGCGGCCACAGTCCCCCCATGGCCCGACGACCCACGCCCGCTCCGCCCACCCCCGACCCGGTGGCCGCACTGGACCGGATCGCGTTCCTGCTCGAACGCGACCAGGCACCCACGTACCGGGTCAAGGCGTTCCGCACCGCGTCCGCCGTGGTGGCCGGGCTGGCCCCCGAGGACCTGCGCCGCCGGATCGAGCAGCGCACGCTCGGCGAACTCAAGGGGGTCGGCCCCAAGACGGCGGACGTCGTCGAGCAGGCGTACGCCGGCCGGGTGCCGGGCTATCTCGCCGATCTGGAAGCCCGCCCGTCACCCGTGCCCACCGACGGCGCGGCGCTGCTCGACGCCCAGCGCGGCGATTGCCACATGCATTCCGACTGGTCCGACGGAGGCAGTCCGATCGACGCGATGGCGCGCACCGCGCGGGACCTGGGGCACGAATGGGTCGTCCTCACCGACCACTCGCCGCGGTTGACCGTGGCCCGCGGCCTGACCGCCGAGCGGCTCCGCGCGCAGTTGGACGTGGTGGCCGAACTCGCGGCCGAATTGGCCCCGTTCCGGCTGTTGACCGGCATCGAGTGCGACATCCTCGACGACGGCTCGCTGGACCAGGACCCGGACCTCTTGGCCCGCCTGGACGTCGTGGTCGCCTCGGTGCACTCCAAGTTGCGGATGGAGGAGCCGGCGATGACCCGCCGACTGCTGGCCGCCGTGGGCAACCCGCGTGTGAACGTACTGGGCCACTGCACCGGTCGATTGATCAACGGCAAGCCGCGCCCGGAGTCCGCGTTCGACGCCGACGCGGTGTTCGCCGCATGTGCCGAGTCGAACACCGCCGTGGAGATCAACTGCCGCCCCGAGCGCCGGGATCCGCCGTCCCGGCTGCTGCGCAGGGCGCTGGCCGCCGGCGTGTACTTCTCGATCGACACCGACGCGCACGCGCCCGGCCAACTCGATTGGCAGGGCTACGGCTGCGCCCGGGCCGAGGAATGCGAGGTGCCGGCGGACCGGGTGATCACCACGTGGCCGGTCGACCGACTGCTCGCCTGGAGTGGTATGTCCCGTTGACGGCGCTCAGGCCGAGTCCGACGCGTCGCGCGCCGCCTCGGCGGTCGCGGCCCGGCGCCGCCCGATCACCGCGGCGGCCGCGGCGGCGCTGCTGGTGAACGCCAGGCCGACCACCCACGGGCGGTCCAGCGCATGGCAGGTCACGTGGTCCACCGAGAACCGCCCGGGCCCCGCGAGGCCGAGCCCGGCCGCGACGAAGCCGAGGAACGCCGGGTATTCGAAGCCGCCCGACTGCGCGAAGAAGCCGGCCGGCGCGTGCACCGCGACCGCGCCCGCCATCGCGCCGGCCGCCGCCGCGCCCGCAGCGGGCGTGGCCAGGCCGAGCGCGAGCAGCACGCCGCCGCCCGCCTCGCCGAGGCCGGCGGCGATCGCGCTCTGCCGGCCGGGTCGGAAGCCCATGTGCTCCATCGCCGAACCGGTGCCGGCCAGGCCGTGTCCGCCGAACCAGCCGAACAACTTCTGCGCACCGTGCGCGAACAGCACGCCTCCCGTGCCGACCCGCATGGCGAGCAGGCCAACGTCCTTGCGTACGGACAATCGGGCGCGCGGGGACAGCGGGTTGCGGATCGTCACGGGGATGTGAAACGCCACGGGGGCGCGGAGCGGCAGATACATAAGAAGCTCTTTCCGTTGCTGTTCCGGCTTGGATTCCGTTGCTGTTCCGGTTGCTGTTACTGCTTCCGTTTCCGTTCAGTGCTCGCGGGCGCGGCTGGGTTGGACCCGAGGTGGTTCGCCGGGCATCTTGGGGTGGTCCGGCGGGTACGGCATGTCACCCACGCCGTGGTCGCGGGCCTGCCGCTCGGCCAACTCCAGCGCCGGGCGCAGGTCGAAGGCATGCTCCGGCATGTCCGCGTGCACGTCGCCCACCCGGGCGTAGCGTTCGGGCATGCTGGCGAGGTCGAAATCGTCGGGGTGCGCGTCGTCGACCTCGTCCCAGGTCAGCGGCGCCGAGACGGTGGCGCGGGCGGTGGGGCGCGGCGAGTAGGCGGCGGCGATGGTGCGGTCGCGGGCCATCTGGTTGTAGTCGACGAAGATGCGTTCGCCGCGCTCCTCCTTCCACCAGGCGGTGGTCACCCGGTCGGGCATCCGCGCCTCCAGTTCGCGGGCCAGTGCGATCACCGCGCGCCGCACGTCGGTGAACTCCCACTCGGGCCGGACCGGCACGTACAGGTGCAGGCCGCGTCCGCCGGAGGTCTTGGGCCACGCGGTCAGTCCGTAGCCGGCCAGCACCTCGCGCATCGCGTGTGCGGCACGGACCGCGTCGGCGAAGTCGGTGCCCGGCTGCGGATCGAGGTCGATGCGCAGTTCGTCGGGGTGCTCGGTGGCCGCGCGCCGGACCGGCCAGGGGTGGAAGGTCAGGCAGCCGAGGTTGCCCGCCCACACCAGGGCGGCCACACTGTCCGGGGCCATCTCGTCGGCGTGCCGCCCGCTCGGGAAGGTGATCCGGGCGGTGGGAATCCAGTCCGGCAGGGACTTGGGCACCCGCTTCTGAAAGAACGATTCGCCGCCCACGCCGTCCGGGAAGCGCTGCAGAGTGGTGGGTCGATCCCGCAGGCCGCGCAACAGACCGTCGCCGACCGAGATCAGGTAGCGGACCACGTCACCCTTGGTGAAGCCGCGTGCGGGGTAGTAGACCTTGTCGACGTTGCTCACCCGGACGGACCTGCCGTCGACCTCGAATTCCTCGGCAGCGCTCATTCCTCAGGGTAGGCAGATTCGAGCGATTTCGTCCCGATGGCGTGCGGCCGTTCGGCCGCTGCGGAGGCGACCGGTGCGGTGCCCGCGCACACTGAGGCGCATGCGCCTTCCCGTGATGCCCCCGGTCAAGCCGATGCTCGCCAAGGCGGCCGCGCGGATTCCCGCCGGCATGCACTACGAGGCCAAATGGGACGGGTTCCGGGCCATCGTCTTCCGGGACGGCGACGAGGTGTTGATCGGCAGCCGCAACACCAAGCCGCTGGATCGTTACTTTCCGGATGTGGTGGACGCGGTGTTGCGGCTGCTCCCGCCGCGCTGCGTATTGGACGGCGAACTGGTCATCGCGCGCGACGGCCGGCTCGACTTCGACCGGCTCCAGGACCGGATCCACCCGGCGGCCTCGCGGGTGCGGCACCTGGCCGAGACCACCCCGGCGTCCCTCGTCGTATTCGACCTGCTGGCGCTGGGCGACGAGTCGTATCCGGCCCGTCCGCTGACCGAGCGCCGAGCCGCGCTGGAGCGGGCGCTGGCCGAGGTGCCGGCGCCGATCCACCTGGCGCCGGCCACCACCGATCAGGCGACGGCACAGGATTGGTTCGACCGGTTCGAGGGCGCGGGTCTGGACGGCATCGTGGCCAAGGACCCGGCCGGGCCGTATCTGCCGGACGAGCGGGCGATGGTCAAGGTCAAGCACGAACGCACCGCGGATTGTGTGGTGGCGGGCTACCGCGAGCACAAGTCGGGCCCGGTGGTGGGCTCGCTGCTGCTGGGTCTGTACGACGACCGGGGTCGGCTGCAACACGTGGGCGTCAGCGCGGCGTTCACCGCGGCACGGCGGGCCGAACTGATCGAGGAGTTGGCGCCCTACCGGATGGCGGATCCGACCGGGCACCCGTGGGCGCACTGGGCCGAGGCCGAGGCGCACGAGGCCGATCGGCTGCCCGGTGCGGTGACCCGCTGGTCGGGCGGCCGGCTCTCGGACTGGGTGCCGCTGCGGCCCGAGTCGGTCTGCGAGGTGGCCTACGACCACGTCCAGGGCGACCGGTTCCGGCACACGACCCGGTTCCGCCGGTGGCGTACCGACAAGGACCCGGCCGAGTGCACGTACGAACAACTCGCCGAACCGGCCCGCTACGACCTGGCCGACGTGCTCGGCACCCGCTGAACCGCGCACACCGCCCGCCGTCATCGCCGGAACCGGCGACGACGGCGGGCGGTGTGCTCAGCTCCGGGCCAGGTCCACGAACAGCGCGCTGGACCAGCCGAATCCGGTCGTCGCGCGCCCGGCCCGGCCGCCGGTGAGCGGGTTCCAGTACTCGTACAACCCGCCGCCCTCGGCCACCATCCGTACCGTGCGTTCGGTCAACTCCGCGGCCACGTCCGGGTATCCGGATCGGCGCAGGCCCTCGATCAGCAGGTAGTTGACGTTGAGCCAGACCGGCCCGCGCCACATCGCCTCGGGGTCGAAGGTCGGATCGTCGAACGCCACGGTCGGCACCGGGCGTTCGCCCCAAAAGCTCGGCGAGCGCAGGTCCTCGACCAGTCGGTCGGCGATCTCGCGCGGCAGTCGGCCGGTGAGCAGCGGCAGCAGTTCCAGCGGTGTGCGGACCGGGACCGCACGGCCCGCCGAGACGGTGGTGAACCGTTTGCCGTCCCACCGCCGGGACACCAGGAGTTCGGTGTGCGCGGCGGCCCGTTCCCGCCACGTCGCGGCGTCCTGGTCCCGGCCCAGGGCCTGTGCGATGTCGCCCAGCACGTCGAACTGGAGCGCCAGATAAGCGTTCAGGTCCGGCGGCTCGGCGCGCGGGCCGTAGTCCCACACCGGGCTGTCGTCCAGCCCGCTGGAGTACGGGTGCAGGTATTCGGCCAGGCCGTCGCCGTCCGGGTCGGAGTGGGTCAGCCACCACTCCTGGGAGCGGGCGATCGGCTCGTAGACCTCGGCCAGGAAGGCGAGGTCGGGAGCCGCCCGATGGATCTTCCAGACCGCCCACGCGGTCAGCGGCGGCTTGGTCACCGGTACCACGTCGCCCGCCGCGGCGGACTGTGCCGCTTCGTCGCCCAGCGCCTGGCCGACGTGCTCGGCCAGCCGGGCCCGGTCCGAGCGCGGCAGGTCGGTCGTCTCCGCCAACACGCCCTCGTCGTGCACGACGTCGGGGATCAACCCGTCGGCGCGCTGGTGTGCGAGCAGGATCCGGATCTGGTCCCGGGCCAGTTCGGGATCACCGTGCCGCAGTGCGATGGCGTGGAAGTAGGAGTCCCAGTTCCACACGCCGACGTAGCCGAACCGGGACGGGACCAGGCCCTCCCGGCCGCCCGCGAAGCCGATCGGCAGCAGGTTCACCCCGAGCGTCCACCACGCCATCGCGGCCCGTTCGTACAGGTCCGCGCGGACCGCCGGCATCCGGTCGAACCAGGCGCTCCAGCGCGCGCGAGCCGCGGCCAGGACGGCCGGCCCGTCCGCCGGGGCGGCCTCGCCGACCAGTACCCGGCAGCCCTCGATCGCGGCCTCGTGCTCGGTGCCGTCCGCGGCCGTCCACCGGGCCCGGGCGCCGGTGCCGGTCAGCACCAGGGTGTCCGAGTCGGCGAAGGCCAGGTGTACGCCGCCCGCGAAGGAGATCCGGTCCGGGTGCGCGGCCCGGATCGGCAGCGGGTCGCCGCCGGCCGACTCGATCCGCAGCGCGGTGAGCACGCTCGTGTCGGTGAGCCGGGTCTCGTACTCGGACCGGGCGACCCACAGGTCGCCGTCCTGCCCTGCCAACACCAGAAGCCGTGAACCCCGGTCGGTGAACGGCCGTTCGCGTAGATCCAGCGCGACCGAGTCGATCGGGTCGCGGTCGTGCGCGGACATCTACCGCCCTCCCATGCCGGATGCCGCCATGCTGCTGATGATCTTCCGCTGCCCGATCACGAACGCGATCAGCATCGGCACCACGGAGATCGTCGAAGCGGCGAGGAGCATGCCGTAGTCCAGTCCGCCGTGCTGGCCCTTGAACGAGGCGAGCAGCATCGGAACGGTGAACTTGTCCTCGGAGTTGAGGAAGATCAACGGGTAGATGAAGCTGTTCCAGCTGCTCAGGAACACGATGATGCCCAGCGCGGCCATGCCGGGCTTGATGTTGGGCAGCACGATCCGGGTGAAGATCGTCCAGCGGTTCGCGCCGTCCAGCCGGGCGGCCTCCTCCAGCTCGATCGGCACCGCCCGGATGAACTGGCGCATCATGAACACCGCGAACGGGTTGGCGATGGCGGGCAGGATCAGCGCCAGGTGGGTGTCGATCCAGCCGAGCTTCGACAACATCACGTACAGCGGCACCAGAGTGACCTGGGTGGGCACCATCTGGGTGAGCAGGAAGACCACGAACAGCGAGCGGGAGAAGGGGAATTCGATCCGGGTGAAGGCGTAGGCCGCCATCGATGCGGTGAGCAGGGTGACCACGACCGTGATCACCGCGATGTAAAAGCTGTTCCAGTAGGCACGGCCGAAGGGCATCGCGTCGAAGGCGTCGGGGAAGTTGTCCGTGCGCCAGGGGTCCGGCAGCCAGGCCAGCGGATCCTGGATCATCTGCCCCTCGCTCTTGAACGCGGTGAGCAGCATCCACACGAACGGGAACATCATCAGCAGCCCGCCCACGATGAGCAGGGTGTGCAGTGCGACGGTGCCGAAACGGCGGCGGATGGCAGTGACCATCACGACCCTCCTCTCTTACGACTCGTAGTGGACGAAGCGCTTCTGCATGCCGAATTGGGCGACGGTCACCACGATCGTCATCAGCGTCAGGAGCAGGGCGGCGGCGCTGCTGGCGCCGAATTCGAACTTCTTGAAGCCCAGGTCGTAGACCTGGTAGACGATCGTGCGGGCACCCTCGTTGTGATCCGGGTCGACCAGCACGTAGATCTGGTCGAATGCCTGGAACGAGCTGATCACCGCGACCACGAAGGAGAAGAAGATGGTCGGGGACAGCAGCGGCAGCGTGACGTGCCGAAAGACGCGGACCGGCCCCGCGCCGTCGATCCGGGCCACCTCGGTCAGGTGCGCCGGGATGGACTGGAGGCCGGCCAGGAAGATCACCACGTTCAGGCCCAGTGAGGACCAGATGGTCACCGCGGCGATCGCGACCATCACCCAGTCCGGATCGTTGAGCCAGTCCGGCAGGGTGATGCCGAACCAGTCGTGCACGGTGTTGTTGAGCATCCCCAGGTCACCACTGGCCAGCAACATCTGCCAGATCACCGCGACGGCCACCGAGCTGGTCACCACCGGCAGGAAGTAGATCACCCGATAGATGGTCTTGCCGCGCACGTTGTTCAGCGCCATCGCGATCAGCAGGGCGAGCGCCAGACCCACCGGCACCGTGATCAGGCCCAGGGTCAGCGTGTTCAGCACCGCGTCGCGGAAGGTGGGATCGGAGAGCTGGGTCTGGAAGTTGTCGAAGCCGACCCAGGACTTTTCCCCCAGGCCGTCCCACTTCATGAAGGCCAGTACGACCGCGAAGCCCAGCGGTCCCAGCGTGAAGGCCAGCAGGACGAGCAGTTGCGGCCCGAGGAAGAGGGCGGCCCACCACCGTTCCCGGCGCCGCCGGCCCCGAAGGGACCGGCGGCGTTCGGGCGTTTCGGTGGCCGGGCGCCGTGCGTCGGTGGTGCGGCTGAGCGTGGACGTGGTCACGGCGGCCCCCGGTCAGCGCAGTTTGGCGGAGACGAGCGAGCCGAGGTCGTTCATCGCCTGGTCGAAGCCGACCTTGCCGGTCCACAACTTCATCAGCAGATCGTTGATGCTCGCCGTCAGCTCCGGGACGCCGGCCTCCTCCGGGTAGTTGGCGAAGCCACCGTCACGGGCGTCGACGAAGGTCTGCGCGTGCGCGGGGTAGCCCTCCATCACCACGCTGTCCGCGCCCTTGACCGAGGGCACCGCGTTGCCGCCGCCCTTCAGGCGCACGGTCTGGCCGTCCTTGGAGACGAACTCGGACAGGAACGTCCAGGCCGCCTGTGCGTTCTTGGCGTTCTTGTTCAGCGCCAGGAAGGAGGTGGCCACCGTCTGCGGCATCAGCTGGCCGGTCTGGGACGGGAACGGCACGATGTCGTAGTTGTCCTGCTGTCCCTTCTTGACGGTGTCGATCATCCAGCGACCGCCCGCGGAGAAGCCGGCCTTGTGCTTGATGAACTGCACGTCCGAGCCATTGCCCTCGGGCAGGTTGTCGGCGACCAGGAAGGTCCCGTTCTGGTAGCCGTCCGCCAAGGTCTTCAATGCCTCGCGCGACTTGGCGTCGGTGTTGCCGACGAACTTGCCGCCGTCGTAGACCTTGCCGCCGAAGCCGTTGATCATGCTGTAGGTCGAGCCGTACCAGTTGTAGAAGATCGAGCCGGCCTTGTCCGCCGCCTTGAGCTTGCGGTTCATCTCCAGGTAGGTGGCCATCGTCCACTTGCCCTGGGCGTTCAGCGCGGCCGGGTCCTCGGTGATGCCGGCGTCCTTGAGCGCCTGCTTGTCGTACCAGAGCACCTCGGGGTTGGCGTCGTTGGGTATGCCGTAGATCTGCCCGTCCTTCTTGGCGCCGCCGTACAGGCCGTCGAAGAAGTCCTCCGGCTTGGCCTTGCTGTCGGGGGCCGCCATCTTGTCGTTGAGCGGCGAGACCACTCCGGCGGAGACGAATTTGCCGATGAAGTCGTCACCGACGTAGAACACGTCGGGCGCGGTCTTGGAGGAGAGCTGGGTGAGCAGCTTGGAGTGGTAGTCGCTGTAGGAGGGCACCGCCTGGAGCTTCAGCTTGATGTCGGGGTGGCGCTTGCCGAAGTCCTTCTCGAAGTCCTTGAAGCGGGCGAGCTCTTCCGGGTTGCCCCAGGTCGACCAGGTGACGGTGGTCTTGCCGGAGCCGGAGCCGGAGCCGCTGCTCCCGCCGCAACCGGTGGTTGCGGCGATCGCGGCGCCGACGGCCAGCACGGCGACGGTCTTCGCTGCGCGGGAAAATGACACGATGTGCCTCCGGGGGGATCGGTGCGGGACGTGCACGTGCTGGGACCGGGCCCGCGCCCGTCGCCGACGGTGGCGGCGGGAGCGGGGCCGGAATTGCTAGGCGAGGCCGCCGCCGTCGACGACCAGGGCGGTGCCGGTGATGTAGCTCGCCGCGTCCGAGGCCAGGAACAGGACCGCGCGGGCGATCTCGTCGGGGGTGCCGGACCGGCCCATCGGGCGGTCCGCCGCGTCGGCCGCGAAGGCCGTCCAGTCCTCGGCCAGTTGCCGGGCCTCCTCGCGCAGCATCGGGGTGTCCGTGTCGCCGGGGTTGACCGAGTTGACCCGGATTCCGGCCGCCGCGTGGTCGATCGCCAGGGCCCGGGTCATGTTGACCACTGCGGCCTTGGACGCGCAGTAGGAGATCGCGTTGCCGCCACCCTTGAGGCCCCAGCCGGAGCCGGTGTTGACGATGGACCCGCCGTCGCTCATCGCCGGGACGGCGTGCTTGCACATCAGGAAGACCGAGCGCACGTTGACCGCCATCACCCGGTCCCACTCCTCGACCGTGGTGCCGATCGCGTCCGCGCGCCGGATGATGCCCGCGTTGTTGAACAGCACGTGCAGCCCGCCGAAGGTCTGCACCGCGGTGGACACCACGGACACGCAGTCCGCCTCGGCGGAGACGTCCGCCTTGACCGCGACCGCCCGGGCGCCCCGCGCCGTGATCTCCTCGGCGGTGCGGGTGGCGGCCGCCGCGTCGATGTCGGCGATCACCACGTCCGCGCCCTCCGCGGCGAACATCAGCGCGGTTGCCCGGCCGATGCCCGAGCCGCCGCCGGTGACGATGGCGACCTTGCCGTGCAGGGATCCAGTCATCCCGTTCATCCAGAGCACTCCTCGCTCGCAGGAACAATTCGATAGGGGACGCTCTCGCGGTAGCCGGTGACCACCTTGACGAAGCCGCTCAACCGCGCGTCCGTGGCCGGGTCCCCGGTGTCCGCCAACAGCGGCCGGCCGCCCAGCGCGGCCAGCTTGGTGCGGGTGGCGAGCACGGTCAGACCGTGTACGCGGGCCAGCACCGACGGGCTGATCTGCTGGTTCCCGCGACCGAGCACGAAGCCTTGGCCGCCGATCACCGATACGACCGCCTCCACCTCGTGGCCGTCCACCAGGTCGAGCAGCGCGCGCTCGCTCAGGTCCACCCCGATCGGCACGCCGTCGGCGACCACGTCCACGCCGAGCAGCGTGGATCGGGCGCCCAGCGCGCGGCCGACCGCGCGCGTGGTGGTGCCCGGACCCAGGATGTAGCGCACGCCCGGGCGCATCCGGGCGACCACCTCGCGGGCGATGCCCTCGACGGTCTCCGGCGCGGCGCCCGAGGAGCCGGTCTTGCGGCCGGACAGCCGCACCCGGGCCGCAGGCACGGTCAGCGTGCCGTAGAGCCGGGGGCTGACCCGGCCCTCGCGATAGGCCTGTTCGTCCAGGTCCACCACCTCGGCCTCGGCGGTGTCCCCGGTGAACTCGGCGGCGGCCAGTCCGGCCGCCGCCGGGCCGACCGCGAAGCAGCCGGAGTAGACCTTGACGCCCGCCGGGATGCCGAGCACCGGAGCGGTCGGCCCGGCGTCGAGCACGTCCCGCGCGGTGCCGTCGCCGCCCGCGAACAGCAGCAGGTCCACCGCCGCCAGCGCCCGGACACCGGCCCGGGTGTCGGCGGAGGAGGACGGCTCCCCCGGTGCGCACGCCACCAGTTCGGGCACCGCACCGGCGGCGCGCACGGAGCTCTCGCCCATCGCGCCGGGCACGGTGACCACGGTGGCGTCCGGGCGGGCGGCCAGGAGCGCGCGGACGGCCACCGCCGCGCGCTCCCCCGCCCGGGCGATCGCACCTCGCGCCAGCGCCTCGCGCTGCACGTCGGCGCCGTCGCTGCCCTTGAGCCCGGCCGCGCCGCCGAGGCCGGCCACCGGGTTGACGATCAGGCCGACTCTCACGACAGGTGCTTGCGGACGTACGCCCGCCAGGTCGTCGCCCACTGCTCCGGGTCGTCCAGGCAGGTCGGGTCGATCTTGTGCACGGTCTGGTTGTACGGCGCGCCCTTGACGAACTCCGGATCGCTGCGCGCCTCGTCCGCGACGTGCGCCAGGATCGCGGCGTACTCGTCCAGGTCCTCCTTGGAGTACGACTCGGTCGGCTCCAGGGTGAACGGCTCGGGCACCAGGTACGGGTGGTGGCTGGTCCAGTAGTGCACCCCGAAGTCGGACGCGCGCACGCCGATCTCCTCCGAGTGCACGCCGGTGTCCTCGTACAGGCCCTGCCACGAGTAGCGGACCTGCTCCAGCCGGCGCTTGTCCCAGTGGGCGGAGGCGCCCGGGATCTGCAACACCTTGTGCATCAGGTAGTTGTTGTTCAGCACCGCCGTCTCGGCCACCTGCCGCAGGCCCTCGGCGCCCAGCGCCATGATCCATGCGTAGGCGCGCACCACGTTCTGGGTGACCCCCAGGTAGGGCCGGTTCTTGCCGATCGACTGCGGCCGGTCGGAGTCCAGGAAGTAGCGCTCGCCGTCGAACTCGATGGTCGGGCCGGGCATGAACGGCACCAGCTTCTCCGCGACTCCGCAGGCACCCGCGGCCGGACCGCCGGACGCGTGCGGCGTGGAGAAGGTCTTGTGCAGGTTGAAGTGGCACAGGTCGAACCCGGCGTCGGCGGCCCGGGTGATGCCCAGGATGCCGTTCGCGTTGGCCTGGTCGTAGCAGGCCAACCCGCCGACCTCGTGCACGAGTTCGACGAACTCGGCGATCCGGGGGTTGTAGATCCCGGTGTCCTCCGGGTTGGTGATCATCAGCGCGGCGGTACGCGGGCCCACGGCCGCGCGCAGCGCCTCGATGTCCGGGTAGCCGTCGGCGTCCGGCATCAAAGTGATCACCTCGTACCCGGCGGTCTTGGGGGAGGCCGCGTTCGTGGGGTGCGAGAACATCGTGGTGATGACCTGGTCGCGCTGCTCGCCTTCGCCCCGGGAGGCGTGGTAGGCGCGGATCATCGCGATGTTGGCGTAGATCGCCGCCGAACCGGAGCCCGGTTGCAGGCTGACCCGGTCCAGGCCGGAGATCTCCTTGAGCATCTGCTCCAGCTGCCAGTAGATCGCGAGCACGCCCTGCACGCTGTCCTCGGGCTGTGCCGGGTGCAGTTCGGCGATCTTCGGGTCGCTGACGAACCGGTCGTTGATCTTGGGGCTGTACTTCATCGTGCAGGTGCCCTGGCCGACGGCGATGCCGAGGTCGACGCCCACGGTCTCCTGGGACAGTCGCATGTAGTGCCGGAGCACGTGCAGCTGGGACATCTGCGGCAGCGCGGGCGGCGTCTCGCGCCGGATGCTGGCGGGCAGTTCGACGGCGGGCACGCCCGCCTCGGGCACCCCGATGCCGCGCCGGCCGGGGCTGGATTGGTCGAAGATGATCGGCTCGTCCCAGCGCGCCTGGTGGAACCGGCGCAGCGGCGGCTTGGCCTCGATCGGCAACTTCGCGAAGGATTCTCCGACGGCACCCATCAGCCCTGCACCTCTCGTACCGCTCGCACCAGCGTGTCGATGTCGTCCTTGGTGTGCCGCTCGGTCACACAGACCAGCAGCGTTGTGGCATCCAGCGCGATGCCGGCGTAGATGCCGTGTGCGCGCAGCGCGGTGAGCAGCGCGTCGGTGTCGGCCACCTCGATCGCGAACTCGCGGAAGTGCACGGCGGCGGCGTGCCGCACCCGTACACCGGGGACCGCGGCGAGCTCGTCCATCGCGTAGCGGGTCCGGGCCAGGATCGTCTCGCCCAGCTCGCGCATGCCCTCGGGGCCCATCAGCGCGAGGTAGACACCGGCGGTGATGCCCCACAGCGACGCGGCGGTGCCCACCCATTCCTTGCCCTCCTCGCGCAGCGCGAAGGAGGTGCGGTCGTAGAAGACGTCGCCGAAGCCGTACTCGCCCGGCACCGCGGTCGGTGCGATGCCGAACAGGCGCGAGGGGAACTCGGCGACCAGGCGCGGTTCGTCGCGGGTGGCGATGTAGCCGGCGTGGCCGCCGCCGTAGTTCTGGTGCATGCCCAGCGACTGGATGTCGCCGCAGACGATGTCCGCGCCGAGCGTGGCGGGCGGAGCGAGTACGCCCAGCGAGATCGGGTCCGCGCTGACCACGAGCAACGCGCCCTGGTTGTGCGCGAGTTCGGCGATCTCGGCGGTCCGGGTCTCGACCACGCCGTAGAGGTTGGGGCTCTCCAGGTAGACCGCGGCGACGGTGTCGTCGACGGTGAACGCGCCGGCCTCGCCGTTCTCGGTGACCGGGATCATGGTGATCTCGATGTCGGGCGCGAGGAAGTCGTGCAGCTTGCTCAGCTTGTCCGCGCCGATCGCGGCGGTGACCAGCACCTTGGACCGGCCGGTGTAGCGCGCGGCCATCCGCAGCGCGGTGCCGGATGCCTGGAAGCCGTCGTAGGTGGGGACGTTGACGACGTCCAGCTCCAGGAGTTCGCCCATCATGCTGACGTACTCGAAGAGCGCCTGGAAACGGCCGTGGTCCTCGTACGGTTCGCCCGCGTAGGCGGTGAGGAACTCGCCGCGCGAGTTGACCTCGTCGCACACGGCGGGCACGTGGTGCGGGTAGCAGCCGCCGCCGAGGAAGCTGAGCACCTCGGTGGTGTCGGTGTTGCGTCCGAGCAACCCGCGCATGTGCCGGACCAGTTCGGTTTCCGAGGCCATCGGCGCGGGCAGGTCGAGCGGCCGGTTCAGGCGCAGCGCGGCGGGGATGTCGGTGTAGAAGTCCTCGACGGACTCGACCCCGATCGCGGCCAGCATCTCGGCCCGCACGGCCGGCTCGGCATTGGGTATGTAGGGGTGGGTCACTTCTCTCCCTCGTGAGCGGTGCGCAGCACCACGGCGTCCCTGGGCCCGATCTCGATCGAGCCGTTCAGGTCGCGCCCGGTCAGCAGGTCCGTGCCGGGGGCGCGCAGGGTCAGTGCCGCGGTGGTCGTGCCGTGATTGAGCAGGAACAGGTAGTCGGCGTCGGGCCCGGTCCGCCGGCATGCCTCGACCGCCGGCGGTACGTCCGCGACGGAGCGCACGCCGGCGCGGGTCAGCACGTCGGCCAGGATCGGGGTGACGTCGTCGAGGGCGCAGCCCACGTAGGTGGCCCGGCCGAGCCGGGTGATCGCGGGCTGCCCGGCCAGGTCGCCGCCCTCGTAGTCGGCGATCGGGGTGGCCCCCTCGGGCCGCAGCCACTCGGCCCACCGGGTCGCGGTGCCCGGGGTGCCGTCGGCGTGGCGCACGCTCTGCGTGCTTCCGTCGGCCAGCGGCCAGAACTCGTCGACGCTGAGGCCGAGCAGGTCGCGCAGCGGTCCGGGGGCGCCGCCGGGGTGCACCCGGTCGGCCGAGTCGACCACGCCGCTGAACGGGCCGACGATCAGCTCGCCGTCGAACGCCCGCAGGTTCTCCGCCTGTTCGTCGGTGCACAGGTAGAGGTTGGGGGCGATGACCAGGCGGTAGGCGGACAGGTCGCGGTCCGGCGGGGCCAGGTCCACGGTGATGCCGCGGGCGTGCAGCGGCGCGTACCAGGCGTCCAGGAGTCGCTTGAGCTCCAGCCGCTTGGACGGCATCGACTCGGGGGCCTCCAGTCCCCACCACGAGGACCAGTCCAAAAGCAGTGCGACGTCCGCGGTGGTGTGGGTACCGGCGATCTCGGCGAGCTTTTCCAGTTCGCCGCCCAGGCGTAGCGTGTCCTGCCATCCCCGGGTGTGGACACCACCGTGTGGCAGGAGGGCGGAGTGGAACTTCTCCGGTCCGTAGCGGGCCTGGCGCCATTGGAAGAACATCACTCCGTCGGCGCCGTGGGCGAGCGCCTGGAGGCTGTCCAGGCGCATCTTGCCGGGCGGCTTGGGCACGTTGACCTCGCGCCAGCTCACCGCGCTCGGCGCCTGTTCCAGGAGCAGCCACGGGCGCCGCTTGAGCGAGCGCATCAGGTCGTAGCTGAGCGCGATGGCCACGTGCGAGGTGGGGTCGGCCGGGTCGGGGTAGGCGTCGTCGCTGACGATGTCCTCGGCGCCGGCCCACTTCCAGTAGTCCAGGCCGTGCAGGATGCTCATGAAGTTCGTGGTCACCGGGATGTCGGGGGTGACCTCGCGCAGCACGCTCTTCTCCGCCTCGAAGCACTCCAGGAGCGCGTCCGAGCAGAACCGGCGCCAGTCCAGTACCTGGGTCGGGTTGACCGGGCCCGGTGCCTTGCGCGGCGGGGCGATCTGCTCGAAGTCGGTGTAGTGCTGACCCCAACAGGAGGTGCCCCAGGCGGCGTTGAGGCCGTCGATGTGCTCGTATCGCCCGCTCAGCCAACGCCGGAAGTGCCGGGCCGACTCGTCGCAGAAGCATTCGAGCGTGTGGTCCGCGTACTCGTTGCCGATATGCCACATGGCCAGGGCCGGGTGCTCGGCGTAACGCCGCGCCATCGCCCGGGTCAGTCGCACGGCGGCCGCCCGGAAGATCGGCGAGCTGGGACAGTAGCCCTGGCGGGAGCCGAATTCGAGCCGGGTGCCGTTCGCGTCGACCGGCGACACCTCGGGGTGCTCGCGGACCAGCCACGGCGGTGGGGTCGCGGTCGCGGTGGCCAGGTCGGCGGCGATGCCGTGCCCGTGCAGCAGGTCGAGTACCCGGTCCAGCCAGCCGAAGTCGTACTCCCCCGGCCGGGGTTCCAGGCGTGACCAGGAGAAGACCGCGACGGTCGCCATGTTCACGCCGGCCTCGACCATCAGCTTGGCGTCCTCGGCCCAGACCTCCTCCGGCCACTGCTCGGGGTTGTAGTCACCCCCGAACAGCAATCCCGGCACTCGCGTCAACCGCACGTCGACCTCCCGTTCATGTATTCTGTATTCATAATTCAAGGTGTGTGCGGTGCGTCATGTCAAGCACCAGTTATTGGCGTCGATCGACACAAGGAGTAACCGACACATGGCCATCCAGCGGCGACCTCTGCGGGAGCAGATCCGCGAGGAGTTGCTTCTGCGCCTCGACAGAGGCGACTTCGCGGCAGGCAAGGACATCAACGAGGTGGTGCTCGCCGCCGAGTTGGGCGTCAGCCGCACCCCCCTGCGCGAAGCCCTGATCACCTTGGCCGGCGAAGGCGTCCTGGAGAGCAATCAGGGGCGTGGCTTCCGGTTCGCGCCGGTCAGCAGCAAGGAGTTCCGCGAGCTGTGCGAGATCGTCGCGGGGCTGGAGTCGCTCGCCCTGGAGCTCTCGGATCCGGATGAACTGCGGGAGATGGCACCGGAGTTGCTACGACTTGCCCGCAGCTTCCCGGATCCGGTGGCGGAGCAGTCAGAGATCGAGTGGCACGACGACGAGTGGCACGACCTGCTGCTCGGGAAATGCCCGAACGAGCGGTTGCTCGATCTGGTGACCAGCGTGAAGGCGGGCATGCGCCGCTACACCCACCTGATCGCCGGTGAGGACACGTTGCTGGAGCGCGAGGCGGAGGAGCACTGCCGGATCGCCGAGCACCTGCGCGCCGGTGACGTGGCCGCCGCCACGGCCGCGCTGCGCGACAACTGGGTCAGCGGCATGGAACGCATGACCAGCCGGATCCCGGTGACCCCGGAGCCGGCCTGACCGATCACGCGCCACCTCGGCGGGCCGTCTTCGTCCACACCGGACGGAGCCGACCCGCCGCGCAGCATGCGCGGACGCGGAACCGGAACCGGCGCGGGCCTGGGCCTGGGCCCGGCCATCGCCCGGTCCCTGGCCCAGGCGCACGGCGGACGTCTGGAACTGCGTACCGCGCCCGGCGAGGGTGCCACCTTCCGGCTGATCCTGCCGGCCCACGTCGGCGAGCCGTCGACCTGATCCGGGCCGAAGTCGGCGCGCCCGGCCCGGCACAGCCGCGGGATCAGACGGCAGGCCGGGTCGGGGACCGGTTACGCGAACGCCGCCGTCCAGTCCACCGTGACGCCGTTCACGTACGCTTCCGCGACCGCGGCCAGGAAGCGGCCCATCCCGCCGTCCTCGTTGCGCAGCGTCGCCATCAGCACGGCCGAACGGCCCAGTTCCTCGACGATGTCCTGCATCCCGACCGTGAGCACCGGCTGGGCGCTGCACTCGACGAAGATCGTGTGGCCGTCGGTGACCAGCGAACGCACGGCCTCGTCGAACCTCACCGTCTGGCGCAGGTTGCGATACCAGTACTCCGCGTCCAGCTCGTCGGTGTCGATGCGCTGTCCGGTCACCGTCGAGTAGAACGGCACGTCGCCGCGCGCCGGTCGGATCCCGGCCGCCAGGTCGAGCAGGGTCTCCCGCAGGTCCTCCACGTGCGCCGAGTGTGCGGCGAAGTCGACTCCCGGCACCCGCCAGCGCATCATCCGAGCAGCGGACAGCGCGGCGCCGAACTCGGCCATCGCGCTCACGTCGCCCGACACGGTCATGGTGGCCGGGCCGTTCACCGCGGCCACCGACAGCGCGCCGTCCCAGTCGGCCAGCATCGTTCGCACCCGCTCGTTGGGTGCCAGCACGGTCAGCATCTCGCCACGACCGCGAATCGCCGTCAGGGCCCTGCTGCGCAAGGCGACGATCCGCGCCGCGTCCTCCAGCGACAACGCACCGGCGACGTGCGCGGCCACGATCTCGCCCTGTGAGTGGCCGACTGTCGCCCTGGGCTCCACGCCGAACCTGCGCCACAGCCGGGCCAGTGACAACATCATCGAGAACAGCACGGGCTGCACGACGTCCACCCGGTCCAGCGGCGGTGTTCCCGGCGCCTGCCGCAGCACGTCCTCCAGGGACCAGTCCAAGTACGGCGACAGCGCCTTTTCGCAGGCCCCGATCTCCTGGGCGAACGCGGGCGAGGTGTCCAACAGCTCGACCGCCATGCCGACCCACTGGGTGCCCTGGCCCGGGAAGACGAACACCGGCCGGGCATCGGCCTGCGCCTGCCGGGTCGCCCGGCCGGCGATCACGTTCGGCGCGCCCCGCTCCTCGACGAGCGCCCGCAGGCCGGCGAGCAGTTCCGCCCGGTCGCGCCCCAGCACCACGGCCCGGTACTCGAAGGCCGCGCCGGCCGCCACCAGCGATCGGCCCACCTCGGCGACGTCGTCGACGACATTCAGTGCCGAGTCGGACTCGAGCCGGGCCAGCAGCCGTGCCGCCTGACCACGCAGGCCCTGCGCGCTTCGCCCGGACAGCACCCACGGCACCGTGCCGGCTCCGGCTCCGGTGCCGACTCCGATCAGGACGTCTTGTGTGGTCGGCTCGGTCACGAGTACTCCTCGTCATCGCCAATCAGCGGACTGCGAATCGCAGAATAGCGCGCGCCTCCGTTTTTCCGCCCACCGCGCGGTAATTCCGCCGCACGGACGCGGTTACCGAAGGATTACCCGGTACGGCAGAAATCGTGCAACGCTGCCGATTCCCAGTCTCGTCTGTTTTCCAGTACGGAGGCCACTCGTTGTCGGGCTTTCCGATATCGCAGGCTATTATTCCTGCGCGTCCGCAGATCACGTCCACCCGGTTTCCATCGAATCCAACGCGCCCCGCTCCGCGAGGCGCGGGACCGGCTCACGAACTCCGAGCCCCGACGATCACATGGTGACCAGGGAAACAGGCCCGAGCCGCGTCGGCCGCACGCACGCGCCCACACATCCGGAGCCCGCACGGTTGCCGTCGTTGACGGGACTGCGATTCCTCGCGGCCATGATGGTCTTCGCCACGCACATCCTCTGGTACACCGGACTCGTCCCGGGTGACACGGGAACGGAACTCAGGAAGACATTCGCCCTGTCGGGCTCCTACGGCGTCGGCTTCTTCTTCATCCTGAGCGGCTTCGTCCTGACCTGGACCGCGCGCTCGGACGACACGGCCGGTTCGTTCTGGCGCCGTCGCCTGGTGAAGATCGGCCCGATGCACCTGATCACCTTCGGCCTGGCGGCCCTGCTCGTGCTCGAAACGGACCGGCCCACCCGGATGGTCGACTGGCTCGCCTCCGCGAGCATGCAGCAGTCGTGGTTCCCGGACATCCGAACCGTCTCGGCGGTCAACGGGGTGAGCTGGTCGTTGTGCTGCGAGTTCTTCTTCTACCTGATCTTTCCGGCTCTGCTGCCCGTCCTGCGCCGGATCCGCGAGGAGTGGCTGTGGCCGGCGCTCGCGGGGGTACTCGCGCTGATCGTGGGCGTGTTCCTCGTCGCCACCTTCGTGGTGAACGACCAGCCGCGGCTCACCGCCTTCTCCGTGTCCGGCGAAGTGTCGTTCGACCAGGTGTGGTTCGTGTACTTCTTCCCGCCGGCCCGGGCACTCGAATTCGTCCTGGGCATTCTGCTGGCCAGGATCGTCGCGGCGGGTCGATGGCCGCGCATCGGCCTGGTCCCCGCCTTCGGCCTGGCCGTCGTCGGGTACGTGCTCACCCAGTACGAGCCGTACCTGGCGGGCACGGCCGGTGTGGCGACCGTGTGGACCGCGCCCCTGATCGCCGCCGCCGCGGTCGCGGACCGGCAGCGCACCGCCTCGGTGTTCCGCGGACCGACGATGGTTTTCCTGGGTGAGATCTCCTTCGCGTTCTACATGGTCCACTGGATCGTCATCGTGCAGGCCGCCGACATGATCGGACCCACCCGCACGTTCTCGTCGGGGACCGGCGTGCTCCTGATACTCGCCGTGCTCGGCGTGGCACTGGCGTGTTCCGCACTCCTGTACCGGTGCGTGGAGACGCCCCTGGTACGGCGATTCGGGCGACACCGACCGAAGTCGATCGGAGCGGACCTTCCTCCCCCCGCGACGGCGCCCGTGATGGCCGAGGGCCGACGCGCGACACACTGACGGACGACGCGTCCCGCCGGCGGCCGGCAGGGCTCGGCGGGGAGCGTCACGGCCTGCCACGCGTCCTGCGCGGCCCGAACCCGCGCGGGACGGGGGTGACCGGGGCACGCCGGTGGCGATCGGCCGGGCATACCGCCTCGAACGCGAAGACACGCAGGTCGCGCACGCCGGCCCGGCCACCCATCGGGCGGTAATTTCGCCCCGGGTGCGCGGTTACCGGTCGATTACCCACCGTGGATGGAACCGTGTAAGGCTGCCGACGACCAGTCGCGCTCGCTTTCCGGTACGGAGGCTACTCGTTGTCGGCCTATCCGATATCGCAGGCTGCTATTCCTGCGCAACGACAGATCACATCCACCTATTCGCTGCTGCATCTGCTGCGCCCCACCGACGATTCCGTACTCCACCTCCCGGCGACCAACGCGCAGTTGGTGGAGGAGGTCGTCGTCCGCGTCGGTTCGGGTGCGACCGGTTGGGCCATCGAAAACAGTCGCCTGCTGCCGGCCGAGCCGGCCGGGGAATCGTTCGCCCGCTTCGACCGAAGACCGTATGGCGAAACGAGACTGATCGAGGCGATAGCGCTCTGGGTCGTATTGCGGCTCAGCGGCGTGCGAGCCATTACCGGTCTGCTTTCCGCAGAGCTCACGAATGCCATTCGGGAACGCATCGCGGACAACACGACGGTCGATCTCCTGCTGCGTTGTGTCCGGGCCACGCATGCGCGGTTCACCCACGAGTTGTTCGAGTTCTGCGAGGCGCAGATCCCCGCCCAGGACCAGCCGGCCATGATGCGCTCCATCTCGGCCGACCTGTTCGAGGGAATGGAGACCCTCTCCGCCGCGGTGACCGAGAAATTCGCCGCCGAACGCAACCGCTGGTTCGCCGGATCCGTGGGCGAACGCTTCGAGTTGGTGTCGGCGATCCTGAAGGGCAAGCCCGTCGACACGAGAAAGGCGCTGGGTCGGTTGCAATACGACCTGACGCTGCACCATGTCGCGCTGGTCCTGTGGCAGGACGAGGTCACCCCGGACAGCAGACGCGAACTGGAGACCACGGCGCTGCGCCTGCTGGACCAGGTGGGCTGCTCGTCGATGTTGCTGCTCCCCGCGGGCCCGGGGCGGCTGTGGGCGTGGGGTGGCCGCGCCACCGACCATCCGGGCGAGCTCGGGCGATCGGACAAGCCGGTGGACCTGCCCGCGCACATCCACGTCGCGTCCGGATTGCCGGGAGACGGTGTGGCCGGTTTCCAGCGCTCCCACGAACAGGCGGTCACCGCGGAACGGGTCGGCCGCATCACCGAGCCCGGTCCGTCCAGGCTGTGCGACTACGGCAACCTGGAGTTGGTGATCCTGCTCGGCAACGACGCCGAGGCCACCGCCGACTTCGTTCGCCGCGAACTGGGCCCGCTCGCCGCCGACAACAGGACGATGGCCGCGTTGCGCGAGACCGTACGGTGCCTGCTGGACAACGAGCGGGGTGTCGCCGTCACGGCCAAACACCTGCACATCGCGAAGAACACCGTGGTCTACCGGGTGAAGAAGGCGGAGCAACTGCTCGGGCGTTCCCTGCGCGAGGACCACCTCCGCCTGCACCTCGCGCTGTACCTGGCAGGACGGCTCGGCTCGTCGGTGCTGGCCAAGCAGGGTCCCGCCACGGGACTGGAGAACTCGATTCGGGCGGTGTCCTCATGAGCGACAGGCAGACGAACAAGGACGAGAAGCTCCTCGACTACCTCAAGTGGGTCACCGCCGACCTGCACAAGGCGCGCGCTCGGGTCGAGGAGCTCGAATCGAGCCGGTCCGAGCCCATCGCCATCCTGGGCATGGGCTGCCGCTACCCCGGCGACGTGTCCACGCCCGAGGAGTTGTGGCGGGTGGCCGCCGACGGCGTCGACGCGATCACCGAGTTCCCCGCCGACCGCGACTGGGACGTGGCCGGTATGTACGACCCGGACCCCGATGCGATGGGCAAGTTCTACGCGCGGGAGGGCGGGTTCCTCAGCGACGTCAAGGGTTTCGACTCGGCGTTCTTCGGGATCTCGCCGCGGGAGGCGCTGGCGATGGACCCGCAGCAGCGACTGCTGCTGGAGACCACGTGGGAGGCCATCGAGCGGGCCCGCATGGACCCGCGCTCGTTGCGCGGCAGCGACACCGGGGTGTTCGTCGGCGTGATGTACACCGGCTACGCCTCCACAGTCGACGCCTCGTCGACGGGCGTCGAGGGCTACGCGATGACCGGGATGCTGACCAGCGTCGCCTCCGGTCGGATCTCCTATGTCCTCGGCCTGGAAGGGCCGACGGTCAGCATGGACACGGCCTGCTCGTCGTCGCTGGTGTCGATCCACCACGCCGTGACGGCGCTGCGCAACGGCGAGTGCTCGCTGGCCCTGGCCGGCGGGGCGATGGTGATTCCGGTGCCGGACGGCTTCGTGGAGTTCTCCCGGCAGCGCGGGCTCGCTCCGGACGGGCGCTGCAAGGCGTTCGCGGCCGCGGCGGACGGCACCGGCTTCTCCGAGGGCGTGGGTGTGCTGGTGCTGGCACGG
>NZ_KB889617.1 GCF_000372745.1 Embleya scabrispora DSM 41855 | reverse complement strand
GCTCGATGCGGACCTCGCCCCGTTCTTCGCGAACCGCGACCTCGACCGGATCAAGGCGCGTCAGGCCGAGTTCCTGGGTCACGCTCTGGGCGGGCCGGTGGAGTACCGGGGCCGCCCGTTGTACAGGCAGCCCTGGGGAGACGTGGTGTATGAGAAGAGCCGCTCGATGAAGGACGTCCATCGCCTCGGGTGGTTGCGAATAGAGCAGCGGCACTTCGCCAGGTTCGTCGAGCACCTGGCGGCGTCGCTGACCGCCGCCGGAGTAGCGGACGAGATCACACAGGAGATCCTCACCGTGGTGACCCCGCTGGCCGACGACATTGTCACCGGGCCTCCCGAGTGTGGGGACGGGGCGCTGACCGGAATTTGACGGAACCCCGGTGGCAATCGCCGAAGACCCGGCGATCCAGGGTTCGGGGAGGGGATGGCCCGACCGCCTCGGGGGACGGACCGTCGTTCGAGGTGGGAGTTCATGTCCAGCTCGAACCGGCCGTAGGGATTCGCTGGGCCGGTACTCGTTCCAGCTTCCCGACCTGCCTGGTGGCCTGCGTCCGCTGCGCGACCCGGACGCGGCCGAAGAAGCGCGAACCCGGTGCGGGTGGCATTCACCGCCGGGGCTATCCCGGCGGTGATGTTTGCACCGGTCACGGGCTCGCAGTGTGCCTGGAGCCGTTAACGCAACCTGACGAGGTCGCGGCGGCTATGAGTGGCGGCGGTGAAGCTCCGGGCTGCTGCCGGGTCGGCACTGGAGGTCTGAGCGGCCGCCACACACCGGGTGGGTGCGGCGGCTGCGGGTGGGATCGGCTCCTGGTTGGAGTCAGTCGGCCCGGAGCAGGGTGTGCAGCTCGGTGGTGTCGATGATGTGGGCGCGTGAGGGAAGGACCCGGTGGAGCAGGACGTTGTGGACTTCGGTGTCCGGGTCGGCGACGCCGTCGGACAGGACGTAGAGCTGGTAGTCGCGGTCGGCCGCGTCGATGACGGTGGACAGGACGGCGCCGCTGGTGCTGATGCCGGAGACGACCAGAGTGGTGATGCCGCGCTCGCGTAGCTGCTGGTCGAGTTCGGTGGTGGACATGCCGCCGTAGCGGATCTTGCGCACGACGATGTCGCCGTCCTGGGGAGCCAGGCGTTCGTGGATGGCAGCGGCGGGGTCCTCGTGGTGCATGACGCGGTGTTGGGCCAGCGGGGCGAAGGACTTGTTGGAGGCCGGGATCGCGGCCCAGTCGGCATCGGTGAAGCCGACGCGTACGTAGGCGATGGTGCCGCCATGTGCGCGAACGTCGGCGATGGCCCCTTCCACACGACCGAGCAGGGCGTTGCGGTCCTCGCCTTCGGGCACGAAGGCCAGGATAGCGGGCTGGTAGTCCATGACGAGAAGCGCGGTGTGGGCGGGGTCGAGCACGGGGGCAGTGTTCACGCGAGTTCTCCTTGAACGGTGGTGTGCCGGGTCGACGCGGACGCGCACCGGCGGACCGGCCGGCCTGCGGGTGGCAAGTCGTGGTGCCTCACGAGTGGCTGCGGGACGGTTCGGGCTCGTGCTGCGACATCTGGTCCTGTCGGGGAAGCAGGAGCGGGGTGGTCAGGATGAGCAGTCCCGCGACCGTGAGAGCGGTGCGTGGACCGGTGACGTCGGCGAGCAGCCCGGCGAGCGCGGTGAGGACGGCGATGGACGCCTGCTGACCGATCGACCAGGCCGACAGGGTGCGGGCGACGAGATGCCTGGGGGTGTGTTCGAGCCGGTAGGTGGCGAGCACCGGGCCGTACAGGCTCATGTTGACGATGATCGCCAGCTCGACGGCCATCACGGTGACGAGGCCTACGACGCCGGGACGGACAAACGCCAGGCCGATCAGCCAGATGGCGCGCAGGGTGCCGACGGTCCGGAAGACCCGGTGCCGGCCGAAGCGGTCCACGACACGGCGGGCCGGCCGGGAGCCGATGAGTCCGCCGAGGCAGGGGGCGGCGAAGGCGAGGGCGTACTGCCAGGGCGGGAACCCGAGCCGGCGAAGCAGGAGCACGGCCGGCAGCGGCTCGGTGGCCATGATCAGACCGGCGACGAGCATTTGGTTGAGGTAGAGCGGCCGCAGACCGGGGTGGCCCATGATGTGCCGCCGGCCGTCGAGCAGCGCGCCCGCCCGGAGCGGGCTCTTGTCGGTCGTTCGCGGTGCTTCTTCCCGGCCGCGGATCGCGGTGATGCCCAGCGCGGAGAGCAGGTAGCGGAGCGCGTCGGCCACCACGGTGGTGACCGGCCCGAACAGGCCGATCGCCGCCCCGCCCAGCGGTGGCCCCACCGCGATGGAGCTCCAGTTCGTGGACTCGAACCGCGCGTTGGCGACGAGCAGGTCATCCGGCCGCACGAGGGCCTTGAGGTAGGCGCCACCGGCCGCGTTGAAGGCAATCCTGGCCGCGGCGACCACGGCCGAGACCACGAGCAGTTGGACGAAACCGAGCCATCCGAAGGCGTAGGCGACCGGGATCGTCGCCATGGCCGCGAACCGGGCCAGGTCCATCATGATCATGACCGGGCGCTTGCGCCGGAACTCCACCCACGGCGCGAGCGGCACCGCGATCAGCGCGCCCACCGCAGGCCCCACCGCGGACAGCGCGGACACCTCGGCGGGTCCGGCATGCAACACCAGCACGGCGATCAGCGGCAACGCCCCGAATCCCAGCCCGGACCCGTACGCGCTCACCGCATATGACGCCCACAGCCAGCCGAACTGCCGACCCAACCATCTCCTGCCCACCATGCTCGGCGCACTCCCCTTGAGGTCCCACCCGAACAAACTGACGTTGACCGATGAGAGGTAAGCGGGCAGGACAACGGCAGGTCAAACAACCGACCTGCCGGCAATCCACAACCACCGGTTGTTCACTAAGGTGGGTCGGCGTGGACCTCGAAGCAGTACGTACCTTCGTCGCCGTCGCAGAAGCGGGCCAGTTCCAGAAAGCCGCCACCGACCTGTCGATCACCCAGCAGGCCGTCTCCAAACGCATCGCCACACTGGAGCACGACCTCGGTGTGCGGTTGTTCACCCGTGCCCCACGCGGCGCCGAGCTCACCATCGACGGGCAGGCGTTCCTGCCCCACGCACGCGAGCTGATGCGCGTCGCCGAGCGCGCGGGTGCATCCGTGCGCCCGGGCCACCGTCCGCTGCGCGTCGACGTGATCGCCTCGCGCAGCGCGCAGTCGGGCCTGATGCGCGGCTTCCATCGCGCACACCCCGAGATCGACCTCGACGTGATGATGCTGTTCGACATCGAGACGGCCGTCACCGCCATCCGCTCCGGTGCGATCGACGCGTCCTTCCGCGCCGTCGCCGCGCCCGCCCGGCCCCTTCCCGGGGACATCGCGTCCGTCCGGGTGCTCGACGAGCCGCTCCAACTCCTCACCGGCCCCGCCCACTCGCTGGCGGGCGCCCGGTCGGTGACCGTCGCCCAGCTCACCGGGCACCGGATCTGGATGCCCGGCATCGCCCCCGGTACCGAGTGGGGCGCCTACTACGACGACCTCGTCGCCGAGTTCGGCCTCACCATCGAAGTGACCGGCCCCAACTTCGGCTCCGACGCACTCCTCGACACCATCGCCGACACCCCGGCCCTGGCCACCTTCATGGGCGGGCACACCCGCCTCATCTGGCCCACCGACCACGGCCTGCGCCGCATCCCGGTGACCGACCCGACACCCGTCTACCCGCACTCGCTCCTCTGGCACCGAGACAACCCCCACCCGGCGCTGGCCGCCCTCCGCGCCCACCTCGCCGCCACGACGGGCGGCCAAGACACCGCCGGGACCTGGACACCGGGCTGGGTGATTCCTCGCTGAACGACTCCCCACCCGTGCGGCCGGCCCCGCCCACCGCAGGCGGTCAACGGCGGGCGCCGCCGGGGGCGAGCAAGCTGGTCGGCCCGGCGATCGCCTCCGGGGGCTTGTCCCGACCAGCCGCCCGATTCCCGCGGCCCGCCCGGGAGATCCTTGCGTGCCGGCATGGGCCGGGGACTCGCTCGTTCGGGTGTACCCCGCGCGTCGACGGGGCGCGCGATGCGATGCTCGGCGCACCTCCCGGGCGGCGTCGGGGTCCACATACACCCTTCGTGGTGGCCGTGCAGGCCCGCCCCGGCTTCCGACGACACCGAGTCGCCCACCGGCCGGACGCCGGTCACACGGTCGGCGCGACCCACGCGCGGAACGTTCTATCAGAGGGGATCACGGTTCCGGGCCGGAACGAGAGATCACCGAACGCCCGCCCGAACGCGTTGGCACCATCACGCGCGAGTCACCCGACGACCGAGGAAGGGCGCACGTGCCGATCAACTTCCTGAACGAGGACCAACGCAGACGCTACGGCCGCCGCCCGACATGCTGCCCGACAGCGTGCCGGCCGACCTGGATCCGGACGAACGGCCGGACTACGGCGACGGCCGCCTCGACTACCACACCCGCCTGACCGTGGCAGCGACTTCCACCTTGCGCACCGCAGTCCACACCGCCAGGTGTCCGACCCTGCCGAACCGCCACGGAAGTCGAGCTTGTGGGCCGGTTTCAGCAGGTGAGACCGGCTGCGGCTGCTGCGACCGGGGTGGCGGTCGCCGTGGCCGCCGACCTGTCGTGGATGGTCGGGCCGAAGCCGTCGGCGGTGCTGGTGAAGGCGCCCAGGGTCGACCAGCGTGCCCTGGTGATGCTGCCGGGCAGCGCACGTTTACGCGAACGCCATCACGCCCAAGTGGGGCCGGCCCGGGTGGTTGGCAATGTGATGGCGCCTGCGGGTGGTTGTGGTGCCGAGTCTCCGGCTCGGTGGCTCTCATCGGGCTGGTCGGCAGCGACGTACGTAGTAGGCGTAGGTCAGGGCCAGGAGCATGGGGCCCCACAGCGTTGCCGGGATGATGCACACCTTTGCCAGCAACTCCCACCAGCCGTTGGAGTACCCCAGGGCGTGCAATCCCGGGACGTGGAGCCAGGCGAGCAGTGTGCTTCCCCAGACGGCGGTCAGGACCAGGCCACCGATGGTGGCGGGGATGATCGCCGCCAGGGGCGGGATGCGTTTCCCGCCGATGATCGGCAACC
>NZ_KB889616.1 GCF_000372745.1 Embleya scabrispora DSM 41855 | reverse complement strand
AACTTGGACTTCGTGGCCCGGAGCGAAGCGGAGGGACACGAAGTCCCGAGCGAGGGGCCGCCTTTTTCTCGGAGGAGCGAAGCGGGGGAGAGAAAAAGGCGGTGCCTCGCGAGCCGGCGACGAAGTCGCCCAACAAGCAGCAACGTTGCGCTCGCGACTCCGGCCACCCGTGCCCGCCGCGCTCGCGGCTTGGGTTGCCCGTGCCCGCCGCGCTTGCGACTCCGGCCACCGCCGACTCGCCGCGCTCGCGCTCTGGGTTGCCCGCGCCCGCTGCGCTCGCGACTCAGCCCATCCCCGACTCGTTGCGCTCGCGACCCCGGCCGCCCGCGCCCGCTACGCCCCCGACCCGAGCCACTCAAGCCGGCCACACTCGCGACTCCGGCCACCCCCGCCGCCCACCCTCCGGCGCGTCAGCGCCCCCGACCCACCCCCACCCAAGTGATCGACGCGCGAAGCGCGGAGAGCGGCGGAGCCGCAGAGCCGGCGCCGAAGGCGCCCATCAATAACAGCGCCCGGCGAAGCGGCGGGTGAAGGTGTCTTGGGTGTCGGCGGTGACGGTGATGTCGTAGTGGCCGGTCGCATCGGCGGGTGTGGTGGTGTGGGTGTCGGCGCCGGGTTGCACGAGGATGGTTCGGGGTGCGCCGGTGCCCTGGATCGTGAAGGTGACGGGTGCGCCGCCGGAGTTGGTGAGGGTGATGTCGAGGATGCGGCCCGGGAGCTCGACGGCGGTTGCCTCCGGGTGACCCTTGGTCGGGTCGGTCCAGGTGCGGACGTCGCCCTTGAAGCCGCGCAGGTAGCCGTCCGGGCCGTGCGCGTCGATGTCGTACGGGCCGCCGCTGACACTCTGTGCACTGAAGAAGTCCTCGACCACGCCGCCGACCGGCACGGTGTACTGCCACGCACCGAACTTGCGGTGGTTGACCGTATAAATCGAGAAGCCCGCCCCCAGCCGACCGGTGTTCCGGATCCGGATCCACAGCAGCCCCTTGTCGACCTCGGTACGCGAGGACGTGGCGAAGCCGTAGCCGATCGGCAGCGCCGGCCTCTCGCCGCTCTCCTGGACCGGTTGCCGCTGGACGATGGGCGGGATCAGTGGCGGCAACCTCCGCTTCTGCCGGGCGAGTTCGTCCAGCAACGCACGGGTGTCGGGCAGCGACGGGAACGAGACGTCCTTGTCCGTGAAGGTGAACGCGCTCATCAGGTCCCCGCATATGGTGCGCCGCCACGCGGAGATGTTCTCCTCGCGCACCCCGGTCCAGTTCTCCAGGAAGCGCAGTACGGAGGTGTGGTCGAAGACCTCCGAGCACACCCGGCCGCCGCGACTCCACGGCGAGATGACGATCATCGGCACGCGCGGGCCGAGCCCGATCGGGGCGCCGGAGATGTACTCGTCGGGCGTGCCGGGCGGGGCGGTGGGCGGCACGACGTGGTCGTAGAAGCCGTCGTTCTCGTCGTAGTTGAGCAGGACCACCGTCTTGGCCCACACTTCCGGGTGCGCCGCGAGTGCGTCGAGTACGTAGGTCGCCGTGAAGTGCGCGCCCTTGGCCGGTGGGTAGTTCGGGTGTTCGGACTCCTCGGTGGGCGCCACGATCCAGCTCACCGCCGGCAGCGCGCCGGCTGCCACGTCGTCGGCGAACGCCTTGGGGCCGCGCCGTGCCATGCCGTTCACGTACAGCGGCGAACTCTGCGGCGCGGTGCGGAAGGTGTCGAACCAGGCGAGTGCGTTGTCGTCGTAGTTGTCCTCCTGCTGGTAGACCCGCCAGGAGACGCCGGCGGCCTGGAGGCGCTCCGGGTAGGTGGTCCAGCGGAAGCCCGGTTCGCTGTTGTCCACGACCGGACCGCCGGCGCGGCCCGCCGGGTCGACGGTGCCGGTCCACAGGTAGAGGCGGTTCGGGTTGGTGGAGGCCATCGCGGACGAGAAGTACTGGTCGCACACGGTGAACGCGTCGGCGAGGGCGAACTGGTACGGGATGTCGTTGCGTTGGTAATGGCCCATGGTCAGCCACGACTTGGCCGGGATCCAGTTGCTGTACTGGCCGTTGGCCCACGCGCTGTGCCCGCCGCCCCACGAGTGGTCCAGGCCGGGTACCTGCTGGGCGTTGCTCGTCGCGGTGTCCAGGTGCCAGGGCAGCAGTGTGGTCCCGCCGCCCAGGCCGAGCAACCGCTGGTGCAGTACGTCGCCGCCGCCGGCGAAGCGGACCAACGAGCGGTCGCCGTAGCCGCGTACGCCGCGCAGCGTGCCGAAGTAGTGGTCGAACGAACGGTTTTCCTGCATCAGGATCACCACGTGCTCGACATCGTCCAGCGTGCCGGGCGTCCCGGCGGTCGCGGCGACGGCTTCCGCGACGGCGGGCGAGAGACCCGAGGCGACGGCGAGCCCGGCGCCGGACGCGGCGGCGGCGCCGAGAAAGCCACGGCGGGAGAGGGGAGACATGCGGACGGACCTCCAGGACGAGTCGACAGTCGAACCGGCCGAACCGGCCGAACCGGCCGAACCGGCCGAACCGGCCGAACCGGCCGAACCAGGCGAACCGGCCGAGTCGAGCAGGTCGAGCACGGATTGAGCACAGTCGAGTACAGACTGCGCCCATCCTGACGGTCCGTCAGCTGCCAGCGGGAGACCCTGGGGTTAACCGAGGGGTAACTTTCTGGCGGCATGCGCTCTGTCGCAGCCCTCGCGCTGCGCCCGCCCGCGCCTGCCTCCTCTACTTCAGCGGAGCCGTGAGCTGCGTGTGGTCCAGGCGCTTGAGGAGGCAGCTCAGGTCGCGGTCGTTCTCGTTGATCCAGCTGCCGGCGGTGGGATGCAGGGTGAGCTTGGAGAGCGGGAGGTTGCTGTTGCGTTCGGCGGCACCGGTGACCAGCTCGGTGCACTTCTTGCCGATGTCCTCCTTGAAGGTCATGCTCGTCGGCGACATGTTCGACGGGAGCGTGAACTGACCGACCACCTCGGCGTCGTGCGGCGATGTACAGGCGACGGTGACGATGTCCTCGCCCTTCTCGTTGATGCAGTCGCCCTTGTTCAGCTTGACCATCCTGACCCGTCCGGTGCTCTTCGTCGCGGTCCCGGACGGGGTGGTGGCACCGCCGCCCTCCGTGGTCTTGCCCGCCGACGGGTCGACCTTCGCCGGCAGGGTCGGCGCCGGCGGCATGGTGATCAGCGGCGGCTTGGATTCGGTGGCGTTCCCCTTGTCGTTCTTCTTCTTGTCGTCGTCCTTGCCGAGGCAGCCGGTGAGCAGCGTCGAGGCGACCAGCACGGCCACCGCGGCGGCGGACGAGCGGGCAACCGCCCGACGACGGCCCGGGTGCGGGGTAGGGGACGCACCGGAGATCCGGGAAACGCGCATGGGGAACCGAAGCCTCTCGCCGGGAATCGCCCAGAGTCCTTCGGAGGCGTTCGTTCCGGTCTTCAGAGGGTTCCTTATTTCTGGCCTTTGCCCCGTAACCCCTACATCCGGGGCACGTTCACGTCACGGGTGCGTTCTTCGTCCGCTGGTAGTGCCTGGCCACCCGGGCGCGGTTGCCGCAGCCCGCTGAGCACCATTCGCGGCGCGGGTTGTTCTTGACGAAGTGCAGGACGCATCCCGGGCCGTGACAGGGCTTCAGTTCGGCCCGGTCGGGACCGGTGACCAGGTCGATCGTCGCGCTCGCCAACTCGGCCAGCACCGCAGTGATCGGCGCGGCCTCGGTGCGCGTGCTCGCGGTCGGCCAGGTCAGCTCGCGCCAGTGCGGGGCCGCGCGGGTGTACGCGTTGAGCCGGGTCGGCACGTCGGCAGCCGGCGCGGTGTCCGTCATCGCAGCCCGCAGCAGCGCGGCGATGCACTCGCGCAGGTCGTGCGCCGCTGCCAGGTCAGCCGTGTCCACTGCGAGCAGCGCGGCTTCGGAGAGCGGGCCGGCCAGGCGCGGCGCGATGTCGCGCAGCCAGGCGGCCAGATGCTCCGGCTCGGCCAGGCCCTCGTGCGGTACGCCCCGCACGGCATAGCGGGTGTTGGCCAGCTCCACCGGAAGCGGCTCGCCGAGCAGGGGTGCGCCGCCGGAGTCGAGGTCCGCGATTCGTGTGCTCACGGAGCTAATGCTACCGGGTCGTTTTATGCATGTGAATTGGCGCGCCCAGTGGCGTCCCGACGGCGGGGGGTGGCCGGGGGTGGCCTCCCGGTGGGCATGTGGTGATTGTCGCTGTTTGTGAGTGGCGTGGCACGCTCGGTGCAGTGTGACGGGGTAGACATCGATGCTTGGAAGGGGGAGCGGGAGGGTCGCGCGGGAGGCGTGGTGGATGGAAGTGCGGGATTTATGGGTTGGTTTCGGATGTTTTGTCGGTGCTGTTTCGCTGTGCCGGCCGAGGTGGCGTTCGCAGTGAGCGGGTGGGTGAGGGGCGGGTAAGGGGTGGGGCCAGCCCTACCCCGAGAGGGAAGTGGGCACCATGGGGAATGTGTTGCGCGATCCCTAGGTTTGAACCAGACGGGCCGACAGGGCTCGCAGGGGGCCGAGGAGAGTCACGTGAACAACCGCAGCCGGGTCGCAGAGCAGGACACCAACCAGCCGTCGACGCCCGGTACGGTCGCCTCCTTCGCTCGCTTCGTGGTCTTCGGTGGCGGTACGGGGCTGGCCTCCAGCGCCGCGCTCGTCGCGCTCTCCGGGCACCTGTCGATCGCCGTCGCCAACGCGATCGTCACCGTGGCCGGCACCATCCTGGCCACCGAGCTGCACAGCCGGTTCGCCTTCCGGGCGGGCCGCGCCAACCTCAAGGCGCACTTCCAGGCGGGCGGTTCGGCGGCTGTCGCCTACCTGTTCACCACGGCGGCGATGCTCGGCCTGCACGCGGTCCAGGCCGCACCGAGCATCATGGTCGAGCAGGGCACCTACCTGGCGGCCTCGGGCGTCGCCGGACTGGCCCGGTTCGTCTTCCTGCGGCTGGCGGTGTTCGCCGGGTCCAAGGCCGCGGTCGGGTCGGCTGCGACCGTCACCGCTACCCGCGTTCGTGTGCTTGGCCGGGATGCGGTGGTCGCTGCTGCGTGAATTGGGGGTTGGGGGTGGGTCTGCCTTGCGACTTGGGGGAGTCGTGGGGTGGGCCCTTTTTGGGGTGGGG
>NZ_KB889615.1 GCF_000372745.1 Embleya scabrispora DSM 41855 | reverse complement strand
CGCGAGCCGGCGACGAAGTCGCCCAACAAGAAGCAACGCCGCACCCACGACCCCGGCCCGGCAGCACCGTCTTTCTCGCGCTTTGGGTTCGGTAGTGCTGTCTCTCTCGCGACTCCGGCCCGGTAGTGCCGTCTTTCTGACGGTTTGGGTTCGGCAGCACCGTCCCCCTCGCGACCCCGGCCCGGCAGCGCCGTCTTTCTCGCGCTTTGGGTTCGGTAGCGCTGTCTCTCCGGCGACTCCGACTCCGACTCCGCGGCAGCGCCGCCCTCATGACCCCGACCCCGCAGCCCTGCCTTCCCAACCACCGCAGCACCGCGACACCGCAACCTCCGCGCCCCCGGTCCGCCGGCACCGTCCCCCACCACTCCGGCCCCGCAGCCACGCCATCCTCCAACCCACCCACCCCCCCCCCCCCACCAACCAAGCACATCAACGCCCCAATCCACCCCCACCCCAATGATCCAACGCGCACACCGCGCGGAGCCGCGCCTCGTGTGCCCGCTCGCTGCGAAGCCGCCCGACGAGTTGCCGGTGGGGGCCGTCGTGAGGGCCGGGGTGGGAACAGACACCGCGTGACACGCCGTTTCCGGGACACGCCCCGTCGTCCGGCTTCGGACCTGACGCGACAATGGGCCTACCCGGATCCGCCCGGATCCCCGCTTCCCTGGACGTGACACGCGTGAGCTCGCCGGAATCCACCTCGGCGCCGATCGGCGACCTGTTCATGCGCCTGGCCAAGCGCATTCGGGTGCGCGCCGGCCGCGAACTCGCCCCGCTGGGCCTGACCCCGGCGCAGGCGCATGCGATGAAGGTGCTCGCGCACGCCGAAGAGCCGCTGCGGATGGCCGACCTGGCGGCGCGGCTGGAGATCGTGCCGCGCTCGGCGACCACTGTCGTGGACGACCTGGCCGCGCGGGATCTGGTTCGGCGCAGCACCTCCGAACTGGACCGGCGCGCGACGCTGGTGGAGTTGACCGAGCGGGGGCGGGCCGAACTGCGTCGGATCCGGGCGATCCGGCAGGGTGCGGGTGCGGCCGTGTTCGATCGGCTGGGCGAGGCGGATCGGGCGGAGCTGTTGCGGCTGCTGCGGTTGGTGGACCTGGAGTTGGCGGAGCGGGAGGCGTCGGAGCGAGAGGCTGCGGATTCGGAGGGGTCGGGCCGGGACGGGCGTTCGTGTCCGCGGCGGGGAGTGGGGTGAGCGCTCGGTGGGGGCCTGGAGGCTTTACGCCGAAAGCGATTCCGCCGAGAGCGTGAGGTGGTTCCCAGGGGCGTTGTGGGTGGGCAGAGTCGGGGGCATGAGAATTCTGATTCTGGGTGGCACCGAGTTCGTCGGCCGCGCCGTCACCGACGCCGCGTCGGCCAGGGACTGGGACGTGACCGTGTTCAACCGGGGTCGGCACGAACTTCCGCCCGGTGTGCGGTCGTTGGTCGGCGACCGGACCGCCGAGGGTGGCCTGGCCGCGTTGGCCGACGGCGAGTGGGACGTGGTCCTGGACACCTGGAGCGCCGCGCCGCGCGTGGTCCGCGACTCGGCCGACCTGCTGGCCGATCGTGCCGGGCGTTATGTGTACATCTCCAGCTGCTCGGTGTACGACTACCCGACGCCCGCCGGACTGGGCGAGGAGGCGCCGCTGGTCGACGCCTCGCCCCACGACGGTGACGACGTGACCTATCCCAAGGCCAAGCGTGGCGCCGAGATCGCCGTCGAGCGGGCGTTCGGTGACCGGTACGTGCACGCGCGCGCCGGTCTGATCCTGGGCCCGCGCGAGAACATCGGCCGCCTCCCGTGGTGGCTCAACCGGATCGCTCGCGGCGGGACGGTTCCGGCTCCGGGCCCGCGCGAGGCGCAACTCCAGTACATCGACGCCCGCGACCTGGCCGAATGGACCCTGGACGCGGCCGAGGCCGGTCGCAGCGGCGCGTACAACCTGATCGGCCCGGCCGGCCACACCACGCTGGGCGAACTGCTCGACCTGTGCGTCCGGATCACCGGTTCGGATGCCGAGCTGCGCTGGATCGACCCGGACACGATCCTGGCCGCGGGCATCGCGCCCTGGCTCGAACTGCCGATCTGGGTACCGGCCGGCGAGGACTACGACAGCATCCACCGCCGCGACGTGCGCAAGGCGCTGGGAGCCGGCCTGCACGTGCGCCCGGTCGAGCAGACCGTCGCCGACACCTGGACCTGGCTCCGCTCGGTGAACGGCATCGTCCCGCAGCGCCCCGACCGCCCGGTGGTGGGCCTCCCACCGGAGAAGGAGGCCAAACTCCTGGCAGGCTGAACGAATTGCGACCGACGAGCCGGTACGGCCGTCGGCCGCCCGCGTGCCGCCCGCCGGTTTGTGTGGGCGGTACTGCTTGCGGCGGTGGTGTTTGGCGGAGGAAGGCGATGCCGGGGTGGAACACGGATTTGATTTGCCGGAATTGGTCGGTGTCGATAACCCGGCGGGGACCGCCTGAACAACGGGTAGCCATCGGCAGCGGGTGCGGTCCGCCGGTCCGCCGGTCCGCCGGGACGCAGCCGTTGCTGCGTCATGCGTTCACGCCTTCCTGGTCGGCGGGGGAACCGCGCCCGCTGTCGTCAGAGGCTGGGTGGTTGGGGGCGTACGAGGCCGTTCTGGTAGGCGATGACGACGAGTTGGGCGCGGTCGCGGGCGCCGAGTTTGGTCATGGCGCGTTGGATGTGGGTGCGGACGGTCAGGACGCTCAGGACGAGTTCTTCGGCGATCCGGTCGTTGGATTTCCCGTGGGCTGCCAGGACGGTCACTTCCTGTTCGCGGGGCGTGAGGTCGGCGAGGCGTTCGGCCGGGGCGAGGGGTGGTCCGGAGGCGGGGGTGGTGAGGAAGCGAGTGATCAGGGCTTGGGTGGCCCCTGGTGACAGGAGGGCTTCGCCCGCGGCGACGGTGCGGATTCCGTCCAGCAGCGCGTTCGTGGTGACGTATTTGCCGAGGAAGCCGCTGGCGCCGACGCGTAGTGCCTGGGCGACGTACTCCTCGGTTTCGAACATGGTCAGGATGAGGACGCGGGTGCCGGTGAGGCCGGGGTCCTCGCAGATGGCGGCGGTGGCGGCGAGGCCGTCGGCGCCGGGCATGCGGATGTCCATGAGGACGACGTCGGGCCGGTGGGCGCGGGCGAGTTCCACGGCTTGGTGGCCGTCGGCGGCCTCGCCGACGACCTCCATGTCGTCGCAGGAGTCGATCAGGAGCCGGAAGGTGCCGCGCAGCAGGGCCTGGTCGTCGGCGAGCAGGACGCGGATGGTCAACGAATTTCCTCGTGTCGTCGTCCGGCCGGAGTGTCCGCCGGGGTGTGGGCCTGGAACGGGAGTGCGGCGGCGACTTCGAAGCCGCCTTCGGGTCGGGGGCCGGCGCGCAGGTCGCCGCCGATGGAGTGGGCGCGTTCGCGCATGCCCATCAGTCCGTATCCGCCGCCGGGCATCGGCGGGACGGCCCCGCCGTTCGCTGTGCCGTCGTTGGTGACGGTGATGAGCAGGTGGGAACTGTCGTAGCGGAGCCGGACTCGGGCCGTGTGGTCGGGCGCGTGCTTCGTGGCGTTGGTCAGGGCTTCCTGGATGATCCGGTAGGCGGTCAGATCCACTCCCGGGGACAGGGGCCGAGCCTGTCCGTCCGTGGTGACGGTGACGGTCAGGCCGGCCGATTCGCAGGCTGCGACCAGTTCGGGCAGACGGTCCAGGCTCGGGGTGGGTTCCAGCGGGTCGGCGTCCGGGTCGGCGGTCCGGCGCAATACGCCCACGGTGGCGCGTAGTTCCAGGAGCGCGGAGGTGGTGGTGCCGACCAGGTCGGCGAGGATCTTGCGGGTCTGTTCGGGGTGGGTGTCGGCGAGGTGGGCGGCGGTGCCGGCCTGGGCGTGGGCGACGGCCATGTGGTGGGCGACGGCGTCGTGGAGTTCGCGGGCGATGTGCATGCGTTCCTCGGCGACGCGGAGCCGGGCCTCCTCCTCGCGGGTGCGTTCGGCATGCGCGGCGCGGGCCTGGACGGATTCGAGGTAGGCACGCCGGAAGCGGCTCCTGCTGCCCAAGGACACCGGCAGCATCAACCACAGGACCGTGCCCACGGTCCGCAGCATGAAGTCGTCGCCGAGCGGCGCGCCGGCCAGCGAGGTGGCCACCAGCACGGCCAGGGTCACCGAGCCGTAGACGCCGGTGGTCCGCGAATCGGTGAGCGCGGCAAGCCAGTACAGGGCGGCCATGACCGGGGCCAGCAGCAGGGGACTGGGCAGGTAGCCCAGGCCGGTCAGCACGGCGGCCGCGGCGGCGGCGACCGCGAGGGCGGCACGCGGGCGGCCAGGACGGCCGCGCTGCCGACGGCGAGGATCCAGGCGGGCCACAAGGCGTGCGGGGGCGAGGACTCCGATGTGCCGATCTGGGCCCCGAAGAGCGTGCAGACGCACAACGCCACCGCCGTCACCACGTCCGCGGCTCGGGCATGGCGTTCCGTGTACCGTTCGAGGTTGCTGCTCATCGTGCTCTCCGCGAGGGGGCGTGCCGGGGACCATCGTCGCCGATGATGACGAGGACGGGTGTGCGGACCGCCCGAAACACCTTGCTCGGGCGGTCCTGCGGGCGGACCCGGTCAGACGTGCGCCTCGACCGGCCCGTCCGGATCAGGGTTCGGGCTCTTGGACCGCGCGTGGCCGAGTGCCTCGCCTTCCACGTCGACCCGGGGCAGGACGCGGCCCAGCCAGGTCGGCAGCCACCAGGCCCGGTCGCCGAGCAGGGCCAGGACGGCGGGCACGATCGCCATCCGGACCACGAAGGCGTCGAAGAGCACCGCGGCGGCCAGGCCGAACCCGAGCATCTTGATCAGCCCACCCTGCTCCCCGATGAATCCGGAGAAGACCGCGATCATGATCAGCGCGGCGGCCGTCACCACCCGGGCGCTGTGCCGGAANCCGGACACGACCGCCTGATCGGCAGTCTCCCCGTGGGTGTACGCCTCCCGCATCCGGGAGACCAGGAAGACCTCGTAGTCCATGGCCAGCCCGAAGACGATGCCCATCATGAAGATCGGCATCAGGCTCATGATCGGCCCGGTCTGCTCCACCCCGAACAGGTCCGCGGCGTATCCCTCCT
>NZ_KB889614.1 GCF_000372745.1 Embleya scabrispora DSM 41855 | reverse complement strand
TGGACTTCGTGGCCCGGAGCGAAGCGGAGGGACACGAAGTCCCGAGCGAGGGGCCGCCTTTTTCTCGGAGGAGCGAAGCGGGGGAGAGAAAAAGGCGGTGCCTCGCGAGCCGGCGCCGAAGGCGCCCAACAAGCAGGTGTGACCTTGCCTTGTCCGGGGGCGGATGGCTTTCGCCTTCTCTCGGGTGCGGATACCTTGACTGTGTCATTGGTCTTGAGTCAAAACGAGAACAAGTTATAGTTCTTGACCGGGCCAAGTATTGGTTCGAGGAAAGACGAGGGAGCCCCCATGCGCGCAGCGGTTCTGCACGAGACCGGCCAGGACAAGCTCGACGTTCGTGATGACGTCGAGGCCGTGGGCATGGGCCCGGGACGCGTGCGGGTCAAGCTGCACGCGACCGGCGTGTGTCACTCGGACCTGTCCGCGATGACCGGCGTGCTGCCCCAGCCCGCGCCGTTCGTTCCCGGCCACGAGGGTGCCGGCGAGGTGGTCGAGGTCGGCGACGGCGTCACCACCGTCGCGGTCGGCGACGGCGTCACCACCGTCGCGGTCGGCGACCGGGTGATCATCTGCTGGGCACCGCCCTGTGGTGTCTGCAACTACTGCCGCGGCGGCCAGTCCAACCTGTGTTTGGCCGGGTTCATGAACGCCGGCACCCAGAACTTCACCTTCGGCGGCACCCCGTCGTACGGCTTCACCGGCACCGGCACCTTCGCCGAGGAGGTCGTGGTCGCCGCGCCGTGCGCGGTCAAGGTCGCCGACGACGTGCCGTACGAGATCGCGGCGCTGATCGGCTGCGGTGTCACCACCGGCGTCGGCGCGGTGTTCAACAGCGCGCGGATCGAGCCGGGCGCGTCCTGCGCGGTGATCGGCGCCGGCGGCGTGGGCATCGCGGTGATCCAGGGTCTGCGCGCGGCCGGTGCCGCCGAGATCGTGGCCATCGACCCGGCCGAGTCCAAGCACGTGTGGGCCAAGAAGTTCGGCGCCACCCACGCGATCACCCCGGACCAGGCCGCGGACGCCAAGCGCGACCTGACCGCCGGTCAGGGCTTCGACTACGTCTTCGAGGTGGTCGGCAAGTCGTTCACCGCACGCAGCGCGTACGACCTCACCCGCCGCGGCGGCGACGTGATCATCGTCGGCGCGGGCGCGATGGACGACAACGTCTCGTTCAACATGTTCGAGCTGTTCTTCGACCAGAAGCGCATCATCGGCAGCATCTACGGCGGTGGCGACATCGTCACCGAGTACGAGCGGATCACCAAGCTGTGGCGCGCCGGTCGACTCGACCTGGAGGCGATGATCACCCACCGCCTCACCCTCGCCAACATCAACGACGCGTTCGACCTGATGAAGAGCGGCGAGTCGATCCGCACCATCGTCACCCTCTGAGCAAGCAGCACCCGAAACCCGAAGCACGCGGTGCCGTAGTCCGCAGCCCGCCCACCTGACGCAACAGGTGGGCGGGTGGGCACACCAATGCCCGGGCCAACCAACACGCGACCGCAGCAAAAGCCACCGATCCCACGGGAGTTACCGCATGACCACGTCGCTGGATGGCAAGGTCGCCGTAGTCACCGGCGCCGGCCGCGGCCTCGGCCGCGCCGAAGCCCTCGAACTCGCGAAGCAGGGCGCGGCCGTCGTGATCAACGACTTCGCCCCCGAAGGCAGCCCCAACCCGGCCGACGACGTCGTCGCCGAGATCGTCGCGGCCGGCGGCAAGGCCGCCGCACACCGCGGCGACGTCTCCGACTTCGACGCGGCCGGCAAGCTGATCCAGCTCGCGATCGACACCTTCGGCTCGATCGACATCGTGGTCAACAACGCGGGCATCCTGCGCGACCGGATGATCTTCTCGATGACGGAGCAGGAGTGGGACTCGGTCCTGGCGGTGCACGCCAAGGGCCACTTCAACACCACCCACCACGCCTCGAAGTACTGGCGGGAGAAGTCCAAGGCGAGCGGCGGCGCGGTGTACGCGCGGGTGATCAACACCGCGTCCGAGGCGTGGCTGGCCGGCTCCGCCGGGCAACCCAACTACGCCGCGGCCAAGTCCGCGATCGTGGGCCTGACCATGTCCACCGCGAACGCACTGGTCAAGTACGGGGTGCGGGCCAACGTGATCTGCCCGCGGGCGCGCACCAGCATGACCACGCACGTGTTCGGCGAGAGCGCGAACAACATCGCCGAGGGCGAGATGGACCCGCTGGCGCCCGAGCACGTCGCGCCGCTGGTCGCCTACCTGGCCAGCCCGGCCGCCGAGCAGGTCACCGGCCAGGCGTTCGTGGTGCACGGCGGCTTCGTCGCGGTGATCGAACGGCCCACGCTCCAGGCCAAGTTCGACTCGAAGCAGGCCACCTTCACGCCGGACGAGCTGGACCAGGTGCTCTCGGCGCACTACGCGGACAAGAAGCTGGGCGCCGGCTACACCGCCGACGACCTGCTCTTCCTCAAGCGCGACCCGCGCTGATTCCGGATCCGCGGGGCCGAGGGTGGCGGAATCACCTTCGGCCCCGCCTTTCGCCCGCACCGTTGACACGTGTCGTGACGCGGCCCGCGCAGGGGCTTCCTGCGGATCGCCGCGATCGGGCCGCGGCCCGCCGGCCGCGGGTACGAGGGGTCGCTCCCCGTACCGCATCAAGAAGGGGTTCCCCGTGCTGACCTCCGCCGACGACTTCCCGATCCACCAGACCCCCGAGCCGGTGGCCACGCCCGCCACCTCGGACCGCAACGCGTACGACCGCTACTGGTTCAACGGCTACGACCGCGACGGCGCCTTCTACTTCGCGTTCTCGCACGGCCTGTACCCGAACCGGTTCGTCGCCGACGCGCACTTCACGATCAGCGTGGACGGAGTCCAGCACAGCCTGCACGCGTCCCGCCGGGCGCCGCTGGACCGCTTCGATCTCACCGTCGGGCCGGTCGGCATCGAGGTGCGCACGCCGCTGAAGGTGTTGCGGGTGTATGTGGAGCCGAACGAGCACGGGCTGGGTTGCGATCTGACCTTCACGGCGCGCGCCGCCGCGATCGAGGAGGAGCGCACCACCACCCGCAACGGGCACCACGTGATCATGGATTCGACCCGACTGACCCAACTCGGCGTGTGGTCGGGCACGGTGACGCTGCCCGGCGGCCGGGTCCTGGAGATCGACCCGGCGACCACGCTCGGCACCCGGGACCGCTCGTGGGGCGTACGGCCGGTCGGTGAGCGCGAGGGCGGCGCGCCCAAGCCGTTCAACCCGATGTTGTGGCTGTGGACGCCGATCCACTGGGCGGACGAGGTCAGTCTGTGGGCCTCGTTCGAGCGCGCGGACGGGCACATGTACCACGTGGACGGCAAGCGGGTGGCCGCGACGCCGCTGGGCGCGCTGCCCGACCCGGCGGCCGTTCCGGTGCCCGAGGACGAGCCCGCGTTCGAGAAGTTGACGCCGCATCACCACGCGCTCACCTGGGTCCCCGGCACCCGCCGCATCCAGGGCGGCGAGTTCCACATGCTCGACGGCGCGGGCGAGCCGTTCGCGTACCGGATCGAGCCGATCGGCACCCGCGGGCTGCTCGCGGGCCTGGGCTACCTGCACTCCGAGTGGGGCCACGCGGTCTGGCAGGGTGAGCTCGAAGTCGGTTACGAGAGCTGGGAGTTGGACAAGGTGGACCCGCTCCGGTTCGACCGTCAGCACCAGCAGCAGGTGATCCGGGTCACCGAGCTGACCGGCGCCGGTCGTGTCGGGGTGGGTGTGGTCGAGCAGTTGTTCTTCGGTCCGCATCGGCCGTATGGATTCACGGAGATGCTCGACGGCGCGTGACACCGACCGCCCGAGGGCGCGCGCGATCGGGTCGGTTCGGATCCGGTTGGGACCCGGTTGGGACCCGATCCGATCCGGCCCGGTTCGGGGCCGTGCCCGGTGCGTCCTTTCGCTCGGGCGGTTCAGACCCGGTCCTGCGCGTCCTCCTCGACCCGGGCGGGCTTGCGCTCGAACCAGCCGACCGGGTCGCTCGGGCGGTGCTCCCACGCGCCCACCAGGTCGCGGTACAGCGGGGATTCGGCGAGCAGTTCGTGGTGTGTGCCCAGGATCGGCCGATTGCCGTCCATGAGCAGGATGCGGTCCGCGCGCCGCGCCGAGTCGATCCGGTGCGCGATCACCACCAGCGCGCCGGCGCGGGTGGCGAACGCCGCCTCGGCGAGCGCCTCGCCGGGTGGGTCCAGGTGGCAGGTGGCCTCGTCGAGGATCACGAAGCGGGCGGGGGACAGGTACGTGCGGGCCAGCGCGATGAGTTGGCGCTCCCCGGCGGACAGCGTGCCCGGGTCGGCGATGTGTGCGTCGTAGCCGCCGAGCCGGGCGACCAGTTCGGTCGCGCCGACCAGGCGAACCGCGCGGTCCAACGCCGCGCGGGTGACGTCCGGGTCGAGGTAGCTCAGGTTCTCGTGTACGGAACCGGTGAAGACGTATGCCTCCTGCGGGACCACCGCGATGGTGCCGCGTGGCACGGGGGACTCGGTGTGGTCGGTGTGCGGGGTTTCTGCGGGTGGGGCGTCGTCGGCGAGTGGTGTGTCGGTGAGCGCAACGGTGCCCTGATCCGGGGGCAGCAGACCGGCCAGCAGTGCGGCGAGGGTGGACTTGCCGATGCCGCTCGGGCCCACCACGGCCAGGTGTGATCCGGGCGTGATGGTCATCGACAGGTCACGGACGACCGGCTCGGCGTACGGGCCGTAGCCGAAGGTGACGTTGTTCAGGATCAGGCCGGATGGGGTGTTCGGGGCGTTCGGAGTGCTCGGAGTGGCCGGGGGGTCCGGCGCGTTGGGGGTGGTCGAGGCGTGCGAGTCGTCGGGGCCGGCCGCGTCGGGCGCGCTGCGGGTGGCGGAGATCGACGCGGGGGCCGCCGCCCCCGTCTGGGCCAGGCGGCCGGCGACCACGAGCAGCTCCAGGAACCAACCGCCCACGGTCGCGGTCGCGGCGCGCACGGCGGGCTCCAGGTGCTGGGCCAGGTACAGCGCGGCACCCGCCACCTCGCCGGTGCTCAAGGTGCCCTGCCGGACCAGCCAGGGCGCGGCGATCAGCACGGCCAGCAGCGGGAGTTGGCCGCCGAGGGCGACCACCAGCAGACGCACCGAGGAGGCACGGGCGAGCAGCTTGGCGGCGCGTGCCTGGGCGTCCACGGCGGCGCCGAGTTCGGCCACCACGCGGTCCTGCGCGCCGCACGCGACCACGTCCCGGAGCCCGGCCACGGTCCGGCCGGTGCGGGCGGCGATCTCCTCGTCGGCCAGGACCAACGCACGCCGGCGCCGGGCCAGCGGAGGCAACAGGCGTACGAACAACCACGCGGCGAGGCTCAGCGGGATCAGCACGAGCGGCAGCAGGAGCGGTGCGAGGACGGCGAGACCGAGCAGCGCGGCCACGATCGTCACGCCGAGTTGGCGCAGCGTACGCAGCAGCGAGGCGGTCAGGTTGCGGCAACTCTCGACCTGCTCGGTCAGCCGGGCCACCGCCGCCTCGGCGTGCCGCCCCGCGCCCGGTCGCCCGGACGTCGCGTCGAGCACCGCCTCGGCCACCACCCGGCGTACCAGGGTGTCCCGGATCGGCTCCACGACGGCGGCGAGGTGCGGGAACATCGCGTACGTGGCGGCGGCGCGGATCAGCATCGCCAGCGCGAGCATGCCGAGCAGCACGAACCCGACACCGAGCCGGCCGGCCAGGAACCCGCGATCGAGCGCGGCGGCGAGCAACGCACCCGATAGGAGCGCGGGAATCCCCTCCGCCACGGACCACCCCAGCACATGCGCCAACGGCTCCCGCCGCGCACGCAACAGCTCGACCAACAGGGCCTGCCCGGCCCGCAGCCCACCCCCATACGGCCCGGCACTGTGCCGCCGCCTCCGCCGCCCCGCCGAGGAGCCGTCGGCGCAGCCCCCCGACTCCACCACGCCACCATCGACACCACGCGCTCCTCCCACCCGGCGTCGCCACGATCGGGTCGCGCCGGTCGCGGGGGTGAGCGTCGCGGGGGTGAGGCTCCCGGGGTCGCCCGTGCGCCCGGCAGCGGCCCGTCGCCGGTGCCGTGGGGGCGTACGCCCCGTCGCGTCCCCACCGCTCGGCGGCGCATCGGCCGGACCCACGGCCGAGGCCATCTCGAACCGATCCGGATCGCCCACGGGTGTCTCGGCGGGCGACCCCTCCGCCGCGCCTTCGGCGGGAGCAGACGCGGCCCG
>NZ_KB889613.1 GCF_000372745.1 Embleya scabrispora DSM 41855 | reverse complement strand
AGCCGCGGCCCCACGCCGACCGGCGCACCGCGAACCCAACGCTGCCCACGCCCGGCGACTCGATCACCAACGCGATCGTCCCCACCACCGAAGCGTCCTCGGCGGACTCGATCACCAGCAGGTATTTCGTCCGCGGTTCGCACCGGGCGAGTTCGATGTTCTCCTCCACGTAGGCGCGGGTCTCGGCCTCGTCACGCACCNCGAACCCCAGGAACCGCACCACCTCCGCGTCGAACACCTCCCCCACCGCACGGACATCGCCGGGGACGAGATCACGCAGGACCACACCACGACCCGACACCCGGACCGAACGAGGGGATCGGACGGCGGGACTCGACAACTGCTCGGCGCTCACCCCACCACCGTAACGACCCACACCGCACCCATCACCCCGATTCCGGCGGACACACGCCCGGGCCGAACCGCTTCCCGACCACGCCCGGACCACCACCGGAACGACCCGCCCGGCGCCCCGCGCACAACGCTCCGCCCGACCGGGCGGACCCGGCCGACGCGATCCACGACGGGAAGCGAGTGACCGTACTCCGCGCGCTCACCGACGCGATCGGAGAGACGACCGGGACGGCGACGACAAAGGCGGGCGACGCGCAAAGCGACCAGCCGTAGACCGCGCCGCCGGACCCGCGCGGGAGATACCCGGGGCCCTACCGGCGGGTAACGGATTCGTCACCCGCGCAGGCCACGGCCCGGTCCGGGCGTTACCCACGCAGCGCGGTCCCGGTAACAAGACATGCGAAACGGCGCCGCCCCGAAGGTTCGGGATGGCGCCGCGACAAGTCGAAGGTCGGTGAGCGTGGCCGCCTCACGGCGGAAGGCACACCGTGGCTCCGGCCGAACCGGTATTCCACGGAGGCAATGGTTGGGCCCGGGAGCACACCCTCACCGACGCCGATCACAACCGGCCCCGTCCCGGGTTCATTCCCCGCCGCCCCGCCGGGCCGCGCCCGCGGTCCCGCTCCCCCGGTCGCGGCGGACTCGACCGGAGGGTGGGCGGGGCGATCGCCGCGCGACACCACCCCCGCGTGCCGCACAGCAACATGAGGCGGCCCGCCGTCCCGAGGGGGGTGAGCCCAAGTAGTACGCCTTCGGCCTGCGCCGCTGCGTCTCACGGCTTCAAGGTCATCCTCGGGTCGCGATCCGGCAAAGTCCGGCGGGCGCCGGTTCGGGTCGACATGATGGCTGGCCATGGGGCAACGTGGGGGACGTGCGGCCGGCTGGGCCTGGGCATTGTTGTGTGTGGTGGGGGTGGTCTGGCTCGTCGTGTGGGGATCGCACGACGCCGAACGCGGGGATGTCGACTGGGCGAGTGCGTCGATCGCGTTGCCGGGGCTGGGTGTCGCGGTGTGGTCGGCGTGGATGACACGGACCGCGTTGCGGTCGCAGGACACGGACGTCGTCGTGGTGGCGGCCCGGCTGGCCGTCCTGGTCACCCGTGCCGAGTCCCCGGAGCGGGCCCGTCTGTTGGGTGACGACCACACGCCGATCGACCTGCGTTTCGTCCTGCGTCCTGCTCCGGCGCACAACGCCGAGGGGGCGGATCCCGACGGACGTCTGGGTACGGTCGTCGACTACTACCGCAGGTTGCGGCCGGGCCGTCTGGTGATCACCGGCGCCCCGGGATCCGGGAAGACCGTCCTGGCCCTCGAACTCCTCCTCGCGATCCTGGAGAGCCGCGCTCCCGGGGACCCGGTGCCGGTGCGGATGTCCCTGGCCTCGTGGACCACCCCGCTCGCCACCGGGAACGGCGCGGACGCGGGCCGGGCCTTCGAGGAATGGGTGCGTGATCATTTGGAACGCGTGTACCGGCTCTCCCCCACCGCCGCGCGGGCGTTGGTCGAGGCGGGGATGGTCCTGCCCGTCCTGGACGGGCTGGACGAGATGGACGCCGCCGGCACCACGACGGGCGGCCCGCACCCGCGCGGCGGGCCGCGTGCACGACGGGCGTTGGAGACGCTGAACGCGTACACACGCGGCCGGACCCGCGCCGAGATCGTGCTGACCTGCCGCAGCGGCCCCTACGAGGCGCTCGACACCTGGGCCAAGAGCGCCGCCCGCGTCGAGATCATCGGCGTCACCCCCGCCCAGGCCAGGGACTTCGTGCTCGCCCGCGTCGACGACCCCCATCGGTGGCGCGAGGTGATCCACGCCTTGGACACCGATCCTTCAGGGGCTCTCGCCCGGAACCTGTCCACACCCTGGCGACTGACCACCGCCGTCATGGTCCACGAACAACGCCACCTCGAAACGGGCGCATACCCGCATGCGCCCCGCAGCCTCCTGTCCCCCGCTCTGGCGAACGACACGGCCCTGCGCGAGCACCTCAACCGGCTCTACGTCCGCGCCGCCACCGAACACCCCACCCCTCGCGGACTCTTGGGCCACACTCCGGAACAGGCCCACGCGTGGCTGCACGTCCTCGCCCGCCACCTCGACACCAACACCACCACCGCACCCATGGTGGGCGGCAGAGGCCTGTCCGGCACCGACCTCGTGCCCCACGAACTCTGGCCGCTCGCCGGCCGACGCCCCCACGTCGTCCACCTCCTGCAGGTGATGATCACAGCGGGCATCCTCGGGTACGCCGCGACGGCCTACGCCTCGTCATCCGTAGTCGGGAGCTCCCGACCAGTGGCGATCGGTGTGGGCGCGGCCTGCGGCACCGTCCTGCTCACCGTCTACCGGCCCCGGTACTGGCCTCGACCCACCCGCTTGGACCCCGGACAGCTCTGCACACCACAGGGCCGACGCAAGGCCCTCACCAAACTCGCACTCAGCCTCACGGTCGGAATCGCTTTCGTGATCGCCTTCGCGATCACACTCGGAATCGCGAACGACGGGTCCACAGACGTGCTCACGAACGCGCTCAAGGGCGTGCTCACGAACGCGTTCCCGTCTGTGGCCGGAATCATGCTCGGACTTCCGTTCGGGCTCAGCGCCGGGTTGAGCAACGATGGCGGGACCGAGGTCAAGGACCCACGCAACCTCGTCCGTGCCGACCTCGCATTCGGAATCACGCTCGGGATCGTGTTCGGGAGCGTACTGGGGCTCGGGACCATGCTCGGGATCACAAAAGGGATCGCGCCCCCATTCGCGTTCACGCTCATGGTCGGGTTCGCGTTCGGGCTCCTAAAGGCGTCCGCCGGGATGCGGTATCTGGCGTTCCTGTTGTGTGTCCGGGTCGGCCCCCGCACGCTGCCGTGGCGCCTGGGCCGATTCCTGCACTGGGCCACCGGGGCGGGGCTCCTGCGCACCGCCGGGATCGCCTACCAGTTCCGCCACCGCGAACTCCAGGACTGGCTCGCACACAACCCCACCCCCTGACCGCCACACCCGACGCCGCACGACGACCTCCGGTGCCGAAGAACCCGACGCCGGCCCCAACGGGCAACCTCTCGGATGGCCACAGAAGGCTCAACGAGTCAGTCGAATGAGACACCTTTCAGCGTCTGGAGAACCATCCCACTTCGGCTCGAACACCCCCGACCCCGGCAAGGACTCGACCGGGGCGGCCAGTATCGGCTCGGACGGGACCGTGATCGTCATGGACGTGCCGATACCACGGGCGGACACACCGCACTCGCGACTGTCACGGCTACGGGCGGCGAGCAAGCGATTCGGGGGCTGATTTCTCCCTGACCAGCCCTTGCGCGAATCGTTCCGATTTTCTGACTTTCGGGATTTCGTGCTGCTCGCGAAATTTTGTCGGGTGTCATGGGTTGGGGAGGTCCACATGGCGTTCACGGCGATCCACCCGGAACTCGGTCGACTCGACACGAGCCTGCCGGGCCTGGGCCGCGGCCTGGAGTGGCCGCAGGTCCATGGGCGCAAGGTCGGATTGACGTGTGCGGACTGCGGCCACGGCATGCACGCTGAACCACAGCGGGAAGTCCAACGGGTCAGCTTTCGTCTGAAGCGCGAGACGCTATGAGCGCGCCCTTCGACCACGAGGCGCTCTGGATGAAGGCGAAGCTCTTCCTCAACCGGGCCATGGACGACGACGATTCAAGAGGGTTCGACGAACATGCCTTGTGGGCCGCTCTGGCGTTGGAGCTGTTGGCCAAGGCCGCCCTTGCCCGTGTCTCTCCTCTCCTCATCGCAGAGCCGAACGAGGAAGGCTCGAACCTTCTCATCGCGAGCGGACTCGTCAAAGGAGATGCCAAGTTCACATCGGTCCGGGCGAAAACGCTCATGGCCCGATGTCATAGAGCGTTCAAGCCCTTCGACCAGTCCGAAGCCATGAAGATCATCAATGGCCGGAACGAGTACCTCCACAGCAGTGGTACCGGCTTCATGGCGATCCCGGCGCATCTCTGGTGGCCGAGGTATTGGGCCTAGGCCGCCATCCTGGTGACGGCACTCGATCGCGACCTCGACGAACTCGTAGGCAGCGATCGCGAGGCCACAGTCACACAACACCTCGACCAGAACGCCAAGAACATCGAGCAGCGCGCCGAAGCCCTGATCGAGAGGGCCAAACAGCGCCTCCAGCAACGACGCGAAGGCAACGTTCCCGCAAGAATCGCTGCGGAGTGGACCACTCGGGACCTGTCGGCGTTGATGGCATACAGCACCGCCGCAGAGTGTCCCGCCTGTCAGTCGGTCGGGCTCCTGGAAGGCGACGCGGTCGACAACACCGAAATTCACTACCCGACCCACCCCGGCTTCGGCTTCGGCTTCGGCTTCAACGAGGAACTCGAGAACTACGACCTCGACGACATCTCCGTAACGCTGACCGTCGGCGCGGAGTATTTCAGTTGCCCAACGTGCCAGCTGGTTCTGAACAGCTACGAACTGCTTGCACGGGCAAATCTGGACACCGAGTTCGACACCGAGGGGGACGTGGACGAGATCCTCGGCCGCGAACCCGAGTACGGCAACGACTGACGCGCCGAATGCCGTCGTGCATCGCCCGCGACTGATCGAAGCCATCGGCGTCGATCAGCGAGATCGTTGCATCCGAGTGGGTTGAACGTGCCGTACCGCCCGGATCGCGTTCCCTACAGCGCGTTGCGGACGCACCAGCGGCGCGTTCTCCCAATTGGGAGAACGCGCCGCTGGTGCGTCCGCAACGCTACGAACCGAGGGCATCTCCCGATCGGGAGAATTCGGCTGCGGTGGCCGGTAGATGGGCTTCGATCTCGTCGAGGACGCCTCGCACGTCGGTGACGATGCGGCGGACCTCACCGGGATCCTGACCGGCCGCTTCACGGATCGTCTGGGCGTCAAGGCGACTCCAGGCGCGTCGAAGTATCGCGACGGAATCCCTGGGGGCGGAGTCCGACGCCCTCGAAGTCCACGCCGCCCGAGCGGGCGAGATCGACCCGCACGGGCAGGATCCGCTCCGCCTCCCAGGCGGGCTCTCCCCACTGCGCGGGGCGATGCTCGGCCCCGGCGAGTGCCGCCTCCAGCTTCCGCGACAGCGTCGACTTCCCGATCCCGCCGATGCCGTGGAACACCAGCACGTTGTCCCGGGGCGCCTCGAGGTCCTCGACGTCGAATCCGGGATCGGTGACGTGCCGCAGATGCCCGGCGAGCGCGTCGGCGAACAGCAGCCACTGCGCCTGCCGGTTCACGAACGCCTCGTCGGTCGCCAGCCGTTCGTCGTTCGTGCCGAACAACGCCCGCAGATCCCGACCCGCCATCATCGCCCCCCGAGGTGATCGCCGACCGCCAACGTAGCGCCCGGCGGGCGCCAGCACCCCGCCCCCTGAGGCCGGTCGGCTCGATCGGGCGCAGGGTGGGGCGACTTGTCGGGCGGCGCGTGAAACAGTCGGGTGTTTCCGCAGACTGACCCGGCCGCCGCACGGCGTCGCCGGCCCGCTCCGAGGTGGTCCTTCGTGCACGATCCCGCCGAACCCGCGGACGTCCCTCCCGAGCCCACCGACACGGGCGACTACGAGGACGCCTTCGAGGCGGTGACCAGGGTGATCGGCTGGTATCGGGAGCGGATCCTCAAGGAGACCAGGGCGACCGAACCGGCACCCGACTTCTGGTACGACTGACGACCGAACGACGGGCGTGCGCGGCCGACTGAGGTGCTCTATTTCTTCCGGACAGCGACCCGCGTAGGGTTGTCGAGATTCGGAAATGAGAGAGAACGTGCCACCTAGATATCCGCAGAAGTTCAGGGAAGAGGCCGTCCGCCTGGTGATCGAGGGCCCGCGCCCGATCGCCCGCGTCGCCACCGAGCTCGGAGTCAACGAAACGACGCTCAGGGGCTGGGTGAAGCAATATCGCCTCTCCCACGAGGGCAACGCGGAATCCGACGAAAGCCCGAAATCGGACCGCGAGCGGCAGCTGGAACATGAACTGAGGAAG
>NZ_KB889612.1 GCF_000372745.1 Embleya scabrispora DSM 41855 | reverse complement strand
GGAGACGTCTCCTACCACGGTGAGTTCCGGCGCCGCCTGGCGCGCGCCGAGTTCGAGCGCCTCTACGACTCGGAGACCGCCAACCGGCTCTTCGGCGAGTTCCTCACCGGCCTGAACTGAGACCGCCGTTGTGGGCGTCCCAGTGCCGACACCCGGATCACCCGACGGACTCCACGCCGTGGAGCACGCCCCGTGCCGGACAAGCATCGGGCGGTGTCGTGTCACGCCGGGCCGGGGGCGGGTGTCCGCTCCACGCCCGGCGCGTCGACGCGGGGTGCTGTGGTTTCGGCCTCCTCGATGCCCCGGTCGATCGCGGACATGCAGGGAGGACACAGCAGGTCGGTCAGGGAGTCGTCGGGCGTGGGGTCGGCCTCGCCCGGAAGGGCGACTCCACACAGGGCGATGTCCCTGCGGCCCATCGCGTGCCACCAGCGAGTCCGTTCGATCTCCACCGAGCGCAGAATGTGCATGTCGACCTCCGTGGCGCCCGGCACGGTCGTCGTCCATGCAACTACCGCCGCCCTCGGAGCGCACTTCGACGCCGGGCGGGGCCGAGCCCCCACGGCTGCGGTTGGGCTTGATCCGGTTTGACGGACACCCTGACTGAGGGGGTTTTGGCCCCTCGGGGAGGATGTCCATCATGGAGAGCATGGGGAAGAAGAAGCCTCGGCCTCGCCGCTCGTTCACGCCGGAGTTCAAGGCGGAGATCATCGCACTGTGCAAACAGGGCGACCGTTCGGTCGGTCGGGTTGCGAAGGACTTCGACCTGACCGAGACCGCGGTGCGGGACTGGGTCAAGCAGGCCGAGATCGACACCGGTGACCGCGACGGCTTGACGACGTCCGAGCGGGAGGAACTCGCCAGATTGCGGCGGGAGAACACCCGGCTGCGGCAGGACGTGGACGTCCTCAAACGGGCCACCTTAGATTCAACCGGTCAAGGCAACACTCTCGGCTGGGGTGCGGAATCCCAGGCACTTACGCGGACGGTTGTTGAGCTTCGTCGCGATGGCGTCAAGGTCGTCCTGGCTGAACGTCGACAGGTTTGTGCCTTTGGGCAGGTACTGCCGGAGCAGTTTGTTGGTGTTCTCGTTGGTGCCACGTTGCCAGGGGCTACGCGGGGCTGCGAAGAACACGTCGACACCGGTGTCGGCGGTGAACCGCTTGTGGGCTGCCAGTTCCATGCCGCGATCCCAGGTCAGCGTGCTGCGTAGTCTGGGGTCCATGCGTTCGTAGGTCTCGGCGAGAGCGGAAACGACCACGGTGGTGTGGCGGCTGGCGAGTTTTACGACCGTGAGGAACCGTGACTTCCGGTCGACCAGCGTGGCGACTTGGCTGTTGTTCGAGCCGATCACCAGATCGCCTTCCAGGTGCCCGGATTCGCTGCGGTCCTCCGCCGCCTGGGGCCGCTCCTCGATCGGTCGGGCATCGGTGATCTGTGAGCGCCACTGGCCTTTCACCGTGTGGCGCTTGTTCTTCCGGATCGGGCGGCCGGTTCGGAGGCGCTTGCACAGCTCGCGGGGGATCACTTTCCAGCGGGTGGTGTAGACCGACCGGTAGATCGTCTCGTGGCTGATCCGCATTGCCGGGTCGGCACCGTGATTCAGACGCAGGTGTCCGACGATCTGTTCGGGCGACCACTCCTCCTTCAGCAGGCCAAGCACCGCCTGCCTCAACGCGGGTCTGCGGGCGAGGAGGCACTGCTTCGGGCGCCGGGCGCGATCAGTGCCCGTTCCTGCGCGGCGATCGCCCGGTAGACGTCGCGTCCGCCGTTGTTGTTGACTTCACGGCTGATCGTCGACACCGCACGCCCCAGGAAGCCGGCGATTGTCCGGTAGGACTCACCGGNGCGCCCACGCTCCGCCGGGGACATCCCCGAGCTCCCCATACAACGGTTATGCCCCTATATGACACACCGTCAATCGGACCCGGAAACCTCAGTAGCAGTAGATGACCGGGTGATGCAGGCTTTCCAGGTCCGCGGAATTCTGGAGCCGGCGGCGACGGCGATGGCCGCCCAACATATCGGCGAGACGGAACTGGCGGACCTGCGCGCTCTTCTGGACGGCCTCGGTGACAATCCCGGTGTCGAGGAACTTCTAGCCAACGACCTTGAGTTCCATCGCCGCATCGCGGCGGCGTCGGGTGCCCCGCTGCTGTGCTCGCTCCTGGAGACGATCTCGGGGCCGACGGTTCGGGCTCGACTGTGGCGTGGCATTACGTAGCAGGACGCGGTGACTCGCACGCTGGCCGAGCACCGGGCGATGCTGGACGCCTTGGATGCTCGGGACGCGGAGACGGCGCGGGTTTGGTCGACTGTTCATATCTCCAGCGTGGTGCGGTGGCTGGGCAACGCGCAGTAGTCCTCACGGCATGGTGGGTGGGACCGGCGGTGTGCCGGGGACCCCCGGCGGGGGCGCTGCGACGCAGCGCTTCCCCGTCCGACGCCATCGACGTCGGGCGCGAATCCCTCACCCTGTCCGCACTCCGCCGCGACCCCTACGGCCACTGACCCACCGCCGACACCGCCCTCCGTCAGGGCGCCTCGACACACTGCCACAAGCGCCCGTCGACCACCCCCCGTCGTCCAGGTGTTCTGCGGCGCCTGCCGCTGGCTGTGGGTGCCCGGCAGGCGCCTTGAGCCGTCGAGCCGGATGTTCCGTCCGCCTCGGGCATCCGATGTATCGCATCACCCCCATCGAGTCGATGCGTGGGGAGGATGGGATGCATGACCGGTTCGGCCGATCGGGATAGCCGCCTGGCCGGGCTGGAGGCGACGTTCACCACGGCCCGGGCGCGCGGCGCCCCTGTCGCCCCGCGACCTGGTGGCGTTGGTCGCCGAGGGCGTGGTCGAGGAAGTCTCGCGGGGCGTACCAGCGCGCCGGCGCGGCCGAGACCGCGCACGCGGACCTGCCGGCGGTGTGTCTGCGGGCGCCTCGGGCGGTGGTCTGTGGGGAATCGGCCCTTGCGCTGCGCGAGTCGATCGACGACATTTCCGCCGCGGTCCCCATCGCGGTGCCCCGCGGGTCGACCCGGCCGACGGTCTCCTACCCGCCGACCGTCGTCGCGCGGTACACCGCCGCGACGTTCGACCCGGGCGTCGAGCGCTTCGAGGGCCCCGGCGAGACGATCCCCGTGTACGACGCCGCCCGCAGCATCGTCGACGCCATGCGCCACCGCGCCCGCATCGGCGAATCCCTCACCCTGTCCGCACTCCGCCGCCACCTCGATCGGCTACCCCACCACCGGCCCCGGGCTCCACCGGCCCCGTACCTCCGCCCTGCCGCGACATCGCGGTCGCCGAGGCCGTCCGGCCCTTGGTCCCGTGGACGGGCGGCGAGAGCCTGCGTCGACCGGCTCGGGCGTTGCGTCCGTCGATCGACCGCTACGGTCACGACGATCCGGTCGGACGTATCCGCGACGAGTCGTCCGCCCGGTCCCTGCTCGACCGGCGCCCCCCGCGACGTTGCCGCCTTCATCGCCGCGGGACTGTGCCGGGAAGCGTCGTTGGCACATAACTATCATTCATGTAAGTTTATCGTCGCCGCCGAGACACCCCTGTCGACCAAACCCGCGAACAAGGACACCCGCTACCGGGTCACCGACCCCCACCTACGGTTGTGGCTGGCCTTCGTGGGTCCGCACCTCGCCGAGATCGAACGCGGCCGCGGAGACCGGGCCAACCGACGCCTGCGCACCTCGTGGAGCAGTTGGCGCGGCCGCGCCGTCGAACCCGTGGTGCGCGAGGTCCTCGCCCTGCTCCCGCCCGAACGGCTCCCACCGGGATGCGAGGCGTTCGGCGGCTACTGGACCCGCACCAACGACCCCGAGATCGACATCGTCGCGGCCGACCGCGCACCCATCGCCGGTCGCCGCGGTCGGCTCCATCAAATGGCTCGAGGGCGCGGCGTTCGACCACCGCGACCTGGCCGCACTGACCGTCCACCGCGACCGCCTGCTCGGAGCCGGCCCCGACACCCCCCTGATCGCCGCCAGCCGCTCCGGCACCACCACCCAAGGCATCGACTACGCCTACGGACCCCAAGACCTGCTCACAGCCTGGGAATAGCCGGGAAACCCCGACGCTGTGGGTGCCGAGAATCCATTCGTGCAGGTGAGAGGGCCTTCAGTGGCTGCACGCGAGCGGTGTCGTAGACCCCCTGGCCGGGCACGATCGCCGCCGCGGCAGCGTGATCATTCGTGCTGCTTCGACTCGCCTGCCTCACCGTCACGAACGCGTTCGCCGCATTGCGGCTGCTCCCGATGAGCGACCGCGACAAGGACGCCGGGATTCCGGCGTTGCGCCACCGGCTCACCGTCTTGGAACGGCGGCTCGGGGACCGGCGGCTGCGGTTCGCCGTGGCTGGCCGGGCCCGGCTCGCCGCGCTGCCGCACCCGCTGCCGCGCCGGGTGCTGCGACGGCTCCCGCTGACCGTGCACCCCGACACGGTCCCGCGGTGGCACCGCGACCCGGTCCGCGGCCGGCACGCGGCCGCGTCCCGTCCGAAACGGCCCGGGCGTTCGTCGACGGTCCGCTCGATCCGCGCGCTTGGAAGGGGAACTCATCGCCCACGCGTTCCTCGGTCGCCTGCTCCTCGTCGCCGGCGAGCCATCCCGAGCCGCCGCCTCCTGAGTGTGTCGGCGGCGGTGCGCACCCGTCCTCTCTTGCTGCCCCCGGAAACTACCCGAGCACCCCTCCGAGCGCGACCCACTTGCCCCAGCCGGCAGTCGGGGTCTTGGTGCGTTGCCAGAGTTGGTTGTCGTTTCCGCGTACGAAGAGGTCCGTGCGCGCGGTGGTGGCGACGATGGCGGGGGCTCCGGGGAAGGTGTTGGAGTTGGGTCCGCCGCTACCGATCCAGGCGGTCCACGAGGTGCCGTCGAAGTGGCGCTCGTAGGGGTGGGGCCGGAATACGAGCGAAACGTGCCACGTCCTTGTTTCACCGCTGGTCGAGGCCAGCGCGGGTTGCCTTGATAGGAATCGTTAGGGTTCCGTCATCCTGGCCCCCGCGATCTTCGAGGTGTGTGTTGGCATCGATCGACCGCACCGCCTACCCGATGTTCCGCGGAACCGTCACGGCGCGGGAGCTGGTCGAGTCGGGACGGCCGGTGCTGGCGCGGCGCAAGGGCGCCGAGCGGCGGCCGGCGGCGATCACGCTGGAGGCCGCAGTGCTGGACCGGCTGCCCGACCGCGCGCTGCTGGACATCCTGGCCCGCACCGCCCACCTGACCGGCTGGCCGCGGCATTTCGGCCCGGCCTCCGGTTCCGATCCGAAGATCCGAGACACCTTGGGCCGGTACGTGGTGACCGCGTTCGCCTATGGAGGGAACCTCGGGCCGACCGAGGCCGCCCGGCACATGCGCGGGGTCAGCGCCCACGAGATCTACACGGCCGGGAACAAGCACGCCACCCCAGACAAGATCTACAAGGCGTCGACGGACGTGGTCAACGCCTTCACGAAGCTGGATGTCGCCGCGATGTGGGGCGACGGGTCGACCGCGGCCACCGACGGCTCGCAGATCGACACCTGGGAAGACAGCCTGCGGGCCGAGTCCCACGTCAGATACGGCGGGTTCGGAGCTCTGGCGTTCCGGCTGGTGTCCGACAACTACATCGCGCTGTTCTCCCACTTCATCCCGTTGCGGGGTGTGGGAGGCGGTGTACCTGCTGGACTCGCTGCTGTCCAACGTCTCCGACACCCAGCCCGACACCGTCCACGCCGACACGCAAGGGGCTTCGCTGCCGGTGTTCGGCCTGGCCGCGCTCCTCGGATTCGACCTCCTTCCCCGCATACGCAACTGGCACGACCTGAACTTCTACCGGCCGGACGCCAAGGTGCGGTACAAACACATCGACTCCCTGTTCGACGACAGCGTCATCGACTGGGCCCTCATCGAACGCCGCTGGAAGGATCTGCTGCGCACCGGGATCTCGATCCGGGAGGGCCGACTGTCCTCGGTGACGCTGCTGCGCCGCCTGGGCAACCACTCGAAGCGCAACCGGATCTACAAGGCGCTACGCGAATTGGGCAGGGTCGTCAGGACCGTGACGCTCCTTCGATACCTGTCCGAGCCCGAGCTGCGTGTCCGGATCACCGCGATCACCAACCGCACGGAGGCGTTCCACGGCTTCGCTACGCATCTGATGATCGGCGGACGGCTGATCGGCCACAACGACCCGGACTACCAGGAGAGTCGTCAAATTCAACGAGCTGATCGCCAACTGTGCGATCTACTCCATCGCGCTGGACATTATCGATGCCGCCAACGCCTTCGCCGCCGAGGGCCATCCCGTGGACCCCGACGACCCGGCCACCGTCAGCCCGCTGATCACGCGCACCATACGCCGCTTCGGCGACTGGCACTTGGACCTCACCCCGCCCAAGGACGTCGTCGCCACCAGGTTGGATCCGGCCCCCGGAACGCTGTTTCCCACCGCGCCGGTATAACGCCCGGCGGCCTGGCTAGGCTGAACGGATGACTAATGCGGCAGGACGGGTCGAGCCGTCCGGGGTGTGGGCCACAGCCGTGGGCGTGGCCCGGGTGAGGGCAATGGAGACGGCACGCGAGCAGCCACTGTTCCAGGACCCGCTGGCGCTGGCCTTCGCCACGGCCGGCGGGAGAGGCCCCGGGACGCCGTCGCCCCCGCTCGCGGACGAGGCGGCGCGGCGCCGCCGGCTCGGTGTGGCCTTCTCGATCGTCATCCGGACGAAGTTCCTGGACGACCTGCTGGACCGGGCGGTCGCGTCCGGCGTCCGGCAGGTCGTGCTGCTCGGAGCCGGGCTGGACAGCAGGGCCTTCCGGATGGACTGGCCTGCGGAGACCCGGCTGTTCGAGGTCGACACGGCCGAACCGCTGGGCTTCAAGGCCTCGGTGCTGCGTCAGGAGCGGGCCGTTCCGCGCTGCGAGCGGATCACCGTCCCGGTCGACCTGCGCGAGGACTGGCCCGGCGCCCTGGCCGCGGCAGGGCACGATCCGGCGCGGCCGACGGTGTGGATCGCCGAGGGACTGCTGATCTATCTGCCCGAGGACGCGGTCCAGTCGCTGCTCGAACGGATCGGCGCGCTGTCCGCCGCAGGCAGCAGGATGGGCCTGACACTGGGCGCGCGCGGTGTGATCGAACGCTTCCGCGAGGACGCCGCTCCGGGATCGCCGGCGTCGATGTGGGTCTGGGAGACGCCGGAGGACCCGGTCGGCTGGCTGGACGGCCTCGGCTGGGAGGCGGAGACCTTCACCCTGCGTGAGCGCGCCCAGGCCTACGGGCGTCCGGTGCTCACCCCGTCGCCGCAGGACGAGGGCACCGGCGGACTGGTCTCGGCGGTGCGCGCCGCGCACTGAGCACGAC
>NZ_KB889611.1 GCF_000372745.1 Embleya scabrispora DSM 41855 | reverse complement strand
CCCCGTACCATCCGCCGCCGCCGCGAACGCCTTGCACCGACCATCCACCGCAAGACCCCGCTGCCGACTGAACTCCACGAACATTCCGGGGGTCGTCATCACCGAAGCACCGCCGGCCAACGCCAGGGTGCACTCGCCCTGCCGCAACGCCTGCACCGCCAGATGCAAAGCCGTCAACGACGCCGAACACGCCGTATCCACGGTGATCGCCGGACCCTCCAGACCGAACGTGTACGCCAGACGACCCGACAACACACTGGCGAGGAAACCGGTCGCGTAGCCCTCGAAATTCTCCCGGGCCCTGTCCAGCAGGAGCGCGTACTCCTGGCTGCTGGTGCCCACGAAGACACCGGTGCGGCTCCCCCGCAGGGAGGCCGGTGTGAGGCCGGCGCGCTCGAACGTCTCCCAGGACACCTCGAGGAGCAGGCGTTGTTGCGGGTCGAGCGTCAGCGCCTCGCGTGGACTCACTCCGAACAGGCCCGCGTCGAACGACGCCACGTCGGCGACGAACCCGCCCTCGCGTGCGTAGCTCTTCCCCGGCCGGTCCGGGTCGGCGTCGTAGAGGCCCTCGATGTCCCAGCCTCGATCCCGGGGGAAGGGCTCGATCGCGTCCCTTCCGGAGACCACCAGTTGCCACAGGTCCTCCGGCGAGCGGACGTCCCCCGGGAAGCGGCAGCCCATCGCCACCACCGCGATCGGCTCCGCGTCGGCGTCCTCCAACTCCCGCAGGCGCGCTCGTGTCTCGTGCAGGTCGGCGGTGACCCGCTTGAGGTAGTACCGAATCCGGTCGTCCGTCACCATGTGCAACCACCTCGTCGAGACGTCACCGTTGTGCCTTGCTCGCGGGCTCCGGCCCGAGGTCAGGAAATCCCCAGCTCCCTGCCGATGAAGTCGATGACTTCCTCGTCGGTCGCCAGGTCGAGCTCGTCCGCGACGGTCGTGGCGTCCTCCCGTGCGTCCGGTGCCCGGTCCGGTGCGGGTGCGTGTTCGCCCGCCTGTCGAGCGAGCGCGCGCAACCGATCCGCCACTCGTTCGCGTCCGGCGGCGTCCAGCGATGTCGCCGCGAGGTGCACGGCCCAGGCGTCCAGGCCGGCGAGGACGGTGTCGACCGGTGCCTCCAGCCGCGACACCAGTACGGCTTCGAGGTGTCGACCGAGGGCGGCGGGGGTCGGGTGGTCGAACACGAGTGTGGTGGGCAGGTTCAGGCCGGTTGCGGCGTCCAGACGGTTGCGCAGTTCCACGGCGGTGAGCGAGTCGAAGCCCAGTTCCTGGAACGGGCGTTGCGGATCCACGTGCCCGGGCGTCGGGTGACCGAGGACGAGGGCGATGCGATCGCGCACCAGGTCGAGGATCAGCGCGCTGCGGTCCTCGGCTCCCAGGGGTGCCAGGCGTTCGCGCAGGGCGTGCGCCGCGCCCGGCTCCATCGCCGTCGGCGTAACGTGGACCAGGCCGCGCAGCAGTGCGGGAAGCGTGCCGTTCTCGGCGGCGGCACGCAGTTCCCCGGGGTCGAGGTGCGTCGGAACCCACCCGGCCCGGCCGGCCGCGAGTGCCTCGTCGAACAGTGCGAGGCCCTCCTCGGTGGAGAGGCCGCCCGTGCGGGTGTACTCCGCCCGGCCCGTGTGCCCCGACCGCGACCCCATCCCCCCGGCCTCGGCCCAGCGGCCCCATGCCAGCGACGTCGCGGGCAGGCCGGTGTCGTGGCGGTGTCGGGCCAGCGCGTCGAGGAAGGCGTTGGCGGCGGCGTAGTTGGCCTGTCCGGGGGCGCCGAGCGTGCCCGCGGCGGAGGAGAAGACGACGAACGCGGCCAGGTCCGCGTCCCGCGTCAGCTCGTGCAGGTGCCAGCCGCCGTCGACCTTGGGCCGGAAGACCGCGCCCAGTCGGGCGGGCGTCATCGAGTCCAGGACGCCGTCGTCGAGCACACCCGCCGTGTGCACCACGGCCGTCAACGGGTGCTCGGCGGGCACCGATGCCAGCAGGTCCGCCACCGCGCCCCGTTCGGCCACGTCGCACGCCACCGCCCGCACCGTCGTCGCGCCCGCGGCGGTGAGTTCGGCAAGCAATTCCGCCATGCCCCGCGCGTCCGGTCCGCGGCGCCCGGCCAGCACGAGGTGCTTCACGTGGTGGGCGCCCACCAGATGTCGGGCCACCTCCGCGCCGAGCGCCCCGGAGGCGCCGGTGATCAAGGCCGTACCCGCCGGATTCCACGCGGGAGGCATCGTGAGCACCACCTTGCCCACGTGCCGGGCCTGGGCCAGGAAACGGAATGCGGCGGGCGCCTGCCGCACGTCCCACGTGGTGACCGGGATCGGCCGCAACCGCCCGCGCTCGAACAGTTCGACGATCTCCGCAAGCATCCCGGTGATGCGCTCGGGGCCGGCGTCCATCAAGTCGAACGCGCGGTAGGCGATCCCGTCGTACCGGGCGGCGACCTCGTCGGCGTTGCGGATGTCGGTCTTGCCCATCTCGACGAATCGGCCGCCCGGCCGCACCAGGCGCAGGGAGGCGTCCGCGAGGTCCCGCACCAGCGAGTTCAGCACCACGTCGATGCGACCGCCACGACGATCGTCGCTCGTCGTGCCGAACCGTTCCTCGAACTCGGCGGTACGCGAGGAGGCGAGGTGCGCGTCGTCGACGCCCAGGGCGCGCACCGCGTCCCACTTGCCGGGACCGGCCGTGGCGTACACCTCGGCACCGAGGTGGCGCGCCAACTGCACGGCGGCCATGCCGACACCGCCCGCCGCCGCGTGCACGAGCACCTTCTCGCCGGGCCGTACGTCGGCCAGGTCCACGAGGCCCTCGTAGGCGGTGAGGAACGCGACGGGCACGGACGCGGCCCGGGCGTACGACCAGCCCCGCGGAATCCGTGCGATCAGGCGCTGATCGACGACGGCCACCGGCCCCAGGCACCCGGCCGCGAGGCCGAACACCCGGTCTCCGGGAGTGAGTCCGGTGACGTCGGGTCCGACCTCGGTGACGACGCCGGCGATCTCGCCGCCCAGCGCCCGTTGGTCGGAGACCATGCCGAGGGCCATCACGATGTCCCGGAAGTTGACGCCGGCGGCGCGCACCGCGACCCGGACCCTTCCCGGTCCGAGCGGTGCCGCGGCTTCCGGGCAGGGAGCGAGGAGCAGGTCGTCGACGGTGCCGCCACCGCCCAGGTCGACCCGCCACTCCCGGGTTCCCGCAGGCGGCACGAGCGTGCCGGACGGCACCCCGCGGGCCAGCCGGGGAACGAACATCCGGCCCGCCCGAAGCGCGAGTTGCGGTTCGTCCCCGGCCGCCGCCCCGACCAGGGCGGCCGTCGAGGTGCGCTGCCCGTCCGAGTCGACGAGCAGGAACCGTCCCGGGTGTTCGGTCTGCGCGGCGCGCACCAGGCCCCACACCGCGGCCGCCGCCACGTCGGTGATCGGCTCGTCGCCGGCAACGGCCACGGCGCCGCGGGTGGTCACCACGAGCCGGGACGAATGCAACCGGGTTTGCGCAAGCCAGGTCCGGAGCGTGTCGAGCACGGACAGCGCCAGAGCCGTGGCGGCGCCTGCCGGGTCGTCGACGACCGCGTCATCGGTGCCGGCCGCACCGGTGGACCCGGTTTCGTCCGTGCCGCCGGCTTCGTCCGCCCGCTCGGCTCCGCCGGTGCGAACGGCGTCGCCGTGACACGGCAGGAACACCAGATCCGGCACGGGTGCACCGGACTCGATCGCCGATACGAGAGCACCGAGATCGATGTGCGTCGTGGCCGCGAGCCGCTCCGCCGGAGCGCCGTCCCCGAGCACGGCAAGAACAGGGGTCCGCGTCCGTGTTGCCGACGGAACGGGCGCCGTCTCCACCCAGTCGACGTGGAAGAGGCTGTCACGGGTCCGGTCGGCCCGGAGCTGCCGCGTGGAGACGGGGCGGGTCAGCAGCGATCCGACCGACGCGACCGGGGCGCCGTGCTCGTCCCACAGGGCGAGGGAGACCGCGTCCGTACCCGCCGGGGTCAATCGTGCGCGGAGCACCGGTGCGCCTGCGCCGTGGAAGGACACCTCGTGCCATGCGAACGGTGCTCGGACCTGTGTCGGCCCGTCCCCTCGATGCACCGTCGTTTCCCCCGCGGTGAGGAGGGCCACGTGCAGCGCGGCGTCGAACTGCGCCGGGTGGAGGGCGTATCCGCCGTTGCCGGAGCGCGCCGCGTCGGGGAGCGTGATCTCGGCGATCAACTCCTCCCCCAGGCGCCAGGCTCCGGTGAGCCCGCGGAAGGCGGGGCCGTACTCCAGGCCGGCCGCGGCCGTACGCTCGTAGAAGCCTTCGAGCGCGACGGGTTCCGCTCCCGAAGGCGGCCATGGCTCGCCCGCACGCGCCGGCGCGGCGACCGCCTCGGGGGCGAGCGTGCCCCGGGCGTGACTCACCCACGGGGCGTCCGGCGTGTCCGGGGTCGCCGTGCGGGCGTCCTCCTCCCGGGAGTACACGCCCAGCGAGCGCCGCCCGTCCTCCGCTGCGGGCCCCACCCGCACCTGTAGGCGCACGGCACCGTGTTCGGGCAGGACCAGCGGTGCCTGCTGGGTCAGTTCCACCAGGCGCCGGCATCCGGCCTCGGCGCCGGCGCGGACCGCCAACTCCACGATGGCGGTACCGGGGAGGAGCGTCGTGCCCAGCACGACGTGGTCCGCGAGCCATGCCTCGGTCCGCCGGGATACCACCCCGGTCAGCACCCTGCCCTGGGCGTCCGCCAGATCCAGGGCTGCGCCGAGCAGGGGGTGTGCCGGCGCGTCCAGGCCGACGGCGCGCACATCGGCGGCGGGGGCCGCGGCGCTCCAGGGGTAACGGCGGTGCTGGAAGGGGTAGGTGGGCAGGTCCGTCCTGCGGGCGCCGGTGCCGGCGAAGAAGCGGGGCCAGTCGACCCGGGCGCCGCGGGCGAACGCCCGGGAGAGCGCCGTGCGCACGGTGTCGGCTTCCGGACGTCCGGCGCGCCCCGCCGGGATCGGCACGGCGCGGGTGTTCGGGGGTTCCTGCGCGAGGCAGTCCTGGGCCATCGCCGTCAGCGTCCCGGAGGGGCCGATCTCCACGAACGTGCGCACCCCCGCGGCAACGAGTCGGCGCATCCCGTCGTGAAAGCGCACGGTCGCCCGGGCGTGCCGGACCCAGTACTCCGACGAACACAACTCGTCCGAGCCGGCGATGTCCCCGGTGATGTCCGAGACGATCGGGATGGTCGGCGGATGGAAGTCCAGCTTCCGCGCGACCGCGCCGAACTCGTCCAGCATCGCGGCCATCTGTGGGGAGTGGAAGGCGTGGCTCACCCTGAGCCGCCGCGTCTTGCGCCCTTTGCTCCGCCAGCGCTCGGCGAGGTCGAGCACCGCGCTCTCGGCGCCCGACACGACGACCGACGCGGGTCCGTTGACGGCGGCGAGGGCCATCCGATCGACATGTGCGGCCACCTCCGGCAGAATCTCCGCCTCCGTCGCCTGCACCGCGACCATGGCACCGCTGCCGGGCACGTCCTGCATGAGACGGCCCCGCGCGGCGACGAGCACGCACGCGTCCTCCAGGGACAGGACGCCGGAGACGTGCGCGGCCGCCAACTCGCCGACGGAGTGGCCGAGCAACAGCTCGGGGGTGAGCCCCCAGTGCGTGAGCAGCCGGAACAGCGCCACCTCGTACGCGAACAGTGCCGCCTGGGTGAACGAGGTCTGCTCCAGGAGCGCGGCCGTCGTCGTCCCCTCGGGGGCGTACAGGACGTCCCGCAGCGGGCGGTCGAGATGCGGGTCCAGCCCACCCGCGACGGCATCCAGCGCCTCGGCGAACACCGGGAAGGCAGCGGACAGTTCGCGTCCCATGCCCGCGCGCTGGCTGCCCTGCCCGGAGAACAGGAACGCCTGCCCGCCCTCGGCGGTCGCCCCTTGCACCAGCCCCGGGGCCGGGCGGCCCTCGGCCAGGGCCGTCAGACCCGCGAGCATCTCGTCCCGATCGCGCGCCCACACCACGGCCCGGGTGTCGAGGGTCGCCCGTGAGGTGGCCAGCGACCAACCGACGTCCGCCGCACGCGCGTCGGGTAGGGAGCGGATCCGATCGCCCAGGCGCCCGGCCTGGTCGCGCAGGGCCCGCTCGCCCCGCGCCGAGACCACCAGCGGTACCGGCCCCTGCGGGATGTCCGTCCCGGTCGGGGCCGGGGCGGCGTCGTCGACCGTGCCGGGCCGGGGGGCCTGTTCCAGGATCACGTGGGCGTTGGTGCCGCTGATCCCGAAGGACGACACCCCGGCGCGACGCGGCCGGCCGGTCCACGGCCAGTCCCGCGCGTCGGTCAGCAGGCGAACCGCCCCGGAGGCCCAGTCCACGTGCGGCGAGGGTTCATCGACGTGCAGGGTCCTCGGGAGCACGCCGCGACGCATCGCCATGACCATCTTGATCAGCCCGGCGATGCCGGCCGCGCCCTGTGTGTGGCCGATGTTCGATTTGATCGATCCCAGCCACAGCGGCCGATCCGCCGGGCGCTCCCGACCGTAGGTCGCCAACAACGCCTGAGCCTCGAT
>NZ_KB889610.1 GCF_000372745.1 Embleya scabrispora DSM 41855 | reverse complement strand
CGCGAGCCGGCGCCGAAGGCGCCCAAAAAGAAGAGACCCGCTCTCCTCGCCGAAGAGCGGGTCCCTATTCGCGGTCTCCGCAGGTCGAACCCTCATACGACCTGCTCGTTCGTGGGCCGAACCCTCATACGGCCCACCATCCGCGGTCCGTGCCCCTGGCGCACCTCAGGGCAGAGCGCGCCAGGGGACGATCTATTACCCGCGCAGCCCCGAGGCTTCGCGAGCGAGCTTTTCCACCCGCGCCCAGTCGCGCGAGGCGACCGCGTCCGCGGGAAGCATCCAGGACCCACCGACGCACGCCACGTTCGGCAGCGCCAGGTACGTCGGGGCCGAAGCCGGGGTGATTCCGCCCGTCGGGCAGAACCGCACATCCGGCAGCGGCGAGGCCAGCGACTTCAGGTACGGTGCGCCGCCCGAGGCCTCGGCCGGGAAGAACTTCATCTCCCGCACCCCGAGTTCGCGCAGCTCCAGTACCTCGGACACCGTCGACGTGCCGGGCAGGAAGGACAGTCCGCTGTCCATCAGTGCCCCGTACAGCCTCTCGGTGCAGCCCGGCGTGACCAGGAAGCGCGCGCCGGCCCTGGCCGCGTCCTTCGTCTGCCTCTGCGTCAGCACCGTACCGGCGCCCACGAACGCGCCCTCGACCTCGGCCGCGATCCGCTCGATCGCGCCGAGCGCCGCCGGCGTCCGCAGGGTGACCTCGACGGCCGGCAGCCCGCCCGCCACCAGCGCACGCGCCAGCGGTACGGCCGACTCCACGTCGTCCACGATCACCACCGGGATCACCGGTGCCAGGTCCAGAACGGACATGCTCACGCCGCCACCTCCACGAGTCGAGTGCTGCGCGCGTCCAGCCACGCGGACGCGCCGCGCAGAGCCGGATGCGGGGCCACCACGAGTGCGGTGGAGATGCGGTGCAGGTACGGCGCCATCGTCGGGTTGGTCTCGAAGCCCATCCGGAACTCGCTCTTGAGCAACATCTCCGTGATCCGGGGCAGAATGCCGCCGGCCAGGAAGACACCACCGCGAGCGCCCATGGTCAGGGCCACCCCACCGGCGAACGTGCCGAGCAGTCGGCAGAACGTCTCCACCGTCGCGACGCACACCTCGTCGGTGCCGTCCAGCGCGCGGGAGGAGATGTCCGCCGGGCTGAGCGCCTCGGCCGCGACCCCGTGTACCGCCGCCGTGCAGCGGTGCAGGCGACACAGTCCGGGGCCGGAGAGTACGTGCTCCGCGGTCACCGTGCCCAGGCCGCCGCGCTCCTCGCGCAGCACCTCCAGGGCTGCGGCGTCCGGGCCGTGCGCCGGGCGCAGCAGGACGTGCCCGCCCTCGCCCGGCAGCGGCACCCAGCCGCCGCCCGGGATCGGCACCAGGCCGGCCACGCCGAGCCCGGTGCCGGGGCCGAGCACGGCCATCGGCAACGTCGGGTCGGGCAGTCGGTCGCCGACCACGATCAGGTCGTCGCCCGCCAGGTGCGGCAGCGACAGCGCCAGCGCCTCGAAGTCGTTGATCAGGTGCAGGTCCGGGACGCCCAGCTTGACCCGGGTCTCCGCGATGGACAGCACCCATGCGCCGTTGGTCAGCCGGAACCGGTCGCCGTGTACGGGGCCCGCGACCGCCGCGCAGATCGCGCTCGGCCGGGCCGCGCCGGAGCGGTCCAGGTAGTCCTCGATCGCGGCGGCCAGGTCCACGTGGTCCTCGCTGCGCAGCCCGAGCACACGTTCGGGCTGTCCGCCCGGCTCGGTGACCACGGCGAAGCGTGCGTTGGTGCCGCCGATGTCGGCGACCAGCCACGGGCGGTCGGGGGTCGGCGGTGTCACGGTCGGGTTCATGCGCTCGCTCCGTCGAAAGCCACGGTCGCGACCGCGCCGAACACACCGGCGCCGAGGTCGGCCGGGCCGACTCCGGCGCGCAGCGCGGTGAACAGTTCGCGTCCCGTACCGACCCACTCGGCGTCGGTCGGGGCCGCGCCGGTGACCTGACGCTCGGTCAGGTCGGCCTGCGTGGTCAGCGTGCCCGCGACCGCGTCCACGGTCACGATGTCGCCGTCGCGGACCTTGGCGATCGGGCCGCCGGCCGCCGCCTCGGGCGTGCAGTGGATCGCCGCCGGGATCTTGCCGGAGGCGCCGGAGAGCCGACCGTCGGTGACCAGTGCCACGTGGTGGCCCCGGTCCTGGAGGACGCCGAGCGCGGGGATCAGCTTGTGCAGCTCGGGCATGCCGTTCGCCCGCGGGCCCTGGTAGCGCAGCACCGCGACGAGGTCGTGGTCGAGCTCGTTGTTCTCGAACGCGGTCAGGAACTCGGCCTGTCCGTCGAACACCCGCGCCGGCGCGGTCACCACGTGGTGCGACGGGTCGACCGCGGACACCTTGATCACCGCGCGACCGAGGTCGCCGTGCAGCATCCGCAGCCCGCCGTCGGGCGCGAACGGCTTGTCGTACGGCCGCAGTACATCCAGGTCCAGGCTCTCGGTCGGGCCGTCCACCCAGACGATCGAGCCGTCCTCGGTGAGCTGCGGCTCGCGCCGGTACCGGTTCAGTCCGTCGCCCGCGACCGTGCGTACGTCCTCGTTGAGCAGCCCGCCGTCGAGCAGCGTGCCGATCAGGAACGCGGTGCCGCCCGCGGCGTGGAAGTGGTTGATGTCCGCCGGACCGTTCGGATACATCCGGGTCAGCAGCGGGACCGCGGTGGACAACTCGGCGAAGTCGTCCCAGGTGAGCGTGATCCCGGCGGCGGCGGCCATCGCGACCAGGTGCAGCGTGTGGTTGGTCGAGCCACCGGTGGCCAGGAGCGCGACGACCGCGTTGACCCACGCCTTCTCGTCGAGCACCTCGCCGATCGGCGTGTACTCGCGAACCAGCGACGTCGGGTCGCCGAGCGACGTGGTGGCCGCGACCCGGCGGCCCGCCTCGTCGGTCAGCGCCTTGCGCAGCGGCTGGTCCGGGTGCACGAAGCTGGCGCCCGGCAGGTGCAGGCCGAGCACCTCCATGACGAGCTGGTTCGTATTGGCGGTGCCGTAGAAGGTGCAGGTCCCGATGCCGTGGTAGGCGCCGGCCTCGGCGTCGAGCAGTTCCTCGCGGGAAACCTTGCCCTCGGCGAAGCGCTGCCGGACGCGGGCCTTCTCCTTGTTGGGCAGACCCGAGGACATCGGACCGGCCGGCACGAAGACGGTGGGCAGGTGCCCGAAGGACAGCGCGCCGATCACCAGGCCGGGGACGATCTTGTCGCACACGCCGAGCATCAGCGCGCCGTCGAACATGTCGTGGGCCAGCGCCACGGCCGCCGCCATCGCGACCACGTCGCGGCTGAACAGGGAGAGTTCCATGCCCGCGCGGCCCTGGGTGATCCCGTCGCACATGGCGGGCACGCCGCCGGCGAACTGGGCCACGCCACCGGCCTCGGCGACCGCGGCCTTGAGCTGCTCGGGGTAGGTGCGCAGCGGCTGGTGCGCGGAGAGCATGTCGTTGTAAGAGGAGACGATCGCGACGTTGGGCTTGACCGGGCCCTGGGGGCCGGTGCCGCGCAGCCCGAGCTTCTCGCTGGGCGAGCAGGCGGCGAAGCCGTGGGCGAAGTTGGCGCAACCGAGCTGACCGCGCGCGGGGGCCTCGGTGGCCGCGGCCCGGATCCGCTCCAGGTAGGCCGTACGCGTGGCGGCACTGCGGCGCGCGATGCGCTCCGTCACTGCGGCCACCGTCGGGTGGGTCCTCTGCTCGCTCACGATCTTCGTGCCCCTGCTGTCAGCGGCCTGCTCTGCCGGTTCGGGTACCAAACTAGGGGTACTTTTGCCTCTTGGCAAGCAAAAGAGTGACGCTCGGGTGTCGAAGTAGTGAACTTAGGGCTTTGACCGAGGGAAAGCCGCACTGGTTCACTGGATGGCATGGCCCGACGCGCGAATCCCATCCCGCACAGCAGTGCAGGCGAGGTCCTTCGCCTTGTGCGTGACGGGGATGCCGAGACCCGGGCCGACGTCGCCCGGCTGACCGGGCTGTCCCGATCCGCCGTGGCGGCCCGGATCGACGAGCTGGTCGATGCCGGGCTGCTCGCCGAGCGCGCCGATGGCGTGTCGACCGGCGGCCGACCGCCGATCCGCCTCGAACTCAATCCCGACGGTGGCCTGGTGCTGGCCGCCTCGCTCGGCAGTAGCCGCGGTCAGCTCGCGGTCTGCGACCTGACCGGTCGGGTGCTGGCCAGCCGGGAGACCCGGATGGCCGCCCAGGGCGGGCCGGACGCGGTGCTCACCGGACTGCCGGACTGGATCGACACGATGCTCGCGGAAGAGGGCTTCGACCCGGCGCGGGTGCGCGGCGTCGGGGTGGCCGTGCCCGGACCGGTCGAACTGGACACCGGGCGCGCGGCCGGTGCGCCGACGCTGCCCGGCTGGGACGGGGTGGCGATAGCGCCGACCCTGCAACGCCGGTTGCCGGTCCCGGTGTACGTGGACAACGACGTGAACGTGATGGCCCTGGGCGAATACCGGGCCCGGGCCGACGCGGGCGATCTGGTGTTCGTCAAGGCGTCAACCGGTATCGGCGCGGGGATAGTCGCCGACGGCAAGGTGTACCGGGGCGCGCTCGGCGCGGCGGGCGAGATCGGCCACATCCCGGTCGCCGGCGGCACCGGTGTGCGGTGTTGGTGCGGCAATGTGGACTGCCTCGAAGTGCTGGCCAGCGGACGGCACTTGATCGAGACGCTGGCCGCGCACGGGGCCCGCTTCCCGGACGGTCGCGAGGTCTCCAGCGTGCGGGACGTGGTGGCGCTCGCGGCGGCCGGTCAGCCCGAGGCGGTTCGGCTCGTGCGCGAGTCCGGGCGGATGCTCGGCGAGGTGCTGGCGAGCGTGGTCAACGTGCTCAATCCGGCGGTCGTGGTGCTGGGCGGTGACCTCGCCGACGCGGGTGATCCGTTGCTCGCGGGGGTGCGGGAGGTTGTGTACAAGCGGTCCACGGCGGTGGCCACGCGTGAACTCCGCATCGTGCCCAGTGTGTTGGGTGAGGCTGCGGGACTCACGGGCTGTGCGTTCATGGCCCTGGATCAGATCCTGTCGCCCGATTCGGTGGACACGACGCTTGCGCGGCTGGCGGGTGGGCGGGCGCTCCCGAGCGTGAACCGGGCGCTTCCGGCCTGAGTCCGGGCCGGTGGCCTGCGGCTGGACTCGAGCGCACTCGGGCCTGCGGCGGCTGGTTGCCCTCAGGCGCCGGCCGGGCCGAGTGGCCTCCAAGCGCGGGCCCGGCTGACTGGCCTCAGACGCCGGCGGGCCGGAGCGGTCACGGCTGCCCGAAAGCGGATCCTCCGCGCGGGGAATGTTGAGCGGGAAACTATCGTTGGAGCGAGCAAGGCCCGGGAAAGCCGGGACCGCACTCGTATCCGAGGAGCAGGCCATGCCCGCCGTCACCGTTTCCAACCCGCTGGCCCTGCCGCGTCTGCCGGAACCCGGTCTCGACGCGCGGCCGCGCCCCGTACTCGCCGTCACCACCGCGCCGAGCGGTGTCGAGGGTGAGGGCTTCCCGGTTCGGCGTGCCTTCGCGGGTGTGAAGCAGACCTACCTCGACCCGTTCATCATGATGGATCAGATGGGCGAGGTGGAGTATCAGCCTGGGGAGCCGAAAGGGACCCCGTGGCACCCCCACCGGGGCTTCGAGACCGTCACGTACATCATCGACGGCATTTTCGACCACCAGGACTCCAACGGTGGTGGGGGCACCATCACCAACGGCGACACCCAGTGGATGACGGCCGGGTCCGGCCTGCTCCACATCGAGGCGCCGCCGCAGCACCTCGTCGTGTCCGGCGGACTCTTCCACGGGCTCCAACTGTGGGTGAACCTTCCGGCGAAGGACAAGATGATGCCCCCGCGCTACCAGGACATTCGCGGCGGCACCGTCCGGTTGCTGACGTCTCCGGATGGCGGTGCACTACTACGCGTCATCGCCGGCGAGCTGGACGGCCACCAGGGACCGGGCATCACGCACACACCGATCACGATGATTCATGCGACGCTGGCGCCGGGCGCAGAGATCACGCTGCCGTGGCGCGAGGAGTTCAATGCCCTCGCGTACGTCCTCGCCGGGCGCGGCTCCGTCGGCGCGGAGCGTCGGCCGGTGCACCTGGGGCAGACGGCTGTGTTCGGCTCGGGCTCGTCGCTGACGGTGCGCGCGGACGAGAAGCAGGATTCGAATGCGCCGGATCTTGAGATCGTCCTTCTCGGCGGTCAGCCGATCCGGGAGCCGGTGGCGCAATACGGGCCGTTCGTGATGAATACCAGGGCGGAACTTCAGCAAGCGTTCGACGACTTCCAGAAGGGGCGGCTGGGCACGATCCCGGCCGTGCATGGGATGTCTGAGGGCGGCCTGTAAGGCTCGCTGGGACCCCACGCGACCGCGCCCCCTCCGGACAATGGAGGGGGCGCGGTCGCGCCGGCTGTCAGGGTCGTGTAGGGCACCCCCCGGCACCCGCAACGAGGCTTCGAGACGGTCACTGGTGCGGCTGATCGCGGGCTCCGTCGGCGGCTTCGACGGCCCGGGCATCACGCACACCCCGATCACGTTGCTGCACGCCTCGGTCAACCCGGGCGCACGACTTTCACTGCCGTGGCGCAGGGACTACAACGCGCTGGTGTACGTGCTCGCGGGTTCCGGCACCGTCGGTACGATCGGCGACCGATCGAAACCGGCCGGCTCGCGGTGTTCGGCGCCGGGGACACGATCGACCTCCAGGCCGACGCCCGACAGGATTCGAACAAGCCGAACCTTGAGGTGATCGTTCTCGGCGGGCAGCCGATCGGCGGGAACTGGCCTGGTACGGCTCGTTCGTGATGAACAGCCACCGCGAGTTGTAGCAGGCGATGGAAGACTTCCAGGCCGGTCGCCTGGGGACCGTCCCCACTTCCTGATGCGCTGACCAAGACGGG
>NZ_KB889609.1 GCF_000372745.1 Embleya scabrispora DSM 41855 | reverse complement strand
CCCCGGAGCCGCCGAGTTCGGCCGCGTCCCGGCGCGTCAGCGCCCCCGACCCGGCCGAGACCTCGTGATCGACGCGCGAAGCGCGGAGAGCGGCGGAGCCGCAAAGTTTGGACGGTGTGACCCGGAGCGAAGCGGAGGGACACACCGTCACGAGCGAGGGGCCGCTTTTTCTTGGAGGAGCGAAGCGGGGGAAAGAAAAAGTGGTGCCTCGCGAGCCGGCGACGAAGTCGCCCAACAAGAAGCACCGCCGCGTCCGCGACTCGGGCCGCGCACGACCCGCCGCGTCCGCGACTCGGGCCGCCCCTGGTGCGTTGCGTCCGCGACTCCGGCCGTCCCCGGTGCGTTGCACCCGCGACTCCGCCTGCCTCCGGCGCGTCGCTGGCACTGCGGCTCCCGCCCCCGGACACCCCCACTCCCACTCCCACTCCCACTCCCGCGACTCCCGCGACTCCCACAACCCCCACAACCCCCACAACCCCCACAACCCCCACCCCGCCTAGCACGCCCGCCCTCGCCGCCACAAGGGAGAGCACCGTGTGGTAACCGGTCGATTACGCGTCTAACCTGACCGGGTTGCCGAGCGGAACGAGGGGGCGCCCGTTCCATGTCACGCACCACAGCATCGACGTCCGGAAGCACAGCACCGTCGGCCGGAACCAGCGCACCGTCCGCCGGAACCAGTCCGCCGTCCGCCGGAGCCGGCGTACCTTCCGCCGGCTCCGCCTCCGCGGCGGGTGCGCGGTCTTTCGTCAAGCCGGTTCGGGCGTGGTGGCCATCGTCCACGCCGGGGCGGTTGGTGGCGCTGGCGTTGTTGGTGGTCCTCGCTCTGGTTCCGGTGTTCACCCTTTCGGTGTTGATCGCCAACCGGTCCGCAGCGACCGCGGCCGAGTTGAAGGATCGACGGATCCCGGCTGCGCTGGCCCTGGACCAGGCTGCGGCCGCGCTGACCGAGGCCGATCGGGCGACCGCCACGAGCCTGGTGTCGGGCGCGTTCTCGTTGACCGGGCCGGGGCAGGACTATCAGGACGCGGTCAAGCGGGCGAACCAGTTCCTGACCCTGGCCGCCGACCTGCATCGGAGCGATCCCTCCGCCCGAGTTCGGCTCACCGGGGTCAACGCACTGATGGTCGAGTACACGATCATGGTCGGCCTGGCCCAGACCGGCGGTGACGGGCCGCTGTCCCTGGCCAACGTCTTCTATGCCTCGGACCTGCGGCGCTCGATCGTGACCAGCCTGTACGAGCAGCGTCGGGCGGACCTGGCGGACATTCGCGCGGCCCGCTCGACGTGGTGGGTGGGCGCGTACGTGGCGGTTCCCTTCGGCGCGACCGCGTTCGTGGCGCTGGTGCTCGTGCTGGTCGCGCACGCCTATCTGCGCCGTCGCTTCCGCCGCCGGACCAGCCCGCTGTTGCTGCTCGCCGCCGCCGCGTTGGCCGCGCTGATCGCCTGGACGGTGCTGCACGCGCAGAGCACGCACGATCGGCTCGCCGAGGGCGCCGGGCGGCGGGTCGCCGAGCAGTCCGCGCTGTGGCAGGCCCGGACCGCCGTGCACGAGGTGGTCGGCACGGCGGCCCTGGACATCGCCTCCGGTGGTGTCCCGCGCGCGACCGACGTCAAGGCCGGCCTCACCCTGCGGGATCTGGTCGACCCGGTTCCGTCGGCCGCCGAGATCGACGCCGTGCGCTCCGGAGCGGATCCCAGGTTCGGTGGCCTGATCGCCACCGCCCTGGCCGAGGATCGCTCGCTGCCGCTGCGCGAGGCGGGTGTCCGGGCGCTGACCGCGGTGACCGCGCTGCGCACCGCCGCGGAGCGGACCAAGGCCCAGGCACCGCCGGGTGGCACTCGGGACGGCGGCCCGGGGACCGCGCTGCTGACCGGTCGGGCTCCGGACCGGATGTCCGGCGCGGCCGACGACGCACAGACGGCGTTGGCCGAGGCGCTGATCGTGGGCCGCGGGGCGGCCGACGCGGCGCTGAAGGAGGCCGCCGACGACGGGGGGCTCACCCTCGGCGGCCCGCTGACGTGCGTGGCCGCGCTCGTGTTGACCCTCGCGGGATTGCTGATCCGCCGCTTCGAGTACGGGAGACTCCGGTGATCGGAACCGGCAGGCTGAGGTCCGCGTTCGGCGCCCTGCTGTTGGTCGGCGCGGGCTGTGCCCCACTGGCGTGCTCGACCGGCGAGCCGGACCGGGTGGTGCATGTGCTGGGCACCTGGGAGGACGCCGAAAAGGACGCGTTCGAGGCCGTGGTGGCGCCGTTCGAGAAGGACACTGGGATCGACGTGCGCTTCCAGGGCACCCGCGATGTCGCGGCGGTGCTGGCCGGCCGGGTGGAGGAGGGTGATCCGCCGGAGATCGCGGTACTCAGCTCGCCCGGCGACCTGTTGCACTACGCCAAGACGAACAAGCTCGCGTCACTGGACGGGGTCCACCCGGGGTACGCGCCGGAGTGGCTGGCGCCGGGCCGGGTGAACGGGCGGCAGTTGGCGGTGGTGCTCAAGGCCGCGCTCAAGAGCACGATCTGGTTCAACCCGGCCAAGTTCGCTCGGGCGGGGGATCCGTTACCGACCACGTGGGCACAACTCCAGGCCACCACAGCCAAGTTGCGGGCCGCCGGGATCACCCCGTGGTGCATGGGACTGGCCTCCAGCACCACGTCCGGTTGGCCGGGCACCGATTGGATCGAGGATCTCGTGTTGGCCCGCTCGGGCCCGGACATCTACGACGCCTGGGCGAGCGGTCAACTGTCCTGGCGGGCACCGGAGATCCGGGCCGCGTGGCAGGCGTGGGGCGAGTTGCCGCATACGCCGGACACCGTCCCGGGCGGTTCGATCGGTACCCTGCTGACCGGGTTCGACAAGTCGGCCGAGCTGCTGGACCCGCGCGGCGGCTGTGTGTTCGACCACCAGGGCTCGTTCATGTCCGGCAACTACGCGGCCCGTACCCCGCCCGGGGCCCGGCGCGGCTACGACACGTTCGCCTTCCCCGGCTTCGGTACGCCGTCCCCGCGCGAGGTGGCGGGCGACGTCGCGGCGATGTTCCACGCGACCCCGGCCGCCCTGGAACTGCTCAACTACCTTACCGGCACAAAGGCGCAGGAACTGTGGGTACGGTCGGGCACCGCGCTCTCCCCGGACCGCAACGTGTCGCCGAAAGCCTACGGGGACGAGGTGACCCAGGCTCTGGGCGCCGCACTGGCCGGCGCACCCACGATCCGCTTCGACGCGTCCGATCTGATGCCGACCGCGATGCGCAGCGCGTTCCAACGGGCGGTGTCGGCCTACGTGGCCGCTCCCGCGGACCTGGATCGCATCCTGGACGACCTGGATCGGGTGCGGGCCACCGCGTACTGACCGGCTCGGGCGGCAAGCGGAATCGGCCGTCGTCCGGCGCGAGTCGGCCGGCGGTCGTGGTGCGACGGTCGGGTGTCGTCGGGCCGATCGGTCGAGGGCGGCGAACACACGCCCCGGCGGCCCGGGAAGGGACGACGCGGGCCCGCCCCGGCCGGGCCCGCCTCGTCTCGAAGTGTTCGCCACGCTCCCTGGCGAACACCTGCAATCTTGGCCCCTCAACCGGCTACTCATGCGTATCCGGAGTGAAGTTCTTGAGAATTTTACTTTTCTCTGCACAACCATCGAGGTATTCGTCCCGATATTCGGGGTTCGTTCCAGGCGGAACCTCACTCCTCCAGCGTGTCCCGGGCAATGTCGGCCAAACCGGTTACCAGGGACACGACCCTTGTTCGACGCGCACCCGACGCATTCGCTCCGCGACGCAGTGCACCCGCGCAGACGATCGCCAGCTTGATCACCGCGAACGCTTCCCAGAACGGGATATGACGGATGTTCGGCTCGGTGGCCGGGGTCTGCTCGGCGGTCGCGGCGCGGTATTCGGCGACCAGTTCGCGTGCGGTGGGCAACCCGGGGTTGGCGTCCGGCAGATGCCCGCCCCGTTCGGCGAACAGCAGCCGGCCCGCCGGTCCCCAGTACGCGAGCAACTGGCCCAGGTCCGCCTCGGGCGGGCCGAGCGTGGCCATTTCCCAGTCGAGCACCGCCAGCACCCGGTCGGGGCGGGCCCGTTCGTACATCACATTCGCCAGGTTGTAGTCGCCATGCACGATCCGCTCCGGCCCCGCCGCCGGTATCCGCGCGGCGAGCGTGGCCAGCGCCTCGTCCACCGCGGGTGCCGGACCGCTGCCGGAGGCCGCCCACTGGCGCCGCCAGCGGCGCAACTGGCGCACCGGGTACGGCTCCGGCCGGGCGTACCCGGCCAGGCCCACCGCGACCGGGTCCACCGCGTGCAGCACGGCCAGGGTCCGGGCCAGCGCGCGGCCGGCCGCCGCGGCGGTGGGGGCGGGCAACTCCCGTACCGCCTCGGCCCGGGCGTGCACGACCCCGTCCAGCCGATCCATCAGATAGAACGGCGTACCGATCACCGCCGGGTCCGAACACAGCGCGACCATCGGCGCCACCGGCACCGCGCTACCCACCAACGCGGCCTGGAACCGGTATTCGCGGTCCATGTCGTGCGCGGTGGGCAGTCCGCCGCGCGCGGGTGGGGTGCGCAGCACCAGGTCGGCACCACCGCCCCGGACCCGATATGTGGGATTGGACGAGCCGCCGGTCAGCGGTTCGACCCGCGGTTGGACGCCGGGCGCCAACGCGCCGCGCGCCACCGACCACGCGGTGAATGCGCGCAGTTGCGCCGCGCCGAGTGCCGTCGGTGCCGCCGTCACGGCAGGTCCAACCAGGTCGCGTAGCGCTGCTCGGCGTCCGCGCGTCGGGTGGGGATGTGCTCGCTCGGCCAGCCCTCGACCGCGGTGTGGCCGCGCAGCGCGAGTTTGGCGACCTGCGCGACGTGCACCTCGTCCGCTCCATCGGACAACCGGAAGTTGCGCGCGAGGCGGTACATCTCCTCCAACGGCAGATCGGTCGAGTAGCCCAGCGCACCGTGTACCTGGATCGCTCGGTCCACCACGTCGTGCAGCACCTGCGCACCCCAGTACTTGACCTCGGAGACCGCCTGCCGGGCCGCCTTCGGGCCCTCGTGGTCCCAGGTCCACGCGGCCTTGAGGGTCATCAGCCGCAGCGCCTCGATCTCGATCGTGGACTTGGTCACCATCTGCTGCACGAGTTGGTGCTCGGCCAGCAACCGACCGTGCGAGTGCCGGGACAGGGCGCGTTCGCAGAGCATGTCGAAGGCCCGGCGGCACTGGCCGATCCAGCGCATCGTGTGGTGGATCCGGCCGCCGTTGAGCCGCTTCTGGGCGAGCGTGAACGCATCCCCGGGAGCGCCGATCAGGTGTGCGTGCGGCACCCGGCAACCCTCGAACCGGATCTCCGCGTGTCCGCCCAGGTTCGCGGTCGCGGCGCCGTCGTAGGGGTGGTGCATGGTGTGCACGTCGCGCACGATGCGCATCCCCGGGGTGTCCCGTTCGACCACGAACATCGACGCCCGGCGGTGCGGTCGGGCGTCGGGATCGGTGACCGCGAAGACCAGGACGAAGTCGGCGCGACGCGCGTTGGAGGCGAACCACTTGTGCCCGTCGAGCACCCATTCGTCGCCGTCGCGCACCGCCCGGGTCCGGATGCCGGTGGGGTCGGAGCCCGCCGTATGCGGCTCGGTCAGTGAGAACGAACTGGTCAGCCGGCCCGCCAGGAGCGGCCACAACCAACGCTCCTTCTGGGCGTCGGTCGCGCCCACCGCGAGCAGTTCGCTGTTGCCCGAGTCCGGCGCCTGATTGCCGAAGATCGCCGGTGCGGAGGGGGTCCGGCCGAGGATCTCGTGCATCAGGGCCAGCCGTACCTGGCCGAAGCCGCCGCCGCCCAGCGCCGGATCCAGGTGCGCGGCCCACAGGCCGCGGTCCTTGACCGCCTGCCTGAGCGGTTCGGTGACGGCCCGCCAGTTGTCCGCGCTCATCCGGGTTCGGACCAGGTCCAGCGGTTCGATTTCGTCGACCACGAGCCGGCGGATCCAGTCGAGTTCGGCCGCGACGTCCGGGTCGGTGCTGAAGTCCCATGCCATGATCGGACGTTAACCCGGTTAATTAACAGGGTCAATCATCTTGTCGGGTCAGCCGCCCGGCGCGGCCCGCGGAGCCGACCGAGGCCGCGCCCGGTCCGTTGGACGGACCGCGCGTCACTCCGCGTCGAGCGGCCCGCGCAGGTCCGCGACCAATCGCTGCATCCGGTCGGCCAGATCGGTCAGTTCGGCGGCGCTCCAGCCGGCCAACTGCCGGGCCAGCATCGCGTCGTTGGCCGCCACGAACAGCCGGTACGCCTCGCGCCCGTGCTCGGTGGCCTCGAGCAGCGCCACCCGGCCGTCGTCGGGAGCGGTGACCCGGACCAGGTAGCCGCCCTCCTCCAGAATCCGGATCTGCCGACTCAGCGCGGCCGGTTGGATGTCGGCGCGCTCGGCCAGCTCGGTCGGCCGGATCGGGCCGAAGTCGATGATGCGATGCAGCACTCCGATCGCGACCAGGCTGAGCGGCACGCCGGAACGCTCCACGTGCAGGGCGTCCAGCCGGCGGCTGCTCATCAGTCTGCGGATCGAGCTGATCGCCTCGTTGATCCTGCGTCGGCTCTCCACGTCGGTCATGGGCGTCAGCGTAGGGGGCTTGTTGGGCGGCTTGGGTGGGGGGCTGGTGGGGGGCTTGGGTGGGGGTGGGGGTGGGGCGAGCGTGGGTGGCGGGGGTTGTGAGGGGGCGGCGGTGCCGGGCCGGAGTCGTGATGGGGGCGTTGCTTCTTGTTGGGCGACTTCGTCGCCGGCTCGCGAGGGACCGCCTTTTTCTCTCCTCCGCTTCGCTCCTCCGAGAAAAAGGCGGCCCCTCGCTCGGGACTTCGTGTCCCTCCGCTTCGCTCCGGGCCACGAAGTCCAAACTGGCGGCTCCGCCGCTCTCCGCGCTTCGCGCGTCGATCACTTGGGTGGGCGGGGGTCGGGGGCGCTGACGCGCCTGGGGTGGG
>NZ_KB889608.1 GCF_000372745.1 Embleya scabrispora DSM 41855 | reverse complement strand
CACCGTGTCGGTGACCTTGCCCTTGAAGTACAGGACGGCGCCGAAGGGGTTGTCGTGGGTGTTCTTCTCGATGCCGGTGGTGCGGACGGTGTGTCCGCCGAAGTCGAGCACGATCCGGGAGCGGCCGAAGGTGTGCCGTTTGACGAACAGCAGGTCGCTGTGCGCTTCGACGCGGTGGACGTACGGGTCGTTGACCATCGCGTCCAGCGCGGCGTCGGCGGGGACCTTGTCGTCCAGGATGCCGAACCGGCGGAAGTCCATCACCCCGTCGTGCACCTGGATCCAGCGACCCTCGCGCCGGGGCGAGGGGTCGGCCAGCACGGTGCCGCCGTTGACCGGCAGGGTCGAGCGCGGTTCCCAGCGCACCACCATGCCGCCGCCGTCGCCCGCGGCGTGGTAGCCGGCGACCACGACGATGGTGTTCGCGGCCAGTCGGCGGGTCTCCAGCCGCAGCAGCGCGGCGACGGTGGCGACACCGGTGGGCACGTTGCCGTCCGCGTGTCGATCGTCGGAGGACGAGGACGCCGACGTGGCGGCGCCGGCCGTACCCGTCGTGGCGGCGCCGGCCAGGAGCAGGCCGCCCAGGCCGCCCGCGGCGAGCAGGCGGCGACGGGAGGACGCGGGCGCGGGAGCCTGCGTCGTGACGGCGGTGGAAGTTTCGGGGGACGTGCTCATCGGGACCTCGGCCTTCGGCGGCAGGGGGGTGAGGATGCTTCCCGTGACACGTGCCGATGCGGCGTTCCCAACCGGTGGGAAACGCGCGGCGGATGGCTTGGGGTGGGCGGCTCGGCCCGCTGACGGACCGTCGACCCCAGGGCCGGAAACCGGGCACGATTCGTGGCAGCGAACGTGCGGGCCCTGATGAGTCAAGGAACGTAGACCCGCCCGATGATCCCGGTCAAGGCCCTGTGGCCGACTTTCATCGTCCGTGATCGGAGGAACACGATGGGGTCGCAACGGATCGTCCCGTCTCGACCCCATCGGTCCGATTGTTCACCGGCGTGTTTCAGCCGGCGTCGATCTCACCTTCGCCACTCTCCGTGCTGCCCAGCTCGCGGCTGACCCGCAGCGCGCCGGCCCGGACCTGGCGGCCCAGTTCCTGGAACCGCCAGCCGGGCAGGTCGAGCTTGAGGCCGGTGATGCTGATCGCGCCCACGCACAGGTCCCGGTGGTCGCGGACCGGGCTGCCGATGCAGAAGATCCCGTCCGCGTCCTCCTCGTCGTCCAGCGCGTAGCCGGTCTGCCGGATGTCGCGCAGGTGCGCGAGCAGGGTCGCGGTGTCGGTGATCGTGTGCGACGTGCGCCGGGGCAGGCCCGAGCGCTCGATCACCGCACGCGCCTCGACCTCCGGCAGTGCGGACAGGATGGCCTTGCCCAGTCCGGTGCAGTGCGGCAGCTCGCGCACGCCCATCCGCAGATCCAGGCGCACCCGCTGCTCTATGCCGACCTGGTCCACCACCACCGCGAGCCCTCCCTCGGGCACCGCGAAGCGCGCGGCCATGCCGGTCTCCCTGGTCAGTTCGGCCAGCACCGGCCGGGCCACGTCGCGCAGGGACACCTGCGACTGGGCCCGATCGCCGAGCCGGGCCAGGCCCATCCCGAGCCGGTAGCGCCGATTCATCCCTTCCCCGTCGTCCGAGACGAGGCCGTAGCCGCGCAGGGTCTGGAGCAGTCCGAAGGTGGCGCTCTTGGAGATCCCGCAGGCCTGACCGACCTCGGTGACGCTCATGCCGTCCCCCGGACCACGTGTGGAGAGCACCTCGAGGATGTCCGCGGCCCGGGCGACGGACTTCACCCAGTACTTCGACTCCTCGACATTCTCGTTAACGCTGTTCGACATAGCAGAACACTTTACCGGTCCAGACCTCTTGACTGGTTTGTACATCCAAATGTAAAGTCTGGGACTGTTCGGTCCTGCCGAACAGTGTTCAGAAAACACGGTGTAGAGAACATGCAACACCTGCGACGCGTGCCGAAGGCGGATGGCGCCGGCGATCCACGGCCTGGCAGGGCCGCGGATCCGAACGGTCACGAACGACGCAAGGAGCCCACCGATGAGTGTCGGCACAGCCGCCACCGACTCCCTACCCGCCCGAGCCCTTCGGGTCATCCCGGGCGGGGTGAACAGCGGTCAGCGCCGGATCCCGGGTCTGACCGAGCTGGTCGTCACCGACACCAGCGGCGCGACCTTCACCGACGCCGAGGGTCGCGTCTTCACCGACTACCACTCCGCGTTCGGCCCGCCGCTGCTGGGCCACAACGACCCGGACGTGCAGCGCGCGGTGAACGAGGCGGCGAGCCGGCTGGACCTGACCGGTGTGGCCGTCACCGAGGGCGAGGTCACCCTCGCCGAGACCCTGGTCGAGTTGGTCCCCTCCGTCGAGAAGGTGCTGCTCACCAGCACCGGCAGCGAGGCCACCTTCCACGCACTGCGGGTCGCCCGCGCGGTCACCGGCCGCCGACTGATCGTCAAGTTCCAGGGTTGCTACCACGGTTGGCACGACTCGGTCAGCCTGAACGTGATCTCCTCGCCCGAGGCGGTCGGCGCACACGACCCGATCTCCACCGGCATCCTGCCCGAGGTGCTCGAAGCCACCCTGGTCCTGCCGTTCAACGACCCGGCCGCGGTGCGCACCGCGTTCGCCGAGCACGGCAAGGACATCGCCGCGGTGATCCTGGAGCCGATCCCGCACAACGTCGGCTGCCTGCTGCCCGACCCCGAGTTCCTCACCACGCTGCGCGAACAGTGCACCGCACACGGCTCGGTGCTGGTCTTCGACGAGGTGATCACCGGCTTCCGGCACGACCTCGGCGGCTACCAGAAGATCGCCGGCATCACGCCCGACCTCACCACGTTCGGCAAGGCCATCGCCAACGGCGCCCCGGTCGGCGCGCTCGGCGGCCGGGCCGACCTGATGGACCAGTTCAGCACCCTTCCCGGCGCCCCGGCGTTCTTCGCGGGCACCTACAACGGCCACCCGTGGGTGGTCGCCGCCGCCCTGGAGACGCTGCGCAAGCTGCGCGAGGAACCGGTGCACGAGCACGTGTTCCGGCTCGGCGACCGGGTCCGCACCGGCCTGACCGAGATGTACACCCGGCTGGGCATCCCGGCCGTGGTCACCGGCTACGGCTCGGTATTCGTCACCTACTTCATGTCCGGCGGCGTCCCGCGCAGCTACGACGACCTGCTCGCCAACGACGCCGGCCTGTTCATCGGCTACCGCCGCAGGCTTTTGGAGCACGGCGTGTTCGAGCTGCCGCTCAACCTCAAGCGCAGTCACATCTCGTACGCGCACACCGACGCGGACGTGGACCACCTGATCGCCGCGACCGAACTGGCCGTGCAGGACGCGATCAAGGACGGCGGGATCAGCGAGTTGGCCGGCACGTCCACCATGGGCGGCGCGAACGAAGGGACGGCGCGCTGATGTTGATCGTCGACCGCACCCGACCCACCGGCCCGGCCGGCCGGATCACCCACGTCGAGACACTGCTTCTGGGCACCGCGTGGCGCGACTTCGGCTATGTGCGCGTGCACACCGACCAGGGCCTGTCCGGCGTCGGTGAGATCACCCACCCGTACCGGGTCGCCGAGACCGCCGCGCTGGCCCAGGCGCTGGCGAACCGGCATCTGATCGGTGCCGACCCGTTCGACACCGAGGAACTGTGGCTGCGGCTCTACCAGGGCGACTTCCTGCGCGGCGGCGACATCGGCGGGATCGCGCTGTCCGGCTTCGACCAGGCCATGCACGACCTGATGGGCAAGGCGCTCGGCGTACCGGTGTACCGCCTCACCGGCGGCGCCTGCCGCGACCGGGTCCGGGTGTACGCCAACGGCTGGTACAACGGCGAGCGCGAGCCCGACGTGTTCGCGGCCAAGGCCAAGGAGACCGTGGCCAAGGGCTACTCGGCGCTGAAGTTCGACCCGTTCGGGGCCGGCCTGCACGAGCTCTCGCGGGCCGAACTGCGGCAGTCCGTCGAACTGGTCGGCGCGGTGCGCGAGGCGATCGGGCCGGACGTGGACCTGTTCATCGAGGGCCACGCCAGGTTCGCGATGACCACCGCGTCGGCGCTGCTGCGGGCCCTGGAACCGTTCGACATCGGCTGGCTCGAGGAGCCGATGCCGTGGACGCACATCGAGCGCTACGCGGAGCTGCGCGCCCGTGCGCCGTTCCCCATCTCCGGCGGCGAGCACTTCCACAACCGCTACGAGTACAAGCAGTTGTTCGCCACGAACGCCGTGGACATCATCCAGCCGGACCTGTCCATGGCGGGTGGCCTCACCGAGGTGCGCAAGCTGGCCGCGATCGCCGACACGCACGGCATGATGGTCGCCCCACACAACTCCAACTCGCCGCTGTGCACCACGGTTTCCGTGCACGCCTCGCTCGGGATCACCAACTTCAAGATCCTGGAGACGTTCGACGGGCTGCTGGAGCCGTTCGTCTTCGACGCGGTACGCGGCACGTTGCCGGTGACCGCCGACGGACACGTGGGGATCCCGACCGCGCCGGGCTTCGGTGTCGAGTTGGACGACGACGTGTTCGCCGAGCACCCGCCCACCCACCGGTTCTGGAACATGTTCTCGGACGGCTGGGAGAAGAGGAACCGCACGTGAGCTCCCGGCGCTCGGGCATCGTCGACGTCCATTCCCATCTCTTCCGTCAGTGCTGCGACTTCGACGACGCGTTCAAGGCCGAGTCGGCCCGCGCACACGACGGCGAGGTCGACCTGACCGTGCGCTGGGCCGACTACGCGGCATCCAGCCCGGCGAACACCCGCACCATCGTGGTCGGCGGCAAGGCCCGGCGCAGCGGCCTGTGGGTCGAGGACAAGGCGGTCGCCGAATACGTGGCCGCGCAGCCGGATCGGCTGATCGGCTACCTGTCCATCGACCCGACGCAGGTCGGGTGGCAGGACGAACTACGTTTCGGGCACCAGGAGTTGGGCCTTCGCGGGATCAAGCTGATGCCGATGTACGCGGGTTTCGACCCGGGTGATCCGCAGTACGACCCGTTGTTCGCCTATGCCGAGGCCAACGGCCTGCCGATCCTGGTGCACACCGGGACCACGTTCGTCTCGGCGGCGCCGATCGCCTACGCGCAGCCCAGGTTGCTGGATCCGGTCGCCATCCGCCATCCCGAGCTGCGGATGGTGCTCGCCCATCTGGGCCACCCGTTCGAGGGCGAGTGCATCGCGGTGATCCGTAAGCACCCGCACCTGTACGCGGACGTCAGCGCGCTGCACTACCGCCCGTTCCAGCTGTGGCACAGCCTGCGGCTGGCCCAGGACTACGGCGTGCTGCACAAGCTGCTGTTCGGCAGCGACTACCCGTTCACCACGGTGGACGCGTCGGTGGCGGGTCTGCGTGCGGTGGCCGCGGTGCCGGGCATTCCCGGTCTGCCGCCGCTGGATCAAGACGCGGTCGAAGAGCTGATCTTCCGCGACGCGCTGCCGCTGTTGGGGTTGTCGTGACCGGCACCTCGGCGCCCGGCGGGCGGGGCACCGCACCGGCCGGTGGGCTCGGCGCGACCTTCGCGCTGACCGATCGCACGGCCCTGGTCACCGGCGCCGCCGGCGGCCTGGGCCGGGCGTTCGCGGTCGCCCTCGCGGCAGCGGGTGCCGACGTCGTGCTCACCGATCGGCCGGGCGTGGATCTGACCGCGACGAGCGCCCTGGTCGAGGCCACCGGTCGGACGTCGTGGATCCGGCCGTTCGACCTGGCCGATACCGCCGGGTTGGCCGGCTACGTGGACGAACTGCGGGCTGACGTCGGACCGCTGCACATCCTGGTCAACAACGCGGGCACGGCCGCCCTGGAGCGGTTCAACGAGGTGACCGTGGCGAGTTGGCGCCGGGTGCTCGCGGTCAACCTGGACGCGGTCTTCTTCCTGTCCCAGCGGATCGCCGAGCACATGATCGCGGACCGCGTGCCGGGCCGGATCATCGCGGTGACCTCGAAGAACGCCCACGTGGCCGAGGCCGGGCTGGCCCACTACAACGCCTCCAAGGCGGGGGTGGACCTGCTGGTACAGAGTCTGGCGGTCGAACTGGCCCCGCACGACATCACCGTCAACGCGGTGGCCCCGGGCATGGTCGAGACACCCATCGACGGCGAATTCCCGCTCGATCGCGAGCCGTTCGAGGCCGCCTACCGCGAGCGCATCCCGCTCGGCCGGTACGCCGACCCGAACGAGTGCGCGGGCGCCGTGGTCTTCCTCGCCTCGCCCGCCGCGTCCTATGTGACCGGCACCCGGATCGTCGTGGACGGCGGGGTGCTGGCCGACCAGATGCCCCGGATGCGCTACATGCCGCCGTACCGCAACTCGCTCTGATTCACCGGCGCGGGCGGGCCGCTCCGCTTCCCGAGCGACCCGCCCGCCCCGCATCCCCCTTCGTGCACGGATCGAGAAAGTGAGCGGGACCCCCATGTCCTCACTCGGTTCTTCCCCTTCGTCGTCCCGCCGCCGGTTGTTGGCCGCGGGTGGATTGGGCGGGCTGCTGCTCGCCGGCACGGCGGCCGCGGGTACCGCTTCGGCCTCCCCCGACGACGACCGCGACGGCGGGCGCCGCGAACCCTCCGGCAGCGTGCCGACGATCGCCGCGCTGCTGGACCTGGAAACCCGCCGGCTGCCGGCGAACACGATGGTCCTCGTGGCCGGCTATCACGCGCCGGGCGACGGCGGCGGCATGGTGGTGCGCTGGGAACCGCGCTCGAAGCTGCCGGTCAACGGCGGCACCGTGCTCGCGCTCGGCTCACCCAAGCGCGAGGGTCGCTGGATCCAGGTGCACGACGGGGTGATGGACTTCCGCCGGTTCGGCATCCTGGACGACAAGGTCCCCGCCGACGCCGCGCTGGACGCGATGGTCAACGACCCGTACGTCCACCGCGTCGAAGCGCACAGCGACCTGCTGTTCGTCAAACGGCACACCTTCGGCCGCTCCCGGATCGTGCTCGACTTCGGCGGACACACCGTCCGCACCACCGGCATCGAGAAGAACACCCACGACAACCCCTTCGGCGCCGTCCTGTACTTCAAGGGCAAGGTCACCGACACGGTG